>NZ_CXYV01000001.1 GCF_001286805.1 Kallipyga gabonensis
AAAGCAAAACCCGAGAGCGATTGCTCTCGGGCTTCTTATTTGGCGATTTCCTACTCTCCCAGGTCGTCTCCAACCAAGTACCATCGGCGTGAAGAGGCTTAACTGCTGTGTTCGGAATGGGAACAGGTGGATCCCTCTTGCTATCATCACCATATGAAGAATGAACACCTCATTCTTGTTTCACCTTAACCTCAAATAGTAAAAGATATTTCTGGTCAAATTCTCGAGTAATTAGTATCAGTCAGCTTCATGCATTACTGCACTTCCACCTCTGACCTATCAACCAGATTTTCTACCTGGTCTCTTTCGGAAATCTCATCTTGAGGGGGGCTTCGCGCTTAGATGCCTTCAGCGCTTATCCTGTCCAGACGTAGCTACCCAGCGGTGCCCTTGGCAGGACAACTGGTAAACCATCGGTCTGTCCACCCCGGTCCTCTCGTACTAGGGGCAGCTCCTCGCAAATTTCCTACGCCCACGCTGGATAGGGACCGAACTGTCTCACGACGTTCTGAACCCAGCTCGCGTACCTCTTTAATGGGCGAACAGCCCAACCCTTGGAACCTGCTCCAGCTCCAGGATGAGACGAGCCGACATCGAGGTGCCAAACACCCCCGTCGATGTGAACTCTTGGGGGGTATAAGCCTGTTATCCCCAGGGTAGCTTTTATCCGTTAAGCGACGGCACTTCCACTCGCAACCGCCGGATCACTAAGTCCTGCTTTCGCACCTGCTCGAGTTGTTGCTCTCGCAGTCAAGCCTGCTTCTGCCTTTACACTCATTGAATGGTTTCCGTCCATCCTGAGCAGACCTTTGAACGCCTCCGTTACTCTTTGGGAGGCGACCGCCCCAGTCAAACTGACCAACTGACAGTGTCCCCGGTCCGGATCACGGACCTAGGTTAGAACTCTAGTCCTTAAAGGGTGGTATCCAAAAGGCGACTCCCTAGCAGCTGGCGCCACTAGCTCATAGTCTCCCACCTATTCTGTACATTAAAAACCAAAGTCCAATGTCAGCCTACAGTAAAGCTCCATGGGGTCTTTCCGTCCTAGCGTGGGTAACCCGCATCTTCACGGGTACTACAATTTCACCGGATCCTTTGTTGAGACAGCGCCCAAATCGTTACACCTTTCGTGCGGGTCGGAACTTACCCGACAAGGAATTTCGCTACCTTAGGACCGTTATAGTTACGGCCGCCGTTTACTGGGGCTTAAGTTCAACGCTTCGCTTGCGCTAACGCTTCCCCTTGACCTTCCAGCACCGGGCAGGTGTCAGCACCTATACTTCGTCTTACGACTTCGCAGATACTTGTGTTTTTGGTAAACAGTCGCTTGGGCCGATTCACTGCAGCCATACGATTCGTCGAACGTGAAGTTCTATTTTTATATGGCACTCCTTCTCCCGAAGTTACGGAGTCATTTTGCCGAGTTCCTTAACAAAGGTTCTTCCGCGCGTCTTAGAATTCTCATCTTGCCAACCTGTGTCGGTTTTGGTACGGGTGCTCTTACTCTCGATAGCGTCTTTTCTCGGCAGCCGGGCATCAGAGACTTCCCTACTTATTTTTCGGTCCCCATCAGATCTCAGCACCATTCGGCGGATTTACCTACCGAACTCGCCTACCTCCTTGGACAGGCTCTACCTTTCGCCTGCTTCCCTTAGCCTTCTGCGTCAACACTTCTCTCAAACGAGTAAAAACAGTTCCGGAATCTCCACCGGATATCCATTGCCTACGCCCTTCGGCCTCAGCTTAGGTCCCGACTAACCCTGAGAGGACGAGCCTTGCTCAGGAATCCTTCGGCTTTCGACGGGCGAGATTCTCACTCGCCTTCTCGCTACTCATGCCAGCATTCTCTCTTGTATGCCCTCCACAGTGGGTTATCCCTTCTGCTTCAATGCACATACAATGCTCCTCTACCGATTGTCAAGACAAAAAGTATTCTGTTCACTTGCACGTTTCTTGTGAATCTCTCTTGCGTGAAATTGCATTAATTCAATAAAGATAACTTGCTTCTTACCTCAATCTCTTTAACGCGTTTTCGTTGTAGAAATTTGACTTCGATATTTCTAGTCTTCACAATCCGTAAGCGTGTTGAACAAAATACTTTTTGTCTCGATCAATCCCGTAGCTTCGGTATCATGTTTAGCCCCGTGTATCTTCGGCGCCGCTCCACTCGACCAGTGAGCTATTACGCACTCTTTCAATGCATGGCTGCTTCTAAGCCAACGTCCTGGTTGTCTAAGTAGAATGACCTCCTTTTCCACTGAACATGATTTAGGGACCTTAGCTGACGGTCTGGGCTGTTTCCCTTTCGACTATGAAGCTTATCCCACATAGTCTAACTCCCATGGATAATAAACGGAATTCGAAGTTTGATAGGTGTTGGTAGGATATATCCCCCGCGACCATTCAGTGCTCTACCTCCCTTTATCTTCCTCATGAGGCCCACCCTAAAGTGGTTTCGAGGAGAACCAGCTATCTCCGGGTTCGATTGGCTTTTCACCCCTAATCACAAGTCATCCAATGCGTTTTAAACCGCACCTGGTTCGGTCTTCCATAGAATTTTACTTCTACTTCATCCTGCTCATGACTAGATCACCCGGTTTCGGGTCTATATCCGCAAACTCTCGCGCTATTCACACTCGGTTTCCCTCCGGCTCCGCCCCTGTAGGGCTTAACCTCGCTTACGAATATAACTCGCTGGCCCGTTCTACAAAAAGTACGATATCAGGGTGCATGACCCCTCTATCTGCTTGTAAGCACAAGGTTTCAGATTCTCTTTCACTCCCCTTCCGGGGTTCTTTTCACCTTTCCCTCACGGTACTTGTTCACTATCGGTCACATGGTCGTATTTAGGCTTAGGAGGTGGTCCTCCCATGTTCCCACCAAATTTCTCGTGTTCGATGGTACTCTGTCGTGACAACGGCAAAACCTTTCAGTTACAGGACTTTTACCTTCTTTGGTTCTTCTTTCCAGAAGATTCGCCTGGGTCTCTTTCGTCTTCTTCACTATCGGCCTCTTTCCCCTTCGCTCGCCGCTACTAAGGAAATCGCGTTTGCTTTCTTTTCCTCCGGTTACTGAGATGTTTCAGTTGGCCGGGTGTCCCCTCCTACCGTTATGGATTGGCGGTAGGATGACAGGTTCTTCACCTGCCGGATTGCTCCATTCGGAAACCCACGGATCACTGTCTTTTGGACTCCCCGCGGCTATCGGTGCTTGACCGTCCTTCGTCGGCGCCATGTGCCAAGGCATTCGCCTCGTGCTCTTCTCGATTTGACCAGAAATATCTTTTACTATTCGATTGTCAAGGACCACATCGAAGGTCTTAACCTCTGATGAAAAAACCCTTCATGATGAAGGGTTATGGAGATGAAGAGAATCGAACTCTTGACCCCCTGCTTGCAAGGCAGGTGCTCTCCCCGCTGAGCTACACCCCCACGTCGCCTCGGACGCGATTAGCAATCAATAAACTTATGATTTTCGGTCTCTCGACCATTTTGTCTGCTCCAAGAATTGTTCGTAAGCTTTCGCGAATTCGGTTTCGGTACTTCTTCATCAGTTACCTGACGCCTTTTCCCTTGCCTTCCTTCTCGTATTTCTTACTCACCTTCTCAAGCTTTCCTTAGAAAGGAGGTGATCCAGCCGCAGGTTCTCCTACGGCTACCTTGTTACGACTTCACCCCAGTCATTGATCCTACCTTCGGCGCCTGCTTCCTTGCGGTTCGCTCAGCGACTTCGGGTATTACCAACTTCCATGGTGTGACGGGCGGTGTGTACAAGACCCGGGAACGCATTCACCGTGGCATGCTGATCCACGATTACTAGTAACTCCGACTTCATGGAGGCGGGTTGCAGCCTCCAATCCGAACTGAGATTGGTTTTCTGCGATTCGCTTGACCTCGCGGTCTCGCTGCGCTTTGTTCCCAACCATTGTAGCACGTGTGTAGCCCAAGACATAAAGGGCATGATGATTTGACGTCGTCCCCACCTTCCTCCGGTTTATCACCGGCAGTCTCGTTAGAGTCCCCAACTTTACTTGCTGGTAACTAACGACAGGGGTTGCGCTCGTTGCGGGACTTACCCCAACATTTCACAACACGAGCTGACGACAACCATGCACCACCTGTAGAACAGCTCCGAAGAGACGGTGTATCTCTACACCCATCCGTTTTATGTCAAGCCTTGGTAAGGTTCTTCGCGTTGCGTCGAATTAAACCACATGCTCCGCTACTTGTGCGGGTCCCCGTCAATTCCTTTGAGTTTCACACTTGCGTGCGTACTCCCCAGGTGGAGTGCTTAATGTGTTAACGGCGGCACCGAGGTTTGACCCCCGACACCTAGCACTCAGCGTTTACGGCGTGGACTACCAGGGTATCTAATCCTGTTTGCTCCCCACGCTTTCGTACCTCAGCGTCAATATGTGTCCAGACAGTTGCTTTCGCCATCGGTATTCTTCCTAATCTCTACGCATTTCACCGCTACACTAGGAATTCCACTGTCCCTTCCACTATTCAAGCCTACCAGTTTTCAACGCTTGCCGAGGTTGAGCCCCGGGCTTTCACGTCAAACTTAATAGGCCGCCTGCGTACCCTTTACACCCAATCATTCCGGACAACGCTCGCCCCCTACGTATTACCGCGGCTGCTGGCACGTAGTTAGCCGGGGCTTCCTCCTGGATTACCGTCATTATCTTCGTCCAGGACAGAACTTTACAATCCGAAGACCTTCTTCGTTCACGCGGCGTCGCTGCATCAGAGTTTCCTCCATTGTGCAAAATTCCCCACTGCTGCCTCCCGTAGGAGTCTGGGCCGTGTCTCAGTCCCAATGTGGCCGTACACTCTCTCAAGCCGGCTACTGATCATCGCCTTGGTAGGCCGTTACCCTACCAACCAGCTAATCAGACGCAAGGCCATCACACACCGATAAATCTTTGACCTCTCTTTCATGCGAAAATGAGGTGTCATGGGGTATTAATAGTCGTTTCCGGCTGCTATCCCCCTGTGCGTGGCAGGTTCCTTACGTGTTACTCACCCATCCGCTACTGTCCTCTTTCTATCTTCTCCCTAAGGATCCGTTAAAAAGATTCTCGTTCAACATGCATGTGTTATGCACGCCGCCAGCGTTAATCCTGAGCCAGGATCAAACTCTCAAATAAATTCGAGAGTCATATTCTGACTCGAAAAATCAATAGTTACATTGAATGTGATACTCAAGTTCATTGATTGCTATTCTGTTTGAAAAGATCGCGTCACTCGAGGTGACCAATATAATCTAGCACTTCAAAAAGGTCTTGTCAAGGTAAACTTGAAATTATTTTATAAAATCCTGTTTTTTGACCTCCCTTTTTCAAGGCCGTTAAACATGATACACGCCAAAAGGCAACTTGTCAAATATCAAAGTCAAAAATATTAATCCCTGTAACCGGATCCATTTTTCGGTCAACTTTTCCATCGTGTTCAGTAATGAAGAGTTCACAGGTTACGGAAATATAAACCTCTTTCACATGACCACCGAAGCACTCCCCTTGTTCATTGCAGACGCTGATATGGAGGTGGGGGTAAAATTCCCCGTCCTTAGTGGTAATGCTCCCCAGAAGGGAAAGAATTTCTGCAGAAAAGGTGAAATGGTGCTCCTTAAAGGTCATATCCTCTAAAGAAAAAGCTCCCAGGCGGACATCATTGGTTGCCCCAATTCCCCGAATATCGGCCATGGTGATATTTTCCTTTTTCGCAATTTCCTCCAAACAGGCGATAACCTCTTCTCCCCGGTCAATTCGACAAACCAGGGTCTTTCCGAAACGACGATAGTCCATAATGACTTCCTTTCTTTTCACTTAACAAAGCTTTTATCGTCTTACTGAACAACCAGGTCCTCTTCCCCGGGATAGGGATAGACCAGATAGGGCGTATTGAGTTCAACCTTCTCTAAGAGATGGACAAGCTCATCCATTTTGGGGCGGAGAATCTCAACCATATCCCGGCAAATCTTTTCGTTTGACTCTTCCTGAATAATTTCATTCGTCAAATTTTCCAAGTCCAAGGTTAGAGCGTCAATCCGGTCCATAAATTGGGCATTCAGGTCTGACCTCCTATTGGCGGATGTCACTCTCTCCCCTGAAACTAATTGATCTAAGATCAACTGGTAATCAGCCAAAGCTGGATAAATCTTTTGAGAAGCCATCCGTGTTAAAATCCGGGCTTGAATCTTAACCAGGTGGATAAATTCACTCATGAGGATGTCCTGACGAGCCTGAAGCTCAACCCGATTCAGGATGTCAAAGGGTTCTAACAGATCCACAGTCTGTGGGTCAGTTAAAATGGGAACAGTATCGATATAGTTGTCGGACCGGTAGAGCTTACGCTTATCCGCTTCTTCCACCCAGGCTTCTGTGTAAGCATCCCCATCGAAAAGGATACGGGCATGGTCAAGGGCAATATGATGAACAATCTCCAGGACTACCCGGTGGAGGTCCTCATTGGAGCCAATCTCCGCTTTCTCCAAATCATCCCCGATTTCTCGAAGGGACTGGGCCATGGCGGCGTAAATCACGGTATTGAGGAAAGAGGCGTTTTGTGAAGAACCCAACATCCGAAATTCAAACTTATTTCCGGTAAAAGAAATAGGGATGGTCCTGTTCCTGTCCGTTGCCTCCACCTTTTGGCCGGCCAGGTTGATAATGGGCTCAATATAGGTGGTCAGCTCCACAGGAGAAATATCCGTCGTTTCCACCAGGTTCATGAAGAGCCTGTGGAGGGGAGCACCAAGGTAAACTGATGTAATGGTCGGCGGAGCCTCAAATCCGCCTAGACGGTGGTCATTGCCCTCACAGGAAGAGACCATCCGCAATAAAACCTGATGACGGTCACAGGCCATGATGAAAGCGGCAATAAAGACTAAGAATTGGAGATCTTCCGGCTGGTGGTCGCCCGGGTCAAAAAGGTTGTCGCCTGTGGAGGTCAGGAGGGAAAAGTTGTTGTGCTTTCCGGATCCGGACATGCCGCTAAAGGGCTTTTCATGAAGAAGACAGACCATATCATGTTGTAGGGCAACCCTCTCCAGAATGTCCATGACCTGCATATTTTGGTCGATAGTAGTGACCGATTCATCAAAAGTCGATGAAAATTCATATTGGCCGGGACCCACTTCATTATGCTCAATATCAGCATAGATCCCCAGCTTCCAACACTCTTCATTAACATCATTCATAAATGCCTGCACACGGGGATTTATCCTCCCGGCATAGGTCTGATCGTACTCCCCTCCCTTGGGAATGTCGGAGGAGAAGAGAACCCGCTTGCAAAATTTTATATCCGGTCGCTTGTCCGCCTCCTTCCGGTCAAGGAGGAAGTATTCCTGCTCCAAACCTAACATGGGTTTGACGAACTCAACTTCCTTGCCCATAAGCCTAAGCACCCGACAGGCTTCCTTGTCCAGAGCCCGGATGGACTTGATTAACGGAAGCTTGAGGTCCAGCTTCTGACCGTTATAAGAAATGAAAACCGAGGGAATATAGAGAATCTTTCCTCGAACAAAAGCATAGGAGGTGATGTCCCAGAAGGTATAGCCCCGGGCTTCAAAAGTGTCTCTCAGTCCCCCATTCGGAAAGGAAGACCCATCAGTCTCCCCTTGGACCAGAGATTTTCCGGAAAACCGGTCCATGGGTCGACCATCCTCGCCCTTTTGGAGGAAGGAAGAATGTTTCTCGGCCGTCTTTCCATTCAGAGGTTGGAACCAGTGGCAGAAATGGGTGGCTCCTCGCTCGATAGCCCAGGTTTTCATGGCATGAGCGATGGCATCTGCCACCTCCCGATTGATGGGCCGCTCTTTTTCACAGGCCTCCTGCCAGGCAAGAAAGACCGGTTTGGGCAAGTAGTCCCTCATTTTTTCCTTGTTAAATTGATTCTCGGCAAATTTCTCCAGGACGGTTTTGCTGGACATGGCCCCTCCTACATTCGCTTATAGCGATCAATGTTTTCCCTGGAAAGGAATTCATAGGCTTGGTTGATTTTCTGGAATTTTTCCGTTGCTCCGGCTTCCTTATTAATATCCGGGTGGTATTTCTTTGCCAATTTCCGGTAGGCTAACTTGGCTTGGTATTCGTCCGTATCATAGGGAATGCCCAGGGTATCGCAAGCCTCTTTGTATTTTTTCTTAAAATCATCAAAGGGATTGTAGGCTCCTTGCTGTCGCTCGCTGTTCTGGTAGCCTTCATACCCTCCCTGGCTATAGCCCTGCCCACCGGTCTGTCCATAACCCTGTCCACCGTAACCGGCTTGACGGTAAAACTCCTTAAAAATCTCCTCCCAACGAGCGTTTTGAGCCTCTTGTGCCCGACGGCGGGCTTCTTCTTCCTCCCGCATCTTCTGTCTCCGATAAGCCGGACCATAGTGAGAGAAATCCTTCTTAGAGTCTTTACCCAGGCGGTAATAATCCGCTTGGTCATAGAGGTATTCGGTGAATATATAGCGTCCATAATCCAAAAAAGAGACAAAGGTCATCCCTAAAAAAGGAAAAAGGACCAAGACCATGATAAAAATTAAAAAACCGGGGTGGATAAAGGGAATAAGGAAAATCCCCCCGGAAAAAATGGTAAAGCCAAAGCAGGTGAGGAGGGGAAGGAAAAGCTGGCGTATTCCTTCGACCAAACCGACAGCTGCAGACAATACCCCAATCAGGCCTCCAAAGACCAGGTCGATGAAACGAGCCAGACCGAATAACAGGTTTCCCCATATTTTTTTCATGGGCCCTCCTTGTGATAAAATTTAGATAAAATGAAGCTTAGCGAAAGTCAAAAGCTTCAATATACTTGGTTTTTATTTTAACACTCAATATCGTTAATAATATGAAAAAAAGGAGGCTTGGGTCAAGTATGATAGGGTCCAATGCGAGGAAGAAAGAAACAATTTTCATCACCGGAGGATCCCGGGGAATTGGCCGAGCTACTGCTCTCCGAATGGCGGGACCGGGCCGAAACATTGCCCTCCTTTACCGGCAACACGAAGAAGAGGCTAGGGAAGTGGCCGCCCTTTGCCGGGAAAAGGGATCCGATAGCCTCTTCCTTCAAACCGATGTCTCCGATTTTGACGGGCTTTCCGAGGCTTTTAGTCAAGTTAACAGGACCTTTGGAGGAGTAGATGTCCTGGTCAATAATGCCGGTGTCTCCACCTATGGCATGGTTCAGGACATCTCCCCCCTGGAGTGGGACCGGGTCTTCTCCATCAACGTTAATGGCTACTTTTACACCACTAAGCTGGCCATCCCCCACATGGTTGACCGAAAGTGGGGACGGATCATCAACATCTCCTCCGTTTGGGGGATGGTCGGGGCATCCTGTGAATCCCTCTATGCGGCTACAAAAGGAGCCATCATTGCCTTTACCAAGTCCTGTGCCAGGGAGCTTGCCTTTTCCGGCATCACCTGCAACTGCATTGCCCCCGGAATGGTGGACACCCCCATGATGGAAGAACTGGATGAGGAATCCGTCCAGGTGGCTCTCTCTGAAATCCCTCTGGGCCGGATGGTTGAGCCGGAGGAGGTTGCCCTTTGGGTGGACCATTTTGCCTCCAAGGAAGCGGAGGCCACCACCGGCCAGGTTATTTCTCCCAATGGGGGATGGATTATTTCGTGAGGTCTAACCTCTCGGCCTTTCTATGACGAACCCAATAAAGGTAGGCTTCGACCACCGGCTTGCCCAAAGCCTTCTCCAAGGCCAGGGCATAGAGCTTGACTTGGTCAATATAGCGGTCTTTGACCATGACTCTATCGGTTTTGAAATCCAGGAGAAGGAGACCCGTCTTTCCTTCACCGGTCTCTTCCAGATCGACAAACAAGTCCATACGACCATCAATGGTGAGGGTTCCCTCACCGTATTGGCCTTCTCCTGGACGAAGTCCCGGAGGGAGGTCTTTTTCTTTGATCCGGAGGGTGAAGGCCTCTTCCCGGTGGATAGCCGGGCCCATGGCCCAAAGGCGTTTCCCCAAGGGGGAGTGGTAGAAGGCGAGGACTTGGTCAAGGTCAACGCCTGCCACTTCCTCGTCGGTTAGATATGCCCGGTCAACAAGCCCCCTGATTTCTTCTTTCAATTCTTCCGGGCTATAAGGCCGGATGGGGAGAGTTTGGAGGATATTATGGACGATGGAACCATAGTCGGCCCCCTGAATTTTTCCCGTTGTTCGGAGAAATTCGGGAATGGATAAAAGATCCCCTTCCCCGGTATTCCCCTCCCCGGGTCTCCATCCGCTTAAAAGGCTTGTCTCTTCCTGAGAAATCAGTTCAGTCACTGATTTTTTAATGGGTTGGATACGGCCACGAGAGTCAGGATAGGTAAAAGACATGACTTCTTCTGCCCGCTTCCAAATTCCTTCCTGTTGACTACCTTCTTTCGGTGGTGGGTTCTTCAAGGGTTGAGAAACCTCCCCATCCCATGGCCGGTAGGCCCCTTCTTCTTCAATAACCAGGGAAAATCCGTCCTTGGGACGGCCATCTTCAAGATGATCATCCGAAAAGGCGGACCCTTCCGGGAGTCGGATGACCCGGTTTTTCAGGTCTTGACCGATGGATCCCCGGGCCCGGGTCCAGGCGGACCGGTCATGGCGGAGTAGGGTGATGAGCCAGTCCTGGAAGGACTTGCCCTGGTCCAGTTCAAATTGGACCTCATCTCCATTGCGGGCCAGGGGGCGGAGGAAGGCATCCGCCAGGTCCTTTCCTCCACCGATCAGAACCAGGCGGGAGATGGCACGAGTCAGGGCCACATAAAAGATCCGGACTTCCTCATCTCTCTCCCGGTCCAACTGGCGGGATTTGTCCAGGTCCAGGCGGATAGACGGGCCTTCCAGGATCTTTCCGGTCTCCGAGTCCTCCCGGCGGTCAGCCAGGCTCAGCCCTTCTTCGGTGGAGAAGGAATAGGGTTCGGTTAACTTCCCGTGGAAACGGGCGGCCAGGTCAGCAAGGACTACCACCTTAGCATCCAGGCCCTTGGATCCGTGAATGGTCATGAGACGGACAACATTGTCCGATTCGGAAAGGTCATTGGCAGGATTCATTCCCTCCCCTCCGGATCCGGTTTCTTCCTCAAGCCGGCGGATCATCCCGGTCAGGTCGGATCGACCTTCCCCTTCATATAGCTCGGCGTAGCGGAGAAGAACATGGAGGTTTTCTTTCCGCTCTCCTCCGTGGTCCATGGCCTGAACATAGTCGTAGAACCCCGAAGACCGGAAGACATAGGCTACGAAGTCCGCCAGGGGCATAAGGTCCTGGGCCTTGCGGAAGGCAAGGATCCTGGACCAAAATTCCAAGGCCTGCTTCCGGAGGTCATCATAGGATAGACCGGTCTTGTCCATGTCACCGTCAACTTCCTCAACATCCAAAAGAGCAAAAAAGGCTTCGGAGAAAGATCCATGGGGATGGAAGATCCGGACGGAGGCCAGGTCATCATCCGACCAGCCCCCTACATAGGAAGATAGGGCGGAAAGAAGGGGGAGGTCCTCCCGAGCATTGTCAATGACCTTGAGGAGGTTGAGGGCGATGGCCAGCTCCGTTGCCTCCATATCCACGGACCCCAGGTCGGTATGGGTGGGAATCCCGAAATAACGAAGGACATAATCATAGTTCAAGCTGGCAATATTCTTCCGGAAGAGGACCGTGATGTCCCGGTAGCTGTGGTCCGGGCTTTCTGCCAAATAATTTTTAATCCACCGGGCAAGGTAAAAGGCTCCGGCAGGCTTTTCATTGATATACTCCTCCCCCTCTCCGGCGACCGCTTCTTCCTCACCTTCCTCCTCCTTTTCCTGGTTCAACAAGACAACCTCCACCTGCCCGGGCAGGACCCCTTTCTCCAGGTCTTCCAGAGCCCTCTCCTGGGCGGGAAGGTTGACCCGCCCTCTCTGTCCCGGCGACCGGTAGAGGACCTCCCCCCGTTCGGGGACCATGAGGGGGTCGAAGACGGCATTGATAAAGTCCAGAACATTCTTCTCCGACCGGAAGTTATAAGTCAGAAATAGGGCGAGTGACCGGTCATCTCTTTCGTCCTCATAGGCCTCCATCCGATCGATGAAGTTTTGGGGTTGGGCCTTGCGGAAGGCGTAGATAGACTGCTTGATGTCTCCCACAAAAAAGAGCCTTCCCCGATCTCCGGCCAGTTTTTCGATGATAATGTTCTGAAGGTCGGAGGCATCCTGATACTCATCAAAATAGATGGATTGGTAGCGATCTTGAAAATCCTTCCGTAGGTCCTCCATGTCAAGGAGGCGGACCATGAGGTGTTCCATATCGTCAAAGGAGATGGCTCGATTTTCTTTTTTCAGGGCTTGGAGGCGGGACTTGTAGTCCAGAGCCAGGTCAACCAGGATGGTCAGGGAGGTCTTTATTCTCTCCCCCTCTTGAGCCAGGGCCTCCCGGTCGGCTTTTTTTACCGCTGTTAGTAGTTCTTCCTTACGCCGGCGAAGGAGGTCCCGGTTTTTCTTGAACCTATCTTTGATGGCCACGGCCTCTTCTCCGTATTTTTTCGATACGGTCAGGGCTTTAAAGCTTGGCGGGCTTTGAATGAGAGAGGGATCCCCGGAAAAATAAGCGAGAACCGCCTCCTCATAATAGACCGGCTCCTCTTCCAGGGCCTCTACATAGGCTCGGCCAAGACCGGGGTCGACAGCCCCCAGTTCCTCCTCAGCCCGATCCAAAAATACCTCATATTCCTTAACAAAAGCAGTGAGGAGAGGAAGTACCACCAAAGCTTTATACGCTTGAAAGCTCTCTTCGACATCATCAGGGCTTCCAACCCGGTTGACCCTGTCCATGACCCACTCCTCAGGATTGCTGACCTGGTCCATACAGGCAACCAGACGGTCCACCATGGTTCGGAGGGGGTCATCGCTTCTGCGGTTGGACAAACCATAGGCCTCGATGAAGGCCATGACCTCGGGATCCCTCTCTGTATAGACGGTATCCATAAGCTCATCCATGGCTTGGTTTTTGAGCTCGGCCAGGGCCTTGGCTTCAATGATGTGGACCCCCGGATCCATACCCAATCGGTCGAAATTCTCCTGAATTTTCTCGTAACAAAAGGCATGAAGGGTTTGGATATTGGCGGAGGCCAGGCTGTTGACCTGGTCAAAGAGCCGGTAGCGGGCTTCCGGAGAAAGAGGTGGTTCCCGATCTGCCCCTAGGGCTCCGGTCAGGGCTTCTCGAATTTTTTCTTTCAGAGAGTTGGCCGCCTTGTTGGTAAAGGTCACGATGAGCATGTTTTTCAGGGACCGGTCGTCTTCCAGGATTTCCCGGATAACCCGCTCTACAAGGACAGCTGTCTTCCCCGCCCCGGCCTGGGCGGAGACGAGGAGGTTTCTGTCTCTCTCCTCCACCACCTTCTTTTGCTCCTCCGTGAATTGGACTTGGGTCATTCCACCCTTCCTTTCCATTCGTTAATTGGGACGGTCTCCATAGTCCGGAAACGACCAAACTGGCCGCGAGGCTCAAATTTACATATGGACCGGTAGTTGCAGTAGGCACAGGGGGTCTGCTTGGTCACTGTCCGGTAGGGGGCAATGTCGATCTTTCCTGACCTGCGGTCTTGATCAAGTTGGCCGGCCTTAAGGAGGACCTGGTCCAAAAGTCGGTCCATCTGGTCGGCGGTAAATAGCCGGGCTTGGACAGAGGAACTTCCTTCCACTTTTTCAAAGCTTCCGTTCTCCATTTGGTGGAGGGTGGCCTGGGAAGACCCCAGCTTATAAATCTCGCTTTGCTTGGTGGTCTTCTTTTCCACCATGCGGCTGTCCATGGCCCGGAAGGCGGAATCCTCATCCACCAGGATCCCGTCCAGGCGGAGGCTGCCCAGGAAATTCCTCCCCTTATCTTTGATGTACCGGTCCAGGCTTTTAGCATCCCCCACCTTGATGATGTCCTCCGGCCTTAGGCTCATGTAGAAGAAGCCGAAGGGTTTGGCCTTTTGGGTGACTGCCTTTAAGTAAAGAGCGAGCTGGAGATCCAGACCATAGAGGAGACGGGTTAGATCAAAGGGCTTGTTTCCGGTCTTATAGTCGATGACCTGGCGGAAAAGTTCTCGGTCTTGTCCTTCCCCGACCAGAACCTCATCCACCCGGTCGATCCTGCCCTGGAGGAGGCTGGTTTCACCCTTCGAAGTCCTGCCAATCAGAAGGCCCGGGAAAGTCCTCCCCGGTCCAAAGGAAAGCTCATGGCGGAGGGCGGCGAGATGGGCCCCCTTGACCTGGTGGAAAACCTGTTTATGGCTATCCATCAAGCTTTTTTCCGTCAAGGTCAAAAGGTAGGCATTTTTGGGATCTTCTCTCTTGATTCGGTCAAGAAGGCCAATTTGGGTCTCTCGATAGGCCTCCAAGGCCCTATTGAAGGAGACCTCTTCCGTTAAGCCATCCAATTCCTCCAAATGATTGGCTAGAAAGGCAGACCAGCCGGATAGGCTATCATGAAGGAGGTTGCCCAGGTCCAAAGCATCAAATTCCAAACTCCGAGGCTCTTTAACCCGAAGGATGGACCGGACAAAGGACTGGTAGGGGCAGGCGGCATAAGTTTCCAGACCGGTAGCGGAAATAACACGATCTCCGGAAAAGAGGGAGGAACGGACTTCTTCGCAAAGAGGAGGCCGGTTATTGGTATAGTGGAGGGCCCGGTCGATTAGGTCCCGATCCCGGGGCCAGGAGGTCCGGTCCAGGAGAGTAAATATTTTTCTTGCTCGATCCTTGTTCTCCTTCTTCTTTTCATCCTCTGTAGCCGAGTCCTCCCCCCGAAGGGCATCAGGGAGGAGGGCTAAACGGAGGGTTCGGGAATAAAGGGAATCTTCAAGACTGAAGTCCGATATAAAGTCAATTTTTTTTCCGGCGGACCGGGCCAGGCTCTGCATCCAGTAGGAGGGTCTCAGGCTTTCATTTCCCCGGTTGAGCTTGGCGGTAAAAACGTAGAGACGGCTTCCTACCTTTCGGAGAGCCGAATAGAAGTTCAACCTTTCCTCCTCCGCCCGGAAGTCCGGCATGGAGGGGAGGAAAAACCCTCTTTCCCGGAAGGACTCCTTCTCGAGGGGAGTAAAAAGTCCTTGGGTCGGTGATGCCTGGGGTAGGTTCCTATCGTTAACCCCCAGCATAAAGACATAGGGCCGGGTCCGGACCCTGGACCGGGTCAAGCTGGAGATGACCACCTGGTCCTGGTAGGGAGGGATAACCCCCAACTTCATATCTGACAGGCCTTCTTCCAGGATTTTGATATAGACAGAGGCAGAAACCTCCCGGTCACCCCCAATGGTAACCGTGGAATTCAAAAGGTCCATAACCTGGTCCCAAAGCTGGAGGTGAACCTCCAGAGCGTCCCGGTTTCCTGCTTCCTCCAAGGTTTTACCATAGTTCAGAAAGGAGGTCTTAATGAGGTTCTGCGACAAAAAAAGATAAACCTTTTTCGCTCTTTCCCGAATGGGAGCCTTGTCTTTTCCCGCACAAAGGACGGCCAAGACCGACTTGATTTTTTCCTGAACGGATCGGGCAACCAGGGTATGATCAGCCAAGCGGCTAGCTTCCTCTTCCTGCCCTCTTTCGATCAGGGCACGGTAAAAAACCGGGTCCATGGTGAAGAAGTCTTCGCGGTCCAGGGTCCGGCCCATGATTTTTCGTTGTGTAATGTAGGATTGATAAATCTCAATTTCTCTGTCGGATAATCCCAACATGCCTGATTTCAAGAGCTGGAGGTAGGCCGAAACTGTGGGTCCCTTTTCCACCACCTCCAAGCCGGCCTCGAGGAGTTTCATCAGGGGGTGGAAGTGGACCGGCCGCTGGTCGTCATCAAAAAAAGGAATATTTTCACCGTCCAGCTTTTCCCGGAGAAAGCCCCGATATTCCTCCTGGTCCATGAGAATGACCTGGATGTCCTTATACCGGACTCCATGGCCCAGGACCAACTTACGGATTTCCAGAACCAGACCATCGACCTCGCTCTCTGTCTTTCGATATTCTCTCAAAGTCAGGGGAAATTCCTGATTAGGAAGAGCAAGCGTCCGATAGGAAAAAACGGAAGAGGCCAGGTGGCCAAAAGGGTCATCGGGGTCATCCTGGGCCGGGATGACCTCCACCCTGCCACCCCTATCCTGTGCCAAGCCCTTAACCTTGTCCAAAAAGTGGAGGGAAAGAGCAAAGGCCCCGGCATCAGGGGCAAGACGATCCAGACCGGCAGAAAGAGCTTGTTCCGGAGTCCGATCATCCGCCCGCAGGAGCTCCCGAGCCAAATCGACATCCAGAAGCATGGAGATGTCGACAGGTCCAAGGCTTAGTAGGGATTCCAGGGCATAGAGTTCCGTTTTAGACAGGGAATGGAAGTGCTCGAAAAAAAAACCGGTCCTGGAGAAAAAGGACTCCCCTCGTTTTTTCCCTTCACTGACCTGGCGAAAGGCCTTGCGAAGACGGTCATCCTCATCATCCAAACGTCCGGCCAGGGATCCTTCATAAGAAACCATCATCCGGGCCGTCTCCAGGAGTTTTTCCCGGGAAAGGGAATCAACGTCCATGGTCTCCGCCATGGATACCAGGTCATCAGGCCCAATTCCATATTCCTTAAACTCTCGAATTTGGTCGGCCAATAGGCTTAGAAATCCCGGCCCCCTCACTTCCCTGTTAAAAACCTTCCATTCCTCTCCTTCTTCCAGAAGAAGACGGAGGACCATCTTTTGTCCATCCCCGGAAAGCATAGGGTCTTTCCGACCCTGACCCTTTTCAAAAATATCACGAGCCAGGGAAGAAAAGGATTTTACCTGGAGGCGGAGGAGGACTTCTCGATGAAAGAAATCAAACAGAGCCTGTTCCGCTTCCACCGTATACTGGTCAGGCACCAGGAGGATGGCCTTGTTGTCCTTATTCTTCAGCCATTTTCCTATGGATCGGTAGAGGGAAGCGGCAGCAGAATCAGGGTGTCGGGAGAGGTGGACACGAAGGGGGTTCAAATCTCTGCCTCCCAGGCCAGGTCGAGAACCAAACGAGCTGCTCCGATCATCCCCGCCTGGTTACCCAGGCTGGCCTTGACAATTGGGGTTTCTTTCAACTCCTTAAAGGCATAGTGGCGGTAGCGGGCTCTGACCGGGTCAAGGAAAATATCCCCTGCTTCAGATACCCCTCCGCCAATGACGATTTCTTCCGGATCCAGAACCGAAGAGATGATAGCCAATCCACGTCCCAGATATTCCCCGGTCTCTTCGACAATGTGCTGAGCTAAAGGATCCCCTGCCTTGGCCGCATCCAGGATATGTTTGGCATTGAGGTTCCTGACTCGCCCCAACCGGGAGGGGATTTTTCCCTCTTCCAGAGCTTCTCTGGTCCGTCGGATGATTCCGCTGGCTGAGGCCACCAGCTCTAAACACCGGTAGCCCCCACACCCGCACTCCTTCTTCAAGTCATGGTCAAGGAAGGGGATGTGGCCGACCTCTCCTCCGGCTCCATGAGCTCCCTGGACCAACTTACCGTCGATGATGACTCCTCCCCCGATCCCGGTTCCCAGGGTAACCAGGATCATGGATCGGACATGGGATCCTGCCCCCTGCCAAAGTTCACCCATAGCCGCAACATTGGCATCATTATCCAATACAATGGGACAATGAAAATAAGCTTGGAGGATGTCAACAACGGGAACTTTACCCCAGCCCAAATTGACCACATTGGTTACGACCTTCTGGTTTTCAACGGGCCCGGGGATCCCGATCCCTATCCCCTTAAGATCGTCAAGGTCTCCATCACTTTCCACCAGCCGTCGAGCTTCCTTAGCCAGCCCTTGTAGAAAGTCCTCCGGGCTGACTTCCCGGGAGGAACGAAAAACGCCTTCCTTCCTCTTGGCTCCATCCAAAGAAAAAAGGCCCATTTTTACCGTTGTTCCACCAATATCTATACCTAGAATTTTCTTCATCGCTTTCCCTCCGTTCTTTCTCCATTTTAACAGATTCCCCTCCTCCTTTCCCCATGGAACCGCCTTGCTCCTCGCTTTTTTTTCGTGTACAATAAACAGCGTTTTACTATCGTTTCAAAGTGTTTACTTGGCACCCACTTAAAAAATCAAGGAGTATAATTATGCAAAAATTTCATTTTTCAGCCAAACTCTTGGCTCGCCAGGCACTGATTGCCGCCGCTTACACCGTCCTCACCTACACCGCCCAGGGCTTTGCCTATGGCCCCATCCAGTTTCGCTATAGTGAAATCCTCACTTGGCTGGCTTTCCTGGATCCCAAAAACGCTATCGGCCTGACTCTGGGATGTTTCCTATCCAATCTCGGTTCTCCCTTGGGCCTGATTGATGTTTTCTTTGGTAGCTTCCATACCTTGGTCGCTGTCCTTTTCATGGCCAAAATGTCTTCGAAATATCTTGCTTCACTTGGACCTGCCCTCTTTTCTTTCATCATTGCCGGCGAGTTAACCATCATCGGCGAAATCCCTCCCTCTCTATTCATGGAGACCTATGGGACTATCGCCCTCTCCGAATTTGTTATCGTTGCCCTGATCGGTCTTCCTGTCATGCTCCTCTTGACTCGCCTGCCAGCGTTTACAAAAGCGGTTGTTGACCCGACTATGGAACCGGTGAAGGAATAATTATCCGCCCTCAGCAAACAAAAGCCCCTTCCCCGGATAATACAAATCGAGGAAGGGGCTTTTTTCACAATTCTGTATAAACCAAATCTTAGGGAAGTTCTTTCCTGACACTGGGCTGGATGGCGTCTTCAAGACCGATGATCACGATCTTTTGATAGTTTGCCTTTTCCATATGGTTCTTCATCACCCTTGGTAAACTGCTTTTCTTTGTCAAAAGAACCGGTCCGTTTTCACTTGCTGCAACAGGCCCAATGACTAAGGCATCAGAAAATACCTGACCGGAAGCAAGGAAAGCTTTCTTTGAATCTCCAAATAGACGTTCGGCGATTAGTGCTGATGTCTCATACCGATCTTCCCCTCCAATTCTCAACAAAACCGGAGGCAAATCTTTCTTCAAATGATCGGAAACAGCTTTTTCACCCCCCAGAATAAACACGCCTTGTTTTCCCAGTTCTTCAGCGGCTGTTTTTACAACTTCAGGCACAAAATCCCCTTTTACAAGAAGGATAGGATAGCCCATTTTTGCCGCATAAGGACTGATCGACAGGGCGTCTGCAAAGTCCTGTCCGGTAGTTACCGTGGCCTTGCCCTTATTGCCGGTCAGCTCGACCACTTTTCTTGCAATGAGTACGGAAGTCTCGTAGCGGTCTCTTCCCCCAATCCTTTCAACATCCGCCAGCTTCTTTAGCCGATGTTCAACACGGTCAGAAATCGCTTGATCTCCACCTGCGATATAAATCTTTTTCATTCCCAGTCTCTTTAATTCTTCTTCAAGATCCGGAGAGATGGAGTCCCCTTTGGTGAGAAGAATTGGACCATTTACCGCTTTTGCAAGGACGCTTGCCGTCAATGCATCCGGAAAATCATCGCTTCTGGCGATCACCACAAAATCTGCCTTGGTAAAATAACGCTCGGATACTTTAATCGCCGTATCAATCCGGTCCTCCCCACCAACATTGTCCTTATCTGAAGGCTTAACGGGAGGATTCGGTTTTTCCTTATTCAACCAAACCGCTTGAACGGAAGTATCGGAATTGATGACGAGGCTATCCCCAACCTGATATTCCCGGTCCTTAACCTTCCAGGACTTGAATTCCTTATTTGCAGGCGGTGTAAAGTCGGATTGAGGAAGCTTATATGTTGATCCGACATCTACAATTGTCTCCTTCATTTTTCCGCTTCCACCGTTAGGATCAAAAGTAACCTTAGCCTGGTTAATAATATTGGTGAAGGAGATTTCTTCCACCTCTTCATTGTCCTTAAATATTTTATAAGGTTTAATTTCTAAAGCCTTAAAGTCATTGGTGTGGGCTTGCTTAGCCTGGACGGTAAAAGTAAAGCTGGAATCATCATACTGAATAGCGGGGTTCATCGTATTTGTGACCTGTTTTACCGTAAATTGATGAGGGTTTTCATCAGAAAACTTCACCTTTGGAAAAATGATGCTCCCATCAGCCTGGCTTTTTGCTCGACCGATCTCTTCATTTTTGTCATTTAAGAGAAGAAATTCAAATTCACGACCTGTTAAATCAATTTCTACGCCTTCCACGCTCGATTTTACGGATACCTTTCCTTCAAATTCAAGAGAGACGGTTTTCATCGTGTTGTGAAAAGATAATTCATCGGAATCGAAAGGAATCAGTTTACTGTTTTCAAGATCCATCGTATAGAGTTTATAGGACTCAATTTGACTGTAATCATCGGACAAGGTGAAATCAATCTGATACCAGGTGTTATCATAATCAATATGCCTTTTCTTGAAATGGCTGGTTGGTTGATTTACCGATAGACTCCATGTGCGAGTCTTCATGGCTTTAGCAATTTCTAATAGAGATTCACCTTCACTTCCCGGCCGAATGGGAATCCTGGTTTCAGCATTTTCATCATTCCAAAAGCCTGAGAGGGGTTGCCCATCACCTGTAAAGTCCTTAAAACTGTGAAGCTGAATGGGAAAGGGGATCCCTGGAATTTCAATGTAGGATTCATTGATAAATTCTTTCTCAGGAAAGGAAAGAAGTTCCCCGTCTTCAAAATCTTTCATATAAGTCTTAACGAGGATTTCAACATAGCCTTCTTCATTAATGGAAACAATCTTTTGGGGATCAGAAGTTTCCCCTTCTCTTGCTTGGGCACTTGGTTTCGTGATCAATAATCCCAGCAAAAATACTATGGAGGCTAGTAAAAGCAATACCCCCGGTAATTTTTATTCTCCTTAATCATTTTCTCCTCCATTCATATGACACTGGTCTCTTCGCTTCAACAAAATGGTACCCAACAATCACCTCCTCAATGGTTATAGGGCAATTATAGCATTAAAAAAACGTTTTATTTCTCACCCAAGGGATTCTCCATGACCTTGATCTCTGTCTCAGGTAGTTCCTTGGAATAGAGGGTCTCATAGACCTCCCGCCGGGCTTCTTCCACCCGCTTGACTTCGTTGTCGCTGAGTTGGGCCTTCTTATCCGGATTCTTAAGATAGTCCTCCACCGAGAGGGTTTGGTAGTTTAAGCCCTTGTCATCCCGGGTCAGTCGAACCCAAAGAGGAGCAAAGTCCACGGACACCAGTCGGGCATGGTCCCTTCCTTTTTTTTCGATGGCCATATCGACCACGACCCCATGCTCCACCCGGTAGTCATCGAAGACCTCATAACGCTGCTGGGAGATGAAATTCCCGCAGGCGTAAATAATAAAGCAGTCCCGGCCATCCTGGGCCCGGTAGGTCTCAAAAGGGCCCACTACATGGGGGTGGTTTCCGATGATGGCATCCATCCCCCATTCGGCATACTGCCTATAGTTCTCCCGCATGGCCTGGGTTTCCCGGGTCTGGTATTCAATCCCGTTGTGGATGGACCCGATGATGAAGTCGACTCCCTGGGCCTTGCAGGCCTCGATATCCTCCTTGATCCGGTCAGATTCCATGAAGTTCAGTCGTTCATCCAGGAGGGCCTTGTCGTAGGCTTTTTCAATCCCGTTAAAGCCGTAGGAATAGGCGAGAATCCCGATCTTAACCCCATTCACTTCCATGATGATGAAGCGATCCTTCTCCCCTTCCTTCCGGGTCCCCACCGGGATCAGGCCATTTTCCCGCATGAGGTCCAGGACCTGGTCCACCCCGGTCAACCGCATATCCAGAGTATGGTTATTGACGGTGGAGAGGACGTCGAAGCCGGCATCTTTCATGGCGGGAAAGATGGTGGCGGGGGTGTTGAACATGGGGTAGCCGGAGGCGGGTTTATCGGAATCATGGGAGGATTCAAAATTAGCCAAAGTCAGATCGGCATCACAAAGATAATCAGCGATAAGAGCAAACTCACGTTTGGCTTCTTCCAAATCTCCGTCAATCCGTTGGGCCTGCTCAATGTGGTGCATAATATCTCCGGTTGCTTTAACCCGGATAATCGATCCCTTTTCTTCCTCCTGCTTGGGAAAAAGAGCATTATCATTTCCGGAAGGCCAATTCTCCGAACCGGGGTGAGCCTCTTCAATGGGGCCTTTCTCCTGAGGACCTGCCGGAGCCTTTACCGTGCCTTTTCCGCCTTGAAAAGGTCCTACCGAGAAAACGACCAAAAAAACCAGAGAAAAGGTGATGAGGGCGAGGATAAGCTTGCGCAGGGTCCCGGTAGAGGTTTTTTCCCCCTTCCCTTCCTTTCGGTAAAGGCCTCGATAAATATCGCTATCTTTCATCAACACACGTCTCCTTTTTACCAATAAATATGAATATTAAAGCCTTCAATCGCTTGAAGGTCGCCAAATAGATCGAGTAGAGAGATTCCGTAGTCACCCATTTGGCGAACGATGAAACGGGCTTGGGTAATTTCAATGTCTCGGTCAGGTTCATCTCGAAGAAGGTCCCAAAGGGCATCTAAATTATGACCCGCATACCCTGGAAATCCAAAGATTTCTTTCATATAGCGGAAGGCACTTTCCCGGTCCTGAAAGTACTTTCCACACAGGACATATCGTTTCATTTTGGGCTCCTTTCTTTGGGGATGACTTGAACGAAATGATCGTAATGATCTTCAGTATAAAAAATTAAGCCATCATTGGAATAGATCAAACGCTCAGGACCCCTGTGGTTCGTATAGCCGGCCATAATGTCGGCCTCATAGTAGATTCTTCCCTTCTTCTTGGGCAGCAGCCCTTCCCGATTTCCAAAAGTGTTTCCGCCAATGATGGCCCCGGGTGCATCAAAAGTTTTCCAACGACCGGCCATGGCTTCTCCCTTTTTGATGTAGTTGGGAGGAAGTTCACCGTATTGGCGGACGTATAAAGCTACATCTTCTAACCGACTATATTCCTCGCCTTCTCTAAGAGTGCCTCCATATAAAATGACTTGGGGGATTCCGGGATAAGAAGGCTCCTTATTACTGGACTTTTCATTATTTCGGCAGACGGAAAGGGAGAAAATGAGAAGGAATAGGCAAAAGCTGACCAAAAATCTTGGCCAAGGGTCCTTCCCTTTCCTTTTCCTCACTTCCTTTTCTTGACAGGAAGATAAACCGGAATCGATTGCTCGTTTTATGCCCCTCAAAACGTAAACTCCATTTCCTCAGATTCAGAAAAATTAATCCGGTAAAAACTTTTTAGACTTAACATGATGAGTGTATATCTAGTTATTTTTTACCCAAACATCCTGGCCTTAGTCGGTTAATCCTATGAAGGGGAGATCAAGATCCGGGGAAAAGTGACTTACTCTTTGGCAACAAGGTCGGCCAGGCGGTAGTTGAGGACCTTTTTCAAATCTTGTATGGACACTTCCATCTGAAGACCTACCCGACCGGCGGAGAGATAAATTGTCGGATAATTGACCGCTTCTTCCTGAAAGTAGGTGGAAAAGATCTTTTTCATGCCGAGCGGTGAACAGCCCCCATGGATATAGCCGGTCAGAGGTTCAAGGTCCTTCTGGGGAATCATTTGGATGGACTTCTCTCCTAATACCTTGGCTGCCTTCTTCAAATCCACATTCTCATTGGAAGGAATGACCAAAACATAATGTTCCTTGGACTTGCCCACAAGAACCAGAGTCTTAAAAACACGATCGGGGTTTTCGCCCAGGATGGAGGCTACTTCTTCTCCGCCAACCGCTCCACTGTCATAATAGGGATGAAGATCATAAGGAATCTTCTTTTGGTCCAATAGGCGACAGGCATTGGTTTTTTCTTTTTTAGCCATAGTATTCCTTTCTTTGCAATCTGCACACGATTCTCTGTTATAATAACCATAAATCCATTACAATGGAAAGGAAGGGTCGGGAATTTGACCCGATTTGCTTTACGGGGATGCCCTGGTTTCGACAGGGATTTTGAAGAAAGATAAGCGAGCCGTCAGGCAGTTGACGTTAAAAAGGCAACTAAATTTAACTGCTAACGATAACGAATTAGCTTACGCTGCTTAGTTAAAAGCAGCCGGCCCTCCGGATGGACCCGTAACATACGGACTGGCCTCAACCATGTCGGGAAACTTCTTGTGCTAAGCTTTGCCCACAAGTTGGATCAATGAAGCTACCGGGTGTTTTGGCTTGTTTATTGGCTTAGCCACCCGGGAATCAAATTCAATAAACTACGCTCGTAGAAGTTCTTTTGAATGAGTTTCTGGACGCGGGTTCGATTCCCGCCATCTCCATCGATAGAAACCCTATAAGAGCAAAACCGCCGAGGAGGCTTGTCACCAAGTCCCTTCGGCGGTTTTGTTTTACTGGGGATTTCCGCTCCTTATCCTATTGCGCAGATGAAAGTGCAGACTTCGACCATAAAATAGTGGTGGTTCGCTGAAAATTGAGTAACCAACACTAGTGTTTTCGGCCCAAAATAGTGGTGGTTACTCGAAAATTGAAAAACCAACACTACTGTTTTTGATCCGAAATAGTGGTGGTTAGCCGAAAATTAAGAAACCAACACTACTATTTTCGGTCCAAAATAGTGGTGATTCGCCAAAAATCGAGGAACCAACACTATGATGCCCCTAAATTTATAGTGGTGGTTTGCAAAAAATTGAAAATCACCACTACTATGACGAGAACAAGGCCCCAATATAGAAAAACATCACCTTGATAACTCGCTAACCAATTCAAGATAGACCACTTCCGTAGGATTTCCCAAACGAGGAATCCAACCCGCTGTATTGGCCAGTCCCCGGCTGACGACCAGGGCTCCATGGGATCCATGGTGGACCCCCTCCGTGTAGCGAGGGAAAAAGCCCTGGCCGGGAGCGAAGAGACCTCGCTTCCTCCTTTTCCAGGGGAAACGAAACTGGCCCCCATGGGCATGGCCGGACAGGGTGAGGTCGATGGGATGGTCGGCAAGTTCCTCCGCCCAATATTCAGGATGGTGAGAGAGGAGAATTTTTAGGCCCTCCTCCTTTTCAAAAGCCTCCAACCAGGAGAGGTCCGGCCGGGGTTCATCGTCCGGTCGAATGAGGAAGCGTTTGAAAAAATAAAGCTTGCCGTACATGGGGGATTTTTCTTTTTCCTCCACTGCCGCCCGATCCTTCCGGTAGGTCAGGGTTCGACCGGAGGTCAGACCTCCAATGACCAGACCTCCCCTTCGAACATAGGCATTGTCAAGAACCCGGACACCCCGGCCTTCCATTTTTTCCAGGTCCTCGGCCTCAAGGTAGCGGTCGTGGTTACCCAAAGAACAGAAGGAGGGAGCGATGACCGCAGCCTGGGACAAAAACGGAAGGACAGAATCATCCATCTGACGATGAACATCCGACCGGGTCAGACGTCGGCCCAAAAGAAAATCCCCGGCCATGAGGATGAGGTCGGGGGCTTCCTTTCGGAGAGAAGCCAAAACCGGATTGAGGTCGGCCAGGTGAAAATCAGCTAACAGAGCAAGACGAAGACCTTCAATCCCTGTTTTCCTTGTCAGGCCGGATAAGGGAATGGAATAAAACGTTTCTTCCATGGCAACTCCTTTTCAAATGCTACTTATAAGAGGAGAAAAAACTTATTCAGTTCGGATGGCTTCAATCGCGGAAATGTTGGTTGCACGACGGGCAGGGAGATAGCCGGCAAGAAGGCCGACAATGGCGGAGAAAATAACCGCCATGAAGGGAAGCCATACCGGGATATAAGAAATACCCAGGAATTGGCCGCTGTCCAGATCCAGGTTTGCCCCTTGAGAAATGGCAAAGTTGATAAATAAGTGGTTGGCCAGGCTGGAGACCAGAAGAGTGACCAGGATGCCAATAATTCCACCAATGATACCAATGAGGGCAGCTTCGAGAAGAAAGAGTTTCCGCACATCTCCCACCTGGGCTCCGATGACCTTCATCACCCCGATTTCCTTGGTCCGTTCCTGGATCGACATGAGCATGGTATTGGCAATGCCGATGGCGGCGACAAAGAGGGCAACGCCGCCGATTGCTCCGAGAACCACCTGGAGGACCAGCATGCCTTGTTGTGCCTGTTCCAGGCCCTCCTTCATGGAAAAGACGGTGAGATTATACCTGTCCTTGAGATCCTCCGTCAAAGACTCCACATCATCAATATTTTTTGCGATAACGGTAGCTTCGGAGTATTGGTCAGTCGAAGGCCCGTCTCCTCCAGTCCTTGACCTTATCCCGGAAATTTCTCCTAAGGAAGATGTCATTGAAGATGACTTATCCCATTTTTTCTGGATGGTCTCCGCCAGTTCGAGATCAACATAGATGGAGGGGATGCCCGCACTCGACCCCAGTTTTGATGTAGAATCCAAACGACCTCCATAGGAAACGGTCACCTTATCCGATCCTCCCCCTGTATAGGCTTCTAAGGGATTTTCATTCATGGAAGTAGGGATGAAAAAGCGAGCCCTCTCCCAGGAAAAATCCTTCACCTCTGCTCCCGCTATTGATCTCTGGGCGAGTTTACTGATGTCCATCACCCGAATATTGGAGTCGATCACGAATGCATTCTTTTTTACCGATGAAAGGGGACGACCGTTATCCAGCTTAACTCCTTGTCTGCCCAATGCCTGGAAATCCACACCATACAGACTGCCGAATATCTCCATCCCTTTTTTATTGGTCTTTAATTGACTGGACAGGGAGATTTTCCCTAAGACCACATCTACACGGGGGTCTTTATTGATGGAGTCCAGGACTTTCTTGTTGATCTTTCCCTTGCTTTGTCTGCCGGAAGAATCCCTGGAAGGATAGAGGGAGATGGAATTGAAAGAGACCATTTCATTCAGGAAGTTCTCCTGGGAAATCTGGATTCCATAGCCAAAGGAGAGCATGAGGATGATGGAAAAGATGCCGATGACCACGGAGAAAATCGTGAGAAAGGCCCGAGACTTCCTCCGAAGGAGGTTCCTCCAGGCCATGGTCATCAGATCTCTAGTCTTCATTGATCTTCAGCTCCTCTGCCGAGGCCTTTTTCTTCCGAGACCGGCGACGGAAGATGACCACAGCCAAGCCTGCGAGGACAAGAAGGATGACCAAGCCAATTGCAGAAAATCCACCGCCATGCCTCTCTTCTTCCTGGGGAGGAAGAATTTGTCCGGTAGCCGCATCTACGCTTTCCCCCTCTTTCAGTCTTTCCACTGAATTGTTGAAGGGGACCTTTTCTTCATGCACTTGTCCCGCTGAATCCTCATAGGTCAGGACGATTTGACCGGAAAGATGGTCCGCCTCTTCCGGAATGATTTCCATGGAGTAGTGATCACTTTGGCCGGAAGAAAAGTTCCCGACAAAATATCGGGTGCTTTCCTTGCTGGTAAAGCCACTGCCTTCCAAATTAACCATGAAATTTGTCAGATTGTCCTTGCCCGTGTTGTAAAAATCTAGGTCCACCGTCATGGGTTGACCGGCATAAGCTTGCCCAAGGACAGGGTCGCCCAGGAGAATTTCCGCTTTTTGCACAACGGGGATGCCCACCACTTCCTGGGCAGTATACTGATTTCCCTCCATGTCCTCATACTCAAAAGCCAAGTTGACGGAATAGGTTTGTGCCGGGGCTGTTGGTATGGCCTTGAGAGTGATTGACTGGGAGGAGTGCTTGCCCGCCGCCATCTTCTCAATGTAAAAAGTGTTGGAGGAATTAACTGGGATAAAGATGGAACCGGATTGAGGGCTGGCTCCACCGGTGGAATTACCCAACATATCGGTGAGAGAACCGGTCGAGGAGCCGGCTCCTTCCGCATTCATCGTGATCTTGATGTTCCGGATCGCCTTAGACCGGTTTGTATTAAAGAAATCCAGATTCAGGGTAAAGTCCTCTCCTGCCCTGGGCATTTCCGGATCAATCTTGTAATTGGAAATGATGAGCTTGGGCTTATTCTTTTCCGTCATGGATCCTCCGTTCATTCCTCCCATAGCAGGAAGGTCATTGACGCTGACTCCCGGCATGGCCCCTTGTCCGCCTAACTGAGACAAGTCGCCTTTTGACAGTCCATTGGATGCAAGGAGACCCTCCAGATCACCCATGCTTCCCCCCTTATTTGTTGAACTTTGGCCTTTTGCAATCATTCCCTGAAGCACTTTTACCAGTTCATCTGTGGAAGGGGCTTGTTCTGTTCGGCTACCTTCGTTTTCTTTGTCTTTTTTCTTCCCCGAACCCGTTTTTTCCTTAGGCTTAGCTATTTTCTCAAGACAAGATTTCATCAATTTAGCAAGCTGATCTTTATCCAAAGTGATAGGGTCTTTGCACAGGAAAGTCAGGGGAATAAGGCTAAACTCTCCTGCCTCAATCTTCTCCCCCACAGGAACCAGACTCTTTATCACTCGAGAGACCTCTTTTTCTGCATCGATAAAGGCCTTTCCATCGGTCGGCACCAAACCGAATTGTTCCCAAGTTTGAAAATTCAAGCCCTCCAAAATCAAGCCGGTCTGACCGGTATTCCTGACCTGGAAGATGGCCATGTATTCTTGACCTTTATCAAGATTTTCCTGAATCTCTTGGAAGTTTCCGGCTTGATCTCGACAGAAGAATAGAATCTTTACAACTTGGATTTGCGTATTCTCATTCATGAATGTCCTCCTTCGGACCGGTCTCTTCATTGACATACTCTTCCGGCCTATGGTGGTGAACCACTTTTTCGATCTTCCCGTCTCTCATATGAAGAGTTCGGTCGGCAAAAACGGTCATTTCTTCATCGTGGGTGACCATAACCATGGTTTGGTGGTTTTCCTCCATCAGCTTTTTCATCAATCCCATAACTTCAAAGGACGTTCTGGTATCCAAATTCCCCGTGGGCTCGTCGGCAAAGACCAGAACCGGCTTGCCCACAAAGGCACGGGCGATGGCCACCCTCTGCTGCTGGCCTCCGGAGAGTTCCTTCGGTCGATGGTGGAGGCGGTCGCCCAGGCCCACACGGGACAATATCTCTTCCGCGGCCTGATCCCTAATTTTTTTGTCCACACCCTTTAGGATCAAACCCAGGCTGACATTTTCCAGGGCAGTCAGGGTGGGAATGAGGTTGTAGGATTGGAAGACGAAGCCAACATTCAAACTTCGAAAGAGGGTCACTTCCTCCTCATCCAGCTTTTCCAGGTGAACCCCTCCGATGATGATCTCTCCTTTGCTGGGACGTTCAAGTCCGGCCAGGGCGTTGAGGAGGGTGGACTTTCCTGAACCTGACGGACCCAACAAGCAGACCATCTCCCCTCTTCCAATATCCAGGTCCACCCCATCCAGAGCATGGACCTTTTCTTTTCCCATGGTAAAGATTTTATGCAGGTCCCTGACCTGAATCAGGCTTTCTTTTCGGTCCATGTGCCCTCCTATATTTTCTCCTGGCAAGTCCGGGACAGGGCCAGGACTTCCTGAAAAAAAGCCCGGTAGGCCTCCCGGTCCTTCTCCGGAACTTCCCTCTCATTATTGGCCAGGAGGACCTCCTCCCGGTGGCGGTCACGGATGGGGAGGTCCCGGTCCTTTTTATAGCGGCCGATGGTCCGGGAAACTTCCATCCGGCGGTGGAAGAGATGGGCCATGGCCCGGTCGATCTCTTCGATCTCCTTCCGACCGGCTTCCAGGACATTATCCTTCTTTTCTTTCATGGTCTTCCCCTTTCCATCAGACAATTTTCGACCCGCCGATAAATTCCCGGAGGATGGAGGTGTTGACCACGTCGGAAATGTCCTCCATGGGGAGGAAGTACTTGAGGAGGGCCAGGAGGCGGCCGGCCTCCAAATAGGCCGGATCCTCGGGCGGGATGGCCCTAAGGTCCTCCTCTATGATGAACTTCAGGGCGGCAATCTCATAAATAAAGGAGGAATTGAAGAGAATATCCGCCTCTTCCTGGTAGGGGAAGATGTTCCTCTTCTCCCCGTCCCGAACCGAAGGCCAATCCATGATGGTATCCCGGACGGACCTCCCCCGAGAGGCCTTATCGCGGGCCATCCGCCGCATGAGGCGGAGGTCGGTGGTGTGGATCCGGTTGTGGTCATCCAGGTTGATCTGGGTGGTGACGGAGAGGTAGATCCGGAACTTCAACCGGTCGTCCAGGTTTTTCAAGAGGAGGGGGTTAAGGCCGTGGATCCCCTCGATGATGATGGGATCCCCTTCGCTGAGGGAGAGGGTCTCCTCCAGGGTGATGGACTTGCCGGTGAGAAAATCGAATATCACCTTGGGAACCGACTGTCCATGGAGGAGGCGGTCCATGTCTTTTTCAAACCGGTCCAAATCAATGGCATAAATGGATTCAAAGTCGGGTAAGCCGTTGGCATCCAGGGGAGTCTTGTCCCGGTCGACGTAGTAATCGTCCATGGAGATCTTGAGGGGGCGGAGACCCAGGACCCGAAGGTCGTTCATGAGCTTATAGGCAAATGAGGTTTTTCCGGAGGAAGAAGGAGCGGCGATGAGGATAATCCGCTTGTTCTGGCGAATAATCTCCTGGCCGATCTCCATAATCTTGTGCTGCTGGAGACCTTCGGTCATCCGGACCACTTCTCCAATCTTCCCCTGATCAAGGAGGCGGTTAAGGTCGTAGACGTCTTCGATCTTCTGGAGTTCCGACCAACGCTCAGCCTCCCGATACGTTTCAGACAGCTTATACTGCGGGATAAAGTTTCGATGGACCCCCCTTTGGTCCCTTTCCGGTCCAAGGAGGACCAGGCCGTGTTCAAAGAGTTCCAAACGGAAGGTGGAAATATAGCCCGTAGAAGGGGCCATATAGCCGTAGAAGGAGTCATAGTAGTCCCCCAGGCGGTAGATGGCGACATGGTCGGCATTCAGGTAGTGGAGAAGGTCAGCCTTATCCTGGCGTCCGATTTCCTTGAAAAAATCGATGGCTTCCGGCACCGAGTAAAGCTGGCGTTCGATGGCCATGTCGGCCTCGACGATCCTGGCCATCTCCTCCTGGATCCGGTCCCGGGTCCGGGAGTCCACGTCCATCCGCCGATTCCCCTGGCGGATGGTGCAGTAGGCACCTCCGGAGATGGAGTGCTCCACCACCGCTCGGGCCTTGGGGAAGGTCCGGTTGATGGCCAGGATGAAGATAAAAGAAAGAGACCGCATATAGACCCGGTGACCATCCGTATCTGCCGTATCGAGCAAGGTAAAGGCTTCCAAGTCAGGATCAACAACTTCAGAAAGCTCATGGAGGAGGTTGCCGGTTTTCGCTAAAATAACCTGTCCATCAAAGTTCTTCACCAAATCCTGAGCATAATCGGCATAGGTTGCACCGGGTCTTCGAGGAAGGTCCAACGCCTGTACCCGGGAGGGAGTCATTACGGTAATCGTTAAGGGTTTATTATCCATAGGTCGTCCTTTCATGTGCAGGCAAAATATGGAAACACGTGGTCATTAAACAGGGATCATATTTTCAAATAAATCCATTTTCCCTGACGGAAGCGGAAGAAGGAAAAGAGGAAACGACAGGTCTGGTCAATGAGGATGGCCAACCAGATCCCATCCAGGCCTAAATGAAGGAAGTTAACCAAAAAGATGGTAAAGAGGGTTCGGACCAGGGTTACCGACACCATGGAGGCCACCAGGGTAAATTTTACATCCCCGGCAGACCGGAGAATGCCGTTATAAATTAGCTGCTGAATCTGGAAAAAGACGATGACGATGATATAAAAAGAGATGTGAACGCCCATTTCCGCGATGGCATCATCAGCGAACTGAAAATGATAGAAGGCAGGGCCCAAAAAGAGGACGGCCAGGGAAAGGAGGATGGCCAATCCATAGCCCATATCCCGGCAGGATTTTCCAAAAATAATAGCTTCCTTTTCCTTGCCGGCACCCATGGACTTTCCGGCCAGGGTCATGGCCGCAGTCTGCATACCCAAACCCAGAGAAAAACCCATGCTGAGAAGGTTCATGTTGACTTGGTGGACAGCAAAAGCCTCGGTGCCCAATCCCGCTGCAACGAGAGCGGTCGCCAGGAAACCTACCCTCATGAGGAGGTTCTCCGCCATAATGGGACCGCCCAGGAAAGAGAGGGACCGGAAGGCCTCCCACCTGGGCCGGATCTTCCGGCGGAGACAGTAACCCAGATGGATATAGGAGTCCCTGTGGGTTACTGATAAAATCGCCATGAGAAAGGACACGGCCTGGCCAATGACGGTAGCCAGGGCAGCCCCCATGACTCCCCACCGGGGAAAGCCGAAGTTACCGTAGATAAGAAGGTAGTTGAAAATGATATTCACCAGGGAGGAAACCAGGTTTGTCGTAAAAGCAATCCGAGTATTGCCCGACCCCCTTTGGGCCGCATTGATGACCGTGGTGAAGTTGACGAAGAAGGAGCCACCGGCATAGATGTGGAAGTAGGTCACTGCCATATCGTGGGTTTCCCGGTTTGATCCTGCCATTTGTAGGATGGGATCTGCAAAAAGAAGGGCAATCGAGGTAATGACCAGAGAGATCAGGGCACAAAGAACCATAGCGGAAAGAAAGTTGGTATTGGCTTCCCTTCGGTGACCCTCCCCCATCCTACGGGCAACAAGAGCAGATAAAGCGGTTGCGGTTGCAATCAGAGGCGTCAGAAGGACGAAATAGGGCTGGTTGGTCAACCCCGTAGCCGCAACGGCAGCAGGCCCCAATCCCGCCACCATCATAGTATCAATCAGGCCGGCCAGGTTGATAAAAAAAGACTCCAAAACTGCCGGCCAGGCCATGGTAAAAACTTGCTTATAGTATTTTTTCTCCTGAAACACCTTCATTCTTCATCCTTTCTTTTTCCTTCATTATCATACCACCTTTCCCCTTTCTTGGGGTCTTGGTAAAATAAAGCGAATTAAGAAAAAAAGGAGTCACGATGAAAAAAACATCTTTTTCCAAACAAGCTCTTCTCACCCTTGCATTGACCTGGGGAATTTTTGCTTCTGCCCTGATCTTATCCATGACCCAGACCTGGACCTACCCCCTCTTTTCCGGCCAGAAAATTAACTCTCATGCCTTGACCGAAAGGACCATCCAAAAAAACTATGAGGGGCTCATCCACTACTGTCTGGACCCCGGGCAAAATGACCTGACCTTCCGGGGCCTGACCCAGTCCCGGCCTGCCCTCACCCACTTTGCCGAGGTCAAGGTCATCTTCCAGGTCATCCTCTGGACCGGACTGGCCTGCCTCCTCCTCTCCCTTATCCTTGGGATTCGCGCCTACAAAAAAAGAGACCTCCGCTTCCTTCCCTGGACCTTCCGCCTCTCCCTGGCCCTCCCCCTCCTCTTGGGCCTTCCCTTAGTCTTTTTCTTTGACCGGGCCTTTGTCCTCTTCCACCGGCTAGCTTTCTCCAACGACTATTGGATCTTTGATCCTGCCACCGACCCCATCATCAACTATTTGCCGGAGACCTTCTTTCAGAACATGGTCTTCCTGATTGTAGGGATCTGGGTCTTCCTTCTCCTCATTCTCCGCTTTGGGATTCAGCCCTATTTGAAGAGAAAGCTGCAAAGAAAGCATTCATGAAAACTATTTTTAGGATAATAAAATTCCCCCGACAACCGTCGGGGGAATGATTTTTAATTCTTTTTACCGCTGCCTTTCTCCACCAGTGCGGAAAGTCCGGCTGCTATAATGAAATAGAGAAATAAGATTATCCCTTCTAAAACAAAGGTATTGATAGGCCGGGGATAGAAATTGATCAGATTCTGCACCAGAAGCCGGACCGGGAAATAGCTGCCTAACCAGGCGGATATTTTATAGAAGCGCTTCCGAAACAAGATCAGTCGCTCATTATTCTCATGGACTCTTTTTCCCCAACCATATTCAAACCCTCCGATGATTGCAATAAATGGGATGAGGCTGATTAGGCTTAACCCGGCACTTTGCAGAATCATGATCGAAGTAAATTGAAGAATCAAACTCATGATTTCCAATGCAATGAAAAGGGTCGTCATCTGATGAACCCGGTCACTTTCTTTGTCCTGAATGATCGGCAAGTCATCATCACTTTGATAATCGTCGTTGAGGAGATAATCGCTAGTAACGTGAAATAACTTGCTTAGTTGAAGGATATTGCCGGCATCAGGCATGGCTGTTCCGACTTCCCACCGAGATATAGCCTGTCTCGATACCTTCATTTTTTCAGCCAGTTCTTCTTGTGACATTCCATAAGACTTTCTCAGTCTCACGATCTTATCCGATAACTTCATGGGGAAATCCTCCTTTTTGTTTTTATTCTAGTGAGGATTCCTTTCGAACACCAGCACCTAGACTTTACAATTCCGCAACATGTCTTTCCATTGGGTCCTCTAGTCGATTATAGCAGAGAATAACATCACTCTTTCGATTCATGAAGCAGTGATCGATCACAATAAATGACTTTCTCAATAAAAAAAGCGGGTATCCATTCTCTGAACTGACCCCCTAAAGTTGGACCAAATAATCCAACTTTAGGGGGTTTTTGTATGGCAAAATACAACGTAGAATTTAAGATGAAAGTTGTGGCAGAGTATCTATCCGGAACCATAGGGTTAAAATCCCTGGTCAAGAAATATCAGATGAAATCCGACAAGCAGATCAGCAGATGGGTTCACGCTTATCAGAATTTAGGAGTCGAAGGTCTAAAACGCAGTCGCAATAATCGCTCATACAGTGTAGACTTTAAATTAAAGGCAATTACCATGTATGAAACCAGCGAAAAGTCTTACCAAGACGTAGCGAATGAACTGGGCCTAAACAATCCCCCTCTCATTGCCAGTTGGCGTAAAGCCTACCATGAACAAGGGATTGACGGGCTCTCACACCAACAAGGGAGGCCAGCATTGTCAAGAAAAGATCTGGCGAGTAAGGCGAAATTACCATCTTCAACATCGCCTAATGACATAACGGACCTGGAACTTGCCAACCAGCGAATCAAAGAGCTGGAACATGAGCTAAGGATGCAAACCATTAAGCTTAAGTACTTGGAAATGCTAAGGAGCTTGCGGCTAGAGGAGGCAACGAAGGCAAAGCAAGAGTCGTCCACAAGCTCCGAGAAGAAGGATTCCCATTAGCTGAGATTCTTGCAGCCATTCCATTTCCAAAATCAACCTACATGTACTGGCAGGCCCAATGGAAAAAACCGGATCCCAACCAAAAGCTGAAGGAAGCTATGCTAGGCATCCGGAAGAACCATCCAAACTACGGCTATCGTCGTATTCATGCCACGCTGGTGAAGGAGGGCTGGAAAGTGAACCGAAAGAAAGTCCAACGCCTTTGCCAGCGACTAGGACTACAAGTCAAAAACTTCGGTCGTAAATACCGTAAATACAACAGCTACAAAGGGGTTGTCGGACGGATTGCCCCAAACCTTATCCATCGTCGGTTTGAAAGCATTGTTCCGTGTCAAAAGATTACTACGGACACGACGGAATTTAAGTACTACAAAGTAGATACCGGCGGAAAGATGCAAATGAAGAAATTGTATTTGGATCCTTTTATGGACTTGTATAATCTTGAGATTATCAGCTTCAAGATTTCACCCCAACCGAACAGAGTTACCATGCTTGAAGCGTTGAAGGCAGCTATTGAAGCATCGGAAGACTGCCCCTATCGTCGAACCTTTCACTCAGATCGTGGCTGGGGATATCAAATGAAAGAATATCAGGCTTTATTGAAGGAGCATAAAATCTTTCAGAGCATGTCTCGAAAGGGTAACTGCTATGACAATGCACCTATTGAAAACTTCTTTGGCATGATGAAGCGGGAAATGTACTATGGCAAGGTCTATCGGAGTTACAGAGAATTAGAATCGGCGATTACCAACTATATTCGTTACTACAACGAAGAACGAATTAAGGAGAAACTGAATTGGCAAAGTCCGGTTGAGTATCGGAAAACGCAGGCGGCCTAAGGGCTAGCCCTTAGGCAAATAAAAAGAGAGATAAGCACAGGATGTACTTATCTCTCTGGTCCAACTTTTTGGGGTCACTCTACTCATCGGATACCCGCTTTTTCTATGACTAATTCTTTCTGCAGAATCTCAACTTAGCTTCTCTTTCCGAGAATGCCGTCCACCTTAAAGAGGGCAGCCTTATCATCGCCGGCCATCTTGAAGAGGTCGATGATCCCGCGGAAGTGGTCTTCTTCCTCATTCTGCTCATCCACATACTTTCTCAGGAAATTCTCCACCCGGTAATTCTTTTCTTCAATGGCCATCTGGAGCATTTCAAGGATGGAGGCAGTGATTTCCTTCTCATGGGCCAGGCCGGCTTCCCAAACAGCAAGGGGGGAATCATACTGGGCCTTGACTTTTTCCATGGGGAAAAGTTCAACGTGTTCATCCAGTTCCTGGACCACATCGATGAAGTCTTCCGCATGATGAATTTCTTCGTGGGTCTGAAGGGTCATCCAATGGGTGGCTCCGGGAAGGCCCAGGTCCTTCAGGTAGATCCGCATCCCGTTGTAGATATAAGCGGACTGGAGTTCCATCTGAATCTGCTTATTAAAGGCAGCAAGCAACTGATCTGACATTTTAAGTTCTAACATTTGTATTCCTTTCTAAGAAATCCTTACATCCTACTGAATAGAGGCCTGATAAATATTCTCGATCGCCTCATCCAATTTTGCATCAAATTCGTCATCACTCTGCTGAGCGGACAGGTCATTTAAGAGGGCACGAGAGAAAGAAGCAATCATGCCGGAGTTCTTGGACAGCAATTCATTGGCTTCATCAATCGGATAGCCGCCGGAAAGAGCAACCACCCGGACAACCTGGGGATGCTTTGCCAATTCATCAAAGAAGCCCTCCTTGGTCGGCAGGGAGAACTTGAACATAATCTGGTATTTTTCAGGCAGGGCCTCCAGGTTCTTCTGGATCTCCTCCAGCATGATCTCCTCAGCTTCCGCCTTATCGGGGATGGTGATGGTCACTTCAGGCTCAAGAATGGGAACCAGGCCGCCATCAAAGATCTTCTTCCCCACTTCAAACTGCTGACGGATGATTTCGGCGATCCCTTCCCGGTTAGCCGCACCAATGACGGAACGCATCTTAGTTCCAAAGACCTTGTGTTCATTGGCTTCTTTAATCTGCTCATCCAGGCTCTTGATCGGTTTCATCAGCTGGCAGCCATTTTTCTCCGCTTCCATTCCTTCATCCACCTTCAAAAAAGGAACGATGCCTTTTTCTTCCCAAAGATATTCTGCTGCATACTTGCCTTCAATTTTGGAGTTCATGGTTTTGCGGAAGAGGATGGCCCCTAAAATACGTTCATTGGTAAAGACCTTGCTGGTAATAATGCGTGACCGCATCTTGTGAATGAGGTCGAACATTTCCTCTTCGGAAGAATATTGGTCTTCGCTAATCCCGTAGTTTTTTAAGGCTTTGGGGGTTGAACCGCCGGATTGGTCCAAGGCGGCAATAAAGCCTTTACCACTTTTCATCTGTGCAAGCATTTTTTCATTCATGAGTATTGCTCCTCTCAGATCCGTTCAATTGGTCGACTAGCTCCTCTAAATTCTCTTTAATTATACCCAAGGAAAGCATGAGCTACCACGTGGATTGATAAACAGAAAATACCGCCCCGAGTTGGTTGGTCGGGGCGGTAAACCATGTCTTAATTCGGTTTAAGAAAGAACTCGTTCAGATCCACGAGTCGTTTTTACTCCGAGGACAGAGCCGGCAACAGAGACGATGAGGGCAAGCAGTAGACCGATAAAGGCCCAGACGGCAGCCGATGATGCTGCGTTAGTGGCTTCGTTGGTCGTCTCAGCCACTTCCTGGCTGGCCTGATCGATCTTGGCAGGGACTTCATCAATGGCTTTCTGAAGGTCAGTAAGGCGTGCCTCAGCCTGACTCTGTGCTTCTTTCATATCTTTCTCGATCTTATCGACCTGAGATTCCACTTCCTCTTGAGACATCTCCGTATTGGCAGCCACAGCTTTCGTTAAATCTTCACGATCAACGGAAGTCGTAATGGTCTTAACCCGTTTTTCAATGGATGTGGAAAGATCTTTTAAGGCAGGCTTAAGCTGATCCGGATCTTTCTTTACCGTATCAATAGCGGCTTGGACTTCTTCCTTTACTTCATCCATCTGACCCTGGAGATAATCAGGCTGAAGTTCTTTCACCTCGGTGTCCTTGAGGAACTTTTCCGCATTTCCCTGAACCTTTTCTGTATCAACGGAGAGGTCGAGGTCAAGTTCACCAAGTGCCTTATTTGCCGCTTCTCCACCGAGCTGAACAGCACTGCCTACACCGGAAGCTACTCCACCGGCAACATCACCGGCAACTCCGAGAGCAGAGCCGACCACGTTACCGGCCATACCTAAGGCACTGGCAGCACCGGTAACAATAAGGACCAGGCTAATAACGACCGCAAGGGCCCAGGTTAGAAATCCATGGATCCCACCGGCATAACGACTGGCGAGTCCCGAAATAAAGCCGCCTGCAAACATGGAAATCACCAAAGAAAGGACAAAGAAAATCATCGTCCCTGTTCCTACGCCTTCCATAGGATTGGCTGAAGTCGGATCAAACATTCCCAGACCAAAAGCCGTAGTCAGGAGATTGAGCAGTAAAAAGCTGGCAAAAAAAGCAATGGTTCCTGCAAATACTGAACCCCAGGAAAGGTTCTTTCCGGCTTCATCAGCCATGAAATGGCGTTGCCAAAAATTTTGATTTTGTTGAGTCATAAATTCCTCCAATTGCATCATGATTATTAGCTGAACCCTCCACAGGTGAAAGGATAGCGAGTAACAAGAATAAGGAAAGAAGTTTCCTCACTCGATAGACTTATCTATACCCAAGTAATTTTCTCTCTATTCAAAAACATGATTTATACAAGGAAATATGATCAACTGATAAAGAAGATTGAAGTGATAAGGGTAAGAATGAATGCAGTAATATAGCCTGCTAATGAAGATAATATTTATAGAAGGGAGCTGAAATGATTACTTTAGACCAAGTTGAACAGCTGATGGAAGAAACAGGTGCCGGATACGAACTCTCTGCCTGGGCTCTAAAAGAAGCCGGCGGTGACATGAGTCTGGCCAAGGAATATGTAGAAAAGGCCAGAAAGATCCCTGTCCCCAACAAAGAACAAGAGGGGAACGAAAAAAGAAGCGAGGGGGAGAAAGAAGACAAAATCACCCTCGATGCCATCATTTCTACGATTCGTGATGCTTTCCATACCTTAAATGCAACCAACCTCATCGTTCGCAAGGGAGAAAAAGAAATCCTCAATATTGCCTCCAGTTTGGGCGCCATCGGAGCCATCGTCCTCCCCCAGCTGGCTTTGTTGGGCATCGGCGCAGCCATACTGACCGACTACGAAATCATCGTTCGGCTCAAAGACGGCCGGGAAGTAAACATCAACCGGAAGGTGAAAGATGAAGCCCACAATATCAAGCGGTCCTGGGATTACTATATCGACATCCATAAGGAAGATTGACTCTGATAAATTAGTAAATCACAAAAATAGCAGGGCCAATAATCGCCCTGCTATTTCTTAGAATAATGAAATTGTCAGGGTTGGAAGCCCTGATATTTTAGCGACTGAAAAGTTTATCAGGGTCGGAAGCCCTATCCCCTATACTTATCCAGATCTTCCTCTTTCAGGCCCAAGTCCTTCATCAGGCTTTCTTTTGCATCAGCAAGAAGATCTTCTTCTTCCTTGGCCAGTTTGGGATAGGTTATATCCAGCTTTTGGAAGAATTCCTTGAGGATTTCCGAGACGACGTAGCGGGTGTACCACTTCCGGTCGGCCGGGATGATGAACCAGGGGGCCCCATCCGTTGACGTCTCTTCCATGAGCTCCTCATAAATCTTCTGGTATTCCTTCCAGTACTTCCTCTCCCGGATGTCCGAAGAGGAGAACTTCCAGTTTTTGTTGGGCTGGACCACCCGCTCCAGGAGACGCTCGGCCTGCTCATCCTTGGAGACGTGGAGGAAGAACTTCAAGATATGGAAGCCGTTTTCTTCGAGGTATTCTTCCCAGTTCCGGATCTGCTTGTAGCGGCGGGACCAGATTTTTTTATCCACCAGGCGGTCCGGAAGTTGGGACCCTTCCAAAAGGTTATGGACCCGGGTGACCAGGACATCCTCATAGTGGGACCGGTTGAAGACCGCCACCTCCCCCCGCCGGGGCAAGGCCTGGTTACACCGCCAGAGGTAGTCGTGGTCCTGCTCATCCGCTGTGGGCTCATCGAAGGGGATAACCTTGAGTCCCTGGGGATTGATATAGGTCAAGACTTTTTTAATTAACCCGTCTTTCCCGGCGGCATCCATGGCCTGGATGACGATGATAAGGCCGTGCTGGTTGTCAGCATACATGACTTCCTGCGCCTCCCTGAAGGCCTCCCCGTTGTCCGGAAGAAGATGGTCATAAACTTCTTCTTTCGTCAGATCTCCCTTATAGGAGGTGTCCCATTTTTTCAGGTCGACCTTGTCGCCCTCTTTCACGCGAAATTGATCCCACATTGTAGACATAAGACCTTCCTTTCCGATTGCAGAAAAGGACCCCTCCTTCCGGGATGGGGTCCCCTTTTTTGACGTCCACTCTTTTTCCCAGTATACCAAATGGAAAGGTCTTTGGAAATCCATTTCTTCCCTATTTTTGGGGGCGGAGGCGGTAGCGACGGAGGATCAGGGTGAGGACAAAATAAGCCGCCATCATGAGGACCATGACCAGGATCGATCGCTCAAAGGAAGCGACCTGGGTCGGGCCGAAGTGGGTGGATTGGACCGAATCAGAAATGGCTTCAATGTTCCAATAGGTTGGAAAAATGGAGGACATGGCGTGGAGCCTGGTATCGACAAAGGACCGGTCGATAAATACCCCGGAAGCAAAGGCCACCAGGAGGGTGAAGATGGTCTGGAAGAACTTGAAGGACCTCTTTTGGAAGAGGAGGTAGACACAGAAGAGGGAAAGACTGGTGGCGGACAGCATATGGACGAAGGAGGACAGGAGGGCCCAACGGATCTGGGGACGTCCATAAAGGTCAAGGGACCCCTCGATTATGGTCAGGGTAACCAAGAAAAATAGCCAGAGAACCGACATGAGAAGAAAAGAGGCCAGGAGGATCTCACCCAGGGTGCGGACCTCCGAATATCCCGATATTTGTATCCTTCTTCGGACCGTGTCCTTTTCAATCGCCATGATGGCAATGCCCAAAAAGGACAGGGCCATGGACAGGATCCCGTAGTCCATGAAGCCCAGGGGGCCGATGAAGGCTACCGCCTTGGCGTCGTTGCGGCCCTCTTCGTCAAGAATTTTGCCCAGGGGCTGGGAATCAGCAATTTTCAAGCTCTGACGGATGGCATAGTCTTCTCCATCGGCATCCAGAGGGTCCTTTTGGGTGGCTTGAAAAACTCGGATGAAAGAAAGGTATTGGTCCGCCTGGGCCTGGACCAGGACCTGGTTTTTCTCATAGAGGTTGCCCACCACTTCAAGGGAAGGCTGGCCCCCCTTGTAGAAGCTGTCTGAAAATCCCTTGGGGATGATGAGGCCCAGAGCAAATTCATAATTATAGGCCCCGTCGACCATCTCCTGCCGGGTCAGGGTCTTATCGATGACGGTGTCCTTCATCCGGTAGAGGTCGACCAGCCCCTTGGAAAGCGGAGTTTGGTCCTGGTCATCAAGGACAATTTTTGCCTGGGTATATTCCACCACCTTGTCCTGCTTGGTCACCTTGGTGGTCAAAAATACCAGGGAAAGGAAGATGACAAAATAGAGGAAAAAGACCCCTTTATTGCGGGAGACGATTTTGAAAAAGAGCTTAAAGATTTTCATATTTTTTCCTCCTCACAAAGACCAAGGTGAAGATAAAGAGGACCAGGCAGACCAGGGATAGGCGGCTGATGGTGGCCAGATAGCGATCGGTCGGCCCCTCCAACTTGAGAATATAGAGCCCCTGAGAGACGATACCGATGGGGTTGACCGACTGGATCACGGAGAGAATGGGACTTTTCTGGACGATAGGGATGATTCCCTCCCCCATCATGCCGGAGAGAAAGCCGAAGAAGAGGGGGAGGCCGATGCCCAGGGCATTACCCAGCTTCTGATTTTTCCCCAGAAGACTTCCGGCTACCGTTCCAAAGAGGATGGCGGCCGCCGTTCCCAACCACAGAAGGATGAGGTTTTCGATATGGTGGCCTCCATAATCAAGGCCCAAAAATTGTGAGTAATAATAAGCAATGGTGATAATGATCATTTGGAAAAAGATCAAGGGGACCATGTCCGTGAGAAAAAGGAGCCACTTGGACTTGGGGCCGGCCAGGCGGCGGAGGGCCAGCGGAGTCTGGTTGGCCTCGACCTGGGAGACTGCCTGTAATCCCTCATGGATGGGGAAAAAGGAGAGATAGGCCAGGGCGGCGAAGAAGTATTGGTAGAAAGCTTCCACTCCTTTTTGTTTGGACGTGACCTCGACTCCTTGGAATGGCCGGTCCTCTTTCATCCCCTGGGCCATGGTCCTATCCGGCATGGCCAGGTGGCCATCCCGAATCCCACTGGATATGGCTTCTTCTAAGGCAGGAATGGAGTTCATCTGCTGAAGGACCTCCCTGACCACGGTTGCCGGATAGGGATTGGAGTAACCCAGGAGAAAGTCCCACTTCCGCTTTCCCTTTTCTTCCACCGGGTAGACCAGGGCCTTAATCTCATCCTCCCGCAAGGCATCCTTTAGGACCTTTAAGTCCTTATCTGTTCTCTTGACCTCAACAAAGTCAATGCTTTCAAAGACGTCAGCGACTTTTTGGTCCGCCTCTTCCTGGACCACGATGCCCAATTCGATTTTGGGAAAGCGGGTGGAATCCTTACTGGCCAGGTTGCCCAGGGCAAAATAAAAGATAGTGAAGTAGGCCAGAGGAAAAATGATCGACCAGATTATATAGTCCTTACTTCGCAGGAAAGATTTCACACTGTAGGACATCATTCTAAGCATGGTCACGAAGCTCCTTTCCGGTGATTTCCAGGAAGACATCGTTGAGGGAAGGACGGCGGGAAGTGACGGAAAGCGGGTTGATCCCTTCCTCCTCCATCCGGTGGATCAGGCTCATGAGCCGGTCGGATCCGGCCTTCATCTTTAAGCTGAGTCTGCCTTCATGGAAAGAAGAAGTGAGGACCTCGGGATCCTGCCTGACCTCGTCAATAAAGCCTTGGGGCAAATCGAAGGAGACGATTTCGATGGTCTCCCCGATCGAGGACATGGCTAAAACGTCATCGATGGTTCCCTGGGCAATGATCTGGCCGTGGTCCAGTATCGCCAGACGGTCGCAAAGGAATTCCACCTCCTCCATGTAGTGGGTGGTATAGACCACGGTCGCCCCCCGGCGGTTGAGCTCCTTGATCCCTTCCAGGATTTGATTTCTGGACTGGGGGTCAACGGCCACGGTCGGCTCATCCAGAAAGATGAGCTTGGGCTGGTGGGCGATCCCGCAGGCCAGGTTGAGCCGACGCTTAAGCCCGCCGGAAAGCTGGGCCGGACGGAATTTTCGGAAATCCTCCAGGTGGACAAAGGCGATGGCGGCATCCACCAAATCCCGCCTCTTCTTGGCATCGGAAATATAGAGACCACAGAAGAGGTCGATATTTTCAAAAACGGTCAGCTCCTCATAGAGGGCGATGTCCTGGGGGACCAGGCCAATGTCCTTTTTGATCGCTAAGGCGTCCGGATGCATAGGCTGGCCAAAAATCCGGATCTTCCCGTGATCGTAGGAGAGAAGCGACAAAACGGAATGGATGAGGGTGGACTTGCCGGACCCGTTGGGTCCCAGGAGTCCAAAGATCTCCCCCTCTTGGATGGTTAAAGACAGGTGGTTGATGGCCACCAGTTCCTTGTAGCGTTTGACCAAATCCTCAATTTCAATGGCCTTGCTTCTTTCTTCGGGATGGTTGATTGCATCTTTCATCCTTGCCCCCTTTATGCTCAAAATTTGTTGACGGTGGATTCATGGTCATTATATCGAGGCCCCACTCCCCCTGCCCAGTTCAAAAGGTCACAAAAGGATGTGACAAATGTCAGGTCTTTTCGTAAAATACTGGTGTAGGGTCTTGAAAAGAAAGTGAGAAGAAGCCATGAAGAAAAGCTTATTTGCCTGGGTAATCATCCTGTTTTTATCCCTTAGTTCTTCTTTTCTCCTCTCTTCCACTCCCCCTTCCATGGCCTTTCTTTATGGTCTGACCCTGGCCTCCGGCCTCCTTTTTTATGCCGGTCAATGGCTTTCTCTCCTCTCCCCGGCTCCTGACCTGGCCTATCTTGCCCTTCTTGGCCTGGCCGTCCCCTTCCCTTCCTGCCTGGCCCTCCTCCCCTCCCTCCCCTTCCTGGTCCCCCTGGGAAAACTTTCCTTGATCTTCTTTGCCCTGGGCTTCTTCTTCCACCTGACCCACCCCCTCTCCTACCTCTATTGGTTCCTCCTCACCCTCACCGCCCACTACCTCCACCGGGAGGCAGTGGAAAGTCAGGAAAGGAAGGATCGGCTCCTGGCCATGGTGGATGACTACGAAGGCCGGATCCGCCGGCTCCAGACGGTCTACCTGGAAAGCCAAACCCGGTCCCTGGTCAACAAGCGCAATGCCGTCCTTGAAGAGCGGAACCGGATCGCCCGAGAAATCCATGATTCGGTGGGGCACCAGCTTACCGGGACCATCCTCCAATTGGCGGCTCTGGAGGCAACAATGGATGACCCCTCCTCCCTCGCCGGAGTCCGCAAGCAGGTGGAAGGGGCCCTGGACCAGATCCGGCGGTCAGTCCATGCCATGCGGGACCAATCCCTCTCCATCGAAAGCCAACTCCAGAAACTGGCAGAAAATTACACCTTCTGTCCCGTCCACCTGGATATAAAAATTCAGGACCAGCCCGGCCCCTCCCTCCACTATTTCATCCTTCTTTCGGCCAGCGAAGCCCTACAAAACACGGCCAAGCACTCCCGGGCCAGCCGTTTTGACCTGAGTCTTAAGCAATACAACGACCAATACCTCCTCCTTCTCTGGGATAATGGAGGGTGGGAGGGTGAAAAAGAAAAAGACCCCGGCAATTCCGGTATGGGCCTTTTGTCCATGAAGGAAGGGGTTCTCACTCTTGGTGGCAGCATGAAAATCAACCAAGAGAACGGCTTCCACATCTTCATCCAGGTCCCACGGGAAGAGTCCCCGGGAAAGGAGATCCTATGATTCGTATTGTGATTGTTGACGACGACCCCATCGTCTGCCAAAGCCTATCCCTCATTGCAGAATCCCAATCAAAGAAGGAGGGTCTCCCTATCCGGGTTGTGGCCCAGGGAAATGACGGGAAGGAGGCGGTCAGCCTCTATGAGGCCCACCGGCCGGACCTCCTCCTCATGGACATCCGGATGAAGGATATGGACGGGCTGGAAGCCTGCCGGCTTATCCGTGAAAAAGACCCCGAGGCCAAGGTCCTCTTCCTGACCACCTTCCTGGATGATGATTACATCATCCAAGCCCTCCGCTTGGGTGCCAGGGGCTACCTGGTTAAGTCGGATGTCCGGGGCCTCCTTCCTGCCATTTATGCGATTCAAGAGGGCTCCCGGGTTTTCGGGGATGCCATTGCCGAAAAAATCCCCGACCTGATCAACCATGTTCCTAACCGCCTTGAACAAAGACCATTTTTTCACGACCTGACCGAAAAAGAGTGGGAATTAGTGGAAATGGTTGCCCAGGGAAAAAATAACAAAGAAATGGCTCAAGCCCTTTTTCTATCGGAGGGAACCATAAGAAATTACCTCTCCATAATCTTGGAGAAATTAGACCTTCGTGACCGAACCCAGTTGGCTGTTGCTTATTATAAAGAGCAATAAAAAAACCGACATCCCAAAGAGGGATGCCGGCTTTTCCACCGGTTCAATTTTACTTGCGGATGGCCTTGTAGATGAAAAGGCAAACGCAAGAGCCGACGAGGGCAACGATGAAGGACCAGATAGAGAATCCCTGAACTCCGGTCTTGCCGATCGCAGACATAATCCAACCGCCAACTACACCACCGAGGATACCCACGAGGATGTTGGCCATTCCACCCATTTCAGCATCCATGCCCATAATCTTTGAGCCGATCCATCCGGCTAAAGCACCAATAATAATCCAAGATAAAAGTCCCATACTTACCTCCGTATCTTTTTTCACCCTTGAGGAAAAATCCCCAAATTCCAAATTTATTCAACAATCAATGAATAATAGCCCTTACAAAAGGTTCTTCTCTTTTGTAAGCTTTATTATTATACCCAAGCAATTAACTCTTAACAGATTTTTTTCAAAATGCCCGGGCAAAAAAAAAGGATCGGAGGATTATTCCTCCCGGTCCTCTTCTTTTTGTCCTTCAACCAGGTCCCGGACCGTCTCTCGGACTTCCCGGTCATCCAGGTTGGACTTGTGGATGAGAAAATTGAGAATCCGGTATTCTCGTCGATTTAGGGATTGGTTCTCATCCAAGTGCTTTTCACTCAGGTCCATGATGAGGGACCGTCGGCCCATCTCCACCCGGATGGTTCCCCTGTGGGACATCCAGGCCCAAACCACCACACCGATGAGGAGGAGGCCGATATAGCCCAGCATGGGATACATGTAGGCGATGAGGGTCTTGAAGCCCACAAAGGAGAGGGCAAAGCCGACAAGGACCAGGCCGATCAGGACCAAAGAAAACTTTCGGGGCCGGTCGCCGGAGAAGCGGCGGGCAAGGGCGTAGTAGAGCCCCATAGCGGTGTTGAAGATCATAGCATAGATGACCAGGGACATCAGAAAGCCCAGGATGGGTGAAATTTCTTCCACCAGCTGCAACATGGGGATGTCGGAATCCATGACCCGGTCCAAGCGTACATACAAAACCATGGCAATGACAATCCCGATCAGGCCGACAATCAGACCACCAACCAGACCTCCCCGGCCGGCCTCCTTGAGCTGGAAGGCGTTTCCGCCCAGGACGATGGCCATGGATGCTCCGGTAATGAAGCACATGGAAAAGTAGTTGATGACTGAAATCCAGATGTTGGGCAGGGTGGTGGGTAGGCTCCTGGCCAGAGCCTCATTGGCGAAGAAATCCCCTTCCAGGTGGAGGAAGGTGTAGATGGCCGCCAGGCCGATAAAGCCGATAACGAGAATGGTGAAAGAGCCGATGATGGCTTGGACCTTGTCGAAGTCCAGGTGTCCCACCAGGATGACCAGACCCGCACATAGAGCCGATCCCAGCCAAACCGGTAGGCCGAATTGTTGGTTGAGATTTGCTCCTGCCCCGGCAATCATGACGAAGCCGATGACAAAGCAGGTGAGGACCAGGGCCAGGTCGAGAAAGCGGTTGATCCAGGGATGGGTGATTTCCTGGAGAACCTCATCGTGCTCCGAAGCCTGAAAGTAGGACCCCAGCTGGAGGATCATGGCTCCGAGAAAGGTGTGCAAGAAGCCGACCACGATGATGCCGATGAGGCCGGCCTTTCCGAAGGCCGTAAAATATTGGAGGAGTTCCTGGCCGGAAGCCAGGCCCGCTCCGGTTAAAACGCCCACATAGGCGAAAGCAATGGATAAACTCCTAGTCATGAAAACTCCTGACGTTCAAGGGACAATTTACTGAATGATGGTTCCCCCACCGAGGACGTAGTCCCCGTCATAAAAGACGGCGGCCTGGCCGGGGGTGACGGCCCGCTGGGGCCGGTCAAAATCCAGGGTCACGGCTCCGTCTTCCAGGGGGGTAACCCGGCAGGCCTCCTCCTGCTGGCGGTAGCGGAGTTTGGCCTTGCAGGTGAAGGGAATTAAGGGGGCCTCTCCGCTGATCCAGTGGACCCCTTCCACCAGAACCCGGCTGGAAAAAAGATCCTCCTGGTGACCCAGGATGACCCGGTTGTTCAGGGGGTCAATGGAGAGGACATAGAGGGGCTTGGCCGAAGCGATACCCAGACCCCGCCTTTGGCCGATGGTGTAGTGGATGATCCCCTTGTGGCGGCCCAGGACCTCCCCTTCTTTTGTCACGAAATCCCCTTCGGGATAGGTCCGTCCGGTCCGCTCTTCGATGACCCGGGCGTAATCCCCATCAGGGACGAAGCAGATATCCATGGAATCCGGCTTATCCGCATTGATCAAGCCGGCTCGGTCGGCGATCTCCCGGGTTTGGCTTTTCGACATCCCGCCCAAGGGAAAGAGGGTGTGGGCCAGCTGGTCCTGGGTCAGGTTATAGAGGACGTAGGACTGGTCCTTGGAGGGATCCGCTGCCTTCTTCAGGAAGAAGGCCCCTTCCCTTTCCTCCACCTGGGCATAGTGGCCCGTGACCAGGTAGTAGAGGCCCAGGTCCCGGGCCTTTTGGTGGAGGCGGTCGAACTTCATGAACTTGTTGCAGCGGACACAGGGGTTGGGGGTCCGACCCGCCTCATAGGCTTCGATAAAGGGGTCAATGATCTTTTCTTCAAAATCATCCATGAAGTTGAAGACATGGTAAGGGATGCCCAGCTTGTCGGCGATGGCCTCCGCATCCTCAATATCCTTTGGCGAGGAGCAGAGGTGGACCTTGGAGAAGGTCAGCTCCCCCTGGTTGTGGAGGCGCATGGTCCCCCCCACGCAGTCATAGCCTTGTTCTTTCATTAAATAGGCCGCGACCGAGGAGTCCACCCCCCCGGACATGGCGATCAGTGCTGATTGTTGATTCATGACATTCTCTTTTCCAACAGAAGCAAGCTTGGGATGGTTGGAAATCTTTTTATCCTTCCAGCTCACCCAGGAGGGAGACCATCTCCATGGCGGACATAGCGGCGTCGTAGCCCTTGTTCCCAGCCTTGGTCCCGGCTCTTTCAATGGCTTGTTCAATGTTCTCCGTGGTCACGACACCAAAAGCGACGGGGATTTCCGTCTGAAGTCCCACCTGGGCCACGCCCTTGGCGACTTCGTTGCAGACGTAGTCATAGTGGGAGGTCGCTCCCCGGATCACGGCGCCCAGGCAGATGACCGCATCGTACTTCCCCGACTTAGCCATCTTCTTGGCCGCCAGGGGAATTTCAAAGGCTCCGGGCACCCAGGCCATATCGATATCTTCTTCATTCACGTCATGGCGCTGGAGGGCATCGACTGCCCCCGAAAGTAGCTTGGAGGTGATAAATTCATTAAAACGGGCAACCACAATACCGAACTTTTTTCCTTTGACGACATAGGATCCTTCATACACTCTCATCTTTTTTCTCCTTGGCCCTCGGCCGGTTTATCATCTGACTCCATGGATCCCGGCCTGTCCGACCGGAGTCCTATTCTCTCCCATTACTGTCTCTATAAGTCCAGGATGTGTCCCATCCTGTCTCTTTTTGTCTCCAAATAGAACTTATCCGTCTCATTGGCATGGATTTGGATGGGGACCCGCTCCTCAATTTCCAGGCCATATTCCTCCAGCTGGTAGACCTTATCGGGGTTGTTGGTCATGAGGCGGAGGGTCTTGCAACCCAGGTCATGAAGGATCTGGGCCCCGATGTAGTATTCACGGGCATCGGCCGGGAAGCCCAGGGCCAGGTTGGCATCATAGGTGTCCATCCCTTCATCCTGGAGGGCATAGGCCTTGAGCTTGTTGAGAAGGCCAATCCCCCGCCCTTCCTGGCGCATGTAAAGGACAACCCCACGGCCTTCCTTGCTGACCATTTCCATGGCGTGGGCCAGCTGGTCCCCGCAGTCACACCGCATGGATCCGAAAGCATCCCCGGTCAGGCATTCGGAGTGGACCCGGCAGAGGACATCCTTCCCGTCTCCAATCTCCCCCTTAACCAGGGCGACGTGGTGTTCCCCGTTCAGGAGGTTCCGGTAGCCCAGGGCCCGGAAGTCCCCGTGCTTGGTGGGGAGGGTGGCGTCGGCGATGCATTCAACAAAGGATTCATTCCGCTTCCGGTATTCCTGGATCTCCTTGATGGAGATGACCGTCAAGCCATGATCCTCAGCGAAATCCACCAGCTCCCGGGTCCGCATCATGGTCCCGTCTTCCCGCATGATCTCGCAGCAAAGGCCCACTTCCTTGAGACCGGCCATCCGCATGAGGTCGACCGTGGCTTCGGTGTGGCCATCCCGCTCCATGACTCCATGGGGCTTGGAGAGGAGGGGGAACATATGGCCCGGTCGGCGGAAGTCCTGGGGCTTGGACTCGGGATCCGCTACCTTCCTGGCCGTATAGGCCCGCTCTTCCGCCGAGATCCCGGTCGTCGTATCCACATGATCAATGGAAACGGTGAAGGCCGTCTCATGGTTATCCGTGTTATCGGTCACCATCTGGGGAAGAAGGAGGCGGTTGACGTATTCCTTGGACATGGGCATGCAGATCAGGCCCTTGGCATAGGAAGCCATGAAGTTCATGTTTTCCGTGGTACAGGATTCGGCTGCACAGACCAGGTCCCCCTCATTCTCCCGGTCGGGGTCATCGATGACCAGGATGATCTTCCCTTCCCGCAAATCGCACAAGGCCTCATCCACCTTGGTCAGGCTCTTCTTCACATCTTTAATCGGCTCCTCATCGAAGCGGTTCATGTCAACATCGACATGGTGTTCAAGCATTTCATTCCCTCTCTTTCACTCTTCTTTCAGCCTGGGTCCGGGGACCGGCCGCCTTTTCCTAAAATCCGTTCCGCAAAAGAAATTCCCGGGTCAGGCCTGATCCCCCCTCCCCGCCTCCTTCTCCTGCGACTTTTGATAAAAATTTATCCACATACTTGGCCACCATATCGCACTCCAGGTTAACCGGGGCCCCCTTCTTCTTGTATTGGAGGTTGGTTTCCTTAAGGCTATGAGGGATCAGGGAGACCTGGAAGCGGTCCGCCCCTACCGTGGCCACCGTCAAGGATATCCCATCAATGGCGATCGACCCTTTTTCTACAATATAGCGGAGGATGTCCGGCGAGGTCCCAATGGTGACCCAAAGGGCATTGTCGTCTTCCTCCAGGGCCATAATTTTCCCCGTCCCGTCGATGTGTCCGGAGACCATGTGGCCTCCAAAGCGTCCGTTGGCTACCATGGCCCGCTCCAAGTTAACCGGAGATCCCACCTTGAGGCTTTGGAAGGCTGTTCGGTTGAGGGTCTCATGCATGACATCGGCCCGGAAGGAGCTGGGTGAAAAGCCGGTGACGGTCAGGCAGATCCCGTTGGTAGCGATGGAATCTCCCACTTGAACGTCCTCCAGGACCTTTTTGGCAGCGATCTCCAGCTCCGCCGAAGCCCGGCCCCGGCGGATGGCCTTAATTCGGCCGATTTCTTCGATTATTCCGGTGAACATGACAACCTGCTTTCTATGACCAGGTCCGGTCCCATTCTTTGAACTTCATGGAATTCCAAAGGAAGGGCTTGGGCGATTTTCTCCAGGCCCAGGCCCCCGACCGGGGTCTTGGCCTCCCTCCCTCCCAGGAGCTTGGGAGCAACAATGGTGTAGACCTTTTGGACAAGGGCGGGTTTATCCAGGAAGGAGGCATGGACCTCCGACCCTCCCTCCACCAGGAGGGAGTCGATTCTCTCTTTCCCCAAACGGTCCAGAAGGTCTGCCAGGGGGATCCGGCCCTCCTCTTCGGGGAAGGTCAGGACCTGGGCCCCTGCTTTCTCCAGGGCTTCCTTCTTATCCGAAGAAGCCCCTTCCAGACAGGCCAGGATGGTGGGGACCTCTTTGGCTGTCTCCACCAATCGGGACTCCATGGGGATTTGGAGGTCCGAATCCAGGATGACCCGGACCGGGTTCCTCCCTCCTTCCAGGCGGCAGGTCAGGAGGGGGGCATCGACCAGAACCGTCCCAATGCCCACCAAAATCCCCCGGTAGCGGTGGCGGAGGCCATGGACCCAGCGGTTGGCCTCCATGGAGGAAATCCCCCGGGAGTCCCCCGTCCGGCTGGCAATCTTCCCGTCCAGGGTCATGGCGTATTTCAAAGCGACATAGGGGCGCCCGCTTTGGATGTAGTGGAAGAAGATCTCGTTAAGTCCGTCGCAGTCCTCCTTGAGGAAGCCTCGATGGACCTCCACCCCGGCTTCTTCCAGGATCCGGAAACCCTTGCCGGCCACCTTGGGGTTGGGGTCATCCGACCCGCAGACCAGGCGGGCAATCCCGGCTTCCATGAGGGCTTCCGTGCAAGGAGGCTGGCTTCCCGTATGGCAACAGGGCTCCAGGGTGACATAGATGGTCGCCCCCCGGGGGTCCTCCCCCCTCTCCCGACAGTCCTTGAGGGCCTCCCTTTCCGCATGGAGGTCCCCATGGCGGCGGTGGTAGCCCTCGCCAATCACCCGGCCCTCCTTGACCAGGACGGCCCCCACCAAGGGGTTAGGCGAGACCCAGCCCACTCCCTTTTTGGCCAATTCGATGGCCCGCTTCATGTACTTTTCTTCCAAGGGTCCTCCTTTCCATAAAAAACGCCCGAGAATCCTCTCGGGCGTCAACGTTGCCTTTTGCATGGCGAGGCTCATGCCTCTCTATGGGGCCCCATAAAAAAACGGAATCCGAAGATTCCAGAGCAGGGGGCATCCCCATCTTCTTCCATCCAGACTGTACTGTCGGCTTCGGAATTTCACCGAATCGGCCTCTCGGCTCGCGGGCTCTACCGCCGGTGGGGACTTCCACCCCGCCCTGAAGAATATTGGATTTGTACCATGTATAGTCTAGTCTTTTCCTCAGGCATTGTCAATGTTTGTTGAGATGGTGGTCGTCGTGGTGGTTGGCCGTATTTTGACCAACCAACACGATGTTTTGCGGGAGATTTGTGGGAAGAGTAGTGTTGATTGGCCGTTTTTGGGCAAGTCAACACTATATTTTGGGGAGATTTTGGAGGAAGATTAGTGTTGGTTGAACGTTTTTTGGCAAATCAACACTATATTTTGGGGGAGATTTGAGGGAAGAATAGTGGTGGTCGGGTGTTTTTGGGCAAATCAACACTATCTTTTGTGCAAGATTTGGGGGAAGAATAGTGGTAGTTGGCCGTTTTTTAGCAAATCAACACTATGTTTTTGAGGAAAGAATAGTGGTGGTTAGCCGTTTATTAGCAAATCAACACTATTACCTATCTAAAATATCTAGTGGTAGTTTGTCCATTTTGGGAGAACCAACACGAACAACAAGACAAAATAATCGTATTGATCTATTTATTGTCCTTGTTATATTTTTGTATGGTGCTCATTCTTCCATTTCCAGTTGTTTAAGCGTCCTACCATCCTCTGTTTTCCAGACAACATTTCCGCTCAATGACGCCCCCCTGACAAAACCTGCCGCAGCAGATGGAGAGGTAAAAAGCAGATCTTTGGTAAGCTCGCCTTCATCAGTAATAGCAGAGGCGTATTTGGCACGATTTCTAACGGCATTATCTGGAGCACTTTTCGTCAAGGACAACGAAATATGACTGCCTGCAATGACCACAAAGCCTTCCGATGTCCGCTTGCCAGTCGCTTTAACTCTTTTGTTATTAAAATAGAGAAGTGGATTATCTTCTGTGATGGTTCCTGCTATCGACTCTTCCACTTTCTTTTTTACAATCAAAGGTTCAAACACCTTATAGCCAAGAGCACCAATAATAAGCCGCGCATAAGAGATGAATTCTTCCATCTCGCTTTCTTTTTCCTCAGTGATGTTTCCTTGTGCTGGATCATTGCCATTCATCACCTGATAACGACCGGCTTCTATTGCCATATTACGGAAGCGATTTTCAAGATAGCTGATTTCTGTTTGGCCGAATGAATTGTCTCTCGTAGTGAGAGCAACTGCCTCATTCCACCAGTCCTTTTCAATATTACGTTTGTGTTCTTCCCAACGATTTAAGATGCCTAGACCATTTTTTCGCACGGCTGCTTGGCCGATGTATACAACAGGCTCATCAGTCTTTGCGTCTGCACCGAAGAGTAAGTAAACTCCAGTCTGCCTTAAGGCATCGATGCCACGAGCTTTATCTAGCATTGTACGTGGTATTTTATAGGCAACACCAGTCCAATTGGCCAAAGAACACTTGATGCGACCATTCGGATCACCATCCATAAGGAATAAGTTAATTGATTTTCCCGACATCATAACCCCTCAAAAACTTCTCTGTTACCAACTTCAATAAAATATCTTCTCGAATTTTCTCAAATATCTAAGCTATTCTACCATACCGTCCTCCAGCTCATTGAGGCTAGCGATAAGGTTTTAATAAGGAGCTTCTTTCTGTCAAGAGTAGGGCTAGCATCAATAGTGTACAATTTTCTAAACCTGGGTAGGTATAGCAAGAATCACAAATAAGAAAGGATGATTGAATGAAGAAATTAATTGTATTGTTCGCCCTGGCCCTAGGATTGGTAGGCTGCCAGAAGCCAGCTGATACTCCCAACCCAACGGAATCGAGTACCCAGGCAGAAAGTCAGATAGAAAGCCAGATGGAAAACCAGGCAGAAAGCCAGACAGATGATGATATGATCAGCTTAGCCGATGCCGTAAAGATATTTACAGACAAGTACCCCGGCGCAAGCATCGCGGAAATCAGCTTTGAAAGAGAAACGAAAAGCGCCCAATATGAAATTGAAGGCTTTGATGAGACCCATGAATATAATATAAAAATTTCCGCCAAGGACGGATCGATGATCAAGGAAGAGGCTGAAAAAGACCGAACTTCAAAAAATAAGGCGATTGATTTATCTTTACTATCAAAAGTCGACGAGCTCGTTGAAAATGCTCTTCTAGACGCAGGCCAAGAGTATTCCTTGGATTCCTATTCGGTTGATTTTGAGGAAAGCGGATCCTACAATCAATTGGATATCGAGGTGAAAACCAAGGACGGTAAGGACATCGAATATGAATACAATCTGGAAACTGGTGAATTAGTAAAAAAAGATAGCTAAAAATTTTCCCCCAGAAATGGGGAAAGTTTTTTTTGCAAATATTGAAATACGGATTCAATAATAGATCCCTTATTTCAAGTTATTAACTTAACTTGAAATAAGGAAGTCCTTCACGATTTGATCCAGCTGTCCAGCAATCTCCCGGAAATCCACATTCAAGTCCAGGGTTTTTGCTCCGATCACGTTTCCACCAATATTGAATAGGTAATCCGGCGTGAGGGCCTCGTCCGTCTTGGCATAGAGAATGAGACCCGCCACATTCCCGGTCCTCTCCTTGTCCTGGTTCCTCACATAGGCAAACATTTGATAGAGATGATCCGAATGAAGACTTGGCTTATCGTACCGGGCTCCCATAGTCTCGCTGTAGTACTTGGCCTCGATAATGAGGACCCTTTCTCCCATCCGGAGGAAGACGTCCGTCTGCATACGAGGCAAGAAGCGGACCATGGAGGGGGCCTCTCCACCGGAAAGGTCCCACTTCACTTCTCCCGCCTTGACTTCGGTTAAGTAGGCATGGTGACGGCGGTAGTATTCCAGGATAAAGCGCTCATAGAGTTTGGCCATATGGTCATCGGAGAAGGACATGAGGCGGTAGTCCCCCTTGTCCGTGGTCCGGACCATCCCATCCAGAACGAAGTAGCAAATATTGATGAGGAGCTCATAGCTTCCATTATTGCGAAGGTATTGGAGCTTGGACCAGGCGATTTCCGACGGGTTCACCAAATCAACCCGGTCAAAGAAAACAAGGATTTTCCTGAGTGCCCGCTTCCTCTCTACATCAACCCCCTCATCCCTGACCAGGTAATGGAGGGTGGTCTTCAGGATCTGGTTATAGAGGTTGTTTTCCGACAGCTCATCAAATTCGCAGGCCAGATCCTGCTTCCTCTGGATCCGGTTCCGGATGGTCCCGGCTACATCCAGTTTCCCCCGCATGACCATAAGGCTCTCCTCTTTGCTGGTGTACTCCCGGTAGAGCCCCTGCTTAACCAACTGTGCCAGACCTTTGGAAAGGATGGCTGTCAGGAGGTCCTGGGCATGGTCAAAGGGTTCGGAGGCCAGGTCCTCGTAATTGGAATTTCTTAGGACCTCGAAGGCATAGGACAGCATATAGTAAATATTTTTGATGAAGATGGTCTTATCCTTAGTCATCAAATACACCACTCATGGTAATCATGAAGCGATTATCGAGCCGGAGACTTGGGACTTTGTGCGAACCCTACTTGAACATGATTATCGGAAATCAAAAAACAACGTCACTATCTTCTCAGGGAAGATAAAATGTGAAGACTGTGGAGATTGGTACGGCTCGAAAGTCTGGCACTCCATCAGCAAGTACAAACGGACCATCTGGCAGTGCAACAGCAAGTTTAAAGAGAAATGCCAAACTCCACACTTTACAGAGGATGAAATAAAGGATGCTTTTATGAAGGCCGTGGGCATTCTGGTTAAAGACCGTGAGCAGATAAGGGCATACTTTCAGGCTATTGAGGACATCGCATATAGTACTAGCGATCTGGAAACTAAACGAGATAAGCTCTATGCAGAGATAGAATCCATATCAAATCTCATGGAACAGGCCATTCAAAATAACGCCAGGACGGTCTTAGACCAGGAAAAGTATAATCAGAAATTTGATGAAATGACTGAGCGTTTTAACAGTGTGAAAAAAACGTACGATGCCGTCAATGAGAAGATCGAAGACAAGAAAACCCGGAACATACAGGCCGGGCGATTCATAAAAACTCTACTGTCCGAAGATGAGATGGCAACTTTCAGCCCGCTTCTCTGGCAAAGTTTGCTTGATTATGCCACTGTTTCAAGAGATGGAACGCTGACCTTTATATTCAGAAACGGGATGGAGATTTAGGACGTTTTTCTCGGAACTTTATGATGAATAATTAAGGAACTAATATTTTGAGAACTGTTTTCAAAATTCATCAATCCTTTTTAGATTTTTACACTATTAAACTGGGATTTGATAATTACATTTCAATGTAGTATTTGAAATATTTCTCTTGGAATTTGACAGCATCTTCAATCTCTTCCAATGTAAACCTTATTCCAATTGGAGCAACAACCCATTTTTCTTCAACATCATCTTCCCTTTTGATAACAGCAATTAATTCTCCCTCGTATTCATCCACTGCTTTATCAACCCCAAGTATATATACGTCTTGTTCTTCTCCATCGGGAGCAATTACTCCTTCAACATAACCATAATTGATTTGATAAATATGTTCCGGATAATCAGGGTGAGAACTCCCAAGTGGACGATCCACTTTAACTTTTACAATCTTACCAATCATATTTTTACCTCTCTAAATTCTAACTTATCTGAGCCTTGTCAATAACTGTATTTCAGTTAGAGACTTGTTGCACACCCTTAAAAACTTTTGAACACCCCTAAGCAGCTGCTCTTTTGCAATCGTTAAGACGATTTTTCAATCTGTTTCATAATTTGACACCATTAAACCGGAGATTATCAGCATGTTTTTAACATCAGTGGAGAACCATACTCATCCATTCCGTTATCCTTAAAACCAAGAGAGTTCCAGAATCTTCGCGACTCCTCTTTCGCATAGTTTAGAGAATAATATAGTGCGCCATCACTCTGTGTATAACGGTAAAGTGCACTGAAACATTCATGTCCTGTGCCTTTTCCCCTGTATTCAGGGAAGACCCAAAAATCAAGAATAAAACATTTCCCGTCCTCGCTCTTATAGATGCAGTATTGGGCTGCACCAATCTTAATACCGTCACGAATAAAATAAATCATATGGAGCGTATCCGGAGTACGTAACATATGGCCTTTTAACACATTTCGATACTCTACACTTTGGAAATACTCTTTTTCTTCCTCTGTCATTATCATGCCATCATTCACTAAATAGTCGAACTGAATATCCCAGTATTCGTTGATTCGTTCGACTGGTATTTCTTGGATGGATATCATATCTTCACCCCTGTAAATTCTAATTTGTTTAAAGCTCGGAACGCCTGAGTTTCATTAAAAAGTACTACACACCCCCAAAACCCTTTTGAACACCCTAAGCAACCGCTCTTTTGAAATCGTTAAATTGTATCAATTTCGGTATTATCATTTCATAGACCTTGTTGATTTCTGTCTTCCCCACCGTCCCAATCCGGGTTAAAAGCTCGGATACGTCTGCTGGAGTGAAGAATTCCCCACCCGACTTCCCGGCGTTGGAAGCATACATGGTCATGAGGTATTCGTAGGCATCGCCGAAGGCATCCATGGCATGGCTCTTCACCTGACCCAGATTCATATCCGTCACCCCATCCAGGAGCTTGCAGAGTTTCTCATTCCTCTTGGCCACGGTGGAACCCAACTTATTGTTGTTCACATCAAAGTCATCGAAGAGGCCAGCAAAGTTGCTTTCCGATTCACTCCCTTGGGCCGACTCTTCAATGGAATGGAAGATTTTTTCCAGGGTCTCGTTGAGGTTCTCATCCCCTTTGGCCCGGACCCGAACATGGCTACTTGTCTATTCCTTTCCAAAATTCGTATTTTGCAAAGGATTCCTGTGATCATATGGATTGGTCACAGTACCCTTATTTTATAAGAATTTCCCTGATTTTTCGATAAGACAATCGATACCATAAGTATCTAAAAAATCAGAGAAATTCTCAAAGAAAACGCCCACTCTGGAGTGGGCGGTGTGAGAGTGGATTAGTGTTGATAGTGCGTATTAAACAAATCAACACGATCCAAAGAATAAAAACTTATAACCTAAGTAAAAAAATCATAACTCCACTAATCAATATAGCAATTGCTACAAATAAAAATACTATTATAATTTTTTGATATGGTCGTTTTGCCTTTTCTTCAATTTGCTGAATCTCGTCTAATCTCTTTCCTTCGGTGAAGGCTACAATCTCTTTATACGTTTGAATATCATTGTTTTTCTTGATTTTCTCGATTTTGAGTGCGAAAAATAACGCACAAGTTACTAACACTAAATATGGGATAAACGCATACAAACCAATGAATTTAATCAATGGCATCAGGGAAATTATGGCGACTAGCATAAGAATCAACATCATTAAAGAATACCCATTCATTTTTCTAACTTCTTCTGCATTAATTTCCTTTTTCATTTGTTCAACATCTCCTCTAATTAAATGATCAATTGATACTCCAAAAATTTCACTTAGTAATACAATGCTGTTGATATCAGGATAATTCTTATTGTTCTCCCAATTCGAAATTGTTTGTCTTGAAACAAATATTCTTTCTGCAAGTTCTTCCTGAGATAGTTCTTTCTCACTTCTGTAGTATTTAATTTGATGACCAAGTTCCATAAAATTCATACCTCCTTTTGAGATAACTATATTGGAGATGTTGTTCTATTTCTATCAAATCTTCTTTACCTTTAACTCTTTTTGTGTGTCAAAAGCTTTTTACATTACGTAAATCACTGAATTTAGCAGTATTGTTTTTGAATGAATTGTTGTCGTCAATTTTGCAAATTCTGGAATTAAGCCAATATTGGCAAACTCATTAAGTAAACATGTACCAAGTTATTGGGTGCGGCCTGGCCATCCATCTATCCCCAACTTCAGGTTCCCATCTCCTACATGGGTATGATTTCCATGATTATTGCATTGGGAACCATCATTTCCAGTTTACAAAGTGATCGCCTGACGAGGCGGCTGGGAACCGGGATGGTTACAGCCATTAGCGTTGGAATGACCGCTGCTGCCTTATTCGGTTTTTCAATCAGTTCCACCTATCTTGAACTCTGCCTCTGGGCAATTCCTTATGGTCTTGGAGCGGGGAGCGTCGATGCATCGCTGAATAACTATGTTGCCCTTCATTATGAAAGCCGCCACATGAGCTGGCTTCATTGTATGTGGGGAGTTGGTGCCACGATCGGTCCCTATATTATGGGCCTTGCTCTAGGGGCCGGTCTGGAATGGAATGCCGGATATCGGATCATCTCGATCATTCAGCTTTTACTCACAGCTATTTTGATATTTAGTCTCCCCTCTGGAAGACCAGGAACAGCACTTCTTCCGCCATGGAGATGGGAGAAAAGGGTAGGGTGTTGTCATTACGTGAGAATATGAACATTCCGGGAGTAGATGTAGTGGTGGTTTGCTGATTTCTGCTTCAATTCATTTGGTATTTAAACTATTTTTATTTTCTTAAAACATTCCAATTTTCTCCAGCATCATCAGAATAAAATTTAATTCCATTAGATTCATACTCTCCTGTCGTTACAGTAATATATAATTTATTTCCCTTAATCTCAGGCATAGATAGATATGTATAATCACTCAATTTCAGTCCGATTTCTTTTCCCTCTTTTGGTATGTCTGTCACCTTATCCATAGGTAAATTAACCTGTCTAAAGGTGATACCTCCATCTTTTGTACTATATATTTGAGAGTACTGTCCAGATGCCCCTTGAATTCCAATAAAACCAAAATCATTTGAAAAGAATATTATTCCTTCAGCTGAGCCGGTTTTATTCATAAAAGGATCTTTGTTAATGATTTTCCAATTTTCCCCACTATCAATTGATTTTCCCAATGCGTAAAACCTTGAACCTGCAGCAGCATCAACAACCACAAGTCTGTATCCTATTTTTTTATCATCTAAAACAAAAGTATATACTGTACCGTTATTCTCATCTGTAATCCAGCTTCTTGAACTCTTTGCATCTTCAATTATTTCGCTATTATGTTCGTTTTCAAGCATTTCCGGTGATATATATTGTGGCTCGATAAGATATTTAATAGAAGATATGTCTTCATTATTTTTTATATAAAGAGAAGCCATATAGCCACTAAATTCTCCTCCTCTTGATAGTTTAGAAGTCGTCAATCCTTTATTATATTTTCCATCACCATCTGCATCTCCATCTAATAGAAAGATTCCTTTTTCTGAATTAACTTTTTCCTTTCCTGTATATAAAAAAGAATATGTTTGATTTTGTTTGATCTGCTCCCAATGATGAACTTGTTCTTTGTAATTCGATTGCTTAAGAACTGCGAAAAAAGGCTTTAATAACTTATCTGAATTAATACTAAGGCCTTCCCCTTCATTAAGCCATACATTTAATTTTCTATCTTTCTTATGGTCATAGGTAATTAAAAAACCTTTCAACTCCCCTTTATCATTTTCTCCATATAGCGTTGTTTCTATATTCGTAATTGTTCCATCCTCTGTAAACTCAATGTAGAAATCATCTGATACATAAAGTTTTTCTGGTAAAGAATTTTTTTCTCCTATATCCTTTATCAATCCTTCAATACTATTTTTATAAATATTATTATGAATGAAGTTTATCTTTTTATGATTTAAAAAATCATCAATTTTCCAAGATAAAGCTCCTTTATAAGGAATAGCTGTATATATTATCATTACTCCAAATATTAGGCTTATAGCAATATATAAACCCAAACGGAGTTTAAAATAACTTGCCCTATAGCCTCTACGTCTTAATATTAATCTGATTAATAGTAAGATAATCAGTAGAATCACAAACGGCATCATAATTTTAAGCCTATAATGTGTTCCACCAAACTTACAAAGTTTCCATAAGTTATACATAAGAATTGAATGTAAAAATAGGATTATGTAATCAACTAAAGATTTTAGTTTTTGCCTCATATTAGTATCCCCTTTCCATCAGGTCTGAGGTTTTTGCTCCAATCTGGTTGCCACTCAGTCATCTCTAAGATCTTGCTAGCGACTCAGTTAGTCCTGGAATTTACGATCAATCAAAAGTTCAATATCGGCAATTCTTTAAAAGCAGATTGATTTCTGTTTCATCAATAAACTGGAATTTATTATTGTTTCTTTCTCTTGATTAAATAGATAATAAAACTCATAAAACAAATCAATGTTACACAGAAAAAAATCATTCTAATAAGCACTACTGGTGTTGGATTATCGCCAAAATTATACCAACTCATAGCCCCAAAGAAAAAGAAAGTGATTACTACAGATATAATTACAACCAAAATGTATGGCAATCCTTTTTTCATTTTTTATACCTCCACAAAATATAATATCTTCCTGCCTCTTTTTCTGATTATCATTGTGAGGAGGACAAAATTTTGCGAACCATGAATAGAATTAGCAACTTAATCAGTGGCATATATTTGATGCTTGTAAGGAAATATTACACTGGCTCCGCCTACAATCGTATTCTCACTTCTTGGATATCAAAGCAAAAAAATATATCACAACAAATACCCAACAAACAATTTCATTTAATGTGCTTTTACATTACATTTAACTTCACTCCTCTTGATTATTTTTCCGAGAAATCAAGCTCCCTAAAAAGCTCCCCACCAGGGCAAGGATGCTATAGGCCGGGCCATACACAAGGGCGGTTTCATTAAAGAAGGTGAAAACAGCGGGAAGGAAGACCACCATGACCAGGAAGGGATAAAGCCAGTCCCATGAATGTTTCATTCCATAAAACTCGGAAGAAATAAGGATGATGGCAGGGATGGCCACCAAAAGGATGGCCATCCCACTCCCGGTATCGATAATAAAAAGGGGCAGGACGTAAAAGGCCAGGATAGCAACCAATAGGTAGGGGACCATGGGCCGGAGTCTATTCATGAGCAATACCTCATCTTTCTTTCATCTCGTCGTATATCTTTCACTGTTTCTTTATTTTATCATTCCTTGTCCTGGAAACCCTTTTTTAGAGAAGAATACAGAAATCATCTTTACTTCGATATGCAAAAATCTTTACTTACATGGATTTTTTTGAGAAAATAAGTAAAGATCAGGAGGCATAACATGTATAACTACGATGGTTTATATGAATTATTAAAGCAGAGGAACTTGAACAAGTCCGACCTTGTCGACCTGCTTCATATGTCCTCACGGACCATTGCCAAGATTTCAAAAGCGGAGCCGCTTTCTCCCTTTGTCATAAAGAAGTTAACCCACTTTTTCTCCTGCGATGAAAGTGATATTTATACTATAGTTGCCGATAACCCCCTCCTTCAGCAACTCAAGGAAGAAAAAGACTACAAGATTTCCGGCGGATTCTACCACGAGCTTCAAATACGCATGACCTACAATTCGAACCATATCGAAGGAAGCACGTTAAGCGAAGAACAAACGAGAAGGATCTTTGAGACAAGTACCCTTGACGGTGGCGATGGCCTTCCTGTGGATGATATCATCGAAACGGTGAATCACTTCAGGGCCATTGATTACTGTATTGATATGGCCGAAGAACCCTTGACAGAAGAAATCATCAAAAAACTCCACTATCTTGTAAAGCGAGGAACAAAAGATGAGACCCTGTCCTGGTTTCGGGTTGGGGAGTATAAAAGTCGCCCAAATGTTGTTAGAGGAATGGAAACATCCTCCCCTGAGAATGTTGCTTCCGATATGAAAGCCCTACTGGCGGCATACCATAAAAAGAAAAAAATCTCCTTGGAAGAGATCATTGATTTTCATTTTCGATTCGAACGCATCCATCCCTTTCAGGATGGGAATGGCCGTGTTGGTCGGCTGATTGCCTTTAAGGAATGCCTCCACCATAAGCTGGTCCCCCTTATCATCGAGGACCGAAAAAAATACTTCTATTGTCGTGGTTTGCGAGAATACCTGACCGATCCCGGATACCTGGTCGGCACCTGTTATGATGGGCAAGATACCGTAAGAGGCATGCTTGAACTTTTTGATATTAAGAATTAAATTTGACCTATAAAATCCCCCCAAACCGGCCATTCGCCAATTTGGGGGATTCTATTTTTCAAGTTTCTTCCCTTAGCCCACTCACTCCCCTTTCACCTGGACCAAGCTCAGGGCTATGGTAAAAGCCCAGAGGCAGAGGACAAAAACTCCATAGAGGGGCCGGGCGGCAAAAATACCCAGGGAGGTCAGGGCCAAGAAGCAGTAGCCATAGAGAGCCAGCCAAAAGAGGATGAGGACCTTGTCCTTTTTCCCCTTCCAGGAGATCTTGTGGGCTTGGTCTTTTAGGATGACCAGGATCTTCCCCAGAATGGCCAGCCAAAGGGCCACAAAGGCGAGAAAGCTGGTCCATTCGTCGGAAATCCCGTCCAAATAGAGGGCGATCGCTGAGGCCAGGGCTACAAAAATAACCGCTCCCCATCCGATGAGGACCACCCGGAGGGCCATCATGAGGATTCTTTGCCATCCCGGCCGACCGGTTTCCCCTCCTCCATGAGCCCCTAGGGCTTTTTTCTTTAGGCGGTCCTCATGGCGGAGGGTCAGGTAGATGAGGGCCGGCGTTTCGAAGAGGTAGCCCAGGAAGTTGACCCAGATGATGCTCATCCACATGTGGTGGTCGATGTTCAGGTTGATGGGCCGACCGTCCCAGACCCAGAAGCCGCCACTGAGGCGGATGGCCGCAACATCCAGGAGGAAGTCCATGGAGACGACCAGCCAGCCGGAGATGAGGGCCGTTGTCAGCTGGCTCCCATTGAATTTTTCAGCAATCCGGAGGGCGCATACCGCTACCCCGCCCCACATGAGGCCCCCAAAGAAGGGAAATTGGTAGGGCGGGATGCCGATGGTGAGGTAGTAGAGGTCGCTGTAGTGGTAGATGTCCGTCAGGCGGACGGCGCCCAGCTCCAGGGTAAAGCCGGCCAGGGCGCCGGATAAAAAGACCTGGAGTTCCTTCCAATTCCTTGCTTTGATGATGTCCACAAGAAGGATGGCGGTCAGGGCGTAACAAAGAAGTTCAAAGGCATTGATCCAGTTCATTTGTCAGCTCCCGGGGTTAAATAGGGTTCGCGATAAAAAAGGAGAGGGGTGTCCCCCCTCTCCGCTCGATGAAATATTAAAGGTCGATGGACTTCCTGGCTCCAGCCTTGACGACGACGCCGGATAGGGCGAGGAGGGCCAGGAGGTTGGGAACGACCATGAGGCCGTTGAAGAGGTCGGCCAGGTTCCAAACCAGATCCACCTTGAGGGTGGAGCCAATAACGATGCAGATGACGACCAGAAGGGCGAAGGGCTTGCGGGCACCCAGGCCGAAGAGGTACTTGATGTTCTGCTCCGCAAAGAAGTACCAGGAAATGATGGTGGAGAAGGCGAAGAAAAGAAGGGTGACGGCTATAAAGGCAGGGCCGGCCTTCTCTCCGATGGCCCCCGAAAAAGCATGCTGGGCCACGGTCACACCGGTGATCCCCTGGGCGATCATGTCGGGAAGGATCCCGGAGGATAGGATGACCAAGGCGGTCATGGTCAGGACGATAAAGGTGTCGAAGAAGACCCCGATGATGGCCACTTCGCCCTGGTCCGTTGGACGGTCAACTTTGGCGATGGCGTGGGCGTGGGGGGTGGACCCCATACCGGCCTCATTGGAGAAGAGGCCGCGGGCGACACCGTAGCGCATGGCTTGGGTGATGGCGATTCCGATCACGCCTCCGGTCACCGCATAGGGAGTGAAGGCGTAGGTGAAGATGGACCCGATGGCGGGAAGGAGGTTGTCTCTAAAGAGGATGAGGCAGAGGGTTCCGCCAACCAGGTAGAGAACGGCCATGATGGGGACGATTTTCTCCGTAAAGGCGGCAATCCGGGAGATCCCCCCAATGAAGATAAAGGCGGCAATAAGAGCAACAATAACGCCTACAGCCAGTTTGGGTATGCCAAAGGCCTGGTAGAAGGCATCCGAGATGGAGTTGGACTGGACGATATTCCCCATGAGGCCCAGGGCAAGGATAATGAGGATGGAGAAGGCGGCAGAAAGCACCTTGCCCAGCTTCCCTCGGAAGGCCTTCGTTATGTAGTAGACCGGTCCACCGATCACGGCCCCGGATTCGTCCTTGGTCTTGGTGATTTGGGCCAAGGTGGCCTCGGAATAGATGGTGGCCATGCCGAAGAAGGCGGCAACCCACATCCAGAAGATAGCGCCGGGGCCTCCGGAGACCAGGGCGGTCACGCAGCCCACGATATTTCCCGTCCCGACCTGGGCAGAGATGGCGGTGGCCAGGGCCTGGAAGGAAGACATGCCCTCTTCCCCGGCTTGGGCACCGAAGAACTTCAATCCACCGAAGACATGGCGCCAACCGGACCCGAAGCGACGGATTTGGACGAAGCCGGTCCGAATGGAGAAGAAAACTCCGGATCCAACCAGAAGGAACATGAGCACGAGCCATACATAGTCATCAATCAAAACGACAATATCATTGAACTTATCCATAAATCACTCCAAAGAGTTTTTCGTAGCAAGAGCTAGGCAAGAAAGAGCTTACACTTGCTTTAATAGCGGCGGACCAGCTTGCAGGAGAGTTCCAGAAACTCGGCCAGGATTTCCTGGTTGTCTCCAAAAAGGTCCCAGAGTCCATCTTCCGAGAGGACCCCGCAAAAGACATCCTCGGGGACCTTGCCTTGGTCATAGGCGGCCAGGTCATCCTGGTATTCCTGTGACCCATAGTAGTGGTCCAGGTCCTTGTAGTTTTCCTCAAAGGAATCCCCAAATTTTTCCAAAAGTTCTAAAAGCTGGTTGGTCACCTCCTGGTGACGGTTCATTTTGTCCTCCATCATTTTTATGCGTTCTACTGAATCCATATCCGACTCCTTTCAAGGCCAACTAAATAAGATACTTCTCATTTTACCTTATTCCGTCCAAAAATGCCCAAAATTTGACGAAAATTAGTCTTTAAGGAGCTTGGGTGCCAGGAAATAGATGGAAAAGCTGGCTAAAAGAAGGAAGGTGGTCAGGATGACGATGGAGACCAGGCCGAATGTCCGGGCAGAAATAACCCCGGGCAGGTTGGGAAAGACGAAGAAGACCAGGACATAGAGAAGGAGGGAAAAGATGGGCTTGAGGAAGCCCAAATGGGATCCCTTGCGGTGGGGTTGGAAGACGTAGTAGGTGAAAAAGGGATAGATGGTGAAAAAAGCTCCCCAAAGGAGGGTGATCATGAGAACGGGGGCCAGAGGGAAAACGGGGCCAACCTTCAACCGGAGGCCAATTTCCAGAGTGGCCATAACCAGGACCGGGAGGAGGTTCATCAGGGCGGTGGACCGGAGGCGGTAGAAGAAGACACGAAGAAGGACATCCCCCTCCTTATAGAAGCCATAGTGATTGAGGGGCCGGTCCCACTCCTTGTAGATCAGGTCGGTCAACTGACCATGGTTAAAAATCATGTAGGAGACGAAGGGGAGGAAGAAAGGGATAATGTCCGCAAATTCTCCCAAGACCCCTAGATCCATCCGAAGGACCAGGAAGCCCCCAAGAAGACCTAAAACCCCTGATTTGATGAGGACTGGACGGAGGAGCTTTTTTCGAAAGCGGTGGAAAAAAAGACGGTTGATGTAGGCATAGCCGGTGACCCCGGATCCGACCGGGAGGGTTCCCTCCGCCTCTTTAGTTCTCAGACTGACCCGGACTTTTTTCTCCGTGATCTCTTCCACCTGTTTGTCCAAGTCGGAAGAAGCCTGACGGATCGTCTCTACCAGATCTGCATGGGACCTGGGACGGAAGGCCTGACGAAAGGTAAGAAGGCAGGCCGGGAGAGAGAGGATGAGGGTCCAGGGAAGGAGGCCTGCCCAGTCGACATCAAATAGAGAGGTGGCCAGCAAAATAAGTAATAGAAAAAGGAGGTAGACGGCCCAGAAGCATTTGTAGGAGGTGAAAGACTTGCCCGTTCTTTCAAAAAAGGCCACCATGGGCTCTTCCAGGGCAAGCTGAAAAAGGGAAATGGTCAGTCCGATCAAAAAACCTTCCCCTAAAGTAAATCCCGGGAAAAAGTGGCCTAAGAGGGCAAAAAAGAGGCTGCGGTAAAAGAGATTATAAAGAGGACGAATCCGAGTGTATTCCGGATAGAGGACCTCCATCCGGTCCCGGTAGATGTCCAGGTAATTCGGAAAAGTACGGAAGGCATTCACCAGGACCGAATCCAGGATGGCGATCACCCCATAAGCCAAAAGAACCAGGCCGGCTTTATTCGAAGCAGGAATGGTTTCCCCGGTCAGGGCCAGGGGCAGGCCGGTTTCGCCCAAAAGACGAAAAAGAGGGTCGCCGAACTGAGCGAACAGCATGCTGACAATAACAAGGGCGATCAGGGTCCCGACCATGAATTTCAGGCCGGCAAATAGAGGATTAAGAACGATGAAGGCTTTTTTCAAGCCATAGAATTCATAAGAGGAACCCAGGCGAGGTCCGATGAAGGGGATCTTCCTCATGAGGTGGACAAAAAGATTGACATTCTCATGGGTGGATATTTTTTTGTGGGTCTTGTAGGAGGTCCAGGCAGGGCCCAGGGAAGGGACCGATTGGACTTGGCTATTCTCCCTCATGGCCATCCTCCTGACTTTCCTCCTGAAGAAGGGCAATGATCTTGTCTTCAAAGCCTTCCTCCCGAGCCATCTTTTCCTCCACATCGTGGAGGTTTTTTCCGTGAAGGAGGATGATCCGGTCGCAAAGGTCTTGGGCCAGCTGGAGGATATGGGTGGAGAAGATGATGATGTGGTCCTCTTTGATGGACCGGATGATCTTCTTCATTTCCAGCTGGACCACGACGTCCAAGGAAGTCAGGGGCTCATCCATGAGGATGATTTTGGGGCGGAGGATGAGGAACATGAGCATTTGGAGCTTGTTCTTCATCCCGGTTGAATAGTCCTGGATCAGGCGGAGGGCATCCGCCCGGTCCAGACTGACCTGGTCAAGATAATCTTCGATGGAGGCCGGCTCTTGAATCCGGTCGGCGTTGGCTTCGATAAAAAATTTCAGGAACTCATAGCCGGTCAGAAATTCCGGAAGTTCCGGCTCCGCCACCATCATAAAGACGTCGGAAGAGGTCAGAGGCCGCCTCTCCCCTCCGTCTTCCAAAAGAATCTCTCCCCCATCCCGGCGGATCTGGCCGGAGATGACGTTAAAAAGGGTGGTCTTCCCCGACCCGTTCCGTCCCAGGAGGGCGTACAGGCAGTTCCGGTCGAAGGTGTAGTTGATCTCCTCCAGGACTTCCTTGCCCGGAAAGGACTTGCTGACTTCTTGCAAAATTAACTTCATGAATCTTCCTATTCTACAGTGACGGACTTGGCCAGGTTTCTGGGCTTATCCACATCCAGTCCACGGTTGACAGAAATATAATAGGCCAGGAGCTGGAAGGGGATGATAGCCAGGGAAGTGACGATGTGGGGGTCAGTCTTGGGGACAGTGATACGGTAGTCGGCATCTACTGCCTTGTCCTCTCCTTCCATGGTCAGGCCCAGGAGGAGGGCTCCCCGGGACCGGGTTTCCACCAGGTTGGACCAGGTCTTTTCCATGACCCGGGGCTGGGTCATGGACCCCACGACCAGGGTGTCCTCTTCGACCAAAGAGATGGTCCCGTGCTTGAGCTCACCGGCTGCATAGGCCTCGGAGTGGATATAGGAAATTTCCTTCATCTTGAGGGAGGCTTCCATGGCGATGGCGTAGTCGATCCCCCGGCCGATGTAGAAGATGTGCTTATCGCCCACCAGCTGGGTGGCCAGGTACTGGATATCCTCATGTTCCGCAAGGATCCGGTCCATCTGGCCCGGCAGGGCTTCCAGGGCATCCAGGATGGGCCGGACATCTTCCATCTGGCCCCTGGCCTGGGCCAGGGCTAAGCCCAGGAGATAGCAGACCACCAGCTGGGCGGAGTAGGCCTTGGTGGTGGCGACGGCGATCTCGGGACCGGCCTTAGTGTAGAGGACCCCATCGGCCTCCCGGGCAATGGAGGACCCGATCACGTTGATGATCCCCAGAGTGGGCACGCCCTGGGCCTTAGCTTCCCGGAGGGCCGCTAGGGAGTCGGCCGTCTCCCCGGACTGGGAGATGACCACAACCAGGGTCCTGTTCGTCAGGATAGGCCGGCGGTAGCGGAATTCCGAGGCCATCTCCACCCGGACGGGGACCCGGGCCCAATCTTCGATCAGGTACTGGGCCGCCATCCCCACGTGGTAGGAGGATCCGCAGGCCACGATCTGGACCTGGTCCAGGGAGGCCAGGAAGTCTGAAGTCAAATTGGATGCAGCTTCAGTCAGGTCAACCTGCCCTCCCTTGACGTAGGCATGGAGAGTGTCCCGGACAGCCCGGGGCTGCTCGAAGATTTCCTTAAGCATGAAATGGGGAAAGCCTCCCTTTTCCGCCGCCTGGGCATCCCAGTCGATATGGACCGGGTCCTTATGGATTTCCTCCTCATAGACGTTGTAGAAGCGGATCTCCCCTTTTCTTAAGAGGCAGATTTCCATATCGTCGATATAGTAGACTTCCCGAGAATGGCTGAGGATGGCCGGGACGTCGGAGCCCAGGTAGGCTCCGTCTTCCGCCTGGGCCACCACCATGGGGGAGTCCTTCCGGGCGGCATAGATCTCCCCCGGCCGATCGGAGAAGAGGAGGGCCAGGGCATAGCTTCCCTGCATGAGGAGCATGGCCTTGGCGAGGACATGGAGGGGCCCCTGTTTTTCCTCATGGAGGAGGGAGTGGACCAGCTTGATGGCGACCTCGGTGTCGGTCTGGGATTCAAATGTGTAGCCCTTGCCCTCCAACATGGTCTTGAGCTCCTGGTAGTTTTCGATGATCCCATTGTGGACCCCGACTACCTGGCCGTCCCCCGAGCTGTGGGGGTGGGCATTGACCTCATCCGGGCTCCCATGAGTCGCCCATCGGGTATGTCCGATCCCTGTAAATCCCGGCAGAAGGGTTCCGCCCCGGGTCTGGTCAACAAGGGCTTGGACCCGGCCAACGGTCTTGGCGGTCTGGATCTTTCCGTCCTCCCCTTCGACCGCTATCCCCACGGAATCATATCCGCGATATTCCAATTTTTTCAGTCCATCCAGAAGGATGGGGCCGACTTGATTCTTTCCGGTGTACGCAACAATCCCACACATAGGCGATGGGCCTCCTCAATCTTCTTTTTTCTGTATTTTTTCTTCAATAAAGGCCGGGAAGTCCTCCTCCCGCCCTTGGATAAAGTGATTTTTCTTCACCAAAAGGCTGCCCTTGGATCTAAGCTGGAGGCAGTAGAGGGAGGGGGTCTCCTTGATTCCTTTGAACTGTTGGTAGTCCAAGTCAATGTGGGAGGCCCGGCTTTCCACCCGGATCTTCTCCCCGAAGAAAATGGTGGTCTCCGAGGGATCCAGGTCCATGCTGGCAGAAAATTCTTTTAAGGTCAGTAAAGGGGTGAGGAAGCTGGTGATGAGGGCGATCAGGCCGGCCGTCCCCATGACAAAGCGGACCGGGCCTTCCATGAGGAAATAGCAGGCGATCCCTACCAGGCCTACCACAGGCCCCCAGGTGATAACCGGCTTAGCCAGGACCCTCATGACATACTCCCTCTTATCCGAGGGGGTCAGGGTGAAGCGGTTGATAAAGTGGGCTTCCATCAGATCCACCGAGTTCTTTCCCGATAATCCCTTGGCTCCTTGGGCCCCTTATCCTCCCCGGGATGGCCGATGGCGATGACGGATTCCACATTCCACCGGTCATCCAGGTCCAGGATCTCATGGACCCTCTCCTGGCCCCCCTCGGCCGAATTGACATTGATCCAGCAGGCACCCAGGCCTAAATCGGCCACCTTCAAGAGGGCGTAGGTCGTGGCAATGCAGGCATCTTGGCGGTGGGTCTTGGGGGCCAATTCCCTGTCTGAGAGAACGCATAGAGCGAGCTTGGCCTCCTTCAAAGGGGCTGCTCCGGTGGGCTTGAAGGTGGATAATCCCCGGATCTTATCCGGATCCTCCACCGCGATCAAACGAATATCGTCCTCATTCCGACCGGTGGGGGCATAAAAAACAGCCTTACAAATATCCTCTACCAACTCCCTTGAAACAGACTGGTCGGTAAACTTTCGGATGGACCGGCGTTTTTCTATCAAATCCTGAAACATATCTTATCCTTTCTATCTACAAAAGACGGAGATGACCACCCCCTTCTTCATTTCCAGTACTTATTATAACAGGGAAGATGGACCTTTCATGAAGGAGAGCGAAAAAAATGAGCTTGGCGAGGCGAAGCTGCCCTGGCTCATGGCAATAATGGGCTACAGCCAGGGCGAGCTAGCAAGTTAGGTTGCCCTGATCATTTTGCGATTAAACAAACTGTCAGGGTCCCTGACCCTGACAAACTTTTCTTCTAACGAATGAACAGGATTCCCAACCCTGACAATCTCATCTTTCTTTTCAATAACAGGATAGCTTTTTACCCTGTCATTCTTTCGATTCCTGCAATAATCAGGGTTTCATACCCTGCTATTCAAACAATCTAGAAGATTAACAGGGTGATTTTTTACCCTGTCATTCTTATTATTTGGCAAATTATCAGGGTTGCTGACCCTGATAATGATGAGCTTTTGAATATTATCAGGGTCGGGACGCTTCCGGACGGTAAGCCACCCTAGACCGGACAGAGGCATGCAAGGCAAAATAAAAAGGAGCTGTGGCAGACGCAAAAACTTTTGCCACAACCCCTTATTTATTAAGTCAGCCTAGAGCCGGTAGGCCCGAACAGCGTTTAAGACAGCCAAGAGGGCTACGCCTACATCGGCGAAGACGGCTCCCCACATGGTGGTCAGGCCGAAGACGGCCAGGACCAGGAAGAGGGCCTTGACACCGAGGGAGAGGATGATGTTTTCCATGACGATCCGCCGGGTCTTCTGGGCCAGCTGAAGAAGGGTGACCAGCTTCATAGGCTGGTCGGTCATGATGACGACATCGGCGGCTTCAATGGCAGCATCCGAACCCAATCCCCCCATGGCAATGCCCACATCGGCACGAGCCAGGACCGGGGCATCGTTGATTCCGTCGCCGACAAAGGCGACCTTGCTCTGCGGGTTGGCCTTCTGGAGGTCTTCGAAATGGCGGACCTTTTCTTCCGGAAGGAGGTCGCCGTATACCCGGTCGATTCCCAGGTCTTTCCCGATGGCCTGGCCAACTTTTTCTCCATCCCCGGTCAGAAGGATGGTCTTCTCTATTCCAGCCTGCTTGATGCCTTGAATGGCTTGGCCGGATCCGTCCTTCACTTGGTCGGAAATGAGAATGTAGCCCAGGTACCTTCCTTCCTGAGCCAGGTAAACCAGGCTTCCCACCTCTTCAACAGGTTGGTAGGGAATTTCCTTTTCCTCCATAAGTTTAGCGTTGCCGGCCAGGACCTCCCGGCCATCAACCATAGCCACCATCCCTCGACCGGTTAGCTCCCGGACCGTCTCCGGATGGGTTTCCGGTCGATGGCCCCCCATGGCCTCAAAGGCTTGGAGGATGGATTGGGCAATGGGGTGGTTGGAGGCTACTTCGACCCGGGAGGCCAGTCCAAGGAGGTCCTTTTCCGTAACCCCTTCGACCGGGCAAACCTCACGCGCCTTAAAGCTCCCTTGGGTCAGGGTCCCCGTCTTGTCGAAGACCATGGTCTTGACCTGGTAAAGGGTCTCTAGGAAGTTTCCCCCTTTGATCAGGATCCCCTCGCGGGCTGCTCCTCCCAGGCCGGCAAAATAGCCCAGGGGAACCGAGAGAACCAGGGCACAGGGGCAAGAGATGACCAGGAAGATCAGGGCCCGGTAGATGGAATCCCGGAAGGAGAAGGCCGGAAAGAGGAGGGGAAGAAGAAGGGCCAGGGCGAGGGCACTCAGGACCACGACAGGGGTATAGTAACGGGCGAATTTGCTGATGAACCGCTCTGTGGGTGCCTTCCTGGCTGAAGCATCCTCCACCATATTCAGGACTCGAGCCAAGGCTGAGTCCTCGAAGGGACGGAGAGTTTCCACCGTGACTACCCCCTCCTTGTTGATATAGCCGGAGAGAAGGTCATCGCCCTCTTCCAAGTGGATGGGGGTGGGTTCCCCCGTCAGGGCTGCCGTATCCATATAAGTGGACCCTTCGAGGATCCGCCCGTCAACCGGGACCCTTTCCCCCGATTTGACCAGGATGATGTCCCCGGGAACCAGGTCCTTGGGGTCCATGTCCTCCACCCCACCGTCGGTCTTCCGGTGGGCCACATCCGCCCGGAGATCCAGGGCTTCCTTAATCGACCGTCTGGAGGAGTCCACCGCCTTATCCTGGAGGACCTCCCCCACCGTATAAAAGAGCATGACCGCTACGGCTTCAGGATATTGTCCAATGGCAAAGGCTCCGATGGAGGCCAGGGCCATGAGGAAGTGTTCCGAAAAAATCTGTCCATGGAGGATGGACTCCAGGGCCATCTTGAGGATGGGGGCCGCCAGTATGATGTAGGAAACCAGGAAGAGGACCAGGGCCGGAGTCTTAGCCTCCATTCGGTTGGCGACCAGGGCACAAACAAAGACCAGGGTCCCGATGACCAGCTTCTTTGGGTCCATTTCCTCTTCGTCTCCATGGTCATGATTATGACCATAGTCTTCTTCAATTTGACAGGATCCGCAAGCTCCCGGATCCTTCCTTAATTTTTCTTTATCCATATGAACTCTCCAATCTACAAAACCGAAGTATTGTTTTATCATTTGCTCAAATGTTCATATGAATATCATAATCATTCTCCTTACGATTTTCAAGAGGAAAAGTTAATTTTCTCAAAAAATAGCCGGTCGGCCTGCCCTCCTCGCATAGTTTCCTGATCTATGATAAGATGATATTCGTGATTTTCCTTTGAATGCGAAATTCTATTTTCGAAAAACCAATAGTAGAGGTATTTATGCTCGTCCGTTTCAAAAAAAACTTACGTCTTGACAACTTTGATCTTTTTCTCATGACCTTAGGGGCCATCATCATGTCCTTCACCCTGGTCAACATCCACATCCCCTCTAAAATCACCGAAGGGGGTGTCATTGGCCTTGCCATCTTGGCCAAATCTGTCTTCGGCCTTAGTCCGGCTATTGTATCCTTTATCATTGACTCTTCTCTCTACATTTTGGGTTTTTTCCTCTTAAAAAAAGGCTTCCTGAGTCGGTCTATCCTGGCTTCCTTCACTACGGCCGTCTTCTATGCCCTCTTTTTGGAAATGGGACCTGTCCTCCCCTCACTGGAAGGACATCCCGCCCTCGCCTCTCTTTTCGGTGGAATAGGGATCGGTTTAGGATGCGGTTTGGTCATCACCCGGGGATCAGCTGCCGGTGGAGATGACTCCTATGCCCTGATCATGAAAAAATACACCCATCTTTCCATTGCCCAGGCCTACTTTTTGTCGGACTTGGTCGTCCTCCTCATCTCCGTTTTTATTTACCTGCCCTGGCCGAATTTTTTCTGGTCCATACTATCCACACTTGTTTCTTCCAATCTCATTTCCCTGGTGGAAACTTGGGTCCCTAAGCCTTCCCATCTTCGCTATCCTGAACCAGCAAGCTCGGGCGCGAAATAAGCAATCCCCACCCCAGTCTTTTCCATTATGAGTGCTTTCTTGCTAAGACAAACATTTAATTGTTGATTTTTTTTATTAATTTCGAATAAATATTGAGATTTTCCCGGCAATAAATGGTAAAATAGGCGTATTATTTCTCAAAGGAGGGAAGATTTTATGTTACCTTTATACGCCATGCTCTTTATTTTAATTGTCTACTTCATTGGTGATCTTGTTGCCAGCCTGACCAAGTCACTGGTTCCGTCGCTCTTTACCTGCTCTGTCCTCTTTTTGCTTTCTTTCTGGACGGGTCTGATCCCCAACACTCTGTTTGTCGACTCCACCATGGCCGTCTTCGGTCCCACTATGATGACCATGCTCCTGGTTCATATGGGATCCATGCTGAACGTCAACCAGCTGATCCAGCAGTGGAAGACGGTATTGATCGGGGCCGCCGGCATCGTCGGTGTCGTCGTCCTCCTCTTCCTTGTCGGAAAACCCCTGGTCGGCGAAGAAACGGTTCTGGTCGCTGCGCCTCCCATCTCCGGTGGGGTAATTGCCGGTCTCCAGATGTCAAAAGCAGCTGAAGCCATCAACCGCCCTGATCTTCAACTGATGGCCTCTCTCTTGGTGGTCATCCAGGGCTTTATCGGCTATCCCCTGGCCTCCTTCTTCCTCCGTCAGGAAGGAAAAAAGCTGGTAGAAGGGTACCGTCATGGCCAGGTCTTTGAAGAAATTGAAGATGCGGAGATAGTCGAAAAGCCTTCCGTTTTTAAGCTTCCTGACCGCTTTCGCACGGCCAATTACTATCTGGCAAAAACGGCAGCCATCGCCGCCCTGGCGGTTTTTCTTTCCACCGCTTCTAAATCCATTGTCACGGGGATCGGGTGGTTGGATGTCCTCCTCCACCTGGACGCCAATGTCCTGGGACTAATTTTTGGTATCTTAGCCGCCCATTTTAACATCCTGGAACGCCAGCCCCTGGTCAAAGGGAACTCCTTCGGTCTCGGGATGGCTACCTTGACCGTTCTTATTTTTATGGGCCTGGCCAATGCACAACCCCAGGACATCCTGTCCCTGGCCGGCCCTCTGGTTCTCTGCCTGATTCTTGGTGCCATCGGCATCATCATTCTTTCCGGCATTATGGGTAAGCTTCTTCATATTTCCCCCTGGATGTCCTTTGCCATCGGGATCACCGCCCTATTCGGCTTCCCGGGAACCTTTGTTGTCTCCAATGAAGTGGCCTCAGCCCTGGCCGCAAATGATGAGGAAAAAAAGGTCATTCTTGGACAGATCCTTCCCAAGATGTTGGTAGCCGGTTTTGTCACCGTTTCCATCGGTTCTGTCATTCTCGCCGGATTCCTGTCCAACCTCTTAACCCCGGGAATATAGAAAACTAACTGCTTGAAAGGACTTTCTATGACAATTAAAGACCGCTTACCGGAAATTAAGGATTATGTCGTGGCCATGCGTCGCCACTTCCACCAAAATCCCGAACTTTCCTTTGAGGAATTTGAAACCACCAAAACCATCGCCAAAGAATTGGACAAGATGGGGATCCCCTATGAGTTCTCTCAGGAAGATCCCAAGGTAGGCCTGGTTGCCCTCATTGACTCGGGTCGGCCGGGGAAGGTCCTTGCCCTTCGGTCTGACATTGATGCCCTAACCGTCTTTGAGAAAAATGACGTCCCCTATAAATCCAGGGTTGAGGGCCGGATGCATGCCTGCGGCCATGATGGACACACCGCCATCCTTTTAGGAGCAGCCAGGCTTCTGAACGAATGTCGGGATAAATTTGACGGAAAAATTTACCTCATCTTTCAGCCGGCGGAGGAACTGGGTCTGGGTTCCAAGTACATGATGCGCCAGGGCCATTGGCTGGAGGAAGTGGACAATATCTTCGGGGCCCACGTCTGGGTCCACCTCCCGGTTGGTACCGTCTCTGTGGAAGCGGGCGAGCGGATGGCTGCCGGGGATATGTTCGAGATCAAGATCCACGGAAAATCGGCCCACGGGTCTGAGCCCCAATCCTCGGTGGATGCTGTCCTTGTCGGCTCTGCCGTGGTCCAGGCCCTCCAAGCCATGGTCTCCCGGACCTACTCCCCCCTGGACTCCGTCGTCGTCAGCGTGGGCACCTTCGAGGCGGGAACCCGGTTTAACATCATTGCCGGTGAAGCACGGCTTACCGGCACTTGTCGCTACTTCACTCAGGAAATTGCAGACCGAATTGATGTCGATATGGACCGGATCATCAAGGGGGTCTGCGAGGCCTATGGGGCCAGCTACGAGCTGGAATATAATAAGGTCATGGGCCCTCTAGCCAATGACCCTGCTTCATCAGAAATCGCAGAAGGGGCTGTCCGCAAGGTCCTGGGACCGGATGCCCTGGTCAAAATGAAGAAGGTAACGGGCGGAGAGGACTTCTCCTGGTATCTCAAAGAAAAGCCCGGCTGCTTCGCCTTTATCGGGGTTGGGAACCCGGATAAGGGAGCCTCTTACTCCCACCACTCCGACCACTTTGATATGGATGAGGATGCCTTAGTCGGGGGCGCCGGGGTCTATGCTCAATATGCCCTTGATTACGTCTCGGAGAATAAGAAATAATTCGTTTCATAATAATTTTTTTGCTTCCTCCTGGATTACCCTCTATACTATGTCCAGGAGGTGTTTTTTATGGAAAAATTTGCAAAGGTTTTACTTGTACTTGCTCTAACTCTTGCTCTGGTCCTTGGGACTGTAACAACTGCGAAAGCCTGCACAGGTCTTTTGGTTGGCTCCGATCTCACTGAAGACGGATCCACCATCATCACTCGAACTGAGGATCTGGAAACCAACCATAACAAGGTCTACATGATCCATGAAGCAGGTAAGCACAAAAAAGGCGAAACCATTAAAGACGTTTCTTATGATGAAGATAAGGGCTATGAGTTCACCATGCCCCACGATTCTTTCCGCTATACATCCGTTTCGGATACCACACCGGAATACGGGATCTTCGATGAAGCGGGATTCAATGACCAGGGGCTGATTGCCGATATGACTGTCTCCGCATCCTGCCACGAAAAAGTCCAGGAAGTCGATCCTTATCTGGATGGAAGCGATGAGAATAAGCCTGTCGGCATTAGCGAGGCTGTCATTACGACGGTTGTCCTTTCCACCGCATCTACTGCTCGCGAAGGGATCCAGTTGGTGGCTGATGAAGTGGCCACCAAGGGTACTGCAGAAGGGAATGCCTTTGTTCTGGCGGATAAGGATGAGGTCTGGTACATGGAAGTCTATTCCGGCCACCAATTCCTTGCCATGAAGTATCCCAAGGATAAGTTCTCTGTCTTCCCCAACTCCTTCTGGATCAATGAAGTCACCCTGGAAAAGGGCGAAGAAAGCGACAACTACATCACCAGCAAGGATGATAACTACATCTATTCCAAGGGTCTTTTTGAAACGGCGAAGAAAGCCGGGACCTTAGTCGGCGATGAAGAAAAGGGGACGATCGACCTCTTTGCTTCTTACTCCGAAGAAACCCTGTCCGATTCCAACAAGTCCAGAGCCTGCTCCGGTATCCTGGCCATTAATCCGGATGCAAAGGTCACCATGGACAGCAAGACCTATAACTTCCTCCAAGACGGGCCTCAGCGGAAGATTACCGTTAAAGATGCCATGAACTTCACTCGGAACCGTCTGGAGAATATCACTCAGGAAGAAGCGAATGACCGTGGTCGGGACGGCCTCTATCCCATTGGAAACCGGAACACCATGGAATCCCATATCTTCCAGATCCCTGCCAATGCTTCCAAGGAAGAACCCGGAATCATGTGGTTAACCCTGGGCTCTCCCCTGGTCCAACCCTTTGTTCCCTACTACCCCAACCAAACTGAAGCTATTCCTGAGGTTCAGAATCCGACCAATGATCCTGAACCCGGAAAGTCCCACTATTGGACAGTCATGGACATCCTCTATATGGTGGAAACTAACCGCAAGGACATGATGGACATTATCCGTCCTGAAGTGGATAAGTTGGAAAATGAATTGATCGCCAAGACCGATATTGCCGCAACAGGCGACCGTACAGAAGAGAATAAGAAGGATGCCCAGCAGGCTTTCGACCTTCTGAATGATCTCCACGGCAAGGTCCAGGTCAAGTATGATGAATTCCTCAAGGACCAGGACTACACTTCCGTATTCTATGGCCGGAGAAAGACCGCTGACTTCACCAACATGTCCATCACTGTTCCCAAGGGAACCGCTGATACCTACCTCAACCTCTCCGTCAGCCCGGAGGATGAAAAGTCCGGCAAGATCGAGATCGTTGATAACTACGGCAACCCCGTTGAGAAGCTGGCTAACGAAGTCCTTTTCTCCCTGCCCAAGTCCGCTTTTGCTGAAAAACCGGAAATTAAGGCCGGCGATAAGGCGGTTGAACTCAAAGAAGATGGCGAGAACTACACCTTCTCCACTGACCAGACGGCCTTCACCTACGCGGCAGCCGGAGATCAGGCTCCTGCTGAAACCAGCGAAGCTCCCGCAGAAAAAGCCTCTTCTGCTGCCCAAGCAGCAAGCTCTTCTTCATCCGGCGTTCCGACCTGGATAATCGGACTCGTTGTCCTCGGTGCTGTCATTGGCGGCTATGCTGCTTACACCAAGTCCAAGAAAAAGAAATAAAGGAGTTAGACATGACCCTGCGTATGAACAGGTCATCGTTTCCGATAACGGGTTAACCAACATCTAATCTTCCTTTTCAGGACCACCAACACAAGCTTCTCTTCCTGAGGAGCTTGTGTTTTTCTTGGAAAAAAATACCTCGGCGGCTCAAAAAGGAAAAGAAAATTGTTGACAGTCTGCCGGTCACTTCGCTATAATCAATTTAGTTAGTCAACGCTAACATCTTCCTCACGTTTAGTTAGCCATAACTAACCATTGGCTTAGAAGGGAGGTTTTCATCATCCATGCCCATCGAAGAGAAGGTCGTCTATTACGCAGCACCTACTCTAGCCGGTTGCAAGGTAGCCAACCTCATCAACCTGACCAAGACCATTTGCTGTCAGGAGGATCTGGACGAATGCAGGCGAAGGCTTTGTGGGGTCGGGATTGACCTAAAAATACTCCGGGAGAATGCTTCCTCCTGCCTCCTCTATATCTACCGGCGGAGCACCTTGGAAGAACTCTTACATACGAAACAAAGCCGTCAATTCCTATCTGGCTACGGCTACCAAGATTTCACTATCCCCGGTGCCCTGAACCAGCTGGCAGACCATTTTAAGAACCCTGCCCTCTTCCCCCATGAGGTGGGTCTCTTTCTCGGCTATCCTATTAACGATGTGGTGGGCTACATCACCCACCAAGGCAAAAATGCCAAACTTATTGGCTATTGGAAGGTCTATGACAATGAGGAAGCAGCAAAGGAAACCTTCTGTCTTTACAACCATTGCCGGAAGGAGCTCTGTGCCCGCTTCCACCAAGGAGAAGCCCTGGCGGACCTATCCGCACTCGGCTAAATGAAAGGAAAGATCATGAAAAAAGTTGCAATTGTCTACTACTCGATGACCGGGAACACGGAGGCCATGGCGGAGGCAGTCCTGGCCGGTCTTGAGGAAGGCGGCGCCGAGGCCACTCTCTTCCCCTCATCCGCCTTTACCGCTGATATGGTGGATTCCTTCGACGGGATCGCCTTCGGTTGTCCTGCCATGGGCGATGAGGAGTTGGAAGAAGATGAATTTGAACCCCTCTTCACGGCCTGTGAAGACAAACTGGAGCAGAAGCCCATCGTTCTCTTTGGCTCTTATTCCTGGGCGGACGGAGAGTGGATGATCCTTTGGAAGGAACGCTGCGCCAATGCCAAGCTCAATGTGGTTGACACGACCATCGCCTACGACCACCCCGATGAGGAAGCAGAAAAGGCCTGCCAAGACCTGGGCAAGGCCCTGGGCGAAGCCCTGGGCGCATAAAAAGCCCAGTAAAATAAGGTCCCTGCTGGACCTATCTTCCCAAAAATCCCGGCTGAGGAAAACTCCTCAGCCGGGATTTTCATCTTTACTTTAGATCCTGAAGGACGGCCAGGATGGTCTCTTGACTCTCCTGGGTCTGGCCATTGACCAGCTGGGGGGACCCCCCTCCCTTAATCCCCAGGGGCTCTCGGACCTGGTCCAACCAGTCTCGAGCCTTGCCCTCAGCGGAGGCAAAGACCAGATTCCACTTTCCCTGGTCTTCAGAAAGGAGGACCTTGGATAACTTCTTTTCAAAAACCAGTTTTTGCCCCAACTGACGAAGACCTCCTCCATCGTAGCCGGGCAAGCAGGCCACCAGGTCCTCCTGACCCGCTAAGCGGTCAGCCTCCAGCTCAACCAGTCTTTCCTCCAGGGCCTTCTTTTCTTCTTTTAACTGAAGTTTGCCGGCCACCAGGGCTTCCACCCGTTCCTGGAGTTGGGCCTCATTTGCTTGCAGGGTCCCTTCCAACTTCCTGAGTAAAGCCTCTTTTTTTGCCAGAAGGCGGCCCACCGTCGGGCCCATCGCTAGATGAACCCGGGAGCCCCGAGAGGTTTTTTCTGCGCTGAAGATCACGCAAGCCCCGATCTCCCCCGTGGAATGGACATGGGGCGTAGAGCAGGGTTGTTCATCCAGGTCCCCATATTTCACCATCCGGACTTCATCATAAGCCTGGTAGGCGGGGTCCGGATAGTCCTTCCCGGGAATATACGTTAGCTCTAAAGGAATATCCCGGAGGATGGCCTCATTGATATAGGCCTGGAGGTCGTCCAGGTCCTTGTCCGTCACTTCCTTCTGGTCCACCTCAAACCACTGGTTTCCTTCCCTGGCCCCAATGGCAATAATGACATGACCCCTCTTTTCAAAATAGCCATCAAAGAGGTGGAGGCAACTTTGAGCGGAAGTATTCGTCAATCGGGTGTCCGGATCCACTTCCATATGGATGGGATCCGTCAGGATTCCCTCTACCCTGTGCCAAAGCCGATCATCTTCCCAGTAGACTTCTGTTACAGGCAATCCGTTGATCATTCCCTTATCGGAAGGCATGCCTCCCTTTTCTCCCCAAAAAACCGTTCGTTCAAAGGCGTAGGCACCATCTTTTTCTTCGCTGATTTTGGTATCCAAGGTCAGTTGCCAAAAATCATCATAAATTTTCTCCATTCCCTCTCCTCCCTATTCGACCATGTCCTCGATTAAGCAACGGGCCTTGTCCAAAATTTCTTTCTTTTCATCCTGATTGAATTGACCCCTGCAGTATCTTCGAATGTCATCATAGCTGAAAAATGCTGATGTCACCGCCGTATCGAAATAATCAAACAGTTCTTCCGGCATAAGGCCACATTGCGTAGAAAAACGATAGACATAGGCAACTTTTCCGTCTACTTCATCATATGTAAAAGAACCATAGTGGATGTCCTTGTTCTTTTGGCCTAAAAGGACACAAAGAGGATACTGATAAAGGGGATCGCATGTATAAGGAAGAGTTGCTTTAATCTGACAGTTGGCGGGATTGATTTGGCAATAGATTCGAATCTTGAGGCGTTTGTCTTTCTCTTTCAACCCCATCCGATATACCAGAAGATCTTCTGAAAGCTCTCCTTTTGTATAGATGAAACCCATATTTTCCAAAAAATGTTCAATGGTATCGGCAAAGTCCTCTAGACTTATCCTATCCTCGTCATCTTCCTCACCGTCATCTTCGCCGTCTTCCAGTAAAAAGTCCACTCCGTAATCCAGGAGATGCTTTACGATTTCTTCATCAGATAGATCGTCCCCAAATTCCTCATTCAGAGCGATTAGTCCGGACAGGTATTCATCGACAACTTCCGCTTCTTCTTTCTCCAGACTCGAATCCAATGCCAATTCGATCAATTCAGCAATCACTTGATCGAAAACGTGTCCCATGATGCCTGCTCCTTTCGGGCAATTTCTTCATCACCAGCTACTTTTTCAGTCTCATTAATCCCTTGTCTCTATTACACCCTATCTTGGTCAAAAAAACAACATTCCTGACCCAATCTCTCATACCTCTCGATCTATCTGAAATACCATCTGATCCAAATTATAAGATAATGTGTATCGAAGTCCCTGTCTTCCCCACCATTGAAGGTTCTTTTCCAGAAGCTGATGAAGGGATGAGACCAGGTTCCTATCCTGAGATAAAACTTGAGGCAATTTGAATACTATCCTGTTCTCCCGCCTTGAATTTTTCCTGATGTAATCGGTTAAGTCCCCCCCATGACGGAAGAAGAGTCCTGATTTTTCATAGACACCAAATGTGATCGGACAGTCCGGTAAGGATTCATTCCAAAAATGACTAGCCGCCATATCTCGGTCGGACAAATTAAAATAGTCATATCGTATGCAGGTTTCGGAAACTGTCCTGTCAAAAGTCACATCAAGTTGGTAATAAGCCCCATCAAGCCCGACCAGGTTCCAGGCATGGTTTTCATCATTTTCCTCCTTTGACTTTCCGAAAACCAGCAAAGAGTCAAGTCCCGACCGGTCTGCCAAATACTTGAAGGCCTTGGCTATCCCTTCACAGACCCCAATCCCATAGAGGATGGCTCCGGGGGCTTCGTGGCTGTAATCCGCTTGGCTATTCCCATATTTGACAATTCGGATAAGGAAGTCATGGATGGCTTTTTCCTTTTGAAAATCATCAAGCGATTTCAATGGATCAACCAGGTCTTGGCACTTCTCGGCCATCAGCTCAAGTGTATCCCCAGTGCGGGAAAATGGAAATCGATAAACCGGAGTGATCTGACAGAGGCAAATGGGAAAAGACGAATAGACCAGGGAAATAGCCTTGATAAAAAAGAGCTCAGGATAATCCATCTTTAGATAACCATAGATCGCCTGTACTTGGGATGGACCGGCCCCACGGCAGACAATCTTCTTGGAATAGGCAAGAAATCCGCTTAGCATATGGTCATAGATTGCCCGATCTTCCAAAGATAAGGTCCTGTAATAGTACTGATCCTGGCAGGAAGGTAAGTAGGTGGATAAATCCATAGAACAACCCCCTTAGAACGGATGAAATAAAAAAAATATTCCTCTTCCATTAAACATTGAAGCATCAGTTTTTTCTGGTGTTAATCACCTGCTATGAATGCGATAAGAACGAAAATGAGAAAGATAATGCCCAGAATACGGATAAAAATCCCCACCAGGATAAAGGCCAGGGCCATGATTAACCCGAAGGCAAAGGCGAAGAGAAGGCAGGTAAGTGGAGAGAGGAGGTATTCGTACCAGCGATGGCAGTGGGTATGACAACCGGGAGCCCATTTCCGGTTAAAGTGGATAGTCCCGATGAAGCCGGAAATGCAGCTTCCTGCTGTGCCGATCATAGTAACCAGGTCATTCCCCGTGGCCGAATAATAGAGTCGGGGTAGAATTTTACTCCCTAAGACATAGAGGATCGTTAAAGAAAAAAGTAAAGTAAAGGGCCAAAAAAAGGAGATCCTGGAAAACAGACTGGGCTGTGAGGGACTGGCAGCTACGGAATGAGCGGAAAGTGCCGGACCGGTTATAACTGCCGGACTAGCTGCAAAAGAAGGTGCCGGATTGACATGGACAGGCCTTACGATGGACCTTGAGGATTCCTTCTTTTCTTTGGTTTTCTTTTCGCCGGCAAAAATCCTCCCCTTCATTGTACTGTGATGGCGGTGGTCAGCCTCACAATAAGGACAGGATTTGTATTTTTTCCAATAAAAATGGCTGGAATTCTTCCGACAAGGGGTTAGCTCCTTCCGGAATCGTATTAGAGCATCTTTCCACTCTGCCGGATCAGGTCTGACCTTTGGCTGGTGGACACCGCCTATAAAAGCCCGCCTGAATAAATCCTGAATGTAAGGTGGGAGGGCTTCGATATCCGGTGTATAGCTGGGAGTGGAAAAATTGAGCAGATCCCTAAAAAAGGGACTTTCTCCGTATTCAACTCGTTGGTCAAGGCTCTTTTTGGGCGGATCAGGGTCTTTTCTAGTGGTTTTCAACTGGCTGCTAAAGGGGTGGCAGCCATTCATCAGCATTCGGAAACAGTGGAGGGCTAGTGAAAAATTATCTGTTTCCTCTGTAAACGTATCGCCGGGACATTCTGCGTAGGTTCTTCCTTTACATTTTCTGATGAGCTCCGGAGCAACGTAACCGGGAGCACATACTTCACACTTGAAGGTCTTTCCACCGCTCATGAAGTGAAAGGAATCGACATCCACAAAACAAACGGTATTATCGTCCCGGATTTTTAGGTTTTCCGGGTTGCCATCACCAAAAACCAGGCCGGCCTGATGGATCCGGTCCACCACATCCGACAGGCTGATCAGACAATCAATCCGATCCTTTATCGTGACATGGAACTTGTCTTCAGCCGGATAAACATAAAGGTCATCCAATTCCCTGGAAGAAATAATCTTGTTCATCCCAAAGCCAATAAAATGATGGCTTTGGTTATAGATCGGGGATAAGGGCCATGCTAAATCAGATTCGAGATGGGCGGCCTTAAAAGAGGGGCTTTCTCCAATCTTGACCATTTCCAGGATCTTTTCCCGCCGTCTTTCCGCATCAACTTCCCGGCGGTATAGCTTCACCAGCTTATTCGGATGACCGCTTATTTCAAAGAGTATGCCCTCTGCACCATGTCTCAGCTCTTCTTCGGCCAGATGGATTCTATTTCCCGCGTGATCGTAATACTGGTTCATTTTCCTACCGCCTATCTAAAGTTCCCGGTTATTCGGGGCGATAATAATCCCAATAGGATTGGGGAACCAGGGCAGAATTTCCCTGACTTCCGCTCTCATCCAAGACAGGATCTGCATAAAGTTTGGCTCTAATCGACTCTTGAAGAGATGTCCAATCGGGCATTTTATAATACTCCTCCCCCAGCCTCTTTGCCGGATGGGAAGGATCAAAGATAACCACAATCGTCTTATCGTCATCGAGCAGACGTTGGGGATATTGCTTAAGATAACAGCGTGCTGCCTTTTCCAGAGCCTTCACCTCCTTAAGGGTTCTTTCTGTCCGGTCCATAAAACGCATGGTCAGAGCAACATTAATTGTCACCTCCTGGTGACGGAGAAGGGGAGGATTGATCTCCTCCCAAACGCCATCTGTCATGACCATAATGGATGATACCGGATCCAGAACTTCCCCAAAAACCCACCGATCCGGTCCGGAGCATAAGGGAAAAACATGGCCATCTTCATCCCTCTGTTGACTGGTGAGAGCAAGATATTCTCCACTGGACATCAAGGCGACAATTCCGCTATCTCCGGATTGACCATAAAAGACCTTTCCCTGATCATAGATGACCAGGGAAAGGGTGGTATCATATTCATTGGAGGGATTGCCCGCTTCTACCGCCTCTTCCAAAACCGCTTTATAGGCATAGACAAAGGCATTATTCATGATCTTCTTCACTTCAGGAAAGTCCATGCCACCCTGATAAAGCTCCATACAATAAAGACAGGATTCTTTTACCGCAATCCTAGCCCCGTCATCTGAATGATACTCTGACCCCAGACCATCCGCCACACCGGCATAGACTACCCCTTCTTTATCCCTTCGGACAAAATAGGCATCCTGACAGGGAATCCCCTCCTTGATATGGTAGGGGCCCGGCATATTTGCTGAATAATAACGGATCATGATACCTCCCTTCTTCCGGCCTTAACCTCCCCATTGACTTCAATTGTTGATCCAGTCATCCAGATCCGGCACTTTAAGGTTAGTGTCCTCCTTTTCAAGAGGGTTATCCACATGAATCTTCTGATCCGGACTGGAGGTGGAGACTGCCTTAATCGAGATCGCCATGAAATCAAAGAATTCAGAGAAATCGAAGCCGGCCTCATCCACCAGTTCGAACACCCGCTTCCCTTCCGTCAGCATTGCAAGAGTTTCCTTGTCATAACCCTTAACGGCCAGGATCCAAAGTTGCATCTTCTTGTCCGCTATCCTTTGCTTAACGAGTTCGGCGATTTCAGAAACATCACCTCCGTATCCATCGGTGATCATAATGATGTAGGGCATCTTGATCTCAATCCCACTCTCGGAATAAAGAGTGCAGCGTTCTCGTATTTTTTTAATCGCTAAATCAAGGCCGGCCGTGATATTGGTTCCGCCTCCTGCCGTAAAATTTACTGAATCCAGTTGGGTGATTGGACGGAAGCCCTGTTCAACCTTAGCCTCTTCATTGAAGCTTAGGACCGCAACATCAACCAGTCTTGAGGCTTTGGGATCCTTACAGACATCAGCCGCAAAACGGTTGACTGACAAATTCACGTTCTGAATGGGCATGCCGGACATGGATCCTGATACATCGCAGAGAATGGCAACCGGCATATGCTGAACATTAACATTTTCCGGGGGCAGTTCGTAATCGTTGAAGTTATACTTGTCGTTCATCATTGACCTCCTCAGCCATTTCATGAAGTGATGGCAGATCGCATAACTCTTAAATGAAGGACTTTTCATGCCTTCTTTCTTGCGATTGCCTTATCTTTACTACGTCTTCATTCTACGAAAAGTAAAGGCCGGGTTATAGGTAAATCCGGATCCAATCCTAAGTAATATCAGGGAGGTCAATAGGTATTCTTTTCCGACTTTTGATGACATAAAAAAAAGAGGCGAAACGCCTCCTTTTGATCGTCCTTTCATTGTTCTCTCTACATATCTTGTCCTGACTTCTGAACTCGTTTTAATCCTCTTCGATATTCCCTTGCTTTGCCCTCCCATTGATGTTGAATGAGTCCAAAATGATTGATTTCTCGAGTTGACAGGGACCCCTTACGGAGATGCCCTGACGGTCGAAAATGACAAAGATGAAAAACCCATTCATGCATGTAATCATCAAGATCCCAACAATAATACAAGCAAGCGGTGGCAAGGGCAATATGATCGAAACAGAGATCATGCTTTGACCGGTAATAGGTGGCCTGGATCAGCGAAGATAGAAAAAGATCTTTCCGACCATGGTTAGTCAAATCGAATGTTGCCTTTCGATAAGGGATAGATCCCAGGGTTAATATCCATTGGAGAACTTGTTGGTATTCCGGTCGGTCAAAGCGCTTGCGACCAAGGAGACAGAGCCTTCTGATGACGAAAGGATAACTTTCCAGTTTTGAAATGACCTGATTTGCCAGTTCATTATCCAGGAGGGCTTCCACCGCTTCTCCCCCTTTCACTTTGGAAAGCCAAATATCGGTTAAGGCCGTGATACTGGAAATCTCCCCCTTTCGGGCTTGTCGGTCAAGAGCAGTCACCATCTCGTCTGTTACTAAAAAATCGTTTTTAATTCGATCCTTATAGGCTTCTGAAAGCTCATCCATTAAGGCTCTTGACAGCCAGGAAATCATTACTGCCCCAAGCCTTTCCTGACCGGGGTTGTCGCTTAAGAGGCAAGACAGGGCCTTTGCAGTAGGAGACCTTCCTCTGTCACATTCCCATAAAACGGAAGCTAAGGCCATGGCTTCCAGGAAACCATCTCCGGAAGGATCCGCCTCAAAGCTGGTACGAAGAGCAAGAACAAAGGCATAGGCTGACCGCGCCTTCATGCAGGCAACCAGCAAGTCCTTTTGGTCTGTTACCATAACCGGCGAGGAAAAAACTGACTTCGTCAAATACAGGGCGTGATCCCTGGTCAGGGACAGATCCGTCTCAATAACTTGACGCAAGCGGTTCACATTCTTTACTTCATGAAAAACCTGATAGAGTAAGGTATCAAATTCCGCCTGATGATTTTCTTCCAAATCCAAAAGTGCAAAATTAATAATATTAGTCCAACTGCTGTCATCAATATGGGGAAGGAGAATTCCCAAGGGGTCCGGCTTGATCATTTCCTTATTCAAGCGGAGATGGCAGCAAGCGTGGGCTGTTAGAAACTCCTGGTAGGACCGGATAGGGAAAGTATAGTAAACCCCTGAATCCTTTTCTTCTTTCTCAAGAATACCTAGATGATTTGTAAGGGAATGAAGGAAATCACGAAAATTCTCCAGGTCTCCGTTTTTGATGATGTCTGTATGGAAACTCAAACTACGGAAATCCTCCCAAGTTTCTTTGAACGTGCTCAGCGAAATCACCATCAGATCCCGTATCTGCATTTGATAGGCAATAAAGCTTAAAACGGTCATCGTATCTTCATAAACAGAACGTTTTTTTTCATGGGATTTGACATGGCCGGTGAAGTATTCCCATAAGCTATCGCGAAACAGTTGATAGCGATTCAAGGAGAGAGAATCATTGGCGACCTGGTTGAGCATAAAAATGAGTTCGAGCGGAGTTCTCATGAATTCCCTTAAGTATTCATACTTTTCCTGATTCAGGATATTGTCCATAGTGGATTGGAGAGAATCCCGGTATTCAGGGGGCTGGGTCAAATCGATCCAGTGATAGGAATATTTTTTTGCGTCCTCACCCGTCAAAGGAATAATTGACCGTCCACGAAAAGACATCTTATCCAAAAGGCTTAGAATTTTCGGATGCGAAAGACCGGCGGGTCTCGATGTCATGATAATCGGCGCATTGGGATGTTTTTTGAGGTGTTCATCAAGGGCGGAGAGGAAGGTCATCCGCATTTTTTCGGAACACTCATCCAATCCGTCGACCAGCAGGAGCATTCTATCCAAAGATTGGTGGAGCCAGGATGTTACCTCCTCCTCGCTAATACCGGGCCGGCTTTGATGGGGATAACGGTTTTTCCCCATGACGGACAGAATGCTATCGTTTATCACCTCAACCAGGGAAAAGGCCGGACCAGTGATTCCCCTGAGTTCGATCAGGCAAGGAATGAAGTCACCGGTTAGTGAATATTTTCTTCCCAAATTGATATGGTCTGCCTCTTTACTCCAGGGATGGGAATAATAAAGAGCAATTCGCCGAAGAAGGGTGGTTTTCCCATGACCGGCACTGGCAATCAAGATGATGCGACTGGGACAATCCGGATCAGAAATAACCAGCCTGGCAGGATCAAAACGACTCTCCACATAGAGCAAGCTATTTGTTGATAGACTATCCATTGGATTTTTGTCAGAATCGCCTTTCTCTGGAAAAATATGGGGAGGTGAATTGGATATTATATACTTTTCAAAGTAGGATTCTATCATCCTATCCAAATCCTTTTGTCGTTCTCTCCCTTCAAGATCGGAATCGGAAAAATGTTCTTTCAGCCAATGAGCATTTTTTATTTGGTCGGCATAAGTCTGAAAAGCATTCCTTCCCTCACCAATTTCCAGGGGATAAAACAATCGCTCAAAAGGATAAGTGATTCCACTTGCTCGGTCAAACGTTATTTGACTGAGGGAATATTCCAGCGACTTTCGATATAAGAATTCTTCCTTTGTCATTTTCATGGGGAGTCACCTTTATTCAACGACAACATATCAATTATGACAGCAATTTTTGAAAGGAAAACTTTCCTACCTTTCCCTTTACTTTTGCTTCCATTTTATGCGTTTGTGAAGAGAGAATCTAAGTAAAAATTACAAAAATAAAGGGAAAAGAAACCACTCCTACTTGATTTGAAAATCTCGGGAAAACCACTTGATATTTTCCTGGTAGGCCGGTGATAGAAACAAAGCTTCTTTATTCTCACCCATCTCCTTTAGGATTTCTGAGGTAAAAATCCTCATCAGAAGGAGTCTTTGTGCTCGACGAACGTACTTGGCATCCCAATTTCCCGGCATGGCGGCGGTAGATATATTATTACCGTACCGGTTGAGAATGAGATCAACCATAGCCTTAATCAGAATCCTTTCCTCAGCACGGTCAGAAAAGTCTCGGGTGGTCAAGTCAAAAATAAGTTGCTCTGCCAGTTGAACATTTTCCAAATTGATGTCACAGACCAAGGGAACCAGTAAGCTTACATAATCCGCCGGTTCGGTAATGGAGGAGAGGATATGAAGTCCGTCACCTCCACTTTCCTCATTAATCAATCCGGCTCGGATACCCTTAGCCGCCAACTCAAAGCGGATCTGCGGGTTGATAAATTGATAGTCATTGTCCGCCCCATCCGCCGGAACGATCAAGCCTACTTCAGTAATAAAAATTTCGTGTAGGCGGTCCATGATCATCCCAATCTCCTCTTGACGGAGACCGGTTTCGTCTATCCACTTGTGGAGATAGCGGTTGAGTTTTTGTCGAGAAAAGTGGGGACTACCTGTGGAGACCGTTTCAAGAGCAACTTCCTGAAGGATCTTAAGGATATTCATTAAAACATCGTAAATTACCGGATCTGCTGACCGGTTATTTTTTAACATCCGATCAACCAGGGTTGTGATTAAACGCTGGGTGATGCTGCCCAAATCATGACCAAAATAAAAGCAGACTACGGATAGCATATAGGGATTAACTGAATAATCCTGATAAAAATGATTTCTACGAATTTCCTCAAGGAGTTCTAATGACTCCTCTTCCGGGATATTGGAAAAGCGGTTCCACTTCATGACCAGGTTCTTTCTCTGGTCTTCATTGAGAGGGCAAATTCGAAAAGTTGACCAGTAAGGATCCATATCTAATGCATGATCCAAGGCAGTCATCGTTTGGGATGACATTTCCCGGGAAGAAACAATGACGTGGGCACCGACCTCATGACTCTCCGGAAAACAGCAATAGCTGTCGTAAAAGGCGGAGATGGCATGAAGATAGGCGTTACGCATATCCCCGGATGAGATTTCATCAAAAGAATCCAAAATGAGCAATAATTTTCCGGCCCTGGCCAATTCCTGCAAGTAATCTGTCAGAGGACCGGAGATTTTGAACCCATCCTGTGGCTGAGAAAGCGTACCAGGTATGATACCTGGAGAAACTTGACCGGAGAAAAAATTACGCCCCTCCGATAGTCGCCACATACTATTGAAAAACAAGCTAACAAGATCTTTTGTCCATTCACGGTATCGCTCATCCTGGTAACAAAAAGAAAATAAACGGGCCGGTATGCTGATGAGGTATAAGTTGGTCGGTGGATCCAAGTCATCAGTTACCTCTTTCAGGGAATGATTGTTTTTCTCACGGCCATATCGATCCGCCAGCATGCAAATTGACGCCATTTGAAGAAAGGCACTCTTCCCCATGCCGGTTTTTGCCACAATCTTCACTCTTTGACTCTTGGATGCCCTTTCCATAGTGGAAAGAGGCATTCCTACTTTCTCCCCATTTTGTTCAAAAATCGGGGGGACATAAAAGTCCTGGGGATAAAGCTTTTTGACCGTCTGGATGGAACGGGGCTCAAAAAACTGAATGCATCGGTAAAGAGCTTCTTCCGCTTTATCCAAGGCTAATGACGCTTCTACCCCCTCTTTGAAAGTGTGGGCAAAATGATCCTGGAGTTTTTCTATCGTATCCTGATCTTTTTCCACCGAATAGGTCCCGATCATTTCAAAGATGGTCAGCGTCACCATGCCAAAGAAGAGAATACCTTTGTTGGCCATACGGGTAAATCTTCTTCCATCGATCGAGGCCTCTTCACCCAGTTCCTCCCAATCAAAAGAAAACAAACCACCGGCTACGATGGGATCAATATCGTCAATTCCAACAAATTCCAGGCATTTTTCAAAAAAAACCTTCCTCGTTGTCAAACTAGCCTTTCTGGACAAGAGAAGATAGGTAAAAAAAAGGGCGGTATCGAAACTTTTATTGATTTTTGACCGACTGCCGGACTCCCTCAGCCAGCCTTTCAGACTTCCACTCGTCTGATCGCAAAAAGAAAAGAGGGTTTCAGAATAGTGTTCATAGGCTTGATCTTCCAGGAGATAGGGTGTTTTATCAAAAAGAAAGTTGCTAGCCTTCCCCATCTCAAACATGAGGCGAAAAAGAGGGGTATCTTCTTTCAGTTTCCTCTCCTCCCATTCATCACCAAGAAGCCCTGTTTCTTTGGCGGCAATTTCGCAGGCTAAAGTATACCCGTATCCTGTTTTCGTGCACTCTAAGTCTTGTAAGTCGGGGAAGATGGCATTAAGAAAGAGTAATAGAAATTCATCTCTCTTTGGCATCTTTTCCGGTGTGAAATAATTCATTCCTTCTCCCCCTTTTTCACAATAAGAAATTGTATTGGATAAGGCCTCTTTATTAAATTATACAATGGGCTGACTTTTTTATAAAATATATCCATCTTCTTGCACAATAAAAAGGATCCCCATAATTAATGAAAAAGATATTTTTTCCATGGAATCCGATAACAAACATGGCTATCTTGCCAATTGGAGGAAACGATGGTTGCCGGAATGACCTATTATGAAATTTGCTGGTACTTCCTCATTTATTCTTTTGGGGGTTGGATTGTAGAAGTGATCTTCCATGCCGTAACCTTGGGAAAGGTGGTTAACCGAGGTTTTTTGAATGGCCCGGTTTGCCCGGTCTATGGGTTTGGCGTATTATCTGTCTTTGCTGCCATCAATCTCATGCAAAGTAACGGTCAAAGATTAAATTCCTTGGAGATTTTTCTGTTCGGGGTAATTCTAGCTACCCTGGTAGAGCTCCTGGCCGGATGGCTTCTGGACCGGTGTTTTCATGCCCGGTGGTGGGATTACTCCGCAAAGCCGTTCAACTTCCGAGGGTATATTTGCCTTGAGTTTTCCTTAATCTGGGGATTGGCTATTCTCTTTGTTGTCCATATTTTTCAGACTTTTGTCGATCACCATACGGTGAAATCTCTGGCTCCCCGTGAGGGCTGGATTCTCCTGGCTCTTCTCTATGCCATTTATCTTGCGGACTTTTTGGTCACCCTGGCTATCATCCGGGGCTTTAACAAAAACCTGACAAAACTGGATCAGATTCGGTCGGATATGCGGATCGTCAGTGACCGGATCAGCGAGCGGGTAGGAACCAGGACATTAGAAACCGCCCAGATCGTCGATGAAGGTAAGCTACAGGCAAAACTCGCCAGGGCAGAGTTAAAAGACGTGATCCGCGAGAAAAAAACTGAGCTAGCGGATGTTCAGACAATAAAACAGCAAGACACGGTGAAAGACTTGAAAGATAAATTTAACGCCCTTCAAGGGGAATTTGATCGTATTTCCTCCTCCCTCACTTCAGCCTCTTTTTTTGGTCAGGGACACCTCTTAAAAGCATTTCCCGAAATGAAACATCGAAAGTATCCGGAACTCATCAAGGTGCTAAAAGAAAAACTCCACTAAATGATTCCACCACCCGGAATCAAATCCTTCTCCATGTAAAAACCGGTCACCTAGTTCAGGACATCCTGATCAAAGTGACCGGTTTCTTATTAAGCGTCTTATTGAAGATAGCGTTCCGTCAAACTCATATAATGGCGGTATAAGCTACCAAAGCGTCGTCGATAATTCTTTTTCCAGGGCTTATCTTTTCCACAAAAATGAAGGATGGAAGTGTTCTCCATCACCCACTCCAGATTCTCCTTCCCTCCGCTTCTTAAGAGGTAATTGCTATAGTTCCTGGCATCATAATTCCAGCGAACGTCGTCAAGACTTAAGATTTTTGATCCGTAAAGTGCATTCAGGGCATCCTGGTCGGGCAAGAGAAGGGACATGGGATTGTCTTCAACAAAGCGGAAAAGGTCATCCGGGACGATCTCTTTTCTCGCCTCTTCCAGGTTGATCAAAAGAACGCCTGAATTATAGTAATCCGTCTTGGTTTTTAGACGAATCTTATTCACACTGTTGGCCATTTCCGTCTTTCCGGTATGAGCCGCTGCAGCAAAAAGATAAGCGGTTACATCCTTCTCCCACAGGGCATTGAGCGAATTGATCACCAGAATATCCGGGTCTAAATAGAGTATTTTATCAAGGTCATGAGGAAGCCATTTTCCCGCCAGCAGCCGGTAATACATCTCCCTGGGGTAGCGATCGGTAACCTTGGCAGAACAAAAGGTCTCTCCATCCGCCTTGATGGGCAGCAGACGAAAGCCATAGCGGTCACAATCTTTGGACAAGGCCTCCAAATTCTTCTCAGGAATTTGACGGTGTAAAAGATAAACATCGAAAGCCTGACCCGGATGGTTGATGTAGATGGAGGTAAGAAGAACCCTCAGCTGCGGAAGATAGTGTTGATCAAGTGTTACCAGAAGTGGAATTCGCATAGTTATTTCCCTCGGTTATAAAAGTAGGCGAAGGCGATAGCTCCTGCCGAAGTCAAAACCTTAATCACCATCAATAGGAAAAACGGCAGGGATAGGGGGTTCATCAGAACATCTCCCAACAAGGTATTGGTGATGACGCTGATCGCACTGCCCAGAAGACCCGAAAACAAATAAAGGGGGTAATCAGTCCGTGAAGCCCCAAAATAGAAGCTGGTGATGTCACAGGGGAACCAGCCGATCAGTCGAACAATAAAGCTGGCGAAAAATTCATTTCTTTTTTGAATATCCACCAGCTTGTCGATTTTGGGGTATTTTGCCTTTACGTAGTCCATCTCTTCCGCCCCGGACCAACGACCTAAAAGGTAAGGGAGGGTCATGGTAACGGCCAGGCCCAAAAAGCTGATGCAGACTGCCCAGACCGGAGGAAACAGGATACCGCTCGCCACATATAAGGATAGAAGAGGTATGACGATCGTCAGACTTTTTATGGCAAAAAGGAGCAAAAGCCAGATGACGGAACGAACCGGATTCCCTGAGGCTTGAGCGACCAGAGATTCCACGCTAAACTTCCCGTCAATGGTGAAATGGATGCCCAGTAGGACAAAGAGAAAGCAAACCAGGCCAACGACCTGGATCCTTCTGAATTTAACCGCAACTCTCTGATCCTCTGCCTCACCGTCGGATTTTCTTCTTATTTCCAAGCGACTTTCTCCCAGGGAAGGCTGGCTGTATTTTCTCCGAAATGACCATAACAAGCCGTCTGCAAGTAGATGGGGCGTTTCAGATCAAATTTTTTAATGATTCCGGTCGGTGTCAGGTCTTCCCTTTTTTCAATTTCGCAGATAATCTCCTCTTCCGTCAATTTCCCGCGGCCGAAGGTTTCGACATGGATGGAAACGGGCTCTGCTACGCCAATCGCATAACTCAGCTGGACCTCACAGGCATCCGCAAACCCGCATGCTACGATGTTTTTCGCCAGGTACCGGGCCATGTAGGCCGCACTGCGGTCAACTTTTGAGGGGTCTTTTCCCGAGAAGGAACCACCGCCATGACGGGCATAGCCGCCATAGGTATCCACGATAATCTTCCGTCCAGTCAAGCCGGTGTCACCGGCAGGTCCGCCGATAACAAAACGTCCGGTCGGATTAATAAAAATCTTCGTCTTCTCATCAAAGAGGTCGGAAGGAAGGACATCTTTCAGAACCTTGTTGACTAATTCCATTTTCAGGTGGTTGAGATTGACCTCTTCCTTATGCTGGGTGGAAAGAACCACAGTATCAATATGAACCGGCCGGCCATCCAGGTACTCAACAGTGATCTGGCCCTTGCTGTCGGGTAAGAGTCCCTTGATTTCTCCCTTTTTTCTTGCCTGAGCCAACCGCTTCAGCATCTTATGGGAAAGGGCGATGGCCAGGGGCATATAGCTCTCGGTTTCCGTGCAGGCGTAGCCGAACATCATTCCCTGGTCGCCGGCGCCGTTCTTCTCCTCGCTGGCCTTGGTCACCCCCATGGCAATATCCGGGGACTGGTCATGGACGTCCACGGTAATTTGGCAGGAGTCAGCATCAAAGCCGATTCCGGGGATGGTATAACCGATGCGGCGGATTTGTTCTCTGGCTATCGCATCGTAATCCACGGATGCTCTTGAAGTGACCTCACCCATGATATGGAGGCGGTCAACCGTAGCGGTCACTTCGCAGGCCACATGGGCATTGGGGTCCTGAGAAAGATGGGCATCCAGGATAGCATCAGCGATTTGGTCGCAGACCTTATCCGGATGGCCTTCGGATACACTTTCAGAAGTAAAAAAAGTACGCATGACAAACCTCCTTGATGTCTTTATTCCTGGTGGTGGCCGGCTTCTGCCCAGAGCTTATCTGCACAGGGTTTCCAGGCTTCCGCATAGGGTTTGCATTTTCCGCACAGGTGTTCCGCACTCTCCGGCGACTGAAGGTCGGTGGACTTTGCCCCGGATTCTTTGACGATTTGCTGGAGAATCTCCGGATTTTCCAACATGGGGCATGGCCGCAAGTGATTCTCATTGAAAGGGTGGTTGTCGTGGTAGGCCATAAAGAGGGGCTGCTTCAGAATTTCCAGTAGAGTGTGGGTCCGAATATTGGCTCCGGAATAGTGGATGAAAACACAGGGTTCCGCATCGCCATTGGCATTGATATGGAAGTAGTTTCTTCCGCCGGCAATGCAGCCGCCAACAAATTCACCGTCATTCTGGAAGTCCATGGTAAAAAGGCCTTCGCCCGTAGTGAGTTTTCTGATTTCACGGATTCGGTTCTTGGTCGCTACCCTCTGTTCCGGTGTGGGAAGGAGGCCCAGGAAGGCATCATTGCCGACCGGCATATAGTGGAAGTACATGGCATAGCGGCAGCCCTTATCCACCATGAGCTTGACGAATTCTTTGGAGGTGACGGATTCACAGTTTTTCGAGGTATAGCAGATGGAAGTTCCAAAGACCAGGCCATTCTTCTTCAAGAGGTCCATGGCGTGCATGACCTTGCCGTAGACCCCGTCGCCCCGACGAAGGTCGTTGACTTCCGGTGAACCCTCCAGGCTGATGGCCAGCATGAGGTTGCCCACCCGCTTTAACTCCTGGCAGAAGGCCTCATCAACCAGGGTTCCATTGGTGAAGGCCAGGAACTGACATTCCTTGTGCTCCTCGCAGAGTTTGATCAGGTCGTCCTTGCGCACCAGGGGCTCTCCCCCGGTAAACATATAGAAGTAAACGCCAAGTTCCTTCCCCTGTTTGACCACGCTGGACATTTCGTCATAGGTAAGATTGAGCTTGTTGCCATACTCCGCCGCCCAGCATCCGGTGCAGTGGAGGTTACAGGCAGAGGTGGGGTCCATAAGGATCAGCCAGGGGATGTTGCACTGGTGAACCTCCCGCATTTCCCGGATGGTTTTGGTCCCGTGCAACATGGCTTCCAGGCCAAAGTTCAGGACCGTCGTCTTAATGACGTTAGGATCCAGTTCGTCCAACATCCGGTTGACGTACTGGTTTAAGGCGCCATCCTTATCCGCAATCATGGTCCGCATGTTATCATAATCGACACCGAGATCCACCCCATCCATGTATTTTTCCATGAGGTCGATCAGCTTGATGATTTCCGGTTCCCTTTCGTCCTTGTCCACTTTCTTCAAAATCATATTTAATCCAAGGCTTGCTGCTGCTCTTGTTGCAGAATGACTTAAGCTTCCCATTCTTTTATCCTCCTTATTGTAGTTACTGTGCTGCGCACGACAAGTAAATTGAGTATTCCATCAATGATCAGGTTTAACCCGATCAGCATGACAATCGCTTTAGTTCCCTGGTAGGGGCGAAAAAAGAGCAAGCCACCGATGACTGAGGTGACCAGGGCGATAATCAAGATAACCCACCAGTTGTCCACTCCGATTTTTTTTGCATCCAGAGCGGTTTGAATGCGAAGTAAGGCATCCACGATGATAAAAAAACCAATCCCAATAATCAGGGTTTCCATAAACTGCCTGGACCAAAAGCACATGGTCAAACCGATGAGGATGGAGATGATCCCCATGGCAAAATCGAATTGAAAGGCCAATTGGAGCAGGTCCTTTGAAAAATAACCAAATAATTTAACAATACCAAACAACACAAGAATTGCTCCGCATAAACGACAAAAGACATCCGCAGCAATATTGGGTTGAACGAGTAAAAAAATGCCTAAAAAAATGAGGCAAATGGCAAATCCACTATAAATATCTTTTACCTTTTTTAATTTTTCCATTTTCTCATCTCCGCTATCCTAGCTTTCTATCCCCACACCCGGTCCAAATTCCGAACCGAGTCGACTTTCTCCATCGCTTTTGCCCATTTCATAGAGCCGGAGTAACTCATCATGATCCTGAGTCAAAGTTCGTAAATTTCCGGTATCGGAGGGAGCGATAATCATCGCCTTTCCCTCTTTTTCCAGCTTCAGGAGTTCTCTCAAACTTTGGTTGTAGACCATTGCCCTACGCTTCAGGGCTTGTGCCGCTTTGGGGTATTTCCGCTTCAGGAGCAAAACCAGCCGCCTATCGGCATCCTCTTTTCGAAAAAAGTCCCTGGGCTTGGTTAAAATCACAATGACTTTTGTACAACCTGCCTGGAAGGCTCTTTGGAAGGGAATGGGATCGGAGATTCCCCCATCGAAATAGGGAATCCCTTCAACCGGATAGGGCTTGCATAAAACCGGAACACAACAAGATGCCTTTATGGGATCATAAAAATTCTGCCCCAAATCCTTCTTAGTAAAATAGACAGCTTGGCCGGTGTTGGCATTGGTCACTACGATCTCCAATTCCATAGGGCTGGTTTTTAGGGCCTGATAGTCCAAGGGGTTCTCCCCACCGGCATCACTCAGTGTCGAATAAATATAATCCAGGTTGATGTAGGACCCCTTCTTCAAGAAGTTTCCCACGCCCATATAGTCTTTGCGGAAGGCATAATCGCTATAAAAAACCAGATTTCTTCCTCTTTGACCGGCCGCATAGGAGGCCCCATTGGCCGCTCCGGCCGATACGCCAATGAAGTAATCCGCTCGAATCCCCCGGGCCATACAAAAATCCAGGACTCCGGCTCCATAAATTCCTCGTGTTCCTCCACCAACATCTACAATTCCCAGCATGCGAATCTCTCTAACTTTCCCCGCTCTTTCCTGAACGCATCAAAAAATTAAATATGACTGTAAGGCCATTCTATCCTTCACCGGCATAAATGAGTACAGACAATAGAAGGCCGAATGTTCGAATTCGAACACTCGGCCTTCTATTGTCTATCAATTTTGACTATTTTTCTCTGATTCAGGAATGTCCCTTGATGTACATCTGAATCATAGGGTCGATGGTTGCTTCAAAAGATCCGGCTATGGTTCGGTTCAAGTCATCCCGATAATCCGGCATCCTGTCCTCCACCCATCGGAGGGTGGCCCCGATAAAGGCATAGGTGTAAAAATAAGTAATATAATCGATACCTGCCTGGGAAAGTCGCGTTCCTTCCGCAGCCTTGACCACAAAACGACCGACAAAGTGGCTGATCGCCGACTCCAGATATTGACTGAGAACATCCCGGCTTTTGGAGTCATAAACGTGGAGGATGGCTTCCTTATGGGATTGGAGGTATTCGGCCGTCCGCACATATTCCTCATAAAAAATCCGGTCCGGATTGCTTTCTTCCCGGAAGGTATCTGAAGCATCCTGGAAGGTTTTTTCTAACAAATCATCGATATTTTGAAAATGATAATAAAAGGTATTTCTGTTAATTTCGGCCGTTTCAATAATCTCTTTCACCGTAATTTTATCCAGAGATTTTTTCCGCAAAAGCTCCAAAAAAGCGTCAAAAATTGCTCTCCGAGTAAACCTGGCCATATCATTCCCTCTATATTAATAGCGGACGAACCCCCATACACATTCTATCTCTCATCGTCTTTGTGGTCGGGAGGCTTCCTATGGGGATAAAAGATCTCCTCTTCCACCGTCTTTTCCCCTTCTCCCAGGGTTACCTTCATTTTCACCCAAGACCCATCCAAATAACCCCGGTCAACGGCTAGGGTAAAAATATTCTTATTCAATTTTACCCAATATTCCTCTTGGGAAATCGGAAGATAACCATCATCCGGGAAAATGACCGCCCCCTCAATCTCCTCGATAAAAAATGGATTTTGCCTTTCATATAAGGTGATATTGGAGAGGAGGAGGAAGCCCTTAGCGACTTTCTTCCTCGTTTTCTTCCATAAAAAGGCTAAAAGGGCCATCAACCATAGGGTCCCGAGCAAGAATAAGCTGTAGATAAGAAGAGTCTTGTCGATAAAGAAAGGAAAAATGTGGATCAGGATGGTCATCTTGTCGGTCTCTTCGATAATAAGAAGAATGAGGCAAAAGACCAACCAGGCCAGGGAGGCTAATATCAAAAAGAGTCGTATTTTCCCAACCCTCTTCCTTTCTCCTGGCCTATCATTTTCCATTTCTGACATCCTAAATCCTTCTTCCGTTGTTAGAGGAGCTGAATTCCCTAAACCTCAACAAACAATACCCCTTCTTCACCCGCCGGAAGGTCTTTTCCGATCCTTCCAAGAAGGAAAAAGGCCGCCCCTCCTCTTGCGATCTCTTCTTCATCCCTTTTATCCAGGCAAAAGGAATTGACCAGCACAGTCCTTGGACATGCTTGGTTGGCCTGAACCGCATAGTCATATTTCATCGAAGAGTTCCATTCCTTAAAAGGAAAGTCCGTATAAACCGGCCATAACAGAAGATCAAGCCGAAGATCCTTAATTTGCTGAATGTTCTCATCAAACCAAAGGTCACCGCAAAGACCCACAGCCATTTTTCGACCCTCTAAGAGAAAGGAATGGAAGCCCTCCCCTTCCCGGTAGCACTCACTGGCCCCCTCTATCTTCCAGCCGGGCGAAACCCGGCGAAAGACATCCACCATCTTCCCCTGAGAATCAATGGTGGCCTGGGAGGAGTATATGGCCTCCCCCTCCCGCTCGATGAAGCCAAAAGAAACCGCGATGGAGCTGTCCCTTGCTTTCCCTGCAATCTCGTCAAAGACCGGATGGTCAAGGGCTAAAGCCATCTTCAGGTCGTGGTCAAGATCAAAGGTCGGTCCATAAAAGCCCTGGAGAAAGGCCTCCCCGAAAAGGACCATATCCGCCCTACCCCGGTAGTCTTCCAGGGTCTTCAGGATGACCCCTTTATTAAAATCCAGATCCTCATTGATGAATCCTTTGGCAGCTAATGCAAATTTCATTTGTTTTTCTCCTACAAAAAAGAATGGTTCGATTTTAATCCGGAACCACAAACAGGAATCAGGCAATCATGAGTCCTTCCATAAAGACGGCAATACTCCCGATAACCTGCATAATTGGCAGCCGTGGTTGGCTCGCAATAAATGCCCCGCTTGGCCAATTGAGCCATAGAACCTGCAATCTCCTCCTCCGGAGCATGGACAAAGCGAACATCGTATTTCCTGGCATAGCCCAGGATCTCATATCCACGCATGGGTTTTCCAATAGCGATCCCCTCCGCCAAGGTCAGGCCCGGTTGTATTTCTTCCACTTCCTCGGCCTGGACTTTTACGGCCCTATAGACCGGATCACAGTGCTCACTTTGGACCCCAATAATTTGGGGTATATGGTCTATGCAGCCACTCTCCAATAAATGCTCAAGACCCTGCATGACCCCAAGAAAAAGGGTCCCGTTTCCAACAGGGAGTAGAATGTATTTCGGAATTCTGCGGAGTTGCTCAAAGGTCTCATAAATATAGGTTTTCGTTCCTTCAAAGAAGAAGGGGTTATACACATGACTGGCATAATAAAGTCCTTCTTCCTTGACCCGCTCCCGGCAAAGGTCGGCGCAGTGGTCACGATTACCCGGAACAATATGGACTTTTGCCCCATGGGACCGGATCATCTGAATTTTTTTCGCTGAAGTCCCCTCATGAACAAAAATCTCACAGGCAATGCCGGCTCGACTGCAATAGGCTGCGATCGCATTTCCCGCATTCCCACTGGAATCCTCGACCACATGGTCCACCCCAATCGATTTACAGTGGGCGACCAAGGTCGCCGCTCCCCGGTCCTTGAAGGATAGGGTCGGCATGCAATAATCCAGTTTGAATAGGACATCGTCATCAAAATGGACGATTGGCGTCATTCCTTCACCCAGGCTCACTTCTTTCCAAGAGTCATCTTCCATGGCCATAAACTTCCGATAGCGGTATTGGCTCCATTCCCCCTTATCCACCTGGGCAGGGTCAAATTTCGGTGGCTGGTAGTCTAGTTGCCACAATCCTCCGCATTCACAGTGAAAGGCCCTGGTTGAGGCGGGAGCCCTCTTTCCACATTTTGAACAAATGAATTCCATAAGCAATCTCCTGGTTTGGGTGAAAGGAAGCAGCACGCAAGATTATCAATATGATTAATCATATCATGATGACTAAGGATTTGATGAAGAAGTGGGATGGTGTATATGATACTATAGACCATACGTTATCACTTAAAACTAAGCCGCCTAATAAAGTATGAAATGCTATAATTAAGGCCTAAAAGGAAAAACTAAGGTGTGAAATCAAATAAGGAGGGACAATCTTGGATATCAATGAATTAACGTTGAAAGATTTGCAGCCCTCACAGCTTTATATTTCAGATAAGAAATTGAGAACGGTTACAGCCTGCAAAAAGCAAGCCATCGTTTCGCCCGAAGATCTGCTTCCCAGAATTATCTCTGAAAATGACTATATAGGAAAATGGGACAAATGGTGCGACCGGATGCAAGCGAAGATAGTCGTCATCGAACCATATACCAAGCAAAGAATTCCGGAGGTGCTGATGTTTGAACAGGCACTTCGAGCAGAAGAAGACTTCTGGGGCTGGGAAATCAATGAAGAGTATATCAAAAGCGTTACTGCCAGTTTTGAAAACACCAGTTTCTCCAATTCACTTTCCTTTTTGGCCTATCAGAATAACCATGTGATAGGCCGAATTGATGCCGTTCTTATTCCATCACATTTTGATGGATCAATAAAAGCCTACCTGGATTGGATTTGTGTTCTCAAGAGTTCCCGTCATAGGGGTGTGGCACAAAAGCTTCTTGCTACATTACTAGATACATTAAAAAAGCAAAATGTTGATACGCTAATTGCACTAACTGCCAGCAACGAAGAAGCACAGCGATTCTATAGATCAGTTCCAAATTCCGAAATGAGAGATGTTGGCATTTGGATTGATATTAAATAAGTTAAAAAATGAGCGATCTGACTTCTCCAACAGAAGTCAGACCGCTCATTTTTCTTGGATAATCTTAGATAATTGTTATGAGGAAATACCCGGGTATAAAAGTCCAGCATATTTCAGACTTTTTGGACATTTGAGTATTACTCCCACTCAATCGTTGCGGGCGGTTTCCCGGTAATGTCATAAACCACCCGTGAAATGCCCGGCACTTCATTGACAATCCTCTCCGAGGCGGCGGCCAGGACCTCGTGGGGAATCCGGGACCACTCGGCCGTCATGAAGTCCACGGTAGTGACCGCCCGGAGGGCAAGGACATAGTGGTAGGTCCTGGCATCCCCCATGACACCCACGGTCTGGAGGTTGGTCAGGACGGCGAAGTACTGGCCGATCTGACGGGCCAGGCCGGCCTTCTTGATTTCCTCCCGCCAAATGGCGTCGGCTTCCTGGAGGAGGGAGACCTTGTCCCGGGTGATGTCGCCCAGGATCCGGACAGCTAGGCCGGGTCCGGGGAAGGGCTGGCGCCAGACTTGGTCTTCGGGAATGCCCAGCTCCAGGCCCAGCTCCCGGACCTCATCCTTAAAGAGATCGCGGAGTGGCTCCACCAGGCCCTTGAAGTCGACGTGTTCAGGAAGGCCACCTACATTATGGTGGGATTTGATGACGGCTCCGCCAACGCCGGATTCGATGACATCGGGATAGATGGTCCCCTGAACCAGGTAGTCCACCTGGCCGATCTTCTTGGCCTCTTCCTCGAAGACCCGGATGAACTCTTCCCCGATAATTTTTCTTTTCTTCTCAGGATCGACAACCCCGGCAAGCTTGCCCAGGAAGCGGTCGGAGGCATCCACGGTGATGAGCTTCATCCCCATCTCCCGGTGGAAGATCTCCTCCACCATCTCGGCTTCATCCTTGCGGAGGAGGCCATGGTTGACGAAGACGCAGGTCAGGTTTTGTCCGATAGCCTTATGGACCAATACGGCGGCAACGGCGGAGTCAACCCCGCCGGAGAGGGCGCATAGGGCCTTTCCATCTCCAATCTTGTCCTTGAGCTTTTGGATGGCGACCTGGGCAAATTCGTCCATCTTCCACCGCCCCTCCAGGCCGCAAACCCGGTAGAGGAAGTTGTGGATCATGTCCCTCCCCTGGAGGGTATCGTTGACTTCCAGGTGGAATTGGACCCCATAAACCCTGGCCTCCTCATTGCCGAAGGCGGCGATGGGGCAGTTATCGGATTGGGCCAGGACTTGGTACCCTGAGCCCAGGTCCTGGACCCGGTCCCTGTGGGACATGAGGACCGGGGTCTCGGCCTCCAGGCCCTGGAAAAGGGGCGATTCGACCACTAGGCTGGCGGGATGGACCCCGAACTCCGCCTTATCGGCAGAAACGACCTTACCACCGGTGTGGTAGGCCAGCCACTGGGCACCATAGCAGATGCCCAGGATGGGGAGGCCCAGGTCAAGAACAGCCGGATCCAGCTGAGGAGCCCCCTCCTCATAAACCGACGAAGGACCCCCGGTCAGGATGAACCCGGCATAATCCCCTTGTTTAATTTCTTCTATGGAAATAGTGCAGGGCTTGATTTCGCAAAAAACATTTTGCTCACGAACCCGTCGTCCGATCAACTGCTTATATTGCCCACCAAAATCAAGAATCAGTATTTTTTCTTCTTTAATATCCATCTTCATGAAGTCGTCCTCCTTCACCGATTGTCCCTAACTATTCTCCTCATTTTACCACGAAACCGGTCCGGAAAAGCAGGCCCTCTTTCTCCCCGATAAAAAGACATGGACGCCCAAAGGCGCCCATGATTACTTTAAGGAATAGCCTCTACTCCTGATTACTCCACGTTTTCCAGGACTTCCGGGACGTGTTTGTCCAGGTAGTCTTTGAGGATTTGGAAGGTTTCCTTGGATATAGCATGTTCCATTCGGCAGGCATCGTATTCCGCCAGATCCTCATCCACACCGACGTACATGAGGAGGTCTTTGAGGGTTTTATGGCGCTCATCGATCATTTGACCAATGGCCGCCCCCTGTTCAGTCAGGCGAAGCTCTCCGTCCTTTTCCATAATGACGTAGCCCTCTTCCTCCATCTTCTTGACCGCATTGGATACCGAAGCCCTAGACAGGTTAAGATGACGGGCAAGATCAACAGAGCGTACATGCCCCGTTTCTTCCTGGAGAACATAGATCCCCTCCAAATAATTTTCTTTTGAATCACGAATCTGATGCAAACTAATTCCCCCATTTCTCTATCCGGGGCTTCAATTTGGATCATCTGCCCCGATCGCTTTTTACTGATTAGAAAACATTATACCCATTTCCGCCAGTAAAGTCTTGGAAGCCTTCTTTTAGGCGAAACAATCACGATAAAATCATTTTGTTATCACTCTTATTCTTTGAGTGATAATTTCCCTTGACTTAATGGTCAAAGATGGTATAATTTGAATTGTAAGACAAAGAGTTGAGATCAGGAAGATGGAAGTGCCCTGATCGACCAAGTATAGATGTATCAGTGAAAGGAGAAAAAAATGTTACGTTTATTACCCTATTATGGAACGCCTGCTGGAAAAGCCTCCAACGATTTGGATACTATGTTTGATTCCTTTTTCCGGACCGGAATGGAAAGAATGAAAGAGGTTTCCTTTAGGATTGATGTGGAGAAAACGGTGGATGCTTATCTCGTCACCGCGGAAGTCCCCGGGCTGACCAAGGAAGACATCGATATTGACGTGGAAAATGATCTTTTGACGATCTCCGTCCACAAGGAGGAAGAATCAAAGGAAGAGGACGAGAAGAAGACCTTTGTCCATAAAGAAAGACACTCTTTTAATTCCACCCGCCAGATTTCCCTTGAAGGAGTAGATGAGAATGCCATCCAGGCAAAAATGGGAAATGGGATTCTCACCATCAAAATGCCCTTTGAAGAAGAAGTCTCAACAAAAAAATCTATTTCCATTAACTAGCATATCGGCCCCCGAAAGCCGGAATTTTTACTGCCGGCTTCCGGGGGTATCTTTATACAAATAATGGTTGATCCAAACCCTTAGGTCAAAGAAATGACCTCATCGCACCGGTTCCAGATATTTGGGTTATGGGTGGCGATAATAATCAGCCGTTTGGGGTCGCGAAGTTGAAAGACCAATTGCAAAACCTCATCCGCAGTTGCAGGATCCAAGGAGGCGGTGGGTTCATCCGCTAAAAGTAGTGAAGGTTTCTTAAGCATAAGCTTTCCCACAGACACCCTCTGTGCTTCCCCTCCGGATAGCGTATATATTTTTCTATCCAGTGGCAGGTATGATAATCCCACCTTTTCCAGTACTTCGTGAAATGCCTGTTTTTTCTCCTCCACACTCATCCGTCGTCCCACAAATCCCAAATCTAAATTCGCAGCGACACTTTCATTTTCAATGAGTCCGAGATTTTGAAAGAGATACCCCAGTTCATGGCGAAAAAAAGCCTGTTCCTTATATTCAGTGAGGGCTTTTCCCTTATAGATAATATCCCCTCCATTCCATGGTTCTAATTTTGCCATCATATTCAGGAGTGTTGTCTTCCCCGACCCACTTCTCCCGATGAGGGCATAGATTTTCCCCGCTTCAAAGCGAAAGGAAAAGTCCTGGAAAATCAGGTGGTCTCCGTATCTTTTTTCTACTTTCAATAGTTCTATCATCATTATTCCCCCTTCAATAAGGTGACCGCACTCTGATTTTCCTTCTTCATCTGCCGGTATAAAAGGCCCCCCTCTAATACCAAAAAGATGATGTAGACCAATAAATTTAGCAAGGGCTTTCTCGACAGTAGAAAGAGGAGTATCAATCCTCCGGTTAAAACCAATCCCTGAAGCCTCAGATAGGTCAAATGGTTTTGGTAAAATGAGAATCCTGAAATCCTTCGAATAAATATTTCTCTGCGAAAATGTTCAAAATACAGGCGATTCATTACCACAAAGGAAAATGCCGCGACCAGAGTTCCAATAATGCTTCCAATCATTAAACTTATTGCCTCAAACCGGTAGGTCTCCACTTCTTCCAGGTATACACCTCGAATATTTCGAATTCGAGAAACGAGAGGACTTAGACCATATTTCTGGATAAGTTCCTCTGTTTGATCAAAATCGGAAAATAGAAGGGAAGAATTAATGTGAGAAGACCATACACTGGCAGAACGAGGAGATCGATCCGTCGCTTTTGGCGTAAGCACAATAATATAAGGATCGTCCAGAAACTGTATTGGAGGTTTTCCTTCATAGTTGTAAATGAAAACAGGATCCTCTGTTGAGCGTTCAAAAAGAACCGGATGAAGTATTTCCGGTGTATCATCCAATTCCTTTCCCCAGTATCGATTGAAAACGAAGGTTTTCAAGGAGTTTTCTGCTTCATTTTTTTGTTCTTTTGATAATTTCTTTGGAAGGATCAGTCCAAACTCACCCGGTTTCAGTTTTTCCATCCTTTCCTGTTCATCTTGATTCGTTAAGATCATTTCTTTTTTTAAAAAGGAAGGACTGACGATTAAAATCTTTCGACTTTCCTCGAGGGTGGGTAATATCGGATCTTGTTCCTGTAAAAAATGTTCACAATAGATGATATCCTCTTTCATCAGCGCTTCGACGGTTAAATCGTACCAGGCCAAATCACGTTGATTTTGTCTTTCTTGTTGGTAGGGGTCAAAAGCACCGAGATTCATACTGAATTGAAAGGCATCAGGATGACCGGCCCATGCCTTCCTCCCAAGGTTCATTGCTTGGTATAATGGATACACTTCCGTAACCATATGACTCCCATAACCAACACCTAAAAAAGCAATAAATTGACCAACAAGCAAAACTGTCAAAACTGACGTAATGGGCATCCGACCCTTAATTAGGTCAATTAAGTGGCTTCTCTTAAGGATCAACCAAAAAAGTAACTCTATGAATAGAGCAAGAACAAATAAAAGGAAGGCATTGATTCCTGCACAAGTTATAAGAAAAATCAGTAATTTCCAATTCCATAGGTTTTTGAAATAAAGAAAAGCAATGGAAAGGAATGTGGCAAAAATAAAGCCGAGTACAATGGACAAAGAATCATCCAATAAAGATTTCTTAAAAATCTGACTTCGATTCATCCCTGAAAGCACCTGAATTCCTGAAGATCTCAGCTGATTAATTCTCTGCATACTTGTTAGGATAATAAAGAGTAGGCTAAACAATAATAAACTGAAGCTAATGGATGGGCGAGGGATGTATCCTAATGAAATTAAGACAGGCGAACTTTCAGCTAAATCATAAATCGTTTCAGCCCCATAAGAATCCAAAGTCTTTGACAATTCTTCTAAGGATAAACTGCCATGTAAAATGCTATACGTGTTCACCGGATCCAACTGTTTCTTATCATTTTCACTCGCCTCAATAAAACCATCAGGTACTTTACCTTGTCCAAATAAAGCATAACTGAAGCGAGAGGTCTGTCTATCATCTGATGGACGTGCAATACGAAGGGCAATAAGGCTATCTGTCCTTTTTCCCAAAGCATCAAGATCATCCTGGATTTGTTCCATATCAGCGTTTTCCGGCAAAGAGCGAACCCATACATTCGGATACATCGTAAACAGCATCGCATCAGGATTCTCTCCAATGATTAGACAGAAAAAAGAAATATAGATCATTGATGTAATGATGACAAACCATCTCTTCATTGTTTATCCTTTCCTAAATACTGGAGTCGATTAATAAAATAGGCCAATCGCATAGCGAATGGCCTATCTTCCAATGCTTAATTCACAAAAATTTCAGTAACTTATTTGTTGACGGCATCCTTCAGGTTCTTACCGGCTTTGAACACAGGAGCGGTAGAAGCAGGAATCTGGATGGTTTCTTCAGGATTGCGGGGGTTGCGGCCCTCACGTGCCTTGCGCTGACGGGTTTCAAAGGTGCCGAAGCCAACGAGTTGAACCTTATCGCCATTGATTAGGCTCTCGCGAACGGTCTCCAAGAAGGCATCTAAAGCACGGGTGGCATCAGCCTTGCTCAAGTTGGACTTTTCAGCAATATTTGCAATTAATTCAGATTTATTCATTCTTTCCTCCCTAAATGATTGCTAGTATCTTGCGAATACTTATCATAGAGTATCTCATTAGAGTCCCAGAATCAAGGATTTTAGCCCATTTTTTGGGAAACTTTAGCCAAAAAATCACTTTTTTCTATTTTTCTTTTGATGTTTCCTGGTTCGACTCTGTTTGACCGGCAGACAGATCGGGCAAAGCCTCATAATATATACGGACATTCAAATCCTTAGCCAGTTTTTCCATGTAAACTCGGTAATGATCTTCCTCATAAAGACCGAGAATGTAGGGTTTAACTAAGTCGTAATCCTCCTGTTTCTGACGAACATAGACGACATAGTAGATCCCCTCCTTCGGATAGACCTCCGCCGTTTCGACATCCTGGGTAAAAACCTTACGGCTAACCAGTCGATCATCACGAATGCCAATGTTTTTGAATTCCTGATAGCCTGTCTTCTCAAAGGGATCCTCATTGAGGATATGATAAGAAGTGAGATCTTTTCCTTCCTTCCAGGATTGGGCGATGGTCTCGGCCTCTTTTCGCGTAGGCACCCAGGCCTCCTGGATGTCTAATAGGATACGGTCATCAGGATGCTTATCATAATAAGTGCGGAGATCCTCTTCAGAAGGCGTACCTTCCTTTGCTATCCACTCCCGATGAGCTTGGGTTAAGGCTTCCTGATGAAGGGACTCCTCAAAAGCCTCCGGGGATATTTTCAAACTTTTGAGCTGGCTTTGAAGGCCCTCCTCATTACCAAACTGTTGAATGGCTTCCCGCTTTTTTTCCTCATAGACTCGTCTTTCATCTATGCCCAGATGCTGGCAGTCCTCACGGACCATGGCCTCCCAGACCAGGTTGTCTAAAAGCCTCTTGCCAAGATCGTCCGAATCCTCCTCCGACCCTTTTCCCTCTTTTTTCGGCATTTTCCGGTAGAGAGATAAGAGGTTATCAAAATCCGCCCGACCGATCACCTGATCCCCCACTTGAGCGAGATCACCGGCACCCGGCTTTGCACAGGCAACAAGAATAATGGCCAGGCTACAGGCAAAAACTATTGCACCTATTTTCTTCATGACAAATCTCCCCATGTTCATAAAAGAAAAGACCGGATGATTGCATCCGGTCTACCGTCTAAACTTTTGTATTTCAAAGTGACTCGAAAGTACTTGAAGACTAGAGTTTAACTACGTTTGCTGCCTGAGGTCCTTTTTCGCCTTCGACAATTTCGAATTCGACTTCTTGACCATCTTCGAGGGTACGGAATTCGCCATTATCGGGAAGTGCCGAGAAATGAACGAAAACATCATTGCCATCTTCAGTGGAAATGAATCCATAACCTTTTGTTGCGCTGAACCATTTAACTGTTCCTTTTACCATGTAAATTCTCCTTAACTTTAATTACTCTTACGAGCTACTTGTCAATAGTAGTACGTAATTATCCTTCTGTCAATGGAAAAATGTCCCACTTTTCCAATTTTACCCAAATATTACAAGGAACAAGGATAAAATATCGCCATTGTTTTTTCCGGTTTCTTGATAAGCTTACGATAACTTGGATTTTGCCTCTTCCAGAGCCGTTTTCAACTCCGGAATCATGGACCGGTAGCTATCCGCCTTATCTCTTTCCTTTTGGACAACGGCTTCCGGAGCCTTTCCGGTAAAGTTCTCATTGGCCAGTTTTTTCTCCGCCTTTGCCAACTCGGATTGGGCATTTTCCAGATCCCTGGTCAACTTGTCAACTTCTTCTTTATAATCAATCAAACCGGCCAAGGGAATGTAGATTTTCAGGTTATCCCGGACAATGACGACGGCATCTTCCATCCTGGGGTCTTCAGCCAAGACGCTGACCTTGTCGGCGGAAGCCAGGTTTCTGAACTCATAAGCCAACGTCTCCAAAAGATGGCGAACCTCCGGGTCCTGGGCATAGAATACCAAGTCCGCTTTTTTCCTGGGCGGAACCTTCCGGCTCTGACGCTCATTGCGGATAGCAACGATGGCATCGATGGTCATCTTAACGGCCTCTTCCTCTTTGGGGAAGGAGGGATAGTCAGCCGATTCAGGATAAGGAGCATGGATGATCTTTCCCTGGTTGGAGGGAAGATAAGCCCAGATTTCCTCCGTGATAAAGGGCATGAAGGGGTGGAGAAGGCGGACGATGGCGGACAGGACGGTCTGGAGGACGGTCTGGACCACTTCCTTCCGTGCCTGATCTTCCCCGTATAGGCGGGGTTTGGACATTTCGATGTACCAGTCACAGAAGGTGAACCAGATAAAGTCATAGAGGGCACCGGCGGCCAAACCAATTTCGAATTTAGACAGGTTCCGGTCGACCTCCTCCAGGAGATCATGGAGGGCGGACAGGATCCACCGGTCTTCCACTTCCAGGCGGTCAGTTGCCAGGTCAGCGAGACTTAGGCCGGCTTCTCCCTCATCCATGCTCATGAGAACGAAGCGGGTCGCATTCCATAGCTTGTTGGCAAAATTTCGCGAGGCTTCCACCTTGGCTTCGGAATACCGGGTATCGTTGCCCGGGGTGTTCCCGGTGACCAGGGTAAAACGGAGGGCATCAGCCCCGTACTGAGCAATGACATCAAGGGGGTCAATGCCATTGCCCAAAGACTTGGACATTTTCCGCCCTTCTGCATCCCGGACAAGGCCGTTGAAATAGACATGGGAGAAAGGAGATTTCCCGGTAAAATGCTTAGCGGAAAAGACCATCCGGATAACCCAGAAAAAGAGGATGTCATAGCCGGTGATCAAGGTGTCAGTGGGATAAAACTTGTCCAGGTCTTCCGTTTCTTCCGGCCAACCCAGGGTAGAGAAGGGCCAAAGAGCAGAGGAAAACCAGGTATCCAGGGTGTCGGGATCCTGGTCAAGCTTGTCGGAACCGCAGGCGGGACAGGTGCCCGGAGCACCTTCTGTGGAGACAATGACCTCTCCGCAGTCCCGGCAATACCAGACCGGAATCCGGTGGCCCCACCAAAGCTGGCGGGAAATGGTCCAGTCGCGAATGGAATCCACCCAATTCATATAAATCTTATCAAAACGGTCGGGCACCAACTGAACTTCACCCATTTCCAGGGCTTCCCTTGCTCCCTGGATGTATTCTTCCATGGCCACGAACCACTGCTTGGAGAGGAGGGGCTCAATGACCGTCCCACACCGCTCACAATGGCCCACAGCGTGTTCAATCTCTTCAACATGGTCCAGGTAGCCTTGGGCCTCAAGATCGTCTACCATGGCCTTTCGGGCCTCCTGACGATCCATACCGGAATACTTCCCGTAGCCGTCGGCAATCGTAGCTTTTTCCGTAATGACCTTGCATTGGCCCAGATCGTGGCGACGGCCAACCTCAAAGTCGTTGGGGTCGTGGCTGGGGGTAATTTTCAAGGCTCCGGTTCCAAATTCCCGGTCGACGTAATCATCGGTGATCACCGGAATCTCCCGGTTGACCAGGGGCACAAGAACTGTCTTCCCTACAAAGTCCTCGAAACGGTCGTCCTCCGGGTGGACCGCCAGGGCAAGGTCTCCCAGAATGGTCTCCGGTCGAGTGGTCGCAATCATCAGGGTTTTATCAGGCTGGTCTTTTAGAGGATACTTCACATACCAAAGGTGGCCATGGTCATCAACGTGGTCGACCTCTGCATCTGAGATGGCTGTGCCGCAGGAAGGGCACCAGTTCACGATCCGGTTGCCCCGGTAGATTTTCCCCTCGTTATAGAGATCACCAAAGACCTTGTAGACTGCCTTGGACAGACCCTCATCTAAAGTGAACCGCTCCCGGGTCCAGTCACAGGAAACGCCCATTTTCCGGAGCTGGGAACGAATATTTCCGCCGTATTCCTCCGTCCAGTCCCAGCAGGCCTCAAGGAATTTCTCCCGGCCCAGGTCCTTTTTCGACAGCCCCTGTTCAGCAAGATGAGCCACCACCTTAGCCTCTGTAGAAATAGAGGCATGGTCGGTTCCGGGGATCCAGAGGGCTTCATAGCCTTTCATCCGCTTCCAACGAATCATGATGTCCTGGAGGGTGGACACCATAGCATGCCCCATATGGAGCTTGCCGGTTACATTTGGAGGGGGCATGGCAATAGTGTAGGGTGTCTTATCCGAGTGAACATCAGCGATAAAGTCACCGTCTTTTTCCCAGGATTGATAGATCCGGTCTTCAAAAGAGGAGGGATCGTAGTGCTTATCCAAATTTTTCATTTCTTATCCTCACCTTCCTCATCAACGCAGGGATATAACCACACTGGCGATAATACTTCCTACCATAGTAAGAGCCAGGATGATGGCAATAACCTGTCCTGCTAATCGTCTCGATTTTTTCTTCTGGTTTTCCGGGTTTTTCATGAAAAACTCCTTCCTCAAATAATCCTTCTTATTTTAACATATATAATGACTCATTCTGCAGTGACTACCCGACCCCCTTCATGAGAATAAAGAGACTTTCCTCCTCCGCCCTCCCGCTATCCTGGAGGAATATGATAAAATATAGAGTGGACCGGTTCTTGTAATGGGAAAGGAGGGCCTAGCCATGGATCAGGTGATCTATCTTTTAACGGACGGGCGAAAGGAAGACGTTCTTCCCTTTGTGGAAAAAGCATGCCAACTTGCCGGACTCACTTGTCCGATATATAGCTTCGGCCCCATCATTCAGCCTTCCTCCTTTGAGGAGGTTTTGAACCGGATGAGGGAAGAGGAAAAGAATGTCATCCTCTTTCATGCCCTGGAGGAAAGCGGTCTTCGAGAAGAGGTTCATGTGTTTTCAATAAGAGAGGGAATACCTTCCTATGATATGCTCTCACCCATCCTCACTTTTCTCATGAAGGCCGGAAAAAGGGAACTTGTCCCCGATTCTTTGCTTCACCGCGACCTTGACCCGGCTACCCTTGACCACCTCCTGGCTTATGATTTTGCCCGCCGTTTCGATGACGGACAGGATCCACGCGGGATCCACTATGCTGACCTGGTTTTGATCGGCATCTCCCGGACCATGAAAACTCCCCTCACCCTCTATCTGGCCAGCCAAAAGATTCGGGTGGTCAATGTTCCTCTTCTTCCTGAACTTGTTCCCCCGGCGGAGCTTTTCCGGATCAACTCAAAAAAGGTAGTGGGGTTGACCGTCAGTCCCGGCCAGCTCCTCGCTCTTCGTCAGGAAAGGCTGAAAAGCCTGGGACTTCCACCGAATTCTGCTTACGCCTCATTGAAGCGGATCCGTGAAGAACTGGAATATGCTGACCAAGTCATGAAGCAAATTGGCTGCCCTGTTGTCGATGTGACGGATAAGGCAGTTGAAGAAATTGCTGAAATAATCTTGACTTTGCGAGACGATGAGGAAGATTTGGGGTAAAAGTAACTTATAGGTTTTTTATTTATGAAGGAACTGCAGCGAAAAAAAATCCCAGGCCAAAAAACAAAGCGGAGCCTGTGAATCCAATAGGATCCATTGACCCGGTTTGGGCGGACGGATGCATTCAAAGCAGTAAATATTATTTTTTTGTATGAAAGGGGTTAGTGAATGACAAAGTACGTTTACAACTTCGATGAAGGAAACAAGGATCAACGTCTCCTTCTCGGCGGCAAGGGCGCAAACCTTGCTGAAATGACCAACATGGGAATCAATGTTCCCTACGGCTTTATTCTTACTACTGAAGCCTGCACCCGCTACCAGGAGGAGCAGAAGATATGGCCCGAGCTGATGGACGAAGTCCAAGCCCACCTGAGCCAGGTCGAGGACCATATTGGCAAAAAGTTCGGTGATAAGGAAGATCCTCTTCTCTTCTCCGTCCGTTCCGGTGCTCCCATTTCCATGCCCGGTATGATGGATACCATCCTCAACCTGGGACTGAACGATGAGTCTGTCGTTGCTGTGGCTGAAAAATCCGGCAACCCCCACTGGGCCTATGACTCCTACCGCCGCTTCATCCAGATGTTCTCCAACGTTGCTATGGGCCTCGATTCTGAACACTTTGAAGAGCTCCTGGCAAAGAAGAGAGAAAAAGCCGGCGTCCAGAACGACTTTGAACTCTCTGCCGATGACCTTAAAGAACTGGCTGAAGAATACAAGGTAAAGTATAAAGAACTCCAGGGCGAGGACTTCCCCCAGAACCCTCAAGACCAGCTCATCATGGCTGTGGAGGCTGTCTTTAAGTCCTGGAACAACGACCGTGCTATCCTTTACCGTAAGATGAACGAAATCCCTGATTCTCTGGGAACCGCCGTCAACGTCCAGCAGATGGTCTTCGGTAATATGGATGAGAACTCCGGAACCGGCGTTGCTTTCTCCCGTAACCCCGCCACCGGCGAAAATAAACTCTTCGGCGAATATCTCATGAATGCTCAGGGTGAAGACGTCGTGGCCGGCATCCGGACCCCCTTCCCCATCAGCCATCTTGAAGAAGATAACCCCAAGGTTTATAAACAATTCCTGGAAACCTCCGAACGTCTGGAAAAGCACTATAAAGATATGCAGGATATGGAATTTACCATCCAGGAAGGTGAACTCTTCCTCCTTCAGACCCGTAACGGGAAACGGACTACCTCTGCTGCCGTTAAGGTTGCGGTCGACCTGGTCCATGAGGGCATGATTACCAAGGAAGAAGCCATCCAAATGGTCGAGCCCAAGTCCTTAGACCAGCTCCTCCACCCCGCCTTCAATGCTGAATCCCTTAAGACGGCAGAAGCTGTTGCAACCGGACTGGCTGCTTCCCCCGGTGCTGCTACCGGACGGATCGTCTTCACCGCTGAAGAAGCAACCCGGGCAAAAGAGAACGGTGAGACCGTCATCCTGGTCCGCAACGAAACTTCTCCGGAAGACCTGGCCGGCATGGTTTCTGCCGCTGGTATCCTGACCGCTCGTGGCGGTATGACCTCTCACGCTGCGGTTGTCGCCCGTGGTATGGGAAAATGCTGCGTCACCGGTGCTCATGAACTTCGGATCGATGGCAAGGCAAAGACCGTTGGCATTGGTGATAAGACCCTGACCGGGAAAGACATCATCTCCATTGATGGCGGAACCGGTAAGATCTATGTCGGTGAGCTTGAAACCGAAGCTCCCAAACTGGCCGGCGACTTCGGTGAGTTCATGGGTTGGGTCATGGAAATCAAGGGGATGAAGGTTCGGACCAATGCGGATACCCCTGCTGAAGCGAAACAGGCTATCGAATTCGGTTGCGAAGGTATTGGTCTCTGCCGTACCGAGCATATGTTCTTCTCTGAAGACCGGATCCAAACCGTCCGCCAGATGATCCTTGCCCAGAATGATGACCAGAGACAAGATGCTCTGGATAAGATTGAACCCCTCCTGGAGCAGGACTTCTATGAAATGTACAAGATCATGGAAGAACGTCCCATGACCATCCGTCTCCTGGATCCCCCTCTGCATGAGTTCGTTCCTAAGGAAGAAAAAGACATTGAAATTGCCGCTAAGAACCTGGGCATTTCCGTCGAGGAAGTGAAAAAGGACATTGAGGATCTGGCAGAAGTTAACCCCATGCTGGGTCACCGCGGTCTGCGTTTAGGCATCTCCAACCCCTCCATCTACCGGATGCTGGGTCGGGCCATCATGCAGGGTGCCCTCCGTGCCAAGGAAGAAATGAACTGCAAGTTCGTTCCTGAAATCATGATTCCTCTGTCCACGGATCAAAAGGAACTCAAGTACGTCATGGATGAGGTCCGTGAAGAGATCGATATGGTCTTTGAAGAAAAGGGCAAGAAGATGGACTACCTCCTGGGTACCATGATCGAGACGCCGAGAGCTGCCCTCCTCTCCGATGAGATTGCGGAAGTTTCCGACTTCTTCTCCTTCGGCACCAACGACCTGACCCAGATGACCTTCGGCTTCTCCCGTGATGATGCCGGAAAGTTCCTCCAGGAATACCTGGATAAGAACCTCTTCGAGCGTGACCCCTTCATCTCCTTGGATCAGAAGGGCGTCGGCAAGTTGGTCGAGCTCTCTGTTGAGAATGCTCGCAAGGTGAAAGGTGAGGACATCCACCTGGGCATCTGCGGCGAGCACGGCGGAGACCCTGCCACCGTCAAGTACCTCTACAATGTCGGACTTGACTATGTCTCCTGCTCCCCCTACCGCGTCCCCATCGCTCTCCTGGCCGCAGCTCAAGCCACTGTGGAAGCCAAGAACAAGTAACAAGCTCCAATTGAACCAACAAAAGGCCATCCCGAAAATTTGGGATGGCCTTTTTTTTATCTATCCAATTCATTGACCGGCAGGATATTTGTCAAGTAAAAACCGTCTTCTAATTGCAAGGGATAGCTATTCAGCAATTGAAAAGAAGGTAATGCGTACTGATAGACCCCCGTGCTATTAGCAACAATGAAGCGGTCTCCCATCATGGCGGTTGCTTCCAGAGGAACTTTTAAATCGACAATCTTTTCCTTCCCATCGGGATCAATGACAGAAACTTCTGATCCTTCTGCGGCGACAGGATCATGATGGGTCACAATTAGCTTGTCATCATATCGGTAAATCGCATGCGGCCAAAGATAGGAGGTTCCTATCTCCTCAATCGCATAGGTCTCTTCATTGATTTTAATGATTTTCCCTGTCGGATGACCCTTCTCATCTAAGTTAACCGTAGCATATAGGTTTCTCCCATCATCCATAGCCATTCCTGAAAGAGAACCAAAGGAAGAGACATCCTTTTTGTGGAGCAATCGGAGATCCTCAGAATAAACGCGCATGGTATAACCATTTTCTTCCGAGTCATCTCCATCCATATTTTTATCAAAGGCAAAGAGTTTGCCTCCACCGGAAAAAATGCAGTGAAAGAAAGAACCCGGCAACTCGACTGTCTTACTGGTGCCTTCTTTCTTGTCCCATGCCTCCAAATAGGAAATCCCATTTAAGTTGCTGACCGAATACACCTTTTCGCCAATAGATGCCATATCAATCAAGTTAATATGTTGAGAAGGATATTCAGTGATTTGGAGCGTCTTTTTATTGACACTGATGACTTTTTTTGTATCTTTCTGATTGCCCAACCCCACAGGAATAAGATACAACTCATCCTGATTCTCTGCCGGAGAATAAAAAGAGGAACCCAGTGCGGCATAAGACAGCTTTTGCTCTTGCATAGCCTGAAGTTTTGAATCAAACCACCATATCCTTGAATCATACTTATGTTCATTCGTAATGACAAGGCCAAAATCGATCGACTCTCTTTTTAGAGAGGAGGAGGGCGTATCCCATAGATATCCGCAAGCAGTAAAGAAAAAAAACACTAGAAAGCTAAAACCTGCAAAAAAAACTTTTGATCTGCTCATTTTCTTATCACTCTTTCTTTTTTGAGAAGGATAGGAAAGTCCTATTAGTGCTCGATAAAGCCCACCTTCCGGTAGACCTTGGACAGAGTCCGACGGGCGGCACGGCCGGCTTCTTCAGCCCCCCTCTTGTAGATCTCATCCAGGTAAGATTTATCTGCCGTGATCTCCAGGAAGCGATCCCGGATGGGCGACATGGTGTTTACGATGGTCTCTCCCAGGAGTTCCTTGAACTCCGCATAGGAGATGTTGCCCAGGTCATCGACGATCTCCCGGGGCTTGCGGCCGTCATAGGCGGAGAAGATGTTGATCAGGTTTTTCAGGCCCGGCTGGTCATCCGAGTAGGTGAAATGGGCCTCGGAGTCGGTGACAGCCCGGGCGATTTTTCGCCGGATGGTGTCCGGGTCATCCTTAATCAGGATATAGGCATTGGGGTCCTCATCGGACTTGGACATTTTAACAGAAGGATTCTTGAGAGACATGATTCTTGCTGCCGATTCCGGCATCCATCCTTCAGGCAAGGTAAAAGTCGGGGAATAGCGGTGGTTAAAACGCTCGGCAATGTCCCGGGTAAATTCCAAGTGTTGTTTTTGGTCTTCCCCCACCGGAACATAGTCCGCCTGATAAAGAAGGATGTCAGCAGCCATGAGAACCGGGTAGGTAAAGAGGGCGGCATTCAGATTTTCCTCATTTTTTTGGGACTTGGCCTTCCACTGGGTCATTCTTTCCAGCTGGCCCATATAGGAGAGGGAAGAAAGCACCCAGGACAGCTCGGCATGCTCATGGACATGGGATTGGATAAAGAGGGTCACCTTATCCGGGTCTAGGCCTGCAGCAATATAGTAGGCCAGAACTTCACGGGACCGGCGACGGAGGTCCGCGGGCACCTGGTGGACCGTGATAGCGTGGAGGTCAGCTACGGCAAAAAAGCAGCGATAATCTTCCTGGAGGCGGACAAAGTTCTGGATAGCGCCTAGATAATTAGCAATAGTCAGATCTCCGGAGGGTTGAACAAGGCTGAGGACTGTCTTCGATGGCGAAGCAGGTGGGTTAATGTTCTTTGTGCGTTCTTCAGACACGATGCTAGTCCTTTCTTTCGTTATCGGATCATTGGCGACAGGAAAATATGCCGGCCACTAGAACCCTATTATAACAAAAGTCGCCTCCGAAGAGGCGACTTTTCATCATAGGTATTCGTGGTAAGAGATTAGTTGATGATACGGCGAGCACCCTTGTAGTGGTTGACGAACCAGGATGAGTTCAAGTTATCCGTGCGAACGCCCAACTGCGGAGTAGAAGCATGGATAATCTGACCACCACCGATGTAAATCCCGACATGGGCAACTCTTCCGCCGGAACTTTCATTGGAGAAGAAGACAAGATCGCCGGGGCGGAGATTCTTCTTAGAAACTGCATATCCGTTAGAGGTCTGGGCTGCTGCTCTTCGTTGAATGGTGTACCCGAAAGAGCGATAGAGCCAAGAGGTTAAGCCGGAACAGTCAAAGGCGTTGGGACCTGCTGCCCCGTATATGTATGGCTTTCCAAGCTGTTGTTTGGCTAAACGGATAATCTGATCAATGGTTCCCTGACCGACTTGACCCTTGTCTTCATTCTGAGAGGGTGTATTTTCCTCAACTTTAGGGGTGGACTGCTTCTCTGTGGAGAAGAATTTACTGCTGATATAACCGGCCTTGCCATTATAGTCGATCTTAATCCAACCGTTATTGAGGTCTGTTCCCTGAACAGGATCATTCCTGTGGAGATAACCGATCTGATCATAGCCCATGCCGGGACCTTGACGGACAAAGAGGGAATACGCAGTAACATATCCGGAAACCTTCGTCGAAGCTTCCTCTTCCTTCTTCCCCGAATCCTTGGGCTTGGACTCTTGGTTTTTATTTTCTTCTACCTTTGTTTTTTTAAAAGATAGTACATTCTTATGGATAAAGGCAGTCTGCCCTTTATAGTTGATCTTGATCCAACCTAAAGAGACTTCTTCACCTTGAATTGCATCGTTGATGGAGACTACGCCGATAATTTCTGCAGAGTTGGAAGGTCCTTTTCGGACATTGGCGGTAGAAACGGAAACATAACCGGAATAAGCAGCTCCGGACTCTTTTTGGGATTCTTCCTTCGTCTCAGGCTTAGTTTCTTTTTTCTCTGAAGACTCCTTCTCCGAAGCCTTCTCTTCCTCAGCCTTCTTCTCTGTCGCTTTTTTTGCTTCTTCTTCGGCCTTCTTCTTGGCTTCCTCTTCTTCAGCCTTCTTACGTGCTTCCGCTTCCTCTCTTTGCGTCTTCTGACGGGCGATCATCTGGTCAAATCCCGCAGGAGTCAGCTCATCAACGTATTCAGCATTAATATAGGAGAGATCATCTCCTTCACCGAAGGAAATCCAACCGTCCTTGATATTTCCCACAACCAAATCATCTTTGGAGAGAATATCGACGATTTCATAATTGGAGCCGGCCCCTATACGGACATTGAGCACATCCGCAGTAACGATGCCGCGGAATTCCCGGGCTTCCTCTTCATATCTTTCTTCCATTTTTTTCTTTTTTTCAACGACGATTTCAACCTCAGGAGTGGTTGTCTCCTCATCCTTGATATCTTCCAGAGGATTGAGAGGATTCTCCTCTTTGGAACCCTTAGCGATCTCCGGAGCCTCTTCCGGCCTTTTTTCTTCAATCGCTGTATACACAGAGGTCTGAGGCGTTTTTAGAGCAAAATTGACAGAAGCCGATTGATCCTCTTCGGGTTGGCTCTCCGCAGAAGGAAGATCAGCGACAACTTTTTGTTTTTTGATCGGTTCTTCCTTTTGTACGATGTATTCCACATTCTGAACAGGATCGAAGACTTTTTCTTCAACAACGTTCACCTCATCGGAGACCTTGTCCTCTTTTTTTGCCTGATCCTGGATGTCCTTATATTGGTTGGTTAGGTCTTTGGTCATGTGGTCCGCTGTGGACCTGTCTATGCCGATCATCTGGGCTGTTGCGATGACGCCGGTTACCCCTACGACGCCAACGACCGCCCCAATTTTTCGTTTATCCAAAATGCACCTCCTTGACTTGTTACCTTTGTAACCTGAATACATGATAAGTTACTTCCTACAAGTTGTCAAGATAAAAGTTACAAAAAATAAACAATTTTGAGGCTTTTGTCACCTTTCCCTTATTTCGAAAGTTTTTCGCTGAACATAGAGGAACACGGCCTTTTTTCTAAATGAAAATTATAGGATGTTCTCTTTCGGGAAAACCCATTCCACCTCATCAAGGGTCAGTCCTTGAGGAGGGGCGGCCATAAAGGGTGAATGTTCGGCTCCCTGATCGATAAGGGATTGGACTTCCTCCAAGGTCCATTTTCCCCGACCCAGTGCTACCATAGCCCCTACCATAAGGCGAACCTGCTCACGAAGAAAGGAATCTCCGCGAATCCGGAAGGTCCAAAGGCAGCCCTCCCCTTCCGTCCAGAATTTACGGTCAAGATCAAAGGAAAAAATGGTGCGGATGGGATCCCGGTCTTCATCGGCAAGAGTGAAGGCTGAAAAATTATGACGGCCCTGGAATAGTTTTGCCCCCTGACCGACTGCGTCCGGGTCCAGGGGATAGGTGCAAGTCGGAAGAAAATCCCGGTATTTCGGATGAATTCTCTTGGCTTCCACAAAGTCATAGCGATAGGTTTTTGCGATGGAGTGAAAGCGGGCATGGAAATTCAAGGGAAGGGCTTGAGAGGAGAGAACCTGGAGATCATCCGGAAGATAGGGATAGAGGTGGTAAGCAAAGGCAGAGGCCGGAATCAGTGTATCCGCCAGGAAGTTGACGATTTGCCCTTGAGCATGGACACCGGCATCCATTCTCCCGGCTGCAATCAGCCGGGTCTTCTTACCTAAAACTTTTTCTACCGCTTTAGTAAGAACCCCGGCTACCGTCCTCATGCCCGATTGTGCCTGAAAACCATGGAAATTACGACCGTCGTAGGCCAGAGTTAAAAGAATATTCTGGTACATCAGAGGACCACCATGCCTAAAACAAAGAGGGCCGAAACACCGGCTAGTGTCATATAGTCAGTCTTTTTCATGGAAAGAGGATTAAGTCGGGTTCGCCCTTCCCCACCCCGGTAACAACGGGCCTCCATAGCCACGCCCAGTTCGGATGCCCTATCCAGGGAATTGAGAAAGAGAGGGACCAGGAGAGGGATCATGGCCTTGGCCCGGTCCAGGATATTGCCCGATTCGAAGTCTGCCCCCCTGGCTTTTTGGGCTTTTATGATTTTGTCCGTCTCCTCAAAGAGGGTGGGAATAAAGCGTAGGGCGATGGAAACCATCATGGCCAGTTCGTGGGCCGGGAAATGAATGACCTTAAGGGGAGAAAGGAGGGATTCCAGACCGTCCGTCAGCTTGAGCGGTGAAGTGGTCAAAGAGAGTATGGTTGTCCCCAGAACAAGAAGGATGATTCGACAGGCAACAAAACCGGCCCAAATCAGGCCTTCTTTGGTCAAGGTGAAAAAGCCCCACTTCCAGAGAACCTCTCCACGGATAGTGAAGATATTCAAGACCGTGGTGAAGATCAGAATAGTCAGGATGGGCTTGAGACCTTTAATAATCTTAAGAAAAGGAAGGTTGGCCAAAGCCACCACCATGAGGATAAAGACCAGGACAAGACCATAGCCGATGAAGTGGTCAACTTGAAAAACCAGGACCATGAAGAGGATCGTCAACAACAATTTGACCCGGGGGTCCAGTCGGTGGACAAAGGAATCTCTCGGCATAAACTGACCGAGGAGGACTCGCTCATTCATGACGACCTCCTTTCCATCCGGACTCCGGTGAAACAGTCGGGCCTTCTACACCTGCTGAACGCCTCATAGGGTGAGTTTGGAGGTAGGCGTTGAGGGACCGGAAGGCCTGGTCCACCGTTAGAGCCGATGGATCCACGTCCATGCCCCTGGCCTTTAGTGACCGCATGAGTTTAGTGATTTGAGGAAGGGCGAGACCGATCGCCTCCAGTTCCTCTTCACGAGAAAAAACCTCTTTCGGACTTCCGTCCATGACAATCCGTCCTCCATCGAGGACCACCAGACGGTTAGCATGCTCCGCCACGTCCTCCATGGAATGGGTGACCAAAATGATGGACATAGAAGGGTTAGCCTCATAAATCTTGTGGATCTCCCCCAGGATTTCTTTCCGCCCCTGAGGATCCAGGCCCGCCGTTGGCTCATCCAAAACCAGGTAACGGGGTTCCAGCGCAAGGACGCCGGCGATGGCGACTCGTCTCTTTTGACCACCGGAAAGTTCAAAAGGTGACCGGTCTTTCATGGTGTTGAAATCCAGACCCACGGCTTCCATGGCTTTCCGAACCCTCCGATCAATCTCCTGCTCGTCCAGCTTGAGATTTCTGGGGCCAAAGGCAATATCTTTATAAATTGTTGGTTCAAAAAGCTGGTCTTCGGGATACTGAAAGACCAGGCCCACCTGCTGGCGGATTTTTCGAACCTGGCTCCTGGTCCCCCCCGTATCAAGACCATTGATCAACACCTGACCGCTGGTGGGCAGGTTTAAGGCATTCATATGCTGAACCAGGGTGGATTTTCCTGAGCCGGTATGACCCAAGAGCCCAAGATATTCATGGTCTTCGATGGTCAGGCTGACCCCATCCAGGGCTTTGACAACTTCCTTTGCTGTCGGATCATAAACAAAGCTGACGTCTCTAAATTCCATCATAGGAGGGCCTCCACCAATTCATCAATATTCAGGCAATCGTCCGGAACCGGAAAACCTGCCTGACAAAGACGGTGGGCTAAGTCTGTTACTTGGGGAACATCGAGCTCCATGGCTCGCATCGTTTCTACCTGCGCAAAGACGGCACGAGGTTCCCCCTCCAGGGCAAGTCGGCCGTCCGCCATAACCAGGATACGGTCAGCCTGAGCCGCCTCATCCATATGGTGGGTGATGAGAAGGATGGTCTTGCCTTCTTTTTTGTTCAGATAATGGATGGTCTTCATGATTTCCCGCCGACCGACAGGATCGAGCATTGCCGTGGGCTCATCCATGATGATACAGGAGGGAAGCATGGCCAGGACACCGGCGATAGCTACCCGCTGCTTCTGACCGCCGGAAAGTTTGTGAACCGGTCGGTTCCGATAGTCAAACATCCCCACCGATTTAAGGGCTGAATCCACCCTTTCCCGAAGTTCCGGCAGGGGGACACCAAGATTTTCCGGACCGAAGGCCACATCTTCCTCCACGACCGATGCCACCATTTGGTTGTCGGGGTTTTGAAAGACCATGCCGCAGTGGGACCGGATGTCCCAGAGGAGGCCTTCATCTCGGGTATTCATGCCCATGATATGAATATCGCCCTCATTGGGAAGAACCTGGGCATTCAAAAGTCGGGCAAGTGTAGACTTGCCCGACCCATTATGACCCAGGATGGCGATAAATTCACCTTGTTTGACCTGAAAACTGACATCTTGAATGACCGGTTCCCTAGCCTCCCCATCCTCGGAAGGATAAGTGAAGGTGACGTGGGAAAGGTCAATCATGGTTTCTCTTGTGCCGGTCTCTTCATTCTTTTCATCGAGCCGGCGTATCCTAGAATTAATCAATATAGCCACCTAACTTTATCTTAACAATGGTGAACATTAATAGGTTGAATCAGCCGGAGAGAAAGAAGTCGTGGACTCATAGATGATAACCGGGGTCCCGACAGGATAGGCATTAAAGATCTTCTCCGCTACCTTTGGAGGCAGGTTGAGACAACCGTGGGTTCCGTAACTCCGGTATAGCCTCCCGCCAAAGGAGGACCGCCAGGGGGCATCGTGAAGACCGACACCACCGTAGTTGATGGGCATCCAAAAGGTAACCGGTGTCACATACTTCGACCCGTCCAAATTCTTTCCCTTAAGCTCCCGATCCTTTTCTCTTGACCAGATTTTGTGGACCCCGACCGGCGTCTCATGGACTCCATTCGTGGTTCCGGATACATAGTCCGTCTGCAAAAAGAGTTTGCCGTCTTTATAGGCCCAGAGATGCTGTTGAGAGAGGTCGCATTCAATATAGGTCGATCCGATTTCATCCTTTTCCCGGTGGAGGGCCCTATGACGATATTCCGGTTCCAGCTCATGGTTTCCCCCTTCTTTCAGAAGTGTCATGAGCTTATCCCGGGTCTTTTTGGTATCAATTTGCCAACCGTAGATTCCTGGCGGAACAGTTACTGTCCCCCGGTTCGTCGTTTTGAAGGTCCGGTCCGTTCCGTAGGTATCTGTCTTCCTGGCCATATCTTTAACCCAACTTAAGACCGCATCCGGATCGATGGATACTTGCTTGTCCTTCTCTTTTTTCAAACACTGGACAACCTCTTCCGGACCGAAAGTAAATTTCCGATCAACAAAGTCGTAAACGACTTTTACTCGAGTGATCTTATCTAAACGCTGAAATTCTTCCTTCAATGAAGGAGAATCCGCCGTAATTTCCGGTTCTTCATAAAGATCTTTGATGTCCGTTTCCTTCAACCCCTTTTGAAAGGCATCCAGAATCCTTGTCTTCAATCCCTCATAATCCAACTTATTGCCCCGATCTTCAGGCACAATGCGCACACCATCCTTGGAGACTTCGATTTTTGCATCCACCGGTGCCTTGCCATTAGGGACCAGACCGGCATTATTTAATGCCCGATCCAACTTTACCTGATCATAGCCAATGTCGTACTCCACGGTATAAGGATGGGATTGAAAGACTTCCTTAGGCCAGAGAAAGGCGTTTTGACTGGGTGCCTGAACGCCTTTGTTCGTTAATTTCAGATGAATATCCTCGGCAGAAATGGACACAGCTGTCCCATTCCTTCCCTGGACCTGAACTTTATCGGAATATTCACTTGACTGAAACACATCTTTGAGGGGGCGGAAAGATCTCTCCATCCCGTTGACCGTCGTATTGGGGAAGGTATACTTGGAAAAGTAGTAACTTCCCCCAAGATAAAGGGCAACCAGGAGGACGAGAAGGATAATCCAAAACCACTTTTTGCTTTTTGTTTGATCCATTAGTATCATCTCGGAAGGGGGTCCCCGAGAACCGTCCTTTCTTTTTCGGCCAAATGGCCCTTGTTCATGTCGTTATCTTTGCTCAAGTTCTAATCCCGACTTTCGAGACTCAACTCGATATCCCAATTCACTTCTCCGTCAGGAGGCAAAGCGGCTGATTTTGCCGCCTCGACTGCCTTCTCCAGATTTTCCAAATAGCCATTGGTGGGACGGAGAGAGAGTTTCCGCTCCCCACTATAAGCAGAAGTCTGAATGGATCCAGCGAGATAAGGAAGAATCCTGGCATTCCACCGTAGCCGGAAGACCAATCCCTGACCGGGATAATGGATGGCGGCCAGGCCATCTTCTATGGCTTTTGGTGAGAAAAAGTGAAGATCACGGTCTGATGGAATTGCGGAGACTTGAGAAAAATCTTCATTTAATTCCTTCAAGGTCTTAAGGTCAATATAGGACCCGGGACCCGGAAGCTCCAGCCGGGCATCCGGTGTGGACACAGCTAAGGCATGTAAGGACCACATCCAGACCTGGGGAGAAACTGTTTCATTGAGGAGGCGGTAGTGGAGAAAAACGGATGACCCGGACAAGGTTACCGTCCGCTCAAAGAAAAAAGGCATAGCGGAAAGTCGGACTGATGCCGTGCAGGTCGTTTTGGAGAGGTCACTCTCCCTTACATTCCAGCTCCTTGCCCATACATCCCCATAATTGTGAATATGGCCGACGTTTGTAAGCTGACAGCTTTCCTTGGAAGGAATGCAGTCGTCAATACCTGACCGGTCAAAGGACTTATAAGACATACCCGGATAAGGGTTAAAATAGCCCTTCCTGAAATCCTGCGTATTACGTGCTTCCTTCGGTTTATACAGAAGATCAAAATTTTTAGGCTTATAATATATTTCTCGAATCTTAAAGCCCACTTCCGGCAAAAGACGAACCACCAGATTCTCATTTTCAAGAAGAATTTCCCGGGTCGGCCAGTTCATTTTTTGAATATCCAGGGCGGCATTTTGATCCATGGTCCCCTCCATTCTTCCCCATTGATTGTTCAAAGTGACAAACTACCTTTTCATTATACTACTCTTGCCGGTGACTTTCTTCCCAATGACGATCTTCAGGCCGGGTCACATCAATTGAAGGAGATGCCGTTCGCTCAATTTGAATATCGACTTCGGCATGAGGATAAAGAACCGCAATCATGGCCTCCATCTCCTCCAAGAGCTGGTCATCTTCATCTTTGACGGAATAGGCGACAGCCAGGCCAAAGGAAATCTTGAGGGGCTCCTTATGAAGGTCCTCTCCCTCGGAAGTCGGAGTGGGCAGGCCATCAGGGCCGGTTCCGCTTGCCGGGATGATCTGAAGGTCATAGACATGACACCCCCTGTGGCTTCCCTCAACCAGCTTTCGAACTTTCTCCCTGGCCTCGTTGATGGCCGGGTTATCTACAATCATGGGATCGATATGGATGGTAATATCAATCCCGTCCCTGGCCAGAGACTTTTCGATGGCATCAGCCTCACCATGAGCCCTTAATAGAGATAGGCGGGCATCGACCATAATATCGCAGGTAACATAGGATTGGCCCGGGCCGTAATCATGAATCTTGAGGTTATGGATCTCAATAACCTCGGGAGATTCCAAGATCCGATCCTCAATCTTCTTGACCAATTCGGGATCGGCCTCCTCCCCCATGAGCCGGTCATAATTCTGACTGAGAATTTCCAAACCGGCCTTGGCAATAAGGATGGCAATGACAATCGCGATCGGACCGTCCAGGGAAAGCCGGAAGAAATGAGACAAAATAAGGGAAAGGAGAATTCCACCCGTCATAATAACGTCGTTGGCTGAATCCTGGGCTGTTGCCATGAGGACAGAGGAATTCAGCGCCTTTCCCCGTCGAGTATAGAAACTTTGCAGCCAGAATTTCAGGGCCATGGACATAACCAAAACGACAATCTGGACAGGTCGGACTTCAACCATGGTGGGATGGAGAATCTTTTCAGCCGCCTCACGAATCAGTTGAAAACCCAGAAAAAGGATGAGAAGGGAAATCAATGATGAGGCAATGTACTCAAAACGGGCATGACCAAAAGGATGGCCCTCATCCGAAGGACGAGCGGAAATTACAAAGGACGATAGGGAGATAAGATTAGCAATCCCATCGGACAAATTATTCATTCCGTCAGCGGTAATGGACAGGACTCCGGTCAAATTTCCAATGATAATCTTCGACAGAGCCAAAATCGTATTTACCAGTAGCCCAACCAAGGAAGTGGTCAATCCTTGCCGCTTCCTTGATTCGCCTTCATTGAGTTGCGATTGCTCCATTCTTTCTTTCCACTTGTCAAACATGGCTGACTCCATAAAATGTGAAAAATGCCCTCATAAAGAGGGCATGTCACAAGACGGGTTGTGTTGATTCAACTAGTCTTCCTTATCTTCTTTTTCTTTCTTGGACCCTTCTTCCACCCATTCCAGGATAGCCATCTCGCTCCCGTCACCGCGACGGGGGCCGAGCTTCAAAATTCGGGTATATCCGCCGTTGCGACCGGCATACTGGGGAGCCAGGTCCTCAACTAACTTTCTTGCTACATCCTTATCATAGATGTAGGAAGAGATTGCCCTCTTGGAATGAAGATCGTTCTTCTTAGCGAGGGTCATCATCTTTTCCGCCATCTGGCGGGTTTCCTTTGCCCGGGTCACCGTGGTGGTAATCCGGCCATGTTCAATGAGGGAAGAAACCTGGTTGCGAAGCATTGCACTCCGATGGTCGCTTCTCCTCCCTAATTTTCTCTGAGTGGCCATTTCATGCCTCCTTGTTACTCTTCTTCCATTTCCTCGAGCTCAAAGCCATAGGCCTTGACCATGTTCTCCACTTCCGAATAGGATTTTTTGCCGAAATTGCGGATCTTAGCCAGTTCTCGAGCATCGGTGGCTAAAATATCACCTAAGCTGTTGAGCCCCGCCCGTTTCAAGCAATTGTAGGAACGAAGAGAAAGGTCTAAGTCCTCGATGGGCTTTTGAAGAAGTATTTCTTCCTCATTGTTCTCTTCTTCACCTTCTTCTTCCTCATCCAAATGAAAATCAGGAAGCTCGGTAAACAGGGCCAGGTGGCTGATGAGGATCTGGGAACCCTGGGCTACCGCCTCTTGAGCGGTAATCGTCCCATTGGTCCAAACCTCTAAGATCAACTTATCGTAGTCAGTGATCTGCTGAACCCGGGTGTTTTCGATGGAGAAATTGACCTTGGTCACCGGGGTGAACAAGGAGTCGATCGCAATGGTCGTGATGGGGTCATCGGGATTCTTATTAGCATCTGCCAAGGCATAGCCCGACCCATCCACGACAACGAGTTCCATGTGAATCTCGCCCTCGCCATTGACCGTGCAAATGTAGTGATCTTTGTTGATAATCTCTACCTCTGTGGTCTCCTGGATATCCTTGGCCGTAACAATTTTCGGGCCTTCCACATCCAGACGCAGGGTAACCGGTTCCCCTTCTCCCTGCAAACGACGGATCGCAATCCCTTTTATGTTGAGGATGATCTCCGGAACGTCTTCAATGACGCCGGTAACTGTTGAGAATTCATGAGGAACGCCTTCGTCAAACTTGATGGAAGCCACGGCTGCCCCCGGTAAGGATGAGAGGAGGACACGACGAAGGGAGTTCCCGATCGTCGTCCCATACCCACGCTCCAAGGGGGACATAGTGAACCTGCCATAGTGTTTGTCGTCATCCAGCTCAAGAATTTCAACCTTTGTATTGAGTTTGTCTGCCACGGATCAAGCCTCCTCTACTCTTGCGCCTTCTTTCCAAATATTTCCGAAACTTTCACGATGACTTACGGAGATTACTTGGAGTAAAGCTCGACGATCTGGGTCTCTTCAATGGGATAGTCGATATTTTCACGCATTGGTTCAGACAGGATCTTGCCCTGGAGTTTTTCCGTGTCCACTTCAACCCATGGCATCTGGTTCCAGACGTTCTCTTCCGTATTGGAGAAGAAGCCATTTTGCCGAGAAGAAGGCTTGACATTGATCTGATCGCCCACTTCCAGGGTCATAGAAGGAATGGTGGCCTTTTCTCCGTTCAGGAGGAAGTGGCCATGAACGATAAGCTGACGTGCTTCTGCCCGAGTTTGGGTGAATCCCATCCGGTAGACGACGTTATCGAAACGGAGCTCAAGAAGCTTGAGCAGGTTCCAACCGGCCTGACCTTCCATCCGTTCAGCACGGGTGTAGAGTCTGCGGAACTGCTTTTCGTTCATTCCATAGATGAATTTTGCCTTCTGCTTCTCACGCAACTGCATACCATAGTCAGAAAGCTTGCGACGACGCTGTTCCGGATTCCGGCGAGACTTCTTGTTGATGCCCACAACCTGGGGTTCCAACTCGAGCGCACGGCAGCGTTTCAAAATTGGTCCTGTGTATCTTGACATTATTACCTCCCGTTACACTCTTCTTCTCTTCGGCGGACGGCATCCATTATGAGGAATGGGGGTGACATCCTTGATCAGGGTAACCTGAAGTCCGGCGGCCTCAAGGGCACGGATGGCGGATTCACGACCCGGACCCGGACCCTTAACATAAACCTCAACGGTCTTTAGGCCCTGAGTAATCGCCTCCTTAGCTGCGGTTTCTGCAACCATCTGGGCGGCGTAGGGAGTGGATTTACGGTTTCCCTGGAATCCCAACTGACCGGAAGAAGACCAGGAAATGGCGTTTCCGTTTAAGTCAGTAATCGTCACCATGGAGTTGTTGAAGGTGGAAAGAATATGAGCCTGTCCGGCACTAATATTCTTTTTTACCTTACGCTTCCCGCCACGGCGGGTTGTTTTTGCTGGTTTTTTAGCCATGTTCTCCCCCCTTATCTCTTTCTACCCTTGCGGGTCCGAGCATTGGTTTTCGTTCTCTGACCCCTTACAGGCAGGTTTCTTTTGTGGCGGATCCCACGGTAGCAATTAATCTCGCGCAGACGCTTGATGTTCAACGAGACATCCCGACGCAGATCTCCTTCCACATGGTAGTGGTTGACCTGCTCACGGATCTTCTGCACTTCATCATCGGTCAAATCACGGACGCGAGTGTCCGGATTGACCCCTGCATTCTTAAGAATTTCATTGGAGCGGGAACGACCGATTCCGAAAATGTAGGTCAGGCCGATTTCCACTCGTTTGTCTTTTGGTATATCAATACCTGCTATACGTGCCAAATTCCTTCACCCCCCGTTAACCTTGACGCTGTTTATGCTTCGGATTTTCACAGATCACCATGACGCGACCTTTGCGTTTGATGATCTTACATTTATCACACATCTTCTTTACAGATGGTCTCACTTTCATGGCTTCCTCCTATTTCTTCCTCCATGTTATTCTCCCCTTGGTCAAATCATAGGGTGAAAGTTCCACGGTCACATGGTCTCCTTCGAGGATGCGAATGTAGTTCATCCGCAGTTTCCCGGAAATATGGGCCATGACTTCATGCCCATTTTCAAGACCGACAATAAAGATGGCATTCGGAAGACGCTCTTTGACGACGCCCTCAACCTCAATCACATCTTTAGATGACATTCGCTCTCCTCCTTCGTTTGGGTCGCTTTGTCTTGGAAACGAATCAACATTTTCCGAACCCAGGCATTTTGGAAACCGGTCTTTGACAGTCTTGCTTCTTCCAGTGGCAGTACATGGTGGAAAGCTTGCAAATGCTTGACCCGCTTCTTCTTCGGCTTTTCCAGGGGACGGCTGTCCCCATCGACGACAAGGACGTGCTTGGCATCCACTTGCTCCAGGACAACCATGACACTCCCTTTATCGTGGCCCGCCTTAGAGCGGACAACCTGGCCAATGGCGAGTTCGCATGGGCGGTTCATCTTCCTTTCCTGCGTCATTGAATCTTCTGCAGAGCTTGATGGACTTCTTCCGCCACCCGGTCAACCGGTTGGTTTCCGTCCACTTCAATGAGCTTGCCCTGGTCCTTATAGAAGTGAAGTAAGGGTGCAGTAGCATTCTCATAGACTTGAATTCGTTGAGCGACAGTGGATTCCTGATCATCATCACGGTGAATAAGCTCATGACCGCAGAAATCACACACCCCTTCCTTCTTCGGTGGTTGGTCTTTAATATGGAAGGAGGCCCCACATTCGGGACATACTCTCCGTCCCGACAGGCGAGGAACCAGGACATCGAAAGGAACTTCTAAGGCCAATGCTCCATCCAGGGCCTGTCCTCTTTCCTTTAGACCTTCATCGAGGGCTTTGGCTTGGGCCAAGGTCCTGGGGAAACCGTCCAGAATGTAACCCTTCCTGGTATCATCCCGGTCAAGCCGATCCCATAAGAGGGCAATGGTCAGCTCATCCGGAACCAATTGACCCCGGTCCAAATAGGCTTTCACTTTCTTGCCCAATTCCGTTTCGTTCTTGATGTTGGCCCGGAAGAGGTCACCTGTTGAAATATGAACGACTTCCCAGTCCTTAATGATTTTCTTGGCCTGGGTTCCTTTACCGGCACCCGGAGGGCCGAGCAATACTAATCGCACAAGAACTCCTTTCAACTTAACGGTTCAAGAAACCTTTGTAGTGACGGAGCTGCAAGTGGGCCTCTAAGCTACGGATGAGCTCGAGGACGACGCCTACAACGATGATGATTGATGTACCGCCAAATCCAAGCTGAACCCCGAAAATCCGGGCAACAAGCTCAGGAATAATAGAGAGCACGGCTAAAATAACCGCCCCAACCAAAGTAATCCGGCTGACAATTCTCTGCAGATAATCGGTAGTCGGTTTGCCCGGACGGATACCGGGAATAAAACCGCCCGATTGCTGGAGGTTTCGAGAGTATTCGTAGGCGTTGAATTGGATGGAGTTGTAGAAATAGGCGAAGAAAATGATCAGGACAACCTGGACAATCAGCCTAATAATAAATCCAACCCAACCGGCGGGTGTCATATAGTTCTGAACAAAGTCCCGGACGCCACCGCCAAAAATCAGGGCCATAGTCTGGGGCAAAGCGAGCAAGGCGGAAGCGAAAATGATGGGCAAAACGCCGGCCATATTGACCTTAATGGGAATATGGGTGGCTTGTCCGCCATACATCTTTCGGCCTACGACTCGTTTTGCGTATTGAACGGGAATTCTACGCTCACCTTCCGTGAGAAGAACAACGATCACGGTAATCGCAAGGAAGATCAAGAGCAAAAGAACAGGAATCAGGAAGCTGATTTTTCCGGCCTTAGCCGCATTGATCACGGCATAGAAGTGGCCGGGCATACCGGCGACAATTCCCATGAAGATGACAAAAGAAACGCCGTTTCCAACCCCGTATTCTGTGATCTGATCACCAATCCACACAGTGAATTGAGCCCCGGCCACCATGACCAAAATGGCAATCCCTTTTTCCAGGCTACCACCGGAGGCAAAAGCCTGACCGAAGATTCCCTGAACCAGGGCGAATGCTTGTAAAACGGCAAGGGCAATTCCTAAATACTTGGTGATCTGACCGATTTTTTTCCGACCTTCCTCCCCTTCCTTGGACATTTCTTCCAAGGCAGGAATGGCAAAGGTTAAAAGCTGGACAACAATGGAGGCGGTGATATATGGACCGACACCGAGTGCAAGAACACTCAGGGTCGCCAGACCACCACCGGAAATCATATTGAGTATTCCGAGAAGGCTTCCTTCCGCCCCTTTATAAATCTCACGAATCAAGGAGATGTTCGCAAAAGGAATCGGGAGGGCGTTACCTAAGCGAAGTACGACCACCATTAAAATGGTGAAGATGATTCTTCGACGAGTCTCATCAACCTTCCAAGCATTCTTGAGCGTGCTTAGCATTAGAGCACCTCCGCCTTTCCTCCTGCTTCATTGATTTTTTCTTCAGCAGATTTGGTAAATTTAGCCGCTTGAACAGTTACCTTCTTTGTGAGCTCTCCGCGTCCTAAAATTTTCAAACCATCCTGTAAATCCTTCTTCTGAATCATGCCGCGCTCGAGAAGAGTTTCCGCATTGATCGTCGAACCATCTTCGAAGATATTTAAATCTTCAACATTAACGGTGGCATAAACTTTGGAGAAGTTATTCGTAAATCCATGCTTTGGGAGCCGACGGAAGAGAGGCAGCTGGCCACCTTCAAATCCGGGACGTACACCGCCGCCGGAACGGGACTTCTGCCCGTCACGGCCACGGCCGGCGAGTTTTCCCCAACCTGAGCTGTGACCACGTCCAACTCTTTTGGTTTTTTGCTTAGCTCCGCCCTTAGCCGGTTTTAGTTCATGAAGTTTCATCGGAACCTCCTATTCCTGCTCAGAGACATCGAGCATGAAGTCGATCTTATGGATTGCACCGCGTACAGAAGCCTGGTCTTCCAGGACAACCGTCTGTCCGGGTTTATGCAGTCCCAGGGCACGGGCAGTATTGATTTGCTTGTCGGTTCTTCCGGCGAATGATTTCTTTAAGGTAATATTTAATTTGCCCATTGAGAACCTCCTAGCTCATTAACTCTTCTACGCTCTTGCCCCGTAACTTGGCAACCTGTTCCGGCGTCTTCATTCTGGCGAACCCGTCCATCAGAGCATTCACAATGCTTAAAGCATTGGCTGAGCCCAGTGACTTGGCACGAATATCAGTAATACCTGCTACTTCACAGACCGCACGAACCGGACCACCGGCGATAATTCCGGTACCTTCTTTCGCCGGCATAATCAAGACCTTGCCTGCTCCGTATTGACCCACGATTTCGTGGGGAACAGTGGTGCCATAAATAGGAAGTTTGACCATTTTCTTTCTTGCATGGTCAGCTCCCTTACGAATAGCTTCCGGAACTTCTGCGGCCTTGCCCATGGCAATGCCTACATTTCCTTTCCCGTCACCAACAGCTACCAAAGCGGTAAAACGAGCGGTACGACCACCCTTGGCTGTCTTGGAGACGCGGTTGATATATATGACTTTATCTTCGAACTCAGACTTTTGTCTGCGATTTTGCTTGGCCATTCTATCTCCTCTCCTTACAGCTTTAGTCCCGCTTCACGAGCAGCATCAGCGAGCGCCTTCACTTTTCCATGATAAATATAACCGGAACGGTCAAAGACAACACTGGTGATGCCTTTTTCCAAAGCCCGTTCAGCAATGGCTTTTCCCACTGCCTTGGCGGATTCAATGTTCGCACCATGACCGTCTACGCTGTCTTGTAAAGTGGAAGCGGAGACCAGAGTTTTCCCCTCAACATCGTCAATGATTTGAGCATACATATTGGCATTGCTCTTATAGACATTGAGACGTGGTCTCTCGGACGTGCCGGCCACCTTATTGCGTATGCGCAGATGACGTTTTTTACGTCCTGCATTTCTGTCAAATTTAGCCATTTACGCCCTCCTTTACTTCCCTGTCTTACCTTCTTTACGACGGATGTGTTCTCCTTCGTAATGAATTCCCTTGCCTTTGTAAGGCTCAGGTAAACGGAAGTCGCGAATGTTGGCCGCAATCCGGCCGACAGCTTCCTTATCGATACCACTGACAATAATAGTCAGAGCATCAGGCACCTCAAAGCTCACATTCTCTTCCGGCTTCACCGTAATATCGTGAGAGAAACCGAGGTTGAGCAGGAGGTCATTGCCCTTCATCTGGGCACGATAACCGGTTCCGACGATCTGAAGTTTCTTGGAGTAACCCTGAGTCACCCCTTCCACCATGTTAGCGATCAGGGAACGATAGAGGCCATGCTTAGACCGATTTTCCTTCGTCTCATCAGGGCGGATAACCGAAAGGGTTCCATCCTCAATCTTGACTTCAAAGGAAGGTCCGATCTGCTTTTCCAGTTCTCCCTTAGGGCCCTTCACTTTTACGATGTTCTTTTCATCGACTGAAATTTCAACCTTCTCAGGAATTTCAATCGGCATTAAACCAATTCTTGACATGCTCGCCCTCCTCTATTACCAGACGTAGCAAATGACTTCACCGCCCAGGCCTTGAGCCCGAGCCTGCTTATCCGTCATTACGCCCTTGGAAGTGGAAAGGATAGCGGTGCCTAAACCGCCCAAAACTGTGGGAACTTCGTTGGCACGAACATAGACGCGACGGCCGGGCTTAGAGATTCTCTTTAAGCCGGAAATGGACCGCTCGTCATCGACATATTTAAGATCGATGGTGATCATGCCCTGGCGGTTATCATCAACAACGTTAAATCCTTTGATGTATCCCTCATCCAGAAGGATTTGAGCGAGGTTTTTCTTCATGTTGGAAGCAGGAACCTCAACGGATTCATGCTTTTTCATATTCCCATTGCGGATTCTTGTCAGCATATCCGCGATCGGATCAGTCATCATATCGCTTACCTCCTCAAATTACCAACTGGCTTTTTTTACGCCCGGAATCTGGCCACGATAGGCCAATTCGCGGAAGCAAATCCGGCAAATGCCGTATTTACGCAAGACCGCATGGGGACGTCCGCAGATTGAGCAGCGTGTGTAGGCACGCGTTGAGAACTTAGGCTGCTTCTGCTGTTTATATCTCATGGATTTTTTTGCCATATTAGTTCTCCTCTCTTCTCTTAAAAGGCATACCCATGTGGGCTAAAAATGCTCTGGCTTCCTCATCCGTCTCGGCGGAAGTCACAATAATGATGTCCATCCCCCGAATCTCATCAATGTCATCGAAGTTGATTTCAGGGAAAATCAGCTGCTCCTTGATGCCCAAAGCATAATTGCCACGACCGTCGAAAGAGGTGTCGGAAATTCCGCGGAAGTCACGAACGCGAGGCAGAGCAACACTGATCAGCTTATCCAGGAAGTAGTACATCTTATCCCCACGAAGGGTAACCTTGGTGGCGATGGGCATCCCGGCTCTCAGCTTGAAGTTAGCCACAGATTTCTTCGCATTGATGACCACCGGCTTTTGACCGGCAATAGTGGTCAGCTCGTGAACTGCAGATTCCAACAGCTTGGGATTTTCCTTGGCATCCCCTACGGCAATGTTGATGACAATCTTTTCCAGCTTGGGAACCTGCATCACGTTATCATAGTGGAATTCATTCATCAGAGCAGGCATTACCTCTTGTTTGTACTTTTCTTGCAATCTAGAAGTCATTCCTTGCCCCCTTATTTATCAAACTTGGTGCCGGATTTAACGGAAACGCGAACTTTCTTCCCGTTTTCCATCTCAATTTTTGTCCGGACGCCGCGTTTTTCTTTTTCATCATAGAGAAGAACGTTGGAAGCGTGGATCTTTCCTTCGCTTTCAATAATCCCGCCCGCATCTTCCATGGAGCGAGGTTTGCGATGATGTTTTTGAATGTTGACATTCTCCACAATCACCCGATTCTCCTTAGGAAAAGCCTGAAGGACCTTTCCTACCTTGCCTTTATCTTTGCCCGTCATCACTTGGACGGTATCACCCGTTTTTACGTGCATATGCTCCTCCTTAAAGTACTTCCGGAGCCAGCGAAATGATCTTCATATAACCATTTGCACGGAGCTCTCTGGTAACAGGCCCGAAAATACGGGTGCCCACAGGGTTCTTATCATCTTTGATAATAACCGCTGCGTTATCATCAAAGCAGATCTCGGAACCGTCTGCTCTGGATAAGGGTGCCTTTGTGCGGACAACCACAGCAGTCACAATGTCACCCTTCTTGACGGTCCCGCCGGGGATGGCGTTCTTCACGGAGCAGCGAACCGTATCGGCAATGCCCACGTACTTCCGCTTAGTGGATCCGTTGACATTGATGACCAGGAGTTCACGAGCTCCGGAGTTATCAGCAACTTTGAGTCGACTTTCTTTTTGAATCATCTCGTCCTCCCTTCCTGATTACTTGGCAGCTTCGAGGATTTCGACGAGACGAAATCTTTTCTGCTTGGAGAGGGGCCGTGTTTCCATCAGAAGCACCTTGTCGCCTACTTTGGCCGCATTCTCTTCATCATGGGCCTTGAAGCGGTTGCTCCGGGTCAACATCTTTTTATACTTAGGATGCTTGACCAACTGGGAAACTTCGACAACGATGGTTTTATCCATCTTGTCAGAGACCACCACTCCGCTAATGGTTTTGCGATTTGTTGTTCTCTCCATTGGACTAAGCTTCCTTTCTTAATTTCAATTCCCGCTCACGCTGAACGGTACGCACTCTGGCAATGTCCTGTTTTACAGAACCGATGGCCGAGAAGTTTTCCAGCTGACCTGTTGCATCTTGAAAGCGGAGGTTGAAGAGCTCTTGCTTAAGATCATTCAGTTTGGAAACCAAATCTTCATCGGTTAATTTACGAATGTCTACGGCTTTCATTATTCGTCACCTTCCTGTCCTACCGCATCAGAGGTCACCATCTTGGTTTTGATGGGGAGTTTTGCAGATGCCAGACGCATAGCTTCCTGAGCGATCTCAGGAGCAACACCGGACATTTCAAAGAGGATACGGCCAGGCTTCACAACGGCTACCCAGTACTCGGGAGCTCCTTTACCGGAACCCATGCGGACTTCCGCAGGCTTCTTGGAAACAGGCTTGTCCGGGAAAACTTTGATCCAAATATTACCACCACGCTTGATGTAACGGGTCATGGCACGACGGGCCGCTTCAATCTGGTTGGCCGTCATCCAGCATGGCTCCATGGCCATAAGGCCATATTCACCATAAGCGAGGCTATTTCCACGAGTGGCTACGCCTTTCATGCGTCCACGATGGACCCGGCGATGCTTCACTCTCTTAGGCATTAACATATTGCTACCTCCTTGCGCAGGTTAACGGTCGCCCCGGTTTGAGCGATTATCACGTCCGCCCCGGCGGTTATTGTCCTGGCGGTCATTTCTTCCCCGACCCCGGTTATTCCGGCGACGTCCGCCCTTGGCTTGTGGCTGGGGCTTGGGCATTTCGGCTTCTTTCATGCCGGGAAGCACTTCACCAATGTAGATCCAAACCTTGACCCCGATCGCTCCGTACTGCGTCTTAGCGGTCGCTTCTCCGTAACGGATGTCCGCACGAAGTGTCTGCAGAGGAATAGATCCTTCGCTGTAGTGTTCCACCCGGGCAATATCCGCACCGCCCAGACGACCGGCACAGGAAGTTTTAATTCCCTTAGCTCCGGCCCGCATGGTCCGCTGCATGGCTTGTTTCATGGCCCGACGGAAGGAGACGCGGTTTTCCATGTCTTCAGCGATCCGCTCAGCTTGAAGTTGGGCATCCAGGTCCGGATTGCGTACTTCCTCAACATTAATAAGGACGGTCTTTCCGGTTTTCTTATCCAGCTTCTTTTTGAGAGCATCAACCGAGGCACCGGCCTTTCCGATGACCACACCGGGTTTAGCGGTTTTAACGGTGACGCGAACCCGACCCATAGTGCGTTCAATGGCGATTTCGGAGATTCCGGCTTCTTTGAGGTCTTCCTCAATGATATTGCGAATGTCGTGGTCTTCTTTGATTAAAGAGGCAAAGTTATTATCATCAGCAAACCAATGAGAATCCCAGTCTTTGATGACGCCAACTCGTAAACCCTTTGGATGTACTTTTTGACCCATTAGTTATCTTCCTCCTCTGTCTCTTTCTCAGCGACGACAACGCCAATATGGGATGTCCGTTTTAGAATCGGGTAGGCTGCCCCTTTTGCCTTGGGATGCCAGCGCTTCATTGTGGGACCATCGTTAGCCCACGCTTTGGAAACGACCAGGTCTTCCCGATCTAAGCTCAAGTTGTTTTCTGCATTGGCGATGGCCGATTTCAGGACATCTTCCAGGAGCTTAGCCCCCTTCTTCGGGGTGAATCTCAAGATGGTCAAGGCTTCATCGACCTTCTTGCCACGGATCTCGTTGCAAATATAGTTGACTTTGCGAGGAGAGATGCGGACATATTTTGCTTCAGCTCTAGCTTCCATTCTCTTCCTCCTTATTTCAATACGGCGGACTTATCCGACTTGGCGTGTCCCCGGAAAGTCCGTGTGGGAACAAATTCACCAAGCTTGTGGCCAACCATATCTTCTGTGATATAAATGGGCACGTGCTTGCGACCGTCGTGGACTGCGATGGTATGACCAACGAAGTCCGGGAAGATGGTCGAGCGACGGGACCAAGTTTTGATGACTTTTTTCTGATTGTCTTGGTTGAGGGCATCGACCTTCTTCATCAGATGGTCGTCGACAAAGGGCCCTTTTTTCAGCGATCTGCTCATGACATCCTCCTACTACTTGGTCTTTCTTCTGCGTACAATGAACTGGTTGGAGGCCTTCTTCGGATCCCTGGTCTTTACGCCGCGGCTCTTCTTTCCCCAGGGGGTCATCGGAACAGGACGTCCGACAGGTGCACGGCCTTCACCACCGCCGTGTGGGTGGTCAACCGGGTTCATGGCTGAACCGCGGACGTGAGGCTTGCGATCACTGTAGCGTTTCTTACCGGCCTTGCCCATCCGAACTAAGCCATTATCAATGTTGCCGACCTGGCCGATGGTTGCCTTGCAGTTCAAGAGGATCAAACGGAATTCTCCGGAGGGCATACGAATTTGAGCGTATTTCCCTTCCTTGGCCATCAGGCTGGCTTCCGAACCTGCGGAACGGACCAGCTGTCCGCCTTTTCCGGGATAAAGCTCGATGTTATGAATGACCGTGCCGACCGGAATAGCAGAAAGGGGAAGAGCATTCCCGATTTTGATGTCCACATCTGCGCCCGATTCCACCTTATCCCCTACCTGGAGGCCACGGGGAGCGATAATATAACGCTTTTCCCCGTCAGCATAATGAAGGAGGGCGATGTTGGCGGACCGGTTGGGGTCGTATTCAATCGATGAAACAGTGGCGACGATGTTGTCCTTGTTCCGCTTGAAGTCGATGATCCGGTAGCGACGCTTGGTACCGCCGCCGCGGAAACGGAGAGTAATCCGTCCGGTATTGTTCCGACCGCCCTTATTCTTCAGGGGTGCAGTCAGCGTTTTTTCCGGTCTTGTCTTTGTCACTTCCTCAAAGGTGGAGACCCGCATCAGGCGGCGACCCGGTGAGGTTGGTTTATATTTCCTAATTCCCATAACTTCCTCCCGTTTCCATTACATGCCTTCAAAGAATTCGATAGCTTCCGAATCCTCTGTCAGGGTTACGATGGCTTTTTTCCAATCGGGATCCTTGTAGGCATGCATGCCCATCCGGCGGTTCTTGCCCTTGACGTTGATGGTGTTGACTCTCTTGACCTTGACGCCATCAAAAGCGGCTTCCACAGCCTGACGGATCTCCGCTTTATTCGCTTTCTTGTCCACACGGAATGTGTAGGTGTTGTGTTCCATAGCGTCCATGGCCTGTTCAGTGATGATGGGCGCTTGGATCACATCATATGGAGATTTCTTCATTATTGAAATACCTCCTCTGCTTTCTTGACAGCATCCTGGGTCATAATCAGGGATTCTGACCGGACGAGGTCATAGACGTTCATTTCATCGACAGAGATGGTCTGAACACTGGGGATGTTCTTGAAGGAGCCGATTGTTTCAGGAGAGGCATCCTTGACCACGATCAGGGCCTTTTTGCCGGCTTTGATTGCCTCCAAAACCTTGGCTGCTTCCTTGGTGGAGTAAGCATCCAGCTTGAGATCATCGAGAACAGTAAACTGATCTTCTCTCACTTTGGAGGTGAGAACGGATTTTAAGGCCAAACGACGGATCTTCTTCGGCGTCGTGTAGGAATAGTCTCTGGGTTTGATCGCAAAAACCATGCCGCCGCCTCTCCAGTTGGGCTGGGTTCTTGACCCTGCACGGGCCCGACCTGTCCCCTTCTGACGGAAGGGCTTGCGGCCACCGCCCCGAACCTCACCCCGGGTCTTGGCCGAGTGAGTTCCCTGACGTTTGTTGGCCCGGATGTTCTTAATTACGGTATAAACGGCGTGGTCGTTCACTTCGACATCAAAGAGGCGGTCCGATAGGTCGAGCTCTCCGACAACTTCGCCGGTTTGGTTTAATATATTCACCTTGGTCATTGTCATCCTCCTTATTTGCTTGCCTTGGCCGCCTGCTTGACGGTAACCAGGCCTCCCTTTGGTCCGGGAATGGCACCTTTTACCAAGAGGATCGACTGGTCAGCGTCCACACGGACGATCTTAAGGTTCTGAACCGTTACCCGGTCATGCCCCATTTTCCCTGAGCCTTTCGTTCCGGGGAATACGCGGGCAGGATAAGAACCTGCGGCACGAGCACCGGCAACCCGGTGGGACTTTGAACCGTGACCCATGGGGCCCCGTCCCTGGTTCCAACGTCGGATAGCACCTTGTGTGCCCTTGCCTTTTGAAGTGCCGATCACGTCGACAATTTCACCTTCTTCAAAAATGTCTGCCTTGATCTCCTGACCCAGCTCATAGGTCTGGCCTTCGATCATCGGCAGCTCGCGGATGTACCTTTTGACCGCAATGTTCGCCTTGTTGAAATGGCCCTTTTCCGGCTTGTTGGTTCTGGATTCTTTCTTATCAATGAAACCAACCTGGATGGCATCGTAGCCGTCAGTCTCGGTCGTCTTGACCTGAGTGACATAGACGGGCCCCGCCTGGATGACGGTCACCGGCGTAACGACACCGTCCTCGTCAAAGACTTGGGTCATGCCAAGCTTTTTACCTAAAATCTCTTTCACGTTTTTTCCTCCTTAATTACAGCGGATCAATTCCGGCCCTTGGCCGTCCATGATCATCCTAACTATGGGATTACAGCTTGATCTCAATGTCCACACCGGCAGGAAGGTTGAGCTTTTTCAAAGCTTCCAGGGTGTTCATGTTGGGGCGGACAATGTCAATAAGACGCTTGTGGGTTCTCTGCTCGAACTGCTCCCGGCTGTCCTTATGCTTGTGCGGGGAACGCAGGATCGTAATGATCTCCTTGTCGGTGGGCAGGGGGATCGGTCCGGAAACATCCGCACCTGACCGCTTGCAGGCTTCGACAATCTTTTGAGCGGAAGCGTCAATGACTTCGTGGTCATAGGCCCGAAGCCGAATTCTGATCTTCTGATTTGCCATTTCTTTTCCTCCTTGGTTTATTTTGAGCGTCTTATCTTATAGGAAAGGAATCCTTTCGTGAGATGGATACGCTCTTCGTACCACGATACACGGGGCCGGGTGTGTCCTGCATGGCCCTATAAAAAAGAAATACCGTGGTGCGACCGTCCAGGTCGTGCCGGACTGCTCAGCAAAAATTACCTCGGCAACCGCCGTTTCCTCTAGTAGGTTGAAAACAACCCCTTTAGAAGTCCTTCGACGTCCGAGCAACCTCTTGCTTCATCGCCTAGTATTTCAGGACACTCCTAATAGTATACAGGTTTCTAATGGAAATGCAAGATTTTTTCTTGTAGTTTACACTTTTTTTATACTTTGGATTGCATGATGTGAAGTTTCCGCCCTATCCGTCAAGAAAACATGTAAGGTGGAAAAGAGTCACCGCCCTATTGACTCTTCTCCCGGATAAGGCGGAGTCTGGCATTTTTCCACACGAAGGCTTCCTCTCCGCTCTAAAAATGGATGGTCCGGATAAAGTCCTGAGCTTCTTGGGTTTTTGGCCGCTCAAAGAATTCATGAGAGGGCGCAGACTCCAGGATCTTTCCCTGGGCCATAAAGCAGACCCGCTTGGCCACCTCCCGGGCAAAGGCCATCTCATGGGTGACGACCAGCATGGTCATCCCCTCCTCGGCAATCTTCTGCATGACCCGGAGGACCTCCCCTACGTTCTTGGGGTCCAGAGCAGAGGTGGGCTCATCAAAGAGAAGGATGTCGGGATCCATGGAGAGGGCCCGGGCGATGGCCACCCGCTGGGCCTGACCCCCGGAGAGCTGGCCCGGGAAGGACTTGGCATAATCAGCCATCCCCACCTCTTCGAGGAGGGCCATGGCCTTCTCCCGGGCCTCCTTATCAGACCGCTTGAGGACCTTGGTCTGTGCAAGAATGCAGTTATCCAGAACGGACATGTTGTCAAATAAATAGAAGGATTGGAAGACCATGCCCACCCGAGCCCGGTAGGCCTTGCGGTCAAAACCGGGTTCCAGGATGGACTTGCCCCGGAAGCGGATGTCCCCGCCTAAGGGCTCCTCCAGAAGGTTAAGGCAGCGGAGCATGGTGGATTTCCCGGCCCCGGATTCTCCGATGAAGGTAATGACCTCGGAGGGAGCCACGTCGAAGTTGACCCCCTTGAGGACCTCCTTGTCCCCATAGGACATGGTCAGGTCACGAACCTCCAGGATGGGATGAGTGTCGGATGGAGAATAGGCTGTTTGATTGGCGAAAGTCATGGAATCCTCCTAGGCGGTTACAGACTTTAGACTGAAGTTGCGGTTACGGTGGGCAAAGATCTTTCGGAGGACCCAGGAAAGGACCAGGGTCAGAAAGAGGTAGATGGCACCGGCGATCAGATAAGCTTCAAAGGTCTTGAGCGTGGACCCGGCCACGCCTTTAGTGATAAAGAAGAGCTCCGTCACGGAGATAACGTTAAGGACGGATGTGTCTTTGATATTCACGATGAGCTCGTTGCCGATGGAAGGCAGGATGGCCTTGATGGCCTGGGGGAAGATGACGGAAAAGAGGGTCTGGGTATGGCTGAGACCCAGGGCCTTGGCTGCTTCCCACTGGCCTTGGGGAACGGAGTCGATTCCCCCTCGGATGGTTTCAGACAGGTAGGCACCCGTATTAATAGAAACGATGAAGATGGCAGCAAAACCCGCATTCATATCAATATCAAAGAACATTTTGGACCCATAGAAGATCAACATGGCCTGAACCATCATGGGCGTTCCCCGGAAAATTTCCACATAAAGGGTGAGAAGGGCACGGACGAAACCGATCAGGATCCGGTAGGGCCAGGGATCCCGTTTGGACGAGGGCAGGGACCGGAGGGTTTGGACGAGAAGGCCGATCAGGAAACCGAAAAAGGTGGAAAGGCTGGCGATCAGAAGGGTGATCCCCGTCCCGCGGAGGAAGGGGCCGGAGTAGTTGGACCAGAGGAAGGCCACGGTTGAGAAGAAGCCTTCTCCCCCCTCTTTTTCGGTGGAGAGGAGGACGGCCTCATCCATGGCCCGGTCACGGTCCTCTTGGCTGATCTCCTCCATGACCCGGTTGACCTCCTCCCGGAGGGGGGATCCCTTGGCCAGGCCAACAGCCACGGAGACATCGTCCAGGTCTACCTCGAAGCCCTTGTCCTCTTCGAATTCCACAAAGGTCAGGTCGGGGTGGGCTACCATGGCCGACCGGGCACCCGGCCGCTCAGAAATGTAGCCGTCAATTTTCTTGGCCTGGAGAGCGGTGATCATGGTGGGAAAATCCTGCATGGCCGGCATCTTGTCCACACCGGGGATCTGGTCCACCACCGTGTAGTGGAAGGTGGAGAGCTGGCCTGTGATCTTGGCCCCGGAAAAGTCCTCCAAGCTCTTCGCTTGGGTATAGGGGCCGTCCTTCCGGACCACCATGACCAGGTCCGATTGGTAGTAGGGGGCAGTGAAGTCAATCTCCTCTTTCCGCTCAGGAGTGGGGCTCATCCCGGCAATAATAGCATCAATTTTTCCTGACTTGAGAGCAGGCGGAAGACCGTCCCAGTCAATTTTGACAATGACCAGTTTCTTGCCCAGACGCCGGGCAATTTCCTTGGCCATCCATACGTCATAGCCTTGGGCATACTCCCCCGGACTGTTGGAGACCGGAAGAGCTCCATGGCCATCCGTAGGCTCCGACCAGTTGAAGGGAGCATAGTTGACTTCCATGCCGATGGTGAAGGTATCCTCCTCCCCCTCCGCTATGGCGGGCCGGTGAAAGGCCCCGACGAAAAGAAGAGCGAAAGCCAGGAGCCCGGTCAGGATTGTCTTTTTGATGCGAGTGTTCATACGAACCTCCTCTGTTGCCGCTCCCAGAGGCTATGAGAAAACAAAAAACGGAAAGGCTTGTGCCTTTCCGTGAATCTTCCCTCACAGTAGCACAACACCAACTTGAGCGATGGTTGGTGACAGTCCGGACCTTATTCAAGTCCGTCCCAACACGACTCCGTGCCCGGAGCCGAATTTCGGCAAGGAAACCTTTTGGACCATTCACCGGCTGCCGCCTCCCGGTCCTCATCATTTTCCTCGCGCCTCTACTTGGATCTATGGATCGAAAGTACATATTCTTACCCGAAAAAGAATATTCTTTCGAATTTCTATCCACTATACGACACTATCTCCTGAATGTCAAATCCCATGCTTGTCTTTTTTACCGGTCTGTATAATAATGAAGATGACTGAAAACGTTAGCGGGGCCACCTTTCCGGGCTCGGATAGACTGTGAGGTTGTCATGGTAAAATCCTTAACCATAGATATGCTTTCTAAAATGTTCCCCAATAAGATGGCGGCAGCCGGAGAAATTGTCCGCCTCCGGACCATCATGGGCATGCCCAAGGGGACGGAATATTTCTTTTCTGATGTGCATGGCGAGGATAAAGCCTTCCTCCACATGCTCCGGTCAGCCTCCGGAAATATCCGTCGAAAGATCCGGGATGTCTACCGGTCCCGCCTGTCGGAAGACCGGCAGAATGAACTGGCCTCCATTATTTATGATCCTCAGACTGCCCTGGCTAAGCGACAAGAACTCCTTCAAGACTCCCGCTGGGTTCGGGATACCATTCTCCAACTGGTGGAGGTGGCCCGCTTTATTGCCTCCAAATACCCCCGAGACCAGGTATCTTCCAAAATGCCATGTAATTACCGAACCACTCTCCATGAGCTCATGGAATCCAACGATGGAGAGATCGACCGGAGAACCTACTACTATTCCATCATCTCCGGCATCCTGGATGAGGAGGCTCAGGAGGACTTTATCACTGAACTCTGTCTCATGATCCAGCGAATCTGCGTCAACCATATCCATGTTGTTGGGGATATTTTCGACCGCGGACCCCACCCCCATACCATCATGGAGGAACTCATCCACTTCGGCAACCAGGTGGATGTCCAGTGGGGCAACCACGACGTGGTTTGGATGGGAGCTGCCCTGGGCAATGAGGTCTGCATGATGGCAGTTATGCGAAATGCCATCAAATACAATACCTTTGACTGCCTGGAGGACGGATACGGAATCCACCTCCGGGTCCTGGATGACTTTGCCCGGCAGGTCTACGGAGATGACCCCTGCGACATTTTTATGCCCAGGATTTATGATGAAAATATTTACGATGTGGTGGATGAGCGTCAAGCTGCCCGGATGCATAAGGCCGTGGCCATCCTGGAATTCAAGCTGGAGGGCCAACTCTACGAACGTCATCCGGAATATGAAATGACCGACCGGATCGTCCTCAAGAAGGTGGACTGGGAGACCATGGAATATGTGTCCATCGACGGAAGCCGCTACAAGCTCACGGACACCAACTTCCCCACCATCGATCCCAAGGATCCCCTCAAGCTGACCGACCAGGAGGAAGAACTCCTCCGGAACATCAAGGCCTCCTTCCTCCACTCCGAACGCCTTCAACGCCACAACACCTTCCTCTTCACCCGGGGTTCTTCCTACCTGACCATGAACGGGAACCTCCTCTACCATGGTTGCCTGCCCATGACGGAGGACGGGGAATTCGACGGCATCACCATCGACGGGGAGTTCAAGTCCGGCAAGGCCCTCATGGACTACCTGGACTTCATCGTCACCCAGGCCTACTATGCCCCTGAGACCTCCCAGCGGAAGCGGGATGCGGTGGACTTCATGTGGTATCTCTGGTGTGGACCCAAGTCCCCCATGTTCGGTAAGCGGAAGATGGCCACCTTCGAACGCTACTTCACCACCGATAAGAAAAACCATAAGGAAAAAATGAACCCCTACTTTGCCCTCTCCTCGGAAGAGGCCATTGCCAGGAAGATCCTCAAGGAATTTGATTTGGACCCGGACAAGGGCCACATCATCAATGGCCATGTTCCGGTCATCAAGGAAAAGGGACAGAGTCCCATGCGGGCCAACGGCCGCCTCTTTGTCATTGACGGAGGCATCGCCAAGTCCTACCAAAAACAAACGGGGATTGCAGGCTACACCCTTATCTACAACTCCCACCATATCGCCCTTGCTGAGCATGTGGACTACAATGCCCTTACTGACGAGTTGGAGACCTATGCCCCCAATGTCCGAACCGTTGACCGTTATGACCGCCGGGTTCTCATTTCCGATACGGACCTGGGCAAGGAATACCAGGTCAAGATTACTGCCCTCCGCCAGCTCATCAATGCCTATACGGCGGGCCTCCTCAAGGAAGAAGTCATCCTCTAATTTCCCAAAAAAGTCCAAAACCATTTCTTCTTCCTGCCCCTTTTGGGTAAAGGTAGAGGGAATGGTTTTTTGTCAGGAATGGATAACGCCGAAGCGTCCTCCCGGGTGCTTCAGAAAGAGAGGATCTATTTGGATTATTCAAAAATTCGCTATTTTGTTTTTGATATTGATGGAACCCTGGTAACGGAAGAAAAAAAGATCAGTCCCGCCACCAAACAAGCGGTTATGCGTCTCCTGGACAAGGGCTACCGGGTTTCCATTGCTTCGGGTCGTCGGATTGGCGGTTTCCGTCGCTATGCCAGGGAGCTGGGTTTTGCCGACGATGCCACCTTAATCGGGATGAATGGTGGCCAGATCGAGACCATGTCCGGCGCCCCCATCTATAAAGCCCCCCTGGAAGACAAGGGAGACCTGGCCGATTATGTGGATTTTTGGCTGGATTACCCCGTCATTCTTGTTTACTATTTCGCTGACCACCTGGTCAGCCTCAATCTTCAGGACGATGAGGTGGGAAAAGACTTCCTCCACACCCTCCTGGAAAGGGCCGAGGTGGCTTCGGTGGAATCCGCCAGGGACCCCCGTGAGATCGAGGGACTGCCCCTCAAGGTCCTCACCTACGGGGATCCGGATATCATTCAGGAGGCCATTCAAAAAATGCCCGACCGCTTCGCCGACTGTTTCAGCCAGGTCCTGTCCGAGCCCTTCTTCTTCGAGATTATGAAGAAGGGAACCTCCAAGGGGAATGGGGTGGAGAAGGCCGCTGATGCCCTGGGCTTGTCCATGGACCGGATTATGACTTTTGGTGACCAGAACAATGACCTGTCCATGATCCGCCAGGCCGGCATCGGGGTGGCTATGGGCAATGCCTGCCCGGACCTTAAGGAGGCAGCGGATGTGGTCATTGGGACCAACGAAGAAGATGGGATCGCCCACTTCCTGGAAGAAGCCGGCTTTTTAGACTAGAAAGGACCTACCATGAGTGAATTTCGCTATAACCCCCTTTTAGACGACTGGACCATCGTCAACGGAAACCGGCAAAAACGGCCGGACCGGCCCAAGGACTACTGTGCTTTCTGTCCGGGTTCCGGCAAGGTCCCCGACCACTACCGGGTCCTCAAATACGACAATGACTGGCCCTCCATGTCCACCCAGCCGGCCCAGCCCGACCCGGTGGCTAATGCCTTTTTCAAGACGGCCCCCTCCTACGGCAAGTGTGAGGTGATTCTTTATTCCCCGGACCATGAGGCTTCCCTTCACGACCTCCCCAAGGACCACCTCATGGAACTGGTCGACCTCTGGATCGACCGCTTCCGGGACCTCTCCTCCGACCCTAAGATCAAGTACGTCCTGGCTTTTGAAAACCGGGGCAAGGAAGTCGGCACCACCCAAATTCACCCTCATGGCCAGATCTACGCCTTCGGCTTCCTCCCCCTCCGGATCCGCCTGGAGCTGGACCAATCCAAGGCCTACTATGAAAAACACGGCCAGGGCCTCCTCTCCAAGCTCCGGGATGAAGAAGTCAAGTTCGGGAAGCGGGTTATCTTCCAGAATGACCACTTTGTCGTCTTCCTCCCCTTCTATACGGACTGGCCCTACGGGGTCTATGTCCTCCCCAAGGAGGATAAGCTGACCTCTTTCGATGATTTCGACAAAGAAACCGCTGAGGCCTTTGCCCTCACCCTCAAGGAAGTCCAGGGCATGTATGACACCCTCTTCAACAGGCCCTTCCCCTACATGATGGGGATTTACCAAAAGCCTCTCCATACTGAGAACTATGCGGATGCGGACAAGTACTACCCCTTCCACCTCAAGTTCTTCCCCCCTCTCCGCGGAGAGAACTCGATTAAATGGAACGCTTCATCCGAAACCTGCGCCTGGGCCAAGACCAATCCCCGGATTGTGGAAGAAACGGCCGAGGAACTTCGGCAGGCCCTGGAGAAATATCGCTTGATTAATCAATCATTATAGGAGGAACCTGTGGAAGGGGAACATCGCCTAAAGAAGATTGTTGGCTGGGAGAGTATTTTGTTTCTCCTCTGCTTCTTTGGTTTTTTTATTGGAATAGGGAGTGTCATGGGGGCGACCAATATGCTCATGACTCTGATGAATACGGCCTATGACAGCCTGATGAATACCTGCTTTTACATCATGGCCATCTCAGTCCTGGCCGGTGCGGTGTCAGGCCTCTTCTCCGAGTTCGGCCTGATTGCCCTGGTCAATAAGGTCCTCTCCCTGATCATGGGGCCCATCTATGACCTGCCGGGGGCAGCCTCCCTGGGCGTGATGAATTGCTATCTCTCAGACAACCCGGCCATCTTGACCCTGGCCACGGAGGAGAACTTCATCCGCTATTTCAAGGACTATCAAAAGCCCGCCCTGACCAACCTGGGAACGGCCTTCGGCATGGGCTTGATCACCACGACGACCATGATGGCCCTGCCGGTGGATGGGGCCATGAAGGCCGCCCTGGTCGGAAACCTGGGGGCCATCGTGGGTAGCGTAGTCAGCGTCCGCCTCATGTTGAGGGCCTCCAAAAAGAAATATGGCGACCTGAGCGGGCCCGGGATGGACATGAAGGATACCCTCCCCACCACCATGCGGATTGTCCGGCCGGGGAGCGTGGGCCAACGCTTTATCGAAGCCCTCCTGGACGGGGGCCGTCGGGGCGTGGACATGGGGGTGGCCATTATCCCGGGAGTCCTGGGCATTTGCACCATCGTCCTCCTCCTGACCAACGGGCCGGGAGCCGGGGGCGTATACACCGGCGCGGCCGGTGAGGGGGTCCCTCTCCTCCCCTGGTTGGGAGAGAAGCTGGCCTTCCTCCTCCGCCCCATCTTCGGCTTCTCCTCCTCCCAGGCCATCGCTGTCCCCATGACCGCCCTGGGATCCAGCGGAGCCGCCATCGGCGTCGTTAAAACCATGGCCCAGGTCGGCCAGGTGACCGGCAATGACATCGCCGTCTTCACCGCCATCTGCATGTGCTGGTCGGGCTACCTCTCCACCCACGTGGCCATGATGGAAGCCCTGGGCTGCAAGGACCTGACCGGACGGTCCATCCTCAGCCATACCATCGGCGGCCTCTGCGCAGGCATCGCCGCCCACCTCATTTTTATGGTCTTGTAAAGGTCATTTCTAATGCCCCTATAGTGGTGATTTTGCATTTTCAGCGAAACCACCACTATATTTTTTATGGGGCAGTAGTGGTGGTTCTGCCGATTTCCTCAAACCACCACTACCATGAGGCTAAAACAATAGTGGTGGTTCTGCCAATTTCCTTAAATCACCACTATCGTGAGGCCAAAAAACTAGTGGTGGTTCGGCCAATTTTGTCAAACCAACACTATCGTGAGGCCAAAACAATAATGGTGGTTAGGCCAATTTCGTCAAACCACCACTATCGTGAGGCCAAAAAACTAGTGGTGGTTCGGCCAATTTCCTTAAACCACCACTACGACAAAGGGAAAAGGCCAGATAAAGGTCCTATAAAAAACTGTGGCTTAACCCAACAGGGTCAGCCACAGTTTTTTTGTTTGTTTCTCCGTCCCCTAAAAAACGCCTGGAGGATATTTCGATTTTCCTCTTCCAGGACTCCGCCCTTGATCGGGTAGGTGTGGAGGGACCGGCCCAGGTCAGGGACCATGGCGGCGGACCCCAGCCCTCCCCCTTCCGGGTCATGGACCCCGAAGACCACCCGGCCGATGCGGGCATGGACCAAGGCGGCAGCACACATGAGGCAGGGCTCCAGAGTCACATAGAGGGTGAAGTCCTGGAGATAGCGGCCTTCCTTTTTGGAGGCTTCCTGGATCAGGAGGAGTTCGGCATGGGCCAGGCCGTAGGCCAGATCCTCCACCCGGTTACCGGCCCGGTAGAGGGTAGCCCCCCGGCGGACCAGGATGGCTCCGACCGGGACCTCGCCCCGGGCCTGGGCCTTCCGGGCCTCTGCCATGGCCTCCCTCATATGGAAGATATCCAAAAAGTCTGAGGGGAAGACCTGGCAAGATTTGGGCTTCTTCCTCCCCTTGAAACCCCGCATCCGGCTTTTCAAACGGAATCTCCCCTGATAGGTCGAAAAGGGAAGGGGATTGATTGTCCCATGACAGACATTGATCTTATCCATCATCTTCTCCCCTCTCCCAGGTCGATGAGCTGGGCCCTTTCATTGAAGAAGGAATCCCGGATAATCCGAGTAGAAAGAATAACCGAGAGGAAGGCGCCGGAAAGGACAAAGAAGAAGACCATAATTTGGTACATGATGGCCTTGGTGGGGTCCACGCCGGCGAACATGAGGCCCGACATCATGCCGGGCAGAGTGACCAGGCCCACCGTCCGGACAGAGTCGATGGTGGGCTGGAGGGAGGCCTTTCGGGCATCCTTGAGGACCTCTTCCGAGGCCTGGGCAGGGCTGGCCCCCAGGGAGAGGCGTTCCATGACCTGCTGGGTCCGGTCCTTGTAGTAGGCGCGGAGGTTGGTGAAGGCCAGGCCCACCGCCTTCATGGAATTTCCGGCGATCATGCCGGCGATAGGGATGATCTGGGAGGGAACAAAGGCGACGGAAGAGGATAGGACCAGGACGGACAGGTTGACCGCCGTGGTCAAGCCCAGGGAGAGGAGGGCAGCGACCAGGGCCCGGTCCAGGCCCCGGGCTCGTTTGGCTGCATTCCAGGCGGCATTGAAGACAATAAAAGCCACCATGACCAGGGTGATGAGGACATGGTCCAGCTGGAAGATCCCCCCCAGGATCCAGCCCACGGCAAAGAGTTGGACAATCATCCGGAGGACGGCCACTAACATATCCTTCCCCATATCCAGGTCCATTTTTCTGGACAGGGCCAGGGCAAAGATGACCAGACTGGAAGCCATGGCCAGGGACGGCCAAGAAACCTGAAGTTGGTCCATCTTATGCCTCCTTCCTCATGGGAATCGGAAAGGACCGGTCCGCCATAGTCCGGTCCTCGGGGTTGTGGGAGACAAGAAGGAAGGTCAGGTCCTCCTTTGCCCGAAGGTCCCAGAGCCAGGCCATGATGTTTTGGCTGTTTTCCTTGTCCAGGGAAGAAGTGATTTCGTCCAGGAGAAGGATCTTGGGTAGGAAGAGGAGGTTCCGAATTAGGGCTACCCTCTGGCGTTCCCCGCCCGAAAGCTGACCCACACCCTTGTAGAGGTATTCCCTGGACAGACCCGACTGGGCCAGGAGGTCCAGGGCATGGTCCCGATCGAAGTCCAGACCCCGGATTTCATAGGGAAAAACCAGGTTGTCGGCGACCGTCTCCCCGAAAAGGATGGGATTTTGAAAGCAATAGGAAACCTCCCGGCGTAGGAGGGTGGGGTCCATGTCCCCCACCGGACTCCCCTCCAATAGATAGGTCCCCTCCACTTCGAGGTTGTCATTGGTCATAAGAGCCAGGAGCTTGAGAAAGGTGGACTTTCCGGAACCTGAAGGACCGGTGATAGCCACCGTCTCCCCCCGGCCCAGGCGGAAATGGGAAACCTCCAGGATAAGCCGGCCCGTTTTTTTATCTTTGACGGTAACCCCGTTTAAGAGAACCAGGGGGTTTTGGACATCCGGTGACTTTGCCGCATCCATCCCTCTATCCCTCTTTCTCCGAACCTTCCGGGTCCAGCCCTCTGGCCTCTTCCTGTCCGGGTTGGTAGTTCCTTTCCTCCTCCAGGGAGAGAACCGGAATGGTCCGGTAGTTTTGAGAGGGGCCGAAGGTCCGCCGGAAATAATCCGCCAGGGGTTTGCCCTCCAGGAGGTAGGACCTGAGGAGGGGAACCAGGTCTCCGTAACGGTCCAGGGCTAAGGCCCGTAGTTTATCCAGACGGAGATTGGAATCCGCACAGGAGGGGTTCTCCTCCTTATCCACAAAGAGGTCCTTGAGGGCCGACTTGGGCGAGACCATGCCAAGAAAACCCCGTACCAGCTTTCGACGGCCGGGGCCGGCGGTGGAGAAGACCCGGAGGACCTTGGCCTGACCCTCCATGCAGGAATAGACTTCATCCGGAGAGAGACCGTAGACAGCCCCAATCACCCGGGCATCTTCCCGGTTGGGGTCGATCAGGTAGGCCCGGGGATAGGTGGAAGGGTCTTCCACCCCGTTTTTCCGCATCAAATAACCGTCATATTGGGATTCAATGAGGTTGTGGGAGACAGCGGAAACCTCCTCCTTGCGTTCAATATAGGGATGACAAGTGGAATCCAAGGTGAAGTGGGAGAGCATGGCAAAGGCGTAGATCATGATCTCCTCTTCCTTGCGGGGATTCTTCTCCAAAGCTTGGCGAAACTTCTCAAAGATTTCCGTCGCCGGCTTATCGTGGATTTTTCCTCCCAATTTTTCCTGATTAATCCTGGACCAAGGTTTGGAATAGAAGAGGAGGTCGGGGCCCTGGACACCGAAATTGTATAAAGAAGGCCGACGGTCAATGGACCGGATCCATTCGTTGGGCAACTTGGTCAGACAATCCTGGCCAAACTGAAAATGGGCATAGGTTGTAGGCATGTCTTCTCCTTTCTGATCCTTATTTTTCCCGAGTCCTGTCCCTCTCCAGGACCGGAGCAAGGAATTTTCCGGTATACGAAGAAGGGTCTTTTGCGACTTCTTCGGGCGTACCCTCGGTCACAATTTCTCCGCCCCGGGCCCCGCCTTCAGGTCCCAGGTCCACGATGTAGTCCGCATACTTAATGACATCCAAATTGTGTTCAATGACCACGATGGAATTGCCCTGGTCGATTAAGCGGTCAAAGACCTTGACCAGCTTGTCGATGTCGTGGACATGGAGGCCCGTCGTGGGCTCATCCAGAATATATATCGTTTTTCCCGTGGAGACCTTGCCCAGTTCAGCGGCCAGTTTGACCCGCTGGGCCTCCCCGCCGGATAGCTCAGGTGAAGGCTGACCCACCTTGAGATAACCCAGACCCACATCCACCAGGGTTTGAAGCTTGCGTTGGATCCCGGCATGGTTTTTGAAAAAGTCCAGAGCCTCTTCAATAGTCATCTCCAAGACATCGGCAATGGTCTTCCCCCGGTAGCGGACCTGGAGGGTCTCCCGGTTGTAACGGGCCCCATGGCAAACTTCACAGGGAACGTAGACATCGGGGAGGAAGTGCATCTCCACCTTGATGGTCCCATCTCCCTTACAGGCCTCGCACCGCCCTCCCTTGACGTTAAAGGAAAATCGACCCTTGTCGTAGCCCCGCATCTTGGCGTCGTTAGAGGAAGCAAAGACATCACGGATGAGGTCGAAGACCTTGGTGTAGGTGGCCGGGTTGGACCGGGGTGTCCGGCCGATGGGCGACTGGTCGATCTCAATGACCTTATCCAGCTGGTCCAACCCCTCGATTCCTTTATATTTTCCGGGCCGGATGTGGGCCTTGTTGAGGCGGTTGGCCAGGACCTTGTAAAGGATGCCCTCGACAAAGGAGGACTTGCCCGACCCGGAAACCCCGGTGATGGCGGTCAGAACTCCCAGAGGAATCTTGACATCGATCCCCTTGAGGTTGTTCTCCCGGCACCCCTTGACCTTGAGCCAGCCGGAAGCTTTCCGCCTCTCTTCCGGGACGGGAATGAACTTCCGGTGGGCCAGGTAGTCTCCGGTGATGGAACCCGGAGTTTGGATAATCTTATCGAAGGGGCCCTGGGCCACAATCTGCCCGCCCAGGAGGCCGGCCCCCGGACCCACATCCACGATCCAGTCGGCCGCCCGCATGGTGTCCTCATCGTGCTCCACGATGATGAGGGTGTTGCCCAGGTCAGTCAGGTTCCGGAGGGCAGCCAGGAGACGGTTGTTGTCCCGCTGGTGGAGGCCGATGGAGGGCTCATCCAGGACATAGACCACCCCGACCAGGCCGGCCCCGATTTGGGTGGCCAGGCGGATCCGCTGGGACTCCCCGCCCGACAGGGTGGCGGCATAGCGGTCCAGGGTCAGGTAGTCCAGACCCACGTCGATGAGGAACTTGAGCCGGGCCCGGACCTCCTTGAGGATGGGGGCTGCAATGATGGCTTCGCTCTCGGAGAAGGTCAGCTTTTCCGTCCAGTCATAGGCCTCCTGGATGGACATCCGGTTGAATTCGGCGATGTTCTTGTCCGCAATATGGACGGAGAGGGCCTCAGGCCGGAGGCGGTCCCCATGGCAGGTCTCGCAGGTATTCTCCGCCATGAAGTCCCGGATCCGCTTCTGGGTCCCTTCCCCTCCAGATTTGAACCGGCGGGTCAGGTTGGGGATGGTCCCCTCCCAAGTATCTCTGTAGGTTTTTTGACCGGAGAAATGGGAGTTAAAGGAGAAGGTGACGATCCGGTCGGACCCCCAGAGAAGGGCGTCCACCACTTCGTCCGGAGCCTGGCCAATGGGTTGATCCAGGGACCAATCGTAGGCTTGGGCCACGGCCCGGATCATCTCATAGTAAAAGGTTCCCTTGCCCGAAGTCGCATAGGGAGCCACCGCCCCCTCTTCGATGGAGAGGTCGGGGTTGGGGATGCAGAGCTGGGCATCCACCTGGGCATGGAAGCCCAGGCCCGAGCAGTCGGGACAGGCACCCAGTGGGGAGTTGAAGGAGAGGAGGCGGGGCTCAATTTCTTCCAGGGTCATATGGCCCTCGGGGCAGGCCAGCTTGGAGGAATAGGTATGGGAATCCAACACTTCCCTATCAGGACCCAGCTGGTCCACAATGATCGTCCCCCCGGATTCAGCCAGGGCCGTTTCCACGGAGGAGGTCAGGCGGGTGGTGATTCCTTCCCGGACAATGAGCCGGTCTACGACAATGGAGATGTCGTGGCGGAGGTTCTTCTCCAGGTCAATGTCTTCAATGAGATCCCGCATGGCCCCGTCCACTAGGACCCGGGAAAAGCCCCGCTTTTGGAGGTTGGACAGGGCGTTTTTATGCATTCCCTTCTTGCCCCGAATAACCGGAGAAAGAACAAGGATCCGGGTTCGGTCGGGCAGGGCTAAGATGGAATCCACAATCTCATCCACCGACATGGCTTCGATGGGGGCCCCGCAGACCGGGCAGAAAGCATGGCCCGCTTTAGCAAAAAGGAGACGGAGGTAGTCGTTGATTTCCGTTACGGTGGAAACCGTGGACCGGGGGTTCCGGTTGGTGGTCTTCTGGTCGATGGAGATGGCCGGGGACAGGCCCTCGACCAGGTCTACGTCCGGCTTGTCCATCTGGCCTAAAAACATCCGGGCATAGGAAGAAAGGGACTCGACGTATCGCCGCTGTCCCTCCGCGTAGATGGTATCAAAAGCCAAAGAGGACTTGCCCGAACCGGAAAGCCCCGTCATCACAATCATCTTATTTCTGGGCAGGGTCAGGTCCACATCCTTGAGGTTGTTGACCTTGGCCCCCTTAATTACGATGTTTTCTAGACTCATATGTCTCCTTCATCTCTATTTCAAAGGCCGGTTTGACCCGGCCGAATCAGTCAATTTTATAGTCTTCTTTCATCTTTCGGATCGTATCCCGAATCGTGGCTGCCCGCTCGAAGTCGAGCTCTTCGGCCGCCTTCCGCATCTCCATTTCCATGTTAAGAAGAATCTCCTTGATGTCCTGGATGGAGAAAGTCTCCTTATCCTTGAAATCCTCCTCTTTGTCGCCCAGATAGGTCCCCACTTCTCCTGCGGCAACAGCAGTGGTAAGAAGGTCATGGACGTTTTTCCGGACCGACCGGGGAGTGATGTGGTGTTCTTCATTGTAGGTCTCCTGGATGGACCGGCGGCGGGAAGTTTCATCAATGGCCACCTGCATGGACCGGGTGATTTGGTCCCCATAAAGGATGACCTTTCCCCTTTCGTTTCGGGCCGCCCGGCCGATGGTCTGGATGAGGGAGGTCTCCGACCGGAGGAAGCCCTCCTTGTCGGCATCCAAAATGCAGATAAGGGAGACTTCGGGAATATCCAGGCCTTCCCGGAGGAGGTTGATCCCTACTAAAACATCGTACTTTTTCAGCCGGAGGTCCCGGATGATCTCCATCCGCTCCATGGTGGCAATGTCCGAGTGCATGTAGGTGACCTTGATTCCTGCCTCTTCCAGGTAGTTGGTCAGGTCCTCCGCCATCTTTTTGGTCAGGGTGGTGACCAGGGTCCGGTCCCCTCGCTCGGTCGTCTTCCGAATCTCGGCCATGAGGTCATCGATCTGATGCTTGGTAGGCCGGACCTCCACCCGAGGGTCCAGGAGTCCGGTGGGCCGGATGACCTGGTCGACAATCTGTGTAGAATGCTCATTTTCATAGGGTCCGGGGGTGGCTGACATAAAGACGGCCTGGTTGACCAGGGATTCCCACTCCTCAAATTTCAGAGGCCGGTTGTCCAAGGCCGAAGGCAGGCGGAAGCCGAAGTCGATGAGGTTTTGCTTCCGGGAGATGTCCCCGTTGATCATCCCCCGGAGTTGGGGAAGGGTGGCATGGGACTCGTCGATGACCATGAGGAAGTCATCCGGGAAATAGTCGATCAGGGTGTAGGGGCGGGAGCCCGGGGCTCGGCCGGAAATGTGGCGGGAGTAGTTTTCAATCCCTGAGCAATAGCCGATCTCCTTCATCATCTCCAGGTCATAGAGGGTTCTTTGCTCCAGGCGCTGGGCTTCGACCAGCTTGGACTGAGACCGGAGTTCTTCCAGGCGGTCCTCCAATTCCTCTTCTATGGTGACTACGGCTCTTTCCATTTTCTTATGGGTGGTGGCAAAGTGGGAGGCCGGGTAGATCATGACGTAGTTCCGGGCTTCCAAAATTTCCCCGGTCAAGTCGTCGAATTCCAGGATCCGGTCGATCTCATCCCCAAAGAATTCCACCCGGATGGCGTTCTCCGAAGTGGAAGCCGGGAAAATATCCAGGGTATCCCCCTTGAGGCGGAAGGTCCCCCGTTGGAAGTCGATGTCGTTGCGGACAAACTGGATGTCCACCAATCGGGTGAGGACTTCTTCAATGGGAATGACCTGGCCGGTACGAAGGGAGAGGGTGAGTTTGAGATAGTCTTCCGGGTCACCCAGGCCATAGATGCAGGAGACCGAAGCCACTACAATGACATCCTTTCGCTGAAAGAGTTGAGTGGTGGCTGAATGGCGGAGGCGGTCAATTTCATCGTTAATCGAAGCATCTTTAGCAATATAGGTGTCGGTCGCCGCCACATAGGCTTCAGGCTGGTAGTAGTCATAATAGGAAACAAAAAATTCTACGGCATTGTCGGGAAAAAATTCCTTAAACTCGCCAGCCAGCTGGGAAGCCAGGGTTTTATTATGGGCGATAACCAGGGTGGGCTTTTGAACCCGCTCGATGATATTGGCCATGGTGAAGGTCTTCCCCGACCCGGTTACCCCCCGGAGGGTCTGGTAGTGGTCTCCCCGCCGGATCCCATCGACCAGGCGGTCGATGGCCTGGGGTTGGTCACCCGTGGGTTGATATTGGGAATGAATCTTGAATGGAGGCAAGGTCAATCCTTCCTAAGGTTACTCTGCACTTGAACTTTCCTGAGGTTTCTCCTCCGGTTGGGAAGAAGACGACTCTTGACCGGAATCTTCACCCGATGAGGACCGGGTTTCCTCCGAAGAAGCCGGTTCAGAAGAGGCTTCTTCCCCGGTCTTAGGGAGGAAGGGCTTGAGATCAAAGGACTTGGCTTTAGCCGGGTCGACTCGGTCGCCGGTCAGGGTCTTGACCAGGGCCATGGCCGCCCGAAGCTGGTTATCCTGGTCTAGGAAATCCGGCCCGATCCCCTTGGCTTCCTCATTAAGATCCAGGTCAAGGTCCGGAGCAATCCCCACCTCATGGATGTGGGTCCCCTTGGGGGTCAGGTACTCGGCCATGGTCAGCTTGAAGCCGCCGCCCTTTCCGGCACCCAGAGGATAAATGCGTTGAACGATCCCTTTGCCAAAGGTGGTCTTGCCCAGAACCAGTGCCCTATTGTTGTCCTTGAGGGCACCCGTCATGATTTCCGAGGCGGAAGCGGATCCTTCATTCACCAGGACCACCATGGGTATGCCGATATGCTCCTTATCCGAGGTGGCTACATCTTCCTTCTTCTGCTTGTCCACGGTTGTGACGATTTTTCCTTCACCCAGGACATTGTCGGCCATGGTGATGACCATGTCCAGGAGGCCGCCGGGATTGTTCCGGAGGTCCAGGACCAGGTGTTCGGCCCCCTGGTCCATGAGGGAGCGGAGGGCCTGGTCGAACTCCTCTGCCGTTGTTTCATTAAACTGGGTGACCTGGACATAGCCCACCTGGTCTTCCAAAAGCTTGGCATTGACCGTTTTGACGTTGATTTCCGCCCGGGTCAGGGTCTTATCCTCGTTTTTCAGGACCCCGGTCCCCTCCCGGCGGATAGTGATTGTAACCTCTGTTCCAGGGGTTCCCCTCATGGCCTTGGTGGCCTCATTGAGCTCACTGCCCAGATAAGTGGTCCCGTCCACGGCAAGAATCTTATCTCCGGACCGGATGCCTGCCTTGGCGGCGGGTGTGCCTTCGATGGGGGAAACGACCGTGATGAGGTTGTCCTCCCCCGCCGTCACCACCAAACCGATGCCGGCAAAGGAGCCGGAAGTATCCTCCAGGAGGGCTTCGTATTCTTCTTTGGTGTAGTATTCGGAATAAGGGTCGCCCAGGCCGGCAAAGAGTCCCTTGTAAATGCCGGTTTCCAGGTCTTCATCCTTGTAATCGAAGATATAATCCCTTTTGATAATCTTGCTATAATTTTCAATATTTTTTAGAATTCGCTCCATTTCCTGACTTCGGGGCTCTTCTCCCATGATGCCGGCTAATGGGGTTTCCAAGCGGGAATTTGCTCCCAGGAAGTAGCCGCCCAGGGAGAAGCCCACCAGAAGGATGATGAGCAAGAGAACTTTACCGATTTTTTTCATGGTCATTACTCCTTATATGGCTCAAAAAGTGCCGTGGCTTTGTCATTTCTGTGTCCATTTGACATATTTACTATTATACCATGCCAAGCCGGCTTCAATCGGTCCATAAGAAAATCCCTCCTTACCGGTAAAGGGCAAGGAGGGATCAGTCGTAAAGACTTTCAAGCCCGGAAGAAAATCAGAAGGTCTCCCCCTTGATCCAGGCCATGGGATGGTCGAGATCCAGCTTCTTCCTGGCGTAAGCGATGGTGATAAAGACCACGACCACCACCGTACCCACGGCAATAGCCAGGGAGGCCCAGGGAATGTAGAAGTTGACGATGTCGGCCTTTTCCTGCATGACCTTGGCCATTCCCAAACAAGCCAGGAGGGAAAGGGGAATGGCCACAAGAAGGGCCTTGATTCCGTAGTAGGCCCCCTCCACCACCAACATCCGGTTGAGCTGGCGGTCGTCCATGCCCACGGTCTTGAGGATGGCGAAGTCCCGCCGTCGGAGGATCATGTTGGTGGAGATGGCGTTGAACATATTGGCGATGACGATCAGGCTGATGAAGATGATAAAGAGGGTGGCAAAGACACCGACCATGGTGACCATCCGGCGCATGAGGTCCGTATTATTCCGGACATCAATGGTGGTATGTCTTTGCGTATCCTCATCAGAAATCCGCTTGACTTCTTCCATGACCCTGTCATGGCTATTTTCCTGGTCGGTGACTGAGATGGCTCCATGGAAGTCCCGGTGTGCCAGGTCTTCTTCCGGGAAGACCTCCCTGACCCTGGACAGGGGGAAGTAGATGCAGACCTGACCGGCCCCGCCGCCCAAGGGAGCCCGGTCCGTCATGGTGCCCAGGCTCACCGGTTTGGCAGACTCCACCTGGTCCGGGCTCTTTACCAGGCTCTCCTTTGTTGTGGTATTTTTCCCCTCAAGATCTGGGATATAGGTATAGACCAGGCTCCCCTTCTGATCCTTCCCTAAGATGGCCTCAACATAGCCCTTCTGGTGGGACAGAGAAAGGATGGAAAGGGTAAGATCTTCTTCTTCCTTCAGATAGGGGGTCTCTTCGGACCGAACCCCTCCCGATTTCAGGAATTGGTAGGTGATTGTTCGGTTCAGGAGGACTCCCCGAACCTTTCCACTTTCAAAATAGGCGTTGGGGTCCTGACCCAAGGACTGGATATAGGTCCGGAAGTAGGCATCATCCAGGAAGGCCAGTTTGATTCCTTCTCTCAGGTCTTTTCCCCCGTCCCATTGGGCGAGAAAAAGTTCGGTGTCTGTGTCGACCTGACTCCCCTCTTCGGCCTGGCGTTTTCTGGCGTCTACCAACTTGTCGTGGTGGACTCCCGGGGGAAAGAGGACATAGGCATCAGTTTGGAAGGAAAGACTGGATCGGTCGATACCGGGAATGGTCCGGATTTTTTTCAGAAGGTCCTCCTGGTGGGCCAGACCTCCATTCTCCGTCTCCCCCGAATCCTCCTTCCCTTGGGCCATGAGACCCGGGGCAACATCCCAAAAGTGGTAGGAGATGTCGGCCTGGTTGTCGCCCAAGGAGGCCCGATTCATGGTCGATTGGACTTGACCGATGAAGGCAGAGGAAGTGACAAAGAGAATGACGGAAAGGGCCAGGGAGAAGACGGTTGCCCGTTGGTGACCCTTCTCCCGCTTCTGGTTCTTAACCGCCAACCCGCCTTCTACGCCAAAATGCTTGGACCAAAATCCTGAAGTCTTGACTTGACGGGCCTTGAGTTTGACATCCTTCTCCATCCGGAGGGCCTGGATGGGGGTCATCTTCATGGCCCGGCGAGCGGGGAGGAAGGCAGAAATGAGGGTGGTCAGGATACAGAGGAGGGCCGCCAGGAGGAGGGGGGCCAGACTGATGACCGGCTCAATTTGGATGGTTCGACCGGGGAGGACATAGGTGAAGTCCGGGGCCATGGACCGGGCAAAATTGAAGGCCAGGAAGAGGCCCAGGTAACCCAAAACCGCTCCGAGGAGGACCGCAGGCAGGCTGACGATGAGCCCTTCATAGAGAATGGACAAGAGAATCTGCCGGTTGGTGGCCCCGATGGACCGGAGCATGCCGTACTGGCGTGTCCGCTCCATGACGGAAATGGAGAAGGCATTGTAGATCAGGCTGATGGTGGCCAGGGCGATGATGACGATGAGGATGGTCGCCAGGGTCCAAATGGCTCGGACTAAAGGCGACCCGGTCACGCTTCCCTGGGTCTGGAGGAGGAATTCATGGTAGTTGATGAATTTGAGGTTCCCGGGCAGGTTCTTGTCCACTTGGTTCCAATCCCGGTCGGTCTCCATGGCTTGCTTGATTTTCCCCTCCCGGTCCTGGTAGTCCTTAATGCCCTTGGCCCGGTCTTCAAAGGTGAAAAGAACCATAGAGGGCCCCTCTGCCCTTCCCCGGGTCAGGGCCGTATAGGCCGGCATGGATACCGGTTCCAGGTCAAAGGACAGGCGCTGGTAGGTTCCCACCACCGTGAAGGTCATGGGCCGGGACTGGACGATTTTTTCATGGCCCGGTTGAAAATCCAGGGGCTCCCGAGCCATATCGTTAATAGCCAGCTGGCCATCGACTTCTCTTTTCCCCACGTCCAAGCGGAGGGTCTGACCCAGGTCAAAGGTCACTCCTCCATTGGACTTGAGGTGGTCGGGAAGGAGGATCTCCCCCTCCTTTTTCGGCATCCGCCCGCTAGTGAGGTTGATGGCCACCAAATTCGGGGCTTCCTTGTCGATGGAAAAGATCCGGAGGTAGGGCTTGTATTCATTGGTCGACCCGATGTCGGCAAAGCCCACCTCCTTCCAGACGGAGACCTTCCCCTGGTTGGGGACATTCCGGGCCTCCTCCACCTCCCGGTCGGTCAGGCCATGCCAATAGCCGTGGTAGGCACCTTCGCTTTCCAGGGTGACCCGTTCGAAAAATTTCTGTCCGGAATGGCCGCCCAGGGTGACCGCCGTTAACATGATCATGGAGACGGTGATGCCCAGGATGGTGACCAGGGTCCGGGTTCCGTTCTTTTTCAGACTCCGCCGGGTGAAGGCAAATAGGGCATTCATTGTCTCCCCCTTACCTGCTCGTCCCGGGTGATGAGACCGTCTTCAATGGAGAGGATCCGGTCGGCCTGGAGGGCGATGGACTCATCGTGGGTGATGACCAGAAGGGTTTGATTGAAGGTCTTATTGTAGAATTTCAGGAGTTCGATGATGGCCTGGGAGTTCCTGGAATCCAGGTTCCCGGTCGGCTCATCGGCCAAAACAATGGAGGGGGCATTCATGAGGGCCCGGCCGATAGAAGCCCGCTGCTGCTGGCCCCCGGAGAGCTGGTTGGGGAGGGCGGCTCGGCAGTTTTCCAGACCCAGGGTTTGAATGAGGTCTTCCAGACGCTGTTGGTTGACTACCCTCCCGTCCAGGGTAACCGGTAGAGTCATGTTCTCTTCCACGGTCAGAACCGGGATGAGGTTGTAGAACTGGTAAACCAGGCCCACTTCCCTCCGGCGGAAGATAGCCAGGTTTTTATCGCTTTGCTGGTAGACGTCTTGGCCGTTGACAAAGACCTTGCCGCCGGTTGGCCGGTCTACCCCGCCGATGGCATGGAGGAGGGTGGACTTTCCGGAGCCCGAGGGACCGATGATGGCCACAAATTCTCCCTTGTTGACTGAAAAAGAAACCCCCGCCAGGGCCTTGACCAAGTGGGGCTCCTTCCCATAGGTCTTGGTCAGATTTTCAACGCGCAATACTTCCATAAATTTCCTCCTTTATGCGGAAATGATCTTATGAGATTGTCGAAATTCATAATCTGAATCCATGATAAAGGAGGAAAGTGACATCTCGGTGACAGATATTAAATAAATTCTCCTAAATAAATCATCCCTGGAATTGGGGAATTCCAGGGATAATTCGTCTTTCTTATTTATGCATTTATGGCTTTAAGGGATCCTCAATGAAGTGAAAGTCACCCGTCCGGTTATTAAATTCCAGGTAGCGGTTGCTTTCCGTTCGAAAAACATATCCACCCCTGTAAAAAAGGCTTTGATTGGGGAAATAGCCTTGATTGTCGGTTTCGATCGTCTCCTTGACCTCTCCTTGAATTTTTTCCTTGGCTTGAGGAATCGTGTAATTCGGCTTCAAAAACAAGAAGGCTAGGATCAACAATAGGGTGATGAATCCGTAACCCAGACTGGCCCGCTGATCTTTCTTTTGGAAAAGCCCGATAACAAGCAAGACCCCATAGGTAATAAAGGGGGGCATTAAGACATCGTAGGCATAGAGAAAAATATCCAGAGCGATGAGGATAGCTATGGCAATAATGCATAAAACTTGAATGACCTGCTGAGATTTCGTATTGCCCTTGGGCTTCTGCGATAAGGACATTGATGACCACCTCCTTCAAGAAAGAATTCACAATCTGCAATTCTTGTCTGGAAATTAAACCACTGACTTATAAAAACGGATCCGGAAAAGGGCGCCATCCTGGTTTTCCGCCTGGATGGTCCCGTTTTGGGCCGTAATGATGGCCCGGGAAAGGGCCAGGCCGATCCCGATGGAATTTTCGCTGGCCCCTTTTCCTTTATAAAAGCGGTCAAAAAGATAAGGGAGGTCCTCGCTATCAAAGCCGGGCCCGTCATCCTGGATGGTGATTTCCGTGTAAAGGGTGTTATCCATGCCCCGGATTTGGAGTTCTCCCCCGGCCGAGGTATGTTCCAGGGCATTTTTGATGAGGTTTTCCAGGGCCTCCAGGGTCCACCGGTAGTCCCCTTCAAAGGAGGCTTCCTCGACCTCCAGGTCCAGGGAAACGCCCTGGACCTCCAGGGGGATTTCAAAGGACCGGACCGCCTCATCCAGGAGGGGGCGAAGGGGGACGGTGGTTTTCTCGAAGCGGACGGTCCCGGCATCGATCTTGGAGAGCTTGAGGAGGGATTCCACCAGCCACTCCATCCGCCGGCATTCCTTGGACATCTTTCGGACCAGGTCTCGCCGCTTGTCCTCGGTCAGGTCGGGGTCCTTGAGGAGTTCCATCTGGATAAAGAGGACGGTCAGGGGAGTCCGGAGCTGGTGGAAGATGTCTTCGATGGCCTCCTTGAGGACCAGCTTATCTTCCTGGAGCTGGTCCTTTTGCTCATGGAGCTTGATCAGGAGCTTGCGGATCTGGCTTTCCAAGATGGGGACTTCCCCCTCTTCTGCATCGGAAAGCTGGGGGAGGTCGTCGGCATAGAGGGCATGGTCCAGCTTGTGGGCCAGGTCGGCCAGGTCCCGGTAGTGCTTGAGGCTGAAGGTCAGGTGGAGGATGACCACGAAGGCCGAAGTCAAAAGGAAGGGAAAGAGGGCTTGAGATCTCGTGGCCAGCAAAACCAAGGTCATGGCCAGGAGGCCGGCCAGGGAGAGGAAGGCTTCCCGGCGGATGTCTTTGTTTTTCATGAGCCCTCCTAGTCCATCCGGTAGCCGATGCCCCGGACGGTGGTGATGATCTTGGGGTTCTTGGGGTCTTCCTCCAGCTTTTCCCGGAGGCGTTTGATGTAGACCGAGAGGGTGTTGTCGTTGACAAAATCGCCCGCCAGGTCCCAGATATCCTCGAGAAGCTGGTTCCGGCGGAGGACCTGACCCCGGTTGGCCAAAAAGGTCTCCAGGAGGCGGTATTCCAGGGCCGAGAGTTCCTCCTCCTTCCCCTTGCGGGTGATGGTCCCCCGGTCAAGATTGACCAGGACGTCTTGAATTTGGAGGGTCTCCCCCCTCCCCTCCCTGCGGAGGACATTCTGGATCCGGGCCAGGAGCTCCCGGGGGCGGAAGGGCTTGACGATGTAGTCATTGGCCCCCTCCTCAAAGGTCCGGACCAAAGTTTCCTCCTCATCCTGGGCGGTGAGGAAGATCCCGGGGACCCCCATGGTCTTGGCGGCTTCCAGGACCCCGAAGCCGGTCCCGTTTTGGAGGGAAATGTCAATTAAAAGGAGGTCAAAGGGCTCCTCCCTGAGCCGGAGGCGGGCCTCCCTCTCTCCCCCAACGGCCACGACAAGGAAGTCCTTCCCGGTCAGGTATTCCGTCAGGGAGGATACGATGGCCCCATCGTCTTCTACCAGTAGAATTTTGTCCATGCTGCCCCCTTTCTTACTTTTAGTGTAGCGGATTGGTTTTTTTCTGACAAGAAAGTCCGGTCACCTATCCCTGGCCGGAAAATCGTGTAAAATAAGAAGTAAAAGAAGAAAGGGGGCGTGGGGCCATGAAAATCTGTAACTACTGCGGAAATACCAGCGAGGACGGGGTGGAAGTTTGTTCATCCTGTGGGTCCAGCGATTTTTCCACCCGCTGCAACCAGTGCGGCACCATCTTTTCCTCCCCCTATTGCCCTCAATGCGGTTTGAAGGCGGGGGCAAAGTCCAAAACCTGCCCTCGATGTGGCGGAGAATACTTCACCAAGGCCTGCCCCCAGTGCGGTTATACCACAGGCCGGGGAATCTACTCCCGAACGAATGACCCTTATCCTAAGGCGAATTCTTCCCGCCCCAACTCCTCAGCAAGCCGAAAAGTCACACCCACTCCTCCGGCCAAGCCCCACAGATTTGGAATTACTCTTTTGTGGATCCTGGGCTGGATCTTCCTCTTCCCCCTCCCCTTAACCATCCTGATTCGGCGGAATGAAAAAATCCAAGCTTCTCGATTCCTCCGGGTCCTATCGACAGCAGTTCTGGTCGTTCTATGGATGGTCTTCCTCATGGCCGCCTGGGGACAATATTTCCTTGGCCAGCCGAAATAAGCGGGTTAGGGCTGCCTGCTTGGTGGTAAGCTCACCCTCATAAATTCGTCGACCAATGTCCAATCTTTTTTCTCTGGAATACGTCATAATAGGACTCCTTGTCTTCCTCTTTTCTCTTTGTCTCCATTTTATACAATTTCCCTGTATGTGAATGAATAAATGGAGTTAAAAAGAAAAACTCAGGTGTCCAAAAAAAGCTTACCACTACACAAGAGCCCGGGACTAGATGCCGGGATTCCGCCCTGTTGGTCGGAATAGGGAATTGGGCGGTGTGGAAATTCCACCCTATTTGGCGAAAATGAGAATTGGGTGGTGGGGGAATTCCGCCTCATTTGGTGAAATGGAAAATTGGGTGGTGAAAAAAATACCGCCTCATTTGGCGAAATGGAAAATTGGGTGGTGAAAATAATACCACCTCATTTGGCGAAACCTAAAGTTAGGGCGGTATAGGGATACCATCCTTTTGCCAAAAAACCGAGTTAAGGCGGTACAGGGATTCCGCCTCTTTGCCGAAAAGCGGAGTTAAGGCGGTACAGGGATTCCCCTCCTTCCCTCTGTTTTCGCCACTTGGAGGGGTATGAGGATACCCCTCCCTCACGCCGTTTTCGCCACTTGGAGGGGCATGAGGATACCCCTCCTTCACGCCGTTTTCGCCACTTGGAGGGGCATGAGGATACCCCTCCTTCCCGCCATTTACACCATTTGGAGGGGCATGGGAACACCCCTCTCTCCCGCTGTTCTCGCCACTTGGAGGGGTATTGGGCCAAGCCTTGGGCTCCGCCCAAACCTGCCCTCGCCGGGAGCAGGGCACCATCCTGGAAAACGAAAACTCATGAGTTCAGAGCCGGAGGCAGGAGCCACCGCCGGAGGCGGCTTGCCCTTGAGGGCATAAGGACAAAATTCGCTAAAATAAAAAAATGACGGGAAGAACAAGGGATTGTTGAGTTCGTCGCCGTCGGCGAAGCCGGAAAAGCGAATTTTGTTCTGCCATCAAGGGTGGCGACCCTGGCTACTGGCATTTATGAGCCCCCAGCCAGGGCGAGATTACCCTGGCTACTGGCAATGATGAGCACCAGACAGGGCGGGACTTCCCTGGCTGCTGGCAATGATGAGCTCCAGCCAGGGCGGGGTTCCCCTGGCTATCGGCGAATTTGGGGGCCAGCCAGGGTGAGGGGTTCCCTGGCTAGCAAAAAATATGAGCCCAGGCCAGGGCGGGGCTTCCCTGGCTATCGGCAAATATGAGCCCCAGCCAGGGTAGGGGCTGCCCTGGCTACCAGCGGATTGGGGCCACAGCCAGGGCAGCGGCCCCGCCATTAGACAAATTACAGCTCCGCCTCCCACAAAAAAAGAGCCGCACTAGCGGCTCTTTTTCTTTTTCTTAGTTTTCCCGGCGGATTTGCCCGCGATCTTCCAGGTCCTGGAGGATTTGTTGATAGAGTTCCTCATTAATCTTGAATTTGAAATGGTAGACCAGGTAACCGGCCATGATGAAGGCCAGGGGGATTGCGATGAAGACCAGACGGATGACCATCCGGCCGCCGGCATCGATGGATTGGGCGGCTTGAGTGCCTTGCTTGATGCCGGAGAGGACCAGGGCCAGGGAGACAATCCCCATAGAGAGGGCACCGCCGATCTTGTTGATCAGGGGTTGTACAGAGAGGGTGATGGACTCGTTCCGGCTCCCCAGCTTCCACTGGCCATATTCCACGGTGTCTTCGAGGAACATGAGCATGAGGAGCTGGATGAAGGCATCACCAACAAAGAGGAAGAGGGCGGCGCCCAAAAGAACATAGAGGGAGGTCTCGGCAAAGACCATGATGAGGTAGGCGATGGTGACCAGAATGGTGGAGAACCGGTACATCTGCCGACGGGTCCGGCCCTTGGAGACGGCCGGGAAAATGAGGAGGGCACCGATTTGGGCGACACCGACAACGGCCGCCAGGACAGGATAGAGATCCTGGTCACCAAAGACGTATTGCATGTAATAAATGGAGACGGTTGTGGTGGTGATATAGCCCACGGTAAAGAGGGACATGGCCAGGGTGGTCCAAAGGAGCTGGTCGTTGCCCGTCAGGATATGCCACATATCCTTGAGACCGGTCTTTTCTTCCTGCCGCTGGAAGAGCTGGCTCTTTTCTTTGACACCAAGAAGGGGGAAAAGGTGGAAGAGTAACATGATGACGGTCACGGTCAGGGCAACAGTAAACCAGGCCCGGGGGGTGTTGCCCAGGGCTGAGGTCACGGGCTGCCAGGCAATCATGATGGTGAACACGCCCAGGTTGGCGAAGATCCGGGCACAGGCCCCCATCTTCTCCCTAACCTTGGGATCAAGGCTGAGGGAGGGGAGCATGGACCAGTAGGCGATGTCATTGAGGCCGAAGAAGAGGTCCCAGCCCAGGTAGGCGATAGCGAAGACCAGAGGAAAGAGGAAGTTCCGAAAGCCGAAGTCATAAAAGAGAAGGAGGTAGAAGGCAGCGGCTCCCAGAGCCCCAACCAGCATAGGGGGCTTGAACTTCCCGTGCTTGGAGTCGACGTTATCCACGATCAGGCCCATGAGGGGGTCATTGAGAGCATCAAAGACCCGGAGGATGGTAAAGACCAGGCTGGTGGCAATAAAGACCTCGCGAGGGAGGTTGAGGACGTTGGATAAATAATAAATCAGGGCATTGGCCTCAAAGGAGTAGAACATATCCCTGCCCAGGGTCCCTGCCCCAAAGAGGACCATGTTCCGCCGGTCCAGGGCGGACATTTTTCCCTCATGCTTAGCGTTGGACGTCTTCTTACTCCTTGTCATTGGATTCTCCTTTCCGGTCATCATCCCCGACCGGGATCTCCATCAATGCCGCCTCATAAGGGCGGAGGGTCTCCCCGACCCGATCCTCCTCATAGGAAGAAAAGAGGCAGGGGCCGGACCGATGGGCCCGGGAAGGCTTGGCCGAAAGGTTGATCTGGAAGAGGAGGCCCTCCCCTTCCTCCGTCCTCCGCTCGAAGGCCCAAACCGACCCTTCCCGATAAACCTCATGGAAGTCCCCTTCCAGGAGGGGGGCTGACCCCTTCCGGTAGGCCAGGAGGCGGCGGTAGAAGTGGAGGAGGGAGTCGGGATCCCCCTCCTCCTCGGCCACATTGCAGGTTACATGGTTGTGGTTGATCCCCAGCCAAGGCTTTCCTGTGGTAAAGCCGGCCCCGGCCTCCCCCGACCACTGCATGGGGGTCCGGGCATTATCCCGGCTCTTGGCCCGGATGACTTTCCAATAGAGGCCCCGGGGAAAATGAGCCTTCCGGATGATGGACCAGACCTGGCGGGATTCCACATCCTCCACCTGGTCCATGGAAGTAAAGTCGAAGTTGGTCATGCCGATCTCCTGGCCCTGGTAGATGAAGGGGGTTCCCCGGAGGGAGAGAAGGAGGAGGGCCAGGGCCTTGCCGGATTCCCGGGGATAGGCCTCCGGGTCGCCGAAGCGGGAGAGAGACCGGGGCTGGTCGTGGTTTTCAAAATAGACCGTGTTCCAGGGGAGGGCGGCCTGCCACTTGGCCAGAACCTTGAAAAAACGCCCGGGCGAGAAGGAACGAGGGAACCACTTGACCCCAAAGCAGTCGGTTTCCATATGCTCAAAGGCAAAGATGGCCGAGAGCTCCTTCCGGTCGGGGTCGGTCAGGCGGCGGGCCTCATCCGGGTCCACGAAGACCGTCTCCCCCACCGTATAGGCCTCATGCGGTGCCCAGATCTTTTGGTGAAAGTTCTTGAGGAGGACGTGGAGGCCGGGCCGGGAGAGGTAGAACTCGCTGCCCCGGAGGACCGGGCGGAAGGCTCCATCCTCCAGGCTGTCTTTATGGATGATATTGATGACGTCCAGGCGGAATCCCTTGACCCCCTTGTCCAGCCAGAAGGTCATAACTTCCTCCATAGCCTCCACCACTAGGGGGTTCCGGTAGTTGAGGTCGGCCTGTTCCTTGGCAAAGAGGTGGAGGTAGTATTCCCCCCTCTCCTCGACATATTCCCAGGTGTCCCCACCGAAAAAACCGGTCCATTTGTTGGGCTTCTTTCCCCCCTTGCCGGGCTGCCAGATGTAAAAATCCTTGTAGGATTCCTCTCCCCTCATGCTCTTTTGGAACCAGGGGTGGTCGGTGGAGGTGTGGTTGATGACCATGTCCATGATGATCCCTATCCCCCGCCGGCCCGCTTCAGCCACCAGGCGGTCGAAGTCCGCCATGGTCCCGAAATCGGAGTGGATGGCATAGTAGTCGGAGATGTCATAGCCATTGTCATAGTTGGGGGAAGCATAGAGGGGGGAAATCCAGAGAAGGTCCACCCCAAGCTCCTTCAGGTAATCCAACTTGCTGATGATGCCCGGAATATCACCGATCCCGTCCCCATTGGAATCGCAGAAACTCCGGGGATAGATCTGATAGATCACTTTGTCCTTCCACCAAACTTGGCCCATAGTATCCTCCTTTTTCTCCAAACTTGCCTCTCTATTATATCAAAAGGAAGGGTCCGGGAAAGCGATTACGGGAAAGCGGACAAAAAAAGCCCCCGGCCGGAAACCCGGTCGGGGGCTGGTGGTCTCACTCTTATCTGTCGGACTTAGTCTTTCTCAGCTTGCCTTTTTTCACCAGTAAGAAAACCAGGCATGAAAGGAGAAGGATGGAGGTCCAGAAATAAATTTTGCTGGTATCTCCCGTTTTGGGCGACTTGGACTTACTCGATGTACTCGGCTTATTCGTAGTATTCGGCTTGTTCGGGACTTTTTTCTGGGAAGTCCGGGTGTTGGTGATGTCAAAGCCTTTGACTTCCGAAGTATAGTCTTTTACCGGATCCTCAGAGAGAGAATAGGTGATTTCCTGACCCTTGTCAAATTTGGGCAGGTCGGTAAAGGTCCACTTCCATCCGTCTTTTTCGGTGACCTTCCGGCTTTCCTTTTCCACCCCATTGGCCAGGAGGCGGACGGTGATGGATTCAGGGCGTTTGCCGTCTACGTTATTCCCATCTTCCCAGGTCTTCTTCCCTTCAATCTTGATCTTTTCCGTCTCATAGGTATTAGTGATCGTGAAGCCCGCTTTTTGATCGCCGGTAATTGCTGAAACATAGCCCTTCATCGGGCCGACTTCCTTGACGGTATACTTGATCTCGCTTCCCTTCTCCTCCTTCGGCAAATCGGTAAAGCTTCCCGACCATCCCTTATCCGCATTGAGGACCAGGGTCTTTCCGGTTTCCTTGCCATCAGCTAAAAGCTGAACCGTCACCGATTCAGGACGCTTGTTATCCCGGTTGTCCTCATCCACCCAACGCTTAACAACAGAGATGGTCATCTTGTCCGGAACGACAACAACAGGCGGTGTTTCGGGCTTGTATTCGTTGGTAAATGTGGCCGTTTTCGCATAATTTTGAGCAAGAGAATTATAATCGAAACCTTTCTCGTTTTTTATGTCATTCTGATAATACTCATTGGCTTCTTCCAGATTGTTGAAGATCAACATATTATACAGTCCGGGGATGAAATCAACAATTTTAACCTCATTATTGGGGACAAAGGCATCTCCTTGAGCTTGTCTCTCTTTCAGAAGATAACGATGGATTTGATAGATTTCCGTCCCATTATCATCTTCGTAAGAATCATAGGAAACATCTGATTCCCAATCATGAGTTGATTGGACAATTTGTTCCAACTTTTCGATCATTTCATAATACTCATGGGGCAGTAGGAGGCCCTTGGACAAGGAAATATAATTGCCTGAGGAGTCTTTCTCTTGGTGAGTGATGAGAGGCTTCTGATACGTATAGGGGAAAAAGTTAACGGCTACTTTTGTTCTCAACTCTGAGAACTTGGAATAGCTGAAGCTTTCAAAGTCCTGATCCCAGAGGCACCGTCCACCCTCTTCGAAACTTCCCGGACTATCCTCATTTAAATCAATGAAACGAGGAAGTTTCCATGCAATCGTATCTTCCGGCCAGTTATTTTGGATCCCGTTTTTTTCATCTTCTTTTCTTTGAGCCAATTCGGCATCGGTGGGCTTTCGGGCAATTGCCGTCTCTTCCCGACTGCTGGAAGTTATCACCCCCCAATCATATTTTAGAATATGGTCAATGACCTCTTCTCCAAGGTTCTCATTTTCAAATCTCTTGTCAATCAGGTCAGTCAGAACAGGATCATAGATATCACTCTCTCGAAAACTCACATGGCTGAAAGGAATAAAGAAAGCACCATCACGAAGTTTCCCTTCATTGATCCGGTATCCTCTCTTCCAACCCTCAGAGGTTTCTCCGGTAAAAATTTTACCAATTCCGTACTTTTCTTCTTTTTCCTTCTCCTCTTTTTCGATTGCCGAAAGGGTCCAAAGATCAAAATCAAAATCCGCATTGGGGATGGTCTTCCGATCTGAGGCATTCCTCATATCGATTTTTTTCTCATACATAAAATTGGCTGTGAAAAAATCAAGAACCTTGACATTGCTCTCGATCAGGAATGCATCAGCCGTTTCCATAGCCGGCAATAAAGTCAAAATTGCTGCCAAAAGGATAGAAAAAATGGGTCGAAATCGATTTCTTTTCGTCTTCATTATGAATTACTCCTTTTTTCAATAAGATAATGCCTTTCTTTATTGATTCTCATCCAACACCTGAGAAATCATGGAGCAAAAAGAAAAGCAAGATAGACAAACTAATTATATACAATCCTTGAGAAAATAGAAAGACAGTGAATTATTCGGACCATATCCTCTATTTCCCCTGGTATTCCACTTCGTTCAAGGAGCTCTGAGGCATGGACCGCATCCGAATTACTACGTATACAGTCAATACCACCATGGCCAGGAGGAAGATCGTCAGGAGGTAAACGAGGGGAAGGAGGTTCATGAGGACCGCCGTCAGGGAGCCAATGACCACAACTCCGGAAGTCACCACGGTTTGAAGGGAGGTCATGGTGAGGGCGATCCGCTCTTCCTTCACGTGGTTCATGATATAGGCATAGAATTTGGGACCAACAGCCCCGGAAGCTAAGGAGATCAAAAAGATGGAGGCAAAAGTGCCATAGACTGACCCCATAAGGAGGAAAATATAAATGAGGACACCGGCAAAGGAGGCCCAGAGGACTTCCTGGTAAATAGAGAGCCGCTTAAAGAGGTTCATGGCCAGGATGGACCCCAGCATTTGTCCCGCCATCATCAGGATGGGAAAGAGGGCCAGGGTTTGGGTGGCGGATCCGATGAGAAAACCCTCTTTTTCCTTCATGGTGATCACGATGAAGTTGTTGAGACCGGCTAAAATTCCGTTGATTAAAGCGATAATGATTAAGAGGTTCATGACGTTGGGCAGGGATCGGAATTCTTCAAAGGAGGCCTTGACTCGTTTGAAAAAGTTGCTTGCTCCATCCTCGCTTTTCTGGGGAGCGGGAAGGGGGTTGTCGATCAGGAGTTTGCTGAGTTGGGGTAGGATGCCCAAGATAATGAGGGCGGATAGAAAAAAAGTCCCCGAATTGATCAGGGCAATCTGGCTGTAGGTGAAAAAGCTTAGAAAAAGTGACCCTGAAGTTAAGAAAATGACTTGAGAGCCGGAAAAAAGAGCCTGACGAAAACCGCTTGCTCCCTCCCTTTCCTCCTTGGATAAGACTCGAAGGGAAATGGGGATGAAGAGGGCCGATTCAAACTGACCGGCCAGGTCAGAAACAAGGTTGATGGCCGCCACCACCATGGCCACCCAAAAAGCGACAGGGAAGGACATCAAATAGAAGACGCCCAGGTAGAGGGCCACCCGTAAAAATTGAGTGAAGAGAATGGCCCTCAGCTTGTTGTCGGTTTGATCTGCCCGATCTCCACTGACCATGTTGGTGATCATGGGGACCATCTCCGTCAAGGTGATGATGGACATGACCAGGGTCGTTTGGGGAATATCCAAGACATACCGCATCATGACCAAATAGAAAAGCGAATCGCCGAAATTGGAGATGAGGTCCGATAGGGTCAGGGCCATGAATAACTTGTTCGAGAATAATTGTCTCATGGTGGGTCTCCTTGCTTCATTGATATGCAAGAAGTATAGCATGGAAAAAAGACTGTCCATAGGGCCTGGTGGTTGTTTGAAGAAGCCTTTTCGTTGTGAAAATCAACCAGTGGTTGTAGATTTTTGCAACTTCCTTGGCTACCTCTGGCCAGCAGCCCCTTTTTCTCCGATTTTAGCAGACTAGGGGAAGGTGTGAATCCCCCTGTTCCCAGATTCCGCCAATTGAGGGGGCTAATGATGGCCGCCCTCTCCGCCGATTCTGCCAAATGAGGGGGCTCCACAGGATCCAAAGGACCCACAGGACCCGCACTGCGCCTGCAGCCCCCTGACTCCACACTGCCTCCTCTCCCCCACACCCCAAATAAAAAGGCACCCCCGTCCAAGCGCATGCAAATTCCGAAGGAATTTGCCTAAGCGCGGGCGGGGGTGTCTTTTTAGAATACGGTTGATTCGCCTTTATAGACGATCCCTGTGGCGGCGTCCACAGTGATGGTTTCGCCTTCCTGGATGGACCGGCTGGCGTTGTGGGCTCCGATGATGGTGGGTTTGCCATAGTGGAGTCCAACGATGGCGGCGTGGGAGGTGAGGCCTCCCTCTTCCACGATGACGGCGGCCGCCTGGTTGATGTAGGGGATGAGGTCGGCTCCGGTGAAGCGGGCGACCAGGATGTCTCCTTCCTGGAAGCGACCTTCCAGATCCTTGGCGGTCGAGCCGAGGACGGCCTTGCCGACAACGGATTTCTTGCCTATCCCCTGGCCCATGACCAGGATGTTGCCGATGGTGTGGACCTTGATCATATTGGTTTCAGACCCGAAGCCGGAGGGGATGCCGGCGGTGAGAATGATTTGGTCGCCTTCTTTGACCAGGTGGGTCTTGAGAGCGGCATAGATGGATTGGTCGACCAGCTCATCCGTTTCCGGAGAATTGGGAGCCGTCATGGGAGTAACCCCCCACACCAGGGAAAGCTGGTGGTAGGTTTGGATGTCCGGAGTCACTGCAATGATGGGGATGATGGGGCGATACTTGGAGATTTGGCGGGCGGTAAAACCGGAAGAGGTCGCTGCGACAATGGCCTGGCAGACGATCTGTTGGGCGATCATGACGGTGGACCGGGCAATGGCCGAAGAGGTGTTGGGTGAGACCCAGGAGGACCGGTCGGAAATGGAGTTGAGGAAGTCCGGGGACTTCTCCACTGTCTCGGCGATCTGCCGCATCTGGCGGACGGATTCCACAGGGTACTTGCCGGCAGCGGTTTCCCCGGAAAGCATGATAGCATCGGATCCATCCAGGATGGCGTTGGCCACATCGTTGACCTCAGCCCGGGTGGGTCGAGGGTTCCGAGACATGGAGTCCAGCATCTGAGTGGCGGTGATGACGGGCTTGCCGGCATTGTTCGCCATCCGGATGATCTTTTTTTGGACAATCGGGACGTCCTGGGTGGGAATTTCCACACCCAGGTCGCCGCGAGCCACCATAATCCCGTCGCAGGAATGAAGAATCTCCTCCAGATTATCCACCCCTTGGGCACTCTCAATCTTGGCAAGAATCTGGATCCCTGAGCCACCATTATCTTCCAGGAGTCGTCGGATTTCGATGACATCCTCCGGAGAACGAATAAAAGAAGCAAAAATCATGTCTACTCCGGCTTCAATGCCGAAAAGAATGTCTGACTTATCCTGTTCAGTGATGGCAGGTAGCTTGACGTTGGTTCCGGGAACATTGACCCCCTTATGGTCAGAAATTGCCCCATAGTTCTGGGCAACACAGTGAATGTCCGTCCCCTCTTCCACAGACTGGACTTGAAGTTCGACCAGACCATCATCCACCAAAATCCGGGATCCCGGTTTAACGTCTTTAGGCAAGCCCTCATATGTAATGGAAATTTCTTCTCTCGTCCCTTCCACTCTTCGAGTGGTCAGGGTAATTCTATCCCCCTGTTCGAGGTTGACAGGCCGGTGGTCCTTAAAGGTGCCCAAACGGATCTCCGGTCCCTTGGTATCCAGAGCAATGGCCACGGGGACTTTCATTTCCTGACGAAGTTTTTTAACCGTTTCGATTTTTCGACGGTGCTCTTCATGGGTTCCATGAGAAAAGTTAAGCCGGGCGACATTCATCCCCTCATTAATGAGGGCCCGAAGGACGTCCGGAGATTCTGAGGCGGGACCAATCGTACAAACGACTTTGGTATTTTTCATTAGGGCTCCTTTCTCTCTAACAAACTCTTGATGATAAAAAACAGCAAGGCCTTCCGGCATCAGCTGGACAGCATACCGGTGAGCTCATAAACCGATTCATTGAAAACATGGGGGACACGAACAGCCTCCGAGATGGGCATGCGGAAAATATCCTGGCCATGGGAACCGATGGCAACCGCCGTCTCCCCGTCCACAAGGGCCTGGACTGCCTCGCTACCCATAATGCAAGCCAGCTTGGCATCGGTGAAGGAAGGAGATCCTCCGCGTTGAACGTGACCCAGGATGGTGATCCGGGTATCCACTCCGGTGATTTCCTTGATGGTCTTCCCCATTTCATATGGCTCCCCCACTCCTTCAGCCAGGACAATGATGTGGTGGCGTTTCCCCCGGAGCTTGCCCCGGATGATGCGGTCAGTAATCATCTGAATGTCAAAGTCATGTTCCGGGACAATGACAGACTCAGCCCCGCCTCCCAAGCCGGCGTAGAGAGCGATGTCCCCGCAATGGCGACCCATCACCTGGACAATAACGGCCCGGGCGTGGGAAGCGGAAGTATCGCGAAGCTTTCCGATGGATTCGATAACGGTCTCCACTGCCGTGTGGAAGCCGATGGTAAAGTCGGTGTAGCCCAAGTCGTTGTCGATGGTGCAGGGAACGCCTGCCGTCATAATACCCAACTTGGAGAGGGCTTCTGCCCCTTTCATGGACCCATCACCCCCCATGACGATCAGGCCGTCGATGCCGAAGCTTTTGAGGATGTTTCTTGCCTTTGCCTGGCCTTCCGGTTTCGTGAATTCTTCAGACCGGGCGGAACCCAGGATGGTCCCCCCCTTTTGAATAATATCCGCTACCGAGGAAACATTCATCTCATAAATATCTCCCCGCATAAGACCCTCATAACCGAAGCGGATCCCCTTGACCCGGATTCCCTTGTTTAGGGCAGTCCGGGCAATGGACCGGATGCAGGCATTCATTCCTGGAGCATCTCCTCCAGAGGTTAGCATGGCAATGGTGCGCATTTGTCCTCCTTGTTTTCCTTATCTCTTTTCTTCTATTTATTTCGCTCATCGTGTCTGCCGGTTTCTTGGAAAAGTTCCCCTCTCCTACTGAACCACCACTCTGTCAGAACCCAGGATTTTCTGAAGGGTCTGAACCAGGTCTTCACTCCCATCGACCGAAAACTTAGGATCCATGGCCACCGCCTGTCCCCGGTCGGAAAAGTAGATCATGACGGGAAGGCGGCCAGGGTGGGCAACCAGGGCCACTTTCACCCGCTGGTAGAGGACCTTGTCCTGAGAATCCATCTTGAGGAAGACCCGACTCCTGGTCAAGCCCTCCGGCGGATACATATCGTCCACAATAAGTTGGATCTTGTCATTCTGATATTGGAGACGGCCTACAAAAAGCAGGGGGGCATCCGTCACCAGGAGATCCTGCGTCTTTCGGAATATCCGGGGGAAAACCACCCCTTCCATGGTGCCGAAGAAGTCTTCGAACTGGACAAAGCACATCTTCTCCCCCTTCTTGGTCACCAGGTCCCGCCGGCCCCGAAGGATGCCGGCCATCTTGACAAAACGGCCGTCCAAACTCTGAACCCGGTCTTCCTGGAGGACTTCTTCCATGGAAAAGGTCACATGGGGAGCAAAACTATCTTTGTAGGGGGAAAGGGGGTGGTCGGTTAAGTAAATGCCCAATACTTTTTTTTCATACCCCAAAAGCTGATCTTTCGCATATTCCCTAATCTGTTCTTCCTCGGCCGGTGCCAGGTCCATGTCCTCAAAGAGGGAAACCTGGCCGGCCAGGTTCCGCCGGCGGGAACCAACCACAGCATCCAGGGTCGTTTCCAGGTCCACCATGAGTTGGGACCGGTGGCGGCCGAAGTCATCCATGGCCCCGGCCTTGATCAGACCCTCGACAGCCTTCCGGTTCATGGCATTCTTATCCACGGTCAGGACCCGCCGGAGATAGTCGTCCAGGTCGGTGTAGGTCCGTCCGTCCAGGTTCCGCCCGGCAACCGTAGCATCTACTAAAGCCTTGCCTACGCCTTTGATGGCCAGGAGGCCGAAGCGGATCTTTCCTTTCTCGGCTGTAAAGTGGCCCATGGAATAGTTGACGTTGGGGCCCAGGATCTCGATCCCCATCCGCTGGCTTTCTCGGAGGTAGAGGGCCATTTTATCATAATCCCCCATGACGGAGGTTAAAAGAGCCACCATATATTCCGTGGGATGGTAGTACTTGAGGTGGGCGGTCTGCATGGCCACATAGGCGTAGGCCACGGAGTGGGACTTGTTGAAGGCGTACTTGGCGAACTCGATCATCTGGTCGTAGATTTGGTTGGCGATGTCGGCCGGGATCCCCTGGCGGACGCAGCCGGGGACAAGGTCCCCTTCTGCCAGGGTTGCTCCCTCTCCATCCAGGTTCCCATAGATGAAGGTCTTCCGGTTGTCCTCCATGACGGCCATCTTTTTCTTGGACATGGCTCGGCGGAGGTTGTCGGCCCCGCCCAGGGAGTAGCCGGCCAGCTGCTGGACCACCTGCATGACCTGCTCCTGGTAGACGATGACCCCATAGGTCGACTTGAGGATGGGTTCCAGCTTGGGGTGGAGGTAGTGAACCTTGGCGGGGTCGTGGCGGGCAGCCACATACTGGGGGATGTTGTCCATGGGCCCCGGACGAAAGAGCGCGTTGGCCGCCACCAGGTCCTCGAAGCGGTCGGGCCGAAGTTCCCGGAGGAAGTTCCGCATCCCGGTGGATTCAAATTGGAAGATTCCGATGGTCTGAGCCCGGGCAAAGTCCTTGAGGACTTCAGGGTCCTGGAGGTCAATGGCGTCGATGTCGATGACCTCCCCGGTTGAGTTTTCCACCATCTCCAGGGTGTCCCGAATGACAGTCAGGTTCCGGAGACCCAGGAAGTCCATTTTCAGAAGACCCAGCTTCTCCAGCTCAGTCATGTTGTACTGGGTGGTCACCTGGTCCTTGGACCGGGAGAGGGGGACGAAGTGGTCGACCGCCTCCCCGGCGATAAGGACGCCGGCTGCATGAGTGGAGGTGTGGCGGGGGGTTCCCTCCAATTCCCGGGCCAGATCGATGAGCCGGTGGCTTTCAGGATCCTCCTGGTAGATCTTCTTGAAGTCAGGATCCTCTTGTATAGCTTCATTAAGGGTGATTTTCAGGGTGTCAGGGACGGCCTTGGCCACCCGGTCCACCCGGGACAGGGGGATGTCCATGACCCGGCCCACGTCCCGGATGGCGTTCTTGGCCGCCATGGTCCCGAAGGTGACGATCTGGGCGACATGGTCTTCCCCATATTTTTCTTTGACATAATCGATCACTTCATCCCGGCGGACGTAGTCGAAGTCGATGTCGATGTCCGGCATGGAGACCCGGTCAGGGTTGAGGAAGCGTTCAAAGAGGAGGTCATATTTGAGGGGGTCAATGTTGGTAATGGTGAGGGCATAGGAAACGATGGAGCCTGCAGCCGACCCCCTGCCCGGACCCACTGCAATTCCGTGGGACTTGGCATGAGCAACAAAGTCTCGAACAATGAGGAAGTAGTCCACATAGCCCATGGATTCGATGACATCTATCTCGTGGCGAGCCCGGGTCCTGGCCTCTTCGTAGCGAGCCTGCCTTTCCGCCGGCCCCCGCGCGTAGCGGTCCTCAATCCCCTCCATAACCAGACGCTCAAAGTGGGCGACATTGGTTTCCCCGGTGGGGATGTCAAAGTGGGGCAGGTGGAGCTGGTGGAAGATAATCTCCACCCGGCAGCGGTCGGCGATCTTTTGGGTATTTTCCAGAGCTCCTTCGTAGTCATCGAAGAGGTCCCCCATTTCCTCATAAGATTTGACGTAAAAGTCATCCGAGGGGAACTTCATCCGGTCGGTCTGGGACAGGGTCTTCCCCGTCTGAATGCAGAGGAGGGCATCATGGGCCCGGGCATCCTCCCGCCGGAGGTAGTGGCAGTCGTTGGTTGCCACCAAAGGGATCCCCGTCTCCCGGGAGATCTTGGCAAAAGTCCGGGCGATGAGAGCTTCTTCCCGGATTCCATGGTCCTGGATTTCCAGGAAGAAATTATTCTTGCCGAAGATTTCCCGGTATTCCTGAGCCGTTTCCACCGCCTTTTCATAGGAAGAATCCAGAGCCCTTTGGGCACACTCCCCCTGAATACAGGCGGAGAGGGCAATCAGTCCCTGGGCGTGGGCACGAAGGATAGCCTTATCTACGTGGGGCCTGCCATGGTGGTAGCCCTTGATATAGCCTGAAGAGACGATTTTGATGAGGTTATGGTAGCCTTCATTATTTTCGGCAAGAAGAACCAAGTGGTAACGGTCCCGGGTGGAAAAGTCCTCCTGGTTCTCCGCTACATAGACTTCGCAGCCGATGATGGGGTTGATCCCTCGTTTTTTGGCCGCCTCATAAAACTGGATGGCTCCGAACATATTGCCGTGGTCGGTGATGGCAACCGAATCCATGCCCTGGTCCAGGCAGAGATCCATTAGGTCGTCAATCTTGCAAAAGCCATCCAGCAAGGAATAGGGGGTATGCAAGTGTAAGTGGACAAACTTTCCCATTCCTTCCTCCTCTCAAAAAGGGGCCTTCCTGAGGCCCCGTTAGTTCATGTCATCTCATTCAGGTTCTTTTTTCCATTTCATGCTTGCAGTGGGGGCAGCGAACCTTGACCTTCCCCTTCCCCTTGGGCACCCGGAGTTCCTTGCCACAGGAAGGGCAGGCAAAATAGCGGTAGCCCCCCTCGCCGAAAAGCCGGCGACGGTAGCGGGTCACCCCCTTGCGGAGGCCCATAGTCTTCCGGAGAAAAGCGGCATTTTCCCGCGACCGCTTGTCAATATCCCGGGAAAGGGACCGGTAAAAGGCATAAAAAGCCAGAGCTAAAGATAAACCGGATAGGGCCTGACTCTTGAAAATGAGGATATTCAAGAGGATGAGGACGATGGCAAAGCCGGTGATGAATTGGTTGAGGGGGTCGCCGATATAGCGTCCCGCCATCCATTGTTGCAATTTTTCCTTCAATGTAATTCCTTCTCTCTTCCTTACATCCCACTTTTTCAAGGGGATAGTATGGGATTAATTGCCTATAGCAGGCAGGATTTCCGCAATATCGCCGTGGAGGACGTAGTCCGCCCGATGGTCAGCCGGAGTGGCTTCCCGGTTGATGAGAATCATCCGGTCTCCCCGATAATAATTGAGGAGCCCGGCCGCCGGATAGACCACCAGGGAGGTTCCTCCGACAATAAAGGTGTCGCAGGAAGCGATGGCTTCGATGGCTTGACTGAAGGCCACTTGGGGAAGGGCCTCTCCGTACAGAGTCACCGCCGCCCGAACATCATGGCCACAGCGTGGGCAGGGATAACGACCCTTTCCTGCCATAAAATCCTCTGTGGGAACCTGATGACCGCAGTGGGGGCAGTAGATGTCGTGCATATTTCCGTGGACCTCATAGACCTTACGGGATCCGGCTCTTTGATGGAGACCATCTATATTTTGAGTGATCACCGCTGAAAGCTTCCCTTCCTTCTCCCACTTGGCCAGCTGGAGGTGGGCTCCCGAAGGGGGAACCTGATAGGATCGGTAGCATTCCCGGGTGAAGTCGGCAAAGCCGTCCGGGTCATCCATGCAAAATTCATGGGAAAAATAATATTCCGGTGGGTAGGGGCGGTTGGTTTTTTGATGGTAGAGGCCATTGGGGGAACGGAAGTCCGGGATTCCGGAGGCCGTAGAAACCCCTGCCCCACCAAAAAACACGATGTTTTGGGCTTGATCAATAATCGCCTTGACTTCTTCAATCGTGGATTCTTTTCCTTTCATGAGGGATCCTCCTTTGAAACGATGGCGATGCCGGCGGAAGCCCCGATCCGGTCTGCTCCGGCCTCAATCATGGCCAGAGCCTCTTCTCGGCTATGGATCCCACCGGAAGCTTTGACCTTGGCCCTGTCGCCCACGGTTTCTTTCATGAGTCGGACATCCTCGATCCGGGCTCCGCCTGTGGAGAATCCGGTTGAGGTCTTGACAAAATCCGCCCCGGCCCGGAGAGCCGCCCGGCAGACCTCTACTTTTTCCGGATCCGTAAGAAGGCAGGTCTCCATGATGACCTTGAGGGTCTTGTTCCCGCAGGCCTCCTTCAAGGCCCGGATTTCCCCCTCCACATAGGCCATGTCTCCCGACTTGACTTTGCCGATGTTGATGACCATGTCGATCTCATCCGCCCCGTCTTGAATGGCCTGGCGGGTCTCAAAGACCTTGGCCGGGGTGGACATGGCCCCCAGGGGAAAGCCCACCACGGAGCAGGTCAGGACGTCCGACCCCTTAAGCCGGTCATGGACCCGGGCGACGTTGGCAGAGTTGACGCAGCAGGACCGGAAGCCGTATTCCAGAGCTTCCCGGCAGAGGCGGTCGATGGCCCCGTCGTCGGCATCCGGCTTGAGGAGAGTGTGGTCGATGGCCTTGGCCAGGTCCATATTGCTAGCCTTAGTTTTCATAGCCGGGCTTTCCCAGGAGCTTGAACATATTGGCCTTGTAAAATTCCACACCAGGCTGGTTAAAGGGGTTAACCCCCAGCATATAGCCCGAAACCCCAACAGCCACTTCAAAGAAGTAAATCAGCTGGCCCATGACCTCCGGTGTCCATTCCTCCAGCTCCAGGTAAATATTGGGTACCTGACCATCCACATGGGCCTGGAGGGTGCCCAGCATGGCATTGCGGTTGATCTCGTGGAGGTCGCGGCCGGCCAGGTAGTTGAGTTTATCATCATTATCGTCGTCAGAAGGAATCAGAACTTCTTTCCCTGCCTTCTTGATCCAGAGGACGGTTTCAAAATGAATCCGGGGACCTTCCTGGATCCACTGGCCCAGGGAATGGAGGTCAGTCGTGTTCATGACAGAAGCCGGGAATAGGCCCTTGCCGTCCTTACCCTCCGATTCTCCATAAAGTTGTTTCCACCATTCCTGGAAATACTTGAGGAAGGGTTCATAGCCCACCAGGATTTCCATGAACTTGCCCTGGTCGACCATGACATTCCGCATAGCGGCGTATTGGAGAGCAGGGTTCTTATCAAAGTCTTCATTCAGGTAAAGGTCCATCCCTTTTTGGGCACCGGCCATAAGGGCATCGATGTCGATGCCGGCTACAGCGATGGGCAAGAGGCCGACCGCGGTGAGGACGGTGAAACGCCCACCCACATCATCCGGAACGACAAATTCTTCATAGCCACTCCGGTCGGCCAGGTTTTTCAGGGCTCCTCTTGCCCGGTCAGTGGTAACGAAAATCCGGTCTTTCAGCCCTTCCTTCCCCACTTTTTCTTCCAGGAGGTCCCGGAAGAGACGGAAGGCCAAACCGGGTTCAGTCGTCGTTCCGGACTTGGAGATGACGTTGATGGAGAAGTCCTTATCTTGCAAATAGTCCAAAAGCTGGGCGGTGACTTCCGTTGACATATGGTTGCCGGCATAAACCACCTGGACCTTGCCCTTTTCATAGATGGGTGAAAAGGCCTCGATAACGGCTCGGGCTCCCAAGTAGGATCCGCCGATTCCAATGACCACCAGGACCTGGGAGTGGCCCTGGATCTTCTTGGCGGCTTCCTTGATCCGCCGGTATTCGTCTTTGTCATAATCTTGGGGAAGTTTAATCCATCCGGTAAAATCGGACCCCTCCCCTTTTCCCGTAACCAGGGTACGGAGAGCATTCAGAGCCCGGTCTTTTTTTTCTTGACACTCCCGGTCGAATCCTGCATTTGAAAAATCAATCTTCATGGGGCCTCCTTGGTTTTTTCGGTCGGGCCGGCGGCCTGCCCCCCGGCCTCTTCATGGTAGAAATTCATTCCCTCAATCCAGGCAATCCACCTGAAGGAGGGCAATATCATCCTTTTGATTTCCTGACCGGAAATCAGTGATGGTTTGAGCAATAGTATCCAGCATAAAAAGTCCTGAGTTCCGAACCAAATCCATTAGGCGGTCAGTGCCAAAGGGCTCACCGGCCTCGTTCATGGTCTCGGTTGCTCCGTCCGTATAAAAGAGGAAGCGGTCGTTGGTCCGATAAACCAGCCGGTGCTGTTGGTAACGATGTTGGTCAAAAAGTGGGGAAATGAACATTCCTCTGGCCCGGATTTCCTCCACCTTTTCCTGCCTTTTCAAAAGGGGGAAGGCATTGTGACCGGCATTCGCATAGGTCATGGTATGGTTTTGTGTATCAAATAAGGCATAAAAGATGGTGAAATACTGGTCATCGGAAATGGAAATTTCTGTAAATCGACTCCTGAGTGAATCCAATACCTTGCCGGGCTGGCGGATCTTTTCTTCTTTTAGAATGGACCGCATGGCCTGGCGCACGAACATGGTCAAGATGGAGGCGGAGATTCCATGCCCGACCACATCGGAAATATAAAGAGCGATCTTGCCCTGGCCCAAGGGGACCAGGTCGAAAAAGTCGCCGGAAAGCTCGTTGTTGGGGTAGTAGCGGGAATTAAAGCGAAGGGGGCCATAAGCCGTCAGTGAAGGCAACATGTCCTCCTGAAGGGAACGGGCAAAGTTCATCTCTCGGGAAATGCGAAGCTGGTCGCCGAAAAGCTGAGTGGTAAATTGGGATTGACGAGTGATGTCCCGAAAAACCTGGACCACTTGAATGACCTGCCCCCCCTCGATTACGGGAGAGCAGGTAAGGGAATAGACGGTTGGACCAATGCAAAGTTCCGTCCGATAAGCCTGACCATCCCGAAATACCCTCTTGGCATTCACCAGGGGAAAGGATTTTTTCAGATGAGGAGCTCGGACCAGCCTGGAAACCATAGACCGATTTTCATAGACGATCTCTAACTTGCGGTTGACAACTCGAATGGCATCTTCCATAGCATCAAGCCAGCTAAAGGCGGGATTCTCTTCCGCCATAACCGAATGAATGAGGTTTTTTTCCGGATTTTTCCCCATGGAGGCCCTCCTCCCTGACATCTTAACTTTTCAATACAGCTTTTATTCTACCATAGATCAGTCAACTTATTGAAGGCCACTTGTCTAGCGAAAGAGACCGGGATCCGGCCCATGGAACTGGTAGTAGGTCGTTTCCAGACCTCCATTAAAAAGCTTCCGCCTCCGGTCGGCTTCCCTTCCCATCCACTCCTCCAGATCCTTGGAGGGGGTGATAATGAAGTGGGACCAGGTCCGAAGTTGGCCATGGGTCCCGGCGTAGGTCCGGAGAAGGGTCTCCACCTCCCCGGCTTCTTCCAACCGCTTGCCGTAGGGCGGGTTGGTGATGATGATGCCGAAATTTTCCTGAAGCCGAGCCTCTTCCATTTTCTTCGGAACAAAGGTGATGTCTTCCCTGACTCCGGCCAGGTTGGCATTCTTGACCGCCTTTAAGATGACGTTTTCGTCGATGTCAAAGCCCATTAGGTCCAACTTCACCTCCAAATCGATCCGACCCATCCGGTCCCGCCGAACTTCCTTAAAGACACCAGGGCCCACCCAGGGCCAAGCCATGGCAAGAAAGTCCCGGTCGAGACCGGGGTCAATCTTCCGGGCCATCCGGGCTGCTTCAATCAATATTGTTCCGGAGCCACAGAAGGGGTCAAAAAGAGGACGGTCCGGGGTCCAGTAGGAGAGCTTGACCAGACCGGCCGCCAGGGTTTCTTTCAGAGGGGCCGGCCCCTTTTCCTTCCGGTAGCCCCGCTTGAAAAGCCCCTCCCCCGTCGTATCCAGAAGGACCTGGCAGAGGTCTTTACGAATCCGGATTTCCACAGGAAAGAGACAACCGTCTTCGGTGAAGATTTCTCGATGATAGCTTTCCCTGAGCTTTTCCACGATAGCTTTCTTGGCAATGGATTGAATATCAGAGGGTGAAGCCAATTTGGACTTGACCGTATGGGCTGAGACCGGAAAGCGGGCATTTTCGGGGAGGATTTCTGCCCAGGGAAGCCACCAAATCCGGTCAAAGAGGCTGTCAAAGTCCCGGCAGGAAAAACGAACGACCTCCACTTCCACCCGGTCCGCCACAGTCAAGGCAATATTGGCCAGGGCAATCTCCCGGGGACCTCCCTCAAAGAGAACATGACCCTCCTCGACCCGGACCTCCTCAAATCCCAAATCCTCGCATTCTTTCTTTACCACAGCCTCCAGGCCGAATGCTGCCGTGGCGTGGATGGTCCACCGGTCTTTCATCCCCTCTCCTTTCCTTCCGTCCCATTCATTAATCAGGCAGGTCTTTCTTCCATCCATTTTACCACAGGAAAAGAAAACCCCGGCAGGCATCCGCCTACCGGGGTTTCGGGGATTATTCAGTAAGTTTCCATCTTTCGATGGGGAATAAGAAAGATTCTATCGTGCAATCGACTATTTGTTGGCTTCCGCCTTGGCTTGGAGATGAGGCTTGTGGCCGGTGATGGAGTCAACCAGGATGGCAATAGCACCGTCGCCGGTAACGTTGCAGGCTGTTCCGAAGGAGTCCTGAGCAATGTACAGGGCAATCATCAGGGTCAGCATGTTTTCGTTAAATCCGAGCATGGACTGGAGAACACCAAGAGCAGCCATAACCGCACCACCGGGAACGCCAGGAGCAGCAACCATGGTGACGCCGAGCATGAGGATGAAGGGGAACATATGACCGAAGGTCACGTCCCAACCGTTCAGCATCATAACGGCCATGGCGCAGGAAGTCAGGGTGATGGTGGATCCGGCCAGGTGGATGGTGGCGCAAAGAGGAATGACGAAGTCAGCAATTTGCGGAGTAACGTCATTGTTCTTTGTGCACTGGAGAGTAACCGGGATGGTAGCCGCAGAGGACTGGGTACCGATAGCGGTCATATAGGCCGGGATCATGTTTTTCAGAGCGGAGATCGGATTGATTTTTGCGGAAGATCCGGCAATGGAGTACTGAATGAGGAGCATAATCCAGTGCATAACGATAATGATCAGGAATACAACCGCGAAAACCTTCATGATCTGAGCAACAGTTCCTGCATAAGCCATATTGGCAAAAATACCAAAGATATGGAAGGGCAGGAGGGGGATGATGATGGCAGAGATGAGACGGCTGACGATGTCAGCAAAGCCGTCAAAGATGGACTTGAGACCTTCATGACGGATAACGGCAATGCCGAGACCCATAATGAAAGCGAAGATCAGGGCAGTCATCACGCCCATGAGGGGTGGCATTTCAACAGTGAAATAACCGGACAGCATGGTTTCTTCCGCATTTTGTGCATTGTCCATGATGATGGATCCCTTTTCCAGGAAATTGGGGAAAAGGAGGGAGTCAACGCCATAAGCGAAGGAACCGGCAACGATGGTGGACGCATAGGCAATCCCGGCGGTGATGGCCAGGGATTTACCGGCACCCGCTCCAAGGTCAGCAATACCGGGAACGATAAAGCCGACGATGATCAGAGGGATGACAAAGTTCAGGAAGTTTCCGAAGATGGAGTTGAAGGTTGCAGCAATCCGGACGGGAACTTCAAAGTTCATGGATTTGGTGATCAGACCAATAGCGATACCTGCTGCAATAGCAAGGATCAGCTTTGGCAGAAGACCCCAGGATCTTTTGTGTTCATGTTTGTTGGTTTCTTGATTAGCCATAAGTAGTTACGTTCCGAGGAACGCCCTCCTTTGCTGAGTTGAGAATAAATAGGAATAATGGACTATTTAATTTTTACTGAATATCCCGCAGCGTCTAAAGCATCGAGCAGCTTGTGGGCATGCTCGCCATCGATCGTTTCCAGGCTGAAGGTGACCATGGCCGTCTGGACTTCCGTTTCCGTTGTTCCTCTGTGATGTTCAATGTCCAGAATGTTGACCTTATTATCAGCCATGATCTGGAGAACTTTGAGGAGGTTTCCGGAGGCGTCGGGGAGCTTGATGGAGATAATAAGCTGACGACCAACGTAGTGGAGTCCGCGGTTGATGGTCCGCTGGAGCTGGTTGATGTCGACATTTCCGCCGGAAACCACACATACGGTGTTGAGGGAAGTATCGATCTTCTTGAACATATAGGCAGCAACGGTGGTTGCACCGGCTCCCTCTGCAACGGTTTTCTGGTCTTCCATCAGTCTGACGATGGCAGCGGCGATTTCGTCTTCGTTGACGGTCACCATCTCATCCACATACTTCTGGACGCACTTGAACGTTTCCTGGCCTGGTGTCAGGACATGAATGCCGTCAGCAATGGTTCCTTTGTTGGGGCTGGTTACCCGGCTTCCCTTCTTAAAGGATTCCACCATAGCGGGGACATTCTCGGATTGAACGCCGATGACCTTGACAGAAGGTTTGAGGGACTTTATCGCCGTTGCAATCCCGGAGATGAGTCCACCGCCGCCGACAGGAACGACGACTTGTTCAACTTCTTCCAGCTGGTCAAGAATTTCCAGACCGATGGTCCCTTGACCGGCCATAACATAGGGGTCTTCAAAAGGATGGGCAAAAGTATAGCCTTTTTCCTTGGATAATCTTTCCGCTTCAGCTTGAGCATCATCATAAACGCCGGGAACTAAAACGACTTCTGCACCGTAATTCTTGGTCGCCTCTACCTTCATGAGAGGAGCATCGGCCGGCATGCAGATGACCGACTTAATCCCCTGCTGAGTGGCGGAATAAGCGATCCCCTGGGCATGGTTTCCTGCTGAGCAGGCGATGACACCATGTGCCGCTTCTTCCTTGCTCAGATGAGCAATTTTGTTAAAGGCTCCGCGAATTTTGAAAGCACCGGTTAATTGAAGGTTTTCAGCCTTAATCCAAATGTGATCTCCAATTGTTGGGGCTTTTTCAAGCGGTGTTTTACGGGCAACCCCCTTTAACAGCTTTTGGGCTTCTTGAATCATTTCCAGATTGATCATTCTTGATCCTCCCTAGATCCGCTAATCTTGGATCAGTACACCCGATTCATTCATTACAGTAAGTATAAGGTTTTCATAAAAAAATAGCAAATCAAGATTAATCTTAAAGACCCGGGCAGGAGAGTTCCCTCCCCTGCCTTGTCTTTAAGGAGGCAAGCCTTATCTGTTGATAGCTTGACCTCTTTGCTTATGTCTTAACTTAAGCTTCAGAAGCGGTTTCTGCCCCTTGTTCCAGCTTGTCCAGGTAAGCAGCATAGCGTTCCTTCGCTGCCTTTTCCGCTGCGGCATAAAGTTCATCAGCGAATTCAGGGAATTCTCTCTTCAAAGAAGCGTAACGAACCTCGCCCTGGAGGAATTCCTGGAAGTCACCAGTGGGCTCCTTGGAATCCAGGACGAAGGGGTTCTTCCCTTCTTCTGCCCATTCAGGGTTGAATCTCCACATATGCCAATAACCTGCTTCAACGGCCAGTTTCTCACGCTCCTGGGTCTTACCCATTCCGCACTTGAGGCCGTGGTTAATGCACGGTGCATAGCCGATAATCAGGGAAGGTCCATTGTAAGCTTCCGCTTCACGGATGGCCTTCAGGGTCTGCATATTGTTGGCACCCATGGCAACCTGAGCAACGTAGACATAGCCGTAGGAGGTCATCATGAGACCCAGGTCTTTCTTGCGGACCTTCTTACCGGAGGCAGCGAACTTGGCGACTGCGGCAAGTGGGGTTGCCTTAGAGGACTGACCGCCGGTATTGGAGTAAACTTCGGTATCGAAGACCATGACGTTGATGTCTTCGCCGGAAGCGAGGACGTGGTCCAGACCGCCAAATCCAATGTCATATGACCAACCATCACCACCATAGATCCATACGGATTTCTGGGCCAGGTAGTCTTTCAAGGACAGGATCCGATCAACCAAGTCTTGGGCTTCCTTGTTGTCAACGCCCTTTCCGGCTTCTTCAATAATCTTGTCAGCGACTTCTCTTGACTTATCGTAGTCCTTACCCAGGTCGAGCCATTCCTTGAAGAGGTCATTGAGAGGCGAGTAGACGTCGAGTTCAATGAACTTGTTCATGTACTTGGTCAGGAGACTGTGGTTGGACTTCTGTGCCAGAGCCATTCCGTATCCATATTCAGCAGCATCCTCGAAGAGGGAGTTGGCCCATGCGGGTCCGCGACCTTCGGGATCCTTGCAATAGGGCATGGAAGGTACGGATGATCCCCAGATGGAGGAACAGCCGGTGGCGTTGGCGATGATCATATGGTCACCATAGAGCTGGGTGATGAGCTTGGCATAGGGTGACTCGCCGCAGCCGGCACAGGCACCATTGAATTCCAGATAGGGTTGACGGAACTGGGAGTTCTTGGGATTGTTGGGTTCAGCCAAGTTGCCTTTATAGCCAACCACTTCATCCGCATAGGTCCAGTTTTCTTTCTGCGCTTCTCTCTGTGGACCCGCTTCTTCCATGGTCAGGGCTTTTTCCTTGGCCGGGCAGATGTCGGCACAGTTTCCGCAGCCCAAGCAGTCATAGGTTGCCACCTGGATCCGGTATTCATAACCCTTGAAGTTCTTGCCGTTGGCAGGAATGGTCTCAAAGCCTTCAGGTGCATTGGCCTTTTCTTCTTCGGTGAGGAGGAAAGGACGGATCGTGCCGTGCGGGCAGACATAGGAGCAGGAGTTACACTGGATGCAGTTTTCAGGATGCCACTCAGGGACATGGAGAGAAATGCCCCGCTTCTCAAAGCGTGAAGTTCCGGACATATAGGTACCGTCATCGTAGGGCAGGTAGGTGGAAACAGGCAGGTCGTCCTCTTTCAGGTTGATGATGGGACGAACCATTTTTGTGATAAATTCAGGCTCTTCGCCATAATCTTTCACGGTGTCCTCCGCCTCTTTCCATGCAGCAGGAACTTCCACTTTATGGAGTTCCTCAAGGGCCTTATCAACGGCCTGATAGTTCATGTTGACGATGTCTTCACCCTTGTGACCATAGGAGTCAACGATGGATTTCTTCAGGTATTTGATGGAATCATCAATGGGAAGAACCTTGGAGAGGGCGAAGAAAGCGGTCTGGATGACCATGTTAACCCGCTGTCCCAATCCGACTTCTTCGGCAACCTTGGAAGCATTGATGGTATAGAACTCAATGTTCTTTCTGGCGATGTCTCTCTTGAGCTGGCCGGGAAGTTTTTCTTCCAATTCTTCGTCAGACCAAATGGTATTCAGAAGGAAGGTCCCGCCCTCTTTCAGCTGCTTAACCAGGTCGTAGGTTTCCACATAAGCCTGGGGTGAGCAGGAGATGAAGTCCGCTTCATCAAGCAGGTAAGCGGAGTGGATGGGGTTGTCGGAGAAACGGAGGTGAGATTCCGTAAGACCATTGGACTTCTTGGCATCATAGTCGAAATAGCCCTGGACAAACTTGTCGGTGTTGTCCCCGATGATCTTGATAGCGGATTTGTTGGCACCGACAGTACCATCGCCACCAACGCCCCAGAACTTGCACCGCATGGTGGATTCATCGCGAGCAACAAAAGAGGGATCCCACTCCAGGGAGGTATGGGTCACATCATCATGGATACCGACGGTGAAGTGGTTCTTGGGTTCAGCCTGTTCAGCGTTATCATAGACACCCTTGAACATGGCCGGAGTCGTATCTTTCTGACCTAAGCCGTAGCGGCCGCCGATGACCTTGATGTTGAGTCCGGCTTCGGCAACAACCTGCTGGACATCCAGGTAGATCGGCTCTGCCACGGATCCTCTTTCCTTGGTCCGGTCCAGAGCCACGATGGTCTTGACCGTCTTGGGGAGTTTGGAAAGGAAGTGCTTGGCGGAGAAAGGACGGTAGAGGTGGATCTTCATCACGCCGTACTTCTTGCCGGATTTATTGAGAACACGGACAGTTTCTTCCATGGTATCCGTACCGGAGCCCATGAGGACCGTGACGATCTCTGCTTCGGGATCACCATAGTAGGTGAAGGGGGCATAGTCGGTACCGATCTTTTCGTTGACCATGTTCATATATTTTTCAACAATCTCAGGGAGCTTGTCGTAAGCAATGTTCTGGGCTTCCTGTCTCTGGAAGTAGCCGGATTTTTCGAAGACCCCGCGTTCCACAGGACGTTCCGGGTTCAGGGACCGGTTCTTAAAGTCATCAACCGCATCCATATCCAGCATATCTGCCAGGTCTTTGTAGTCCCAGACTTCGATTTTCTGGATTTCGTGGGAGGTCCGGAAACCATCAAAGAAGTTCATGAAGGGGATCCGGGCTTCAATGGCGGCAAGGTGAGCAACGGGAGCCAGGTCCATGATTTCCTGAACCGAACCCTCGGCCAACATGCCAAGGCCGATCTGGCGACAGGCCATGACATCCTGGTGGTCACCATACATGTTGATGGTGGAGGTGGAGATGGAGCGGGCAGCTACATGGACCACACCGGGGAGACGTTCACCAACCATCTTATAGAGGTTAGGAATCATCAGGAGAAGACCCTGGGATGCGGTATAGGTGGTGGTTAAAGCACCGCCTTGGAGGGCACCGTGGACGGAAGCGGAAGCACCCGCTTCGGATTGCATTTCGGTAACCGTAACCTGGTTGCCAAAGACATTCTCTCGCCCGTTTGCTGACCATTTATCGATCAGTTCAGGCATTGGGGATGATGGAGTGATCGGGTAAATGATGGCATTATCGCTAAAAGCATAAGAAACGTGCGAGGCAGCCGTATTCCCATCCATCGATTTTCTAGGTCTAGCCATATTTTCTCCTCTCAAAGTTATTCAAAAAAGAGACATCTTAAACGAGATATTAGTCGATAGTTCCGGTGGCTTCAATTTCTACCTTTGCACCCTTTGGCAGTTTTGCCACCTGGACGCAGGACCGGGTCGGCAGGATTCCGGTAAAGAAGGTTGCATAGACTTCATTCATCGCGGTAAAGTCATTGAGGTCCTGGAGGAAGACGGTAGTATGAACCACTTTTTCCATGGAGGAACCGCCCTCTTCGAGAATGGCTTTGACGTTGGTCAGGGATTGCTTGGTCTGTTCTTCAATGGTGTCGGCCATTTCCCCTGTCTTGGGATTCAGGGGGATCTGACCGGAGGTCATCACCATGTTTCCTACTACCAACCCTTGGGAATAGGGGCCGATAGCTTGAGGGGCATTTTCAGTAGCAATTACTTTGGTCATGGTATTCTCCTTTTCGTTAAGCGGCTGATCACCTGCCGTTAGAGCGTTGATTATTCCCCAATAGTAAAGAACTACTCGTCAGATCTCCATAATTATCTACGGGGATCTGATAAATATTTCTAAACATTGGAATTCTTTATCATCATAAATCAAAATTCCACATTCGTCAACCGTTTTCCTACGTTTTCCTGTAAAATTTTAGAAAAATTTCTCAAAATAAAGCAAAAGAAGCCTTTTTGAGAATGATCGTCTTTCTCAAAAAAGGCTTCTTTATCGCAGTCGTCAGAAGCCTCCAGGAAAAACGGACTTCTACACTTCACTTCAATATTAAGATTTAGATGGTCTTTTCAGAAGCCAGGTTCCGCTTCTTCTCTTCCACTTCACTTTCCTTGCAGTCATATTCGTAGTTCCAGGGATCCTTCTTGATCGCTCCATCAGCATAAGGCACGAAGATGGAGAGGATCAGGAAGACAGCCAGGAGCAGGCAGTACCAAACGTTAGGAATAATCTGTAAGGGGTTAAGGATCACACCGGCCTTTTCAGAAGTTAAGGAGATGGCCAAAAGAACTTGAGCACCGTAGGGGATGATTCCCTGGAAAACACAGGAGAAAGCATCCAGGAGGGAGGCTGACCGTCTGGGGTCAACTTTGAAGTCATTGGAGAGGTCCTTGGCAATAGGGCCGGAGATGATAATGGCAACCGTGTTGTTTGCCGCAGCCAGGTCAACCAGGGAGACCAGACCGCCGATGGCCAGCTGGGCGGAAGCGGAGGATTTCACGCCGGAGGAGAGTTTCCGGATCAACCAGTTGAAACCGCCATCAGCCCGGCACATGGAAGCCAAGCCGCCAACTAAGATGGAAAGGATGAAGATTTCGGCCATTCCCATCATACCTTTGCCCATGGCACCGGTGAATTCGATGAAGCCGATGGCTCCGGTGGCAATGCCGATGATCCCGTTCAGGACTACCCCGCCGGCCAGAACAACAAAGACGTTCATACCGCATAATGCGGAGATGAGAACAAAGAGATAAGGGATGATCTTAACAATATTAAAATCAAATTCTTTAATCGCAGGTGTTGTCTCCGGACGACCGAGAACAAGAAGGAGGATCACAGTAATAACAGCTGCCGGAACAGCCATCTTGAAGTTCATCCGGAGCTTATCCTGCATCTCTACGCCTTGGGACCGGGTGGCTGCGATGGTGGTGTCCGAAATGACGGAGAGGTTATCACCAAACATCGCTCCGCCGAGAACAGCACCGACCATGAGGTAGATATTCAATTTCGAAGCAACGGCTAATGGAACGGCGATGGGCACAACGGCTCCAATGGTTCCCATAGAAGTTCCCATAGCCAGGGAGAGAAAAGCTGAGATGATAAAGACACCGGCAACGAGGAATTGAGCCGGGATGTAGGTCAGAGCCAAGTTAACCGTGGATTTTACGCCGCCAATAGCATCGGCGGAAGCGGAAAAGGCACCGGCCAGGAGGTAGATCAGGCACATGATCATAATGTCCGTATCACCCATACCGGCGACCAGGTGGTTGAGCTTGCTACTCATATCTCCCTTATGAAGGAAGAAGGCGGAAAGAATACCGATCAAACAGGCAACCAGGATGGGGAACTGGTAGAAGGCCATCTCCACGCCCTTGGTGGACAGATAAATACCTATGCCTAAGTATAGGCCAACAAAAATTAAAAAGGGGAGTAGAGAAACACCTGAGCTTCTCTGCGGTTGATTATTATTATTCATAAATTCCTCCTCTTAGGAAGTCTTCGGATCTGAAGACTGTATGTAGCTTTGACATAAGTCAATAAATTCTTTTTCGAGTTTTGTTACTCGATGGTCCTTGGAAGCAATCCACCCGATCTGAAGGATTCCCGAGGAAGATTCCAGGGGAACCGAAGTCAGACGATCATCCCCCCGTGAGGAAATGATTCCCGACCCGATGGTATAGGCCCGGTGGTCGGAGAGAATCTGATAGATGGTGTCCCTATCCGAAACTCGGATGGTCTGTTTTGAATCAGGGCGAATTCCTTCTTCTAAAAATGAGTGGGCCGAGTCCGTTTGCGAATAGCAGATATAGGGATAAGGGAGAAGCTCCTCTAAGGAAAGCTCTTTTGCATCGGCTAAAGGGTGATCCTTGCTGAGAAAGACGGCATAGGCGTATTCCCCCAACCGGTGGAAATCAAGGAAACGGTCCCTTAAATATTTCAGGATTTCCCGCTCAGTCTCCGTTGCCATGGAGATAATGCCGATAGACGCTAATCCGGATTCTACCTCGGAGATGGCTCCTTTTGTCGTCACTTCACGAAGTTCAAAATCATAATCCGTATCCTGATATCTGGTAATGAGGTCTGAAAAGGCATTGACAACATGGACAAAATGCTGGGCGGAGACCCGAAGTCGACTGTCCTTTTTTTTTGAGAAGGTCGACCGGATCGTTTCCAGTTCAAATATGATTGACTTAGCTGTTTCAGCCAGATCCTCCCCCTCTTCCGTAAAGGCAACCCTCCGCTGGTTTCCGCGGAGGAGGATCTCGATCCCGAGCTCCTCCTCCAGGCTTTTGATGGCCTTGGAAATCGTCGGTTGGGTGACATAGCATTTGTTGGCGGCATCCACCATGGTATCTGACTGGTAGAGCACCAGGAGGTAGTAGAGCTGTTGGAGTCTCATCCCTCATGTCCCCTATTCTTCATATAGAGGCTCCTGCCTCTTGAACATCTCGTTTTCCCGCTTTAGAGCTGGTTGAGAGCCTGGTCAAGGTCAGCGATAATATCTTCAGGATCTTCCAGACCGACTGAGAGACGGATCAGGTTGACAGGGATGCCGGCCTTTTCCAATTCCTCAGGAGAGTAGGTGGAGTGGGTCATAGAAGCTGCATGTTCAATCAGGGTTTCGCAGTCGCCCAGGGAAACAGCCAGTGTGCATACCTTGACGGAGTCCATCACCTTTTTGGCGTCTTCCAGGCCGCCCTTAACCATGAAGGAAATCATGGCACCGGGGAGCTTCATCTGACGATCAGCCAATTTCTTCTGGTCGAAGGAGTCCAAACCCGGATAAATGACGCGTTCAACTTTGTCATGACCTTCGAGGAATTCGGCCACCTTCTGTGCATTGGCACAGTGCTGACGGACACGGACACCGAGGGTCTTCATTCCACGAATAATGAGATAGGCCTGGAAAGGAGACATGACAGAACCGGTGCAGTCCTTGACTCCAACGAAACGAACGGTTGTCATATCTTCCGCAGAACCAACAGCAAATCCGGCAATCACGTCACCGTGGCCGTTGAGATACTTAGTCGCTGAGTGGACAACAATGTCAGCCCCCAATTCCAAAGGCTTCTGACAAACCGGAGTGGCAAAGGTGTTATCAACGACAACCCGGACGCCTTCTTTCTTGTGGGCAATGTCAGCAATGGCTTTGATGTCAGCCAAGCCGATGGTGGGATTAACCGGCGTTTCTATGTAGACAATCTTCGTGTTGTCTTTCATGGCCTTTTCAACGTTCTTCGGATCGGTTGTGTCGATGAAGGAAACTTCTACGCCCATCCGGGTCAGGCTTTCATTCATCAAAGCGAAGGTGCAGCCATAAAGAACTTCCGAGGCGATGATGTGGTCACCGGCGGAAAGGAAGGCCCATAGTGTAGATGCAATGGCACCCATTCCGGAGGCTGTACCGACAGCCGCTTCTGCACCTTCAAGCAAGGCAACCTTTCTCTCTGCATTGGCAACAGTGGGGTTTCCCAAACGACCATAAATATAGCCTTCTTCTTTTCCGGCAAACCGGTTACCGCCTTGATTGCAGTTATCAAAGATGAAAGTGGAGGTTTGATAAATCGGGGTGGCCAGTGCCCCATATTTATTCGGTTCATAACCTCCGTGTACTGCAATCGTGTCGAGTTTCAGGTTCTTTTTTTCCATGATGTCTCCTTTCTTCACCGCATTCTCTCACGCTTGATTAGAGCGTAAAATAATAAATTAATAAACGTTTTCTATGTAAGCAAGCACCTGAGCTGAATTGCTAAAAACCACCCTCTGACCATAGCTTTTAGGATGATCGAAATAAGTTTACTCAGGTAAGTGGGAACATTTACCTACTGTCATAGTATCACAAGAAGATAAAGAAAACGTTTCTAAATTCTCATAGTAACTATTCCTATTTGGAATAGTATAGTATACATCCTATGTTCAGACAATAAAAACAAAAGAAAAAACCGGCAGGAATTACTCCTGCCAGTTGATCATATTTAGATACCGATAGACTGTAGCAACCGAACAGTCCAATTTATCCGCAACGAAATTGACTGCCCCCTTCATCCGGAACATCCCCCGAGCGTCCAGCTTCCTGGTGACTTCAAGTCGATCTTCCTGTTTCATATAACCGATAGGAATAGGGTTCCCCTCAATAACGTCCTCAAAAATATTGACCATGAGTTCATCGATATTCGAGTGGAATTCTTCAATCCCTCCCTCCTGGTTAACCTGGTCAAAGGTCTGCCCCCGGCTGACCCGGTCACTTGCTGCCGGGTTAACCCAATCCTTGGGGTGGATGATCTTCTGCAAACGGTCGAATTCCTCCAAAAAGCGGGCATCCGTGAAGTTGATACAGAGAAGGGCAACCAGTTCGCCTTGGTCATCTTTGATGAAGAACGAGGAGGACCGATAGTGATCATTTCCCCGTCGACCCTGGTAGTTGACATAATAGTCCCGGCTCTGGTACATCTTCTCTTGAATGATCCGGAGGCCCAGCTCCGTAATTGGAGACCCCACCTCCCTGCCGGATAGAGGGTTGGCAATAGCTACCACAGAATTAGGAAGCTTAGAAACATCGTGGAGGAGGATTTCATAATCAGGGCCCAGGAATTTTCCCAAAAACTCTACCAGGACTTTATATTCACTTAAATCATATGTATTCTCGTCCCCTTCATCCTTGACTGCTTTAAGTTTACTGATGATCTCAGGAGCCAGATCATTCTCTAAGGCCTGTTTTTCTTCCTCCCTGACGGGAATCTCCGCCTTCTTCCCCTTCCGATTTCCTTGCTTGTTTTGCTTCTTTATCGTCATCATCTTATCCTTTTTCTTTATAAAAATAAAAAATTCTCATAATTTCTATCTATAAGAATTGTAGCATAAAACTCTCCATATAGAGAAATCCTTTGCCAAAAATTTGGTCTTCATCCTCTTTTCCTTTACAATAATGGAGGATAAGATCGGTATAGAGAGACTTTCCCAGGCTCTCTTAAGGAGTTAACTATGCCAATAAAGAACAATGTCGAAAAGTCTAAATGCAAGGCAAGACTTTTTGACCAAACTACTGTAAAATTCATCCTGGTCGGAATCATTAATACTCTTTGTGGAACCGGGGTCATGTTCCTGGCCTATAATGTTTTTTCCGCATCCTACTGGCTCTCCTCGGCACTCAACTACATTCTGGGATCCATCCTTTCTTTCTTTTTGAATAAATACTTCACTTTTCAATCCAAGGAGAAATCCTGGCAAGAGGTGGTAAAATTTATCATCAACATTACCATCTGTTACTTCCTTGCCTATGGTCTGGCCAAACCCCTGGTCATGAGAATTATGCAGGGTCAGGACCTTAAGTTCGTTGAAAATACTGCCATGGTGGTCGGCATGGTCCTCTTCGTGGGCCTGAATTACCTGGGTCAACGCTTCCTGGTCTTTTCTACCAAGAAATAAAAAGCTGTTCCCAGGCTGGCAACAGATTTGAGCCCCAGCTAGGGTCACCCTTAATGTGCCTGGTCAAAAAAAGAGAGAAGTGCAGATTTTGCACTTCTCTCTTCTTTTAATGAAAAGCAACTTAATTCTTTCTGGCATTGTAATCTTCGATTTCCTTGGTGAGCTCAGGAACAATTTCGAAGAGGTCACCAACCAGGGCAATATCAGCAACCTTGAAAATAGGTGCTTCAGGATCCTTGTTGATGGCGATGATATAGTCGGAGTTCTGCATACCGGCTAAGTGCTGGATGGCACCGGAGATACCGACAGCGATGTAAACTTGAGGCTTGACGGTCTTACCGGACTGACCGACCTGGTGGGAGTGGGTAATCCAACCGGCATCGACAGCAGCACGAGAAGCACCAACAGTACCATCGAGAGCCTTAGCCAATTTTTCGATGAGGTCGAAGTTCTTGGGGTCCCCAAGTCCACGTCCACCGGATACGATGATGTCCGCCTCAAGGAGGTTCACTTCATCTCCGGCTTCTTCATGGATGGTATCCAGGACACGAGTCCGGATCTTATCTTCGGGGAAGTCGATGGTCTCTTGAATCACATCGAATTCCGCTTTGGGCTCCACGCGGATGGACTGGAAGACACCGGGACGGACGGTACCGATCTGGGGACGATGGTCGGCACAGATAATCTGGGCCATGAGGTTACCGCCGAAAGCAGGACGGGTCCAAAGGATATTGTGGTTTTCCGTATCGATGTCCAGCTCTGTGCAGTCTGCCGTCAGACCGGTTTTGAGACGGGAAGAAACCCGGGGACCCAGGTCACGGCCTTGGTTGGTCGCCCCGATGAACATGGTTCTGGGGTGGTGTTTTTTCACCAGTTCCTCAATGGCATGGGTGTAAACTTCCGTATTGTATTCTTTATAGACATCACCTTTGACGAGAACAACACCATCAGCACCATAGTTCTTGCAAACTTCCTGGGCCTGGTCCAAGTCGGAACCGATGAGAACGGAGTAGACTTTCTCCCCCACCTTTTCAGCCAGAGAAAGAGCCGTGGTCAAAAGCTCAAGGCTGACGTTTGCCGGTGTTCCATCTTCTTTTAATTCGGTAATGACCCACATATTGTTATATTCTGTCATGGACTACCTCCTACAGTACCTTGGCATGTTCCATTGCAGAAACCAGACGCTTGGCAGCCAGGTTGGGATCTGCTTCTTGGATTCGAATGCCTTCTTTGTGGCTTTCCGGTGTATATGACTTCACCACTCTGGTCGGGGACCCCTTGAGTCCGATAGCCGTGGTATCGATGTTGGGGAATTCATCGAAGGTCAGATACTTGATTTCCGCTTTCTTCGAGTGAAGGGCATTGCGGACGCGGGCATAACGGAGTTCGTCCGTTTTATTGAAGGTAGCCAGGAAGGGCATCTGGGTTTCCACGATCTGGTGGCAGGAATCCAACTCTCTTTCGATGACTGCCTTGCCGTCCTTCACATCAACACTGAGACCATAGGTGATCTGAGGGATGTCCATGTGCTCGGCCAGCTCGGGACCAACTTGAGCGGTATCGCCATCGATCGCCTGCTTGCCGCAGAAGATGGCATCGAAGGGGCCGTCCTTTTCCTGAAGCTTTTCAACCGCCTGGGACAGGATATAGGAAGTAGCCAGGGTGTCGGACCCACCGAATTTCCGGTCGGTGACCAGATAGGCTTCATCGGCACCAACAGCTAAGCAATCTCTGAGCATACCTTCGGCTTGAGGGGGACCCATGGAAACCACAACAACTTTGGTGTTTTCAGGATCCTTGTCCTTCAGTTGAAGGGCCTGCTCTAAAGCATAGGAATCATAGGTATTCAGAATGCTGGGAACACCACGACGAATCAGAGTATTGGTCTCCGGATCAATCTTCATCTCGGTTGTATCCGGAACCTGTTTTGCACAAACAAGAATTTTCATGTTGGCTCCTTCCTCTATTTTGCTCTCGCTAAAACGGCACCGCCGATGACCATTTCCATGACCTCGGAAGTTCCTTCATAAATTTCGGTGATCTTGGCATCACGCATCATGCGTTCAACCTGGTATTCCTGGATGTAGCCGTAGCCACCGTGGAGCTGAACGCATTCGGTGGTCACCCACATGGCGGTCCGGGAAGCCTTAAGTTTCGCCATGGCAGCCTCTTCAGAGAAGCGATCCTTGGTATCATGGGCAATGGCAGCCTTATAAACCAGGAGGCGGGCGGCTTCAATTTCCGTGGCCATCTTGGCTAACATGAACTGGGTGTTCTGGAATTTGGCCAGGGGACGACCAAACTGCTCACGTTCTTTGACGTACTGTACGGTCCGGTCAAAGGCACCTTGAGCAATTCCCAGGGCCTGAGCGGCAATTCCGATACGTCCGCCGTCCAGAGTCTGCATGGCGATGGGGAAGCCTCTTCCTTCCTTGCCCAGGAGGTTTTCTGCAGGAATGCGGCAGTCACGGAAGATCAGTTCGCAGGTGGAAGAAGCGTGGATACCCATCTTCTTTTCGACAGTACCAATGTCAAACCCGGGGGTACCCTTCTCCACGATGAAAGCGGAAATACCGTGGGTTCCCTTGGACCGGTCGGTCATAGCGAAAACGATGAAAGTATCCGCTGCTCCAGCATTGGTGATAAAGATTTTGGTTCCATTCAGAATATATTCATCTCCGTCCTTGACGGCTACGGTCTGCTGACCGGAAGCGTCGGTTCCGGCATTGGGCTCGGTCAAACCGAAAGCACCCAGCTTTTCACCGGAAGCAAGAGGACGTAAGTATTTTTCTTTTTGTTCCTCATTGGCAAAACGCATTAAAGCACCGCCGCAAAGAGAGGTATGTGCCGATACGATGACCGAGGTCGACGCACAAACCCGAGCTAACTCTTCCACCAGGATGGCATAGAGCAGTTCAGATCCGCCTTCACCGCCTAATTCTTCGGGGAAAGGAATGCCGAAATAGCCGAGCTTCTGCATCTTCTTGACGTTCTCCATGGGAAATTCATGGGTCTCATCAATTTCCACGGCAAGAGGTTCCACTTCAGTTTCCGCGAACTTGCGGAACATCTGACGCATCTCCTCCATCTCTTTCATCACATTCAGATCAAATTCCATAGATTCCTCCTATTATTCATGGACCTACATAATCAAGGATAAAGGGCATAATTATGCCCTTTATCCTTATTTACCATAATAGACCTTTATTTGCTGTAGTCAAAGAAACCTTGGCCGGTCTTCCGACCCAGACGTCCGCCGCGAACCATCTTTCTCAGGAGAGGAGCAGGGCGGTACTTGGAGTCACCAAATTCATTGTAGAGGACTTCCATGATGGCCAGGACAACATCCAAACCGATGAGGTCGCCGAGTTCCAGGGGGCCCATGGGATGGTTGGCACCGAGCTTCATGGCGGTGTCAATGTCTTCCGGCTTAGCCAGGCCATCTTCTAAGATGGAAATGCCTTCATTAATATAGGGAACCAGGATCCGGTTGACCACGAACCCGGGGCCTTCCTTCACCACAACAGGGGTCTTGCCCAAATCCTCGGAGATAGAGACAATTTTATCAACAGTTTCCTGAGGAGTGTTGATTCCGGGAATGACCTCAACCAGCTTCATGACCGGAGCAGGATTGAAGAAATGCATCCCGATCAAGGGACGGGAGAGACCGGCACCGATCTCCGTAACAGATAAGGAAGAAGTGTTGGATGCGAAGATGCAGTCCTTCTTAACCGTCTCATCCAGTTTCTTGAAGGTTTCCTTTTTGATGGCCATGTTTTCGATGGCAGCTTCGACGATGAGGTCGCAGTCATCCAATTTGTCGTTCAGGCAAGGGGTGATCCGGTTGACGATAGCATCGGCATCCGCCTGGTCCATCTTTCCTTTTTGGACTCTGCGGTCCAAACCTTTTTTGATTTTTGCCTTTCCACCCTCGGAAAACTCAATTTTAATATCCGAGAGCATGATGTCATGTCCTTTTTGTGCAAAAGCCTGGGCAATTCCAGAGCCCATCGTTCCAGCACCGATTACTCCAACTTTCATGGTTCCTCCTTTATTGGTCAAAAGTTATATTCTTTTCGGTGATCCATCTGCCGAAAAAAGAAATCTATTTATTTTGGAAGTTTTTCTCCTTCCGCTTTTCCAGGAAAGCGGACATGCCTTCCACCTGGTCCTCCGAGTCAAAGCAGTTGCCGAAATAGCCGGCTTCGGTTTCCATGGCCTTATCCATGGGTTCTTCAATCCCCTGGAGGAGGGCTGCTTTCGTGTTGCGGACAGCAATAGGTGCATTTCCGGCAATCCGCCGGGCGGTTTTCATGGCCTGGGCCATAAGGTCTTCCTGAGGGAAGACAGCAGAGACCAGGCCGATCTCCTTGGCTTCCTCCGCCTTGATATTTTTGGCAGTGTAGAGAAGTTCCTTGGCCTTGGACATGGACCCGATCACCCGAGCCAGACGTTGGGTCCCACCGAAGCCCGCCGTAATTCCCAATCCCACTTCCGGCTGGCCGAAGAGGGCGTTTTCAGAACAGTAGCGGATGTCGCAGGACATGGCCAGTTCGTTACCACCGCCCAAAGCAAAACCGTTGATGGCTGCAATGACGGGGATGGGGAAAGTTTCGATTTTTCGGAAAATCTTGTTTCCAAGAAGGCCGAAATCCTTACCCTCTTTCTCATCAAAATCCTTCATTTGGGCAATATCTGCACCCGCTACGAAGGACTTATCTCCTGACCCGGTAATGATCAGGCAACGAATTTCTTCTTGATTAACCTGGTCAAAGGTCTCTTCCAATTCCTTAAGGACTTGATCATTTAAGGCATTGAGTGCCTTGGGACGGTCAATGGTGATCACCCCAACCTGGTCTTGGACATCATATTTAATATATTCCATGGTGCCTCCTTACAGTAAGAAGGGGAGTGAAAGGCTTCACTCCCCTCTCGCGTTTTATTCTTCGACCTTTTTAATGGCTGTGGCTACGCCCATTCCACCGCCCACGCAGAGGGTAGCGAGGGCTTCCTTGGCTTCCTTGCGGCGGAGGAATTCATAAATCAAGGTGACCAGAATCCGGGCACCGGAGCAACCAACGGGGTGACCGATGGCGATAGCACCACCGTTAACGTTGGTCTTTTCAGGGTCGAGACCTAATTCTTCCATGCAAACCAGGGACTGAGCAGCGAAAGCCTCATTTGCTTCGACCAAATCGAAAGCATTGATGTCGCAATCCAGCTTCTTCATCAATCTCTTGGTGGCTTCAATAGGACCGGTTCCCATGATGGCCGGATCAACACCGCCAACTGCTCCATCAATATACTCAACCTGAGGCTTGACCCCCAGTTCCTTCATCTTGGATTCGGAGATCAGAATGACGCAAGCTGCTCCGTCGTTGATTCCTGAGGAGTTACCGGCAGTAACAACGCCGCCTTCCTTGAAGGCAGGTCTGAGTCTGGCGACCGATTCCATGGTCTGACCATAGCGGATTCCTTCATCCTTATTAAAGGTGATGGTTTCCTTTCTCTTCTTTACTTCAACAGGAACGATCTCCTCCTGGAAGACGTCGGCCTTCTGTGCCTTCTCTGCCCGGTTCTGGGACATGACAGCATATTCATCCAATTTTTCACGAGAATATCCCCACTTTTCAGCAATGTTTTCAGCGGTGATACCCATGTGATAGTTATTGAAGGCATCGGTTAAAGCATCGTGGGTCATGGAGTCGATAATCTTGGCATCGCCCATCCGGTATCCATAACGGCCGTTGGTCAGAAGATAAGGAGCCATGGACATATTTTCTGTTCCGCCGCAAACGACAACGTCTGCATCGCCGGTTTTAATCATCCGAGCACCGGTATTAACAGCTTCAAGACCGGACCCGCATAGAATATTCAGCGTGACGGCCGGGGTGGTTACGGGAATTCCGGCATTGACGGAAGCCTGACGAGCAACGTTTTGCCCGGCTCCACCCTGAAGAACGTTGCCCATATAGACAAAATCAACATCTTCGGGCTTAATTCCTGCACGGTTTAAGGATTCTTTAATAACAATTTCAGCTAATTTCTTCGCGGGTACCGTTGAAAGTGCCCCACCCATGGTTCCGACTGCTGTTCTGACAGCACCAGTGATAAAGATTCTTTCAGACATTATTTACTCCCTTTCCGGACCTTGAGGTCCCTGTCACACATGCCCTTCCCAACGATAACATACGCACGAACCCAATATTTCTTTGGGTTCGGAAATGGGATTCACTTGATAAATATTTAACTTAGTCATATTCTACTACAATTCCCCCTTCCTGTAAAGGACACATGATATGATATGACTATGAAAACTGACAGAAAATCTTGATTTTGCAAAAATAAAAAATGCCCAATCCATTGAAATCAAGGGAATGGGCATTTCATCAGCCTGGAAAAGCAGGGACTCGAACCCTGGACCCCCACGATGTGAACGTGATGCTCTAACCAACTGAGCTACTTTTCCAAAGGGAATAGATTTATTATATGCAAAAGATCCTGACCATTCAAGTCTTTTCTAGTTTTTCCAAGACGGTCTTGATGACGATGATTTTACAAGTTAAATAGCAAAGGTATAACACAGATAAGAAAGGAAGAGATGATGATTGAAAATTTCACGATTGAATCCCTCCATGACCGGATTCCTATCCACCTGACCAAATTCCATCCGATGGAAGGTCCGGCAAGAGCTCGCCTGCTTATCCTCCACGGGATGTGCGAACATCGGGGACGTTACCGCCATTTTGCCAAATTTCTTGCCCGGCAGGAGCTGGAGGTCTATACCATGGACTGGCGGGGACACGGGGATACCCTGGTGGATGGACACCTGGGCTACTTTGCCTCCGAGTCCGGTTACCTGGTACAAACAGGTGATTTGATCCACGTCATAGAGACCCTTGATAAGGGTGATCTACCTTTCCTGGTCTTTGCTCATTCCATGGGGACGCTTTATGCTCGTTTCCTCCTCCAATCCCGTCCTCATTTCTGTGACCTCCTTCTCCTGTCCGGTCCACCCGCCAATAATTCCAAAGTCGGAGGTGCTATCTTCTTGGCCCGTATCCTCTCTGCCATTCATCCCACAGCCCCTTCCGTATTTTTACAGAAGCTTACTTTTTCGGACTATGCCCAGTCCATTCCGAATCGAAATACTGATTTGGACTGGATTTCCTGTGATCCGGAAAATGTGGCAGCCTATATTGCCGACCCTCTTTGCGGTTTTCCTTTTACAAATCGGGGTTTTTTAGACCTCTATCTCCTGACTCGAGCCTGTTTCCAGGAGCCTTCTTCTGAAGAGATGATCTCCCACGACCTCCCTATCCATCTCTTTCGCGGGAAGGGTGACCCCTGTCCTCGTCCCGAAGACGGAGGCCCTGAAGAGATCAAAAATGCCCTCAGAAATTGGGGCTTCTCTCAAATTTTTGAGAAGGTCTATGAACACTCCCGTCATGAACTTCTTTTTGATCTGGATAAGGAAGAAGTGTATCGGGACGTGCTTGAAGTTATCACAACTCACCTGTCCCACGCTCACTAACTCATTTGCCTCCTGCCTTTGAACATTAACCGGATATGAAAACCCCCTTCTTGACTTTCGAGAAGGGGGCTTTGTTTTATTTTTCTTCCTGAACAAACTGGGTGATGTCCTTGATGTTTTTGTGGGTGGTGATGACGGAAACATCATCCCCCACCTGGATAGAATCGGAACCGTTGGGGATGATATAGTCATCTCCCCTGTGGATGCCGATGATAAGGCTGGAGGGAATAAGCTTAATATCTTTAAGAAGCTTTCCGGTGATGGACGACTCGTTTAGGATGTGGAATTCCATGGCTTCCACTTGATCATCCACCATCTGATAAAGTCGAATCATGGAGGAATGAGTTGTGGCCTTGAGGGAACGGGAGAGGCGGATCATCTTTTCCGCCAAAAGCTGTTTGGGCGTGATGATCGTATCCAGTCCCAAGTGGGTCAGGTGCTTAAGGATGATGGGCCGGTCCACCCGGGTGATGATCTTAGGTACTGCCCGGTCTTGAGCAAAGGAGGAAAGAATGATATTTTCCTCATCATTGTTTTGGAGTGCTGCCACCGCATCAAAGCTTTCCAACCCCTCTGCGTCCAAAAGAAGGGGATCTTTGGCATCTCCATAGACGACATCTACCCCGGGAAAGTCGAGAGCCAATTTTTGCCCCACTTCGACATCCTCTTCAATGACCTTAATGTACATCGAAGTCTGCTTGGTGAGCCGTTCAACTAAATAATAGGTCAGGTCACCCCCACCGAGAATCATCAGGGAGCGAATATTCATGGGGTCACGAGTCATATCCTGGTAAACCAGCTTCAGGTCTTCCCTTTTCCCCGTCACATGGATTTTATCCCCGGCGTGAATTTCAAAGTTGCCATTGGGGATAAAGACGTATTCCCCACGCTGAACGGCACAAATCAACATCCGTCCTTCAAAAAGCCTGGTAAACTCAATCAGATTCTTATTACAGGCGGAGGATTCTTCCGTGACTGTCAGCTCGATAATCCGGATCTGGTTATTGGAGAAGGACTCCATGGACTCAGCCGCCGGAAAAGCCAGAATTTTAGAAATCAGGACAGCGGCATCCATTTCCGGGTTGACGATCCGAGAGACGCCCAGGGCATCCTGCATAAAATCCATGTCCTCAAGATATTCCGTGGACCGGACCCGTCCATAAACATGACTTACCCCCAACTCAGAGGCCAGAATGGAGGCGATGATATTGGTTTCATCCGATGAGGTGACGGCCAGGAAGACATCTTCTTCACTGAGGTCGATCTCCCGGAGGATGTTGATCGAGGTGGCCGACCCCACGATGGCCTGGATGTCATAGGTTGAATAGAGGTCATTGACCCGGTCCTCATCGGTGTCGATCAGGACAAGGTCATTGGATTCCCAAAGGGATTCACAGATAGCACGGCCGACTTCGCCGGCTCCACAAACGACAATTTTCAATGGAATTCCCTCCTATTTTTTCTTCCAGACCCTGGGCAAAAAGAGGATCATCACCGGGAAGATTTCCAGACGCCCGGCTATCATGAGGACAGTGAGCACGGCCTTCGAAAAGGGAGAGAAGGCAGCGAAGGAAGACCGGGGACCGACAGCGGCCATTCCCGGACCGATATTGTTGAAGGTGGCCGCCACAGCGGAGAAGGCGGTCATGAAATCCTGCTCGGAAAAGGAGACCAGGAGGAGGCCGGTCGTAAAGACCATGGCGTAGATGGCCAGGTAGACAAAGACTGACCGGACATATTCATCGCCGGGCCTCTTTCCGTCAATGGTGATGGGCTTAAGGAGGCGGGGATGAACCGCATGGCGGACTTCCCTTTTCATGGATTTCAGATAAATGAGAACTCGGGAAACCTTGATCCCGCCCGCTGTGGACCCGGCCATGGACCCGGTAAACATGAGGAGAAGAAGGATGATGTGGGCGAAAAGGGGCCAGAGGGCAAAGTTGGCGGTTCCGAAGCCCGAGGTGGAGATGATGGTGGATACGGTGAAGAAGCTGTCCCGAAAGAGGGCTTCCATACTCCGATAGGAAGGACCGATGCAGATCATGATGGCCAGGGTGGAAAGGATGATCAGGGTCCAATAGAGTCGAAGCTCCTCATTGGCAAAGAAGCGCTTGAAGCGTTTCCGGAAGAGGAGGAAGTAAAGGTTGAAGTTGGTGCCGAAGGCGATCATGCCGATGGCCAGGATATACTCCACCAGAGGGCTTTGGAAATGGCCTATGCTCAAGGCCTTGTTGGAAAAACCGCCGGTTCCTGCTGTTCCGAAGGCGTGGATCATGGCGTCAAAGAGGTTCATCCCGGCCAGGCAGAGAAGACCGATCAAAACGGCGGTCATGGTCAAATAGAGCTTGTAAAGCATGAAGGCCGAGGACTTGTTTTTGGAGGCCAGCTTGCCGAATTCCGGGCCCGGCACTTCCGCCTTCATGATGTTGACTGCCCCCTCCCCCATCTCCGGGGCAAAGGCAAAGGCGAAGACCAGGATCCCCATCCCCCCAATCAGGTGGGAGAAGGACCGCCAGAAAAGCATGGACTGGGACAGGGCCTCGACATCCGTCAGGATGGAGGAGCCTGTGGTGGTAAAACCCGATGCCATCTCAAAAACCGCGTCTAAAAGAGAAGGTATCTCACCGGCGAAATAAAATGGCAGGGCTCCAAAAAAAGAAAGTAAGAACCAGGAAAGGCTGGTAATGGCAAAGCCATCAACCAGGGTGAATTTCATCTGCCTCGGACCGATCTTCATCATGGTCACGCCGGAGACCGCTAAAATTCCCATTGTAGCCAGAAAGGCCATAAGGGTCTTGACGGATTCCCCATAAATCAGGCCTACCAGGAGGGGTGCCACCATAAGAACCGCCTCTAATAGGCAGACCTTGCCTAAAAATCGAATGACAACACGTTTATTCACAAAAAACCTCGACTTCTTCCATCTCATCAGAATAGACAGAGAGTCCGGACCAAAAAATCCGAACTTCTCAAACAGTATGATTATACCACTTTCCTCTTTACCCTGTGCGGGATTGCCAGGAGCTTCCATCATTATCCAAGAAACTAAAAAGGCTGTGTCCGATCAAAAGATCGCTGACACAGCCTTTTTTACAACCAGGAACTATTCATTTTCGGTGAAAAACCCGATTCTTATGCATTTTCCTCTTCAGGTTTATTTCTCCGATGTTTCCTTCTTCTTTCCAATCATAACCATTGCACTAAGTGTGGTCATGGACAATACGGCCATGGCTGCATAACCGGCGATGAAGCGATCTCCTGTCTTGGGAGCCTTCCCCTTCTTATTCGCTGAAGCCACTTTCTTATAGATATGCGTTACATTGCCTTTCTTATCTTTCGTGGTCTTAACAAATACATAACCGTCAATCGCCTTCTTCGGTTTGTCTCCACTTTCCTGCGGACTAATGACTTTATTTGTCTTTTCCTCTACATAGTTCGTATGCACTGATGGTTTCGGTGCAGGAACCGCCACCTTCTTATAAATGTGGGTGAGGTTGCCTGCATCATCCTTCACCGTCTTGACAAACACATAGCCTTCAATCGCTTTTTTAGGCTGTGCACCTGCTTCTTGAGGAGAAAGAACCTTCTCGGTTCCTTCCTCAATATAGCTCGTATGCACCGTGGGCTGAGGGGTAGGAACATTCACCTTCTTATAAATGTGCGTAACATTGCCGGCATCATCCTTGACCGTCTTCACATAGACATAGCCTTCAATTGCTTTCTTCGGTTGCGCACCTGTCTCCTGTGGTGCCAGCTCCTTTTCTGTACCCTCTTCCACAAATTTTGTGTGCACAGTCGGTTCCGGATCAGGTGTCTTTGGCGTAAACTTCCAAATGCCAATAAATTCAACATCCTTACCTTCGACCGTCTTCTCAGGCTTATCGTATCCTTCAAAGGTCCATGTACCATCAGGAACCTGAACCGAGGTTTCTCCCGGTGCCGTCGGCATTACCTTGCTTCCATCTGCCTTCCCTGTTTGGTTGGCCGGCAAAAGATCTTCTACTTCCTTCGGTAACTCCCGATTCGGATCCGCACTCTTAAACTTATGGGTCACCTTGTAAGTCGCCGGAGCTTGGTCTTTTTCAAATACCCAGGTTCCGACCACATGTTCATTTTTGTTGGTAATGGTCACTTCCGCCCGGTCATAGGCCTGGAACTTCCAGGTGCCCTGGTTGGCTTCGTCACGGAACTCCGCGTCCTTTCCGGTCGGTACCGGGGAGGTGACGGTATCTCCCTTCACCTTGCCCGGTACTTCATCCGGTGCCTTGGCTTTCAGTTCTGCAGGCAGGTCCATTCCTTCCGTTCCGCTCTTGTATTCATAGGTGACCTCGTGCTCGTTGGGAACAAAGGTCCACTCACCCACAAAGTTCACGTCTGCCTTATTGATCTTGGCATCCACGTCTTGGGTTGCCGGATCCTGGTCGAGGAAGGCCTTGAAGGTCCAATGACCGTCATTGGCGGTGTCTTCAACGTCCTGAGGATTCTGTAAAGCACCCGGCTTCACCACATCCCCGTCTTGCTTTCCGCTCTGAGTCTCCGGCAGCTGCTTGTTCACTTCTGCCTGAACCTCAGCCGGGAAGGTGGAGATGGCAGAATCCGCAGCTATCCTAAATTCATGGGTTACCTTATAGGTTGCCGGAGCTTGGTCTTTTTCAAAGACCCAGGTTCCCACCACATGTTCATTTTTGTTGGTAATAGTCACTTCCGCCCGGTCATAGGCCTGGAACTTCCAGGTGCCCTGGTTGGCTTCGTCACGGAACTCCGCGTCCTTTCCGGTCGGTACCGGGGAGGTGACGGTATCTCCCTTCACCTTGCCCTTGACTTCATCCGGAGCCTTGGCTTTTAGTTCTGCAGGCAGGTCCATTCCTTCCGTTCCGCTCTTGTATTCATAGGTGACCTCGTGCTCGTTGGGAACAAAGGTCCACTCACCCACTGATCGAGGAAGGCCTTGAAGGTCCAATGACCGTCATTGGCCGCGTCTTCAACGTCCTGAGGATTCTGTAAAGCACCCGGCTTCACCACATCCCCGTCTTGCTTTCCGCTCTGGGTCTCCGGCAGCTGATTGTTCACTTCTGCTTGAACCTCAGCCGGGAAGGTGGAGATGGAGGAATCGGCAGCTACCTTAAATTCATGGGTTACCTTGTAGGTCGCCGGAGCTTGGTCTTTTTCAAAGACCCAAGTCCCCACCACATGCTCATTTTTATTGGTAATGGTCACTTCCGCCGGGTCAAAGGCCTGGAACTTCCAGGTGCCCTGGTTGGCTTCGTCGCGGAACTCCGCATCCTTTCCGGTCAGTACCGGGGAGGTGACGGTATCCCCCTTCACCTTGCCCGTGACTTCTTCCGGAGCCTTGGCTTTCAGTTCTGCAGGAAGGTCCATTCCTTCCGTTCCGCTCTTGTATTCATAGGTAACCTTGTAGGTCTTGGGTAACCGAATGGATAAGCGGAATAGGTCGGAATTTTGCATGCCAGAGAGATACTGGTTGCAAAGTTGAATCGTTTCCGTTTTGTTCACATTCAGCCCATTGATTCCATCACCATAGGCATTGCCCAGCTGTTGAGAGAAGTTGGTGAAATAATAAGGTGAGGTTCCGTATTCATTCGCACTGAAATGTGAAAAAGGCGTTGCCTCATGATCCAGCTTAAACTCAACTTCAGTGAAGGTTCCCTGTAGGATAATAGAACCCGTCCCGGCACCTTCTACTGAAGGAGAATAGAATTGATATTGATTATTGCCCGAAAACCATCTGTACTTTCCATCGGCCATTTTCCGGAAATTATTGGAATTGGTAGGGACAGAACGCGTGTGGGTATTTCGATTAATGATGTCCAGCGTATTTCCTTCAACTCTCAGGTTGCTGGCACCGTCATCCAGGCCCATCGTAATTCCCGGTGTGACAAGTCGGAAAGAAGTGGCGTTAAAAGAACCAAGACCAACGACAGCGGGTCCAAATTGCGTTTGTTGATAACCCCAAGCAGTGACCAGACCACCAATGCCTGAAACATCGATAATCGGATTGGTAACAGCACGGTCAAAGGTGAACTTAAGGGTTCCTGCTTCAGCTTTTCCATCAAAATTGAATTTGTTCCATGTGCCGGAGTTTCCCCCTTCGCCGAATCCGGGCTGAACATAGACACCAAGAGCAGGAACCGTCGCCGGATCGGGTTTGCCGTAAAACATTTCAGCGGTAGCACCGTAACTGCTTTGATTATTGCCGGTATCTGTCAAATACGAAGGATTGGCTCCTCCATGTTCCAGTGCCGGGTTGCTTCTCTCCGGAAGCGAATAAAAGCTTGCTGTTACATTGACTGTGCCCTGGTCATCCTGCAGGGTTGTTGTTGCCGTGTTGTAGGCTCTTGGACCATCGCCAGTTGCATAATCGGTGACCACCTCCGGTCCCATTTTCCAAGCGGAAGAAAGATAGTATTCTCCCCCCTGTGCCTGAACCCTGCCCGCCGTAAGAATGGCGATGGTGGGAAGGAGCAAGGCGAAAGACAAAATGAACGATAAAAAGATCTTACTGCTCACTATTGCCGTCGCTCGTTTAGCGAATTTCTTATCGCTGGTATGTCTATCGCGATAAGCAATCGGTTTCCCCCCCCTATATTCATTTTTTCTTTCCATGATTCCCTCCTTCGTTTTCAGTGATAGCTGTTATTTGTCATGCTCCATAACGGCTTATGAAAAGTATCGTTATATTCATCATACTCCTAATTCACATTTTTATCAGAAAAAATTTCAAAAGGAATCGCTTGGCTTTCTATGATTCCTTTTCCCTTGTGCAGGAAGAGGAAATGGGTAGAAATATAAAAATATTCTTCACAATCAAAGAAGGGAGTTCTTATGGACGTTTCTGTTTTTATGGCCGACGGACTGGAGGAATGTGAAGCCCTCCTGGTCGTTGATCTCTTGCGACGGTCTGAAATCTCTGTTCAAACGGTGGCTGTTCATGGCCCGGGTTGGAAGGGAGAGAACGATGACAGAAAACAAATTTTTTCTTCTCATCACATCCAAATTACTTGCGACACTAGTATTGAAGATTATGAACCGGGCGAAGAGAAGGCTCTTGTCATCCCCGGTGGCCTCCCCGGAGTGGAATATTTGAAGGCCAACGAAAAACTTGGGCATATCCTCCGGGATTTCCAGAAGAACAAGGTGGAAAAGGAAGAAGGTTTCCTGGCTGCGATTTGTGCAGGACCCACTGTTCTGGCTGATCTGGGACTTCTGGAAGGAAAGGCCGTGACAGTCTATCCCAGCCGAAAGGAGGATCTGGGACAAAATGTCCACTACATCAATGAAGATGTGGTTCTTGCTCCGGGTGTCATTACCGGAAAAGCCCTGGGCCTTGCCATCCCCTTTGCCCTGGTCCTCATATCCACCCTCAAGGGAAAGGAAACCGCCGACCGGGTTGCACAGGAAATTTACTACACCTCCTGGTCACAAGCTCAAAAAAAATCATCTACTGCGTAAAAAAGTCTATAAAAAAAACAAGGACCCGAAAGGGTCCTTGTTTTATTTGGCTTGGTCTTAAAACTACTTAACCTCGACAGTGGCACCGGCTTCTTCAAGCTGGTTCTTGATGTCATCAGCTTCGTCCTTGGAGACCTTCTCTTTGACGGCTTTCGGAGCTTCGTCAACGAGAGCCTTGGCTTCTTTGAGGCCCAGGCCGGTAATGGTCTTAACGACTTTGATGACATTGATCTTGGAAGAACCGGCAGAAGCCAGGATAACATCGAATTCGGTCTGTTCAGCTTCAGCAGCACCACCGGCAGCGGCAGCGGCAACAGGAGCGGCAGCAGCAACGGGAGCAGCAGCGGATACGCCGAATTCCTCTTCCAGAGCGGAAACGAGGTCGGAGAGTTCAAGAACGGTGAGTTCTTTAATTTGATCAATTAACTGAGTGACTTTTTCAGATGCCATTGGTAAATCCTCCTTAAGGATATCATGTACTGGGATGGTTAAATCATCCGGTATTGCCTATTTTTATGCGATACTTATTCCACAAAAACTTAGGCAGCTTCTTCTTGTTCTTTCTTTTCTTTCACTGCATTCAAGCCATAAACCAAGCTGGAAAGGATGGCGTTGGAAACCTGAGCAAGGCCGGAAATGGGGCCTTGGAGTCCACGCAGCATCATGGACAGCAGGACGTCCTTGTTTGGGAGCTTGGAAAGAGCGATGACCTTTTCTTTATCGATGGCCTTGCCTTCGATAAAGCCGGCTTTAATGATGAGCTTTTCCTCGTTGTCCTTAGCAAACTCCTCTGCAATTTTAGGTCCGGATACCATGTCTTCATCGGAGAAGATAAAGGCATTGGGGCCCTGGAGGAGTTCATCAAACTCATCGTGTCCCAGCTCATTGAATGCCCGACGGACCATGGTGTTCTTGTAAACCCGGTAGTTGACGCCGGCTTCACGGAACTTGGCACGCAGGTCAGTGATCTCCTGAACATCAATGCCGGAATACTCCGCAATGACGATGGACTGAGCCGCTTCAATTTGCTGACGGATCTCGTCTACCACTGCTTTTTTCTTATTTAATGTTGCTTCCTTCAAATTCTTTCACCTCCCTCGGCTACTTAAATTAAAAATCTCCCCAAGCGAAGACGCATGGAGAGACGGAAATTCGTATCATCCACCTCGACGGGAAATTAAGCTTTCGCACCCGTGGTCTTCGGTAGCCAGTTATGTATTATAACAGAGAATAAATGGCCCGGCAAGGCCTTCCCGGAGAAAACCGATCCTTTCCTGTAGAGATACAATTGATGTGAGACCAAGAAGAAAAAAATATAGAGAGAAATCCTGTACAATGAAAGTGCAAAGCAAACAAAGAAAGGATTCTCTCTATGTCTACTAGTATAACAAAAACTCAGCGTTATCTCCCACATACTTTAGAAACGAGATTTCATGCGGTTAAAACGTATCGTTTAGGATATTCTGTCAGCTTCGTTATTCGCCGCTACAAGATCTCAAAAGCCTCACTCATGCGTTGGAATCGCCGCTTTGACGGCAGCCGGGAGTCACTAATGGACCGTTCCCACCGACCGAAAAGTCCGCATCCTACTGCCCATACGGAAGAAGAAATAACTTGGATTAAAAATTTCATTCGGCGAAATCCAACCATCTCCCTCATTGAACTCTACGCCAAGCTGAAATTTCAAAAGGGCTACCGCCGCCATCCCTGTTCATTTTTCCGTTTCCTTCGGAAANATTTCATGCGGTTAAAACGTATCGTTTAGGATATTCTGTCAGCTTCGTTATTCGCCGCTACAAGATCTCAAAAGCCTCACTCATGCGTTGGAATCGCCGCTTTGACGGCAGCCGAGAGTCACTAATGGACCGTTCCCACCGACCGAAAAGTCCGCATCCTACTGCCCATACGGAAGAAGAAATAACCTGGATTCAAAATTTCATTCGGCGAAATCCAACCATCTCTCTCATTGAACTCTACGCCAAGCTGAAATTTCAAAAGGGCTACTGCCGCCATCCCTGCTCACTTTTTCGTTTTCTTCGGAAACAGGGCTTTTACCAACAAAAAGCCTCAAAGAAGAAACCCTATATTCCGAAGCCTTACGATACCCCGAAAGCACTCGGCGTGAAGTGGCAACTCGATGTCAAATATGTTCCAAACGCTTGTTACGTGGGGAAAATGCCGGATCGATTCTTTCAATACACCGTCATCGATGAAGCCAGCCGAGAACGCTTCATTTACCCCTTCCGTGAACAATCTTCCTATTCCACCGTCCAATTTGTAAAAATGGCCATCCGTCATTTCGGCTACCAACCCCAGACCATTCAAACCGACAACGGCGTTGAATTCACGCATTTCCGTGAGACCGATCAGGTCCATCCTTTCGATCTTTACTGTCAGGAGAAGGGAATCGAGCACAAGCTGATTCGGCCAAGGACTCCAAGACATAACGGAAAGGTCGAGCGAAGTCACCGCAATGACAATGAGCGTTTTTATGCTCATCTCTCCTTCTACAGTGATGAAGACTTGATTCAACAAATGAAGCGCTATCTCTACAAATCCAACCGACTACCTATGCAGACGCTACAATGGCTAACGCCTATGGAAAAAAAAAGCCCAATTACTGGCGGGCTAGCCCGCCAGTAATGAGGATAGCACACAGGAGATCTCAACTTACTTTTTTGGTCTCACATCATTTACAAACCTACATTCCCGGAGAAAACCGATCCTTTCCCCTCTTGATTTCTGAGCCACATAAGCATATGATAAAAGGGATCAAATTCGGGTTCGTAGCTCAGTTGGGAGAGCGCTGCGTTCGCAACGCAGAGGTCGTGGGTTCGACTCCCATCGGATCCATTTGCTAAAACTGATTAAAACTCAATAAAACGTAAATGGGCATATTACAGGGTTTCAGGAGTTCGTGATTTCATTTGAAAACTCAATTAAACCCAATAAATCCATATAAATGTTATCAAAATGTTATCGGAAATTGAGTTTTAGGGAGAGGCCATCTGGTCTCTCTTTTTTTGTCTCATAAAAAAAGAGGGGGTGTTATTCCCCCTCTTTTAGCTTCTCCCTCTTCTCTGCAATCAGTGACTCCAGCTCCTCAAGATCTTCAAGCGTTGCCCGATTCCGGATAAACGAACGTGCCGCCGATTTAGCAGAATTGTACCGCCTTCTTTCAGGATTCTGGGCGTTCCACTTTTTGCTTGCACGGATTTGGGCTTCACTCGTCTTCTTCTCCATTACTTCCTCCTTCCTTTAATCTGAACGTACAAGTTCGCTAAGCTGACTACCAGGTTCAAGATCAATAATACTCTTAGTGTTGTCATAACTCTTTTCTGGGTATAAGATAGGTACACCCCCTGACGGGGGGAGGGGCTTTCGCCCCTCTTGGTTCTAGCCCTTACGGTTGTTTTTGATAGTTTCTATCAGGCCAATGATGTTCACTATCAGCCCCGCAAGGGCTATTATTGTATCTATCTCCATTCCCTTTTCCTCCTTTCTTTCATATTGAGGTTTCTCTCAACCTCTGAATATATTATAAACCATAGTTTATATAATGTCAACACTTTTTTCAGTTTTTTCACAAAAAAAATAGCCGTGTCTCTAATTAAAGAGGCACGGCTTCGCACGATTCACTCACGATTAAAGCTAGGTAAATACAGACTTTCATCCAATTATCGCACGATTAACGCACGATTAACGCACGATTAACGTCCGGGCTTTGAAGGGATGGTGATGTGTCTTTTTTGGTGCTGGACACTGGAGCTCATAAAGATGGCCCCGAGGAAGGTCGTGACTGCCGTAAGAATCGTGACCACTAGGGCAGTCGGTCCCCAGGATAGGCTCTCCCCTACCGTCTGGACCAGGGTGGCCGTGGCGGGTAGGACCAGAGTGATGATCCACTTCAAGATGTCGTAAGATTCATTAGATAGCTTCATAGTGTTTTCTCCTTTACTGTTTTTCTGTCTTCCAGATATACGCTTCAATTTCGTGAATATTTGCCGTGGTCGTGTGGTTGATCCCTTTTTGCTCCAGTGACCGTAAAACGGCCAGTAGAGCCTTTAAGATCATCCGCATTTCCGTGTCCTGCCGGTCATCGTGGGCTTGCTCCTCCTTGATCATCTTGGCGTGATCTTGGAGGGTTTTGTCGTGACAAGTGAGGAGATCAAGGTCGTGAGCGAATTTTTGGTCCTGGCGGTCTAGCTTTTCCAGGATCTCCTTGATCGAGAGGATCTCCCCCTTATGCCCCACGATCTCTTCCAGGTCCTTGGTCTTGATATACCGCTCCCCTACCGCATTCTGAGCTTCTGTAAGTTCCTTCCGTATTTTGTTAAAAGCCCCCAGGACCGTCCCGATTACGGAGGCAAAGCCTAGGAGGAGTAAGAAAATTTGTTCTGGTGCCATCTACCGTCCGCCTTCCATTTTTTTAATAAAGTCCATCACCTTGTCCCGGGTCTTAAAGCGGTCAGCCCCGGATAGGACGATGTCCGCCCATGTCTTTTTCTCACCGCCTACCTGGATGATATTGGAGTCCATCATCTCCTCTGGAGGTGCTCCCTTTTTAACCATGGCACATGTACCTAAAGCCTGAGCCAGGATATCCACCGCCGGCTTGTCTCCATCACCCTCGTAGCAGATCAGGTATGCTCTCGGCTGTGGGGCGGTCTTGGCTTTGTCCTCCTCCTTTTTGTCCAGCTTGGGAGTTTGGATGGGCTTCTTGAAGCCGTTGAGGCCCTTTTCTCGGATGATGGTCGGATAGTCACGGTAGGCGTAGTTCATGTCGACCCTGCCACGGATCCCCGGGACCGACCCGTCTGAGGTGTACTGCCATACCCCGCAAGGCCGGGAAGGCTCTTTGATCCCCCAGTGGGCCAGCCAGAGGTCGTACTTCTTAAGCTCGGGCTCTCTCCGGACCATCTGGTCGTACCAGGAGGTTGAGCAGTAGTACATGGCATAGTATCCCGCCCGCTCGATCTCCCGGAGCTGGTATAAGAGCATAGAGGCCTTTTCTCCCCATGATGGGTTGCCATTTTTCCGCCTCCACCCATCGGCATCCTCGGTGTCAATCACCACAGGAAGCTCGGGATGAAGGCCCTGAATCTTTTGTAAAAAGCCCTGGACCTCGACCTTGGCCTGGGAAAGACCTGTTGCATAAGAATAGCAGTAGAGGCCGAAAGGAATTTTATACTCTCGGCATCCTCGGATGTACTCATCCAGTCTTGGGTCAAGATGGAAGCTCCAGCCAAAGCCCGCACGGATAAAAATGAAATCCACGGCTTTTCTTACCTGGGAAAAGTCTATTTTCCCGTTATGCTTGGAAATGTCGATCACTTTTTTTGCCATTTTCTTCTCCTTTCTTTTTTCCACCAAAAAAAGGCCATATAGGCCCTTCATTTAAGCACTTTTTCATTGTCAAAGGTGTCATTGTGCCTTTACATCCCTAAAATTAAATCTGACGAGGCTAGGAAGCTGTCAGAGGAAATCTAGGCTGTAGACTTGTTGGAAGCCAGGTCCCAAGTGGGGAATCCCACCTCGGGGCCCTGGTTTGTGTCCTCACAAGCGTAGTAATCGACCCCTTGATAGGTCACAACGGTCCCTTTGGGGTACTTTACCCCGGGCTTGGGGTCGGGCTGGTCTTGCTGGATCGGCCCGCCCTTCCAATAGTCCTTGGCCTTTTCGCTTTCCGGGCCGTTTTCCTTGCTCGTCACATGGTCTATTTTTGCCATATAAAGCACGTCACCGATCCGGTAGGCATCCCCCGCATCCACGGGTAGGCCCTCATCCCACTTAGGATACTGCTCGATCATCTCTTTGGTCGCCTGGGCTCCGGGATCTCCCGTGAGGAGGACGGCCAAGTGGTTATTAGCCTGGGCTAGCTTTTCCTGGACTTCCTGGAGGGCTTTTTTTGTATCCAGGACTTCCTGGCGGATCCGGCCCTCCTCGCTTGCCTGGATCGTCTCCCTGAGCTTATAAGCACTATCCACGGTGGAGTAGCGGGAATCGTCCAGGCTTACCTGGTCGGTCTGCTCGATCCCGCCGACGTAGGTCCTAAGGGTATACATACTGTCGTTTTTTGTGATGGTTAGCATTTCATGTCCTTTCTAGCAAAAGCCGTCTAGCTCTTGGAGCCCTTGCGTGGTACTGATAAAGGCTTGGGTGTACTCGACCCCTTGGCTGTTTAGGGCGATTGCCTGTGGAAGAAGAAGCTTAATAAATTTGTTTTTCTCGCTTTCTGTTAGTTGTTTCATTGTGTAGAAGTCTCCCCACGGGGCATAAGAAGAAACGTAATACAAATCGGTTTCGGTGAGCAGATAAAAAAAACGATTTATTTCGAATACGCACCCAGCAAATCCTTCTTTAGGGAGATCCATGCCCGATTCAATAGTCAACGGCGAAAAAGAACCATCTTTTCTTAAAAGCTGACCTGACTTGTTGTTAAGATAAGAATAAGAAACGATTGTGACACTATATTTTTCGTTGACCTCTACAGTAGCTTTTTCAAAAGTTATTAAATCAACCCTTAGATACTCGTCCACATCACCCCTCCTTTTTGATCAGGAAAATCGTCCCCACTGGGTAAGACCCACTGGACTGCTGGCTCTTGGCATCATCTAAGCTTGTACAAAGGACGAATTTCTGACTGATCAAGTCTTTGACCTGGGCCTGGGTCTGGTACTCGGAGTGGCTATGCCCTTTGTCGGCCTTTTCCTCCAAAGCCTCACTCAGGCCATCAAGCTTCCACTTATCGGAAGCGGACAGTAGCCCGTCCTCCGTCGCCGTAGCTAGGGGATAGGTGGTATCTTTATCCTCTCTTTGCTCCAAGGCGGTGACCCGGCTTTTTAGCGTGCTATCGTCATACTCTGGGATGACCACGTCCCCGGTCTTGCCATTGACGCTCTTGACCTTCCCCGCCTTGGCCAGGCCATCTGTAAAGGTCCCCATGCTAGGGACCATATAGGGGGCTACTCCCCCCGCCTGCCCTTGGACTTTGACCGCCCCTGCCTGCTCACTCGTAGCGTCAGGGAAGACCCCTTGCATAGCCTCACTCCAGCCCTCAAAGGTGGTCTTTCGATCCTTTTCGGCTTCTACCCGGCCCGCTTCTTGGCTCTCCCGGATCCTCTCGCTTTCCTGTCGGTCGGCTTCCTGGCGGGACCGGGATCCTTCCGCAGAGGCCCGGGCCCTTTCTGCCCGCTCTCTCTCCGCCTCCTTGCTTACCCGGAGGCTTTCGGCTTTGGCTCTTGCACTTTCCGCCTGGGCTCTTTTGGCCTCTTCACTTGATCGGGCCTCTTCCTGAGTAGCCCTTGTCTTTTCGGCACCGACTCGGTTGGCCTCTTGGCGTTTTCTCGCCTCTTCTGCCTGTACCCTTATCGCCTCTTGGCTTTCGATAGTCCCGATCTCTTGGCGGTAGTGGTCATCTTGGGCCTTGAGGCTTTCGACCGTCTTTTTCCCCTCACTGCTAAAGGCCTCGTAGTCGCTGGCCCGCTTCCGCTCTGCCTCGACCCGTCCGGCCTCTCCGGCTTCAAGTGTGGCCAAGTCTTTATTTCCCCGGTCAGCGTAGTCCTTGGCCTCTTGGGCCTTTTGAGTGACTGCATCCAGTGCGGCCTTAGCACTCTCCGCTTGCTCATGCAGTTTTTGGAAATCCATATGGATCCCGGTCCCATCTTTTGAGTCTTCTCCGCCAATAAAGTTCTGAACTCTAACTCTTGACCAGTTGGTCATAATCAGGTTTTTATCATCTTCTTTTAGGGCGAGCTGAATATCTACCTCACCGCCTCCGGCTAAAGCTTTAGAAGGGACTTCAACCTCCCAATAATCATCTATTGCTGATCCCTCTAGGTAGTAGCTCTCTTTTGTATCAACATTTCTTGCGTAGCAGGTCACTTTTTGTCTCTCAGAGGGGCTGATCACATCGCCTTTTGATGAGATAAACCGGGCTTGATACCCCCGGGTTCCTACTTCCCCTTCATGTAGAATCAGGTCTGGAATCTGCGAGTCTCTAAAATGGACTGTGACGGGAACTAGTCCCGCCCCACTAACACTAGTCATATGGAATCCTTTCTAGGCATAAGAAAAGGCAGCTAGCTTTTTATGCTCTCTGCCTTCATTTCTTTCAGCCGTTTTTTTGTTTTTTCCTGTAGGCCGAAGTTTGACCCGATATCTTCCAGCTTAATCCGCCCATCTAGAACTGCCTTTGCTAGCATTTCAACTACTGCATTCATATCGTGCCTCCTTGGGATTGAGATAACATCAATGCAAATTCAAGATTTTGTGTTTCTACGGCTTGAATCCGGGCATCTCTATTAGCATCTTCCTGTTTCGTTTTCTCAAAGTCTTGAGCATTTAACTCCACCTTATCAAGAGCTAATACTTTCTCAATATATTTTTCTGTCAGCTCTTCTTTGGTCGTTTTTCTATCAAGCAATGCTCTAAGATCAGATGGAGTGACCCTTAAAACTCCATTTACATCTCCGTAGGTCGCAGAGATCACCCGAAAACTTATCGTGGCCCCAATAATAGTAGGCTCTAGTGCCGTTTGATCCGTGGAATAATTGATATACACTTCTCCAAGTTTCATCTGTTTCTCCCTCTAAAGCTTATGTAGCTTATTGATATCTGCCTCGCTTAATGTGGCACTCCCGATCATAATCCCATCGCACTGAATACGGTTATTAAACATACATGGACCATTTGTTTGAACGTTTACGCCATAGGATCCAGGGCCTACCTTAAAGTATCCTCCATTCGCTTCGACATATAGCCCTCCGGCCTGAAAAGCCATATGTTGACCACTTATTGGTTCTGCTGTGATTCTTCCATCAACTAAAAAAGTATTCTTGTATGACCCACTGTCATAGATAAATCGAAAGCGATTTGAACCCGTATCGAAGTTTGTCCCGGACCCGCTCAAGTAGGCCGATCCACTTTCCGGCAGACTGCAGGATCCATTATCAACCCCACGGCCTAATACACCTCGATTAATGTTATTCGCATTAAGATTATCAACATCGATATATTGGGCATTTATTCTGCCAAAGAGAGCAGCCCCAGAAACTTTGAAATCTCCTCGCACTTCCGTTGATCCGGTTAGCGTGATTCTATCTCCGGAGATGGAGATCCCCTCTCTGCTTGCATTGATTGTGGAGATGATATTTCTGCTATCGGCTTTCTTGCTGACTTCATTTTTTAATTCATCAACAACCTTGACCCGAAAACCGTCATTTCTATCATAGCTAAGAGCCCCACCGCCAATGGAGATCGACCCCGTTTTCATATCCCAGTAATTATCGCCATTGACATCCGATAATATCCCGGCTTTGATGAAATCGGCGAGCAAGGTTCCGGACCGTATCAAGTCGGCAGTAAACCCCTCCCCTGTACCAAAGGTCCGGAATATCCACTGACCGTCCGAAGTTTTTTGATCAGAAATAGCGAGACGGCCTGCCCCCATATAGATCACTCTTCCCGGATTCTCATCGATCGGCTTATCAAAGGAGTAATATCCGGCGGGTAGCCCAAAGGGGTTCCCGGCTTTTAATTCGTAGTTATAGCCGTCTGAATTATATAAGTTTGTTTGAAGCTGACTCATTATGGTATTGATGTGAGAGACAGTCTCCTCATGGCTAGCAGCTTCAGCCTCTTGATCGATGACCATTTTCTCTGCCCGGGACAATAGCAGCTTATCACCAAAGTAAATCTCACTTCTTTTCCCGTACAAGAAGCTTCTGCGTAACTCAAAGATTCGGGTTTGATACCGGATTCCAATATCATCACGAATTACCCAAACTTTCTCCCCAAGATTGCGTTTTTCGTTTTCACAAACCTGGGCTTTTAGTTCGAGTTTCGGTCTTGAAACTCTTAAGAGTGCCTCATAGGTCGCTGAAAGAAGTTCTCTGGGGTCTTCGATATCGGGAAAATTAATTAATCCCAGTCTCGGTGTGCCATCTGAAAAGCCGAATACTTTTGTGGCTTCAGGAAGTTCGACATAACCCTTCCCTTTTGGCTTATCAACAGGGTCTCCCTGTTGCTTAGACCACACGACGTCTTTGAAATTGATTTTCCGGCCGAAGCCTTGTACATCTTTTCCTGATTCATCGAGTATCTCCTCCCCTCTCCCTCGTCCACAAAGGGCAGTGTAAAGCTGATCCTCACCACTTTCAGCGATAACCGAAACAAGCTTGTCGCCATACTCGTAGCAGGCACCATTGTCCTCAGCGAATTGTGGAGCAAGATCGATCTCCTGATGAACAATCTTTTTACCAGCGAAACTCATCCGCAACCGGTATTCACAGTTCCAGGCTTTAATGACCTTATTAAAGGCTTCAAGTTTATTGAGGTAGTAAATATTTGTCGTCCCGGTATTTAAGACAGAATTTTTTCCAATTTCCCACCCGGTCCCCTCGAGGATTTTTCCAAGTGGAACAACAATCGGCTTATCTTTCGGACGTATGTCTTCGATATATCCACGCTTCGATAAGTCGTCATAAAACTTATGAATCCCGTTGAGCCGTATCAATCGGCCCGATTTTTTTCGCCCTTGAACTTTATACATCCAGAATAAGTCCGGCTCATCAATGTCTGCCATACCAAAGTATGCGCACTCATCAAGCTCCGGTTGGTATTTTACTTCGATAGAATGGGTGATGAGGCTTCCCATCGTTTGCCAAGATTCTGTTGTTTCGTTTTCGGAAAGAATGCCATTTGCTAGCACATGCTCTTTATTATCGAAAAGATAAACTTCCATTAAAGCATCCTTTCCCGATAAATGATTTCTAATGTACCGCTGGAGATCGTGACAATATCGTTCGTATGGAGATCGAACCCACTTAGGGTTGTGACAGCGAAGTCAACCATGTCCGCTGCGTTTACATTGTTTTTCGTGATTTTTGTTCCTTCGATTTCGATATGATCGCCTGCTTTCATGGGGCCAAGGAGTGCAATTCTTTTTCCGGTATTTAAGTTATTTATGGTAAATTCTGAACCGTCTTCAGGGAATACCACCAATTTATCCGGCTTAATGGGCGTTCTAAGCGTGGGGATTCGAATCTTTCCAGCAGGACCAAGTGTAATGCTCGGCCCGTATTTATAGGGTGACGGGCATAAAAAGGAAAGACTTCCCTCAACAGAAAGCCGACCTGGGGCGGGCAGGCTAAATTCCTTCAATATTCCTTGAAAAGCCCAGCCCGGCTCATCAGAAAATTCGATACTTGCAGGCGTTCGGTACTGAGAAAAAACTTGTGCTAATTCATTAAACGCTTGACGGTATAACTCCGCTGTCTTAGCACGCAAAAGATAATGAACAGTGATCCTCCTGGATGGGAGGCGGTAGTCCAAAAATAAACCACCATCCCTTCCATCGATATCATCGTTTATGAATAAATTCGCTGAGTAACCATCTCTCCCTTCCACTCCGGTGGTAATAACCTCTGCTGCAGAAGTGAACTGAGAAAGCTTTCTACCGTCAAAGATGAGTTCTTCAGCCTTTCCTTTTTGAATATCTTTTGTAAAAAGCATGGCAACTCCTTAAATTCCCTGACCAAGGTAGCGAACATGGGCTTCTGTCCGTCCATCCTGAGCTTCCGTAATATCGTCAACCAAAATTTCCCAAGCATGAGTGCCCATCTGTGCAATGAGCTGAAAGGGACGAGGCGCATCTCGATGCTCCATTGATCTGGAATTGAACTGTTGGTATTCCGATAAACCGGAATTAAACATTTGAGCAACATTTACTGTCGGGACATCCGCACCGGAAACCGTATCGGCCACAGTAGACATGGCTTTTTCCACCGATTTCGCATTATTGAGTATGCCCATAGCCATACCTTCCGGCACATATCGGCCAACCTGCTTTTCCATTACTGCTGAAGGACTATGGATCTGAAGTCTCCTTCGAGCGGCGGTAATAGCCGATGCCGCTACGCTAACGGCGGCACGAATGACCGCTGAACGGCCTGAGTATATTCCCGATGCTAATCCGGATGAGAGATTATAGCCCGCTGATGAGAAGGCACCACGATAGCTATTCGCTGAAGATACTGCAGAAGAAAGTCCGGACCGAATCTTCTGGATGATCTGCTGGGATCCCTGAGATGTTTTTTGAACCATCCCCGAAAACCCTTGAGTCACCGCTTGATTCAGCCCTGCTATTCCTTGGGTAGCCTGCGACTTTATGGCCGTCATCGTCTGAGTGACTGTCGTCCTCATCATGGTAAAGCTTTTTGTCGTGCTTACCCCTATCGCATTAAAGCCCTGTTGGAAAGCTTGAGACAAGCCTGAAAGTGCAGATCTTGTTATACTCGACACCTTGCTCATTGCCGACTTAATTTGATTTGCCACTGTTGACATCTGGCTAGTCACTTTATCAGCAATTGAAGTAAATCCACTATTGAAAGAAGATGCGAGCTGATCCAAGTTCTTTTTTGCACTAGAAAGAATGGTTCCCATGTTACTGTCAACATTTTTCTGCATGCTGGACATCACACTTGAAACGTCCTTGTTCATGGATTCAAAAGACCCGGATACCCCGGCATTTATTTGATCAGAGTTCCCCAGAGCACTTGATTTGGAAGCATCCATTGACTTTGAAACACTCGACTGCACAGATTGCCAAGCGTTATCTGCAGAGCTGTCGACTTGTCCAAAGGATTGAGAAATACTTTGGGCCATCTCCCCTGCCTGGCCTTGAGCGGTACTAGAAGCAGTCCCCATGCTGGAAATGACCGTCCCCCGCATCTTCTCCCAGTCTGCCTGTGTCCAGTTACTTAAGTTGTCCCAGTTCAAGTTCACGCTAGACGCCAGCTCGCTTGCCTGTGCTTCTGTCGTAATTCCCATGGACTGCATGGTTGCAAATACCGAGTTCGCCATGATCTTGGTTTGCTCCGGAACAGTTAATGCGAGCATTTGGAAGTTCAGTGTCATTCCTTGCGCCATCTGGCCAACCGCTCCACTGGCGGAGGTGGCCATGGTCTGCATCTGTTCTTGAACACTGGTATTCATTGTCTGAGACTGACCAATGACACTGGTGGCCATTTCCGACATTGAAGAAGTTGTGCCTTGAGACATCACGTCTATTGACGTTGTCATCTCGTTTGTTGTCTGTTGGGTTTGGTCTTTGGCACCGGTTAAATCTCCGATAAAGCCCGATATCCCATCGGTAACGCCTCCGAAGAAGCCACCAACCTTATCGATCGCACCACCGACAACGTTAGTAATTCCTCCAACAACATCACCAATTCCTTTGCCAAGGTTTCCAAGGGCATCCAACAACCACTTAATAGGCTCGAGAAGAAGATTGATGGCATCCCCTAAAAATTGAAACGCCGGGGTTAGTGCCCCGCCGACAATTTCCACTATCGGGGAAATGAGATTGACTACGGGCGTTAAGAGATCGATTAGACCGCTGAAAACATCAATAACCGTGGATATAATGCCGCCCACAACATCAAAGGCCATAGATAAAACATTACCTGCGATATTCGCTAAAACAGTAAGGGCCGGTGTAATCGCCCCAACAACGGTGTCCCATAAGTTTTTTAGAGCGGATAAAAAAGGACCAACTGCTTTTCCAAGTCGATCGAGAGCTTGACCAATGACTTCTTTTGCCCGATTAAAGGCTTCCCCAACTTGGTTCATGGCGTTTGTTACCGTGTCTCGGAAGGTCTCAGAATTGTTCCAAGCCGTCTTGAATACAGCAATAAGTCCCCCGATTACTGCAATGGCAATGCCAACTGGTACGACAAAACCGGAGATACTCGTGAGTAATCCGCTAATTCCCCCTGAGGCTAGGCCGGAAGCGCCGGACATTTCCCCTAAACTTGAGATAAATGTACTAAAGGATTTCTTCGCTCCAATGAGTTTCCCAATGAGACCGCCCGTAGTTTGAATGAATTTTCCGGTAATAAATACAGCCGGACCTACCGCTGCAGCGATCCCCGCCCACTTTACAATCTGTTCCTGTTGCTCAGGGGAAAGTTGATTGAATGCATTGACGAGCCCGGTGATTTTTTCCAGAAAATCGGTGAACGCTCCTTTTGCAGCATCCGTTATGTTGATCTTTGCCGTTTCAACAGCACCGTCAAGCTCTTCTAATGCTCCCGGAAGACCGCTGTTAATTTGATCGGCCATAGTTTGAGCCGCTCCGGTGGAGTTTTCTAATCCTTCTGTCAGATCAGAGAGTGCACCAGGTGCAGAATTGATGAGTGCGAGCATTCCGGACATCGCATTTTGTCCGAAAATTGTTGCCACGGCATTCATTTTCTCCTCTTCGGTTAGGCCGGAGAAAGATTTCTTCATTTCGGGTAAGAGTTGTCCAATGGGTTTCATCTTCCCGCTGCTGTCAAAAGCATTAATGCCAAGCTGATAAAGCATTGTTGCTGCGTCTTTGGAAGGCTTAGCAAGCCTTATCAATGCACCTCTTAAGGACGTGCCTGCCTGGGAACCTTTAATCCCGGAGTTAGACATAATACCAATGGCCGCTGCGGTCTCTTCAAGAGAAAGGCCCATGGAGCTAGCAACAGGACCAGCGTATTTCATAGCTTCCGCCAGGTCTCTTGTTTCAGAGTTTGTATCCGCGGCTGTTTTTGCATACACGTCCGCTACATGCCCTGTTTCACTAACGTCCAGGTTAAATTGCCGAACCGCTGATGCGGCGGCTTCAGCAGCAAGGCCCATATCTTTTCCGGATACTGCGGCAAGATCGATAAGGCCCGGCGCTGCCTTCATAATCTCATTCGTATTAAAACCGGCACTCGCAAGTTCCTCCTGTGCTTGGGCCACCTCTTTCGCACTAAAAATCGAGCTGGCACCTAAGTCCAAGGCCTGCTTCCGTAAGTTATCAAAGTCTTTTCCGGTGGCTCCGGCTATGGCACCAACTCGGTTCATTTGGGCATCAAACTCCGCACCCGTTTTGGCCGCACTAGCTCCGACAGCAGCTATTGGGGCTGTCACACCAAGTGAAAGTGCAGTTCCTACATTAGCGATCCCGGCACCAGCCCCTTTGAACATGGTCGCAACGCCAAGCCCGGACAATTTTGACTCCGCCTTCATTTCGCCTAGCGAAGTCATCACCTGACCGAAACCGGCTTTGAGATTTGATATGTCCGCAGAAAATATTGCTTTAAGATTAAAATCCATACTTATACCTCACGATTGGCCTTGGCTACGAGTTTCAGTCCCGCAGTATCAATAGCACTTATTTTCCTTGCTGTATCCCCTTGGACCTTCTTCATTTCTTTTTCGTAATTGAAAAAATCGTTAAAAGCCTTGAAAATAGGCTTTCCTTTCTTGTCCGTTCCCTGGGCGATAGAACTCTGCCAAGCGGTATAGCTGGCGATGAACATGTCATCTACCCGATGGAGCTGATAAGCACGGACCAACACTTCTAGATCAGCTAGTGTTGTTTGTTGGATCTCTTCCATGCTCATCGATGGATACATTCGCTTTACTTCAGTAAGTGCATCAAAATAGGTTATTAGGCGTTTTTGCCCGCCTTCTCCACGGATACTCTCACTTTTTTCGCCAGGCTCTTGGTAAGAGGTTGACTCTCGTAGAGCCTGAGCAAGTCCTGAAAAAGCTGATCCATCTGCCCTTTCTCCGCAAGATCTGCGATGTAAGACTCCAAATCCTCATCGCTCGGTTTTTGCTTCTCTGTAATCAGTCCTGCTTTTATCGTTTCAAAAATTGCAGCCGGATTTTCATCCATCAAAGCAATGACGGATGAGCGAATGCCTTGCCCAAACTCCATGCCATTTAGCTGAACGAAATGAAGCTTATCCAGGTAATGGATGGCTTGGAATCCAAATTTCAGTTCGTACTTCTTGTTTTTGATTGTGATCTCCATCACTTCCTCCTTTTTTTACTGGCAAAAGACAAGGGAGGGTTTCCCCTCCCCTATCGGTTCATTTCAGTTATTGGGCGACCTTCTCTGTTCCTCTGAACTGGTATTGGACAGCTTCAGTTTGAGATAAAGTAAGGGCGACCTCTCCCTTCTGGGCTTGCATTTCTGTGGCAAAGGTACCTTCCACTTCCATATTGTCTTCGGCATTTGCGGTATAACTGAGCTCAGATAAGTATCCACGACGATATTTCGCAGGATATTTTCCAGCCTGTGATTCTCCGTTCATGTCGACTTCCCAAAGTTCCAGTTCTTCCCCCTCATCAATGGCCGTATTCAGATAATCCAGAACCGGGTCATCCATTGCACAGAGCGAGGTGAAAGGGACTTCCTCTTCCAAGGCTCCGACATTTCGAATGGTTCCGGTTTTCGTCACTACGCTGTCACTATCTCTAGACTTTTCAACGGAGTGCTCCGTCTGGAACATCATCAATCCTCCGTCTTTCTCTTTCGCCTCTTTTAAGAGCCGCCATAACAAAACAATCTTTTTTCCTTTTTTTGCTTGTTCCATTTCTACCTCCTAGTAGTTCACGGTAAATTCTAAAATCCCGTGCATGAGTGGCGTTCCAGTAGATGTGTCCCAGACCATCTGCATACGGTAATCAGAGCAGTCAATATGAAAAGACTTTGTCTGAGTAAGCTCCATAGCTTCTCTGACAAAGTCTTCCATTGCTGTGCTCATCTCTCCCCTTTGATAGGGATTATTGTTATAAAAATGAACCGTCTGATTGACCCGCCCCATCCGGCCGGTCTTGACCGCTTTCATCCCCCCATATTCTTCGCCGATGAAGAGGAAGGGATAAGCAGTGTCTTTCCCAGGCAAATGATCGTAGGTTTTCCACCCATTTATCCTGGTTCCGATTTTCCTAAACGCTGTAAAGATTTCCTGTTCGGGGGATACCATAGGCCCCTCCTACTTCACATACTTCTTCATATCCTTCATAAAAATCTCTTTTTGTTGTTCATAACTTGGACGAACGTAGGGTTGTGCATCCATAAAGCGGGTCCCGTATTCCACATATCCCGCATAATTCGCCGTTGGTTCCACAGTCGATGTCATCCCGTTATCTTCAACGGCAAGCAATATTGAACGCTTAAGGTTGCCAGTATCGACGGGGACGATTCGCATTTCCTTCTGCTGGAGCTCCGCCCCGTTTTTCTTGACGACTTTGACCATTTCAGGAGCAGCAATATGCTGGAGACTTTTAATCGATGACATGGCCTCTGCAATCCCTTTAATCTTGAAGTGTGCCATTACTGCATCCTCCTCACCTGAAAGATTGTGTCATGCCTTGCCTCTTGTCTTAGCTCCACCTGGTACCTATCGCCTTCATCATCCTCAATGTAGTCACAGGCAGTATGGACACTTCCGGGAAGTGCAATCGTCTTCGCGCCGCTTACTACTTTCCCAAAAAGAAGATTCATCATCTCCTCGCCCATATCGGAGATGAGACAAGCCGTCCATTCTCTCTGCGGTTCCGCATCATCGTAGTTTCCAGTTTCTTCGTTGTATACCGGTCCGAAGGGATTCCTAACAAAACAGATTTTCTTATCGTACCTCATAAAAACCGAATCCTCCCTCTCTTCCCACCATCAAGTTCCTGCGCTTCTGCCCATTTCATCAAGTCACCTTCAAAGCCGGCTAGGTCGTCTCCCGTGTACTCGGCCTTATGCCCGCTAATACTCTCGGACTTCAGCCCCTCAGAACCCACACGATTGAAGCGGCGAACAATCAGCTCAACCAAAATATACTCTAGCTCTTCAGGCATTCTTTCAACGGGCTTTTCTATTAGTGCTGCTAGCCTTCCAAGTAACCGTGCTTCCATGAGACCGGCTACCGACTGGAGGAGCTTGACCTGCCCCTCCGTCGGTGTACTGTCTACAAAGATTAGTGCTTGAGCCCTATCTACCGCTTCCATCTATCGCCTCCTTATGCAGCAGGGGTTGCCGTCGGAGCCTTGATAGTCACAACAACCACCCCATCCAGTCGTTCTGCATAAAGGGCTGTTCCAGAAAGAGCAATGGTCTCGGCAGTTAAGCGCTGCTTGTTGATGTCCTTAGTTACACCAATAACCCCGGTTTGATCGGTCACGAAGTCAAAGGCCTTTCCAATTTCTCCACCGGAAACGACGGCATAAGCAAAGACCAGGTTGTCCGCAGCGGTTGCATAGAGCTTTCCTTTCGTGATAGCGGAAGAAAGAACGACCACATCAGCACCAAGGAAATTCTCCACATAGTTCAGGCCAAATGCGTTTTGGATGGTGATTTGCGCCTTTGCCAGATAATCTGCCACATCAAGAGGATTTGCAAAGATAACCGTGCGCACAGCATCATCTTCAAAAGCGACCTGGACCTGACCCCAGCCTTGAGCAATAGCGCCCTGGAGGCCCTCTCCTGTTGCTTTCCCGGTGCCTTTTGCCAAATATCCGAAAAGGCCCTTTCTCACTTCTTTTTGAAGTTCTCTCAGAAGCTTCTGATCGGTCACATTAATTGCCTGTTCAAAGCCGTACTTCTGGATATCTTCCACGGCTACCGCTTTACGCTTCTTATCCCAGGTAAGCTCGATGGGATCGCCTTCTTCCACTTTTACCTGCGACAGCGGAATGATGTCGCCTTTCGGTACTTTCGTACCATCCAAAGTCACTGAGGACTTATAGGTTTTGATGGTGGATCCGGCACTCAAGGGCACCTTTCTTTGTACGCCCAACATATCAAAAAGACTTTTCAGTTGTTTCCCGAACATCTCTACAAAATCAATGGACTGCGCCTTGACGAAAGTTTCTGTTAAATTGACTTCTGCTGCCATAATATTCCCTCCGATTATGAATTAAAAAGATCCAAGTGCTCTGCGATTGCTCGCTGCCGCTCTCCGATGTCCTTGATGCCAAGAATCTCATTTCGAGTCATCCCCTTGGGAGACATCCGGTTTGGAGTCTTCCCTTTGAGTTTCTCGTTGATACCGGCTTCTACAGCCTTCTGGTACATTTTGCAGAAGGATTCCACATTTTTCTGGGTGGTCTCGGCCTTATCCGTGATAAGAGTTTGAACCAATGCATCTTCGACATGAACTCCTCTCTCACTAAGCATTCCCCTTGCTGTCTTTGCCATCTGGCTTAAAGTATTTGCTTTTCGTAGTTCAGCAAGTTCGTCTTTGAGCTTCTGATTTTCATGCTCCATTCGTTCCTGGGCATTCATCTTCGCCAGCTTTTCCGCTTCTTCCCTATCTGCTTTGGCCTTCTCTTCTGCCTTTGATACAGCACGTTTCACCCTTTCCTGGACGATAGCGTTGACTTCTTCTTGTGTGAAAGTCTTCTCCGCTCTCTTCTCGTCTTTAGGGCTTTTACCATTCGACTGAGAATCGTCTTGAGTGGGGTCGATCTCCTGTTCCAGCATTTCCTTTGAATTCTTGTCATCTGCCATTTTTACTCCTCCATTTTTACGCCTGTCGGCTTATTTCCGTAGTGTTTACCGTCTTCCACGTCTAGACATCACCGTAGCTTTTAATGCCTTCCACGGCTGGGCAATAAAAAAGCAGTGGGCACAATGCCTACTGCTTTGGTTTATATGGTTTTCTTGAATTAGATTAAAGGATTTCTATCGATTCAATCTCAGATTGATTTAACAAAATGTTCCCTATTTCTAACATATTTTCCTCATCATCTTCTTCTTTTCTATAAAAGTTTGTACACTTTACATGCTTCAAATCTTTCTCCGGAAAGAAGGAAATATTGATTGTTTTACCGTCCGCCTGCCTCATGAGTTTCTCACTAATCATTTTTCGCCCCCTCCTTTCTAGGAACAATATGAACCCACTTCTTATCTTTATATTCTATGCTAAAGCGATGAGTTAAATTGCCTTCAACCTCTCCCAAAAATCTCTTATCCGTAATAAACTCTTTTTTAGTCCATAATCCTCTTCCATTACGTCTAAGTTCTCCTGACCCCGCTCTATCATAAATCAATTCCTGTGTCTGCTTCTCTGGAATGTTGATTTTGCTCTTCTCTGAATTATACCTCTTACTGCCATAATTATGTTCTTCAAACTTTTCGTGATTCAAAATCTTGTCATGGTCATCTATCCAGGATCTTATTGATTCATCAGATTGATCTTCAATCGGTTCATTTTCATTATACCCCTTATCCACCGCAGCAGCTATGCTACAGCGGCAAAAAGGATGTAAGGGTGGCAAGTTCCCGCCAATGGCACTTTTTTCGGTATCAAAGATCCGGCCATCCATCGCTTCACATATCGGGCATGTCCTGTGGTCGATCTCCGCAATCCATTCGTACTTGCTATATCCTCCCCTACGAAAGGAATCCATCTGGACTTCCGTCATCACTCTCGCGGACTCTGTAATCGCCAGTCGATGGGCCTTGAAAAGTGCCCCTCCGCCTTTTACTCCCGTTTCTTTATCGACTAGATCAGCTAAGCGATTTGCCCACTGATAAGGATGTTCTCCCAAAAGTAGGGATCGTTCCAGGCCAACCTGCAAGCGACTTACCAGTTCTTCCTTGTTTGCCCATATCCGTGATGAGAATGGAGCTCCCTGAAAGTTGCCTAGGATAATTTTATCGACGTTCCGAAGGAGTGCTTTTCGAGTCGGTTCACTCAATCCCAGAATTCCGGCTTGTCGTTCAATCTCCTTTATTGAGTCCTGTGATAATCGGGTAGCGAGTAGTTGGTATTCTTCATCGTATAGTTTAAGTCCGTGAAGCTCAATCTCCCGTTTCATCAGTTCAATCCGGCTAGTACGCATCTTCAGGTTATACAGCCTGAGTTCTGCATTCGCCTTATCACTAAAGTCTCTGGTCTCCACATACCGCTTTGCTTTTTCTGCGAAGGTCTTTACGTCCATCTTGCTGGCCTTCTCATAAGCAGCGTTAATATCCAAGCCCTCCTTACCGGCATAGCGAAGGTATTGATTCTTGATATCCGCCTGAAGGCTTATGCTAACTCTCTTGTAGAGCTCCTTTAATTTGCTTAAGTATAGCCCATCGGCGATGATCGAATCTCTTATAAACGCCAGTTCACGCTTCCTGGTGTAGCTTACTTCTTTATCGATCGCCTGATTATATCTCTTCGTTAGCAGCGTCTTCTTCACTCTCTGCCTCCTGATGGTTGTGAAGCTCTACCATCGGCTCTAGCCGGTTCTCTTCCTCAATGCGTGCCAGCTCTTGCTTGACGTCCCCAACAACAGAAAGATTTTCTAAAATGGTTTCATCTGATGTGATCCCTTGAAGACTGCGTGCCGTCTCTGCTTCCTCTTTGATGTTTGCCGGTAGATTTCGAGTAAACTTATAGTCTATTCCTACGAGGTCATTTTGACTGATCGTAGAATTCGGAAGATTCGCTATCAAGCGGTAGCGTTCGTTAAAGCCCCGGGCAAATTTACGCTCTTTTGTCTTGGCAAGATTGCTCATGCTTTGGAGCTTATATTGGAGTGCAATGCCCGATGCCGTGCCGAATTTGTCGTCATTAATATTCGGCACCATAGAAAGATTGAAGATAAGTTTTTCAATGCGTTCCAGCAAATGCTCCTGTGTGGCATCCGCATTGGGCTTTTCCATGAAATCAACAACCAACTGACCATCGCCACCGGTCTTCTCCAGATTGATAATCCGGTAATCTCGTATTTCCGAAAGAATCTCGGTGTCTAACTTTGCGCCTAAAATTTTCATATAGGCATCCGCAAAGTAGTCAACGTCATTCGCCTTTTCGCTAATTGCCTTATTGTAGGCATTAATGAGGTATTCAACCCACTCAAAAGCCCCGATACGTTCTTCATTTTCCACGTATTCAATGATAGGCACCGCACCGAAGTAGTGGGGCTTCTCCTCTGTATAAATCAGCTCTCCGGCTCTTTCCTCAAAATATTTGATGGAGGTATTATCTGATATGGTCCCGATCATCTTTCCATCCGCGGCATCGGTATAACGGATGCCGTAGAGTGGGGTCTCCCTTATGCTTGTCGATCTAACCAGGATGCATTCCGATGGGGCGATCTGGGTGATACCAACCTGGGCATTCTCGTCCATGTAAAGCAGTTCAAAGGCATGACCGTAGATATCACACTTTTTAGAAAGATCCGAATTGAGGTCATCGAGATCGTTATATTTCTCTAAAAGCTGGATGTAATCTGAGACTTTTTCCTTGCCTGAAACAGTCTTTACCGGGATCCCCATAAAATAGCCGTTAAAAGTATCGACAATATATCGTGCAAAGTTGGCAACAATTCGGTTGTCCGGCTTTGTCGCAGGCTTGGGGTCTTGATACAAGATATCTTGATCACCTACATACAACCGCTTAAGTTCTTTATATCTTCCAACAAGAGAGCGATGCTTTGAAATAAATCCCAAAAGTTTCTCTTGGGTCATCTCCTCTTCCGGATCCATATAAAATGCCTTTTCTTTATACATGGCTTGTCCTCCTAAAGGGAATGTCGGATGAGATGGACACTCACTCCAATTTCCTTTCGCCATCCTTCAACGCCGTATCTCAAAGCGGCCATGGCATCATCAAAAAAAGCGACCGGCTCATCCAAGTACTCGCCCGACGCTTGATCTCTTTTCCATTTCCATTGGGATATTTCTTTGATGGTGTTGGTGCAGGATGGATCAATATAAATCCTCCGCTGCTTCAGCCAGTCAACCTGCACAGCTTGATACTTTTTCCCTCTGATCGTCTCCTTGGAGACGGGGCGGGCCATATAACCGGCTCTCCCCCACATCTGAATCCGATCAGGCTCTGCTGAATCACACCACATGGTTCTTGTTTTAGGAAACTTATCCTCCGCTAAGCTGATAAGCTCCTGGGTGTCCTTCCCGAACTCATAGAGTTCTTTAATGACATATAGGTCTTCATCCTTTATTCCAATAAGCAGTATTGCATTGGCATGGTTATATCCAAAGTCCTGTCCTATAGCCACATCATCATAATCGGCAAGATTCCTACTACACTCGCAAGCTTCCCAGTTTTTGAGGATTAGCCCCCCAACTTCTCCCCATTCACCTACAATTTCGTTACGAACAAGCCGCTTCCGCTTGCTCTCTGTATGTTTCCATACAGTTCAGACTATATCTTGACTTCATAAGAAGCCCCTGCTGTTTCAGATTCGCTTGAATCTTACTCTACTCACTTCCACGAAAAAAGCACCGCTTTTCAGCAGTGCTTTTAGTGTGCTTTCGATAGTCGTTACACTCAAACAATGTATTCCCAACGGAAACCACATGAAGAAGCAGATCGGCCTTTTAGGCAAGCCCGTATTGCATTGGCGTTACCTTTCAGTTCTCTTGCCGCTTCTTCTATGCTTTGATACTCAACAACAGCCCCCGTCTTTTTGTTTATACCTCTGATTGGCTTGCAACCTTTAGGCTTTGAAAGTCCTGTTTTGTATGCATGCTTTGAATTTTCACTGCAAGTACACCATTCAAGATTTTCAACGCTGTTATTCATCCTGTCCCCATCTTTGTGATTAACCTGCGGTTTTCCATCAGGGTTCGGAATGAATGTTTCAGCAACAAGCCTGTGTATCATCTTCACCTGTCTTTTGTTATTCTTCCACAGTTCAACATGATACATAGGTTTAGGATGCCGCTTTGTGATTTTTGAAGAATGCAATGTCAGTATCTTTTCATTGAATGTCCTGTCCCGATCATTATAAGATTTAACCGTCCGCTTCAATGACTTTACTTTGCCTGTGTTCGATACTTCATACAATCCTTCATAGCCTTCAACTGGTTTCCATATTTCCTTCATATTGTCACCCCTTATTATATTTCCATATAATTTATGGGATGTCAACATTTACATTGTTTTAGCTCGGGGTTACCCTCGTCTTTCACGTTAGGGCTTTCACCGAATTAAGCAGGTTTTACATGACCTTAGTTTTTTAGGTTAAGCCATATATGCGGTATCCGTCAGGATCCAGGAGTTTCCTTCTCGCCATTCTCTCTTTGTAAGCCTCATCAATGAAGCGGTTATCCAGATAGGTTGACTGGTGAGAGAATGTATTTTTATCTTTATGGTCAAAGAAAGCCGCCTTTATCCAGTGATTCTTTGATACCGGATTGAAGGTCAGCTTGATCTGATAGAACTGGCCTTCTGGAAGTTTTCCACGCAAGCGGTCATCAATGATCTCAAAGTCCTCTTGTGTAAACTCCGTGGCTTCTTCTAGCCAAACATCGGTCAGCTTTCCCTTAGCGAAGGTGATGGACTTGAGCTTTTCCCTTTGCTTCTGGTCATTACATCCCCGAAAGATAATCGAGTTCCCATTGATGCAGGAGAGTTTAAGCGGACTAAGCGTCGCCTTCCAGTATCGGCCAACCTCCAGCCGGTCAATAGCCGCCATGAGCTCGTAGAAAGTACTGTCCCTGTTCGTCACCTCGGACTTACGCATCACCAGGAGATTTCTGCCCTTATCTGCCATGAGACGAACAATATATTGCTGCGCCGTATCAACAGACTTCCCGGATCCGGCTGAGCCTTTCATAGCAACGTACCGGCATTTGGAATGATGAACGGGCCTAAAAACCCTATTTGCCTGAAGATTAATCGTCTTCATAGTTCACTTCCAAAGACAGTTCCATATCAACATCGGCCTGAAGCTTATCCATAAATCCCCCGTTACAGCGGATGATATGCTCGAGTGACTTCTGTGCTTCCTCGACAGACGGTGTGAAGGTGTACTCCACATCTTTAAGGACTTCACCGGTTACCTTGTCCACCTGCTTTGAATAGCCTTTTTGAATTTCTCTTCGTGCGATAGCACTTGTCCGGGCCAGGGCTTCTTCTAGAGTCATAATTTTCTTCGATTCAATTTCATCCATACGCCTTTTGATATAACTAGAAATATTAGGTTTTGTAAGGTTTTCACTGCCTATCACTCCAGCGGTTTTTCCGCTATATCCCGCCCTTCTTGCTGCTTCTGTAGCATTGCCGGAGATGATATACTCATCCGCGAATCTTTTTTGTTTTGTCGTTAATTTCCGAATAAGTCATCATCTCCCTTCTAATTACGTCTTTTTAACCTGTCTGTCCTCCTCTAAAGGGAAAACCTCCCACTACAGACCTTAAAAATGGACCAGCCGGGAGTTGCACCCGGCCTTCCACCTATGCCATGAAAGGAGGAATCATCTCTGAGTGGCCCAATAAAAAAGGCACCAGCTATAAAAGCCCGTGCCTCTTCTCGCCACAAAAAAGACCGTCCATTTCTGGACGATCTTTACTGCCTATAGTATACAACAAGTTCAATGTTCATTTTGCCCATTTTGCTCAGTCTGGGCATGAAGGTGTATACTTGCAATGATTTTGTTTAAGGCGATTTTTAGTTTCATTGGAATATAGCTTGTGATGAAAATCTAATAATAGAACAGTAAAAATTCCTGATTGACCGATTATGCCTATTATTCGGGTTCCCTTTTCTATCCCCACCTGATAAATATCTTCATCTCCTAACAAATGGTCAGTTAGTCTAACCGCCTCGGGATGCCCACCATTTCTAGCGGCTTTTTGAATTAATCGAACAACTAAATCACGTTTATCTTGACCAATCAAATGACAGTGGCGATAATGTTGCGATGCAAACAATTCTTTAGTAGATTTCCCAGAAAGTTTGGAAATAGTTTGGTGCAAAAGCATTAAAGAATCCACAAAATGCGATTCATTCTTACACTGATTATAAAAATCCTTATCATTCACTAAGCAAAACAGGTACTCAAAAGAAAGATCAAACACCAGCCCTTCCGATCTTAGTGTTTGATTTTCTCTACCAATTCTTACGCTTTGTGCCTTATCGTTTTTCTTCGGCTTAGGAATCTTACGTCTGTTATTTTTCCCCATCAGTCAACGCTCAGCCTGTCTGCATAACATTCAAAAATATCTCTATCTTTTATAACATTGGTACAAACTTCATATGATGCACAGTCCACTCTTGCGTTTTTCCAAGGATCTTCTTGGTGTGTAAAATGCTCAAGTTGATTTGCAGAATACCTGCCATAAACATCCCAGACTTGCTCAAGAACATCTAACTCATCACTTGAAAAAGTTGAGTTGCTTTCGCCTGTTCTTTTTGGAATATCAGACGCTCCATATCTTTTATACTGTCGATAGAGCTCAGGGAAAACAGGACCATGGACCCAAGCCTCTGGATGTGCGTCCTCAAATAATCGATACTCTAAAGAATTAATAGAGTCGTTAAGGAGCGTTAGTGACCACGCATAGGCATAATAAACCAGCTTCTGTAATTTCTTAGGCGACATGGATTCCTTTGATAAAAACCAATCTGCAACATCAAAAATACTGGCCATGATATCCTCCTTCCTTTTGTCTTCTTTCGGCTAGCTATACTATACCCCATTTTAAGTGGCGGTGCTTAGTTATTTATTCTACTTATCGCCTGGTAATAAAGCCGTTGAACTGTCGAACGACTGCAATGGATTTTCTTCCCTATCTCTTCAAAAGTCAGCCCGTCGATGCAGTACATTTCCACGACCTCTTTTTCTTTCTCACTTTCAAGCGATCTGATGAAGTCATAAATTTTAACCTGGACCTCATACAGCCTGTCGTATTCTCTTATGATTTTGTCAATAATTTTATCTCTCCAAATAACCAGCCCCTCAAGCTCAGAATGGGTTCCGTTTCCATGCGAGTTATTCACGGAATAGTGAAGACCAGATAACACTGGCCTCTCATGCAGCTTTTCTTTAAGCCTTGCAATTCTCCGCCGAATCGAGGGAATGGACTCAAGAACCTCCCTCGTCAATTTCACTTCTTGTCGTTCAGAACCCATTGGCATACCTCACTAATTACCTAACTTCCCGGATGGTTAAGGGATTGTATTTATTCTCAAACAACTTCTTTTTCAGCCGGTAGACATCAGTCTCTCGCCCCTTTACGTCTTCAATAACGACTTCCCCACTCTCTGCATCTTTATATCGAAAATCTGCCACGTAGCTAATAGGTCGTATCCTTTTACCTTCTCCATTAACATAGCTATCCAGTAAGGGAAATCTTGGCTGCAACTCAAGATCCAGTATTTCTCCCTTCTGCTCTAGAGCTTTAAGATATAAAAACCGGTTGGCTTCTGCTTTGCTATCAAAGGTATGTCCGAGAACCTTCGTTCTCTTGGCGTTATACTTGCTGTATCTTCTCATGGCAAGCCTCGACATACTTTCCTTGATAGCTCCTATAGAGAGCACAGGCTTCTAAGTAAAACCCATGCTCATCCAATGTTCCGTTAATCTCTGATTCCATGGTTTCTACAATCAGTACAGAGATTTCATCATTGAATTTGTTCCTTAGTGCTTGTAGTTTCTTCTCTTGATTTTTCATTTATCTTTCCCTTCTTCACTTCATTCCAATGAACTTTGAGGAGATAGATAAAGAGTGTAATATCTATAACGCAAATGATTAGAAGGATATAGACTATGATTTGTACTATTGGCATTGATGTTCTTCTCCTTACTTATCTCCCCTTAAAGATCTCTTTCTGGACTTCTTAAGCATCGCATCGGTTTGTTTTCTTCTTGAATAAAAGGCGGGGGGAGGGGTTTTAGCAGATCGGCCTCCGGCCTCTGCCTGCTGTTCTCTCCTCTCCTCTACTCTACTCTCCTCTACTCTACTCTGTGGATTCCCGTCGACATCAATCGGATTCTTGTTGACATCAATCGCATTCTTGCTTACATTTTGCAAATTGGACACAATGGTTGCGTCGACTCGAACCACGCTTCTGCGCTTAACGGCATTGAAGAACCGACGTTGAATGCCTCCAGACGTGAGAACCCTACGCTCTTTATATAAAGCAGCGTCGAAGAATCCCACCGAAGTCGCTTTTTCAACTACCGACTGTACAAGACTCTCTCTGACCCCGGTCTGCTCAGCAATCAGGAAAGTGGCATCGTCGTCAAGCACCATGTAGTATCCTTCAAAACGATAGATACGACAGAGCAAGCTGATGAGTACAGCAACGGCCTGCGCTCCACAAGCACGTGTGATTTTACGAACCTTTATGTCATCCAGGAAATCCACATCCAAATCAAAGTAGTCGATACCTTGTTTCGGAATGTTTCCCAAGAGGCATCACCTCCTTTAATGGGAATCCTGTGTCTATCCCTCAATCCCCTCTACCGGCTTGAAGTCCTTCCCTAGAAAATCATCCTCTCCATCTTCATCATGAATTTCACCGGTCTCCTCGTCCACATACGTAAAGGCGGATTCAATAATATTCTCGTCAATCGCTGATTGAGTCGTTTCCTTACTGGTGGATTTCTCGTCAACCGAAGTTGCCTTTTGAAGCTCAATGGACATGGGGGCGTATTTCAGGGCTTGTTTAATCACCGTCTTTTTAGCCATCGCGTCAAAGTTTGTGGCCCAAGGTCCATTCGAGAAGCTTTTGGAAAACTTCTTTCCGTGGGCCTGGATTTCGTCTCTAGTCATATAGGCGAAGCCGTATCCCCCGTTTGTGAGTTTATAGACGGCGTAATAGCCGATCACAGACCCCCTATCGCCAGATAATAAAGGCTTATGTTTTAACGACTGTTCTAGGCCGTAGTCCATATCAAAGTCATCATTTTCATGGACGGCATGGGCATAGATTGACTCGTATTGACCCGACCGCATCGCTAGGTCAATGATTCCCTTATAACCAAGTTGGAATTGGACCTGCTTACCATAAGGGATGAGATAGGCTTGTCCAAGAGGCGTGTTAGGCTCCAGTCCCAGTTGGGCCGACTGCATCATAGCGGCCAAGAAGCTTACCGGATCGCATTGCTGAAGCTTTGGATTACTTGAAAATGCTGTAAGGGCTACCCGCTGAAATCTCTCCGACTTGACGTTCTCCGGAAGGGCATTGGCTATTTCCTTCCCCATGCTCCGAAGGAGGCTTTGCATGTTTTGCGTGGGGGTGGGCTCCATCTGTGCTTTCTGTTGTTTCATTAGAGCTTGCTTTGCGGTTGTCATTGGTTCTCCTCCTTTTTGGTCACCTTAAAACGCCGTGACGTGCATTCTTTCTTGTACTCTTCATATAAATCCGGATGATCTTTCCGAAAGCTTTTGGAATCGAAGCGGTTTGAAGTCACACTCTTCCATGTCACAAAGGCATCTTTACTCTCCCCTGTCTCCGCTTCGCCAAGTGCTTTCATCATCTTTTGAGCCATTCGCTCCTTCCGCTCCGTGAGTTCTTTTATCTCCTCCTCAAGGGCGAAATAAGGGCGAATATCCATCTGCAGGGCTACTGGGTCACTATTAGATATGGAGCGACTATATTTCGACCGTAAAGCCTCTGTGTAGGCACTGGACCCATCCGGATCTGGCATCCACTCAGGATCCTTCAACCCTTCATAAAACCGCTTTTCAAAATCAACCAAGAGCCCGATGGTTTCCTCATCCCTTTCGACCTCCCGGATAACAAAATCTTCAAAGCCGATCATACAAGCCACATAGGCTAGAGAAGCCCCTGTTACCGCCATGTAATGCTGGACCTGGAGCTGGTACCAAATAGGAACAACGCCGTCTTTCCATTGGTCCCGGTTCCATCCGGAGGTGGTTTTGCACTCCAGGATGGCTCCTTCCCCAATAATCTCTCTATCGATATCTGCCAGCATAAAAGGATGTTCTTCGCTGACCATCATCTGGTTGTTTCGGCGAACCTTCTTTCCGGTCTTCTCTTCAAAAAGCTCCGCAACCGTCTGTTCCAATTTGTTTCCCAGAATCATCTTGTAGGAGGGATTATCCTGAATCTCAGTAGCTTTCTTCTCCATCCAAACATCGAGCACAGACCGCCAGGGATTTAACCCACACACAGCTGAAGCATCACTACCGCCGATATAGTCTTTCCGCATCTTGAGCCAATCCTCTCGGGAAAGATCTTTAGTATTAGCAATGACTTTATATGGCACGGGGATCCTCCTTGTGGGCAGTTGCCTTAAACCGGTATGCCCAATCATCCAAGCAGTTTTCATGAATCATTTCACCGTTCCCGAAGACATACACCTCTTCTTCTTCGTTGATTGGCTCTCCGCATTCCGTGCAATAGCCGACCGGGATTTCATACCACCCTTCAAATTGAGCCTGTACTTCTCTCCAATGTTGACTTTCAATCTCACTAAATTTCAAAGTTCTGTACCTCCTGTGATATACTAGAGGTGTAAATGAGTCCCCACTCATTACAACCATCTCGGGCGGTCCTTTCGGTAGGATCGCCCTTAGTCTTTTTTATTCTCAAGGTATTCCCTATCTAATTCCTTTTCAATCTCCTCCATCACCGCTATAACTACCTCTAACGTCTCTGGTGTGACGGTAGTGGAATTGCCAAAATTAGACCATCCAGAATTCGCCATCAAGAGGCTTATAGTTGCCCAGGCTTTCAATTCATCCCAGGCCTCTTTGTAGATTATTCTCCTATCTTCCATCAATAACTGATCTGTAGTACCTAATGCATCCGCTATTCTTTGTAGATTGCCAGCAGTAGGCGTATTTTTCCCTGTTTCAATCAATGAAATTGCTGAGGCAGTTATGCCGACTTTTTCAGCCAATTCCTTTTGCTTCAAACCAAGAGATCTTCTTTTGTAAGCTATGTTTTCTCCAATCATAAAAGCGCCTCCTCTGCCGGTGTCATCTCATGATGATCCAGCAAAACCACAGACCAGCAAACATATAGCCCACGCCTGCTAGGATCACCGGCCCAAAAAGCAGTATGCGGGCCACCTTTTGGGATCGTGTGCAGTCTTTCCAATCTTTTAGTCTCATCATTCATCCTCCTATCTCTTTACTTTTGGAACGCACTTAAGCTCAAAGCCTTCCACGGCGTCCATCGCTTCTTGAACCGCTTGAATGCACTGGACTAGCGCCTTAAGTCTTTTTTTATACTCATCAGCGTTTTTCATCTCAAGGGTGACCGTAATCCCACCTATGGCTCCAGACGGGAAACCTTCCGCCGGGGTGTCTATGGTCTTCACGTCTTCCGTATTAATCTTTTTCTTCATCTCTCCTCCTTACTTTTGCCATTCTTCATAATCATTAACTTCATGATCTTTTAGAAAACTCATGAGATTCTGTGCGGAAATAAATACTGCTCGGTCGATCTTGTTGACGACAAGGCCATCTTTTCGCCACTTATCAAGAGTATTTAGGCTGATTCCCATATAGTCGGCGCACTCCTTTCGTGTCATAATGTCTTTCATCACTCCTCCTTTAGGCCTTTCAAGGCCTCTTTCTTTAGATCATCAAGAAAGAAATTCAAAAATTTCTTCTTCCAAGTTCACTTATAATGAGATATGCTCTAAGCAAGAAACAACTGTGATATTGGCCTAAAGAGCAACAACGACAGGTGATTATATGGGCAACCAATTTCTAAACAACATAAACCAGTTTTTAACTCCCATTGAGTTTGTCCTTTCCCTCTTCACGCTATACTTTTCTGTGAAGATTAAACGAGAGGTAAGCCTTGCATTGGGTCGGAAATCTCTCTTTCTTGATCAGAAGCGCATTGAAAAAGAACTCTCAAAGGTTGAGCGGGAATTGAAGGATAAAAACACCTTTGATAATGCTAGGCTTTCGTTGCTTCGTTTATCTTCTCAGCTAAAGAATCAGTATGGAGACCTCAACCCGGCTATCTTAGAATCTTGTAACAACTTGGCCGAGATTCTCAATGCTCTACAATCATTTGAAGATCCCTCCTATTTGAGTTCGTTGGATGCCATTTACCAGGCAACCGGGGAACTAAAAGGTACAATCAGAAAGGAATGTAGCCGATGAGTCTTTATGAATCTTTCGTTGATACGCTTATCAAACAAACGGAATCCCATGACCTAACATGGACTGTGTACGGTGCTTTTATTCGTGGCCGCTTCGCTACTGATTCGATTGATTTACTCTTTACGAGCAATGAATACCGAGAAGTGGATATCAGTAGAAGCTTCATTACACTTTCTGAAAATCTCATCATTTCTATCGTTTACGAACCGATGGCTAATGAGCCGATCAAGCTTTATATTAACGACCTTCAAGATGGCCCTGTTCATTCCGTCCCTGCTTCTCAAGAAAAGCTTGAGTCTTTAAGCAAGCTTGCGTTTTACAGCGTAGATCCTTCTTATCGTCCGGAACTCTTTGATTGTGATATGGATAAGCTGATCTCCGAATACCTGACCCTCACTGGCCACGGATCAACCGATCAATAATCCCTTCAAGCCTTGTTTTACTCGGCTCCCACCAATCACTTCTCATCAGGAAAAAGAGGTTCCAAAGCGCTATTGCGTTGATGAGAAGAGTAAGTATGTTTAAAATCCCTAGAATTAGATTTCTCATCTTCTCCTCCATTCATCGTTATTTTTGCTGATGAAATAGTTGGTCTATCTTTTGGCTCAATACAGTAATGTCTTCATTCGAAAACCTGAAAACATTCTGAAGCTGTATTTCGGCATCCGAACCAGAAATGTAATTCATTAAAGACTCGGTCGATTCTTGAAGCTCCTCACAAGCTTGGATGACTCGGTTGAGTCTTTTTTTATACTCATCAAGGCTCTTTAGCTTGATGATGGGCTTTGATGTGTTAGCTGGTTTCTCCACACTCCCCTCCTTGTAGTTATTCAGCTTTTAGTAAATTAGGATTACTCAATCATCCCTATGCAAGCGGATTAAAATGATTACGTTCATTATCAAGTGGATAATCAGAATGCCTAGGATAAGTTTTTCCACCACTCTCTTCTCCTTTCCGCTTTCCCCTTTCCCTTTGCTATACTTGAGTCATCGGTATGGCCGTACCGAAATCTATAGAAAGGAGAAACATTAGTGAATAAATCTTTTACTATTTCTGAAATCGAATCTGCTGTTAATACAGCTAGGGAACGAGTCGCAAAACACATGGATAAGAGCTATATAATAGAAGCCACCCAGGAATTTGTTGGCAAAGACGGAACAATCGATCCTTGGAATACTTCTCTTGCCATCTACCGTTTAGCTATTCGTCATTCTGATCAAGTGCTCATAAATACCTTGGTTGACTTGCTCGTAGATCCTTCTGATTCACAGAACTAACTTCTTTTGCGAAAGCTTCAAACATTGGAAACTCGTTAGACAAGTCTTCAAAAAGATTAAGGGTGCAAGTGCAATTGCACTCTTTTTCTATCTCAGACACCTTTTGAAGGATTTTCTTAAGGTCTGCTATGTCAGTGTATTGACCGGTAATATTTACTTCCACACTCCCCTCCTTTCCCGGCTTCCCGGGTTATCTTGCACCGATAGTGCAACATTGATAAACTTGAATTGTACGAATTCGCTTAATGAAAGCGAGGTGATGTCTTATGACAAAACTTTTGACGTACGCTGTGCTTCTGCCGTAAGATCCGTTTTTTCCACTGACTGGTGGCATCCGTCATACAGGGACGTTAAACTGGCAGTTGTTGTTTAATCTCAGGCCAAGGCCTGGAACATCAACAAAGTCACGGGTCATCTTACGGTCCTATTGCAGCGCCAGGGGCGATACTGGCTAAGTTGTGGCATCGACTGCTTGCGATGTGAAGCAAGTTCCTTTCCGCAGGGATGTTCTGAAGCAGCAGAACATCCTTTTTTATTGAAAAAACTTGTTCATATCGCAGGAAGGAAATTCTTTCTTCATGCGTTTTAACAACTTAAAACTCGGATTTCGTAATCCTAATTCAAGCTTCGTATAGCTTGATACGGTAATATCTAGCTTCTCCGCCATTTCCTTTTGAGTTAGCCTTTCCGATTGGCGTAACTTAGTGAGCCCTTCCACTCTCCCCTCCTTTCAAGGCCTCCCCGTGCATACAGGTTTCATTGGGGCCTCTTTTTGTTTACTTAAAGTGTCATTTTTCATCAAAAAAAAGAGCGCCAACACTCGTCCCAAAAATTTCGGCTAGTTTAACCTTCACAGTATCGCTTGGAGCTCTTTCTCCATTTTCGTACATGCTCACCGTTGAAATGGCGACACCAAGCTGATTGGCTAAATCTCTCTGCGTTATATTAAGCATAGACCGATATTCTTTAATGCGGTCTCCGGCTTTGCACATTTTGGCTTCACCCCCCTTCCCTTATGTTGAATCAAGGATATCATAATTCACTTAAAGTGTCAACACTCAAAGTGACATTTTTATTGACCCTATTTCACTAAAAGTGTATACTATTAAAAAGAAAGGGGGAGTGTGTATGAAAACCGGGGATATTATTAAGTTATTAAGAGAACGTGAGGGGATGAGCCAATCTAGGCTGGCAGAAATTCTTAACCTTTCACGGAGTGCCGTTTCAATGTATGAGTCAAACAACAGAGTACCCAGTACATATGTACTCCAAGACCTATCGGATATCTTTAATGTTGATGTCGATTACTTGCTTGGTAAAACGACTAAGACAACAATTCTTCCAGAAAGAATTGAATATGAAAATAAGCAAATCCTATTCAAAGATGAAAACTTCACCTTAATCTCCCCCACCCGTGTGATCAAACCCAATGCGGAAGATTTCCTGTCCTCCTCCTTATACAGTATGACCGATGAGCGAGAAACCGACGGAGAACGTCCCTCCCGTGAGGAGATCCTGATCTGGCTTAGGGACCACGTCCGGATGGCGGCCTTCGATGGGCAAAACTACGAGGATCGGGACGACGAAAGCCTCTATAGGCTCTACAAGGAGCTGAAAGATGAAGCGGAAAGAGATTGAGGAGATCGTCACAGGGATTAAGGAGTGCTACTACTTCCTATCCTTGGAGGAACTGATTGAAGCCATCGGCATCTCCTTGAAGGTGGTCCCGAGTGAATCCTCTGCGCTGAACGACTCTCCTGCCTGCTATATCAAGGTTGACGATAAAGAGATGATTTTTTTATCCGATGCCTGCCCTGTGGAATTACAGGCAAAAGTCCTAGCCCATGAGCTTGGCCACGCTATCCTCCATGATGTAGAGATGGCCCACTACAGTTTTCTTTTTAAGGGAAGAAAACTGGAAGAGGAAGCCGACTACTTTGCGGAGCTGTTGATGGATTTTTAGGAGGAGATAAACAGGGAATAAATCAAATCAGTTGATTTATAGGCCCATATTTCACAATTCAGTTTGATTCTGTTAGGGGAATGCAATATAATATAAATACAGTCAATTAAGGACTGTTAGATCTGGTTTTAACCCATCTAAACCCTTTATCCATTCCCTGACAGTATGGCCCTAGCATAATTAGGTGTCCAGAGCTCAGGGATTTTTTTGAGGAGAAGAAAATGCAAATAGCGATATTAATTGATGGAGCATTCTATTTAAACCGTGCGAAGAAAATTTTTGGAACAAGATCCCCCGAACAAGCGGCAAATATTTTAGTTGCCTATTGTAGTTCGCATATCAAACTTTCGAAGATCCATTCCCCTAATGCTGAGTTATATAGAATCTTCTACTATGATTGCCCACCTGCAGAAATAAAAACAATTCATCCAATCACACAAAAGCCAATCAATTATATTAAAACTCCTACGGCAAAATGGAGACTAGATTTCTTCGAGGAATTAAGGAAGAAAAGAAAACTTGCATTAAGGCTTGGTGTGATGGACGAAAAGAATCCAACATGGTGTCTTAGAGGAAGGAAATTAAGCCAACTTCTTTCTGGAAAAATTAAACCAGAAGACTTATCTGAAAATGATATTCATCTCGATACACGCCAAAAAGGTGTTGATATGAAAATTGGTCTGGATATATCTTCTCTTGCATATAAAAAGCAAGCTCAGCAAATCATTTTGATAGCTGGAGATAGTGATTTTGTACCTGCTGCGAAAGCTGCACGTCGAGAAGGCATAGATTTTATACTGGATCCCATGTGGTCTCATATTAAATCCGGTCTAAACGAGCATATTGATGGGCTAAGATCCGCCGTAGATGGCCCTGATGAATATGGAAAGTTTTCAGGCCGCATAAAAAATTAAGCTAACTATATATGCAAAAAAAAAGATAACCCCAGGCGCATAGGATTGCTCAGCCTTTGGCCTACCCCATTCTGGGACCCAGCGTTACTCCTTCACAAGTTATCTTTATCTATATTTTAAGCGGTTTGTTAGAATTTACAAGCTCTACATCTTATAGTGCGGGCTAGCAGAAAGAATACACTTGAACCACTTCCAATGGATTGATATCATATACCTAAGCTAAACAAAGAGTTTAGCGTAATACTATTTCAATCCTTGGAAGTAAGTCCCCCACGATACGGGAACGGCTGAAACCAAGGATTTATTTTTTCTTAAGGAGGGACTGCCAATGACAATTACAAAGTACTCCACCAAGAAAGGTGATCGGTATAAGCTCACGGAGCACCTTGGCATGAATCCGATCACAGGGAAGCGGATTATGGTGACACGAAGGGGCTTCAAGACAAAGAAGGAAGCCCAAAGCGCCGTCAATGCCCTCCACTATGCCTATGATACCGGGAAAATGGAAACGCCAACCAACCTAACCTATCAAACAGCGTATAAGAAGTGGCTTACCTACTATAAGGACACGGTGAAGGAATCCACCCTCAATAAGACCTGCGGGTATTTCGACCATCACATTCTTCCGGCTTTCGGGCAGATGTTTCTTTCGGATATTCGGCCTATTGATTGCCAGGACTTTGCGGACGCCTTGTCAGAGAAATTTACCTCATATGGGAAAGTCTATGACTACGCTAGAAGAGTCTACGACTACGCCTATAAGACCGGCATCGTTGATAAGCAAAATCCCTTTGACCGGGTAATCAAGCCCAAAAAGAAGGCTGAAAAGAAGGAAGCAGAATTCCTGGAGATCGAAGAACTTCGAGAACTACTGGATGCCATAGATGATCCCATGTGGAAGGCCTATTTCCGCTTACTGGCATTTACAGGCATGAGAAAAGGGGAATCCCTGGCTCTACAATGGACTGACCTTGATTTTAAGAATAAGATCATTGAGATATCAAAAACGGTTACTTTAGGGATGGGGAATATCCCTTATGTCACAAGTACGAAAACAACAGCCGGGAACCGGACAATTAGCCTAGACGATGAAACCCTCCAGGCCTTAAAGGATTATAGGAGTACACAGTCCCCTATCCCCATGAACGGCTATATCTTTTCATCTGCCATGGGAAAGCCCATACCACTAAGCAAGCCCTATGTGAAGCTGCAGTCAGCCCTAAAAAGAACATCCATCGATAAAAAGATCAACGTACACTCCCTGAGGCATACCCACTGCTCTATGCTTTTTGCCGCTGGCTGGTCGCTTAAGGAAGTCCAGGACAGACTGGGTCATTCTGACATTAAGACTACGATGGACATCTACGCCCATGTCACGAAAGAAGCCAAAAAGAAGTCCATGGATTCATTCATTGACTACATCAAAAGCGTTTGATGTTATCAGACTGTTATCGACAGGCACGGAAAGCAAGGGAAACAGCGTTTCTTTATATCCCCATCGGATCCATAAAAGATAACCCCATCCTGCGTAAACAGGGTGGGATTTTTTTTCATCAAAATTCAATTTTCTGCTCCGAGGTAATTGCTTCAGAGTGGTAGGGAATGGCCCTTGAAAAGTGGTTCTGCCCCACCAGCCTCTCATACTGTCTCAGATTCTGGTGGACGGGGTAGCGCCACTCTTCCATGAGCCCCCGATTGACCAGCTCTTTGCTAAAGGAGCCTTCTTCCAGGGTTCCCGTCATGACCCCTATTCCGCCAAGGGAGAGGATATGGTCCGCTATCTTTCGGGCACATGGGCTTTTAAGCTGAGGGTCGGAGACAAAGACTATCCCCTCCCCTTCCCCGTTATAGGGCGTCACCGACCGGCATATCTGAGCCGGCTTGTACCAAAATCCACCTTCCCTCTGCTTGGCGAGATTTTCCAGAAACAAGTCATCTCCGAAGCAAGACACTTGACCCCGGCCTGCAGAAAAGAGGGCCAAAATTTCCAGTCCGCGTCCATATTTGGGCACAGGAAAAAGAAGGAGAGCGTGTTTGGACAAGAGGCACTCAGTCCCCTGAATGAGCCGGTCACAGGATAGAGCATAGGGCCTATCATCCGGGCCATAGGCGCAGTCCAGGATGGCCAGGTCGGCCGTCTGACCTCGAATGGGATCACAGGCATAGACCTTTGTCTCCTCAATGTAGTCGCCCGAAAAGAGGATGGCCCGATCGCCTTCCTCAAAGCGGTACCATACGCTCCCCGCGCAGTGGCCGGTCCGCCCCCAAGTCAGTTTAAGCTTTTGGAAGTGCCCCTTTCCCACCGGACACAAGCCTTCCAGAGCAAGGGGTCTTTTGACCGGAAAGGGGAGCTGAGTCAGGGTCTCCCTTGAAGCGATAACGCGGCCCGAAAATCCCTTTTTAAAGAGCCAGGGAAGGGCCCCCGTATGGTCGCCGTGACTGTGGGTCAAGAAGACCGCATCCATGCGGCCGATCTGATCTTCCGTCAGCCGGGGATAGGGTTCTTGGGGCATGCCGGCCATCTTCCCACAATCTACAAGAAAAGTGACTTCCCTTCCCCTTACCAGAAAGGCGTTGCGGCCGTGCTCACCCACGCCGCCTGCAATGATCAACTCCAAGTCAGGCCTCTTTCCTTTTATCGACAAGACGGTTGAAAATCAGGAGTGCGGTCGTGGTGATCAGGACGCAGAGAACAGCCATGGCCATACCTAGGGAGACGCTCCCCTGTTCAAATTCCCGGTTGATGTAAGTGGAGACGACCAGGGTGTTGGGCGGGGCGATGAGGCTAGCCGTTACGAGCTCGCGGAAGGCGATGATGAAAATCATCATCCAGCCGGCAAAGATGCCTCGGGAGATCATGGGCAGGGTGATCCAGCGAAAGACATAGGCCGGCGTTCCCCCGAAGGTCCGTCCTGCTTCCAGAAGACTCTCGTTGATCTGGCTGTAGGCGGAGGTCACATACTGGACCGTATAGGGCAAGTAGAGGACCACATAGGCCAGGACCATGATGCCCAGGGTGTTATAGAGCGGGATGACATTGTAAATGGCATTCCAGAAAAGCATGATGCCGATGACCAGAACGATACTTGGTAGCATTTCCGGAAGGAGGCTGATCCCTTCCAGAGCTTTCTTGAAAAAGCCCTTGGACTTTCGAACCGTAAGAACAACAGCCGTCCCAATCACCGAGCAAATCGTGGCGGAGGATACGGCGAGAAAGAGACTTTTCCATATGGATGAGAGGGCTTTGGGCGTGGACATCAGCTCCCTGTAGTGTTCCAGAGTGAAGTTGCCGGCCGCCAGGCCAAAGCCCCGAAGTTTGATCAGGGAGGTGGAGATGATGGAGAAATAGGGAATCCCGATCGCCACAAAGGCAACCAGAAGGACCCATGCCCATGCCCCCACCTGGCCCATGGCGGAAAGCTTCCCTCTAGCCGGGCGGGTTCCTTTGCCGCTCACCAAGCGGTAGCTCTTCTTGTTGGTGATGTAGCTCTGCAGCAGCCACATGGCCATGCAAATGCAGACCAGAATGGAGGAGAGGCTGGCCGACCGGCCGAAATCAATGGGCGCCGTCGTGGAATAGCGGTGAATGTCCGTGGTGAAGACATAAAAGCCGATCCGACGGCCCAGGGTGTAGGGCGTCCCGTATTCCGACAGGGTTTTGACGAAGACCAGAAGGGCGCCGATGGCGTAGTTACCCGTGAGGAGGGGTGCAAAAATCTTTCTGAGCCTGAGGCCGAAGCCCGCCCCGAAGACTGCCCCGCTTTCCTCCAGGCTGGCCGGAATGTTCAGGATGGCGTTCTTGAGCATGGTCATGAGGAAGGGAAAGACGTGCAGGCTCATGACCAGGACAAGGCCCCCGAAGCAGAAGAAAGCCTCCGACCATGAGCCGGTGGAAGGAAAGAGCTGCTGGAAGAGGCCCTTCTTCTGCATGAACAAAATCCAGCCCATGGAAGCAATATAGGGAGGGGTCATGAAGGGGATCATAAAAAGAATATCCAGCCAGCCGTGCTTCTTGAGCTGGGTGCGCGCCAGGAGATAGGCCGTCGGCACAGCAATAATCGTCGAACAAAGGACGACACAAATGCCCAGGAGAAGAGAGTTGAGGACGGTTTGAACATTCTCAGGGCTTGCAATGATCTGCCATGCCTGATACAGATCAAGGCGGCCATCAATGATGACCGCCTTGGCGAATACTGTAATCAAAGGGCAGAGAATAAAACCGGTCAAGACCGCCAACAGGAGGGCCGGTGGCAGTTTCTTTTTCAGATGGATTGGTCTCATATGCCCTCAGCTCCCTTATTTCGTGATGCTGTTGAGCTTGGCTGCAGTATCGGAAGCCACATCCATCATCTTTGACCAGTCGGTCTTAATTTGAGGAATGTCGGCAAGGTTGGTGCGCTTGTCGCTTGTGATATCTTTGCGGCCGGACAAGAGGTAGGCGTCGGCAACCACCTTCTGCGCTTCATCGCTGAAGAGGAAGTCCACGAAGGCCTTGGCGTTGTCCATGTTGGGGGCCGTCTTGAGGATCATGGCCGGACGGGGGTTGACCACTGTGCCGGAGGCAGGATAGTAGATGTTCAGAGGCTCACCCTTATTGATGGAGGAGTAAGCATTGTAGTCAACGCCGGCGATCAGGATCCCCTTCTCTCCAGTGGTGACGGCTTCAAGGGCGGCTTTGTTGGCGCCGGGAACGGTCAGGCCATTGTCGGCCCATCCCTGCATGACAGCTTCGCCATCGTCCGTACCGGTTACCAGGCCGGCCAGGAAGTCCTTGCAGGCACCGGATTTTTCAGGATCAGGAATAGCGATCATATCTTTATACTTGGCATCGGCCAGGTCTTTCCAGTCGGCATTGAGTTCAGGAACGATCTCTGTATTGTAGATGACACCGACGGCGGAAGCGCTATAGCCGAAGATTGTGCTGTCGCTGTCGATCCAGCCTTCATTGATCTTGTCCTTTTCAACCGGGCTATAGCTTTCCAGCTGTCCATCCGCTTTCATAGTCAATCCGTCGGACCAAGAGGCCAGGACGACCACATCGGCCACCGGATTGGCCTTTTCGGCTTCCAGACGGGCCAAGATTTCACCGGTGGTACCCTGGAACAGCTCGACCTCTACGCCGGTCTTCTCGGTGAAGGCGGCGGCCAACTTGTCAGCCAATTTGGCGGGGCTGGGCATGTAGATAGTGACTTTACCGGAAAGCCCAGCTTTGCTTTCTTCAGAAGCCGGCTCAGTGCTTTCGGATGTGCTGGTTTCTTCCTGAGATTGGGCACTTTCAGAGCCGCTTGTCTCTTTTGAAGGTGTCGAGTTGCCACAGGCGGCAAGGCTCAGACAGAGGCAGAAGGCGAGCAATAACGATACGATAGTTTTTTTCATGCTGTTAAATCCTCTTTCTTTTCTAAAGTGATGACTTGATTGGAATCTATGTAAATGGACAATACTTCGCCGGGCTCTACTTTCTGCCTTGTGTGAAGTGTCCATATTACCGATTGATAAGCGACGGTTACCTCATAGGTGTTCCCCAGATACTGGACGCTCTGAATAGGAAGTTTGAAGTGGAGGGCCTCTTCGGTGGGCGTCGACATGATGGCTTCCGGGCGGAACATTTGGTTCTCGTTCAGCCAGTTGGACTTCCCCACGAACCTCGCCACAAACTCTGTTTCAGGCAGGTGGTAGATGGTCTCCGGTGCCGCATACTGCTCCACATGACCGCTGGATAAGACCGCGATGTAGTCACTCATGCTCATGGCTTCCGTCTGATCGTGGGTCACAAAGACCGAGGTGATGCCAAGCGATGAAGTGAGGGCCGTAAGTTCGTAGCGCATCTCCTCCCGAAGCAGGGCATCCAGAGCGGAGAGGGGCTCGTCAAAGAGGATACAGCCGGGCCTTACGGCAATGGCACGGGCGAAAGCCACGCGCTGCTGCTGACCACCGGAAAGCTGGTGGGGGTAGCGCTTGTCATAGCCCTCAAGGCGGACGGTACTCAGTGACTTGTGGACACGTTCTTCCAAATCCTTGGTGTCCTTTCTTGCCCTCAGTCCAAAGGCGACATTTTCAAACACTGTCATGTGCGGCCAAAGAGCAAAGTCCTGGAAGACAAAACCGAGATTCCGCTTTTCAGGTGGCAGGTCGATTTTGGCCTGCTTGGAAAAAACGCAGGTATCGTCCAACCAGATCTCACCGTCATCCGGCCTTTCCAGTCCGGTGATCATCCTCAAGAGCATGGTCTTACCGCAACCGGAAGGGCCCAGAAGAGTGGTGAAACTGCCGTCTTTGATGGTCAGCGAGGTCGGATGGATTACCTGCTTCTTACCGAAGCTTTTTGAGATTTCCTTCAATCGGATTTGCATAGTACTCCCCTTTTCTACAATCAAAATTAAGTGTAAAAGCAAGAAGTTAATTGCAACGCCCTACTGTGTAAAAAAAAAGTAAAATCCCCCCCGCTGTTATAAAGCAGGGGGATTTCATCAATTGAAGGAATGAATCTCGACTTAGCGGACTACCTTCTTCTTATTCAGAATAACTAGTCCGCAGGCGGCGAGAAGGCCCAGTCCGGCAACCGTGATCAGACTAAAATCACCGGTTGATGGAGAACCGGAACCATGATTCTTGGAAGCGGTGGTCTTTCCCGGCTTCTTATCTGTTTCCGAGGTATTAATACCAGGCTTCGTCAAAGGCTCCGTTCTCGGTTTAGAGGATTCGGTGCCCGGTTGAGAATGATCTGTTCCGGGCTTGGAGGGATCTGTGCCCGGCTTAGTGGGATCTGTGCCCGGCTTGGAAGGATCGGTTTCCGGTTCAGAATGATCTGTTCCGGGCTTGGAGGGATCTGTGTCCGGCTCGTCGTCTTCTACCAGGTCAAACATAGCCCAGATTGCAGTTAAATTACCTTTATTTTCTTCGCTAACAAGGAGACTAAATGTGTCTTTCAAACTAGCAATTTCTTTTGCCATATTGTTCGGAGAGCTCTGAACTACTAATTTCTTTCCTTCAGGAACTCCCAGCGCCTTCAGCCGGTACTCACCTTCAAGCAGAGGATTTTCAAATTCGCCCTGCTTATTGTCATTGTAACTGAAGGGATTTTCCACCTCTGTCCAGACACCATTCACCTTTGCCTGAACCTGGAAGCTGATGCTGTCCACGCGCTTTCCGTCTTCACGAACTTCAACACGAACAGGAATTGATGCAAGATCCTTCTTTTGAATGCGAACTTCCAAAGCTTGGGTTGAAGTATCCGTTAACGAATCTTTTCCAGGAACAGAGACAAGATCTTTCTTCAGGTCAAAGGGCTTCTCTTCAAAGAGAGCTTCTTTCACCTCATAATCGCTCTTGGAATCATCGACGATAATCTTGTAGTCTCCTCGGATGAAGTAGTAGCGACCATCAGCATCCTTGAAGAAGGTAACTGTTCTTTCACCTCATAATCGCTCTTGGAATCATCGACGATAATCTTGTAGTCTCCTCGGATGAAGTAGTAGCGACCATCAGCATCCTTGAAGAAGGTAACTGTGTCCAAAGAAGATTTAATCTCCCAAGGATCATGGGCGACTCCGTCGGAACCAACCACCTTAAAGGTCAGGCCCAGGTCTTCAATCTCCTTATCCGTGATTCTTTCCCCATTGGCATAGCGGACATCCAAGCGGATCTTCCAGTAGTTTTTCCCCCAAACGCCTACATAATTAGTGGTCTCCTTCACTTCCACTTCCGCTCCTGGTTGGAAGGTGTTCCCTGCAGGATCTTTCCAGAAGAGGAAGGATTTGGCCGGATCGCTACTGGCTTCCGGCTCAGGCAGGATGACCTTACCGTTCTCAGGGGTCATGTCGGCGGGAGCCTTCATCCCCTCGGGTGGATTTTCGTAAGAGAAGGTCGCCATCGTTTGACCGGCATGGATCAAGCACACGCTTGGCGCTTGCTGGTAGGCTAAAGCACCGCTCACGTCGATGGTGACCGATTCATTTTGATCGAACGAATAACCCGCCGGAGCTTTTGTTTCGGTTAAGGTGTACTCTCCATTGGGATACTTCTTTTGAGTCGTCATTGACCCATTGGTGATTTCAAGGGTATCAATCAGCTTATCCCCTTGGCGAATTTCCACAGTAGCTTTATCATGGATAACCTTCTTGTTCTCATCGACCAGGTCAATTCTGATATTATTCCCTAAAATCTCTTGTTCTTGGAGAGCCCGAAATTCCTTTACCAAATCATCCACTTGCGCTTGGCTCATCGTCGTGGACTGTAATGCACTCGTTACCTTTTCAGCAAATCCCTCATAAATTTCCGGATTCACTAACCCCGTATACTGGGCCATTCCACTGCGGAAATAGGATTGATTGATAACACGAAGCTCATCCTTATTGACGATTTCAGCAACAAAAACAGTATCCTGATTGATGGCGGTTTGGGCAGGATCCACTTTCTCATTACTGCCTTCCACATGCCATCCTACGATCGTCGACCATGTGGATTGAGTAACCTTATGCGGATTCTTCGCGGCAGGAACAGAGGTCGGCTTGGATCCTTTCTCCACATCTTCCGTTGTTGTCTGTCCCCAATACTTATACGTCACCTTCTTCTTGCTATTGTCCGGAGCCGGATCATTAACAAACTCATAAGCTGTAATTAAAATCAAACCCGGTTGATTAAAATACGGCTGGCGCTTTCCCGTTAACTTGATTCGTTTTCCCAGGTTCTCGGGATGATCTTTTACATTCAGGATCTTCATAAAGTCTGAATCCGCCAGGTAAATGGGCATGATTTTATCCGGATTCTTTTCATTTCTGGCATCTGCCAAGGCAAGATTGAAAACCGATTGGCTAGCTGAGGGATCAATCAAATTGCCGGACTTCAGGCTCCCAACGATATATCCCTCTACCGTGCACTCTTTGTTGTTTTCAATTTTCTTCGCCTCTACAACGCTTAAGGACTTGTTGGCAACTTCCTCCACCGATGAGCTATCTTTTTCTGCTGGATCACTGGCATAGATTCTTCCATCGACCGAAGTCAAAAGAAGGGCGAAAGCGCAGAATAAAGCAAGCAGACGTCGGCTAAACTTCAGGACCTTTGAACCGTTCATGCTCTCCTCCTCAATCTTTTCTCTTTCCTCATTCCATTCATAAACATACAAGGAAAGCATATCGAAGAGTTTTAAGGGCAATTTTAACAGAAAGTAAAAAGAAGGTTAAAGATAAAAAAAGAGGTCCCGGCGTAGATCCGAGACCTTCTCTTGAATATTTGATATGTTGTTATTTCTTCCCCAACTCCATGAGGGGAGCTGTTTCAAGTGGGATTCCGGGGCCCATGGTGCAGGCGACGGTAACCGACTTGAGGTATTTACCCTTGGAAGAAGACGGTTTAGCCTTGACTAAGGCAGCCATGAGGGCTTCAATATTTCCGGCAATGGCTTCTTCACTGAAAGAAGCCTTACCGACCAAAACGTGGACAATGTTCTGCTTGTCGGTCCGATATTCGACCTTACCGGCCTTGGCGTCTTTGACGGCCTGGGCCACATCCATGGTCACGGTACCGGCTTTAGGGTTGGGCATGAGGCCACGGGGACCCAAAACACGACCCATCTTACCAACCACACCCATCATATCGGGAGTAGCAATGGCAACATCAAAGTCCAGCCAGTTTTCGTTCTGAACCTTGTCGGCCAGTTCTTCGCCGGCAAAATCCGCACCGGCATCCAGGGCTTCCTGAGCCTTTGCACCTTTAGCAAAGACGGCAACCCGGACATTCTGGCCGGTTCCGTTGGGAAGGATGACCGTCCCACGAACCTGCTGGTCAGCATGGCGGGAGTCAACACCCAGACGGGCATGAAGCTCTATGGTTTCATCAAACTTGGCTGTAGCGGTTTTCTTTAATAAAGAAGCCGCCTCGGTCAGGTTATAGGCCTGGTTCTTATCAATGAGCTTGGCAACTTCCTGATATTTTTTTCCTCTTTTAGGCATAGATTCCTCCTTGTGGTACGAGCGGAAATTCCTCCCACTGGTTATTCTTCGACTGTAATGCCCATGGAACGTGCGGTTCCGGCAATCATACTCATAGCAGCTTCCAGAGAGCCTGCATTGATGTCCGGCTTCTTGATCTCGGCAATCTTCTTCACTTGTTCCTTGGTCAGCTGGCCAACCTTATTTTTGTTCGGCTCGCCGGATGCCTTGTCCATGCCCAATTCCTTTTTAATCAGGATCGGTGCCGGAGGGGTTTTCGTAATAAAGGTGAAAGACCGGTCTTGGAAGATGGTCATCTCGACAGGGATGATCATTCCATTCTGGTCTGCTGTTTTCGCATTGAATGCCTTAACAAATTCCATGATATTTACGCCGTGAGGACCTAAGGCCGTACCCACTGGGGGTGCTGGCGAAGCCTGGCCGGCAGGAATTTGCAGCTTAACAATTGCACTTACTTTTTTAGCCATCATATCCTCCTAAGGATTGTGGTCGTGGTTAGTACGGGGTAAGCGCCCCCCTTCCACGCCATCTCTCGATTCTTGCGAGAACATTGTTCTCTCGATCTACTTCGGATTGTTTCCTCATCCTCCCCTTATTCAATGGGTAGGATGTGAAAAGCCTGCTTACTCAACTTCAATGTCATCAAAGGAAAGTTCAACCGAGGTTTCCCGACCAAACATATTGATCAAGCCCTTGACCACTTCCTTCTCCTGAATGACCTCCTCCACTTCGGCCATAAAACCGGCGAAGGGGCCATAGATGATCTGTACCTTGTCTCCCGCTTCCACTTCAATTGTCCGGTGGCGAATCTGCTCGCGAACACCGAATCGAGCAATTTCAGCAGGCGTAAGTGGAACCGGATCATTGGCCGAGCCGACAAAGCCCGTCACCCCTTGGGTATTCCGAACCAGGTACCAGGACTGCGGAGTAATGATCATTTTTACGATCACATAGCCGGGGAGCATTTTCCTCTCCTTGACTACCCGCTCTCCATTCTTGTTCTCCACTACTTTTTCCGTGGGAACGCGGACATCAAAAATCGTCTCCTTATTCTGGTTCTCAATGATCATCTGAATTTTGGTCTGTACCTTGTTTTCATAGCCGGAGTAGGTATGAATGACATACCACTTGGCTTCCTGTTCAGCATCAGACACGGTTTCTTGGTCTTCTTGATCTTGGGGATCTTCGAAAAGTTCTACATCTTCCGGTAAGTCGTTTTTGGATTGTGTCATTCCATTCCCTCCATCGGATTAAAGAACAAGACCGATAATCCCTCCAAAGGCCAAATCAAGTACCCAACAGAAAAGTGCCACGGCGAGTGCGATAACCAAGGACACTGTGGTGTACTGGATAGTTTCCTGTTTACTGGGCCACTGAATCTTGCGATATTCTGCCTTTGCTCCCTGTAATCTTGAGCTTTGCTTCTTAGCTGCCATGTGAAAACTCCTTACTTGGTTTCCCGATGCAAGGTGTGTTTTTTGCAAACCGGGCAATACTTACGCAGTTCGAGGCGGTCCGTCGTGTTCTTCTTGTTTTTGGTGGTATCGTAGTTTCTGTTCTTGCATTCAGTACAAGCTAATTTAACCTTGTCTGCCATATATACTCCCTCCTACTCCCAAAAGTTATCGGCAGCCTTTTTTCGCACACTAAAGAAAGGCCTATGTAGACCGATACATCGAGATATAATATCACAAGTCCTAAGCAATTGCAAAATTCCAAAAGATTGGGTATCATTACCCTTTGTATACTGTGTTTCTATCCATGATCTTATCGAGTAAGGAGGTTCCATGATTCGTCTTTCGCATCCAAAAGCAAAACCCGCTCTGCCTACCGAGAAAAAAGAAATTGCCAAAAGACTATGGTCCCTCTCTTACCCTACGATGATCTCCTTTGGCTTAGAATCCTTCTATGATATTGTCGACATGGCCTGGGTCGGACAGATTTCGCCGGAAGCCCTCTCCGGTGTCACCATCTTTTCCACCCTCTATATGCTATTTACTGTTCTCAACGAAGTGGCCGGCGATGCTTCCATCTCCCTGATCTCCCAATATTACGGGAGGGGTGATAAAGAAACCACCCAAAGGGTCGCTGAACAAACCATCTCCTTTAAGATTGTCCTCGCTTTCATCTCCATGGCCCTCCTGCTCCTCTTTATCCGCCCCGTCATGGCTTTCTATACCGATGATGCCAAGGTTATCTCCGAAGCCCTGTCCTACGGCTATATCCGGATCTTCTTTATCCCGGTTCTTTTTGCCCTATACTCCGTCAACACCATCTTCCGCTGCACCCAGGACTCCATCACGCCCATGAAGATTATGCTGATTTCCGCCGTCCTCAACCTCATCCTGGACCCCATCCTCATGTTTGATACCGTCCCCTTCCTGGGCATCCCTGGTGCCGGTTTGGGTGTCCTCGGTGCTGCATGGGCGACCATCCTGGCCTCCGCCGCTGCCTTCATTTATGGTTTTACCATCCTGGCGACCGGCTGCAGAAAGGTCCGGATTTCTATCCCCGGCCTCTTCCGTCTGGACAAGGAGATTGACAAGAAGCTCCTTTTCATTGGAATTCCCTCCGGTGTCCAGTTCTTTATCCGCCAGTTCTTCAATGCCGCTATGGTCAAATTTGTCGCGGTCTACGGAACCACCGCCATCGCCCTGGCCGGCATCAATGGCAAGCTCAATGGCTTCGCTCTCATGCCCATCTTCGGCCTGACCATGGCGGGATCCACTCTTGTCGGTGCCGCTCTGGGCGAAAACCGGATCAAGGAAGCCGAGCTGGTTACCAAGGTCGGGGCCCTGGTCAATGTCATCATCGTCGGCTCCCTTTCCCTCCTCATCGCCATCTTTGCCCGGCCCATCATGTCCCTCTTCTCCCAGGATCCCATGATTGTGGATAATGGCATCCCCATGCTGTGGATTATGGCGGTGGACCTCCCTATCCTGGCCTACTGCTTCGGTCACAAAGTGGTCTTTTCCGGATCCGGTTATAACCGGCCTAAACTCATCTCCACCATTGGCTCCACCTGGCTGGTCCACCTTCCCGTGGTTCTGGTCATGATTTACGTCCTCCATGTCCCCATTCTCATCTTTTGGACCTCCTACCTCTTTGCGGACACAGCAGACCTCCTCATCACCCTCTATTATTACAACCAGCCCACCTGGAGACTCAACCGCGTCTGATTATCCCCGTCTTTCCCCATCCCCGGACCTCCGGGGATTTTTTATTTTTCTTCTTCCCAACCTTCCGGCAGCATAGGACGGCCCAAGCGGTAGTAGGTAGCTGTGGAAATCCCCAGAACCTTCTCCCCGTCACTCACCTCGGCCTTCAAGGTCACAATCCTCTTCCCCTCATTGACTACCTCCGCCTGACAATAAGCGGTTCCTCCTTCTTTAATGGAGTCCATGAAGTGGTAAGAAATATCAATGGTAGTCACCGCCTCATCCAAATAAACCAGGGCCAGGGCCATAGTGGCATCCGCCAGAGATACCAGGGATCCTCCCTGGGCGATCCGGTAGGGATTGGTCAGGTCCTCCCCGATCTTCATGGAGGCCTCGGCATAGCCCTCGCCCACCTCCTCGCACTCGACCCCGATGTGGAGGCCGAAGTTGTTATGGTTGATCCGGAAACGCAAGTTTTCTTCTTTAATCATAAGATGTCCTTTCTGAATTGAAATAGGAAACAAACAATATGAATATACCCTTATGGGGGGAGGGGTTATATAATATAAGACAGGGCTCGCTGAAGAAATAAGCAAAAAATTTAATTATTCTCTCTATTTGAAAGGAGATTATATGACCATCTTTCGTCATTTCTTAAAGAAGAGTACAGATGATTTATGCCTCATGGAGGCCGCTCAAATCCTCCGTGACCAGCCCGATTCCGCCATCCTCCTCGACGTTCGCAGTGATGAAGAATGGAACGAGGGCCACCTTCCCGGTGCTCTTCATATTCCACATGACCAAATCCCGCAAAGGGCCAAAGAGGAGCTTCCTCAAGATAAGCCCCTCTTTGTCTATTGTCGGTCGGGCCACCGGGCCGGACTCGCCAAAAAGGATTTGGAAAAGCTCGGCTTTACTGAGGTCCATAATGTGGGGGGTATTTTGGATTATAAGGGGGAGTTATTAAGGGAATTATAAAATGTGATTCCCTTAACTATCATCTTCCCATAGTATATACCTCAATACTAATAATAGCGGAGGGATAAAGAATACTATGCTATAATCTCAAAATACGTTCTTTTATGGAGAAAATATATGAATGAGTTAGAAGAAAATTTAATTATTGATTTACAAAAGATGAACTCTCTTTCAGGAGATGAGGCACATCAATACTGGTTTCACCGTTTCCAGGGGCTGGCGTATGAAGATGATCAGCATCTGCGTGATGCAATATCTGAATTAGAAAAGTTAGAACTTCTAATGATCTCTTTATGGGCGGATAATATCCCTTGGCTAGCAGAACTTACAGAACGCGGAAAAAAATATTCAAGAAATAAAGTATTGCTTCATCTGTATGGATTGCCCTTAATAAAATGGCTATTTGGGTTCATTACAATGATTTTAGCTGGAGTGTTGACCCATTTGTTAACGAAATGATCCAAAAATAGTTCATGTTTTGAATAACCAATTCAAAATAAAAACCCTTTTACACTTTTCGAATTATTTCTTTACATCCAGTAAATTTCTGGTTGTTATGACAATATAAGTATATACTTTTCACAATAGAAATATTTAATACGATTGTAAATATGTATTTCCAGAAGAGTGGATAAAAGTTAACTTACATAACTTAAAAAGCTTCCATATTTTTTTTTTAATAAAAATATGAAGGTATTAATGATACCATGAGGGAAGCGGCCATAGAAATGATGGCCAAAATAATCTAGAAAAAAATTGGGGGCAAAATTGGGGGCAAAACCTAAAATGTCTATAACTCAGAGGAAACAAAAACGGCCTGAAAGCCTTTATTTCAAGCCGTTTCTTTATTATCGGAGTGAAAGGATTCGAACCTTCGGCCTCCTGCTCCCGAAGCAGGCGCGCTACCGAGCTGCGCTACACCCCGAAAAAGTCACCGAATCCGTTTGGTGACTTAAAGATTATACCACAGGAATGGCCTTCCATCAAAATTTAGCCCTTATACTTTCGCTTTTCCGGAACCCAAGTCCGCTCGGAGATGATGTAGCGAGGGCGGTGCTTGGATTCCAGGTAGATCTTTCCGATGTAGGTCCCGATGACCCCCAGGGAAAAGAGCTGGATGCCGGCCAGAAAGGAGAGGATACAGATGACGGAAGCCCAGCCGGATACGGTGGAACCGGAGAGGCCCTTGAAAAAGGCCCAGAGGCAGGCCAGGAAGCCAAAAAAGGACATGATAAAGCCCAGGATGGTGATCCAGCGAATGGGCTGGACGGAAAGGGAGGTGATCCCGTTGAAGGCCAGGGCCAACATCTTGGACAGGGGGTAGTGGGACTCCCCGGCCATCCGCTCCTCCCGCTTGTAGAAGACCTTATCAGAGGGGAAGCCCACCAGGGGGATCATACCCCGGAGGAAGAGGTTAACTTCTTTGAAGTCGGCAAATTCCTGGAGAACCCGGTCAGAGATGAGCCGGTAGTCGGCGTGGTTGTAGACCGCCTCCACTCCCATGGAGGCCAGAAGTTTATAAAAAGATTCGGCGGAGAAGCGTTTGAAGAAGGAGTCGCTGGCTCGGTCCGACCGAACGCCATAGACAATCTCCGCTCCGGCCAGGTACTTGTCCACCATGGCATCCATGGCACTGATGTCATCCTGGCCATCACAGTCGATGGATATGGTGATGTCCACCTTGCCCTTGGCCTCCATGAGGCCGGCCAGAACGGCGTTTTGGTGGCCCCGGTTGCGAGACTGGCTCATGCCGATAAAGACCTCATCCTCTTCCGCCAGCTCCTTGATGATTTCCCAGGTCCTGTCCTTGGACCCATCGTTCACAAAAAGGATCCGGGACCGGGATGAGATTTTTCCGGCATCCACCATGGACCGGACCTGGTCTCGAAAGAGGGGGGCCGTCAGAGGAAGAACTTTTTCTTCGTTATAGCAGGGGATGACCACCCAGAGGATGGGCCTTCCCTCCCCTTTGCTCCCCGGGATCCGGGGAGTCCGGTTTTGGTCAATGGGGTCCATGAATACTTCCTTTCATTCGATGAACTAACGGAAAAGGTCGAGGAACCTGTCCCAAAGGGATTCTTCTTCCTGGACCGGTGCCTGGGTGACCTCTTCTTCTTTTTGAATGCCATCCGACATGTAGACAAACTGCACCAGGCCCAGCTGGGTGTTCTTCTCGGAGCTGAAGGATTCGGCATGGAAGCCTTCTTGGGTAAACTTTCCTAAGGCATCATCCATCCGGTCCTGGGCCTCCTGGGCCATGCCGCCGGTTTCCTGGGCCATCTGACCGGTTCCGCCGGCGAGCTGGTCGATCCCGCCCAGATAGCGGGCCAGGCCCTCCTGATAGCCGGCCATCCCCTCCAGAGCTGATCCCAGACCACCGGACAGGGTTTCCAGGCCCGCTGCCAGTTCCTTCTGACCACCCAGAAGTCGGTTATGGTTGACCAAGATGGTGTCAATCCCGGCCTTGAGCTCTTGGATCCGGCCCATCTGGCTGAGGTCAAGTCCCGACCCGGCAGAGGCAAACTTCTTGATTCCACCGATGAGCTGGTCCTGACCGCCCTTGATCTGGTCAAAGCCGGAAACCAGCTTTCCACCTTCTTGGTTCAGCTGGCCCAGGCCCGTTTGAATCTCTTGGGCGCCCGGATAGACCTGGTCGACCAGGGCATCGAGGAGGGCATGATTCCCCCCCACATACTGGCCCAGCCCCTCATGGAAAGACCGGAGACTCTGGCTGAATTCGCCCATCTTCCCCATGGCCGCCAACATTTTCTCCAGATTCTCATCCTCCAGAAGGGCCTGAATCTGGCCCATGGATTTCTCCATGGAGGAGAGGTTGGTCTTCAGATCCTCCATATCCTTTTGGGATTCCTGAATCTTTTCCCGGTAATCGGCCAATCCCCGGTTCAAGGATTGGTTGATTCCCCCGACTTGACTTTGGACCTGGCCCAGAGTTCCCAGAAGCTTTTGAACGGCAGGGTTGGCCAGGTCTTCCTGGCTCAGGCCAAGCTGGGTGATCAGGGTTTCTTGGTTGAGGGAAGCTTCCAGCTGGTCCAGTCCTTGGCTCAAGGCTTTCATCTGATCCATCATGGGCGTGGGGTCCATTTTTTCCACCTGCCCTTGAAGGGACTGTAGACCCTGGGTCAGGGCCTGAAAGCCTTGCTTAAGACCGGCTAGCTTAGCCGGATCCAGGGAAACCTGTCCTTGGGGAAACTGGTTGGATAAAACGTCTAGCATCTTTTGTGAAGCCTGAAGTAGGCCTTCCCCGCCTTTTTTCAGGGCAGAGGATTGGTCGACGAGGGTGCTCAATCCCTGGGTGAATTCATCCTGCCCCCGGACAAGCTGTCCGACTCCCCCGGTATAGGAAGAAAGTCCCTGGCTGAAAGCAGCCATGCCCTCTTCCAGTCTCTTTGTTCCTTCCTCCAGTTGACCTACACCCCGGGTCAGGTCACCCAGGTTGCCCCCAAGGGCTTCCACCTGGTCAACCAGGCTGCCGATCGCCCCGGCATACCGGCCCAGACCCTCCTGGAGCTGGGTCTGCCCCTGAATGATGGTATTCTGTCCCTTGGCAGCCTTGTTGGCCCCTGTCCGGAGAGCTTCCATCCCGGCGTAGAGTTCTTTTGTGCCTTTGCTAAGAGCCCCACCATGGGAAGCCAGTGTTTTGGTCCCGGCGTCAAGGTCACGGATTCCGGTCTCCAGCTTACTTAGGCCGGAGAAGAGTTCCTCGGTATCCGGCAAATCCACATCCATGGAAAAGGGGATGCCGGCCATGGTGATGGCCTCCATAGCAAAGTCACGGGCTTTAAGTTTAATGGTGAAGTCCAGGTCCTCGCCGGGGAGGGCAATATAGGTTAAAGACCGCTTGGATCCCTGGTAGGCGATCTGGGCTTTGCCTCCGTCCAGAACCTCCACCTTGTTGGTGTCAAAGCTGAGGGTGAGCTGGGCCATATAATAATCCCTATAGGCAGCCTTTGCCTTGGGGTTGGGGCGGATCTTCCCCAGCAATTCCACCTCCCCCTTCTGCCCGGCTAGTTCCTTGGGCTCCAGGGTCTTCCCATCCAGCTTGTATTCTAAAGAAAGGAGCCAGGGAAGTTCCTCCTTTGGCGCATTCCCCTGGTAGAAGAATTGACCGGCCTTGACGGGGACCCGAATCTCATCCCCCTGCCGGCTGATCTCCTGGTCGTTGGTCAGGTTGACCAGGCTCTCATAATTCCCGTAATCCAAGATTGTCGTATCTTCCTCCGGACGGAAGGCGTTGACCACATGGACCGACTTGGTCTTCCCCCTATTGTCCATGGAGACATAAACCACCTCGTCTTTAGGGGTATTTTTTTCCGTCTCCGAGGCAGCCATGACCGGCAGGGAGCCCCCAACCAGGACCATGGCCAAAAGAACCGCCAGGAAGCGCTTTGTCAATTTCATGCCCAGACTCCTTTCAAAAAAAGCGTGTTTACCGCCGTCATTATTCCTTGATTTCCGGTCCATGACCCGCCTCCTTTATGTTCGCCGAGCCCTTCCCGGGGAAGAAATGGATGCCCCGGGTGGTCTTTTCCACCAGCCCGTCGAAGAAGTAGAGGAGGGCAGGGAGGAGGAAGATGACCATAAAGAGAGAGAGGAGGGCACCCCGTCCTAGGACTGTCCCGATCTCGGAGACCACCTCCAAAGAAGAGAACTTATAGAGGAGGAAGCCGGCCAGGGCCAGGATGAAGGCGGGCGGGATGATGGACCCATAGGTCTTCATACCGGACTGAACCAGGGCCTTGTCTTTAGGTATGTCCTCCCGGAAGTGGAGGTAGTGGTTGGTGTAAAGGATGGCGTAGTCCACCGTGGCTCCCAACTGGATGGATGAGATGATGAGGTAGCCGATGAAGGTGAGCTCGGTGTTGGTGAAGTAGGGGAAGGAGAGGTTGATCCAGATGGAGAGCTCGATGGTCAAGACCAGGAGGATGGGGAGGATGAGGGACTTGAAGTTGATGGCAATGACCATGGCGATGGAGAGGATAGCCAGGAGGTTAACCAGGCGGTTGTCTACCTGGATGATGTCCTTCATGTCCTTGAGGGTGACTGAATGGCCCAGGATGTGGGCCTGGTCCCCATAAGCCTCATTCGCCAGGGAACGGACTTGGTCGACCAGAGCGAAGGCCTCTTCCCCCTCCTTGGGAGAGGTGGTGTTGATAATGATCCGGTCATAATTCTCGCTCATGAGCTCTTTGGTCGCCTGGCCCGGGAGGACTTCCACGGGGACCCCCTCCCCTACCATCTCCGTATAGGAAAGGATGGAGGTCACCATGGGGAGGTCCTGGAGGTCATTCACCAGGCCTCTTTCCCGCCCCATATCCCCCTTGGGAACCAGGAGGACGATTTGGGTATTCGGCTTAAATTTCGAGTTGATAAAGTCCGCATCCTTTTGAATCTGTGAATTCTCAGGGAATCCCCCCATCCCATAGGTGAATCGGTTGGACCGGGAAGCCAGGAAGGCCACCGGAACCAAGATGACAAGGAGGATGAGGATGAAGCGCTTTTTATAGACAAAGGTCGATAGTCCCTTAAAGCTGGGCAGGAAGGACCGATGGCTCAGCTTTTCTTCCCACTTTCCGAAAAGAATGAGGAGGGTGGGGAGGAAGAAGATGACGCAGAAAAGGGAGAAGGCCACCCCCTTGGCCAGAACGAACCCAAGGTCCATGCCCAGGCGGTAGCGCATGAAGATGAGGGCCAGGAAGCCGAAGACCGTGGTCAGGGCCGAAGAAACGATGGAGGAGGACGATTCGCAGATGGCTTCCACCAGGGCCTGGTCCCGGTCCATCCCGGCTTCCTTATTCCGCGCCCAGGCGTGGAGGAGGAAAAGGACGTAGTCCATGGAGACCGCCAGCTGGAGGATGGAGGTCACCGCCATGGTGATGAAGGACACTTCGCCGAAGAAGATGTTGGTTCCCAAGTTGAGGATGATGGCTACGGCCAAGGTCAGCAGGAGGAGGAAGGGGTCCAGCCAGGACTGGGTGGAAAAGAGGAGGATGAGGACGCCCAGCGGGATCATCAATGAGGTGATCAGGAGGACCTCCGAGGAAGTGGCCTCCTGGCTCATGGTCTGGTCCACCAGGTCCCCATCATAATAGGCCTGGATCCCCTTGGCGTTGGCCAAATCCTTGATCTTGGCCAGGCTCTCCTTGGCATTCGTTGTCTCTACCGTCACCTGGAGGAGGGCCGTCCCCGTCTTTCCATCCGCATTGGGTTGGTAATATTGGTCCAAAAGGGTCGGATCCACCAAGTCCAGAGGCTGGTTCAAAGACACATAGGTATCCAACCACATGACCCGGGAAACCTCATCCGGCCTGCCCAGGTCTTCCTTTATGCCGGCAGCCTGGGGCAGGGATACGCCTTCCATGACCATCCGTAGATTGGGTACCGACTCATGGAATTCCCCGTCCATCACCTCCAAGGCCCTCGAAGACGCCGCCTCCTTGGGCAGGTACTTGGCCAAAGAATAATTCGTCTTCACCTGACCGGCCAAAAATCCACAAAAAAAAACCGCCACAAGAAAAGCAATGAAGATCGGCCGATAATGCCTGACAATAAATTTTGCTACTTTTCTCATATCCCATCCTCACTCTTCCGCCAAAACACCCCTATCCCTAACGTCGATAATAGCGGATAGGAATAAAAGGGTTCAACTATCACTAGTATTATCACATATATGAGCAAGATGTGTGAGTCTTTTGTGGATGAGGGCGGGGGATTAATGGAAAGAGATGGTTAATTGAAATAGAATTCAAAATGCTCAGACTGATAAGATCCCTACATTATTTTTATCTAGCTATCAAGTTTTCCCCTGCATTTCCAAAGTGCCATTGGGTGCTGTTCGATACGCAGGAGTATCTCTTTGTCATGAAAAAGCAACTCCGGACGATACTGTTGCTGACGAAATGAAGTCCAGAAAGAAAACTCTTTTCCATCCGGTGTCAATAGTTCCTGAAGATAGACAATAACCTTCTCATACGCCTGCTGTGCATCAAACCAAGTGCCACGACGTAGTACAGGAATCAAGTCAGTTTTAACACGCTGTTGAGACACAGAAGCGATCTGCTTAAAATCAAAATGATCAGGAACACGGTCCGAACCAATAGCACTATAAAACATGACACACTTTTTTAGCATGGATTCCTTCGACTCATCAAACAGTTCATACTCTACCATTTTATAAATATCGTAAAGGTCGCGTGGGGCTGCTCGATTAAGAAGTGCAACAATTTTGGACCCATAAATTTCTATTGGATGAACACATAAAACACGAAGCTCCTGATCTAGCCACATCAGTTCAACCGCTCTCTTCGTGAGCGTTAATACATGACAAAGCCAAGCCTGCGAGCCTCCTTTCCCAAGGTCATTCTGTCAAATTGCATCATAATCTACCACCCCTTTATCTATCATTTGGATTAGGTTCTTTGGTGCATATAATTTCCATTCCCTATGTAAGACAAAGTTTTGGCCTTCTCTAAATAAATAGGATTTTCCTCCTGGGAGGTGAGATTTACACATGGTAAAAAAGCTCTTAGAGAGACCAAGGTCATGTGCAAAGACCGATAGAATATAGCCTGTCTTTTGATAAAGAAATCCATTGTCATATTCTGTCAGATAGGACATGAGTGCTTTCTCATCAAGCATGGGAATCAGTACTAGACAGCGCAGAAGCTCTTCCAGTCCACCAATCTTGTTGAACATATTAATAGAATCAATCACTGTTCGCTCAAGCGTCGTAACGCGAACCCGTTTTTTCCTTGTCACACCACCAGTAATCCGTGGAGCAACTCGTTGGTATGTAATACCATCATATTCAAAATTTCGGAATCGGCTGTCACTTGTCACCAGAGTCTCATAAAAGACCTGATTACTGTAGCCATAGAATTCAAAAGCACTGTGATAAGACACAGTGGCATCGTCACTGATATGAGAGGCAATGACATAACGGTTAGCAATGGGTTGACGGGTTTCCAAACTAATAGCGACGTATAAATCCCTCTTTACTTGCTCAATATAGCCTTTCTTTTGATACTCCCGACAAATCCATTTTGCAGCCGCCTCACTACCAGTTACTTGTTCTAAATCATTTTTACTGAAGCAGCCTAATTCCAGTAGCTTTTCATAATATTTCATAATAATCACCTCTCTAATTATATAGTTATTATAACTCACACAGATTGTTATTACTCTCTTTTTGGGTAAAATTAAAAACATTTTGCGCGATATGCTCGAATGCTTATTACTTCGTTCATAAAATAGAAAAAAATTGGCCCCAAAATTGGCACCAAAAAGATTTTTCAGGCCAAGCATAAAAATAAGAAAACGGCCTGAAAGCCTTGCTTTCAAGCCGTTTCTTTGTTCATCGGGGCGAAAGGATTTGAACCTCCGACATCTTGCTCCCAAAGCAAGCGCGCTACCGGACTGCGCCACGCCCCGTGAGAAATAAATATACCACAAGGGTGAAAGATTGACAAGACCTACCAATAGTAAGGGGCATCAGATGCCCCCTTATTGACCATTTTGGCAGATGAGGAGGAAAAACGACTCCCCCTTAAATGGCTATTTTGGCAGATGAGGGGGACAAACGACTCCCCCTTAAATGGCCATTTTGGCAGATGAGGGGGCTTCGTTTGGCCCCCTTTTTCCATGATTTCGTCAGTTAAGGGGGCTACCAATGGCCCCCTTTTCCCCCGACTTTGCTAAATGAGGGGGCCCTGCGGCCGGCAGTCACAAAGGGCCCTCGCCCAGCCACAGCAGTACCTGCAGCCCCCCTCCCCTACCTTCTCCTCAGTTCCTCCCGCTGGATGATCTGCTGGCGGGTGGATTCGGAGAAGAGCTCATCGGAAGGATTCCACTTCTTTAGCCAGTTGAGAGAGGACCCGGTTCCCCGGACGACGGCCGTGAGGGCGTGGTCGGGGTGGTGGAGGTCGATGGAAATCCGGTCATGGAGGAGGCGGTCCAGGCCCTTGATCAGGGAACCACCGCCGGTGAGGAGAATGCCCCGGTCATAAAGGTCGGCGGCAAGCTCGGGCGGGGTGTTGGAAAGGAGGTCGTGGACGGCATCGACAATGGTCATGAGGGAAGGTCTGAGGGCCTCCGCCATTTCGGTGGAGGAGATATAGATGGACTTGGGCAAGCCGTCATCCAGGCTCCGGCCCTTAACTTCCATAGTCTCCTCCATCCCATCGGAAGCGCCGGAGCCCAGCTGGATCTTGAGCTCCTCGGCTGAGCTGTCGCCGATGATGAGGTTGTAATGGTCGCGGATGTAGCGGAGGATGGCCTGGTCAAAGGCGTTGCCGGCCACCCGGATGGACCGGGAGACCACAATTCCCCCCAGGGAGATGACGGCAATATCCGTAGTCCCCCCACCGATATCGACGATCATGTGGCCACCGGGCTCGGAAATGTCCACGCCCGACCCGATGGCCGCAGCCAGGGCCTCTTCGATGAGGTAGACCGAGTGGACCCCGGCAGCCTTAGCGGCCTGGACCACCGCCCGCTTCTGAACCTGGGTGGCCTCAGAAGGAACACAGATGACCACATCCGGGCTCAGGAGGGACCGGCCCATGGCCTTATGGATGAAGTAATCCAACATCTTGGCCGTGGAGGGGTAGTCCGCGATGACCCCGTCCTTGAGGGGCCGGCGGGCGATGATGTTGCCGGGGGTCTTGCCCAGCATCCTCTTGGCCTCTGCGCCGACAGCCACAATCTCATTGGAGAAGCTATCAAAGGCAACCACAGAGGGCTCATTCAAAACCACGCCCTGGGACCGGGTGAAGCAGAGAACGGAGGTCGTCCCCAAGTCAATTGCCATGTTTTTCCGTAAATATGCCATCGTTTGGCTCCCTTATCTTCGTTTTACACGCGTTCCTGGTATTTTTTTGCCACTTCCTGGAGGTCCTGGACACGGTCCAAGCTCTCCCAGGGGAAGTCCTCATCCTGGCGGCCGAAGTGGCCGTAGGCCGCCGTCTTCCCATAAATGGGCCGACGGAGGTCCAGGGTCTGGATAATGGCCGCCGGACGGAAGTCGAAGACCTCCTGGATCATGGCCGTTAGGTCTTGGTCGCTGTATTTCCCGCTGCCGAAGGAGTTGACGTCCATGGAGAAGGGGGTGGCCCGGCCGATGGCGTAGGCCAGCTCGATCTCCACTTCATCCGCCAGGCCGGCAGCCACCATGTTCTTGGCCACATAACGGGCGAAGTAGGTGGCCGACCGGTCAACCTTGGAGGGATCCTTCCCGGAGAAGGCTCCGCCGCCATGGTGGGCCCGGTCCCCGTAGGTGTCGATGATGATCTTCCGTCCGGTCAGGCCCGAATCGGCGGCCGGCCCGCCTTTTTCAAAGCGGCCTGTGGGATTGACGAAGAAACGGGTCTCGGAATCCAGCAATGAGGGGTCAATGGTGGGGACCACTACTTTGGTCCAGAGCTCCTCCTTGAGCTCCTTCATTGTGATTTCCGGGTCATGCTGGGCGGAGATCAGGATGGACCGGACCCGGTTGGGCTTGCCATTCATGTATTCCACGGAAACCTGGGTCTTCCCGTCCGGACGGAGGTGGTCAACAATCCCCTCCTTCCGAACCTGGGCCAGGCGGTAGGAAAGCTTGTGGGCCAGGTCTGTAGTCAGGGGCATGTAGTTCTCCGTCTCCTTGCAGGCGTAGCCGAACATGATCCCCTGGTCCCCTGCCCCCGCCTGGAGCCGGGCATCCGAATCCCCTTCACGGGATTCCTCGGACTGGTTAACCCCCTGGGCAATATCGCTTGACTGCTCCTGGATCGAAGAGAGGACGGCACAGTGGTTGCCATCAAAACCCGACCGGGTATCAACGTAACCGATCCGGTTGAGAGTCTTCCGGGTCACGGCATCGAAATCCACATAGCCGGTGGTGGTAATTTCCCCGGTAATAAAAATGATTCCATTGGTAGCCAAAACCTCACAGGCACAGCGTGCATCGGGGTCCTGGGCCAGGGTCTCATCTAAAATCGCATCCGCCACCTGGTCACAGACCTTGTCAGGATGGCCCTCCGTCACGGATTCTGCGCTTAAAACTCGTCTTTCTTCCTTCATCTCTTGTTCAGAAGGCTCCTTCGGATGACCTTCCTGCTCCTTTCTTCCTAATAAAACCGTATCACTTCTATTATATACAAAATCCGAAAAAGAAAATACCAAGCCCTCCCAAAGGCAGGCTTGGTCCTCTCATTTCCTCTTAGTTTTCCTCGTCTTTTGATAGCAAAAGGAGGCTGGCCATAGCGGCCATCCCTTCTTCCCGGCCAACAAAGCCCAGACCCTCGGTCGTGGTCGCCTTAACCGAAACCTGGTCGACCCTGCAGTCCATGATCTCGGCCAGTTTCCTCCTCATGGCATCGATGTGGGGGGCCAGTTTAGGCCTCTGGGCCATCACCACCACATCCACATTCCCAATGGTGTAGCCCCGATCTTCCACCCGGTCCATGATCCCCCGGAGAAGGAGGAGGGATGAGATGTCCTTGTACTTGGGGTCCGTATCCGGATAGAGCTTGCCGATATCCCCCAGGCAGAGGGCCCCGCAGAGGGCGTCCATGATGGCGTGGGTCAGAACGTCCGCATCCGAATGGCCCAGGAGACCTTTTTCAAAGGGAATTTCGACTCCCCCCAGGATAAGCTTCCGCCCCTCCACCAGTCGATGGACATCATAGCCCGTTCCCACTCGTATATTATTCATGGGTATCCTCCATAAGCAGGTAACGACCGTAGGCCAAATCCTCCGGTCGGGTCAGTTTGATGTTTTGTCCATGGCCCGGGTAGATGGCCACCTTCCTCCCAATCCGCTCCAGCATCTGGGCATCATCGGTGACCCTTTCCCCCTCCGCGAGGGGCTTATCATAAGCAGCCAGAAGGGCTTCCTTCCGAAAGATCTGGGGGGTCTGGGCCCGGTAGAGCTGGGCCCGGTCCGGGGTTTCCCGAATCTCTCCCCGGTCATTGACCCGTTTGATGGTGTCGGTCACAGGAACCGCAGCGATGCAACCATCCAGATCCTCCGCCTCCATCCGGTCCAGACCTCCTTCAACCAAGTCGGGGTCCAGGAAAGGCCGGGCCCCGTCCTGGATCAAAACCAGGTCCGTGTCATCGTCCAGGGCATCCAGCGCCTTCCTAATGGTGTCCATCCTCTCCTCCCCACCTTGGACCAAGGCAAAGGTCTGGTCAGGGAAGTTTTCTACCAGGCCGGGAAGAATTTCTTCATTCACCCGGTCCAGGTCCTCTTCCCGCACAAGAAGGATGTGGTGATCAATCCGTCCCGTTTCAGCCAGGGCCCGGACTGTCCGCTCGATGACAGGCATCCCGCCCAGATCCACCAAAATTTTATTGACCTTTCCCATCCGCTGGGACCGGCCCGCCCCGGCAATCAAAGCGGTAACCTTCAGCCTAGTCATCAAGTGCTCCTAAATTCATGGCAAAGGTGGAATCTTGAAGGGCTCGTAGTCTATAAATGGTTGTAGTCGGATCCACCTCGACATCATCCCTGGTCAGAATCTGGCCGGCCTTAATCGACCGGACCATCTTGGACTTCCCGGCAATAATACCGAAGGGAACATGGCCCCCTTGAACCAGGTCCTCATGGCTCTCCACCAGCCCACGGAGGCAGAAACCGCCCATTCCGTCCAGTTCCTCCCCGGCCTTCAAGTCTTTTTTTGCCACACAAACCGTTTCCGCTACCGGACCGCCCGGAAGGGGAGTAATCGCCATCTGGTCGTGGAGAATGGCCTTGGCGATGGTGATGGGGGTTTCCAGAGATCCCAGGTGGAAGGGACGGTAGAAAAGGAAGTGGTCACCATCTTTTTTCATCATGTAGTTGAGTTCATCCTGCACCCATTCATTTTGTGCTTTGGCGATGACAAAAACACCGGGAGCAAGTCCATCCACATATTCCACGATCCCGTATTGACTTAGGATTCCCCCTTCTTCTTTTGTCCGAAGATCTTTCAGGGTCTCTTCCTCGCCACCGGTAATCCCATGCATGCCGGGAATATCCGGGAGGAAGCCGGTAGCATTGGCCAGGAGGTTCATTTCCGCCATGGTCTTGGTCCCGTCCTTAAAAGAGGCCAACATCCGGGGATTCATTCCCCTCGCCTCTGCCTCTTCCCTACAAGTCTCCGGATTAGCTCCATAATTAATTTTATTATTCTTTCCTTTACCGGCCACCAGGACTTCCATTCCCATGGTTTTGGCAAATTCAAAAAGCTTGAAGGTTTCTGCCGGCTCATCTCCATTTGACCCGGTGTAGATCAGTCCCGCCTGGTCAAAGAGCTTGTGCATGAGAGGACCAATGGTGATGTCCACCTCAACATTGAGGAGGACCAGGTGCTTCCCCTGAAGAAGGCACTCATAGGCGATCTCCGCTCCTCCTTCGGTAGTCCCGGTCGCATCGACCACCAAGTCAACTTCCTTTGACCGACAGATGGTTCGAAAATCCGTGTCTTGAACGATGTCAGAGTCCCTGCCCGACAATCGCTTATAATTTTTTACTGCTAATTCTATCCGATCGAGGTTGTGGTCACAAATGGCCATCAGGGCCATCCCGGGAACCGTAGATAGCTGAGCGACCAAACCCTGCCCCATTTGGCCTGCACCAATAATCCCCAGGCGTATGGGTCTGTTTTCCTTGTCCAGTTCGAGAAGTTCCTGGTAAATCCTTGCCATGTTCCATCCCTTCCATAACTCCCGGACTAAGGTCAGGCCGGGCGTTTTTTCAGTTTACTATCCTATTACTTCTTTCCTGTCCATAGACCCCCTAAGAAGTCGATGGATCCTCCGGTTCATAGACCAGGATGTCGCCCGGTTGACAATCAAGATTTTCGCAAATGGCCTCTAAAGTTGAAAAACGAATAGCCTTAGCCTTTCCGGTTTTCAAGATGGACAGGTTGGCCATAGTGATCCCGACCTTTTCCGAGAGTTCCGTCAGGGTCATCTTCCGCTTGGCCATGATGACATCCAGGTTGACTTTAATCCTCATCATCCCCTCAAATCGTCAGTTCCAGGTCGTCTTTCATATCAGAGGCATCTCGGACCACCTCAGCAAAAAGACGAAGGACTTGGCTGACCAGAAGAGAAAGGAGGAGGCCAATAAAAAGAGAGAGGAGGATCATGGACCGGACTCCGGCGACAAAAAGAAGGAGGTCCAAGAGCCCCAAGGTCACCTGGCTCACTTCAAGAGCTTTGGCCGACCCTTTCAGGGAGACAAAAATGAAGAAAGAATAGAGTTTTTCTTTGTTGCGGAAGACCCGGAAGAAAGCCAGGAAAAGAATAGCGGAAGAGGCCGCCATGGCCAATAGAATGATCCAGGCCATGCAAAGAATCCAGGGGCGGAAGGCCGCCAAAGAAGGATTTTCCAGGGCCATTCGGTGAGATAGAGTGACAACCGGACCCAGGGCGATGTATATTGTGAATAGACAAATGGCAAGCAGGAGAGCTTGTATGGTAATCATCCGCCAGCGTTTCATGGTATCCCCTTTCTTTTTCTTATCCAGTATAGGCGATGTTTTATTGATAATCAAGAATCTTTTATTGAATATCAATAAAAAGTTTGGTTGACTGTGCCATGAAATACTTTTATGGGGCCGGGCGTGGTAAAATAGGATGAAACTGATGTCAGGAAAAAATTCGCTTGAGAAAGGAATGACAATGACAACGAGAAACCGCCTTGTAGTTAATCTCAAGGCTTTAAAAAATAATCTCATGGTCCTCAATAGTCGTAAGGAGGACGAAAATCCAGAGGCCAAGGTTTTCGGTGTGGTCAAGGCGAATGCCTATGGCCTTGGGGCAGTACGTGTAGCCAGGGAGATTGAAGAGGAGGTGGACGGTTTCTGTGTTGCCCTCCCGGAGGAAGCCAAGGAGTTAGTGGAGGCGGGCATCCAAAAGCCCATCCTTTCTCTGGGCTACCTTCCCCAGGAGTGGATGGCCTATTTTGCAGAAAAGGGGATTCGTCCCACCCTATACGACCCGGATTCTGCCATAGCCTTCAACCGGGAGGCCAAAAAGCTGGGTGTCTGTGCCCCCTTCCACCTGGCCATTGACACGGGGCACTCCCGGATCGGAATTCTTTGGGACGATGAGGACCGGATGGAAAAAATCCGGGCCATGGCTGAGCTGGACCACCTCTTTTTAGAAGGGGCTTTCAGCCACTTTGCCTCGGCCGATGAAGAAGATCCCGCCTTCACTGACCGGCAATTCGACCGCTTTCTAACGGTCATGGAGGAAATGAAGGAGGAGGGCATTGCTGTTCCCATCCGCCACATTGCCAATGATGCGGCTTTAATCCGGGACCCCAAATATGTTTTGGATGGTGTCCGCCTGGGCATTTCTCTTTACGGGGAGTTCCCCTCACGTGCAATCAGAGACCTCAACCCCATTGACCTGGAAGAGGTGGTCGCCTGGAAGACGGTGATTACCAATATCAAAACCATCGTCCCCGGAACTCCTGTCTCCTATAACCACAAATGGAGGGCTCCGGTTTCCTCGAGGATTGCCACTCTCCAGGTGGGCTATGCCGACGGCTATGCACGAAGCCTGACCAACCGGGCGGATGTCCTCATCCGGGGCTACCGCTGCCCCCAAGTTGGGGCGGTTTGCATGGACCAGATGATGGTGGATGTCAGTCGCCTGGAAGATGAACTCCGGGCAAAAAAACAGCCTCCCCTCTCCGTAGGCGAGGAAGCCTACCTGATGGGTCATGATCCCGCCGAATGGCCAACAGATTCCCCGATCACCCCATTAGAGCTGGCCGATACGATCTATACCATCTCCTACGAGATCCTGACCTCCGTTTCCGGCCGGGTCACTCGAGAATACCTGAATTAGGAGGCTCTATGAAAATCCCCCTCGTCCAGTGCGGATGTGGACGGCCAAAAAAAGCCGAGCGCGGCGACCGTGGATATCGATCTTGCTTTGGTAGATAAGGTCCGTTCGACTTTTACCTTTGAAAACGACCAAAGAAATGACCTCTATTAAAAACCTTCAGGAATGAGAGATCCCCCTCCCAATAAAACAGGAGGGGGATCTCTCATCTTTCTTCAATTACTCTTCAAAGGAAGTCTAATCGGTCTTTTTCAGTATGGTAAACCCATAGGGTTCAAATTCTACCAGTATTCTTTTGTCATCGTACCTGTATATCTTTGAATTTTTCGGAAATAAATTGCTTGATAAGCTTACATCCTCCGGGCCCAGAGTCTTAGATGTGTCCTCATAGGAAAAAGCCACCTTTCCAATAAGCTCATATTTGCTTGTGTCAAAGTGGTCAAATTCTTCCTCCCATATATAGATATCATCGTCAACTTTAATCATGGGTTTAAAGGAATCATCGGATTCATTTCCTCTTCGATTCAGCACATCCGGTGGAATTTGAGAAAAAAAGAGGATAAGAAGGGCAACAAGACACACCCCACCAATGATTTTTACCAACCTTGAATTGTGTTGTCCCATATAAACCTACCGTTCCGGGTACTCCCTTGCTTTCGTCCTTCGTAGGTACAAGATCTCAAAAGCTTCTCCTATGCGTTGGAATCGCCACTTTGACGGCAGCCGGGAGTCACTCATGGACCGTTCCCACCCGACAACGGTTTTGAATTCACGCATTTCCGTTTGCCTATGCAGACAGCCTATGGAAAAGAGAGCCCTATTACCTACTGGATAACTCCTCGATCTCATCTTTACTAAGGCCTAAGGTGCTCAAAACCTCCCGGCTATGGTAGCCCTCCGGATAGCCCGCATGGACATAGGCAGGCGGTGTCTTGGTCATCCGGATGGGATTGCCCAACTGGGTAACTTGACCCTCACCAATGGCCAGGGGGACCTGAGGAAAGACCCCTCGTTCCTGGTAATGAGGATCCTTAATGACCTCATCGATCGTTAAGACCGCTTCCACACAAGCATCGGTTTCCCGGAAAATAGCCGTCCATTCCTCCCGGGACTTGGTCCGGAAGGTCGCCCGAAAAGCCGCCTTGACCCCTTCCGGATCCTCCTTCAAAATTTTTCCATCCTCCCATTCCGGATAGCCTAAGGCCCGACAAAGGGCACGGAAGAACTTTCCTTCTAGGGAGCCCACGCTCATATACCCCCCGTCCTTGGTCTCATAGAAATCATAAATTCCTCCGCCATTGAGCAGGCCTTCTTCCGGTCCCACCGGACCTTCTCCCGCCAAAAAGGCAGCCCCATCCATGGAAAGGAAGGGGACTAAGCCATCGGCCATAGCGATGTCGATATACTGGCCCTCTCCCGTATTCTGCCGGTGGATGACGGCGGCCAGGATGCCCACCAAGGCATTCATGGACCCGGAAGCCACGTCGGCAATCTGGAAGTTGTATAGGGCAGGGCCGCCCTCCTTTCGCCCGGAAGAAGCCGCAATACCCGACTGGGCCAGGTAGTTGATGTCGTGGCCTGCCCGGTCTTTTTTAGGCCCGGTCTGACCATAGCCGGTAATGGAACAGTAGATGAGCCCCGGATTCACCTTTGCCAAGTCCTCATAAACCAAGCCCAGCTTGGCCATGACGCCAGGACGGAACTGCTCAAGAATAATATCGTAGTCGGCAACCAGCTTCTTGACGACCTCTACAGCCCCCTCCTTCTTCAGGTTGAGAAAAAGGGATTTCTTGTTCCTTCCCAGCCAAGCCCCCACTCCACCGGTCCCCTGGCCCGGAAGATCCGGTGACCAATGGGTGACCAGGTCATAGCGACCCGGACCTATCACATGAAGAACTTCCGCTCCTAAATCGGCAAGGACCATGCTGGCATAGGGGCCGGGCAAAAGAGTGGTAAAATCCAACACCTTCAGCCCCTCCAGGGCCCCCGTGCTTTTTTTGATTGTATCTGTCATCATATCCCTCCTTTCCCCTATTCTAACAAAAAAGCAAAACCCGAGAGCGATTGCTCTCGGGCTTCTTATTTGGCGATTTCCTACTCTCCCAGGTCGTCTCCAACCAAGTACCATCGGCGTGAAGAGGCTTAACTGCTGTGTTCGGAATGGGAACAGGTGGATCCCTCTTGCTATCATCACCATATGAAGAATGAACACCTCATTCTTGTTTCACCTTAACCTCAAATAGTAAAAGATATTTCTGGTCAAATTCACGAGTAATTAGTATCAGTCAGCTTCATGCATTACTGCACTTCCACCTCTGACCTATCAACCAGATTTTCTACCTGGTCTCTTTCGGAAATCTCATCTTGAGGGGGGCTTCGCGCTTAGATGCCTTCAGCGCTTATCCTGTCCAGACGTAGCTACCCAGCGGTGCCCTTGGCAGAACAACTGGTAAACTATCGGTCTGTCCACCCCGGTCCTCTCGTACTAGGGGCAGCTCCTCGCAAATTTCCTACGCCCACGCTGGATAGGGACCGAACTGTCTCACGACGTTCTGAACCCAGCTCGCGTACCTCTTTAATGGGCGAACAGCCCAACCCTTGGAACCTGCTCCAGCTCCAGGATGAGACGAGCCGACATCGAGGTGCCAAACACCCCCGTCGATGTGAACTCTTGGGGGGTATAAGCCTGTTATCCCCAGGGTAGCTTTTATCCGTTAAGCGACGGCACTTCCACTCGCAACCGCCGGATCACTAAGTCCTGCTTTCGCACCTGCTCGAGTTGTTGCTCTCGCAGTCAAGCCTGCTTCTGCCTTTACACTCATTGAATGGTTTCCGTCCATCCTGAGCAGACCTTTGAACGCCTCCGTTACTCTTTGGGAGGCGACCGCCCCAGTCAAACTGACCAACTGACAGTGTCCCCGGTCCGGATCACGGACCTAGGTTAGAACTCTAGTCCTTAAAGGGTGGTATCCAAAAGGCGACTCCCTAGCAGCTGGCGCCACTAGCTCACAGTCTCCCACCTATTCTGTACATTAAAAACCAAAGTCCAATGTCAGCCTACAGTAAAGCTCCATGGGGTCTTTCCGTCCTAGCGTGGGTAACCCGCATCTTCACGGGTACTACAATTTCACCGGATCCTTTGTTGAGACAGCGCCCAAATCGTTACACCTTTCGTGCGGGTCGGAACTTACCCGACAAGGAATTTCGCTACCTTAGGACCGTTATAGTTACGGCCGCCGTTTACTGGGGCTTAAGTTCAACGCTTCGCTTGCGCTAACGCTTCCCCTTGACCTTCCAGCACCGGGCAGGTGTCAGCACCTATACTTCGTCTTACGACTTCGCAGATACTTGTGTTTTTGGTAAACAGTCGCTTGGGCCGATTCACTGCAGCCATACGATTCGTCGAACGTGAAGTTCTATTTTTATATGGCACTCCTTCTCCCGAAGTTACGGAGTCATTTTGCCGAGTTCCTTAACAAAGGTTCTTCCGCGCGTCTTAGAATTCTCATCTTGCCAACCTGTGTCGGTTTTGGTACGGGTGCTCTTACTCTCGATAGCGTCTTTTCTCGGCAGCCGGGCATCAGAGACTTCCCTACTTATTTTTCGGTCCCCATCAGATCTCAGCACCATTCGGCGGATTTACCTACCGAACTCGCCTACCTCCTTGGACAGGCTCTACCTTTCGCCTGCTTCCCTTAGCCTTCTGCGTCAACACTTCTCTCAAACGAGTAAAAACAGTTCCGGAATCTCCACCGGATATCCATTGCCTACGCCCTTCGGCCTCAGCTTAGGTCCCGACTAACCCTGAGAGGACGAGCCTTGCTCAGGAATCCTTCGGCTTTCGACGGGCGAGATTCTCACTCGCCTTCTCGCTACTCATGCCAGCATTCTCTCTTGTATGCCCTCCACAGTGGGTTATCCCTTCTGCTTCAATGCACATACAATGCTCCTCTACCGATTGTCAAGACAAAAAGTATTCTGTTCACTTGCACGTTTCTTGTGAATCTCTCTTGCGTGAAATTGCATTAATTCAATAAAGATAACTTGCTTCTTACCTCAATCTCTTTAACGCGTTTTCGTTGTAGAAATTTGACTTCGATATTTCTAGTCTTCACAATCCGTAAGCGTGTTGAACAAAATACTTTTTGTCTCGATCAATCCCGTAGCTTCGGTATCATGTTTAGCCCCGTGTATCTTCGGCGCCGCTCCACTCGACCAGTGAGCTATTACGCACTCTTTCAATGCATGGCTGCTTCTAAGCCAACGTCCTGGTTGTCTAAGTAGAATGACCTCCTTTTCCACTGAACATGATTTAGGGACCTTAGCTGACGGTCTGGGCTGTTTCCCTTTCGACTATGAAGCTTATCCCACATAGTCTAACTCCCATGGATAATAAACGGAATTCGAAGTTTGATAGGTGTTGGTAGGATATATCCCCCGCGACCATTCAGTGCTCTACCTCCCTTTATCTTCCTCATGAGGCCCACCCTAAAGTGGTTTCGAGGAGAACCAGCTATCTCCGGGTTCGATTGGCTTTTCACCCCTAATCACAAGTCATCCAATGCGTTTTAAACCGCACCTGGTTCGGTCTTCCATAGAATTTTACTTCTACTTCATCCTGCTCATGACTAGATCACCCGGTTTCGGGTCTATATCCGCAAACTCTCGCGCTATTCACACTCGGTTTCCCTCCGGCTCCGCCCCTGTAGGGCTTAACCTCGCTTACGAATATAACTCGCTGGCCCGTTCTACAAAAAGTACGATATCAGGGTGCATGACCCCTCTATCTGCTTGTAAGCACAAGGTTTCAGATTCTCTTTCACTCCCCTTCCGGGGTTCTTTTCACCTTTCCCTCACGGTACTTGTTCACTATCGGTCACATGGTCGTATTTAGGCTTAGGAGGTGGTCCTCCCATGTTCCCACCAAATTTCTCGTGTTCGATGGTACTCTGTCGTGACAACGGCAAAACCTTTCAGTTACAGGACTTTTACCTTCTTTGGTTCTTCTTTCCAGAAGATTCGCCTGGGTCTCTTTCGTCTTCTTCACTATCGGCCTCTTTCCCCTTCGCTCGCCGCTACTAAGGAAATCGCGTTTGCTTTCTTTTCCTCCGGTTACTGAGATGTTTCAGTTGGCCGGGTGTCCCCTCCTACCGTTATGGATTGGCGGTAGGATGACAGGTTCTTCACCTGCCGGATTGCTCCATTCGGAAACCCACGGATCACTGTCTTTTGGACTCCCCGCGGCTATCGGTGCTTGACCGTCCTTCGTCGGCGCCATGTGCCAAGGCATTCGCCTCGTGCTCTTCTCGATTTGACCAGAAATATCTTTTACTATTCGATTGTCAAGGACCACATCGAAGGTCTTAACCTCTGATGAAAAAACCCTTCATGATGAAGGGTTATGGAGATGAAGAGAATCGAACTCTTGACCCCCTGCTTGCAAGGCAGGTGCTCTCCCAGCTGAGCTACACCCCCACGTCGCCTCGGACGCGATTAGCAATCAATAAACTTATGATTTTCGGTCTCTCGACCATTTTGTCTGCTCCAAGAATTGTTCGTAAGCTTTCGCGAATTCGGTTTCGGTACTTCTTCATCAGTTACCTGACGCCTTTTCCCTTGCCTTCCTTCTCGTATTTCTTACTCACCTTCTCAAGCTTTCCTTAGAAAGGAGGTGATCCAGCCGCAGGTTCTCCTACGGCTACCTTGTTACGACTTCACCCCAGTCATTGATCCTACCTTCGGCGCCTGCTTCCTTGCGGTTCGCTCAGCGACTTCGGGTATTACCAACTTCCATGGTGTGACGGGCGGTGTGTACAAGACCCGGGAACGCATTCACCGTGGCATGCTGATCCACGATTACTAGTAACTCCGACTTCATGGAGGCGGGTTGCAGCCTCCAATCCGAACTGAGATTGGTTTTCTGCGATTCGCTTGACCTCGCGGTCTCGCTGCGCTTTGTTCCCAACCATTGTAGCACGTGTGTAGCCCAAGACATAAAGGGCATGATGATTTGACGTCGTCCCCACCTTCCTCCGGTTTATCACCGGCAGTCTCGTTAGAGTCCCCAACTTTACTTGCTGGTAACTAACGACAGGGGTTGCGCTCGTTGCGGGACTTAACCCAACATTTCACAACACGAGCTGACGACAACCATGCACCACCTGTAGAACAGCTCCGAAGAGACGGTGTATCTCTACACCCATCCGTTTTATGTCAAGCCTTGGTAAGGTTCTTCGCGTTGCGTCGAATTAAACCACATGCTCCGCTACTTGTGCGGGTCCCCGTCAATTCCTTTGAGTTTCACACTTGCGTGCGTACTCCCCAGGTGGAGTGCTTAATGTGTTAACGGCGGCACCGAGGTTTGACCCCCGACACCTAGCACTCAGCGTTTACGGCGTGGACTACCAGGGTATCTAATCCTGTTTGCTCCCCACGCTTTCGTACCTCAGCGTCAATATGTGTCCAGACAGTTGCTTTCGCCATCGGTATTCTTCCTAATCTCTACGCATTTCACCGCTACACTAGGAATTCCACTGTCCCTTCCACTATTCAAGCCTACCAGTTTTCAACGCTTGCCGAGGTTGAGCCCCGGGCTTTCACGTCAAACTTAATAGGCCGCCTGCGTACCCTTTACACCCAATCATTCCGGACAACGCTCGCCCCCTACGTATTACCGCGGCTGCTGGCACGTAGTTAGCCGGGGCTTCCTCCTGGATTACCGTCATTATCTTCGTCCAGGACAGAACTTTACAATCCGAAGACCTTCTTCGTTCACGCGGCGTCGCTGCATCAGAGTTTCCTCCATTGTGCAAAATTCCCCACTGCTGCCTCCCGTAGGAGTCTGGGCCGTGTCTCAGTCCCAATGTGGCCGTACACTCTCTCAAGCCGGCTACTGATCATCGCCTTGGTAGGCCGTTACCCTACCAACCAGCTAATCAGACGCAAGGCCATCACACACCGATAAATCTTTGACCTCTC
>NZ_CXYV01000002.1 GCF_001286805.1 Kallipyga gabonensis
AAAGCAAAACCCGAGAGCGATTGCTCTCGGGCTTCTTATTTGGCGATTTCCTACTCTCCCAGGTCGTCTCCAACCAAGTACCATCGGCGTGAAGAGGCTTAACTGCTGTGTTCGGAATGGGAACAGGTGGATCCCTCTTGCTATCATCACCATATGAAGAATGAACACCTCATTCTTGTTTCACCTTAACCTCAAATAGTAAAAGATATTTCTGGTCAAATTCACGAGTAATTAGTATCAGTCAGCTTCATGCATTACTGCACTTCCACCTCTGACCTATCAACCAGATTTTCTACCTGGTCTCTTTCGGAAATCTCATCTTGAGGGGGGCTTCGCGCTTAGATGCCTTCAGCGCTTATCCTGTCCAGACGTAGCTACCCAGCGGTGCCCTTGGCAGAACAACTGGTAAACTATCGGTCTGTCCACCCCGGTCCTCTCGTACTAGGGGCAGCTCCTCGCAAATTTCCTACGCCCACGCTGGATAGGGACCGAACTGTCTCACGACGTTCTGAACCCAGCTCGCGTACCTCTTTAATGGGCGAACAGCCCAACCCTTGGAACCTGCTCCAGCTCCAGGATGAGACGAGCCGACATCGAGGTGCCAAACACCCCCGTCGATGTGAACTCTTGGGGGGTATAAGCCTGTTATCCCCAGGGTAGCTTTTATCCGTTAAGCGACGGCACTTCCACTCGCAACCGCCGGATCACTAAGTCCTGCTTTCGCACCTGCTCGAGTTGTTGCTCTCGCAGTCAAGCCTGCTTCTGCCTTTACACTCATTGAATGGTTTCCGTCCATCCTGAGCAGACCTTTGAACGCCTCCGTTACTCTTTGGGAGGCGACCGCCCCAGTCAAACTGACCAACTGACAGTGTCCCCGGTCCGGATCACGGACCTAGGTTAGAACTCTAGTCCTTAAAGGGTGGTATCCAAAAGGCGACTCCCTAGCAGCTGGCGCCACTAGCTCACAGTCTCCCACCTATTCTGTACATTAAAAACCAAAGTCCAATGTCAGCCTACAGTAAAGCTCCATGGGGTCTTTCCGTCCTAGCGTGGGTAACCCGCATCTTCACGGGTACTACAATTTCACCGGATCCTTTGTTGAGACAGCGCCCAAATCGTTACACCTTTCGTGCGGGTCGGAACTTACCCGACAAGGAATTTCGCTACCTTAGGACCGTTATAGTTACGGCCGCCGTTTACTGGGGCTTAAGTTCAACGCTTCGCTTGCGCTAACGCTTCCCCTTGACCTTCCAGCACCGGGCAGGTGTCAGCACCTATACTTCGTCTTACGACTTCGCAGATACTTGTGTTTTTGGTAAACAGTCGCTTGGGCCGATTCACTGCAGCCATACGATTCGTCGAACGTGAAGTTCTATTTTTATATGGCACTCCTTCTCCCGAAGTTACGGAGTCATTTTGCCGAGTTCCTTAACAAAGGTTCTTCCGCGCGTCTTAGAATTCTCATCTTGCCAACCTGTGTCGGTTTTGGTACGGGTGCTCTTACTCTCGATAGCGTCTTTTCTCGGCAGCCGGGCATCAGAGACTTCCCTACTTATTTTTCGGTCCCCATCAGATCTCAGCACCATTCGGCGGATTTACCTACCGAACTCGCCTACCTCCTTGGACAGGCTCTACCTTTCGCCTGCTTCCCTTAGCCTTCTGCGTCAACACTTCTCTCAAACGAGTAAAAACAGTTCCGGAATCTCCACCGGATATCCATTGCCTACGCCCTTCGGCCTCAGCTTAGGTCCCGACTAACCCTGAGAGGACGAGCCTTGCTCAGGAATCCTTCGGCTTTCGACGGGCGAGATTCTCACTCGCCTTCTCGCTACTCATGCCAGCATTCTCTCTTGTATGCCCTCCACAGTGGGTTATCCCTTCTGCTTCAATGCACATACAATGCTCCTCTACCGATTGTCAAGACAAAAAGTATTCTGTTCACTTGCACGTTTCTTGTGAATCTCTCTTGCGTGAAATTGCATTAATTCAATAAAGATAACTTGCTTCTTACCTCAATCTCTTTAACGCGTTTTCGTTGTAGAAATTTGACTTCGATATTTCTAGTCTTCACAATCCGTAAGCGTGTTGAACAAAATACTTTTTGTCTCGATCAATCCCGTAGCTTCGGTATCATGTTTAGCCCCGTGTATCTTCGGCGCCGCTCCACTCGACCAGTGAGCTATTACGCACTCTTTCAATGCATGGCTGCTTCTAAGCCAACGTCCTGGTTGTCTAAGTAGAATGACCTCCTTTTCCACTGAACATGATTTAGGGACCTTAGCTGACGGTCTGGGCTGTTTCCCTTTCGACTATGAAGCTTATCCCACATAGTCTAACTCCCATGGATAATAAACGGAATTCGAAGTTTGATAGGTGTTGGTAGGATATATCCCCCGCGACCATTCAGTGCTCTACCTCCCTTTATCTTCCTCATGAGGCCCACCCTAAAGTGGTTTCGAGGAGAACCAGCTATCTCCGGGTTCGATTGGCTTTTCACCCCTAATCACAAGTCATCCAATGCGTTTTAAACCGCACCTGGTTCGGTCTTCCATAGAATTTTACTTCTACTTCATCCTGCTCATGACTAGATCACCCGGTTTCGGGTCTATATCCGCAAACTCTCGCGCTATTCACACTCGGTTTCCCTCCGGCTCCGCCCCTGTAGGGCTTAACCTCGCTTACGAATATAACTCGCTGGCCCGTTCTACAAAAAGTACGATATCAGGGTGCATGACCCCTCTATCTGCTTGTAAGCACAAGGTTTCAGATTCTCTTTCACTCCCCTTCCGGGGTTCTTTTCACCTTTCCCTCACGGTACTTGTTCACTATCGGTCACATGGTCGTATTTAGGCTTAGGAGGTGGTCCTCCCATGTTCCCACCAAATTTCTCGTGTTCGATGGTACTCTGTCGTGACAACGGCAAAACCTTTCAGTTACAGGACTTTTACCTTCTTTGGTTCTTCTTTCCAGAAGATTCGCCTGGGTCTCTTTCGTCTTCTTCACTATCGGCCTCTTTCCCCTTCGCTCGCCGCTACTAAGGAAATCGCGTTTGCTTTCTTTTCCTCCGGTTACTGAGATGTTTCAGTTGGCCGGGTGTCCCCTCCTACCGTTATGGATTGGCGGTAGGATGACAGGTTCTTCACCTGCCGGATTGCTCCATTCGGAAACCCACGGATCACTGTCTTTTGGACTCCCCGCGGCTATCGGTGCTTGACCGTCCTTCGTCGGCGCCATGTGCCAAGGCATTCGCCTCGTGCTCTTCTCGATTTGACCAGAAATATCTTTTACTATTCGATTGTCAAGGACCACATCGAAGGTCTTAACCTCTGATGAAAAAACCCTTCATGATGAAGGGTTATGGAGATGAAGAGAATCGAACTCTTGACCCCCTGCTTGCAAGGCAGGTGCTCTCCCAGCTGAGCTACACCCCCACGTCGCCTCGGACGCGATTAGCAATCAATAAACTTATGATTTTCGGTCTCTCGACCATTTTGTCTGCTCCAAGAATTGTTCGTAAGCTTTCGCGAATTCGGTTTCGGTACTTCTTCATCAGTTACCTGACGCCTTTTCCCTTGCCTTCCTTCTCGTATTTCTTACTCACCTTCTCAAGCTTTCCTTAGAAAGGAGGTGATCCAGCCGCAGGTTCTCCTACGGCTACCTTGTTACGACTTCACCCCAGTCATTGATCCTACCTTCGGCGCCTGCTTCCTTGCGGTTCGCTCAGCGACTTCGGGTATTACCAACTTCCATGGTGTGACGGGCGGTGTGTACAAGACCCGGGAACGCATTCACCGTGGCATGCTGATCCACGATTACTAGTAACTCCGACTTCATGGAGGCGGGTTGCAGCCTCCAATCCGAACTGAGATTGGTTTTCTGCGATTCGCTTGACCTCGCGGTCTCGCTGCGCTTTGTTCCCAACCATTGTAGCACGTGTGTAGCCCAAGACATAAAGGGCATGATGATTTGACGTCGTCCCCACCTTCCTCCGGTTTATCACCGGCAGTCTCGTTAGAGTCCCCAACTTTACTTGCTGGTAACTAACGACAGGGGTTGCGCTCGTTGCGGGACTTAACCCAACATTTCACAACACGAGCTGACGACAACCATGCACCACCTGTAGAACAGCTCCGAAGAGACGGTGTATCTCTACACCCATCCGTTTTATGTCAAGCCTTGGTAAGGTTCTTCGCGTTGCGTCGAATTAAACCACATGCTCCGCTACTTGTGCGGGTCCCCGTCAATTCCTTTGAGTTTCACACTTGCGTGCGTACTCCCCAGGTGGAGTGCTTAATGTGTTAACGGCGGCACCGAGGTTTGACCCCCGACACCTAGCACTCAGCGTTTACGGCGTGGACTACCAGGGTATCTAATCCTGTTTGCTCCCCACGCTTTCGTACCTCAGCGTCAATATGTGTCCAGACAGTTGCTTTCGCCATCGGTATTCTTCCTAATCTCTACGCATTTCACCGCTACACTAGGAATTCCACTGTCCCTTCCACTATTCAAGCCTACCAGTTTTCAACGCTTGCCGAGGTTGAGCCCCGGGCTTTCACGTCAAACTTAATAGGCCGCCTGCGTACCCTTTACACCCAATCATTCCGGACAACGCTCGCCCCCTACGTATTACCGCGGCTGCTGGCACGTAGTTAGCCGGGGCTTCCTCCTGGATTACCGTCATTATCTTCGTCCAGGACAGAACTTTACAATCCGAAGACCTTCTTCGTTCACGCGGCGTCGCTGCATCAGAGTTTCCTCCATTGTGCAAAATTCCCCACTGCTGCCTCCCGTAGGAGTCTGGGCCGTGTCTCAGTCCCAATGTGGCCGTACACTCTCTCAAGCCGGCTACTGATCATCGCCTTGGTAGGCCGTTACCCTACCAACCAGCTAATCAGACGCAAGGCCATCACACACCGATAAATCTTTGACCTCTCCTTCATGCGAAAATGAGGTGTCATGGGGTATTAATAGTCGTTTCCGGCTGCTATCCCCCTGTGCGTGGCAGGTTCCTTACGTGTTACTCACCCATCCGCTACTGTCCTCTCTCTATCTTCTCCCTAAGGATCCGGCAAAGAGATTCTCGTTCAACATGCATGTGTTATGCACGCCGCCAGCGTTAATCCTGAGCCAGGATCAAACTCTCAAATAATTTCGAGAGTCATATTCTGACTCGAAAAGTTGATTAATATAAATGTGATACTCAAAGTCATTCACGTATTCTTTTGTAAAAGGTTCGTGACCACTTTTTTTGAAGTGATCGTTGTCTATTGTATCGTGCTTCTTAATCTCTGTCAAGCTTTTTTAACATTTAATTTACTCGATTTTCATCAGTCCTTTAAATGCCTTGCTTGAGGGATCTCTAAGCGCGACTTGTATATACTACCACCCCATCTCAGTCCTGTCAAACTTTTTTACTGTAAATTGTATATAAAAACCTTTACATATCCTTGAATAAGAGTACAATTAAATTAGAGGTGCGGATCCCGCTAAGAATCCTTGATGACATTCAAGGAGAAAGGGGATAATCCCATGAAAAAATTCTTTGCTTTTCTACTCTCCACATGTTTAATTGTAACTATTTTCAGTGCGAATCCAGTTTATGCCAAAAACGAAGGTAAACCCGGTTGTGAATTGCTTGGTCCTGTGTGTCAGGAATATAGTTATTACCAAGCTCGTTCTACCCAGAAAAAAATTCCATATTCTGTAACTACTCATATGGCAAAGAACAATACCGGTACTACTCAGAGCATAAGTGTATCCGCAACAAGAACTATTTCATTTACAGGTAGTGCGAGAAGCTCGGCAGAAGCTAATTTTATTGCCGGATCCATTGGAGTTAGTGCTGAAGTAGGATATGGCAATACTTCTTCTAAAACTTTTCAAGCCACAACCAATGTCCCACCATATACCACCTATTATTGTGACACGGGATCTTACCTTGCAAAAACCACAGGAAGTATCGTTAAGGTTGATCATCAATGTAATAAAACCTATCGGAACGTGAATATTAGTCTTACTACAGGCCAGTTTGCCGAATGGTATAAATAAAGAGGAGAAAACCATGAAAAAAAAGTCTCTACTCCTCATAGCTCTTCTCCTGATATTGGGAGGGCCCTTTCTCGTAAAATGTACATCTGGCCCTTCCGGTCAGGTGAATGCTGACCCCTCAAAAAATCCTGGTGCTCCTCTCCCCGCAAAATCTATCGTTTCACAGATTCGTATTTTGGAGGTTAATACAGATAAAGAGGGAAAAACTTACAAAGCACGGGTTGAAACCACCCCGGTCAAGGCTATGGAAAAGTTGATCCAGGACGGGAAGGTCAACGGAAGTTTTAAGGTTAAAGTGAGCGGTATAATGAGGGAAAAAAACAAGGATAAAGATTATGTCCTCAAGCCCACTGAAGAGAACATGGTCTTAGATTTTTCTGAAGAAAAAATCTTCGACCTTTCCTTTAAAAATGATGAAGCTAATTTCCCCCTTAATGAACTGGGATTCTTTGAAATTAAGTTTGATTTTGAGGAAAACCTGGAGAAACCTCTAAAGGATGCTTACTACTATATCGCTGACTTGGTCCATAACACTGAGGGAGCCCCCAAGTTGTCTGAAGAATCAGGGAGTGAAAAAAATCCATCAGGCCAAACTAGCTCGTCCGATGAACCCAGTGCCCTTCCGGTACGAAGTCTGGTGTCACGAATTTCCTTAGAGGAGGTCCGGTATAGTCCCGACAAGGATACCTTCGTGGCTAAAATGCTTATTGAGATTCCGGAAGCTTTGAAAGATCTTATTAAAGATGGTTCTGTCCCAAAAGACATCAAGGCAAAGGTGGCAGCAATGATCAACCTGAAAGATGATCATTCGTCTTATCCACTGAAGTCAACTGAGGAAAAAGTAACCATTGATTTAGATAAAAATGAACCCTTAGAACTCTATTTCACAACAGATCATAAAGAACTCTTGGATCAAATGGAGTCCTTTGCTGTAAACCTCCTCTTCCTGGAAGATAAGGCAAAGACCGGTGAAGATCCCTTGGACATCACAGCAAGCTTAATTCCGGATGAAAGCATAAATAATTTTATTGAGGATTCGACATTACTTAACAAATAATACAAATGACTACAGGTTTTCATGAATCAGGCCTGACCGGTTTTCGGTCAGGCCTTTTTACTTGTCGGCATCCAATTCCTCTGCCATTTTCAAAATTTTCTTCATCCTGTGGTTGACGCCCGACTTCCCCAGCTTGGGCTGGAGACCTTCCCCGAGTTCTTTTAGGGAGGCGCTGGGATTTCTCAGTCGAGCCATGGCCACTTGCTGGAGGGGAAAATCCAGAGCATCCAGGCCGATCGTTTTGGAGATGAGGTCGATGGCATGGATCTGCTTGGCGGAAGCTTCCACCAACTTGTCATAGTTGGCGGTTTCGGCATTGGCCTGGCGGTTGATGGCATTGTTGACTTCTTTAAAGGCTTTGGCGTTTTCCAGGCGGAGCATGGCCTTGTTTGCTCCGATGTCGACCAGGAAATCGGAGATATCGTCCGAGTTCTTCATATAGAAGACGGTGTCATCCTTCCGGTCCGTCCACTTGAAGTCCAGCCCCTGAACCCGGGCAACGTGACGGAAGATCTCAATTTGTTTATTCCGGCTGATAAGGACTTCCAGGTGGTAGGACTTCTCCGGGTCGACAATGGATCCGGCGGCCAGGAAGGCCCCTCGGAGATAAGCCTTGGCATTTTGTGGATTGGATAGGCGGGAGAGGATATCCTCGGTTGTCTCCATTTCCCCGCCCATGAGGTCAAAGCCGGACTCTTCCAGGAAGGGTTGGAGGATGGGGTCGCCGAACTGGGTCAGGTAGATGGGCTTCAGTTGGAGGCCCTGGTTTTGTTGGACAACGACCGGGAGGTCCTGTCGGTAGAGGATGCGGACCAGGAGGGTGACCCGGGTAATCACATCCGGATGCTCGGAAAAAAAACGCAGCTGGGGGCCATCTGCTGTCAGGGCCACGGCTGCATTAAATCCGGCTAAGGCGGAAAGTTCCAAAAGAGCTTGGATTTTTGAGGGAACTTTCAGCTTGCATAATTCCTCTTTCACATCATAAGAATACGTCAATGACCGTCACCTCTCCTTCTTAAAAGCAGACCGAACCATAGACCGCTCACTATCATGTCGGAGAAGACTTTCCGCTTTTTCCCAGGGCACAAAGGTGGAAATACAAAAGCCTTCTTCCTGCTGAGGAAGGGGCTTGCCTCCTGTCCAACGCATGGAATAATAATGGACCTTCTTGTGGACAATCTCCTTGTTATGGAGGCGGAAATTATAGCGGACAAAGCCGATATACTTGATGATTTCACAATCCAATCCGGACTCTTCCTTAACCTCACGAATGGCAGTTTCCTGCAGAGTCTCCCCTTCTTCAACCCTCCCCTTAGGAAGAACCCAATCCCCTCGGAAGCTCCGAAGGAGAAGGGTCGATCCCTTATACATAATCACTCCCCCTGCAGAGATCTCCTTCATTTTGGCCTCCTTTCCTCCAATGACAATCCATTCCCTCTTACATCTCAATAACCCGGCCGGTTATTGATCTGTCTTCCATAACATCCTATCCCGGTGGTAGACCTTAACTTTATTTCCCCTGTCTTTCAGGATTTTTCCCATAACATCCGCAAGGGCAACAGAGCGATGTTGGCCGCCTGTACAGCCTATGCCGATAACCAGGGCTCTCTTTCCCTCTTTTATGTAAAAAGGAATTAAAAATTCCAGGAGATCGGAAAATTTTTCAATAAAAATCTTAGCTTCTTCTGAAGCCATAACAAAGGATGCCACCTCCGGATCCTGACCTGTTTTCCCTTTTAATTCCGGAACATAATAAGGATTAGGAAGAAAGCGAACGTCCATAACCAAGTCCGCGTCCAGAAGGATCCCATGTTTGTAGCCGAATGAGGTAATTGAGATGAGGAGAGAGGCGTCTTCCCGATTTTCCAGGTAATGGACATCAATTTTTCGCTTGAGTTCACCCAAGGTGAGGTCTGAGGAGTCAATGATAAGGTCAGCTCGCCGGCGAAGGGGAACTAAAACCGACTTCTCCCGCTGGATCCCGTCGTAAATGTTCCCCATCTTGTCCAGGGGATGGGGTCGACGTTTCTCCTTGTAGCGACGGATGATAATTTCATCCCTGGCCTCCAGATATAGGACTGAAAGCTCTGCTCCGCGATCGGTGAGCTTATCCAGCATATTTTTCAGCTGGTCAAAAAACTCTCGTCCCCGAATATCCACTCCTACCGCCACCTTGGAGATGGGGTCAGAAGATTTTTGGGCTAAGGTGATAAAGGGGTCCATGAGCTGGGGCGGAAGATTATCCATACAATAATACCCCATGTCCTCAAAGATACGGAGGGCAGAAGACTTCCCTGCCCCGGACATACCGGTAATGATGACAATCTTCAAGGCTTCCCCCTTCCTAGTCTTCTCGCTTATCTACGCCGATGATCCGAACTTCCGGCTCCAGGTCAATGCCAAACTGAGCTTTGACTTCTGTTTGAACTTTTTCGATCAGGGCAAGGACATCTGATGCCTTAGCATGACCCCGGTTGATCATAAATCCACAGTGTTTTTCCGACACCTGGGCATCCCCCACAGAAAGGCCCCGAAGTCCTGCCTGGTCAATCAAGGCCGAAGCATATCCTCCCTTAGGTCGCTTGAATACGGAACCGGCGGAATAATGGTCCAGGGGCTGCTTGGTTGTCCGTCGATTTGTGTAGTCTTCATAAGCGGCTTGAATCTGTCGAGGATCGCCCTCCTTAAGCCGAAAGACTACTTCCGTCACCAGCATCCCTTCGGTCATCATCCGAGAAGTTCGGTGTCCCATATCCATATCGTCAACAGTAAGAGTAACCAACTGTCCATCCTGTGTTACCGCTCGAATGGATTCCACCACATCCTTCATTTCTCCCCCGTAGGCTCCGGCATTCATATAGACTCCCCCACCAACGGATCCCGGGATGCCTGATATTTCTTCCATTCCGGTCAACCCTGCCTCAAAGGAAAGGAAGGCGACATCGCGAAGACTGGCCCCCGTCTGTGCGGTGATTATGTTCCCTTCAATGGTGATGTCCGAATATAGTCGGTTAAGAAGGATGACGACGCCCGGTATCCCTCCATCCCTGATCAGGAGGTTGGACCCTCTACCAATAATATAGTAGGGAATAGCCTCTGAACGAAGGTAACGATAGGTGCGGAGAAGCTCTTTCTCCCCTGTGGGTTCAATAAGGAGATCACAGGGACCTCCGATATGAAAGGTGGTATAGCGGGATAAAGGGGCATTTTCTTTGGTCAATCCATAAGCCCCGTTTGTTAACTCATCGATCTGATAGGTTTTTAGCATAAAAATCTCCTCTCGCTTCGCCTTTTTTATACCCTAGTCCACTCTTTTTGACCATTATTTTTCCACAAAAAAAGCCCCTCCTTTCGGAGGGACTTTCAAGCTAAACAGATTAGTCTTGGTCGGCCAATCTCTTATAGGTCTTGAACCGATCTTGAGCGATCTTCTCTGCTGCCGCATAGAGTTCTTCGGCTTCTTCAGGGAAGTTTCTCTGCAAGGAGGAGTAGCGAACCTCACCGGCCAGGAACTCGCGGAAGTCCGCTGTGGGTTCCTTGGAATCCAACTGGAAGGGATTCTTCCCTTCTTCAGACAGGCGGGGATCATATCTCCAGAGGTGCCAATAACCGGCATCCACGGCTTGCTTTTCACGGTACTGGGACCGGCCCATACCGATGCGGATACCGTGGTTGATGCAGGGCGCGTAAGCGATAATCAGGGAAGGACCATTGTAGGCTTCGGCTTCTTTAATGGCCTTGATGGTCTGGTTCTGGTTTGCACCCATGGCGATCTGTGCAACATAAACATAGCCATAGGTGGCCTGCATGAGGCCCAAGTCCTTAGACTGGATCCGTTTACCGGCAGCGGCAAACTGAGCAACAGCAGCAAGCGGGGTTGCCTTGGAGGACTGACCACCGGTGTTGGAGTAGACTTCGGTATTCATGACCAGGACGTTAATGTCCTTGCCGGAAGCCAGGACGTGGTCCAGACCGCCGTATCCGATGTCGTAGGCCCATCCATCGCCGCCGAAGATCCAGTTGGACTTTTTAATCATGTAGTCCTTAAGTTCCAGGATTTCATCCAGGAGCTTCCGTCCTTCCTTGTCAGAAACAGAAGCCTTGGCGTTGATGATGTCCGCGGTAGCTGCCTTGGATTCCTTATAATCATTCTTAGCTTCTTCCCAAGCTTCAAAGAGGGCGTTATATTCGGAATCGAGACCCAGGTCACGGAAGGCTTTCATCTTAGCGGAGATGAGGTCACGGTTAGCCTCGTTGGCCAGGAGCATACCATAGCCGTATTCGGCGTTATCTTCAAAGAGGGAGTTACCCCAGGACGGACCGCAGCCTTCGCTGTTGCAGGTATAAGGCGTTGCCGGAGCGGAGGCACCCCAAATGGAGGAGCAACCGGTGGCGTTAGCAATCTGCATGTGGTCGCCGAAGAGCTGGGTGACCAGGCGGGCATAGGGCGTTTCACCACAACCGGCACAAGCACCGGAGAATTCAAGCAAGGGCTGAACAAACTGGGATCCCTTGACCGTAGTCCGGTCCATGAGGTCGGGTTTGTTGGTGACTTCCTTGAAGGCATAATCCCAATATCCCTTTTCCTTCTCGTATTCTTCTTCGAAGGGCTTCATGACCAGGGCTTTCTCCGGAGCCGGGCAAACATCGGCACAGTTGCCGCAACCGGTGCAGTCGAGCTGAGAAACCTGGATCTTGAACTTGAGGCCGGAAAGTGCCTTGCCTTTGGCATCGAGGAGGGTCATCCCCTCAGGAGCATTGGCGGCTTCTTCTTCATCAAAGAGGAAGGGACGGATAACGGCATGGGGACAAACATAGGCGCACTGGTTACACTGGATGCAGTTATTGGGCTGCCACTCAGGAACGTAAAGAGCGATCCCTCTCTTCTCGTATTCCGAAGTTCCCTGATCCCAGTGTCCATCAACACGGTCAGCAAAAGCGGAAACGGGAAGCTTGTCTCCCTGGTGACGGAGCATGGGGAATACCACGTTCTCAATGAACTCGGGAACGTCTTTCTTGTCCACAGGCTCATCTTCCGCATTTGCCCATTCCGCAGGAATATCAATCTTCACCAGAGCATTGATGCCGGCATCAACAGCCTCGTTATTCATGTTGACCACATCATCGCCCTTGTGGCCATAGGCCTTGACGATGGAATCTTTGAGGTGGGCCGTTGCTTCTTCAATGGGGAGAACGCCGGAGAGTTTGAAGAAGGCGGACTGGATGATCATGTTGGTCCGGTTACCCAAGCCGATTTCCTGGGCAATCTTGGAAGCGTTGATGGTGTAGAACTCGATGTCATTCTGAGCCATGTAACGCTTCATAGAAGCCGGCAGGTGGTCAGCCAATTCATCCTCGTCCCAGATGCAGTTGAGGAGGAAACGGCCACCCTTTTTCAGCCCTTCCAAAAGGTCGTATTGGTGGACATAAGCCTGCTTGGAGCAGGAGATAAAGTCAGATTCATCCAAGAGGTAGGTTGACCGGATGGGGTTCTTCCCGAAACGAAGGTGGGAGACCGTCAAACCGCCGGACTTCTTGGAGTCGTAGTCGAAGTAACCCTGAGCGTACATATCCGTGTTATCGCCGATGATCTTGATGGCCTGCTTATTCGCGCCGACAGTTCCGTCAGATCCGAAGCCCCAGAACTTGCAGCGGGTGGTTCCTTCTTCACGGATGAAGAGGTCTTCGGACATATCCAGGGAAGTATGAGTCACATCATCGACGATACCGATGGTGAAGTGGTCCTTAGGTTCTTCCTGCTTGAGGTTGTTCCACACGGAGAGGAGAGCCGTTGGAGTAACGTCCGAGGAACCCATGCCGTAACGTCCGCCGACAACCAGAGGATGACGATCGGAATTGTAGAAAGCGGACTGAACATCCATATAAAGAGGCTCACCGATGGCACCTTTTTCCTTTGTACGGTCAAGGACGGCAATTCTCTTGGCCGTCTTAGGAACGACTTCCAGGAACTTCTCGGTGGCGAAAGGACGGTAGAGGCGGACCTTGATCATGCCGACCTTTTGTTCAGGACGGTTAACCTTCATCCAGTCAATGACTTCTTCCATGGCCTCACCAACGGAGCCCATGAGAACAACGACATCTTCCGCATCCGGATCGCCGTAATAGTCGAAGAGGTGGTAGGAACGGCCGGTCTTTTCAGAGACTTTCTCCATATACTTCTCGACGACAGGGACGACATCAATGTAGGACTGGTTGGAAGCTTCCAGGTTCTGGAAGAAGATGGAGGGATCCTGCGCAGTGCCCATGGTGTGGGGACGGTGGGGATTCAAGGACCGGGCCTTGAATTCGTTGATGGCCTTTTGGTTGACCATTTCAGCCAGGTCATCGAAATCCCAAACATCGATCTTGTTGATTTCATGGGAAGTCCGGAAACCATCAAAGAAGTGGCAGAAGGGCAGACTTGCTTCGATAGCGGAAAGGTGAGCAACAGCACCCAGGTCCATGGCTTCCTGAACGGATCCGGAAGCCAGGAAGGCCAAGCCGGTCATACGAGCGGAGTTGACATCGGAGTGGTCACCATAGATGGAAAGAGCATGAGAAGCTACTGCACGAGCAGCGACATGGAAAACACCGGGAAGCTGCTCACCGGCAATCTTGTACATATCGGGGATCATGAGCAGGAGTCCCTGGGATGCCGTGTATGTACTTGCCAGAGCACCGGATGCCAAGGCACCGTGCATAGCACCGGCTGCACCGGCTTCCGATTGCATCTCGACCACATGGACGGATTCGCCGAAGAGGTTTTTCTTGCCGTTAGCGGACCAGGTGTCCACATGCTCCGGCATAGGGGATGATGGGGTGATGGGGTAAATGGTAGCGACTTCGGTAAAGGCATACGAGACGTATGCGGCCGCTTCATTTCCGTCCATCGTTTTGAACGTTTTAGCCATATTGCCTCCTAATTTTTATAAGATAGAAACAATGAATCGTACAGATAAAGGAAAATACCTTCTTGCACGGTCTTGCCAATAATAAAAGGAATTCAGTTCATTCCATATTAAAGTATAAGCTTTCGTCAAAAGGTCGTCAAACCGACAACCTTTTCCCTCTTAAGATTTTTTGTTTTGTTCGTTTGCCTCACGAATCAGCTTCTCATTCAGCTCGATTGCGGCATTATAGCCCATCTCTTTTTGACGGGTATTACGGACCGCCACCTCAATAATCATGGCGATGTTTCGACCGGGTTTGACCGGAACGGTAATGGAAGGAATCCGGACACCAAGAATTTCAGTGTAGTGGTCGGTGATGCCTAAACGATCATACTCCACATTATCGTCCCAATCCTCCAATTCAATCACCATCTCCACTTCTGCGGCTTCTTTGACCGAGCCGATGCCGTAAAGTCTCCGGATGTCCAAGATCCCGAGTCCGCGGATTTCCATAAAGTGACGGATGTTTTCAGGGGCCTCCCCAAGGAGGCTCTGGTCCAACTTCTTGATGTGAACAACATCGTCCGCCACCAATCGGTGGCCACGAATCACCAAGTCAAGACAGGTCTCCGATTTTCCGACGGAAGATTTCCCCCGAACCAGAACACCCATGCCGAAAACATCCATCAAGCCGGCATGAATCGTGGTCTCCGGGGCCATGAAGCTTTCCAGGGCCGTGTTAAGCTTGGCGATGAGGCGGGTGGTTGGCCAGGGGGTTCGTAGAACCGTTTTATCATAGTAGTCCGCCAGGTCCAGGATGTCCCGGGTGATGGACTGGTTATAGGCATAAATCAAGGCCGGAAGGGGGTAGGAAAAAATCCCCCGGAACCGTTCATAGCGGAGGCCCGGCTCCATTTGCATATAGTAGACATATTCCACCCGACCGATAATCTGGAGCCGTTTCCAGGCAAAATTGTGCATAAAGCCGGAGAGCTGGAGGCCCGGCCGATTCACATCGACTTCCGTAATGGTGATTTGATCGTAGTCGGAAGACCGGTGGACGACTTCCAAGCCCACCGATTCCACAAGTTCCGATAGGGGAACTGATTTCTGCACTTCCTTCATCCTTCCTCCTTTTCCCCTTTTACAGGGTGAAAATACGCATAGACGTTTTGCCCTGACTGCCGGTCCATGCCCTTTATTTTGGTCAGACTTTCCAGGGAGGCTTTCTTGATCTTCTCCACCGATCCGAACTCCCGGAGGAGGGCCTGACGCCGGACAGGACCGATGCCCGGTATCTCGTCCAAAACGGATTTGACCATATCCTTTGACCGTAGTTTGCGATGGTAGTTGATGGCAAAGCGATGGACCTCTTCCTGGACAGCATAAAGATACTTATATAAAGAAGAGGAAAGATCTAAACTATACTCTTTCTCCTGATAAATCAAAGCCCGAGTGACATGCTTATCGTCCTTGACCATGCCCACCACAGGAATAGACAAGTCCCGGCCTTTAAGAATCTCTTCCACCAGATGAACCTGACCCAAGCCCCCATCCATGAGAATGAGGTCGGGGAAGGCCCCGAAGCCGGTCTGTTGCGACCTTCCCTCCGCCCGGTCTTTCAAACCGTGGTCGAAGCGGCGGGAGACCATCTCCCGCTGGGAGGCATATTCATCAGGTCCTTCCACCGTTTTAATCTTAAATTTTCGGTATTCTTTGGGGTCCTTTTTCTCTCGCCTAAAAACCACCATGGACCCCACATTTTGAACCCCGGAGATGTTGGAAATATCGTAGGCTTCCACCCGGTCCAGGCCCTCCAGGCCCAGAAGGTCCTCCAGCTGTTTAATGCCTCGATCTTTGGACCGATTCTTCCTCTGGGTCCTCCGCTCAAGCTTGACCAGTTCTTCCTCCGCATTCTTTTGAGCCATCTCGACAAGAGCCCGCTTGTCCCCCCTCTGGGGAACCAGGATGGAAACTCTGGCCCCACGGCGGTCGCTGAGAAATTCCTCAATGGCCCTTTGGTCGACCGGAAGGGTCCCCACCAGAACCTGGGATGGAATATAGGTGGCCTGGAGGTAAAACTGTTTCAGAAATGAGGAGATGATCTCTCCCCCTTCTTCCTGAAAGGCCTCTTTCATTTCAAAGTGCTCCCGGTCAACCAGCTTCCCGTCCCGGACAAAAAATACCTGGATAGTGATGTGGTGGACCCCTCGGGCGAAGGCAACAACATCGGCATCTTTTCGCCGGGTAAAGGTGACCTTTTGTCGCTCCTGGAGGTCATCAAGGTGAAAAAGATCATCTCGGAAGCGGGCGGCTCGTTCAAAATTCAATTCTTCCGCCGCACTTTGCATCTCCGACTGGAGATAAGCCCGAATTTCTCCATCCTTCCCTTTAAGAAAGTTTCGGACTTCATCCATAGCCGCCATGTACTTTCCTTCATCCGCCTTGTCCACACAGGGGGCCGGACACTGGTCAATAAAGTAGTTGAGGCAGGGTCGTTTAAGACGCTGACCGGCATCAAAATCCAGGCGGCAGGTCCGAATCTTGAAGACCCTCTGGAGGAGGCGAATGATGTCGTTGACCGCATAGGCATTGGGAAAGGGGCCGAAGTAATCCCCTCCATCCTCCGCCACCCGGCGAACCTTGAGGATCCGGGGAAAGGTCTCTTTGGGAATATGAATGTAGGGATACTGTTTGTCATCCCGGAGGAGGATGTTGTAGTAGGGGTCGTGTTCTTTGATGAAGTTGGATTCCAGGACCAGGGCCTCCACCTCATTTTCCACCACGATGTATTCGAACCGGTCCACCTTTTCCACCATGGCTACCACCTTGGGCGACTTTCCTCGTTGAGAGGGGGTGAAGTAGGAATGGACCCGGCGGAAAAGGTCGATGGCCTTGCCGACATAGATCACCTCATTATCAACATTGAACATAAGGTAGACGCCGGGCTTATGAGGAAGTTCCTTGAGTTGGTTGGTGAAATCCTTCATTCCTGAACCGTTTCTTCTTTATTGAGGTCTTTCGATGGCCCGGGTTCTCGCCTTGAGGTAGGCCAGGACTTCCCCGTCCAGGTGGTCAGCCAGCTTATCATAGCAGGTCCGGTTATACCGGTTGACCCAATCCAGTTCGAAGTCGGTGAGGAGGTCCATCTTGATGGGCCGGGTATCAATGGGCACCCAGGTCAGGGGCTCAAATTCATAGAAGGTACCGAAGTCTGTCGTCTCTCCCTCTACGCAGAGAGTGATGGATTCTGTCCGGATCCCGTGCTTTCCGGTCACGTAAAGCCCGGGTTCAACGGAAGTAACCATGCCCGGGACAATCTTGACACCTCCATCAATTCGAGAGAAGGTCTGAGGCCCTTCATGGCAGGAGAGGAGCATGCCGACCCCGTGGCCGGTTCCGTGGTTGAAGTCCATGCCGGCTTGGTTTAGGGGATAGCGAACGACGTTATGAATATAGGAGCCCGTTGTTCCTTCGGGGAATTTGGCGGCCATGCCGGCAATGTGGGCTTTCAGGACCAGGGTGTAGTCGGTTTTTTCTTCGTCCGTGGTCTCCCCCATGGCATAGGTTCGGGTGATGTCCGTCGTCCCCTGGAGGTATTGGCCACCGGAGTCCACCAGGAGGAGACCCTTGTTTTGGATAGTTGCCGGGTGGTCGGAGTGCATGGGGTTATAGTGGACAATGGCTCCGTTCGCATCATAGCCGATGATGGCGGGGAAGGAGTCCATGAGGAAGTCCTTTCCTTCTGCCCTGAATTCGTTCAGACGCTTGGCGGCGGCTCGCTCAGTGACGGATCCGGTCTTGGCTCCGGTTTCCACCCAATTGAAGAACTTCATAAGAGCAATGCCGTCTTTGATATAGGCCTGGTGGAGGTTGTCGACTTCCGTTTTGTTTTTTATCGCCTTCATGAGGGAGGTCAGGTTGACCCCCTTTTCAATCCGGACGTTGTCCGGGATGGCTTGATAGAGGGTAATGTTGGTGTAGTCGGGATCCAGGTATACGGTCTTCTGGGGCGGAATGGCGGAGAGCTTGTTGGCGATGTCGTCATAGGCGTAAATTTCAACGCCGGCCTTATCCAGGGGACGGCGGATCTCATCGGAGAGCTTCTCCGGTTGGATAAAGAGCATGACCTTATCCTGGGAGACCAGGGCAAAGGAAAGAACCACCGGGGTATCTTCTACGTCCCAGCCCCGAATGTTAAAGAGATAGCAAACGTCATCAAGGGAACCTAAGAAGGTATAATCGACCTCTCTCTCCCTCATCATGAAGCGAAGAATCTTGATCTTCTCTTCCATGGAGGCTCCGGAGTGTTCTACGGGATAGTAGAAGGCCGGACGCTTAGGAAGAGATGGACGATCTTCCCATATTTCGCTGATAAAATCGACATCCGTCACCAAAAGGCGGTTTCCCATGGACTGGGAGAGCCGGCGATAAATTGAGGTCGGCATAGTGAAGCCATCAAAGCCGATCTTGGCAAATTCGGAGGTTTCCGCCAAAAGGAATTCCTGCCAAGTGGGATCCCCATCATTGGTATACTGGCGGTAAAGCTTGAAGGGGCTTCCCTTCAGTTCCTCTTCAGCCTGAAGGAAATAGCGGGAATCCGTCCAAAGACCGGCCTTGTTCTTCGTGATCACCGCCGTACCGGCTGATCCGGTAAAGCCGGTAATAAATTCCCGTTCCTTGTAGTATTCGGGAACATATTCTGAAGAGTGGGGATCGGACGTCAGGACGATATAGGCATCCAAATCCCTTTCCGCCATCTTTTGTCTGAGTTTTTCTACACGTTCTTGAATATTCATCATTACCTCGCAATTTCTACGATCAGGGAACAGGTTCCCCGATAACTAATCCGGGGCCTCCCCCGAATGCTTGGGTATTATTCATGGCCCCCGGCTAGATGCCCAGGAAGGCCTTACAAATGGTGAAGAATAGAATCAAGGTTAGGGTATCGGCAATTGTCGTGAGAAGAGGGCCGGCCATGACGGCGGGATCCTGACTGATCCTGACGGCCAGAAGAGGGAGAATGCCTCCGATGACCTTGGCAATGGTGATGCAGGCGATCAGGGTCAGAGAGACGGCCAGGGCTATCGGTGCCGCCGTCGAGGTGAAGATGATCAGGCGGAGGAAGTTGACAATGGCCATGACAAGGCCGCAGACGATGCCGATTCGAAACTCCTTCCAAAGAACGCCCAGGGTATGGGACGGATCCACCTCTTCCAGTGAGAGGGCACGGATAACCGTGGAGGAAGACTGGCTTCCGGCATTACCGGATGAATCCATGAGCATGGGGATAAAGGCTGTCAGAAGAACATTGGCAGCTAAAACTTCTTCAAAATGAGAAATGACCATGCCGGTGATGGAGGCGGAAACCATGAGAACCAGGAGCCAGATGATCCGGTTTTTGAAAAAAGAGAAAACCGTCGTATCCAGATAATCCTCTTCTTCCTGGTCAGTAATACCCTGTACCCGGGTGAAATCTTCAAAGAATTCATCCGACAAGACGTCAAAGATGTCATCTGCAGTGATAATGCCCACCATCCGGTCTTCGGAATCCACTACCGGGAGAACCAGACGATGGTACCTCCCGAAAAGGTCACCCGCAACTTCCTGGTCTTCTGTCGCTCGAACCGTTACAAAGTCCTTTTTAATATGTTTATCGATATTCTCATCATCGTCTTGAACCAAATCACCTAAGGGGATGGTTCCCAGAAGTTTCCGCTCATCATCCACAACATAGATCTCCACCAGGTGCTCGGGATCAATGTTTATCGTGAGAAGTTTCTTACGGACATCGGACCGACGGGCACCCGGGCGAACTTTAACAAAGTCCACAGACATGAGGGAGCCAACGGATTCTTCAGGAAACTTAAGAAGGCGGTTGGTGATCTGCCGCCGGTCACCCGGAATATACTTGAGCAAACCGGTAACCACGTTGGCCGGCATCTCCTGAAGGGTATCGACCAGCTCATCCGAAGCCAGCTCATCCAAAAGACCAACCATCTCGGGCTGGCTCATGGTGGCCAGAATGGACGTTTTTATTTCCTTCGAGCAGAGATAGAAAACATCCGCAAATTTTTCCTTATCCAGCTGGTTAAGGAAGAAGACCCGATCCTGAGCATCCCAGTCCTCCAGTGCTTCCGCGATGTCTTCCGCCGGTTTATTAAGGAATTCCCGATCTTCTTCGCTGAGCAGGCGTTTGGAATCGGGCGTAGGCCTTGCGTTTTGTGTTTTTAACGGCATACCTAGCTCATTTCTAATCATCTAATCTCTGATGAACACGGACCTTGGCCAAAAACTGTAACAGATGACACTGAACCGGGATGGTTTAGAAACCAATCAGGGAAGAGGAAATGGTGAAAAAGAGAAGAAGGGTCAGGGTATCGGCGACCGTGGTGAGCAGGGGGCCGGCCATAACTGCGGGGTCCTGGCCCAACTTGGTGGCAATGAGGGGAAGGCCTCCTCCAATGATTTTTGCAATAGTGACACATCCCACCAGGGTCAGGGAAACCGCTAAAGAAGTGGCAAAATCTATCTTCATAAAAAGGAAAAGGCGGAGGAAATTGACTAAGCCCAAAACGAGACCGCAAAACAATCCGATTCGAAGTTCTTTCCAAAGAACATTCAAGCTATCTCGGGGTTCAATCTCCTGGAGGGAAACTGCACGGATAACTGTGGATGACGCCTGGTTGCCGGCATTTCCTGATGATCCCATGAGCATGGGGATAAAGGTCGCCAAAAGAACATTAGCGGCAAGTACACTTTCGAAGCGGGAGATGACCATGCCGGTGAAGGAGGCGGAAACCATGAGAATGAGGAGCCATATTATCCGGTTCTTAAAAAAAGATTTCACGGGGGTATCCAGGTAGTCCTCTTCTTCCTGGTCGGTTATACCTTGCACCCGGGTAAAGTCTTCGTAAAACTCATCTTCCATGACTTCAAAAATATCGTCAGCGGTCACAATCCCTACCATCCGGTCTTCCGAATCAACAACCGGCAAAACAAGGCGGTGGTACTTAGTGAAGAGGTCTGCCGCCACTTCCTGGTCTTCCTTGGCACCCACGGTAACAAAGTCCGTTTTGACCAGTTCTTCCACATTTTCATGATTATCCTGGACCCAATCGCCCAGGGAAATAATTCCCCGGATTTTTTGGTCATTATCCACGATATAGATGTCTACCAGGTGTTCAGCGTCAAAATTGACATTCAAGAGTCTCTTTCGGATTTGACTCCGCGTTGAGCCCGGCGGAACCTTGACAAAATCCACGGACATCAGGGACCCTACGGATTCTTCCGGATAGCGGAGGAGTCGGTTGGTGATTGTCCGCCGTTCGGGTTCAATCTTTTTGAGAAGAGCCGTAACAACGTTGGCCGGCATCTCCTGTAAGGTATCTACCAGCTCATCGGAAGCCAACTCATCTAAGAGTTCAACCATTTCAGGATTGGTCAAGGTACCGAGAATCGATGATTTGATATCGCGGTCACAGAGAAAGAAAACGTCGGCAAAGCGTTCTTTGTCTAATCGGTTGAGAAAGAGAACCCGTTCTTCCGGCTCCCAGTCACGGATGGCTTGGGCAATATCTTCCGCCGGCTTATCCATGAGGACACCGTAATCCGTCTCTTTGAGATTTGGTTTTTTTAAGGTCTCGAGACTCATGGGTACCTCCTTATCTTTTGAAACGACTGAAAAAGGTCAGAAAATCATAACATGCCATTTTTATTATACCACGTCCCCGGGTCTCCCCTGCCTTACTTTTTGGAAATCGCCGGATTAAACCCTCGTCTCCTTTCCCATCAGCCTTTCTTAAAAAAATGACTTAGTGATACAATGAAACAGATTATTTCCCATTAACGATCCTGAAGGAAAGAAGGAGCCTCTATGAAACTCGGAATTGTCGGCCTGCCCAACGTAGGCAAGTCCACTTTATTCAATGCCATCACCAAATCCGCCGCCCCGGCTGAAAACTACCCCTTCTGCACCATCGACCCCAATGTAGGCCTGGTTGAGGTGCCGGACGACCGCCTCTCCACTCTGACAGAGATGTTCCATTCCAAAAAGACCATACCGGCTGCTGTAGAATTTGTAGATATTGCCGGCCTGGTCCGGGGAGCCTCCAAAGGAGAGGGTTTAGGCAACAAGTTCCTGGAAAATATCCGTTCCACCGATGCCATCGTCGAAGTTCTCCGCTGCTTTGAAGACCCTAACGTCACCCATGTGGATGGAGAAGTTGACCCCTTGCGGGATATTGAGACCATCAATCTGGAACTCATCCTGGCTGACCTTGAACAAATTGATCGCCTCTTGGCCAAGCAGGAAAAGGTGGCCAAGGCGGACAAGGCTGCCCGACCGGAATTGGACCTTCTCCGCCGCTTGGATGAGGTCCTATCTGAAGGCAAGTCGGCCAGGGTCCTGGACCTCAACGACGAGGAAGAGAAATTCCTCCGCAACTACCAACTCCTCTCCCTCAAGCCCATTATCTATGTCGCTAACATCGGTGAAGAGGAGATCAGCCAAGAGGGATCTTCCAATCCCCATGTTCAAGCCATCAAGAACTTTGCTCAGGGGGAAGATGCCCGGGTACTTGCCATCTCCGCCAAGGCCGAGCAGGAAATTGCCCTCCTCCCCGATGAGGAAAAGAAAGAATTCCTGGACATGCTGGGGGTGGAAAGCTCGGGTCTGGACCGCCTGATCGTGGCTTCCTATGACCTCCTGGGCCTCATGTCCTTCCTAACCACAGGCGAGGATGAAACCCGGGCCTGGACCATCAAAAAAGGAACCCCCGCCCTGGAGGCGGCCGGCAAGATCCACACCGACATCCAAAGAGGCTTCATCCGGGCCGAGATCGTCTCCTACGATGACCTGGTTGACTACGGGTCCATGAACGCCGTCCGGGAGGCCGGTAAGGTAAGACTGGAAGGAAAAGAATACATCATGCAGGATGGGGACATCGTCCACTTCCGCTTTAACGTCTGATCCATCCCCTATTTTGTCCATAAAAAAAGCTTCGGCCTGTGCCGAAGCTTTTTCTTTTCTGTTCTTTTATTCCTGCCATTCGGAAGAATTACCGTAAGAAGAGGGGGACAAAGATCAAGGAGACCGTGGTCATGAGCTTGATCAGGATATTGATGGATGGGCCGGAAGTGTCCTTGAGAGGATCGCCTACGGTGTCGCCGATGACCCCGGCTTTATGAGCTTCAGAGCCCTTTCCGCCGTACTGTCCGCCTTCGATATACTTCTTTGCATTGTCCCAGGCACCGCCGGCATTGGACATGAAGATGGCCATGAGAACGCCGGTGATCAGTGCCCCGACCAGGAGTCCGCCCAAAGCGGAAACGCCAAGGAGGAAGCCGACCACAACCGGAGCAACGATGGCAACGGCCCCCGGAAGGATCATCTTCCGAAGAGAAGCTTGGGTGGAGATGTCAATGCAACGGCCGTATTCCGGCTGGGATGTTCCCTGCATGATCCCGGGATCCGATTGGAATTGATGACGAACTTCTTCTACCATGTGGTTGGCTGCATCGCCCACGGCTGTCATCGTAAGAGCGGAGAAAAGGAAGGGGAGCATGCCACCGATAAAGGCACCGGCGATGACCTGGGGGTTGGTGATGTCCAGCCCTTCCAGGTGGGCGGCCTGGGTAAAAGAGGCAAAGAGAGAAAGAGCAGTCAGAGCAGCAGACCCGATAGCGAAGCCCTTTCCAATGGCTGCGGTGGTATTACCCACGGAATCCAGGTGGTCGGTGATATCACGAACGGATTCGGGAAGACCGGCCATTTCAGCAATGCCGCCGGCATTATCCGCCACCGGTCCATAAGCGTCCACAGCAATGGTCATGGCACAGGTGGAAAGCATGCCCAGGGCAGCCAGGGAGAGGCCGAAGAGACCGGCTGCTTCACCCATGGAGGCCATGGAAGCATAAGAGAAGATGATACCTAAGGCAATAAAGATCAGGGGGGCGGCGGTGGATTGCATGCCGGAAGCTAAACCGGCAATGATGTTGGTGGCCGCACCGGTCTGTGACTCCTCCGCAATTTTCTTTACGAAGGGGAAGGAGTCAGAGGTATAGATTTCCGTTAGCTTGGAAATCAGGAGCCCAACTACTACGCCGACAATGACGGGAAGGAAAGGCTTATAGTCCTGGAAAAAGATAAAGGAGAAAACCAGAGAAGCTAAGAGCATAACCCCCGAGGAGATCAAAGTCCCCATGTTGAGGGATTTTTGGGGATCCTCGGACTCACCGCGAACCGATTCTATGCCCACGGCAGAAGCGACAATTCCGGAAGCGACAATAGCAAAAGCAAAGGAAATTCCGGTATCCTTGAAGGCCAAAAAACCCAGGGTCAAGGCGGAGAGGATGGCCCCGACATAAGATTCAAAGAGGTCAGCCCCCATGCCGGCCACATCACCGACATTATCGCCAACGTTATCAGCAATAACAGCGGGGTTTCTGGGGTCATCCTCAGGAATCCCAGCTTCAACCTTGCCGACCAGGTCAGCACCAACATCAGCGGCTTTCGTATAAATTCCGCCGCCAACACGAGCAAAGAGGGCGACAGAAGAAGCCCCCAGGGAGAATCCGGTGACAATCTGAACATCTCGGAAAATCAAATAAAAAAGGCCCATGCCACAAGCACCAAGGCCCACAACGATCAAGCCCATGACGGATCCTGAGCTAAAAGCTACCTTGAGGGCATGGCTCATTCCTCCCCGTGCAGCGGCGTTGGTTGTGCGAACATTCGCTGCTGTCGCTGAATTCATTCCGACAAATCCGGCTACCATGGAGGACAAGGCCCCGAATAAGAAGCAGAGGGCGGTCATCCATTGGCCCAAAAGCAGACCAATCAGCAAAAATAAAACGCCGGCAAAGGCAGCGATGGAAATATACTCGCGGCGGAGGAAGGCGAAAGCGCCATTCCGAATGAGCCCGGCTAAGTAGGTCATCCTCTCATTGCCTGTGGGGAGGAGCTGGATCTTCCGCATCTTTTGGATGGACAGGAAGATGGCAGCCGCTCCGACAATGATGGAGAGGACGCCAAAAAATACCATTGTAAACATAAGAGCCTCCATAAAAAGTTATAAAAACCTGGCTTGGACGATCCGCAGAAAAATCCCAAAAGGGAAATGCGGTGTCCCTTCCTTTAACACATATTAACACGGGAGAAAGGATTTCACAATTGAATACGAGATCGTTTTTCCAAATTTTTCAAGCTCTTTTTTGTTGATTTTTCTTCTTTAATGGTATAAGTGAAGAGGAAAGAATTTATTGATTGATCGATAGAGGCCCACTATTTCCCATTTTACTTTCCGGGCCCAAAAGAAAGGATTTTTTAATGATCAAAGAATTTAAGGAATTTATCTCCCGTGGTAATGTCATGGATATGGCTGTCGGTGTCATTCTCGCCACTGCTTTTAAGGCAATTATCGACTCTCTGGTAGCTGATATTATCACTCCCCTTCTGAATGTCTTTCTGAAAGATGTTAACTTCCAGGATTGGGTGGTCAAGGCCGGCCCCATTGAATTCGGTGTCGGCAACTTCATCAACCAGGTGATCTCCTTCCTGGTCATTGCTTTGGTTCTCTTCTTCATTATTAAAGCCATGAATAAGGCGAAGAATCTCAAGGGAACAAAAGAAGAAGTTGCCGAAGAGGCGACAACGAAAATCTGTCCCTACTGCAAGTCGGAAATTGATATTCACGCCACCCGTTGCCCTCACTGCACCAGCTCTCTGGAATCGTAAAAGAAGAGGCCTCCGTCATGTAGACGGAGGTTTTTTTTTAGCTATTGATCTCCATGTTTGCTCCTTTTTTTGCCAGGAGATCCGCTTCTTCGTTATATTCCACCCCGGTATGAGCCTCTTCCTTAACAAAAGAAAGGACCAAGTCCTCCCCCATCTTTTGAGCATAGGCTCGATACTCCTGAGTTAAGGGGAGATTGGCCTTCCATTCCCCCATGGCCCAGTGGCGGATCCCGGCATAATCATAATGGATCGTTAGGGATATTGCCCCTCTTTGCAGGGCCTCTTTCATGGCAACCTTGGCGGCCATAACCTCTCCTACCACATTACGCGACTTAGTGTCGGAGCCGGAAACCGGACCGCAAAAAGTCTCTTTACCCTGATTGGAAAAAAGAACGACACCGTAGCCGGCCCGCTTTTTTCCGGCCAGGTAGGATCCGTCCACATAGGCAACCATTTCGCCCTCTCCTAACCGGTTAAGATCTTCCCCTTTGTTCTCCATGGATTTTCCGTTTCCCCCCTGATCACCTCCAATGAAGGCCAGGGCTTCCTCCCGGTTGGAAAACTTTTTGTAGATTGCTCCCTTATAGCCCATCACCTGGGTTTTACAGTCTTCCCAGGAATGATAGATTCCGGGTGTTCGTCCTTCTTTTACCGCATAATACTTCACCCTAACCTCCTCACCCTCTCCCTGAACATAAGCTCTAACATTCCTTTTTCCCTGAGGACTCAGTCTTCAAGGTCCAGGTCTTTCCGTGTCCAGTAGGTCACCGATCCCGGAGCGACGGTAAAGTTTCCGAAACCCTCATCATCAATAGTGACCTCCTCATTTTTCCCTGACCAATCCTTATATACCTGACCGGCTTCCCGGTTACCCACAAAAAGCCGCTCCTGGTCCATATCTCCTGTCGAAATCAGGACGGCAAGGGGGTAGGGGTGGTCCTCTGTTCCCCGGCGGACCCAGCCCATCTTGGTCGGGGTAACCATGTAATCGTCCTGGTCTCCGTAAGCAACCTGTTGTCGAAGTTTGAGCATCTTCTTCAGTTGCTCGCCCATGCCCGGATAATCGGCATCAGGGATGCCCAGAAGATCGCCGGAAAAAACGCAGGGGTATCCATCTTTACGGAATAAAATGAGGGCATAAGCAATTTCCTTAAACCAATTGTCCACCCAGGATTGGAGGGACTGGCCGGGCTGGGAATCATGGTTATCCACAAAGGTCACTGCCGTCAGAGGCTTATCCTGAACCAGGGATCCATCGAAAATCTTTCGTATATCGTAGTTAGGATCCGAGGCGGCCTGAGCAAAGTTAAAATGTAGGGGGACATCAAAGAGGTCCACATTGTACCCTGTATTCTCCAAATAGTGGTCCATAACCTCCTGGTTATTCCTCCAATATTCCCCAACAAAATAGAAATCGGGCTTTTCTTCCAGAATATGGGCGGAGAGCTTATCAATGAAGTTGGACGAGATGTGTTTGAGGGCATCATAGCGGAATCCATCGTAACCCATCTCATTGACCATGAAGTCAGCCACACGGGTAAGCTCCTCCACTACATCCGGGTGGTCATGGTCGATGTCGGCCGCCATCAGGTAGTCAAAATTCCCCTTTTCCAGATCCGTTCCCCGGTTCCAATATTTTCCCTCGCCCATTATTCGGTAGATGGCATTTGTCCCCGTCTTTTGGTCAAAGTCAATTCCATTAAAATGATAATAGTGCCAAATGAAGTCAGAATACTTTCCCTTTCTTCCCGGAAAAGTAAACTTGGTCCAACCCTCAATGTCCTGGGCTTCCGCAACGTCTTTTGACCGGTCATTTTGGTCCACCATAACCGCCTGAAAGACCTCGCTTTCATCCGCCCCGTTTTTATGGTTAAATACCATATCTGCATAGACCTGTAAACCTTGGTCATGGAGGGCCAGGATTGCCCCTTCCAACTCCTTACGGGTTCCATACCGGGTCCGGACGCTCCCCTTCTGATCAAACTCGCCCAGATCCCAATAGTCGTAAGACCCGTAGCCCACATCCTGGGGGCTGGTTCCTTTGGCTGCCGGCGGCATCCAAACGCCAGATATTCCCAACTTAGCCAGTTCCCCTGCCTTTTCCGCCAGTTCTTTATATAAACAGTTCTCCGGATAATCCCAATAAAAAGCCTGGTACATCACCCCATTTTTCTTCATTTTCTTTCCTTCCTATGTATAAAATCGCTATTTTCTTAAAATCTCTCTTCCCTACAGAACAGATTATAAGGCAAACAGATAGTTTACCTATACCCCACCAAGGGTCAAGCCTTCTTCCCACAAAAGGGAGAGAATAAAAAAAAGAAGCCCATTGGGCTTCTCCATAAGACCGCACACCCGGCTTTGAAGCCAGGAGCAGGTTTCTTTCCGGGTAGTTTGCTCGTACACGGCTGCCTCAGTACACATGAAGGTGGACCACTTAATGCTGCTTCCTTCCGGATCTGACATGGTTCATGGCTCTCCATTGCCTGAGACCGTGTAGTCAACACCACTTGCCAAGACTTACGTCTGCTCGCAAAACCCCGAGGCCGGGAATTCTACCCTGCTATAGCGGATTGCAGGTTCAGGGCACCGCTAACTCCCCGTATAGTGCACGGAGAGTGAGGGATTCGAACCCTCGATACGCTGTTGCGTATACATGATTTCCAATCATGCTCCTTCGGCCACTCGGACAACTCTCCAGACCTACAAAAATGTAGATGAATTTTCCTAAAGTCCCTTTCCTTTAGGTAGTACTTTGCTATTCTAACCGAGGACACCCATTCTTGTCAACCGAATTATGGAACTTGTGGCAAAAAAGTGAAGGACCGGATCCCAAGGAGTCCTCCTCCGGGTCCGGCCCATTTTTTAACGCTTAGTCATTTTCTACTTTATTGCGTCTGAAACTGCCTGGCTTACGGCTTTCACACCGCCAACAATAATGATTTTCTCAAAGGCTGCCTTTTGGATATGCTTGGCCATCGACGTAGGCAGTCCGGCCATCTTCGTCAGTAGGACCGGACAGTCCGCCTTTGCTGCAATAGGTCCGGCTGCCAAGGCATCGGCAAAACCTCCAAGCTGTTGAAAGAAAGCCATTATTTTAGCGATTATCAGCCATGTCAAGCAGGTGGTCCACCACAATCATGAGGGCCACCAATTCCTCTTCGAAAACAGGATCGATAACCGTAATGGTATAGGTGTCACCCCAGGCCAGCCATTCCCGCTCGATATGGCCCACCAGGTCCTCTCCATTAAAAATATCAAAATCAAAGCTGAAAACCTCCCCCTCCAGTTGAAGCTGGTAGTAGTCCGAGATCACGGTGATTCGTTGACGAAAGAGGCTGAATTCCTGTTCCACCCGGAAACCTGTCCCGTCGGAAAAATCCACGGTATAGCTGGCCAGGAGCGTTGGAATCACCTTCTCGATGAGGAAGGTAAGGTCCGAGTTGAGTTTTTTCACCTCAACCCGGTGCCCGAAGAAGGTAAAATCCTGGTCCACCTGGTAGACCGGATTTTTTTCCTCGTCAAAAATCTGATAGTCATCAACGATCTTGAAGACTTTTTGCTTGGCATAAAGTTTGTACATGGTCCTTCTCCTTTATAAGAGGCGGATTCCCGCTGCCTTACAGGCTGCCTTGGTTTCCTCATCCCAGAGGCTGGCCTGAACCTCTCCGATGTGGGCGGTACCGATCATATACATGCAAAGGCGGGATTGGCCGATACCACCACCAATGGTCTGGGGGTAGTTGCCCGCTAAAAGGTTTTGATGGTAGGGAAGACTTCTTCTCTCCCCCGCCCCGGCCAGGTGGAGCTGGCGGTCCAGACTTTGGGGGTTGACCCGGATTCCCATGGAAGAAACTTCAAAGGCATCGTCCAGGATCTCATTGTAAAAAAGGATGTCGCCGTTGAGGTCCCAGTCATCATAGTCGGGGGCCCGGCCATCATGGGGCTTGCCTGAACGAAGGGGGCTGCCAATCCCCTGGATAAAGACCGTCTTTTTCTCCCGGCAGATGGCCCGCTCCCTTTCCTTGGCTGTCAGGCCGGGATAGAGATCCTCCAATTCCTGGCCGGTGATGAAGGTGACCTGACGAACAATCTCCGTATCCAGGGAGGGAAAGCGGGACTTGAGGAGGTGGTTGACATTGCAGATGGAATCGACAATCCTTTGGACCGTCTCCCGGAGGAAGTCGGTATTCCGATCTTCCTCCCGGATGATTTCCTCCCAATCCCACTGGTCAACATAAATGGAATGGATATTGTCCAGGTCCTCATCCCGCCGAATGGCGTTCATGTCGGTCAGGAGCCCCTCATAGGGGGAGAAACCGTAACGACCCAGAGCCTCCCGCTTCCACTTAGCCAGGGAGTGAACCACCTCCCCTTCCTTGTCCAGGGCAGGGATGTCAAAGGCGACGGGGCGTTCCTTGCCTGAAAGGTTGTCGTTGAGACCGCTGTCCTGGGCGACGAAAAGGGGGGCTGAAACCCGCTGGAGGTTCATGGTGGTGGAGAATTCAGACTGAAAGGTCTGCTTGATATAGTCGATGGCCCGCTGAATGTCGTAGGCATCCAATTTGGGCTGGTAGTTTTTTGGGATGACAATGGGAGACATGAGTGCCTGCTTTCTACGAAGAAAAATGATTTGGGGCTGGATGGGTTAAATAATGACCTCTCGGTCAACCTTATCCGCCTTGATGAAGAAATAAAGCCCAAAAGCAAAGAGGATGACCAGGGCCAGGATACCCAGGTTCTGCCGACCTGTGGCCTGGGAAATGGCCGAGACCAACATAGCCCCGGTGATGGAGGCTCCCTTCCCAAAAATATCGTAAATACCGAAGTATTCGCCGGACTTTTCTTTGGGGATGGATTGGGCGAAGTAGGACCGGGAGAGGGCCTGGATCCCTCCCTGGAACATACCTACGCAAACAGCCAGGAACCAGAATTCCCAGACCTTGTCCAGCTGAACAGCGAAGAGGGTGATAAGGGCATAGGCCACGATGCAGACTTTAATTAAGAGGCCATTATCAACCTTGTTGGAGAGTCTGCCGAAAAGGAGAGCAAAGGGGAAGGCTACAAACTGGGTTAATAGGAGGGCCAAGAGAAGCTGGGTGGAATCCAGACCCAGGGAGCCGCCGTAAGCCACAGCCATGTCGATAATGGTATAGACGCCGTCAATATAGAAGAAGAAAGCGATCAGAAAGAGAAATGCTTTTTTGAAGTGGCGGAGGTCCAGGATGGTTTTCCCCAGGCCCCGGAAGACCTGGCCCAAAGATCCCATGGTCTCGGAAATGTAGTACTTTTGCTCAAATTTCTTATAGAGGGGGATGGTGAAGGCCAGCCACCAAATGGCGTTGATGATGATGGCTCCGCCCATGCGAACCTGCATGGACAAGCCGATCTTTTCTCCCATGAGGATAAGAACCAGGGAGAGGATGAAGGGGACAGTGGACCCGATGTAGCCCAGGGCATAGCCGTAGGAGGAGACCCGGCTCATCCGCTCGGGCTCGGTGATGTCCGTCAGCATGGCATCATAGAGGACCAGGCTGGCTTGGTAGCCCACCCGGGCAATGATGAAAAAGACCAGGAACTGGAACCAGGAAAGGGGGAGCATAAGAGCCATCATGGTCAGTACCCCCACCGCCACAGTCATGGCGAAAAGCTTCTTTTTCTTTCCCCGGACGTCGGCCATGGCCCCGAAGATCGGACCCAGGATGGCGACAATGAGGGTGGTGATGGCGGTGGCATAGCCCCAATAAGCAAGGGCCATGTGGGGGGGCAGTCCCCCGCCCTCGGCCAGGGAATTGAAGTAGATGGGGAAGATGGTGGAGACCAGGAGGGTAAAGGCGGAGTTTCCGATGTCGTAGCCGATCCAGGCCTTCTCCATCCTGGTCAGTGGGTACTTGGATTTCCTTGTTATTTCTGTCATGTATGGTCCCCCTTGCGATTTAGATTTCTTTCATCTGTCGGCAGGCATCCTCTTTCCCCTGCCCTTGTAAATGGTCTAAAAAAATTATAACCCAAAGCGGGCGACTTTACCTCCCCCGGGGTCAATTCGACTTCTTCATGGGACAAAAAAAGTCGCCCGGCTCCTTGAAGTCAGGCGACTTTAGTCTCAATATCTTTATTCTTGGGCCCGGAAGGTCAATTCCCCATCTTCCACAGTCATGGTCACTTCCTGATCGGGGAAGATGGTCCCCTCCAGGAGCTTCCGTCCAAGCGATGTTTCCACATGCTTCTGGAGATAACGCTTAACCGGACGAGCTCCGAACTGGGGTGAATAAGCTTCTTCCAGGATGAGATTTTTAGCCTTATCGTCGGCATGGAGGCTGATCCCCAGGTCGACCAGACGGTCATCGATCTTTTCGATCTCCAGGTCGATGATGGCTTCCACCTCTTTCTTGCCCAGGGCCCGGAAGAGGATGATGTCATCGATCCGGTTGAGGAGCTCGGGCCGGAAGACCCGGCGGAGGTCTTCATTCACTCTTCCCTTGGCCTCCGGGCTGATCTCTCCGTCCTCCCCCATGCCCTCCAGGATATAGTCTGAACCGATATTGGAGGTCATGATGATGACGGTGTTTTTGAAGTCCACCGTCCGCCCCTGGTTGTCGGTCAAACGGCCATCGTCCAGGACCTGGAGGAGGATGTTGAAGACATCGGGGTGGGCCTTTTCGATTTCATCAAAGAGAACCACGCTATAAGGATGACGGCGGACCGCCTCCGTCAGCTGACCCCCTTCCTCATAGCCCACATAGCCCGGGGCCGACCCGATCAGGCGGGAGACCGAATACTTTTCCATGTACTCGGACATATCAATCCGAACCATATTTCTCTCATCATCGAACATAGCTTGAGTGAGGGCCTTGGCCAGCTCCGTCTTCCCCACCCCCGTGGGGCCCAGGAAAATGAAGGACCCGATGGGTCGGCTGGCATCTTTCAGGCCGGAAGAGGACCGGATGATGGCATCCGACACCGCCAGAACAGCGGCATCCTGGCCGACCACCCTTTCCTTGAGCCGGGTGGGCAAATCCAGAATCTTGTCCTTTTCGCTTTGGGTCAGCTTGGCGACCGGAATCCCGGTCCACTTGGAGACCACTTCGGCGACTTCCTCTTCGCCCACCTCTTCCTTGACGGCGGATTCGTCCTCATCCAATTTCTTGTTTGCCCGGTCCAATTGGTCCTTGAGGTCATTGAGCTTGCCGTAGCGGAGGGCGGAAGCCTTCTCGTAGTCGTAGTTCCTCTCCGCCTCTTCGATCTCGTGGTTGACCCGGTCGATTTCTTCCTTAAGGTCGGTAGTCTCTTCCAGGGCCTTCTTGGAGTTTTCCCAGGCAATATAGCCGGCATTGTATTCTTCTTTGATCCGGGACATCTCTTCTTCCAGCTCCACCAACCGACGCTTGGAAGCCTCATCGCTTTCCTTGGTCAGAGCCACCTTTTCAATCTCCAGCTGGAGAATCCGTCGCCTTTGGTCGTCTAACTCCTGGGGCATGGAATCCAGGTCGGTCCGAACCATGGCCGCTGCTTCATCCATGAGGTCGATGGCCTTATCCGGAAGGAAGCGGTCGGTGATGTAGCGGTCGGACAGAGTGGCCGCTGCGATGACCGCCCCATCGGAAATCCGAAGGCCGTGGTGGAGCTCGTACTTGGGCTTGATCCCCCGAAGGATGGACACGGTGTCCTCCAGGGAGGGCTCATCCACCATAACTTTCTGGAAGCGACGCTCCAAGGCCCCGTCTTTTTCAATATACTCCCGGTATTCATTAAGGGTAGTCGCCCCGATCACGTGGATCTTCCCCCGGGAAAGGGCGGGCTTCATGAGGTTGGAAGCATCCATGGCCCCGTCCGTCCGACCGGCTCCGACAATGAGATGGAGCTCATCGACGAACATGATGATCCGCCCCCGGCTCTCCTCCACTTCCTTGAGGACGGCCTTGAGCCTCTCCTCGAATTGGCCCCGGTACTTGGCTCCGGCCAAAAGGAGGCCCAGATCAAGCTCGTAGATCATGGTTTCCTTAAGAGAAGAGGGAACATCGCCGTTGACGATCCGCTGAGCCAGGCCTTCGACCACGGCCGTCTTACCGACTCCGGGCTCACCGATGAGGACGGGATTGTTCTTGGTCCGCCGGGTCAGGATCCGGATGACATTGCGGATCTCCTCATCCCGACCGATGATGGGGTCACCCTTGCCTTCCCGAGCTTGAGCGGTGAGATCCCGGCCATATTTTTCCAGAACATCCTCCGTCTCCTCAGGATTATCCGAGGTCACCTTCCGGGATCCCCGGATGGAGAGGAGCTTTTCCTTAAAGATCTTCTTGTCCACCCCATATTGGTCGAAAATCTGGCGGGAGGGGATATTTTTCTCATCGAAAAGGGCCAAAAAGAGGTGGTCCACGGAGATGTAGTCATCCCCCATCTCCTTGGCTTCGTCCTCCGCTTTAAGGAGGACCCGCTGGAAGATGGCATTGGGGTAGACCTGGCTCTGGCCTTCCTGGACCGGGAGGTTGTCCACTGCCCGGCTAAGGTCGGTTTGGTAGAGCCTGATGTCGATGTTCATGGCCTTGAGGACCCGGGCTACCAGCCCATCGCTGTCCATAGTCAAGGCTAAATGCAAATGGAGGTCGGTGACCTCCGGGTTGCCATTTTTTACCGCCGCTTTTTGGGCATCTTGGATGGCTTCCAAGGATTTTTGTGTGAATTTTTCCTGCATAATATCCTCCTAGACGCCCTTCATGGCGTCTTTGTATTGTTTTTCCATCTCCGGGGATAAGTGTTCCGGGTTTTTGATCATGATGCGGAGGTAGAGGTCACCCGTGTTCTTCTTTCGGTCCTGGTAGCCCTTGCGTGGAATGCGGATCTTCTGTCCCGACCGGGACTTGGCCGGCAGCTTGACCTTGAGCTTGCCATGGAGGGTATCGATGGTCTTTTTCCCTCCGAAGTAGGCCTCCCAGGGAAGGACCTCCAGGTCCATGGTGATGTCTAATCCTTCTAATTCGTAGGGCGTTTGGATGTGAACCTTCAACAAAAGGTCGCCATCCAAACCTTGCTTGTCTCCTCTGATTTTGATCTTCTGCCCTTCCTTGATCCCGGCGGGCCACTTGACCAGAATATCCTTAGTCTGCCCTTGTAGGTTGAAGGTTAAAGAGCGGCTTCCTCCTTGAAAAGCTTCTTCAAGGGATAAGAATAAATCGCTTTGATAGGCGGGCGACTGCCCAGGTGCTTTACCTCCACTCCCCCGATGAAAGAGGTCTCCCAAGTCAGCGAAAGGAGATTTCTTCCGACCTGCGGACCCACCAAAACCGGAGGGTCCGGCCTGTCTGCCGGTGCCGAATCCTGAACCTCCTCCAAAAATGAGGTCGAAGAAGTCAGAAAAATCTCCTGATCCTCCGGAGGTCGAATAAGTATAGGTCCCCCCACCATTCCGGAAGCCGGAGAAACCGTAGTCTCTGGGATCAAAATTCTGACCTGCCTGGAAATTGTAGTTGGATCCGAAAGTATCGTACTTCTTTCTCTTTTCTTTGTCGCCCAATACTTCATAGGCTTCATTCACTTCTTTGAACTTTTCATCGTTCGAGCGGTCGTCGGGGTGCAAGTCGGGATGGTATTTCTTGGCCAGTTTTCGATAGGCCTTTTTGATGGCCTCCTGACTGGCCGACCGATCGACCCCGAGCGTCTCGTAGTAGTCTTTATATTTCACTTGCTCCTCCTTTTTGACCATCTTTGACTATTACTAGTATACGATTTTCGGCCGGAGATTTCAAGACTTTGCGTGAAATTTTAGCACTCTTTCCCTTTGACTGATAATTCTCTAAAAAAAAGGACCGGGTCCCCTTGACTCGGTCAGGGAAACCCGGTTCTTTTCTATGACTTACACTCTAAGGAAAAAGAAATTAGCTTCTTTTGCCCTTTTTATACCACTTTCTTATTGAAGCCAACATGGCCAGGGCCAGTACAGATAGACCCGACCAGACGTAGAGGCTAGTATTGTCGCCGGTTGGGGGCGACTTATGGGGCTTGGTCGGCTTCTTGGGTTCTTCCGGCTTCTTGGGTTTTTCCGGCTTCTCCGGTTCTTCTGGCTTCTCCGGTTCTTCCGGTTTCTCCGGGATAGGGGGCTTATAGGCATTCTTCACAATAAATCCGGTAGAAGCATCTCCGGTGATCGTCACCTCATACCTTTTGCCTAAATCCACTTCCTTGACGGTATAAACAATCTGTCGGCCGGACTTCTCTTTCTCCAAACCGGTGAAGGTCCCGGTCCAGTTATCCTCAGCGGTCAAGGTCAATGTTTTACCGGTATCTTGACCGTCCGCAAAGAGCCGGATCGTAACCGTCTTGGGCCGGTTGCCGTCATGATTATCTCCATCATCCCAGACCTTGGTTACCTGGACGCTGGTCTTATCCGGTGTATAGGTGTTCGTCACATCGTATTTCGAATAGCTTGCACTGTAACTCGGGACAGCATTTTCGCTAACCGTGTATTGAACTTCTTTACCATTTTCATACTTGGGCAGGTCGGTAAAAGTCCACTTCCATTCTTCATTGGCAGAGACCTTTTTCGAGAGGAGCTCCTGGCCATTCTTCAGTAAGCGGATGGTAATGGAAGTCGGGCGTTTCCCGTAGCGATTACTCTGATCATCCCAAGTCTTGGACCCGGAAATTTCGATCGTTTCATAGGTGTTGACCATCTTTATGGTTCCTGACTGGCCGGAAACACTGTCCTTTGATTCGCTCTTATAGGGAATGGTGTTATCTTCATCAAAGATTTCCCGGGCGGTGTAAACATAGAGCTCACCTTTATCATTGGCCTTTGGCAGGTTCTCAAAGATGGTTGACCAATTTCCCTTTTTATCTGCCTTAACCAGGTTAAAGCCAATATAAATAGGCTCTTCCTTGCTACCTTCGACCTGTCTATATAGCCCGATCATCACCGATTCAGGACGTTTTTTGGCCTTGTCTTCATTATCCTTCCAGGTTTTATTAACAGTGACATCGATGGTGTCCTTTTTCCCAATAATAACATCACCATTGGATCCGATTCCGCCACCATTTGCACCGGCGTAATTACCGGTGATAATCACCTTAGCAAGATCTCTAACGGTTTTTTCATCTTCTCCTGGCCCTTGGCTATTCAAATTCAACATGGCATTACGAAGAACCCCATGCAGATAGCTGAGAGGTGCTTCTTTTCCATCGTCGAAGGTCCAGTGGTAGGGAACTCCCCCTAACATCGATTCCGAAATCTCATATTTGGGGCTCCAGTTAATTCCACCCCAGAGTATGGTGGCATCAATATGAAGGTCCTTACCTGATTCATCGGCATCATTGCCAAAGATAGCTGCACCTTCATTCACATAAATCTCGGTATTGGAAGAGGGACAAGCCGCATAACCACCGCCGCTATCTCCTGCGCTATTGTCAGTGATAAGGGCGTTTGTTATAAATAATTTTCCTGAAGCATAACCCTTTCTGTTATGACCTCCATTAACATAGATGCCACCCCCACTGAAAATGCCGCCTAATGCCTTATTCCCCTTAAAAAGCCCGGCTTTAATATTTGCTCTGGCGTAGCCTTCTTTATAGTTGGAGCCCTGAATAAACAGACCCCCACCCGAACTTCTTGCCGTGTTTTCCAGGAGCGATCCACCGGTCATCTCTAATTCGGAGTATCCTCCGTTGTTGACTACATTGGGGGTCCCCAGCGAGATACCACCCCCCTGCTTCTCGGATGTGTTCTTGGAGATTTCGCCACCACTGAGGACCAACTTGGTTTGGTACCAGGTGGCGATACCACCACCTGCCGCAGTATAACCGTCGCTATTGACCGCATGGTTGTCCGTAATTATTCCGTCCCGAATGATAATTTGTGTTCCCGCAGAAGAAGTATCTTCAGAAGAAAGATTCTTTCCTTGAGAAAAGATTCCCCCTCCCCAGACGGCTTCATTGCCGGAAATCCTACCCCCATCGAGGGTAATGACTGCTTCGTCCTTGGCAAAAACCGCTCCACCGGTTGCAGATGGATAAGGGTACCCCTTGCCTTCGTCAACCAAGCGGTTGTTCTGTAAGGCACCACCATTCCCTATCGTTAATTTTCCACCATTAACGAAGACCAGTGAACCATGGACAGGATCGACTTTATTATTTCCGTCAATGGTCATGTTTTCCAGGGTCAAGTCTCCCGTAGAGGTAACCTCAACCAAGTAGCCGGAAAAGCTCGGTTCCCTGTAGAAGGTGATCTTATCAGGATTGGTAAGCTCCCATTTTTCTTTACCTTCAACCTTGACGGTATTCATCATATAGACGATAACATGCGGATTATCTTTTGCTAATTCCTCCGCAACTTCCTTGGCTCGTGCAAAAGTTTTTACCGCCTTGTCCTTGCTTTCTCCTTGATTCTCATCCGATCCATTTTGTCCATCCCAATAGATGGCAGAAGCGATCTCTTTATGGACGACCAGGTCCCCAATATTTTCATTATTGGGATCCGGTTTGAACACTACCCTGACCATGGGGTTGGTCACCCCTTTAAGAGAGAGCTTCTTCACCAAATCCGGACTGGCGCCATGGGCGATCACAAAGTCAGTAACTTCCGTTTTCTCATCATTAAGAGCCTCTTTTTCTTTCGCTAGCGAAAACTTCAAAGTCCCATCTTTGCCCGTATACTTAAAATTCGGCCCAAAATTGATGGGCATGGTTTTTCCATCATTAAGTTCATCATCACTCACCAAAGAAAGGCGGTCATGGCTGCCATCAATGATCGTTTTCTGATTATGCCAAATATCATCAGTGACACGAACCCTGTCCCCTATGTGAAGGATTTGGTTCATATCATAAACAAAGGGAGAACCTCCAAGCTCCACAATCTTCGGATCAGTATTAATCAAAGAAAAATCAGCCTTATCGCCCCGAATGCCGAAGGGCCACCAATTGCCGGAAGTAATATCCCGACCATTGAAATCGATGGTGACCTTATCATCGATATACATGGTATCCGGCACATGAACCGGTATAGGTTCCCCTGCTTCATTGGTATTGATCAGTTTAATGGTTTCTCCGGGCTGGGCAGCTTCAATGGCATCAGAAAGTGTTTTATACTTCTTTCCATTAATTTCAGCTTCAAATGTAGGCTTCTTATAAACAACCGTTCCCTTTTCATCCACGACATAATCAGAAAAATCCTTGCTGGGGTCGGTGGGGTCCTTCATTTTTGTGACATCAACCCCCCTGCAATTTTCTCCTAAATCGTTCATTCCCCCAGCCGTGTTCTTATTATTATAAATGGCACTATTATTCAAGATGAGCTCAGAAACATTAACTCCGGCCACAGCATATTGAAAAGTGTTGATATTATTCTTTACCACAGTATTGGTAAGGGTATAGTTATCTCCTCCAACGATGGATAAGTTGTATGATTCATTCTCCTCAATCCGACAATGAATATACTCCCCATCTGCATAAAGAATTCCCTGGGCCTTATTTTTCAGGAAAGTACAATCTTTAAATACTTTTTTCCCTCGACCACCAATGGCCACTAAGCGATTATCACCTTCCGGGGTATTGTTATCGAAGTGACAGTTGGTGAAGGTCAGATTATCCTTTGTCCCGCCATTAATGGCGTGCGCTTGGTTCCCACTGATGGTCAGATTATTTATCTCCAAATCCTGACTAATCCCTGAATAATTAGCTATGGAAATGGCATAACCCGGTCCGGTGGTTCCGGAGATGGTCAAATCCTCCAGGTTAAAGCCTCCTCTGTCAGCTTTGATGGCCCCGGCTTGGCTCGTAAATCTTGTCTTTCCACCGACAATCTCTCCGTTTTTCACGGTCACTGTGACCTTTTTTATGGTAATAGCCGGCTTGATTTCTGTACCGGAAGAAGCTGAAGTCAGTTTATGGTCTCCTAAATCAATCGTGAGGGCCTTTTCAATGGTGACAGACTCTGTCCGGTCCACAAGCAGCTGAACTGTATCCCCTTCCCCTGCTTCATTAATAGCTTCCTGCAATGAAGGGTAAGACTTTCCATTGACCGAAGCAACATCTCCATCATTTCCTGATTTAGCTAATACATTTTTTCCCTTACCGGACATAGGCGATGTTTCTGCCAGGACGTCAGGGGTGAAACCCGGAACAATGAGTCCGATAACCAAGGAAAGAACTAAGAAAAGAGACAAGAATCGCTTGGTTTTTTGCACTTCTTTCATAATAAAACCTCCTTTTATCAAAAAAAACGACAATTTACGCTTATATCACTACATATACAGGATTGTATATTGACACGTCTACTACAAAATACTCTCCAAAAGCTTCATCACCAAAAAGGCGGCCAGGGCGGACAATCCCACGGATACTGCCATGGAAATGAGGATACCAACGAAGCCCCCTTTGGCCTTTTCCTTCTTTTTCCGCCCCAGAGGAAAACGCGTCTTTTCCTTCCCGATCTCTTCATGGTCCTGGTGGTCGGGGAGGAGGGAAGCCCGTTTCAGGGTTTCCTTATCGTAAGGATTCTTTTCATTCAAAGCTTCTCGCATCCCTTCAACATCTCGGGTTAAAATTCCCTGAATGTCAAAGGTCTCCAAACGGCGAAGAGAAGAAAGGCGGTTGACGGAAAAAGGCCAAACCTCCAAGCCTATTCCTCTTGCCTGATTGATCAGCCCCTCCGTGACTAAAATTCGGTTAGGAAGGATGGCTTCCAACTTCAGTGGGGCGATCTCTTCAAAAAAGCTCTCCTCCAAATTATCGACTATCATGGCCAGGCGAACATCCTGGTGAAGATCGCGGAGGATCTGCATCGAGGATACCCGGGTAGAGGCCAGGATAACCCGGTCTAGTAAGTCGAGCTTTTCGACCAAGTCTAAAACCGCTTCCTCCATGCCGGGATAGAGAAAGTGGTTATTCTTCATATGGATGATAGTAGTGTGGGGAAGATCTTTTGCCCATTCCAGATATTCCTTCAAAGACGGAATATGAAGGTCAATCCGATCTCGATAATGCTTAAATGAATAGGACTGGAGCTCTTCTAAAGTATGGTGGCGGACGAAACCCACCCCTTCAATCATCCGGGATTCCGAGTCGTCATGGAAAACAACCAATTCCTTATCCCTGGAAAAGTGAACATCCAGTTGGATAGCGGAAGCCCCTTCCAGGATGGCCTCCCGGAAGGCCGGCATGGTATTTTCCGGTGCATTCTTATCCACACCGCGGTAGGCAATTATTCTCATTCCTCTTCCTCTCCTTCCAGTTCCATGGATAGGGCCAGCCACATATCGCTTGCCTCTTCGATCTTTTTCTGAATTGTCTCCAGCTGGTCGTGGATGACCATGGCTTCTTCATAGTCTTCGTAAATGGCGGGATCAAGGGCTTTAGCCTGAAATTCCTGTTCCTGGCTCTCCAATTCACGGATCTTCCGATCTAAATCCTGAACACGGGCACGAGCCTTTCGAAACTCTTCTTTTTTCATTCGTTTCTTTTTTTTGATCTTTTTGACCTGAGTCCGGGTCAATCCCTCCTCGGCCTGGTCATCCCCGTCAACCTCCTGGCCGGCGATAAAGTCATCATAGTTGCCCAGACCGGTCGCCATGCCTTCCGGTGTCAGATGGAAGATGTGGTCGCAAACGTGGTTGAGGAAATAGCGGTCATGGGAGATGACCAGGACCGTCCCCTCATAATCAATCAGGGCCTCCTCTAGAATCTCCCGACTTTCGATATCCAGGTGGTTCGTGGGCTCATCCAAAAGAAGGAGATTGGCATTGGAAAGCATGAGTTTGAGAAGGGCAAGGCGGGATTTTTCTCCCCCTGACAAATCCCCGACTACCTGGAAGATGTCATCGCCAACAAACTGAAATTTTGCCAAATTGGAACGAACCCGGTAATGGTCCATCTGGGGATAAGCATCCCAAAACTCATCGATGACCGTTTTCTCATCATCCAGGTTAGCCTGTTCCTGGTCAAAATAAGCCAACTTTACCGCTGATCCGAAGCTGACCACTCCCTCATCTTCATCCATTTTACCGAGAAGGATCCGGAAAAGCGTGGTCTTTCCCACTCCATTTTCCCCAACCAGGCCCACCTTCCACCCCTTACCCAGGTAAAAGCTAACCCCTTCAAAAAGAGGACGACCATCAAAAGACTTGGTCAGACCCTCCACCTCAAGGACATCCTTTCCTGATTCATAACGGGGGGTGAGCTTGAAGCGCATATGGGGATCCTGGTCCGGGGGAGCCTCCACGAGAACCATCTTATCCAATAGCTTTTGCCGGGAACGGGATTGGGCAATCCCTCGCTTGCGGAGAGATCCGCCCTGTTTGGACAAGCGGTCAATGATTTCTTTCTGGCGGGCAATCTCCGCCTGTTGGTTTTCATAGGCATGGCGGAGAACCTCAAGGTCTTTCGCCCGCCGCCGAGTGTAATCCCGGTAGCCGCAGTTATAGGCATAGAGCTTGCCCTTTTCAAGGAGAAAGATCCGTTGGGAGATCCGGTCCAAAAAATATCGGTCGTGGGAAATGAGAAGGACGGCTCCCTTGAAATCCACCAGAAAAGATTCCAAAAAACGGATGGCCTGGATGTCCAGGTGGTTGGTGGGTTCGTCTAAAAGAAGCATATCCGGACGGCCGGACAGCATCCGGGCAAGCTCCAGACGGGACTTCTCCCCACCCGACAGAACATTGACCGGATCGTCAAACCGATCCTCTTCAAAGCCCATACCTTTGAGGATCCCCCGAATTTCGGAGACGTAGGACAGACCCCCTTCTTCTTCAAAGCGTTCAGTCAGAACCTGATAAGAGGACATGACCCGGGAAAGATCCTCCTTGGTCAGATCCTTTCCCATCTCCTTTTCCAGGTCGCGGAGTTTTTCTTCTACCTGAAAGGCCCGCCAATAAGCCTTTTTGCATTCCTCAAAGAGGGAATTGTCCGATTCAATATGGACATTCTGGGCAAGGTAACCCAATCGGAGGTCCCCTTTCATGGAGATCTTTCCGAAATCAGGCTCTTCTTGTCCGGTCAGGAGACGAAAAAGCGTGGTCTTCCCCACCCCGTTTCCGCCGATGATCCCAATCTTATCCCCCTGGTTAACCTGAAAGGAAAGCCCCTTCAAAACGGGCTTGATCCCATAGGATTTATTCAGCTCTTGTACACTTAGTACTGCCATAACCGGTGAAGTCCTTTATTTTTACGCCCCCTGGTAGTCGTCCGGGTGGTGGATATAATAGGTGAGAGTATGGAGGGATTCCTCCAGATAGACATTTTCTAAAACCACGCCTTCCTTCAAACGAATATCGTAGAGGGCGAAGTTCCAAATTCCTTTGATGCCCGCTTCGCTTGCCCGGTCGGCAATTTCCTGAGCAACGCGGGAGGGAGTGGTGATGGTGATAATGTCCAGGCCTTCTTTTTGGATAATGAACTCTAGCAGGTCGACGGAGTGGATGACCCGTCCACCGAACTTGGTCCCCACTTTTTCCGGATCCGCATCAAAAAGGGCCTTGAGCTTATAGTTGGTGTCTGAAAAAAGTGTGGAGTTGGCAATAGCCTCGCCCAAGTGTCCGATGCCCACGATGCCGACTTTTTGTCCGGATTCCACTCCGATGATCTTTCCCACCTGTTCCCGGAGGCTTTCAACCCGGTAGCCAAAGCCCTGCTGACCGAAGCCACCGAAGTGGTTAAGATCCTGACGGATCTGGGAGGCGGTAAAGCCGGTAATTTCGCTCAAAGCGGCGGAAGAGACCCGCTCCTCCCCCTTGTTCGCAAGGATCGTGAGATAGCGGTAATATTTCGGCAAGCGACGGACAACCGCCTTGGATATTTTTTTCATAGGGACTCCTTCCCAGGCTCGTCCTCCCGGAAAAAGAAGAAGTGGACCAGGTGGAGAAAGAAAACAAGAATGCCCAACAACAGAGAAAGAGAAGTTAAGAAGGTCATGGTGGAGTTGGACAGGATCTTCTGGTAGATGGCCGGATCGATGAAAAGTCCTTGGAAGATGAAGATGACCGGAAGAATTCCTCCGCAAAAATAGGCCGCCTCAATGATCCCCAGAATCACCTGAAAACCATCACTGTTGGGATCCAGGAAGATCGCCAGTCCATGGATTGCGGAAAGGGCTAAAGCAAGGACCTGGAGAACATAGGAAATCCGCTCCATAGTGATAAAAAGCCTGGGATCTTTCATGACTCCCGAGGAAAGAGTGTAGTCAAGTGCAAGAGAGAAAAGGATATGGACAGCGACAAAGACAAAAGTAAGACTGCCGATTCCTTTCGTGGATTTTTTCATCCGATTCATAGATAACCCCTTTCTTTTCCCATCCTTAAAGGATAGGGGCAAAAAGCCGGCAAATTGGGCTTAGGATCTTATATTTGAGAGGCATGGTTTTCCACCATTCCCTGGTCAGGAGGGTGGATTTTTTGATGTCCTCGTCAAAAGCCCGGCGGAGGGTCTGGTTGACCTCAGCAGAATAGACAATTTCAGAAGCTTCAAAGTTCAAAGAGAAGGAACGCTCATCAATATTGGCGGATCCCACCATGGAGAAAACATCATCAACGATGAGAACCTTGGAATGGAGAAAGCCGTTATCGTACCGGTAGATGTTTGCCCCGTCTTTGGCAATGGCTTTCGTAAAAGACAGGGTAGCCGGATAGACAACGGGATGGTCAGGTTTGTTGGGGATCATGATGTTGACTTCCACCCCCTGCTGGAGAGCGATGGTCAGGGCTTCCTGGAAGGAGGAGTCCGGTATGTAATAGGGGGTATGGATGTCAATCCGTTTATCGGCCTGGTTGATCATTTTGATCATGGAGAGTTTGATGTTCTTCATCTGGGTATCCGGACCGGATGCCACCATTTGACAAAGGGTAGACCCCTTGCCCTGAATCGGACGAAAATCAGGCTCTTCACCCGGATCCCTTCCGGTCGCATAGTACCAATCCTGGATAAAGCGGATTTTGATGGGATGGGCAGCTGATCCATGAATTCGTAAATGGGTATCCCTCCAATAACCAAACCGGTCTTCCAACCCCAAATATTCATCGCCGACATTAAAGCCGCCGATGTAGGCCACTTCATCGTCAATAATGGCAATCTTCCGGTGGTTCCGATAGTTCATTCGCAGGTTGATGATCCGGAGAAAGGAGGGGAAGAAAATCCCCACCTCTATGCCGGCATCCTCCATCCGGCGAACATCCCGCTTGGAAAGGAAGCGACAACCGATCCCGTCAGAGAGCAGACGAACGCGAACTCCCCGTCCCGCTGCCTGAACCAGGTGGTTAATCAGGCGGGAACCCAAGCCATCCGACTTGAAAATATAGTACTGGACTTCAATCGTATGTTGGGCAGCGTCAATGTCTTCAATGAGAGCATCAAATTTTTCTTTGCCATCGGTAAAGACGCGGACATCATTATCTGCAGAAATAACGGACCGGTTGAGTTTGAGATTTAAGGTAGCAAGCTCGCCTACCTCTCCCATGGTCGCCCGCTCCTCGTAATCCTCAAAAATATCCGGCAGGTCAACCAGCATCCGCTCCTGAACCTTGGTCTCCTCTCGAATTGCCCGGTCCTGCTCGCCCTTGATCCGGAACATATTGGTTCGACGGGTGTCCTGGCCGAGGAGAAGGTAAGGGAAAAAACCCACAATCGGGAGAAGGGTTAAGACTAAAATCCACATGAGGGTGGAACGTGCCGGCCTTTCCCTTCCCCAATAAATCACGATCAGAACCAGGATTAAATTAATCCACCAGTAATTTTGAGAAATGGATTGATAGATTGATTGGAAAATGCGAATGAAAAGGCCCATGCCCAGTCCCTCCGGGAATCTTATGAATATTTCTTGGATTTATAGCGTTTATTGGTGTCCAGGATGGACTTGCGAAGGCGGAGAGCATCCGGAGTCACCTCAATGAGCTCATCTTCTTCAACAAATTCCATCATCTGCTCCAGGCTGAGTTTGACGGGTGGAGAAAGTTTGAGGGCTTCATCCGAGGCCGCTGACCGGATGTTGGTCAGGGCTTTTTTCTTGCAAACATTGACCTCGATATCCAAACCCTTGGGGTTGGATCCCACGACCTGACCCTCATATACCTCGGTGCCGGGTTCGATAAAGAGTTGACCTCGGTCCTGAGCAGCAAAGAGGCCATAACCGGTGGCTTCCCCGGTTTCAAAAGCAATCAGGGATCCGGTTGGCCGCCGAGGAATTTCTCCTTTGTATGGTGCATACTCCAAAAACTCATTGTTGAGAACCCCGGTTCCCCGGGTGTCCGTCAGGAGTTGCTGACGGTAACCGATTAAGCCCCGGGCAGGAATGTTGAAGATGAGCCGGGTATAACCGGATGGCGTTGTTCTAATCTCCTGGAGTTCCCCCTTGCGTCGGCCGAGTGCTTGAATAACCGCACCGGAGAATTCCTGGTCAATGTCCACGACTACCTCTTCAATCGGCTCTAATTTATGGCCCTTTTCATCGGTGCGAAAAAGAACTTCCGGTTTGGAGACTTGAAACTCATAGGATTCCCGACGCATTTTTTCAATCAGAACGGACAGGTGGAGTTCACCCCGTCCACTGACTTTGAAAGAGTCCGTCCCCTCTCCTTCCGCTACCCGAAGGGAGACATCCGTCTCCAACTCTTTGAATAGGCGGGCTCGGAGGTGACGAGAAGTAACGTACTTCCCGGACTGACCGGCAAAAGGAGAATCGTTGACCGAGAAAGTCATCTGGAGGGTGGGCTCAGAGATTTTAACAAAAGGCAGAGGGCTTGGATCTTCCGGGTCACATAGGGTATCCCCTACTTCAATTCCTTCCACACCGGAAACGGCGATGATGGATCCGACACCGGAAGTTTCGACAGGAACCCGCTTGAGCCCGTCAAATTCAAAAATCTTGGTAATTTTCACTTCCCGGTCCACCTCAGGGTTATTGTAATTCTTTATGGTGACGTGATCCCCGACCTTAACCTGACCCTGGCCGATCTTGCCGATCCCAATCCGCCCCACGTAGTCATTGTAGTCACAGGTGGAAATGAGGAGCTTGAAAGGACCTTCCTCGTCCCCTTCAGGGGCAGGGATGGATTCCAGGATCATGTCCATCATAGGGGCCATGTTGGTCCCTTTCTTGTCCTGGTCCCGACTTGCCCAGCCTTCCCGGGCAGACGCATAGATGATGGGTGAATCCAAGTAAGATTCGGGAGCGTCTACGGCAATAAAGAGGTCCAAAAGCTCATCCTTGACCTCATCCACACGGGCATCCGCCCGATCAACCTTATTAATGCAGAGGATGGCGGGCAAACCTAAGTCCACCGCCTTTCGGAGGACAAACTTAGTCTGAGGCATGGGGCCTTCAAAAGCATCCACCAACAAAATTACCCCGTCACACATTTTTAAGACCCGCTCTACTTCGCCGCCAAAGTCGGCATGTCCCGGAGTATCTATAATATTAATCTTCGTTCCTTTATAGTTGACCGCCGTATTTTTGGAAAGGATGGTGATTCCCCGCTCCCGTTCCAAATCTCCGGAGTCCATGACCCGGTCCTGGATCTCCTGATTCTGACGTATCGTTCCGGATACCCGGAGAAGTCCGTCCACCAAGGTGGTCTTCCCATGATCAACATGAGCGATGATTGCTACATTTCGTATATCTTGTCTTTTCATTCTTACTCCCTAGCTTTATTCCATGAAGGATCGACTTGACCGGATCCTTCTTATCCTATTAATTTTAACATAAATATGGCCCTGTTCCCGAGAAATCCCTATCCTGACAACATTGGCAGGGCATCTCTCCAGACATTCAGGGCCTATGAATGATGAAATTTATAAATACAGTGGACTTCACTCTTATTTAAGGTCAACTCCTCGACGAGAGCATCCACAATCATCAGCCCCCTTCCGGAAGCTTTCATATTCTTTGCAAAACAAGGACCATCCCAATTCACTCCGCTGCCTTCATCTTTCACGGAGATGGAAATCGCCTCGTCATCCGCCGCCACATCAATCGATACAATCTTGTCGGGATTGTTCCGATTACCATGCTCGCAGGCATTGATCATCAGCTCAGAGATCACCAGACGAATATCCTGAAGGCTTGACCGATCCATGCTTAGGTGGCGGTCAATCTCCTGAACAATCCGAAGGGTGTAGGAACAGATGGAGGAAATTTCGCTGGGAATAGTACCGGAATACCGATAGAGCACGAAAACCTCCTTTCTCTTCACCTCTATTGCCTGTGCCAAAGGTAAGTTTACCGATATATTCACGATCTACTCATTACTTGTTCAGTTTTGTTCCAAAGTTTTTATACCCTAGGGAATCCGGAAATAATCAATAGGCTGGTCAGAATGCGACTGTAAAGCGGTTTTGCCATCAAAAAAAAGGAATCATGAGGAAAAACCTCCCATTTTATGGTTTGGATTAGTCAGACTATGGTATATAATTACTGTACGTCATCGATTTCCCGGGAGCGTCCGGGAAAAACTCAAGGAGGAATAACATGAAAAAGTATGAATGCAACGCTTGTGGCTATATCTATGATCCTGAAAAAGGTGACCCCAGCAACGACATTGCTGCCGGAACTCCCTTCGAAAAGCTTCCTGAAGATTGGGTTTGCCCCGTCTGCGGTGCTGACAAAGATCAGTTTGAGGTCGTTGAATAATCCATCTTCACTTTAACCATAAAGAACCCGGTTGGAGCAGAATATCTGCTTCAACCGGGTTCTTTTTTTACAAGGCTAGAGATCTTCCAGAAAATGCATCCCTTTTTGAATTCCCCAATCCAAAAAGAAAGAGTAGGTCAGAATGGAGGGGATTTTTGCCCAAAGGAGATGGACGAAAAAATAAGAAAATCGCATCTGAGATAGGCCGGCCAACATACAAATAAAATCATCCGGGGCAAAAGGAAGGAGTATGATGACGACAAAGGCCAAATTGACCTTTTTTTCATGATTTTCCATCCACCGGGTGTATTTCAGATAGCTTTCCTCCTTGACCATGGAACGGACAAAGACCGTTCCAAATAGTCGAGCAAGCCAAAAATCACCGATGGACCCCAGGATAATCCCCACGTAATTATAGAGAAAACCCCGGAGAGGGCCGAAAAGATAGACCCCGATAACCAAGGTAAGTCCTCCGGGAATGATGGGAACAATGCACTGAAGGATCTGGATAAGGATAAAGACGATAGGTCCCCAAATTCCAAAGCCACGGATGAAGTCGACCATGACTTTTTTGTTCGTAAAAAGTCCGGCTCGATAGGCCAAAAAACCCACCAAGGTCGTCAAAACCAGGCCGAAAATGGTAATCGCCTGAATAACTCGCCGGTTGCCTTGAATGGTTTTCTCCGACAAGGCATCTTCCATAGTGTTCAGTCGATTTTCGATCCGGGTCAGCCTTCCCCTCTTCTCTCCACCCTCGTGATCCTGTTTTCTTGTTTGGTCGTCAGAAGAACCGCTCATTTTATTGACCTCTTCTTCGCCCCTTTTTTCGCCTTCTTCCTGTAGCTTGCCCGGGACCACTTTGCCCGGATAATATCATAGAATTTTCCGTAATCAGACCGATCGGTGAAGAGGGTAAATTGGTCAGTCAGTTTCTTGACCATCCGTTCTCTTTCGAGTTGGTTATCTCCGGGTGTCTCCAAAACCCGTTCATAAAGGGCACTGACCCGGTCACCAAAACATTCCGTTCCAAAGGCCTTTCGGCTGTCCCAGGCTGCCCGGCTCATTACCGCTAAACGGTCAGGATCATCCACCAGGCTCTTCATCCGGTCCACCGCCTGTTCTGTGGTATCAAAGATAAAGCCATCAACCCCCTCCCGGATGACTTCAACCGGAGCATCATCCCTTCTGGCAATGACCGGACGGCCATTGGCCAAGGCTTCAATATAAGTCAGACCCTGGGTCTCAGAAACGGAGGCAGAAATAAAGAAACGGAAAAGCCGGTAATATTTACCGACAACATCAGGAGAGACCATGCCTGTGAATCGAACTCTATCCCTGATTCCAAGAGAGTCAACTTGGTTTTCCAAATGCTTGCGGTACTTGCCGTCCCCCACTAAAACCAGGTAAACATCAGGTCTCTCTTCCAAGAGTTTATGATGAGCCCGGAGAACTTCGTCCAAATTCTTTTCCTCCGCCAGGCGACCCAGGGAACCATAAATAAAGGCATCCTCAGGTATATCCAGACTACGGGCCATGGCCCGCCTTTCTTCATCGGGCAGGCTGACATCATATTTGGAAAGATCAATTCCCGTGGGGATAACCACCACGTGGTCGGCTACCCCCTTTTGAAAGAGGATGCGTTTGGTTTTTCGGGTGGGGGCGATGATAACATCAGCTGTACGTAGCCGGACTTTCATGACCGGAGCAATGAGATCCCGCATTACCTGCCCAGGTAGGACATATTGGACATAGTGCTCATAGAGGGTGTGGTAGGTGTGGACGATGGGGGCCTTGCAACGACGGGCAATGCGTTCAACAAAAGAATAAGTGAAGAACTCGCATTGGGAATGGATAATATCCGGACACCAATCGCAGACCTCCTCCAGGAGGTCGCTGTTAATCATCAAGGAAGCCCGAACATCCGGATAAATGTTTAAGGGCAGAGAACCAACATAATAAATGTTCCCTGACGAATAAGAGCGATGGGAGGATGAAAGACAGAGAAGGCGGACATCATGCCCCTTCTTTTCCAGTTCCTTCATCAAATTGAGCACAGAAACAATGACCCCATTTACTTGAGAGGGATTCAAATCGGAAGTCAGGAGGATTTTCATAACCTTCTCCTTTTACTTATTGGGAATCGGGTAATGTGGACCGGTCTAAAATCCGGTCAATCCGTGACCAGGCCTCCCGAACTCCCGATCCTTCAATAGAAGAGAAAGGGATAAAGAGAGACTGATCCGGAATTTCAAGGGTTCGAATGAGAAGCGACCGGGCCTGGTCTCTTTTGTTTTTCGAAAGCTTATCCGCTTTCGTTCCGATGACGGTTCCGGAAAATTGGCCATCCAGAATCCAATCATACATTTCCCGATCCATGAGGTTGGGTTCATGACGGATGTCTACCAGGAGGAAGACATCCACCAGGTTATCCCGGTCCGCCAGGTAGTCATTAATAAACTTTGCCCAGGATGCCCGGTCTTTTTTTGACACTCGGGCATAGCCATAACCGGGCAGGTCCACCAAGCGGAAAACCCCGTTGATATTGTAGAAGTTGATCGTCCGCGTTTTCCCCGGAGAAGACGAAGTATAGGCTAATTTTTTTCGCTTACAGAGGGCGTTAATGAAGCTGGACTTACCCACATTGGACCGGCCCACCATGGCGATTTCCGGCAGGGGGTCAGTGGGCCATCCCTCCGGTGTCTGGGCCATAGCCTCCAGGCAAGCATCTTTTACCTTCATAGGCCCTCCTTTCTAAAGACGGGAATATATTCAAATCCCTTATGCCCGGGGTCTGGACTCATCCCCTTCTTGTCTATCGAGAACCCGGGAAAATCCGATCGTTCCCGATTTTTTATCCGATTCAAAAACAACCTGCTCTTCCCTCTCCACCGGGCTGAGAAGAGCCTTTCGGATAAGATCATCCACCCGGTCGATGGGCTCAAAGGTCATCCCATCGATGGACCCCTTTTCCACTTCTTCCAGGTCTCTCATATTCTCCTTGGGCAAAAAGACATGGGTAATTCCATAGCGTTTTGCAGCAAGAACTTTTTCCCGGATTCCGCCCACAGGAAGAACATGGCCGTTAAGGGTGATTTCTCCGGTCATGGCCACATCGGAGCGAACAGGTCGCTGGGTCAGGATGGAAACAATGGCCGTCAGGATGGAGACGCCCGCTGACGGACCGTCTTTGGGTACCGCTCCTTCAGGCATATGGATATGGATGTCCTCAAATGTGTAGAAAGAGGATGAAATGCCGTAACGACCCGCATTGGACCGGATATAAGAGATGGCAAGTTCAGCCGATTCCTTCATGACCTCCCCCATAGAGCCGGTTAAAAGAAGTCCGCCGCGGCCGGCCATCTTATTGGCTTCGATGAGGAGAAGCTCTCCCCCCACCTCGGTCCAGGCCAGACCGTTAACCACCCCAATTTGGGGGCTCTTAGTCCGCTCATCATCCAGGTACTTGGGCTGACCCAGGAAGTCCGAGAGGTTGGTTTGGTTGACCCGGACCTTGTCGGCCCCTTCCACGATCTTTCGGGCTGACCGCCGGCAAATCTTTCCGATCTGTCGCTCCAGCTCCCGGACTCCGGATTCCCGAGTGTAGCTCCGGATAATGGTCGTCAGGATGGGGCGGGGAATGGCCAAATTGGCTGCCTTAAGCCCCGCTTCTTCCCTTTGCTTTTTTACCAGATAGCGTGCGGCAATCTCCAGTTTTTCATCCTCGGTATAGCCGAGGATCCGGATGACTTCCATCCGGTCCAAAAGAGGACGGGGAATGGTGGTGGTGGTATTGGCCGTGGTAATAAACATGACCTGGGAGAGGTCAAAAGGGATCTCCAGATAGCGGTCATGGAATTCAAAGTTCTGTTCGGGATCCAGAACCTCAAGAAGAGCAGATGCCGGATCTCCTCGGAAATCGGAACCGATCTTGTCCACCTCATCAAAGAGGAAGACGGGGTTCATGGACTTGGACCGCATCATTTGAGCAATGACCCGGCCGGGCATAGACCCGATATAGGTCTTTCGATGGCCGCGAATTTCCGACTCATCCGTAACTCCGCCCAAACGCATGGAAGTAAATTCTCTCTTCACCGCCCGGGCAATAGAACGGACGATCGAGGTCTTCCCTACGCCCGGAGGGCCGACCAGACAGAGGATGGATCCTTTGGAATCGGCACGGAGTTGGCGGACCGCCATGAATTCCAGGATGCGGTCTTTCACATCCTTTAGACCATAATGGTCCCGATCCAGGATTTCCTGGCTCTTGACCAGGTCTTTCCGGTCCTTAGTGAACTTTCCCCAGGGCAAGGCTAAAATCGTATCCAGGTAGGTCCGAGAGACGTTGACATCCGGCGACATGGGCGATAGATAGGATAGCTTCTCTACCTCCTTAAGAACCACTTCTCGTGATTCCTCGGGCATTTTTAAGGCTTTGACCCTGGCCTCGTAACTTTCGGCGACGGAAAGAGGGTCGGATCCGTCGTCTTCAATTTGTTCTCGAAGAATCTGAATTTGCTCCTGAATCAAATAGTCCTTTTGATTCTTCTTCACCCGATCCTGAGCTTCTTCTGAAATCTGTTGTTCAAGAACGGTCAGCTTAGCCTGAAGGTCAAGAGCCGACTGGACCATGACCAGACGCTCATCAACGTTAAGTTCGACGAGAATAGACTTGGCTTCCTCGTAGTTGAGGTCAAGATGGGAGGCTACCTCATCCGCCAGGCTACCGGGGTCATCCGATTGGAGGCGGGGCAAGAGGAGAAAATCAGGAATCCCCATAGAAGTCCGGAAAAAGGAAATCGCTGACGAAGAAACCAAGCGGGCAAGGAGGGCCCGGTTGTCATTTTCATCAAGTTCATCCTTATTGTAATGGTATTTCACCACTTCCGCTTCCACATAAGGTGAGGTACGGATGAAGCGTTGGAGCTCAGCCCGGCAAAGCCCTTCCACGATAATCTTGGAGTTTCCGCCCAAAAGCTGGAAGTTCTGACGAACAGCCACCATAGTCCCCATGGCCATATAATCTTCAAGACCGGGATTCTCCACCGAGGGATCCTTTAAGGCTAAAAGAAGAACCTCCTGATTATTTTTCACCGCTTGCTCAAGAACAGCCTCTTCCCGCTCACTTTCCAGGTCAAAGGTTAAGGCTCCGCCGGGAAAGACAATCTCCGTGCGGGCCAAGAGAACGGGACAGACCGTTTTTTCGATATGATAATACTTTTTTGTCATATTTCCTCCTCTGTCCCGGGCCTTACTACAAGCAAAGGACGATCATCCACAGAGTGGTAAATAAATGAAGGACAGCCGGCCTAGGCCGGCTGTCGAATTACCATTCAACGAACATTCAAGGGCATGGATTGCTGGCCAACCATTTCCGTCTGCCTGAGGAGACGGGGCTCAGCCTCCCCTTCGACCACATCCTTAGTGATAACGCACTGCCGAATATCATCCAAGTCGGGAATATTGAACATGGGCTCACGAAGGAGTTTCTCCATAATCGACCGAAGACCACGGGCACCCATCTTCCGCTCAAATGACTCGCGGGCAATTGCCTCCAGGGCTTCCTGATCAAATTGGAGGTCAACGCCATCCAGACGGAAGAGCTCCTTGTACTGTTTTACCAGGGCATTCTTGGGTTCTAAGAGGATTCGTTGAAGAGCATCCACTGAAAGTTCCTGCAAGGCAACTAAGACCGGCAAACGACCAATCAACTCAGGAATCAAACCGAACTTCATCAGGTCCTCAGGGATGACGTTTTTCAGGGCATCCGATAAGGACTCCTGAGAGTGGTCCACCTTCTCCTGGTTGAAGCCGATGGGATTTTCGCCCCTTCGCTTCTCCACAACCTTTTCAATTCCATCAAAAGCCCCGCCCACAATAAAGAGAATGTTGGACGTGTCCACCTGGATCATTTCCTGGCGGGGATGCTTTCGACCGCCCTGAGGCGGTACTCCGGCCACCGTTCCCTCAATCAGCTTGAGAAGGGCCTGTTGAACCCCCTCTCCGGAGACATCCCGGGTGATGGAGGGGTTTTCCGACTTACGGGCAATCTTATCAATTTCGTCGATATAAATAATGCCGTGTTCCGCCAGTTCCACATCAAAATCCGCAGCTTGAAGAAGGCGGAGGATGATGTTCTCTACATCTTCACCGACATAACCGGCCTCGGTCAGGGTTGTTGCATCGGCAATGGCAAAGGGTACTCGAAGGGTCTTTGCCAGAGTTTGGGCCAGGAGCGTTTTTCCTGACCCCGTAGGGCCAATCAGACAGATATTGGATTTTTGAATATCCACGTCCGTCTCGTGACCTCGATAAATCCGTTTGTAATGGTTATAGACGGCAACGGAGAGGGTCTTTTTTGCTTCCTCCTGGTCAATCACGTAGTCATCAAGAGCTGCCTTGATTTCCATGGGTGACGGAAGCTCTATTTCCGAATCTTGGAAGGCTTCCTGACCTGCCTTTTCTTCTTCAATGATGTCACCACACAATTCGATGCACTCATTACAGATAAAGACTCCGTCAGGTCCGGCGATCATTTTGTCGACTTCATCGGATTTTTTTCCACAAAAAGAGCAGTGGATCGTTTCATCATGGTAATCGGCCATATTTCCTCCGATCCCTTACTTACATGGACTCAATCACGTCGTCGATCAAGCCGTAGTCCATCGCTTCCTTGGCGGATAACCAGCGGTCACGGTCGGTATCCCGCTCCACCTTTTTCAGCGGTTGACCTGTCCGCTCCGAGAGGATCTTGTTCAAGATCTTCTTCGTTTCTAAAATCTTCTTTACGGTGATTTCGACATCAGAGGCCATCCCCTGGGCTCCGCCCGAAGGTTGGTGAATCATGACGTCCGAATTGGGGAGGGCGAACCGCTTCCCCTTTTCACCGGCAGCCAGGAGAACCGCTCCCATGGAAGCGGCCATACCCACACAGATCGTTGACACATCCGACTTGATATAGTTCATCGTATCGTAGATTGCCAGGCCCGCTGTCACCTCCCCACCCGGAGAGTTGATGTAGAGCTGGATGTCCTTGGACGGGTCCTTGGACTCCAGATAAAGGAGCTGGGCAACGATCAAATTGGCCATATTGGTTTCAATGGGGCCTGTGACGAAAATAATCCGTTCTTCCAAAAGGCGGGAATAAATATCATAAGCCCGCTCTCCACGATTGGTTTGCTCAATCACTGTTGGAATTAATGGCATTATACCTCCTCATATGTCTCATCAGTATCCCTTATTCCTGGGATTCTGTCTCACTTTTCTCTTCTTTTGTTTCATTCTCTTCCGGGTCGGCCTTCTTCTCTTCCTCTTTCTTTTGGTCCTTCTCATCCACATACTGGACCTGGTCCATGAGGTGGTCGATGGCTTTTCTCTTCTTCACATCTTCTTCGACCAGCTTTTCGTTGCCCAGTTCCTTAACCTTTTTGATGAAATCATCGGTATCTTTTGCACCGTAAGCTTCGCCGATCTTCTTGAGTTCCTCATTCAGCTCTTCCTCGCTGACTTCCGGTTGAATCTTATCAACCAGGGCCTGAAGACAAAGGTCGCCGGACAGACGGAGGGTGGCCATGGGGCGTTGCTGGGCACGGAAACCGTCCAAATCCATTCCGGTGTACTGGAGGTATTGGTCAAGGGTGATTCCCATCTGACCGACCTGGTTCGCCATATTCCGCACTTCAATCTCTACCTGTTCATCCACCATGGAGTCGGGCAGGTCAAATGTAGAGATGTCGACCAGTCCCTGAATCGCCTGGTTCTCGTGGTCCGCTTTGGCGGCATCCTCAGCCCGTTTCTCCAAGTCCTTGCGGACGGAGGCTTTATAGTCTTCCAGTGTGTCATATTCCGACACGTCCTGGGCAAAATCATCATCCAATTCAGGAACCTGTTTTTCATGGATGTCATTCAAAACTACGTGGAAAACGGCCTCTTTCCCTGCCAAATCCTTGGCATGGTATTCCTCAGGGAAAGTTACATTGACATCGAACTCCTCTCCCTTTTCATGGCCGATAATTTGGTCCTCAAAGCCGGGAATAAAGGAACCGGATCCGATTTCCAGGTCGTGTCCCTGGTCTTTTCCCCCTTCAAAGGGAACTCCATCGATCGAGCCCTCATAGTCAATGTTTACCGTATCTCCATCCTGGACGGGACGATCTTCAATGGGTTCAAGAACGGCATTTTTTTCCTGCTCCCTCTTCAACACATCCTCAACCTGGTCATCCTTGACTTCAACCGGGCGTTTGACCACCTGGATGGTGGAGAGGTCCCCTAACTCGGGGTGAGGGAGGAGGTCAGTCGTTACTTCAAGGACGATGGGCTTTTCCTCATCCATCTCCTTGAGGTCAATATCAGGCTGGCCAACAGGTTCCAGACCCAATTCCTTGGTCGCTTTGTCAATCTCCTGAGGAAGCATATCATTCAGGCCCTCTTCAAAAAAGATGCCTTTACCGTAGTTAGCTTCAATGATTTTCCGAGGAGCCTTCCCCTTCCGGAATCCGGGGATCTGGAAACGGCCTCTAAGTTTTTTATAGGCCTCATTCATAAAGGGTTCAAGATCCTCATGAGCAATTTCAAGCGTATAAACGGCCTTGCCGTTTTCCTTCGATAGCAATTTTGCAGTCATATTTTCTTCATCCTCGCTTTGCTAATTCAAATAATAATCACAGGCACACTATTTAGACATTATACCACAGTCCAGCAGGCTTAATCGCTCATTTCGTCCAATTTTCGCTGAAGGAGAAGCTCGGCAATCTCCACTGTATTCAAGGCAGCACCTTTTCTTACATTATCCGCCACCGTCCAGAGATTAAGCCCATAGGGAATAGAAGGATCCCGACGGATCCTTCCGACGTAAACCTCATCCGTTCCGGCCAAATCCCTGGGCATGGGGTATACTCCCTTTTCCGGCTGGTCCAAAACAACCACCCCATCCTGTGAACGTAGGCAATTGCGGACTTCTTCCAGGTTAAAATCCCTGTCAAGTTCCACGTTGATCGAAACGCCGTGACAGCAAGGAACCGGAACCCTGACGGCCGTAGCGGTAACCGGAAGATGAGGTCTGGATAAAATTTTCCGGCTCTCATTGACCATCTTCATCTCTTCCTTAGTATACCCGGACTCCAGGAAATCATCGATTTGGGGAAGGAGGTTATCTCGAATAGGATGGGGATAGGCAAAGTTTGTTCCCTCTTCTAAGTCTTTAAGCCCTTTCACGCCTGAACCTGAAACCGACTGGTAGGTGGAATACACCACTCTTTTCAAGCCCAAGGCCCGGTCAAGAGCAAACAAGGGGGCCATGCACTGGATTGTTGAACAGTTGGGGTTGGCAATGAGTCGGGCTTCCCCTATAGCTTCCGGGTTGACTTCCGGAACTACCAAAGGAACCTGGGGATCCATCCTGAAATAAGAGGAATTATCGACAACCTCCAATCCCACTTCCAGGGCCAGGGGGATAAACTCCCGGGAAACTTCCCCACCGGCCGCAAAAAGGGCAAGGTCATATCCCTGGAACTCCTCTGACCGCAGGGTACGAACTTCCAGGTCTTTTCCTCGGAAGGGCAGGGTATTCCCTGCTGATCTTTCGGACGCCAGACATTTTACCTCATCCGCCGGAAAATTTCTTTCTTCCAATAGGGATAGGATGGTCCCCCCAACGAGGCCGGTCGCCCCCACTACAATGACTTTTACCATGATTACCCTCCCTTAATCGCGGACTTCCGTTCCGGTGCCCGCTGCATTATTTGTATTTAAGAAGCGAAGAACAATATTCTTTTCCCGGACCGGATCAATGGCTTCCCTCTGGTAAATGGCAGCTCCCCGGTCTACAATTTCCGATAATTCCTCGTAGGAAAGACGGGGGATCTTTCGGGCTGTCCGGTCCTTCTGAGGATCTGCTGTCATCACCCCATCCACATCTGTCCAATTCTCATAAACGGCCGAATCCAAAGAGGAAGCTAAAAGGGAACCGGTAAAGTCAGAGCCTCCCCGAGGAAAGGTCACAATCTTCCCATAGTTATCCGCCCCGTAGAAACCCGGAACGACCACCCGGTCCTTCTCCTTAATCTTTTCTCGGATCAACCGTCTGGTCTCTTCCAAGTCGACCCGCCCATCCGGTCCCACCCGGATCAAATCCTTGGCATCCACCAGGTCGTAACCCAGGTAGGCGGACATAATTTTGGCGTTGATATATTCTCCACGAGAAACAATATAATCTCTGTCCCGGGCAGAGGCCAGGTCGTTCAAATCCTTATCCAGCCCTTCTCTGACTCCTGGGCCTAAGCCCAACTGATCTACAATGTCCCGGAAGCGACCGGCAATCTCCTCCGCATTCTCCTTTGCCTCTTTCTCATTTTGGTTCAGGACTTCCTCAAGGCGGTCTATGACCCGGCGGATGTCCTCCCGGTCACGCTTAAGCTCATAATCATGAATCAGGCGATCGGTCAGCTTGACGTCCTCCTGCCTCCGTTTCCCCGGTGCTGAGACAATGACCACCCTCCGGTCATGGTCAGCCTGGATGATCTGTTTGACCTGTTCAAAGTGGACAGCATCGGCTAAGGATGATCCGCCAAACTTGGACACCGACTTGGCTTTAATCTGGTCAACGGAAAAGGGCGTTTCCTGGTAGACACAATAATTGAGCCAATTGGAAAAGAAGAGGTTGCCTGCCGACCGCCAGGATACACGAATGCCCTGGTCGGGGTCCTCATTGCGGTAGTAGTGGAGGGGAGGGTCGGTGGCAATCCCCTTCTCCCTGTCCCTCCGGTACTCCTTATCCAAAGTCCCCTTGTCATATTCCCAGTGGCCGAAATTAAAGAGAAGTCGGTTATCCTTGGATGCCGCTAGGGCCACCCCGGTATCGGGCCGACCGGCCAGGACAACCAGGTCCTCCAATCCGGCCAGATCCTCTTCCGCCACGTAGGTGTGACGGGAGTGGGGTTGTGCGAAAATATCGTCAAAGCCTTTGAGCACCTTGGCATGACCCTTTTTCTCAAATTCAAAGACTCCAAAAATCTTTTTTTCCGCTGTCCGTGCCTCCACGCCATAATAGTGGTAGAGGGCTGCTTGGGCGGCCCAACAAATAAATAAGGTGGAGTAGACATTTTCTCGTGCATAATCCAGAATATCTCTCAGTTCATCCCAATATAAAATATCTTTATAGTCCAGCCTTTCCACCGGAGCCCCGGTAATAATCATGGCATCATACTTCTCCCCCTTGATCTCTTCAAAGGTCTTGTAGAGCCTATCCAAACGCTGGTGTTCCACATGACGAGACCGGTAGGAGGCCGTTGTTAAAAAGTCAATCTTAATCTGAAGGGCTGTATTGGCCAGCATTTTGACCAGTTGAACCTCGGTTTCTTCCTTAGCCGGCATGAGGTTGACAATAGCGACCTTCAAGGGTCGAATGTCCTGGCTGGACGCCCGGTCCGGAGACATGGTAAAAATGTTGTTTTCTTCAAGTATTGAGGGATCAATCAGCTTGTCCGGCAAGATAATGGGCATAAGCGTTCCTTTCTCTTTTGGCCTATTTAATCAAGAAAGGCCTGCGTCAGGTCTTCCAATAGATCATCCACTCCTTCCAGACCGACAGACAGACGGACCTGGTTGGGTGCAATGCCTGCAGCTCTCAAGGCTTCTTCGGAAAGCTGGCGGTGGGTCATAGAAGCGGGATGGAGGACATGGGTTCTGAGGTCGCCGACATGAACGACCAGGCTAGCCAGGCGAAGACGGTTGATCCAGGCCTTGGTCTCCTCAATTCCACCCTTGATCCTCAGGGCGATGACTCCTGATCCGCCCTTAGGCAGGTACTTATCGGCCAGACTCTTATAGGGTGAAGAATCCAGAAGAGGGTAAGAGACAGACTCGATATGCGGATCTTTTTCCAGGGCCCGGGCAATCGTCAAAGCACTCTTACTATGTCTTTCCATCCGTAGGGCCAGGGTCTCCGTTCCCAGGTTGGTTAACCAGGCATTGAAAGGGCTCATGGTCGTGCCCAGATCCCTCAGGTAGACTGCCCGGGCCTTCGTCAGATAGGCTGACTGACCAAAAGTCTCGGTATAGGATAGGCCGTGATAGGCCGGATCCGGGTCCGTCAGGCAGTCAAACTTCCCCCGGTTCCAATCAAACTGTCCCGAATCGACGATAATGCCTCCAATGGAAGTCGCATGGCCATCCAAATACTTGGTGGAAGAGTGAACGACAATATCCGCTCCGAAACGGAAAGGCTGACAGAGAAAGGGGGTCGGAAAGGTATTATCCACAATGAGCGGGAGGTCATGGGCATGAGCCAAGCCGGCCACCGCTTCAATATCCAGAACTTCTACGCTGGGATTGGCCAGGGTCTCTGCAAAAATAAGTTTCGTCTTATCTCGAATGGCCCCTTCCAGAGCTTCCGGATCATTCAAGGGGACAAAGCTGGTCTCGATGCCGAACTTCCGAAGGGTGGAGTCGAATAAGGTGTGGGTGCCCCCGTAGAGGTTGTTCATGGCAATGATGTGGTCGCCACAAGATGCCAGGGTCAGGATGGACAGGAGGGTGGCCGCCTGACCGGAAGAAACGGCAAGGGCCCCGATCCCACCTTCTAAGCTTGCAACTTTTTTCTCCAATGCTTCCACGGTGGGATTGGAGATCCTGGAATACATATGACCTTCTGCGGCAAGGTCGAAGAGATCAGCGACCTGGTCGGCCGTATCGTACTTAAAGGTTGTGGACTGATAGATGGGCAGGATTCTCGGCTGACCGGCCTTGGGTTGATAGCCACCCTGTACACAAGCTGTTTCCAAACTATAGTTTTTTTCTGACATAATTGTCCTCCTTTTCGTCATTGATTTGACCGTCTTCCCCGGTCGGCTATCATCGCCAACCCTTTTTCCCAGGATTCCCGGATGGTCAGGAGAATAAAAAAAGCTCCCGTCCCTAAGGACGAGAGCTTGCACTCACGTGTTACCACCTTATTTCATCTTTTCCTCACGAAAAAGACCTCGCAGGTACAAACATACCCTGTCGCTATAACGGGCGAACCCGTATCCGGCTAGACATCAAAGTGTCTCACCGTATCCCAAAAAAGGCCATCTTCTCTTCCGTCTTCACCACTTCTCTCAGCAAATCGAAGCTCTCTGTAGGATCAGCCCGAAAGATACTCTCCTTTTTGTCCGGTTTTCCTATTGCTAGAAATCCTACCACGTCATGGGCGCTTCTGCAAGTCCTATTCTTCTTTTAGAAATAAACTGATTCAAGATGACTCAATCATTTTTCCCCTCTGATACACTTCTATGCCCTCTTTGATTTCCATACAAAGTAAATAGTATACATAAGAGTAGGAAAAAGAAAAAGAGAAACAAACACAACGACATTTCCAACAGTCGGTTCATAAGAAGAAGGAACACTGGCAAAAAGGACAAGGAGGAGAACGGCATTTAAGAAAAGAGCTATGCCTAATATGGGCAAGATCTCATGAAGACTCGTTTTATTATCTGCAAAATACATAATACCAGCGAATTCTGGAAGTAAAAACCCAGTATAGCTTTCGATAATCTCTCCATATGAGTCCGGGAATATCCAACTCAGCAGAAAAAGTCCAAAAAGGAGGATGGTTGCCTGACCTAAAAAAGATAAAAAACGTTTCATCATTTATGCCTTTCAGGTTTTCTATAGGTAAATAATAAGCTATTCACAAATCATCTCCTCATCTGAAATAATAATATCATATAAAACAGTAAAAATTCCATCTGCATTTTTTTGCTTGTATAAGACAATCTTTAATTAAAAAATAGTAAAAATAAAAAAAAGCTCCCGTCTCTAAGGACGAGAGCTTGCACTCACGTGTTACCACCTTATTTCATCTTTTTATCAGGGCTTACCGGCAGGAAGATTGACAAGGAGATTCAGCTGGTTCCTTTCTTCCATGTAGGTTCTCCTGCCTGGACTTCATACAAGTCGAGCAATGGGGGCAGGAGGCACATCCCCCTTGTTTGTGGTCCTTCACGAGTTTACGAACCAGAAAAACCACCAGGAGGGCTACTCCGGCAAGAATAAGAATATCCGGCATCCTTCCTCCTTTCTAAAGGTCGGCTTGCTTGCCGACCGTGATTCATCAAACAGGGTTACGGGTGTTCAGTTACCGGCTCTCTCCATAGGCGGGCTCGCCCTCTAAAAGTTTCTTGGTGGGGTCGGGCCGGAAAAGGAGATAGAGGCCAAAGAGGAGGACGGCCAGGGCGACAATGGTCCAAATAGTGACCCCAGCTCCTGTAAAGAAGAGGGCTCCCTGGTAGAAGATCAGGGACAGGGAATAGGCGAAGAGGGTTTGGTAGCCCAGGCCCATGAGGGTCCACTTCCGACTGGGCAGCTCCCGGTTCATGGCTCCGATGGCCGCAAAGCAGGGGGCGCAATAGAGGTTAAAGAGGAGGAAGGAGAAGCCGGAGAGGGCGGTATAGTGGGAGGTGATGGGGGCCAGGGCCTGCCAATCTCCCGCTTCGATGAGGTCGAGGGCATCGCCCGAGACACCGAAGATGATGCCCACGATGGACATGAGGTTCTCCTTAGCCACCAGGCCGGAGACCGTACCTACTGCGGACTCCCAGTTGTCGAAGCCCAGGGGCTTGAAAATCCAAGCGAAGGACCGGCCGATGGCGGCCAAGATGGATTCATCAACGGCTTCATCCACCCATCCTAAGCCCTCGGGGGTAAAGCCCACATGGAGGAGGGTGGTGATGACAATGGAGGAGAGGAGGATGATGGTCCCCGCCTTTTTCACGAAAGCGGCGCAGCGTTCCCAAACCGACCGGAGGATGCCGGACAGGCTGGGCAGACGGTATTCCGGCAACTCCATAACAAAGGGAGAGGGGTCGCCGGCAAAGCGCTTAGTTTTCTTTAAGATAATTCCGGAAACAATAACAGAGCCAATCCCGATGAAGTAGAAGATCGGGCCAAACCACCAAGCACCGCCGAAGAGGGCGCCGCCGAAGAAGGCGATGATAGGGAGCTTGGCTCCGCAAGGCATAAAGGAGGTCGTGATGGCTGTCATGTAGCGGTCTTTATCATTTTCGATGGTCCGGGAGCCCATGATGGCAGGAACGGAGCACCCGGTTCCGATCAGCATGGGGATGAAGGACTTGCCGGACAAGCCGAATCTCCGGAATATCCGGTCCAGGATAAAGGCAATCCGGGCCATATAGCCAGTTTGTTCCAAGAAGGCCAGGCAGAGGAAGAGGACCGCCATCTGGGGGATAAAGCCCAAAACAGCACCCACGCCGGCGATCACGCCGTCAACGATCATTCCGATCAGCCAGGCGGAAACGCCTATATTTTCCAGGAATGTTTGGGTCCCTCCCTGGAGCCATTCAGCGACGAAGACGTCGTTGACCCAGTCGGTTCCGAAGGTGCCAACAGTGGAGATGGAGAGATAGTAGACCAGGAAGATGACCAGGGCAAAGATAGGCAGGGCCAAAATCCGGTTGGTCACAATCTGATCAATCCGGTCTGTTAGGGACTTCTTTCCGGGATTCTTTTCTTTATAGACCCCGTCCAGAATCTTAGCAATCTCGCTATAGCGGGCAGCAGAAATGATGGACTGGCTGTCATCATCCTCCTCATCTTCAAAGGCCAGGATTCGGTCTTCCATCGCCTTGGGGATGGTGACCTCCTTCAGGGTCTCTTCATCCATCTCCAGGGCCTTGATGGTCAGCCAGCGGTCACTGATGGCATCGAACTTCTTCTTGGCTTCCGGCTCGATGGTGACGGTAGAAAGTTCCTTATGGACTTGTTCGATGGCCTCTTCGATTTCCGGACGGAAGGTCATGGGGCTGGGTGCTTTCCCGGTCAGAAGGCTGGCGTTTACTGCGTTGACCAGTTCAGGGATTCCCTCCTCTTTTAAGGCAGAAATCTCCACCACGGGAAGGCCCAGACGGGCGGAGAGGGCCTGGGTATCCAGCTGGTCGCCCGATTTCTCGACCATATCCATCATGTTGCAGGCCAGGACAACCGGAATCCCCATGTCCATGACCTGGCTGGTAAGGTAGAGGTTTCTCTCCAGGTTGGATGCGTCAACGATATTGATAATGCAGTCCGGTTTCTCATCCAGGAGATACTTCCGGGCAATGACCTCTTCCATGGTATAGGGGGAGAGGGAATAAATTCCCGGAAGGTCAACCAGGCTCAAGTCCTTATTCTTTCGGATCTGGCCCACTTTCTTTTCTACGGTGACACCGGGCCAGTTTCCCACATGGGCAGAGGCCCCGGTGAGGAGGTTGAATAGGGTGGTTTTTCCGGAATTCGGATTGCCCACCAAGGCAATGGTCTTCTTCATTTTCTACACTCTTTCTATGTATCCGATCTCGTCCCCTCTTCTTGAGCGGTTTCGTTAGTATATGCTAACTCCAAGGGAAAAAGAAAGGGCTCCAGCCCGACTTAGATGCTCTTTACCTCAATATCCTTTCCATCTTCCTTACGGATAGTCAGGTTATAGCCTTTAATTACAATTTCGACAGGGTCACCCAAAGGAGCAACCTTAACTACCTCAAAAACACTGCCTTTAATCAGGCCCATGTCCTGAAAACGCCTCTTCAAAGGACCACGTCCGTGGATCCGGACCACCTCAGCCCGGTCCCCCGGTTTCAGGTCAAGTAAAGTTTTCACGAAATATTCCTCCTTGAATTTCTGTCTCCGCTCCCGCAGATTCCTGAAGATGGACTTGAACCTTGTCCAAGAGCTCTCGGGAAACTCCCAAACGGGTCTGGTTCAGTAAAATAATATAGTTTTGGTGAAGAGAAGAGAGAAGCTGGACATTCGCACCAGGTACCAGACCCATGTTGGCCAACTGGCGTTGAACCTTGTCCCTTCCCCGTATGCTGTCAACGATGTAGGCTCTGCCCACATCCGCCATAGATAAGTTCATTCTTTCCTCCTCTCTATATCTGAAATCCTATGTACTATCGTAAGCCTATATTAACATATGATTATCCTTTTGTTAATAGCTGCTAACTGAAAAAATGACAAAAAAAATTGGCATGGATATCCATGCCAATGTCAGCATTGATTTTTGCCCTTTGTCAAGGGCTTTTTCTTATTGGTTAATGGCGTGCATGGGGGAAATAACGATGACACCGCCAAAATCGCTCATCATGCGAACAGGTTCCTTAAAATCGTGGTTGGAGATGAAACCCATGGATGAGTGCTGGCTTGCCTTTTTGTTATTCCGCTTATCACTGTCATGACCCAAGAAAAATTTCAACATTTTGATTTCCTTTCTACAAGACTGATTCTTGTCCACCAAAGTTAACATTTTTCCCGTTAATCAAGTGATACACAAGTCTACGGGAGATTGTTATCTATAACTAACAACTTACACCATTACTACTATACCATAATTATTCAAGAATACAAGGGGTTTTTAGAAATTTTTCTCGTTTTTTTTATTCCTAATAAAAAATTCGCAAAACCATTACTTCCCTAACAATGCTGATTAAAAAAGTCCCGGGCCAAGGCCGGGACTTCGACAAAAAAGCAGACAGTTTTTCGAACAACCAGGATCTAACGACTAATAGGCTACGACCACGCCACCTTCATTAGCGTAAACCGTTACCAATCCCTTGGCGGAAAGAATCTGTACATCCTTAAACGGAAGGTTCTTGAGCCGGTCTTTAATAAAGTTGGCCCTTTCTTCTGCCTGGACATGAGAGATGTAAAGGGTTCGTTCAGACCAATCAACCGGGTCATCTTCGATCTTCTGACATAAGGCTTCCAGGGCGGATTTCATCCCCCGTTTGATCGAATCTACCGCTATCTTCCCTCTTTCCCCTCGACTGATGAGCTTGATGGATAGTCCCTTAGCCAATCGTCCTGCCACTCTGGGCATCCGTCCCGACTTGGATAAGGTGGAAAGATCATCCAGAACAAACCAGGTCCTCAGGCCATCCACATAGGCCTGGACGGTCTTCCGGATTTCTTCACCGGACATTTCCAAGCCTAAGCATTCCCGGATCTTACAAGCCACAGCCGTCACTCCCGAGGACGCGGACAGGGAATCAAAGACGTAGACTTCCTTCCCCGATTCTTCGAGCTCTTCAGCGGCAATAAGGGCATTGGAATAGGTCCCCGAAAGCTTACTGGAAATGGTGACCATATAAACCCGGTCTCTCCCCTGACCTTGGTCGATAAAAAAGCGAGGAGGGACCCCGGCGGTCTTCGCGGCTTCCTCTGAAGCTCGAATATCCGCACGAAGCTGGGCCAGATCAATGGAATCGTCGTCCACGTAATGATTGCCATTGACATCGATCGACAGGGGAACGCTGACGATCGAGCTTGACTCCTTAATGTCTTTATTCATATCGGCTGATGAGTCGGCAATGATTATTGTTTTCATTCTATCTCCTTGCCTAACCGGCTTGCTTACGAAATAGAGCCTTCTCCATCGGAAGACCCTCGAGCCTTTTTTGCATGGGCCATGAGGGCTTCCCGGGTATTTTCAAGCTCTCCTTCGATGACCAGGTTCAGGAGCTCCTCCAGAGTCTCCCCGATTTGTCTCCCCTGATTATAACCTAAATCCATCAGATCCCGACCTCCAATTGATAAATCGGAAATCTGCGTGGGAAGACTGTTCCGCTTTACCGTCCGCACCAAGTCCATGGCCCGGATAATTTCTTCGCGATAGTTCTCCAATCGGGAACCCGGACCCCTTCTCCGACCAATTTCAGATTTTTTTCTTTCCCGGAAGGCATCCGGCCCCGACTTGCGGAAAAGAAGGTAGGGCGTAGCCATATCTCCCAGGTCTCCGACAAAGGCTTGGGCATGGGGAAGGTCTTTCGGAAGTTCAAGATCCTCGCGGAGAAGAAGGGCGACCCGATTATGAAGTTCATTAGAGGATTTGAATCTCCTTAAAATCTTCTTTGCCCATCGGGACCGGCTATCCCCTTGCTTGGGGGAAACCGAAGAGAGAAGACAGGCCCAACGATAAAAATCTTCGTGTGGAAGGAAGTCGTAACGCTGCTTTGCCAGGGGCGAGTCGATTTCAGGGATGAGAACTTGAAGAAGGCCCAGGTTTTCCATGGCCTCCATGGCCCGGCCGGCGGACTTATCCATCAACATCCGGGTCATCTCCTCCAGACACCGCTCCATAGAAATCTTGTTCAGGTCTTCCTTGTGATTTTCGATCGCTTTCCGGAGGTGGGGTTCCAGGATCAGACTTAGCCGGGCAGCAAAGCGGACGGCCCGGAGCATCCGAAGGCCATCTTCTTCGATTCGGTCCTCGGGATTTCCTACCGCCCGGAGGAGGCTCTTTTTGAGATCTTCCCTTCCGTCAAAAGGATCCAGGAGCCCCCTCTCGGGGTGGTAGGCCATAGCGTTCATGGTAAAGTCCCGGCGAAGGAGGTCCTCCTCAATCTTGTCCGCATAGGTCACCCGGTCGGGGTGACGGCCATCCCGGTAGCCCTCCTCTGACCGGTAGGTCGTAATTTCATAGGGGAGGTCCTTCCAGACCACCTTGATCGTGCCGAAGGACTTGCCCACATCGACGGTCTTGCAGTCAGAGAAAACCATCTCGACCTCCTGAGGACGGGCATTTGTGGCAAAGTCAATGTCGTGGAGGTCAACTCCCTCGCCCCAAACCGGCTCCTCTTCTTTATTATGGAAAAGAGACTTCATCCGGCCCAAGGGGCCCGTTATTTGTCCGGTTTTGATGGGATTGGCAGCCAGGTAAGCATCCCGGGCCGCACCTCCTACCACCCAGGCTTCATAACCGGCACTTTCCAAGCGGGCAATGATGTCTCTGGCCGGTTGAGGAAAGGTCATGCCAGGAGCCCCGCTTGACTGATGGCCTCAACAATATCATCGACAGCCTGCTGGCAGACATCCGGATTCAGATGCTCCGCCATGACCCGAAGGACGGGTTCGGTTCCGGAGGGCCGGACAAGGGTTCTCCCTTCTTCACCCAGGCCCGTCTTAACCCGATCAATGGCTGCGAGAACCGCATCGTTATGAAGAACAGTCTTCTTGTCTTTGACCCGGACATTTTCCAGAACCTGGGGATAGGCTTTAAGAGGGGCATGGAGGCTGGCTAAGTCGGTCTTCTCCTCCACCATAATTTCCGCCAGACGAATAGCGGTCAGGATCCCGTCGCCTGTTGTCGCATACTTGGAGAAGATGATATGTCCCGACTGCTCACCGCCAATGGAGTAGCCATGATCCATGAGTTCCTTTGCCACAAACTTATCCCCTACCTTAGTCTGAATATAATCAATGCCGGATGCCTCCAAGGCCTTGTAAAGGCCGAAGTTGGACATGACGGTGGTGACCACCATGTTCTTATGCAGTTGCCCCCGGTCTTTGAGGTAGTTTCCGGCGATGTAAAGGATGGCATCCCCATCGACCACTTCCCCATTGTTATCAACGGCAATACAACGGTCGGCGTCCCCATCGAAGGCAAAGCCCACATCCAATCCCTCACTTTTGACAAATTCAACCAGCTGGTGGATATGGGTGGATCCGGCATCCCGGTTGATATTGACCCCGTTGGGCTTATTGTTAATCACATAGGTTTCTGCCCCCAGAGCATCAAAAACGTTCTTGGCGATCATGAAGGAGGCACCATTAGCACAGTCCAGACCGACCTTTACCCGCTTAAAGGACCGGAGGGCAGTGGAAATCAGGTAGCCCGTATAGCGGTTTCTACCAACGACATAATCTCGAACTTCCCCGATCTCCCCCTGTTCGGCCAGGGGAAGGTCGTCCTCGTCCCGATCAATGTAATCCTCGATCTCTTGGAGAATATCCTCCTCCATCTTGGCCCCTTCTTCCCCAATAAGCTTGATCCCATTGTCATAAAAGGGGTTGTGACTGGCCGAGATCATAATCCCGCAGGCAAAGTCGTCCGCCTGGACGCAGTAGGATACGCTGGGGGTTGTTGTCACATGGAGAAGATAGGCATCCGAGCCGGAAGAAGTGATCCCTGCGGACAGGGCCATCTCCAGCATATAAGAGGAACGCCGGGTATCTTTCCCGATCACGATCCGGGGACGGGGATTGGCTTCATCCCCTTCAAAATTCTTTTTATAATAATCGCCCAGGAAACGCCCGATTCGATAGGCATGGGCTGCTGTCAGCTCCTTATTGGCTTCCCCACGGAAACCATCTGTTCCAAAGTATTTCATCCTTTCCTCCATTCGCCGGTACAAAATTCCATGTCAGGATTTCCCTTTCTGCAAAAGGAATCCCGAATGGGAGTCAACCTATTTTACCTCAAATCAAAAAATCCTGTCAGATCGGCGAACCAATCTGACAGGATCTTCATCGTGTTGGGCTTTTTCTTATCGAATGTAGACATCCAGGTGGTTGCCCACGGTTCCCCGATCATAGATCTTTCCGGGCCCACCGAATGGTGTGGGATAAACCGTTCCTTTGGGTGCAGAACCGGCCAAAACAATGTAGCCGTTCCCGTCGCAGACATAGCCGGCCCCGTTGACGTGCCTTCCGGGAATTCGGAGTCCGTAGCCGGGAAGGACGGATTGAGAATAGTAAGTAAAGCGGTAACCGCCCCAATTGATCACGCCCTTATGCATGAACTGGCCCAGAGTGTAGGCTGCAGAAGAACTCCCTGCGGCTGCCGGAGCCTTCTTCGTACCTTGAATGACAATTTTTTTGACCGGCTCGCTGGTGATCTCATTGCTCAGCTCGGTTTCCTTGACCAGGTCTCCATTTTTATAGATCCGTTCTGTGGTGATGGTCCGCTGCCCCTTCTTTCCTTCCTGCTCCACCTTACTTTTTCCCCTATAGAGCTTGTCGGATTTCCGGGTTTCCACGTCAAAGGCAATCTCCTCGACTTCCTCATCCACCTTCCGATCGATGTGGTCAAGAGAAACTTTTATCCCATCTTCCAGCTTGGCCAACCGAGCCGGTTCAATTTCATCATCCCGGTCAAATTGGGCATTTTCTTCATCAAGGAATTCCCCCACTGTCGCTGCGTAACTCGTGCAGGTCTTGGTCTCTTTGCCATCGCGGAAATGGACAATTTTTTTTGTCTCCACTTCAACTTCCATCCCATCTTCCACAGAGGCATCCAGGTCAAGCGAAGAATGAGCGTCTTCTAAATTCGTATATCCGGCTTCGATAAGGGCTTCCCTGAGTGTTGCTTGCTCCGTCCGGATTTCCATCTCTTCACCGTCCAAGTTGACAGAGATATCCTTAGGCCGGTTGGCGTAGGCCCATGTTCCAAAAATGACGGAAAGGGCGAATATTGCCACAAAGAGTAGAATTTGTTTTCTTAAAGAGTAGTCTCTCATTAGTCCTCCAAAATTTGCTTTTGTAACTATTTTGTTACCGATAGTTGACTTGTTAATGATACATAGGCCGCTTGAGGCTTTCAAGTCTTTTTCAAGCTTTTGGAGGGATTTGCCCGTATTTATTTCATTTTTGTAATATTTAGAGCTTCCTGATAGAGGTCATTTTTAGCCAGGCCTGACCATTCGGCTACTTCCTTGACCGCATCCTTGGTCGACCAACCCTGGTCGATCAGGGTCTGCAGGCGGTCGACCACCCTGTCCATGTCAGGGGCTTCTTCCTCCGGATCCCGGCCTTCCAGGACCAAAACAAACTCTCCCTTTTCGACAAGGTCAATCTCTTCAACTTCCTTGCCCAGGAAAGATAAGCGTTCTTCATGGGCCTTGGTCCATTCACGAAGGAGGGCCATCCTCCGCTCCGGCCAGCGTTTACCGAATTCATCTACAGTCTTCCGAATCCTGTGGGGAGCCTCATAGATGACTGCAGCCATTTCCATCCGGTCAAGATTTTCCAGGGCTTCCTGACGCTCTCTCCCTTTTCGTGGAAGAAAACCCAAAAAGGCATAGGTCCCCCGACCCAATCCTGATGCCACAAAGCAGGCATCTGCTGCAGAAGGCCCGGGCAAAACGGTAAAAGGAAGGCCGCGGTCGATGGCGTGACGGATAAGAATTGAACCGGGGTCTGAAATCCCCGGCATTCCCGCATCGGAGATCAGGCAGACCTTCTTTCCCTCCGCCACCCGGTCCAATATTTCCTGAGACCGGGTTTCTTCATTAAATTTTTCATAAGAAATCAAAGGGGCATGGACCTCATAGTAGTCCATAAGGGGACCGGAATGTCGGGTGTCCTCACAGGCAATAAGGTCTGCCTCCCGTAGAACCTTAAGGCTACGCAGAGTAATATCCTCCCTATTCCCTATTGGGGTAGGGACAACAATAAGGACGCCCATATTCTCAGGCATAGTCTCCTCCTTTTTCAATAAAAAAAGGCTCCCCCGGAAGGGGAGCCCGATGACCTACTGACTAGTCTTCGTCAGGAATGATGGAGTCTGTGGGGCAAACACCCGCGCAAGCACCGCAATCGATGCAGACATCCGGATTGATTTCATAGATGTCGCCTTCAGAAATTGCACCGGTGGGGCATTCGTCCATGCAGGTCCCGCAAGCAATGCAGGTGTCCAAGATTTTATAAGCCATAAATTTCCTCCTCTTTTATGTAAGGTTTTCTAGCCAAACCTTCATGCCTTGTTACAAATTCATCATACCAGAAAGTGGCTGAATGTCAAGAAAAAGACATGGACTTCCATCCTCATCAGCCTCTTCCTGTTCGTCCTTACTTCCTCCTCCGTCTCCGGCCCATCTTTCTTCTTTTTGGCTTCACTCTCCCTTTCGCCGCGTAAGGTTCCTGGAAAGGACGAGTTTCTTCTGTTTTCTTTTCCGGAGAATGTTTTTCTTCTTCATCGTCACCGTCTTCCGGCAACTTTTCCTCTATAAAATCCTCTTTTCCCCCAATCTCCGGATCTTGTTCAGAAATAGCCCCCGAATCTTCCTCTTCCCGGCGACAAGGACAGGGGCAGGTTCGGGTAATTTCTTCATCCGATTCCTCCTCGTCATCCGCCCTGTTCGCTGCCAGTTCTTCCTCACGGAGGGCCTTTTTCTCCCCTTCCGTCACAAAGTCATGATCCTCCATGCCTTCCCAAAGGTCAGGTTTGGAGTGACCTTTTTTCCGCTTTTGAAGGATTTCAATAGCATCTACACTATAGTATTTTTCATCCTCCGTCCCGTCATCTTTATAGACATGGACTCGGACTCGGGTCTGAAGAACATCCCGGTCCACAACGTGGCCCTGACCGTCTTCCGTTAGGACCAAAGTTCCCTTGGGAGGGACTTTTTTTGTATTGGCCTGGTAGACTTCCTGCTCATAATTCAGGCAGCACATGAGCCGGCCGCAGATACCGGAGATCTTGGTGGGATTGAGAGATAGACCCTGGGTCTTGGCCATCTTGATGGAAACAGGGTCGAAATCCCGCATGAAACGGTGGCAGCAAAACTCCTGGCCACAAGGGCCGATCCCGCCCAAAAGTTTAGCCTGGTCCCGGACCCCGATCTGGCGGAGTTCGATCCGAGTGTGGAAATTCTGTGCCAATTCTCGAACCAGTTTACGAAAGTCCACCCGGTGGTCAGCGGTAAAGTAAAAAATGAGTTTGGACCGGTCAAAGGTGAATTCCGCCCCGACCAGGTTCATTTCCAATTTTTCTTCTGCAATTTTTACCTTACAAAATTCGATGGCTTCTTTTGCACGATCGACATTATCTTCATGGATTCTCAGGTCTTCTTCCGTAGCCTTCCGAACCAATTCGGGAATCTCATCGGGCAGGAGGTCATCCGGCAGGCTAATATTCGAAAGAGCCACATGACCGAACTCCAATCCATGGTCAGAAGGACAGATGGCCCCCTCATCCAAACGGAAAACTTCCTTTCCGGGGCGGTAATATTCCAACCTCCCGGTGGCCTTAAATCGGACACCGATGACTTCTTGCATACTTTCCTCCTCTATATAGAAACGCCCTGTTTCCCTGCTAAATGAAGGCAGAGATCCTCAAGGGCAAGTTTTGGGTTCCAGTTTTTTTCCAGGCCCTGACGGGTTTTCTCAATGGAAAGTAGGGCGCGACTGATCCTGTCGATGTTGGTTGCTTGTGCCAAATCGATCAGGTTTGACCGGCAGGAGATAGGCCCCGGCAATTCTCCGCTTCCCGATTGATAGGCCATAATTTCATGTAAATAATACATCCAGGCATCTAAAAGGGCAGAATAATCCTCCTGCCAATTTTCTAAAAGTGCTTTAGAGAGGAATATCCCCTCTACCTTCCCCGTCAGAAGGTCTCCCAGAAGATCTAAGGCTAAGGGGTCATCGACCGCAGTGTCTTCCCTGCCCAGAGAAAGGATCCGAAGCCGTGACTGTACGGTTAAAAGAAGCTTTGACCGCTGCCCTGCTCCCAAAATCCAGACAACATGGCCGGGAGGCTCTTCCAGAGACTTTAAGAGGGCGTTCTGGGCCGGTCCCTGCATGGTATCCGCCTTTTCCAAAAAGATGACTTTATAGTCCCCCTGGATGGGCTTTTGATACATGAGAGCGGTGAGTTGGCGAACCCGGTCGATGGATATTTTGTCCTCTCCCTCGAAGAAAAGATCCGCTGCCGATCCCGAAAGGATACGGTCCCTATCGACCCCGCCAAAATCTACCATGATGCGGAGAATCAGAGCCCGGGCTACTTTTCGGACCCTTTTGCGGCCCCCTTCCAAAAGAAAGGCATGGGCAAGGTGGTCCCGGTCAAAAAATAAACCGGATTGACGGAGAATCTCTCTTTCCTCTTCCCTGCTTCCCTCGTAGGAATCAAAAAGGCCGGTAAAAAGCTTGTCTTGTCGCTTTGCCATGCCCGCCCTTCCTAGAGTCGGTACATGGTATCAATATCGAGCTGGAAGATGGTTGCTCCGCCCACTTCAACCTCCACAGGGATGGAAGGATACATGCCGGGATCCAATTGGGGGTTCATGATAGGGGTAACGGCGGTTCGTCTGGAGCAATTTTTATTGATGACGGCCAGGGCCGAATCCACTTCGTTATCTTCCACCCCTAAAAAGAGGGTGGTATTTCCGCTCTTTAGAAAGCCACCGGTGGAAGAAAGCTTAGTCACCCGAAAAGAATTCTCCACTAACTCTTCCATCAAGCTGGCGGCATCTCCATCTTGGACGATACAAATCAATAGCTTCATGATAATGCCTCGATTCTTTCTAATATTGTTTGCCAACAAGCCTCCAGAATTTCCTCCGGAGGAGCCAGAGCATCCACCCGGTAGACCTGGTTGCTGGCTTCGATCGCCTTTTCATACCCCTCCCGGATCCTCCGGAAAAAGTCCATGCCCGACTTTTCCAGCCGGTCTGTTTCCCCCTGATTTTCCTTCCTTTTCAAAAGGTCAAGAGGGTCGGCATCCATGTATAAAATTAAATCCGGCCGGAGACCTCCGGTGGCAAAATCGTTGATAGCCTCCACCTCCGGAATCCCCAAATCCCGGGCATAGCCCTGGTAGGCCAAAGAGGATAGGACGAAGCGTTCCGTAAAAACGTGCCGGCCCCGGTCCAGGTTGGGACGGATGCGTTGGGACGTGTGCTGGGCCCTGGCTGCGGCATACAAGAGGGCTTCGCAATGAGGGTCCATCTCCGTGTTTCGGTTATCCAGGAGGATGTCCCGGATTTCTTCACCGATGGGGGTCCCGCCCGGCTCCCGGGTGAAGTCCATATCCAGTCCGGCCTGACGAACTCTTTCCCTCAGGCCATGGACCAGGGTCGATTTTCCTGACCCGTCGGATCCCTCTAAAGAAATAAAGATTCCTCGCATGATTGACTCATTTCTAATTTATTTTATCACATTACTATCATTGAAGATGAAAAATCGATTTCTCTATTGATACCCGATCCTCGTCTATTTTTCACCTTCCAGGAGGGCATCCACCTCTTCGAGGAAAACTCGCCCGTCCAAATCCGAGGCCATGGTCCAATTCCCTCTGGGAGACAAAGAAACCGGGCTGGCCTGTGGGCCATCGGGCATGGCTGACCGCTTAAACTGATTCTTGAAAAAACGGTCATAGAAAATCCGGAGGCAGGCCAGGATTTCCTTCCGGCTGTATTCCTCAAAAGCCCGGTCGGCATAGTCCAAAATCCGCCGGGGACCGGCCCCATAGAGAGCGAAGTAATAGAGGAAAAAGTCATGAAGGTCATAAGGTCCGATAATTTCTTCAGTCTTCTGGGCAATTTCCCCATCCTTTGGAGGAAGGAGCTCCGGAGAAACCGGGGTCTCCACCACATCCAGGAGAACCCGGGCCAATTCCTCTTCCCCTTTTTCCCGGAAACTATCCGCCTCATAGCGAACCAGTGCCCTGGCCAGGGTCTTGGGAATGGAGGCATTGACCCCATAGGAGGACATCTGGTCCCCGTTGTAGGTGGCCCAGCCCAGGGCAATTTCGGAAAGGTCCCCTGTCCCCAGGACCAGACCCCCATGAAGGTTGGCCAGGTCGAAAAGAATTTGGGTCCGCTCCCGGGCCTGGGCATTCTCAAAAGCCAGGGACCGATCTCCTTCCTCCAGGCCAATGTCTCGGAAGTGGATCCGGAGAACCTCCTCCAGGTCAATCTCCCGGAAGTCCAAGTCCAGGGACCGTGCCAACTTTCGGGCATTTCCCTTGGTTTTCTCCGAGGATCCGAAGGCCGGCATGGAAACCGCATGGATCCCTTTACCCTCCAAGCCCAGGCGGTTGAAGGTCCGGAGGGCGACCAGAAGAGCCAGGGTAGAATCCAGCCCCCCTGAAATTCCGATCCAGACATCCCTGGTCCCTATGGCTGACATTCTCTGGGCCAAACCAAGGGCCTGGATGGACAGGGTCTCTTCCAAACCCTCCTCATCTTCCGGCAAAAAAGGGTGTTTGGGATAGGTCCGGCTTGTCGTCTGATGGAAGGGCGGGTCCATCTCCTCCTCCGTGTCCGTCTGAACCCGAGGCAAGAGAAGGCGGGACCGGTATCTCTCTCGGGCTTTCTTCAGGAGGAAGGGGTCCAGGTCGGCATAGATGAAGCCTTCTCCCTCTCCTTCCTTCTTCTCGGCCAGGATATGGCCATTTTCCGCGATGAGGGCCTGGGTGGAATAAACCCGGTCTGTAGTGGACTCACCCGGACAGGCCGAGACCATGGCCAGGGCCAGGCCGTCTGCCGTCAGGACCTCCAGGGCCTTCCTCCGAGCCTTAGCCTTCCCCGGAAGGAAGGGCCGGGCTTGAGCCAGGAGAAAAAGGTCGGTCGCTTCCGAGATTCTGTCCGGAGAGAGGCGGGCGGCCTGGTCATCCGAGATAGAGGCCAGGGAGAGGGATTTGAAGGTATGGCCGGCCTCCTCCAAAAAGAAGGGGGATTCTTCCGGGGGCTCCGGACCCCTCTTTCCCAGGACAATGAGGTCCCCCCGGTAAGCCAGGACCATGGCCCAATAGGCTCCCCCACCGGAAATAAGAGGAAGACCAAAGACCAGGGCCAGGTCCAAGTCCTGCGTTCGGTCGGCTAAAGACTCCGCCTCCTCCCAGGCCCGCTGACAGAAAAACTCCTGACCGGAAAGATCTCCGACCGTATGACCGGTCAGGGTTCCCTCCGGAAACAGGGCTAAATCCACTTCTTCCCGGGCCATGACCCGAGCCATCTCCTCCATCGCTTGCCGGTTGAGATCCATCCTCCCCAGGCGGATCTTTGGCATGCCGCAAGCGAGTCGAAACAATTCCATATCCCCTCCTTATCGAAAAAACCGCCGGACGGCCGGCGGTCTCCCCTTATTCTTCAACCGGGTCGGCATCCAAAGACCAACCGTAAATCCAGCCTTCAAAGGTCTCCCCATTCTCCCGTTTGATCTGGCCATGGCACCAAACGGAATCTGCCTCCATCTTTGCTTCCCTTACGGTGATGGTATTGCCCGGATTGGCCGCATTGATGATGGTTGACCCCGTGCCCGGCCCTGATCGGACATTGGACCTGGCGTTGACTTGAAAGGTCTTTCCCACCCAAGTTTTGGGTTCGGCATAGTCGCCGGGTCCTTCCGTCAAAGGCTCAGGGGCTTCTTCCATGGAATCTCTCCTGCTTCCTTCCGCCTGCATATCATAACCGGAGTTGTCCTCATTTTCATCCTCATCCGATTCCTCCTCGGAGGCCGACTCGAGAGCCGTCAGGTCTTCAGAAGATTCGATGGCTGGCTGGTCTTCATAGGATGACCCGCCCATAACCCGGATGAACTGCTTGGTTACAAACCAGATAATCAGCAAAAGCAGGGCAACCACAATGACCACGGTAAAAATGGTCGACTTGTCCGGGTCCGGCTTATTCGCTTTTTTCTTTTTATATTTCTTCGGCGTTTCCTGCCGGTAGCGATCTTCGTACTCCATAATGACATTCTCCTCTATCTTGAAAATGGAAGGACTTTCCTTCCGCACTTCTTCTTAAATCTTATCATAATGTTCCCCCAAGTCGTAATAATAATGATATACTTAGGTGAGAACGATTTCACCTTAACCCGATCAAGATCCGTGATCCATATCAAAAAACCGGCATCCCCCGGATAGTAGGAGGCTCACATGAATAAAGACCCCATTCAAGAGGCTGTCGCCCGTGCCATTGACCTGGACCCCTGGTTGGCTGACTATGAGGACGACCTGATCCTTCGGCAAAATAACTACCTGACAAAAAAGAAAGAAATCCAAAACACAGTCTCTTCCCTGTCGGAATTTGCCAATGGACACCACTACTATGGTTTCCACCGGGTGGAAGACGGCTGGGTTTACCGGGAATGGGCCCCGGCTGCCGCTCACCTTTTCCTGGTTGGCGATTTCAATGACTGGCAGCCCTATACCCATCCCCTCCGGGCCATGGGAAACGGGGACTGGGAAATCTGCCTAAAGGGAAAAGATGCCCTCAAGCACGGTCAAAGGATCAAGGTTCTTCTCCAATACCAAAACCAGGACCATTATAAAATCCCCCTCTATATAAAAAGAGTCATTCAGGAAGTCCGTGAGGACGGATCCATCGACTGGCTCGGTCAAATCTGGGACCCGGAGGAGGACTATGAGTGGAAGACTCCTCACTTCAAGCTTTCCCGCCACGTTCCCCCCTTTATCTATGAAGCTCATATCGGCATCGCCCAGGAAGAAGGTAAGGTCTCTTCCTTCCGTGAATTTGCTGACCTCACTTTGCCCAGGATCAAAAAATCCGGCTATAACGTCATCCAGCTCATGGCCATCATGCAACACCCCTATTACGGGTCCTTCGGCTACCATGTTTCCAACTTTTTCGCTGTCTCCTCCTGGTTCGGGACCCCGGAAGACCTCAAGTACCTGATCGACAAGGCTCACTCCATGGGCATGGGGGTCCTCATGGACCTGGTTCACTCCCATGCCGTCAAGAACCAGGCCGAGGGTCTGGCCTTCTTTGACGGAAGTCAAGAGCAATTCTTTGTTCCCGGCCCTCGCGGCTTCCACGAAACCTGGGATTCCATGTGTTTCAATTACGGAAAGATGGACGTTATCCACTTCCTCCTCTCCAACCTCAAGTTCTGGATGGAAGAATATCATTTTGACGGTTTCCGTTTCGATGGCATTACCTCCATGCTCTACTGGGACCACGGCATGGGAACAGCTTTCACGGATTACAGCAAGTACTTTTCGCTCAATACCAATACCGATGCGGTTACCTACCTGACCCTGGCTTCCGACTTGATCCACACCCTCTCCCCCAATGCCCTGCTGGTAGCGGAAGATATGTCCGGCATGCCCGGACTCTGCCTGCCAATCGACCGCTGCGGGATCGGCTTTGACTACCGCCTCTCCATGGGGGTCCCTGACCTCTGGATTAAAAACATGAAAAAGGATGACCATGACTGGTCGGTCAATGACATCTATTACGAAGTGACCACCCACCGGCCCATGGAAAAGCGGATCAATTATGCAGAGAGTCATGACCAGGCTCTTGTAGGGGATAAAACCCTCTTCTTCTGGCTGACGGACCAGGAAGCCTACTGGCACATGAGCAAGGATGACGACAACTACATCATCGACAGGGCCATCGCCCTCCACAAGATGATCCGCTTTATTACCCTGACCACCGGGGCCGATGGTTATTTGAATTTTATCGGCAATGAATTCGGCCATCCTGAATGGATCGACTTCCCCCGTTTGGAAAACGGCTGGTCCTACCACTATGCCCGCCGCCAGTGGCACCTGGCGGACGATGACCTCCTGAAATACTCCTATCTTCTGGAATTTGACCGGGCCATGATCCGGTTCGCTAAGAAGACCGGGATTATGGGTCCCAAGAATGTCCAACTCCTCTGGATGGACGAGCACCGTAAAATTGTGGCCTACCGGAATAATGCCTACATCTTCCTTTTTAACTTCCACCCCACCGATTCCGTAGAAAACTTCGTCCTCCCCATCTACCAGGAAGGAGGCTACCGCGTAGTCTTCTCTTCCGACCGGAAAGAATTCGGAGGATTCGGCCGGATCGACGAAGATTATATTTACCAAACCAAGACCATGGAGATGGCCGATTTTGACCAGGGAATCCAGATCTACTCACCGGCCCGGACGGTCCTGGTTCTAAAAAAAGTGGCGAACAGCGAAGGTGATGAGGTTGATGCTGAAGCCAGGGATGCCATCGACCAAATGGTGGCTGCTGAAGCCAAGGCCCAACAGGCCCTGGTCATCCAACAGATGAAAAAATCCATGGACCGGAAGTAATCACGTCATCCCGCCGGAGGTAATCAAGTCGTCCCAATAAAAAAGCACCGCTCTCTAGAATGCCCCCCTAAAGTTGGATTTTTTGGTCCAACTTTAGGGGGGCAGCTCAATTCTCTAAAATAGCAGGGAAGGGCTTCCCTTGGAGGCGGCGGAATCATGGCCTTACCTAGGGACGGGCTTCCCCGGGATTAATACTCATCATCCTCATTCTCATCGTCTTCATAAGAAAGGATGTTGATGGAATCCGTATTGAGCCAGTCACTGTCGGGGCGGGAGACCAGGCGGGAGTTGCTGTAGGCCAGGAAGAGGGGAAGGATAGTTTCTCCCTGATAGGAACCGGAAGGATGACGGACGACCACCAGGGCCAGGTCGACCCGGTTGTCATCCATCAGGCAAAGGGGGAGAAGGAGGGAGCCCTTGTTGGACCGGGGGTTATACATGGGGATGGCGGTCTTGTAGTTCCACTCAACCCGCTTGATCGCCAGATCCACGGCATCTTGTAAGCGATTCTTGAGCCGGTTGAAGACCCTCTGATTGTCCTCGATTTTCTCGCCCAACTTCTGGAAGAAAATCTTGGACCGGTAGCGGTCGGAGGATTGGTAGGCCTCTTGGAGAGTCATGCCGTCAATCTCCATCATGTCCCGGGCAAGATTATCTTCCAGAAATTCCATGGGCAATCGACGGGTCCGCTCGACGATAATATGGGGGTAGTCACAGGAGAGTTCGCCCGTAGAGGAGTCATAGAGCATGTTCTCGACCTTATTTTCAAAATAGTCCGCCCGGCCAGGTAAGGGATTGAAAACCCGAACCAGGGTCTTACCCACATTTTCCCCGGCCACGACAAAGTCCAAGAGATACCAGAAGGAAGACTCAAACTTCGTATTTTGCTTAAAGAGGGCGTAGATATCATCATATTTTCGGTCAACTAGCCCGGTGTTAAAGGCCGCATAGGTCTCCTGGGGCGGGGTATCCTTGGTGATGCGAATCTTCTTCTCCTCGCGAACGAGGCGCTTAAAGGTGTAGTTCAGGTAGTTTTTAAGAAGGGGAACTTTATTATTCTTTGGGGGCGTGTCCCCATAATACCATTTTTCCGGCAGGGCCAGTTCAGCCAATTTATCATACTTATGGAAGTTAATGAAGGCCCAGTCCTCCAGGGCATCCTGGGGCTTGGGGTATTTCCCCTCGATCTCCACCAGGTCCTTTTCTGGCAAGGGGGAGGATCCAGTCGGCTGGTCGGCCAAGGGGCCTTCTTGTCCCCTTTCATATTGTTCATATACCATAAACATTCCTTCCTTTCTTCAACCTTCTTCCTCAAAACGATCAGCGGCTTTTAGTTTAACCCGATAGGCGGGGGCGGCAAAATAGTCCCTGGCTCCGGAAATGATTCCCGACTGACCGATCCGGGCATAGATGCCGGCAAATTTCTCCATGTACATAAAGAGGCCGATAACATGACTGAACTTTCTCACCTTAAATTCATAATCTTCCATATGAAGGAAGGGGGTAGGATCAACCTCAACAAACTCCTGATAAACATACTCGTCCAGGGCCAATGCATCCACAATCTCATCCCAATCTTCCTGGCTATGTTCCCGTCCCAAAAGGATCCCCTGGGAAGCGTAAGAGTTATAGGGTTTAAGAATCCAATCATCTTTTTCTGATTTCACCCGGTTTTTATCCTCCCGGGTTAAGATTTCCCTGGTCAAAGGAACATGTGCCCTGACGAAATCTCTTTCCATGGGACTAAGAATCTCCAGGGTTGCCGGATCATGGAGAACCTTAAAGATCATCTTGGAATGCATAATCTGGGAACGGAAAGATCCCATCATGATAAAAGCCTGGTCCTGATAAGCCTGGAGAAAATCTCCACACTCCTCCATCCGGTCCAGGAAATCCGAAGTCACCATCCGGCGGTAAACCAGGTCAATGGCTGCCTCCCTGCCCGTGTAGGGATCCGTTCCATAAAGAACCCCATCCCGGTATTCCATGGTCCGGGGGTCAGTCAGGGTACAATCGAAGCCTTCTTTTTCAAAGACTTCGTGGAAGTGACGAAACTCCTTTTCCGTCATTTTATCATCGAAATCGACGATGGCCACCGTTTGGGGAAGTTTACCTTTTAATCTCTTATATTCCTGGGTCAAGGCATGGACCAGGGGACGGAAAAGAGGGTAACGGGAGATCTCCCAATTCCGGGACATGGCTTCCATGGCTTTTGACCGGAGGAGGAGCTTACCTAAAACCCGGTCCTCATTCATCGCTGAGGATCCGTCAGTATTGAGCTCGCAAAATTTGAAATCTCCCTCTCCATTATAAAAAATATCATAACGACCGACAGGAACCGGGGTTGTATAGCCCGGATCGATCAGGATCAGGTCTTCCAAAGGGGCAGAAAAGCGGAAAGCCTTCCGGTAGGATGGGTCCTCCAAAAATTTATCGGTCACCTTTTGTCCGATGGAGGCCATGGTGCGGAGAATAGAGGCAAAAAAAGCCTCATCCTTTTCCTCAAAATAAAAGCCCTGGTAGGTCATGGGAACAGGATTACCGTGGATCAGTCTTCGCTTATTCTCCGACCTCTCCATGATTCCCCGGTAGTCTTCTTCAAAAATCCGAGCTTGGTCCATGACCATTCGGATATAGTCTTCAGTAAATTGATTCGTAAACATGGAACTCCTATCTATTTCTCTGAGCCCGGTCATTGAATGGAATTATCTCACTCCTTCTTTCCTCCGTGCAAGAAGAATTCGGCGTAGGCCTTCCCATCCCTCTTCTTCCTCTATTTTTTCATAAGAAATCCGAGGCGTTTCCAAGTGGGACCAGAGATTACGGAGGGGGGCTAAATAGGCCTTTTCCTCTTCAGAAAGCCCTTCTTGAGCCAGATCCAAGAGCTTGATTCCCCAGTTGGCAAAGTAGTCGGAAAGATAATAGCCGTGAATCCCGTTATCTCGTCCGGAATCCATCCCTCGCTCAACCAGGTCGATAGAGACCGTCTTAAACTTACGGTCCAGTCGATCCAGATTATTCATATCATAGAAAAGCCCCTTGATCATCGCTGTGACCGCCAAAGAAAGGTCAAGCGGAAGGGCATCCATGGGTCGGATTTCCAAAAATCCTTTAACCCGAATATCCGGAAAGACAATGCCTAAAGCCTGGTCAATGAGCCCACTCCACTCTTCTTCAGATTCCGCCTGATCCATGGCCTGGGACAAAGTTATATCCCCGGTTTCAACTTCCTTTTCCCCTTCCAGGCGGAAGAGGATGACCCGGTCAAGCAGCCAATCTGCATAAGAAGCAAAAGAAAAATCCTCCTCAAAGCTGGTAGGAATCAAGCCGGTCCGGTCCGGATCTGTCCCCCGCCAAATTTCCTGTCGGGCATTGAACTTATCCAACTTGTTTCCACTAAGCCGGGAGACAGTATCCGTCAGGGTATAGAGGATAGGAACCATGGCGGTTAGGATGCGGTATTTTTTCTGAAAATCTTCGGGTCCAAAGTAGTCGATGGAGACTTGCAGGGCACAGGAAAGCCGCATCATCTTCCGGGAATGGGAACCGTGGGCTCCTAGCCAATTGTTCATAATCCGGTAGCGTTCCTTGGCGATAATCGGAACATCCAGGGCTTGATTATCAGGATCAGCCCCCAAAGCCATCATACCGTAGCCGTATTTTTCAAGGACAGGAAGAAGGAGGTTGTAGCCCTTTTGTGCACGTTCTTCCAGGGTTTTGATGTCCCTTGCCTGAGGGATGGAGAGTTCAAACTGAGCCCCGGGCTCAATGGATACGGCCATATCCTCATTGCGAACTCCGGCAATATGGCCATTGATACGAACCGGTTCCAAGCCCGGCATTCGAGCTAACTCCTCCAGGATTTCCAGGACACCGGGCTGACCTTCATAGAAAATTCGCCGTCCGGTCTCCCGATCGACAATCATATGCTCCATCTCGATACCCAGTTGACCTTGTCCCGGCTTTTTGTCGGACTTGATCCGGTCAACAATCCGGTCAATCTTTTCCTGTCTTGTCCTTTTCATCCTCATCGTCCCTTCCTTCACAATATGGATACTTTCTTTATGTTATACCCAGGATTGAGAAAAGATTGCACTCTCTACCGACTTGATCTAATAGAGGAATGGAGGGGTATATAAAGAGAATAAATGATGAAAAAATCAAAGGAGGTCATATGCCAACGGTTATTACCCTCACCTATCTTTATAATTCCGGATTTTCCCTGGACTTCCCCGACCGCTTCCTGGTTGTGGATTATATCCAGGGTCCCTTACCCCTTCCCAAGGATAAACCCATCACTTTCATTGTTACTCATGCCCACAGCGACCACTATAACCCTCGAATTTTCACTATGAAAGGGGCGGAGAATGCGACCTTTGTCCTGTCCACGGATGTGGAAGAGTCTTCATCTGACGGCAAGTTCATCCAGCTCTCCTCGACCGTGGAAGAAACCCGTCGCAAAAAAATCATCTATGATCCAAGCCGAACTCTTCGCCTGGAACCCGGTGATAGCCAAAGCTTTCAAGACATCCATTGGACGGCCTTCGGATCCACCGATCAAGGCATTTCCATCCTCTTTGAACTAGGCGGGATTTCCTTCTTCCACGCCGGTGATCTCAACGCCTGGAAATGGCCGGATTGGCCGGAGGAAGATCAGGACCGGGAAGTCAGTGACTTTATGGAAATCCTGGATGACCTGGAAAAATTCCCTGTCGACATTCTCTTTGCTCCTTTAGACCCCCGCTTGGAAGGAAACGCCTTCCTCGGCCCCATGGCCATGATCCAACGGCTCAAGCCCCAGATGTTCATCCCCATGCATTTCCGGGAGAAAATGGACATCACCCAATTTTTCAGGGACCACTACCAGGCTCAAACAAAAACCTTCCTCACAGAGATCACAGGAAAAGGCCAGCAGATCCGGATCCGGAGCTAGACCAGGGGGGCTCATAGCGGAATCCGGGGCCTTGTCAGAACAAAGCTTCCTTAGGAAACCTCATGATCCGCCATCTCCCGGGCCCCCGCAGAACTAAAAACCCTACCAATTAAGAAATTCATGAGAATATCAGGGCCAGGATCCCTGACAATTCGTAGAACCTCAAAAAAATCAGGGTCAAAAAATCCCTGATAAATGAGCAGATTGAAAGATTATCAGGGGATGAAACCCTCTCAAATTGGAAAATTTCAAGAATATCAGGGCAAAAAATGGCCCTGTTATTTTGGCAGATAGCAAAAATGTCAGGGCCTCTCAACCCTGACATTTTGTTTAATCCTGAGAATATCAGGGGCCAGGATCCCTGACAATCTGCCTATTCCCAGACAATCAGGGTCAAAGATCCCCAGCGTACAGCAAAACTTAAACTCCTGAATGCTACAATGCAAAAAAAGGCTGTGCCGGAACAAACAAACTGTTCCGGCACAGCCTTTTTAATTTCCTTCCGCTTATTTTCCTTCAACCAGACGCTTGGTGTCCCGGGCAATCATGAGCTCTTCGTCAGTAGGAATCACCATAACCTTGATCGCGGAATCTTCGGCAGAGATGGTCTTCTCCTTGGGCTTACGCTGGTTGTTGATTTCCTTATCCAACTTTACCCCGATAATCTCCAGGCCGTCACAGATAGCTTCCCGGTCCTTGGATCCGTTCTCGCCAATGCCGCCGGTGAAGGTGATGGCATCAATCCGGCCGCCCATCATGGTGGCGTAGGCACCGATGGTTTCCCGGCAGCGGGAGTGGAAGATCTTGAGAGCCAGCTGGCAGGCTTCATCCCCCGATTCCGCCCCCTTCTCCAGGTCTCTGAAGTCGGAGGAAAGGCCGGAAATGCCCAGAACGCCGGATTCTTTATTGAGAACCTTGTCCACTTCTTCAGGACTCATACCCAGCTGCTTAATCATATAGATGATAATGGAGGGATCGAGGTCACCGGACCGGGTCCCCATGGGGAGGCCGGCTAAGGGAGTCAGGCCCATGGAGGTCATAATGGATTTGCCGTTTTTGACGGCGGTGATGGAAGACCCGTTGCCCAGGTGGCAGGAGATGAGGTTCACTTCCTCTACCGGCTTGCCCAGGAGTTCAGCCGCCCGGTTGGTGATGAAATTGTGGGAAGTTCCGTGGAAGCCGTAGCGACGGATGCCCTGATCCTTATAGTAGGAAAGAGGAATGGGATAAACAAAGTTTTCCTTAGGCATGGTCTGGTGGAAAGCAGTGTCAAAGACAGCGACCTGGGGCTTGCCTTCAAGGAGAGAGGAGCAGGCCTGGATTCCCTGAAGATTAGCGGGGTTGTGGAGGGGAGAAAAGGGAACCACTTCTTTGATGGCATCCAACACTTCCTGGTCGATGATGGTGGATTTGGTGACTTTTTCTCCGCCATGGACCACCCGGTGACCGACAGCATCAATTTCCTTAAGGTCCTTGATGACCCCATGGTCCGGAGAAGTCAGAGCATCGAAGACCAGCTCAACCGCCGTCTTATGGTCGGGAATAGCCGTCTCCAGCTCAAATTCTCCCTTATCACTTTCCTGCTCGATGCGGGAACCTTCAATGGCAATTCTTTCAACGAGGCCCTTGGCCAGAACCTTTTCCCCATCCATGTCGAAAAGTTGGTATTTCAACGAAGATGATCCGCAGTTAATCACTAAAACTTTCATCCTATCCTCCTCATTATTCTTTCCGTTCAAGCTTATTCTTTTTCGTTTCCAATACGCACATTCCAATGAATATATTACCCTCTTTACTCCCTCCAAAGCGGCGACGGATAAGTTCCCTCTTCCACCTTCCGGGTAAAGCCTTCTCGGACTCTGGCCTTATCTTCCTGATAGGTTACCCCCATCCATGCCTGATCCGTGGTCAGGACCCGAACCCGGGCATCCCCCTCTTTCAGTTGTCGGGTGATAACCGAAGGCAGGTAACACTCCGCTTTCAATGGATTCTCGGGGACTTCCTTATTGATAAAAGACAGAAGCTCATCTTCAATGGCCCCCATGAAAGAAGGCCGAAAGCCCCAGAAATTCATGGACACAGGGCTGTCTCCGGCGAGGAGGATTTCCCGATCTTTTCCGTCTTCACCGGCGACCAGGGACCTCCCATCTTCCCCTTCCTGGAAAATTCGAGTGTGCTCCACTACGCGGGCAAGGTAACCCCCCTCCACCTGGCAGACCCCTCGGGAAACCGACCCGTTGGCCGTCAGGGTCTTGTTGAGCTTGTAGGCCACCATGGCGTGAGTGGGGATGTCGGCTCCCGGATCCTGAGCCAAAAAATCATAAATTAAGGAAAAAGCCCGGTCACCGTAGTAATCATCCGCATTGATGACGGCAAAGGGGCCATCGATTAGACCTCGAGCCGCATAGACGGCCTGGGCGGTTCCCCAGGGTTTGGTCCTTCCATCGGGAACCTCTCCCCCCGGCATATCCCGGAGATCCTGGAAGGCAAAATCCGCCTTCATGTCCCGGGGCAAGTGGCCGACCACGGCCTCACGGAAAACCTCCTCATGCTCCCTTCGAATGATGAAGATGGTCCGACGGAAGCCTGCCCGGTAAGCATCATAGAGGGAGTAGTCCATGATGACCTCCCCTCCCGGTCCCACCGGATCGACCTGTTTGAGGCCCCCGTAGCGGGACCCCATGCCCGCCGCCATAATGACAAGAATTGGATCCATAGCAACCTCCTTGTATGCACTCTTTCAATTATACCAAAGATGGTCCGCCTATGATAAAATACCAGGGAAGAACGACTAGAGCGGAGGTGGCCCATGCGGTTTACAAAAGAAGAAAAGCAGCAGATTAAACTGATCCTGTTCATTATTACCTGTTCCATCCTCATTTTTATGCTTCTTTCCCATTTTAATGCCATTTGGAATGGCTTCACCTACCTCCTGGGTATGATCTCCCCCTTTATGATGGCCATCATGGTCTCCTTCCTGGTCAACATGTTTATGTCCGTCATCGAAAACAAGATCCTGGATAAGCTCCCCATTGGCCGTGGCGGCAAGAGGGCCCTGGCCATCCTCCTTTCTTTTATCCTCATCATCGCCATCCTGGTCCTGATCTTCTCCCTGATCCTCCCTCAACTTTTTAATTCCCTCCGGACCATCATCCTGGCGATTCCGGATTTCCTGGATAAGCTCTCCGCCTTCCTCAAAGACGCCAAGTGGATGGGTCCGGTTCAAAAGCCCCTCATCGAAGGTTTGGATAATCTCCAATCCATCTCCCTCCCCAACTATCTCTGGCGGTATATCAGCCCCCGGGGGAATTTATCCTTTAGCTCCTTCATCCAATCGGTCCTCCCCACCATCAATGCCGTTTTTTCCGGCCTTCTCAATGCCTTCCTGGTCCTGGTCTTTACCATCTACATGCTGGCCGCCAAGGAAACCCTGGGCACCCAGGCCAAGCAACTCCTCTATGCCAGCCTGCCGGAGAGTATCGTCGACAAGTTTATGTACGTCTTCTATACGGCTTATGACAACTTCTATAACTTTTTCACCGGCCAGTTCCGAGAAGCCCTGACCCTGGGCTTCATGTGCTTCGTCGGCATGAAGATCCTGGGCCTTCCCCTGGCCCTGGCCGTCTCGGTTCTCATCGCCTTCGGTGCCCTCATTCCTATGGTGGGTGCTGTCCTCGCCGGTCTTATCGGGACGCTAACCATCTCTTCTATCTCCCTGACCCAGGGTCTGGGCTTTATGGTTTATATCTTCGTCCTACAGCAGTTTGACGGCAACATCATCTACCCCCGGATTGTTGGGCAATCCGTTGGTCTTCCCGCCATCTGGGTCCTCCTGGCCGTCATCATCGGCGGGTCCACCATGGGGATCTTCGGCATGCTCCTCTTCCTCCCCATCTTCTCCACCATCTATGACCTTCTCTCCGACTTCAAGACCCGTCGGCTGGCCAAGAAAAACATCAATGTCGCCGAAAAATAATTTCTTCCACACACAAAAAGGCTGTGCCGGTTCACTACCGGCACAGCCTTTTTTCCTCTCTTGTGGGGCTTATTCCTCCACCAAGCCATCGACCAATTCTCCAATATAACGGATTGTGTCTTGAAGAGGCTCTTCCGTCCGAATATCCACTCCGGCCATCTGGGCCAGTTCGACCGGTTTCTTGGATCCTCCCTGGCGGAGGACCTCCAGCCAATCCTGAACAGCCGGATCCCCTTCCTCCATGATTCGCCGGGCCACCTCTGTCCCGATGGTGAGTCCGGCGGAATAGGTGTAGGAATAGAGGCCCATGTAGTAGTGGGGCTGACGCATCCAGGTCAGGCAGGATCCCTCCATGATCTTGACCTCCGGTCCCCAGAAGTCGGTCAGAACCTTCCAATAGATCTCGGACAAGCGGTCAGCATCGAAAGCCCCGCCTTCATCGATAATCCGGTAGACCTCCCGCTGGTAGGCGGCCTCCAGGAGGTGGGTGACAAAGTTATGGTAGTAGGTCTGGGAAATGATCTGGCCCATAATTTCCTTCTTCACTTCCTTGTCCTCCCCAGCCTTCTTCAGGAGGTAGTTACCCATGATGATCTCATTAGCGGTCGAAGGGGCTTCCACAAAATACATGGACAGGTAGGTGTTGAGGATGTTCTGGTTCTTGTTGGTGAGAATGTCCTGGCCCGCATGGCCCAGCTCATGGGAGAGCGTGATGACCTCGTTGATCTGGCGGTTGAAGGAGGTCAAAATATAGGGGTGGACATTGTAGGAGGAGGCGCAGAAGGCCCCCGTGGACTTCCCTTCATTTTCCGCATAGTCAATCCAGCGTTCATGAAAGGCCTGGTCCAACATGGCCACATAGTCGGGCCCTAAGAGGGAGAGACCGTCCTTGATATATTCACCGGCCTCCTGGAAGGAAATCTCTTCCGATTCCCCGGAGGTTGGTGGAGCCTTGAGGTCGAAGGAGGTCATCTCCTCCAGGCCGTATAGGTCCTTGAGATAGCGGGCATACTTCTGCATGACCGGGGCGAGATCCCGCATAATGACATCGATCTGGCGATTATAGAGGTCCCGGTCCACATCCTGGAGATCCAAAAGGAAGTCAAAAACCGAATCATAGCCCCGGAGGGAGGCCTCAATTTTATCCCGCCGGACCTGGGTCAGGTAGGCCGATGCCGTCCCCGACTTGTATTTATCCAGCTGGTCATAGAAAACCCGGGAGGCCTTCCGGCGAAGGGTCGTATCGGCCGAGGTCTCAAAAGAATTCTCAAAGGCGTTGTAGGTCATGTGGACCTCTTCCCCGTCCACTTCAAAGGCCGGGAAGCGGATGTCTCCCTGTTTGATGTCCGCATACATCTGGTAGGGGGCATCCAAAACGGGACCCATAGCGGCTAAAATGCCTTCTTCCTTGTCAGACAGGAGGTGGTCCTTCTTCCGAATCATCTTGTCCAGATAGTTGGTATAGGATGGATCCTGGATCCCTGCCTCCTTGAGGACTTCCTTGGACAGGGCTGCCAACTCCGGCTCCAGGAAAGACAGATCCTGCTCAAACCCCGCCATAAGATCGGTGAAGCGTTGGGACCGGGCCATATGGACCGGATTCCGGGTATCCGCCTCTTCATGGAGGGAAACGTAGTTACTCAAATCATCCAGGTCCATGAGGAGGGCCTCATAGGCCTTGAGGGCTTCTACCACATCTGCGGCAGCCTTGATTTTCCCCCGGTAGTCTTCCCGGAAGGCCTTTGCTCCGTCCAGAGTCTTTTTCAACACTTCCTCGTAGGACTCCTCATTGGGGTAAATGTCCGTCAAATTCCAAGTCTCTTCAAGGGGGACCTGGTCCCGCTTCAATACTTTCGCCATGGCTCATCCTTTCTTTGATACAATAGACTGTGTCACTTCCCTGGGAAGTGCTTGTCACCGGTTTTTATCCAAGGGTCCAACCCTTGTGACCGGCCTATCTGATTTTTCCATTATACCATTGCTCGAAATAGAAAAGAGGTTGTTATGGACCAACATCCTGTTGACCAACGTTTGATCGACTACGCCCGCCTTGTGGTGGAGGTCGGTGTCAATGTACAAAAAGGGGAACCCGTTGTTATCAATGCTCCCGTAGAAGCTTTGGACTTTGTCCGCCTCCTTACCCGCTTTGCCTACGAAAGAGAGGCCAGCGAAGTTGTTGTCGATTGGCGGGACCAGGAGATCTCCAAGATGACCTATGACCATGCCCCCATGGAGGTCCTGGAGACCGTCCCTGACTTTATTTATGACAAGGATGAATACTATTACAAGCGGGGAGCCAACATGATCTCCGTTGCCTCCAGCGATCCCGACGCCTTTGCCCAAACGGATCCGGAAAGACTGGCTGCCGCCTCCCGGGCCTTCAATAAGAAAATGAAGCCCCTGGACCACTACACCATGAATGATGAAGTGGCCTGGTGCGTGGCCGCCTACCCCAATGTTAAATGGGCCCGGAAGGTCTTCCCTAAGGCCCAATCCGATGATGAGGCCTATGCCCTCCTCATGGAGGCCATCCTCAAGATGTCCCGGATGGAAAATACCGATCCCGTTCAGGCCTGGAAGGACCATATCGCCCGTCTTTCCGCCCGGGCGAAAATCCTTAACGACTACCAGTTTGATAAGGTCCATTACCGGTCCGAAAACGGAACCGACCTCACGGTCCACCTCCCTCATGGCCATATCTGGATGGCTGCCTCCTCCCTGGATGACAAGGGCAATGAGTTCGTCCCCAACATCCCCACCGAGGAAATCTTCTCCCTCCCCCATGCGGATAAGGTGGACGGAACCCTCGTGGCTTCCAAACCCCTGGTCTACCATGGCCAGGTCATCAACAATTTCTCCTTCACTTTCAAAGACGGAGCGGTGACCGACTTCCGGGCCGAACAAGGACAGGAAGTCCTCAAGAACCTCCTCGATGAGGATGAAGGCTCCTGCCGGCTTGGCGAGATCGCCCTGGTCCCCTACGCCTCCCCCATCTCCGAATCCGGCATCCTCTTCTACAACACCCTCTTCGATGAGAATGCCTCCTGCCACTTCGCCCTCGGTGCCTGCTATCCCACCTGCCTCGAAGGCGGGGCCGACATGACCTCTGATCAAGTCCGGGCCCACGGCGGCAACGACTCTGCCGTCCACGTCGACTTCATGGTCGGTACCAAAGACCTCTCTATCATCGGCACCACCAAAGATGGCCAGGAAGTCCCTATCTTTAAGGAAGGCAACTTCTGCTTCTAAGAAGTTAGGACATCGCTTAAAAACCGCCCCCGAAACCGGGACATTTTCGTCCAGGTCTCGGGGGCCTTCTCCTTCCCACAATACTCCAGACCCCTTCTTTTCCTCAACTTCTTCTTATGCTATAATGAAAAAGCACAAATCCCCTTGTTCTTGTCTGTTGACGAAAGATTTCAGGGTAACTAAAGACCCTGTTCTGGGGAAAGAGTTTGGGCAGCATTAGCTCAGATGGATAGAGCGTCCCCCTCCTAAGGGGAAGGCCTGGGGTTCAAATCCTCAATGCTGCGTTTGAAGAGTCGCGTCTTGCGGCTCTTTTTTTATGAGAAGGAAAAAAATACGCAATTCCTCCAAAAAATGAGCACAAAAGCTACAAAAGTTTCGGGTATTCTTGCATAGAATAAAAAATCATTGGAGGTTCCTATGAAAAAACTGCTCTTACCTGCTGCTTGTCTTATGCTTTCCTTCTCCCTCGTGGCTTGTCAGCCCCAGGTGAATGGACCCACTCCGGAAAAGCCGGGAACGTCCTCAGAAGCTTCCTCATCAGAAGCCCCTTCCACCAAGCCCCAGAATGGTGAAAAGCTGACCGACCTGATCGGCAAGATCGTCGAGGGGGCGGAACTCCCTCCGGCGGATACCATCGATTTTGATGCCAAGAACTTTGAGGATTACTCCTTCATTCCCTGGCGGGATGGGATTGAGGCGGTGGGCTCCGAAGGATCCACCTCATCCGCTGCCCACTCCCTGGTCCTGGTCCGGTCCAAAGAAGGCAAGGCAGAAGACCTGGCCAAAGAAATGGCGGATAAGGTGGATGCCCAAAAATGGATTTGTGTTCAACCTGAGGTAGCTAAAGTTCTTTATACTAAAAACTATGTACTGATGGCCATGACCTTTGAAAAAACCTATAACACGGTCAAGGAGAACTTCCAGAAAATGGTGGACGGGGAAACGGTCCAGGAATTAGACATCAAATCCTTATCCAAATAGGGGCTTTTCAGCTAAGGTATAACCCATGACCCTAAAAAAAACAAAACCCGCCATTATGGCCCTGGCCGGTTTAGCTGTCCTTGCCTACCACCTCCTCCCCTGGCCCAGGGGAGGAGGATTTCCCGAAGAGTTTGTCCGCTATTTGCTTCTGACCGCCTATATCGGTGTCGATATTTTCTTTTTCATGGCGGGCTATATGGCCTACTTTTCAAAAACTCATCCCTATCTCGCTTACATCAGGCGAAAATGTGCCCGGATTTACCCCCCCTTCCTCTTTTTTTGCCTCCTGGCCCTCTTGGCGGATAAGCTGGATTCCGGGCGGTTTCTCCAAGCCCTGGTTGGCCTGGACTTACTGAATCGAGGGGGCGGATCCTTCCTCTGGTTCCTCCCGGCCCTTCTCCTGGTTTACCTGATTCTGCCTCTCTATGTCGGCCTGATCAAAAAGCGGGGAAAAGTTCCGGGGCTACTTATTGCCATGGTCACCTGGTCCATAGCCATGTTTCTCCTGGTTCGGCTCTTCGGAGACCTTCGGATCAACATCCTTCTCTGCCGTCTGCCCCTGGTTTTTATTGGGGGCTTCCTGGCCACATATGAAGGGAGTTGGGAGAAAAAGAAACAGACTCTTTTGGGCTTAGCCCTTCTCCTACCCGGATTATGGCTAACCTGGACCTGGGGCTCCTTTACGAAACCCGATTTTCTCATCAAAGATGTCTTCTACATCCTGGCCATTCCCCACACTCTGGGACTGGTCCTCCTGCTTGACCTGGCCTTCCGGGCAAAAGTTCCGGCCGCCTTGGCCTGGATCGGAGGACTGACCCTTGAACTATATGCCTGGCAGATGGTGGTTGGACCCGACCTGGTGGCTTACTTCACCTCATTGATGGGAAACGGGTATTTTGCCTTCCTTCTCTCCTCAGCCCTTATTTTTGCCCTCTCCTTCCTCACCCAAAGAGGGCAAGAAAAAATCCTGTCTCGTTTATAAAAAAAATGGAAGCGGCATACGAGAGTGACCCCCTAAAGTTGGACCAAAAATTCCAACTTTAGGGGGTCAGTTCAAAACCGCTCCCACTTTTTTATTACCCTGAGCCCGGAAATCTTAGTAGCTCCAGGGATCGTACATATTGCGTATTCCTCCCATGGCCGAGGAGGCAACCATGAAGGTAAAGATCAAGATCAGAATGAAGATAAAAATGCCAATAAATAGGGTGGCGACCACCAGAGAATAAATCTGGCGGGATTCCTCCAGGTCAGTCATATTCATATAGGCTTTGAGAATGGTGAAGGCACTGACCAACATGGCAAAACCGGAAAAGAGGGATCCCAGGAAGCCCAATCGGACAATACCGAGAACCAGGGAGACTCCGGATCCCAAAACGCCCCAAAAGGCGACGGACGCAATCACCCCGGTCCATTCATAGAGAGAGATGGGCGAGCCGAAAATCTTGGCTGCGAAGAAATAAGCGAAGATGCTTGCGGCATCAAAGAGGATCATGAAAACGAGGAATTTGAAGAAAATCCCAACAGGGTCTACGCCCAGAAACTTCATGGCATTACCCAGGACCGCGTCCGATCCGTAATTAACCCTGGCCATGGTGATGGCAGTAAAGAAAGCCAGGATAACATCCTTAATAAGCAGGATAAGGAGGTTTGACCGGCGGTATTCCTCTTTTCTGAACTCCTTACAGAGTTCAAAGGGGTGGGTCATGGTCCGGGTGACCATCATTCTGATTTGCTGACCCAATATGGATTGACTGAATTGCTTGAAAGCACCGGCTGTGGACAAGGGCTGTCCACACCGGCTGCAGTTGGCTGCACCGGCAGGGTTACGTGCCCCACACTTGGAACAAAAAACAACTTCCTGACGAGGGCCAGGTTGACGGGGGTCTTCCCGGTGCGGACCATCCTGATGGTCTCCCTCACCAGGGGTACCCTCTTCAAAGGGATCGGGAGTCTCCTTGGGTGCAAAGGCCGAAGGAGCTTCTTCAAACTCGGCCTTCAATCTTTCGGGACCCTCATCATGAACGTCTTCGGTTTTTGATGGTTCCGGGGACGGGGCTAGGTCCACAGGCCGTCCGCAACGAATGCAAAACTTAGCATTTTCACGAAGCTCTGCCCCACAATTTTTACACTGCATATCTACCTTCTTTCTGGCCTTATGCCTTCAGGAAACATCGATTGAATTCTTTTATCTCCCGTCTTATCGTCCCTACTGAAGAGTCCTCATTGGACATACTCCAAAGGAACAAGGAGCCCCAGGTCAGTCTGCTTGATGGATCCGTTTTCTTCCTGAAAATGAATAACCAGATCCCTTTGCCCCCGGGTTTCTCTGATGACCAAGTCATTATTTCCGGAAATCTTATAATAGTGCACGCGATAATCTATGGAAATATAGACCTGTTTCTCTTCCATGTCCAGACGAGTGTCCATGGACCGGACTTCAAAGGACTGGATAAAGGGCGACATCTCATAATTGACAAATGCATCCTCATAATCCTTTTTTATCTCGTCAACCCGGTCTTCAGCAAAAAGCGAGCTTATCGAAGAGAAGGAACCCTGTTCGATAAAGGTCTTGGCAATTTTTTCCGTGTTTTGCCGAATCGTCTCCAGGATCGCTTCCGAGTCGGGAGTATCGTCAACAGGATCCAAGTCCATGCGGATCGTCTTATTCTCCCGGTCAACATAGTAATTGGTGACAGTGGTCGCCTCATCCTCTGTTGTGACTTCCAGCTTGTGGATGCCGGTAAAGGCCTGGGGGATGACATAGCAAATATGGTCCCCCTCTTTCCTTGACCCTTCAAAAGGCGGTTCCTCTCCATCCAAGCGAACAGAAAGACCTTGGGGCACAATCACTTCAAGGTTCTCCACAGTAAAAAGGTCGGAAGACAGCTTCCAGGGATTATCCAGGATAAAGGCCGAGGGATCTTTGACCATAGTAAAGATGATGTCGTGGTCCCCACCAAGGGCATTCGAAGTATAGGCAATGGGAATGTCCACCTTGTCTTCCTCCTGACCTGACCCCTGATCCTTAGGATTCGCCATTCGATAGGAAGTTACCTGGTCGAATGCCCAGCTATGCCATGCCCTTCTGAGATTGTCCGGCCGGGTAAAAGGACTATCCTCCACACTCATGTGTCGAAGAGCTTCTTCCATATTCCCATTGGTCAAAGCGACAAAGGTCTTCTCCGCTGCCAGACGGGGAGAAGAGGTTTCCCCCAGATTGAGGAAAAGAATGACCAGGAGAATAGCCAGAACAACCCCCTCCAAAATCAAGGAAATCCCAAGGATGGACCTCTTTTTCTCCGCTTCAGATGGGGGTGGCGGAGAAAAATCCAAAGTCCGGTCAACATCTTCATCGAATTGACCGGCATAAGTGTCCTCCCAGACCACCTTCTCGGTTGGGTCGGTCATGTCGCGGAGGTCCTCGCCGCAATGCTCACAAAACAAAGCATGATCAAGATTCTTTTTGCCACATTTGGGACAATACATGGTGGACCTCCTTCTAGCGATAATTCTTGACGATAAAGTCAATGTTTTTCTTTTCCGTCTCGCTGAGCCGGGTCATAACCTTGTCCATATCCTTTTCATAATCATCTCGGTCCCGGTACCAGTCCTTAGCCAGAAAATAGTCCAGAATATCCTTATTTTTGAACCGGTAGCCATGGCGGGCTAAAATCTCATTGATGATCATTTGGGGAACATTGGATGAGGAAGGAACGAGAGCCCGGAATTGGACTTTGGCTTCCTCCACATCATCTGCAGTAATCAGGCGAACATCGGAATCCGGGATGATTTCATCCTCTGACTCTTCCGAATCTCCGGGACCGAATTGACTGATGGCTTTTTCCATATATTCCTTGGTCCGGACCTCGTTTACCACGGTAAAACCCTGAAGCCGGGTTCCCTCCCCAGATTCCGACTCTTCCGCCGGTTGAGTCACGAGATCCCTCCCATTGGCGTAAACAAAGGAGCTTTCAAGATCAGTGCCCATTTCGGTCTTCTCCACCGGATTCAGTTTAGGGACCGAAGCCTGGTAAAAAATCTTGTAGAGGCTGAATATGGCCAGGCAAATCAACATAAGGAATAGGATATTGAAAATAACCAAGGGATTTTTTTTCGCCTTGTTCTTCTTTTGATCAGGCTGATTCATGATCTTCCCCCTTTTTCTATTGAAAATCCGACTTATCTTTGAAATAAGCATCCAGACCGTCAGCTAAGCCCTGTGCCATCTTTTCTTGAAATTCAGGATCCAGCAAGATCAACTCTTCCTGAGGATTGGATAAAAAACCCATCTCAAAGAGAACAGCCGTTCCCTCTGCCCAGTTGAGCCCGGTCATCGTGTCCGTAGCCCAAGGCTCGCGGGCCTCAAGTCCAGTCGCTCGGGTATATCCCTCGACCAGGGCTTGGCCCAACTGATAAGAAGCATCGAAATTCTCCGGATGGAAGGGGTTTTTCGGCGAAATGGTCACCGCCATGGCTCCCCTTGCTCCGGGATCATCGGATCCGTCGCAGTGGAGACGGAGGAAGACATCCGCTCCGGCCTCATTCGCCATCCGAGCCCTTTCTACATTCCCGATCAAAACGTCCTGGCTTTCTCGGGTCATGAGTACCCGGTAGCCCCGCTTTTTCAACTCCTTCCGGAGGAGGATGGCCACATCCAAGTTGACCTCATACTCCCCCACTCCGGAATGAACACCGGCAGAACCCAAGGTAGCCATCCTCTTCATTTCCCTCGCCCCCGGTCCAATAGGCTCGCCCTTTTCAGAGGCATAGGCTGAGTGGCCGGGATCCAGGCAGACCAAAATGTTCCGGCGAAAGTTCTTCTCTTCGACTGTCCACGACCCAGAGTTCCGAGAAGTGGAAGTCGCATCGCCGTCCGGTCCGGGAAAAAGAGGTGAAGGCGGTTGAAGATCAACCTCTTCGGAAGGTCGCCTTTCTTTCTCATAGGAAGAAGTCCCTCCGGAAACCTCATCATTGCCCGGGCGGCAAGCGGTAAAAAGAGCAAGCCCAACCAGGAGGAAGGTGGCGAGTTTTCGGGATAACTGATGGATCATAGAATCATCCTAAATCGCTAAGACACCAGGCCGAAAAGGAAGGTGAAGAAGGTCTCCACTCCCCGTGAAAACTTGGTCCATAGGCCGGCTGACTGGGTGGGCGTATGGGAAACGATGGGTATCTCATCTAAGGGCTTTCCATCCCGAGAAATATGGATGGTTCCGAATACTTCTTCTTCAGCGGTCGGAGCCTTCTTGGTCCGGTCAATGGTGTAGGAAACATCAAAGTTGGCATTGGCGTAGGTGAAAACGTGATAAGACTTTGCCGGATAGAGGATCACGGAACCTTCCCGGGAATCCGGCATATCCAGTCTTTCGATCGGTTGGGATCCGTCCACCACCGTGTGGGGGGCGAAGGATCCTTGAGCGATGTCCACCAGCTCCTTCGTCGTCCTCCATCGGGCATCGTTGATGGGAGCACCCAAAACAATGGTGACGATGTCGTAGGTCTGGTCCATCTTGGCTGATTTTACCTGAAAAAGACCGGCAAAGCATGACCCGGCTTCCACCGAAGTCCCTGTTTTAATTCCCTTCAATCCGGGAATGCCCGACATAAATTCTTTGAGGGTGGTCTCCTTCTTAAAATCTCGCTCCGGCTCATCCACCAAGGTGGGCTGGGCATAGTCCAAAAGTTCAGGATACTTTTTCATCAGGGTCAGGATAAAGGAATAGAGGTCACGGGCAGAAGACTGGTTGTAACTTTTATTCTCTTCAGTCAGGCCGGAAGCATTGACATAATGCATGCTTCCATAGCCCAGATCGGCAGCAGCCTTGTTCATTCTTTCGACAAAAGCCGACTCGCTTCCCGCCACGCCTTCAGCGATCGCACAGGCGGCATCGTTCCCTGAAACTGTCATCATGCCGAAGAGGAGCTTTTCCAGAGACATGGTCATCTTTTCTTTCAGTCCATAGTTGGATGAACCGGGAGCATTCAGTTTCGCTGCTTTTGCGGATACCGTAACCGTATCCTTAAGAGATATTTCTCCCGCCCGGACAGCCTCCATGGCCACATAATAGGTCATGAGCTTGGAGATGGAGGCAATGGCCCGAGGTTGGTCCACCCCCTTTCCCATAATGATCTGGTTGTCTTCGGCTAAGCCGATCATGAGAACCGGGACATCATCATAGTAGGTGATGAGATTTTTCAGGGATTCGGCCGTTTCTTCCTCCGGTCCGGCCAGGACATAAGGGCTAAATAAGCCGGTGAGGACTAGGGTCAGAGCCAGGAAAAGAGGTAAAATCCGGGACCATGTCTTTATCTTTGGCTCTTTTCCTTCTTTGGAATACAAGGCTTTTTTCCCGGCATTTTCAGGCTTCGTCATATCATTTCCTTCCATATTTGTCGAAACATCTTCATCATCTCCACATCTAATTTCCGGGGATAGTCAAAGGAGGTTCCCTGGTCGATAGCCAGGCCCACCTTGCGGAAAAGGATGCAGGATTGGAAGAGGGCATCCCAGAGGTTATCCATGTCCGTGTTGGCATAGGTCCTCTGAAGACTTTCATATTGGTTGGGGTCCATGTAGGCACCCATATTTCTCATATCTTCACCCAGGTTGATGGAATAGCCGTTGGACCGAGCGACTGCCGTCTCCGTCAAGCGAAGGAGGATTTTCCTTCCCCGGTCAAGGGCCTGCTGGGCCGGAAAGAGTTCTCTCCCCTGTAAATAAAAAGCCATATCGGACATTTCACGGAAGAAGTTGCCCGGAAGGAGCTTGAGCTCCTCCATATCCGGTGACTTGGTCCTGTGGCTAATATCTGAGGTTACCCGCTCCTCCCTGATTCGGTCATCCTTGTCCAGCCGGACTTCGATCAGACTATCCGACTCCATCCGTTTGATTAAAGCCTCCGGCCGGTCCACCATGAAATCCAACCTCATCCGGTTGGGAAGGAGAACCCGGTAACGGAGAGGGGTCAAGGACAGAAGGGAAGATTGGATAATGGGCTGACCCAAAAAGTTTTCAAAAGAAAATACCTGCCAATCGTCCAAATCCTCACTTCCCAGCCACCACCGGTAGGGTGAATCCTTATCCGCCGTCGCCGCCGGATTGATCCACCGCCCTGTACGAAGAAGGAGGCGGACTTGGTCCATCTGACCCAATTTATTCTCGACCCATTCAACAATCTCTTTCGGTTTTCTTGTGTCCGATCTTTCCTGTTCGTCCATAAGCTCCTCCCTTGCTGGTATCTATTATCCTTATTATATAAAACTTAGCCCTTTCTGACTACAAAAAGGCCTGCTCGGTTCATCCAAGCAGGCCTCTTGCCTATTCTTCACCAATCATTATTTACGCTTCTTCTGTCGGACGAGACAAAAAAGTCCTAAGCCTGACAGTCCGCCCCCGAAAGCGAAGGGCAGAAGTGCCATTTCTTCGCCGGTGTTCGGGCTCTTTGATGATTTCCGGGAGCTTCCTGTCTTGCGACCTCCTCCACTCTTCTCCTTCCATAGGTTGTCCTCAGAGTCGGGATCATAGTATTTGGCATAAGCCCACCAATCATCCTTGAGCTTCCCATCCGGTCCCAGGGGAGAAAAGGTTCCTCCCGGCTGACCCATCCACTCTCTGGGAGAATCTCCTTCCGATGGAGTGGCTTTATCCGGATCCTTCTTTTCTGACGATGGGGTCTTGTCTCTTCCGGATTTATCCGGATCCTGGGTCTCAGGAGGTTGTTCGGGCTCTTTGTCCTTTCCGGCATTGCTGTCTTTGTCGGGATCATTCGGTTTCTCATCATCGCTGCCGGTGTTTCCACCTCCGGGTGGGTCCTCTTTGGGAGGATCCTCTTCAGAGGTTTTGGGATCTTCCTCAGAGATCTTAGGATCTTCCTCAGAGGTCTTAGGGTCTTCCTCAGAAGTCTTGGGATCCTCCTCAGAGGTCTTTGGATCTTCCTCAGAGGTAGTTGGATCACCCTCAGAGGTTTTAGGGTCTTCTTCAGAGGTCTTGGGATCCTCTTCAGAGGTCTTTGGATCTTCTTCAGAGGTCTTGGGATCCTCTTCGGAAGAACCACCGGCATCTTCGACCGGAGACAAGGTCACGACATCCTCCTGGTCAATAATCGAAGTAACGGGTTTGCCGATAAGCTGTTCGCTTTCCTTTAAGGTCACCTCGGGGCTTCCATAAATCACCCATTCCTGGTCCATAGCATAGTTTGGACGGATAATTTTGACAGGGATATCCTCAATTTTTTTCCCTTTTTCTAAGCGAATGCGGAGGGGGTATTGGCCGGTGTTGACCATGGGATTGTCCCTCTCCAAAGGCTTGGTAAACTTATCATCAATCTTAGCTCCTGACCCATCCGGAATCTCCGTATACATGCCGGGAACGGCAAACCCCTTGGCATTCTTCAACTCATAAGATCCATCGCCTAAGGAAACGAAAGAAAGGTCAGGATGATTCTTCGACCGCAGACCCATCAGGTGGGCTTCGGTTGTCATAGAATAAATCGTTTTGTTGCCATCGGGAATATAACTTATGGTGCCGTCATCATAGATCGTTTCGGGAAGGTCATAAGGCTTGAGCAGATTATCCAGATGATCGTCAGGCCCTTTTGCCAACTGAAGCTTTTCCCTCTCCGCCACCTGACCCAGATTGACCCACATGGCATACTGGCGGACATAACCTGATGAACCATCATCCGGCAGATACCGATCCAGATAAGCATCCGTCCGACCGGCAAAATTTAAGACCTCCTCATCCGCATAGTATTCCTTTTTCAATATGTCCAGTCCCTCCGGTGTCCGGTCCCTGTAATTGTGAAAGGGTCTTATCTCATCAATCTCTTCATTGGGTTCCAGGCAAAAGATAATGCGATCAAGATAGGCATTTTCTCGCAAGGGATCTACCCACTCCTTGTCTCCTTGGGGGGCAAAAATGCCGATCGTCTCGGTCGGATACCACTTAATATAAAAGGCATCCATGGCATAGAAATCATTGGAAGCTTTACTTTTCGGTCTTCTGGTATAATTTAGTCCCTTAAGAGAATAAGCCATGATATCGAAATAAGAATTGTCGGTAAATACTGCATAAATCGTTTTTGGCGGCTTCTTCGGTGCCGGCTCATCCAGTCCCCTCGCCCAAGCCGTACCTGAAGGGAGGACAAGTAAGCCAATCATCATGGCCAAAGCAATGACCAGGGCCATGGTCCGCGGGACCAGCATAAGTGTAGGTTTTTTCTCCATAATTCTCTCCTTTATTCAGTGTCATTCTTCCGGTAGCAACCATCCACTTCTACTATAAATATTTCAAATCCCGCCTGTGTCCGCCTTTCCAGGGTATCCGGCCCACAAACGTCCCAAAACAAAAAAATCCCCGGCGAACCCAAGGTTCACCGGGGATAGAAGAGCTAAGAATGCGGGAAAAGGGATTTGAACCCCCACGCCCGAAGGCACTAGATCCTAAGTCTAGCGCGTCTGCCAATTCCGCCATTCCCGCATAAAAAAAAGGTGGATGACGGGAGTCGAACCCGCGACCTCCAGAGCCACAATCTGGCGCCCTAGACCAACTAGGCCACATCCACCACATAAAAGAAGTGATGCCATCTTTGCGAAAAGACAAAGGCCTTTCGAAAGAAGGCACCCTTCCGATTATAACGTGCCATCAGGGATTCGAACCCCGGACCTCCACTTCCGGAGAGTGGCGCGCTTCCACTGCGCTAATGGCACTTAAATTTTCACGAGAACAAGCTCGTCTTTGTATTATAGGATAAAAAAAACAGAATATCAAGTCCTCTATCATTTTTATACGTCAGCCTATGTAGAGATACAATTGATGTGAGACCAAGAAGAAAAAACAATTTAATATAAAGAAGACTCCTGCTTCCGTAGTGGTGGTTTTGCTATTATTAGCGAACCACCACTATGTTTTTTCTGCCTCAATCGTGGTGGTTTTGCTGTTTTCGGGGAATCACCACTATTTTTTTCCGTCCCCAATAGTGGTAGTTTTGAGATTTTCTTCAAACCAACACTATTATTGACCACAAAAAATAGTGTTGATTTCTAAATTTCTTCAAATCAACACTATTCTAAGATGAAATTACAAGTGGTAGTTTCCCGTTTTTGTCAAAACCAACACTATTGGACGGAATATCTCTTGCCACCACGCTTCCCCCTTACAAAATTACCCTCTCCACACCCATCCCTCCATCGTCATCCAGGGTCAGGATGACATAGGATTTCTTCCCATCTCCACCCCGGGGCCATGAACAGGACCCGGGATTAATCAGACGAATGCCGTCCACAACCCGGTCGTCAAAGGCATGGGTATGACCGAAAAAAGCCAGGTCGCAGTCCAGTGATTTTGCATAAGCGGCAAGTTTTTCCAAACCGTAGTAGACACCAAAAAGATGGCCATGAGAAAGATAGGCTTTATGGCCCCCGGAGAGGGCGATGACACTATCATAAGGGATGGTATAGGAAAGAAAATCATTGTTCCCCTTGACCTTGAGAATGGTCCGGCCGACAATCCCCTCCAACTCCTCAGCATCCCGGGCATGGTCGCCCAGGTGGATGATCCGGGTCAGGCCCGGGGTTGTCATGATTTCCAAAGCGATAGTGTCGATATGCCCATGGGTGTCGGAGCAGATAAGGATCTTATCAGGCATGGAGGTCCTCCAGGAAGGCCCGGTAGGCCCTGCCTCGGTGGGAAATCTTGTTTTTCTCCTCGGGGCTGAGCTGGGCCAGGGACTTACCCACTTCATCGACAAAAAAGATGGGGTCATAGCCGAAGCCCCCCTTGCCTTGGCGGGCAGTCAGGATATGGCCCTCCAGCCGGCCCTCATATTCATGGATAGTCCCGTGGGCCCAGAAGGCGATGACGGTGGAGAAATGAGCCCCGCGGCGGGCTTCCTCCACCCCCTCCATAGCATGAAGAAGCTTATCCACATTGTCATCATAGGTGACGTCTTCCCCGGCGTAGCGGGCCGAGTAGACCCCGGGGGCGCCATCCAGAGCGTCGACAAAAAGGCCGGTATCGTCAGCCAGAATCCAGTAATCATCGGGATTCTTTCCGGTTTCTTTCAGGGCACGAACCAGACCCTCCACCTTAAGGTCGGCGTTTTCCCGAAGGGTCTCCCCTGTTTCTTCGACTTCAAAGTCGGCCAGTCCCAGGTCGTCCTTGGAGAAAAGTTCAAACCGGGTCGGGTCGACCAGGCGGGTCAGCTCCCTGATCTTATCTTTATTTCCTGTGGATAGGGCAATTTTCTGCATAGTCTGCCTTCTTTCTACTTAGCGAAAATACCGGTCCAGGATCTTGTCCAATTCAGAACCTTCCAGGACCTTAACTCCATTGTCCAGGGCCTTTTGCCGCTTGGATCCGGCCGACTCCCCGGCCAGGACCAGGTCAGTCTTCCCGGATACCGACCCCGTGGCCTTTCCCCCCAGGACCCGGATCCTTTCCTCCATGTCTTTTCGGGTCAGGCCTTCCATGGTCCCGGTGACCACCAAAGTCATCCCCTCAAAAGGAAGGGAGCCCCCCTCATCCCCTGCCCGTGCTTGGGCCGCGGAAGCCTGGACTTCAATCCCCTGGGCCAGGAGGTCATCCAGAGCCTGCTTGATGTGGGAATCTTGGAAGAAATCCACCATGTTTTGGGCGGTGATTGGCCCGATGTCTTCCACCTGAGCCAAATCTTCCGGGTCGGCCCGGCGGAGCTTGTCCAGGGAGCCGAAGTAATCGGCCAGGTCCCGGGAAGCTGTCACACCGACCCCCGGAATCCCCAGAGCGTTAATAAAGGCGGAGAGGGCGGGATGCTTGGAGCCCTGAATGGCATCCAGGAGATTTTGGGCCTTCTTCTCCCCGAAACCCTCCAATTCCAGAAGGTCCTCCTTAGTTAACCGGTAGAGGTCGGCCATCTGGTCCACCTCCCGGTCCACCAACTTATCTAAAGTCTTGACAGACAGGCCCTCGATATCCATGGCCTCCCGGGAGCAGAAGTGGTTGAGCTGGCGGACCAGCTGGGGCTTGCAGGAAAGGGAGTTGGGGCAGTAGATATGGACCTTGTCGTAAACCAGGTCGGTCCCGCAGGCCGGGCAGTGGGTGGGCTTGTCGATGGGCCGGGTAACCAGGCCCTCATCCGGCATGGTCCCCAGGATTTCCGGAATCACCTCGTTAGACCGGCGAATGAGGACCCGGGCCCCCAGGGCCACCCCCTTGCGGATGATGTCGTCGTAGTTGTTGAGGGTGGCCCGTGAGACGGTGGCCCCGCCGATCTCCACGGGGTCCAGGAGGGCGGTCGGGGTGATCTTCCCCGTCCGGCCCACATTCCACTCCACCGACCGGAGGATGGTGGTGACCTCCTCGGCCTCAAACTTATAGGCCATGGCCCAGCGGGGAAACTTGGCCGTGAAGCCCAGGACCTCCCGGGTCCGGAGGTCGTTGATCTTGATGACCACCCCATCGGTCAGGACGTCCAGGCTGTGGCGGAGGCCTTCCACCTCATCAATGGCCCCCTCCACCTCATCAATCGTCCGGCAGAAGCGGGAAAAGGGGTGGACCTGGAAGCCGTTTTTCCGGAGGAAGTCAAAGATAGCCTCCTGACTGTCGAAAATATCCTCCTCATAGTAGCCCACATTGTAGGCATAGGCGGCCAGCATTCGGGACCGGGTTACCGCCGGATCCAGGTTCCGGATGGCCCCGGCCGCCCCGTTTCGTGCGTTCTTCAAGGGAACCTCAGCCCTGGCGTTGTACTTTTCCAGGGCCGAAAGAGGCATGACCCCCTCCCCCTGGACTTCGATCTTCCCTTGGTAAGGAATCGTCAGGGGAACCGTCTGGATGGTCCGGATCTGGGCCAGGACCTCCTCCCCCACCCGGCCATTCCCCCGTGTGGCCGCCATGACCAGCTTGCCCCCGTCATAGGTCAGGTTGATGGTCAATCCGTCAAACTTAAACTCGCAGACAAAGGCCAGGTCCGGGAGAGGATCTTCCGGGTGGGCCATGTTATAGGACGAAATCTGCCTTTGGCAGCGGTCCACCCAGGCCTCCACCTCTTCACGAGACCGGACCTTGTTTAAGGAATAGAGAGGACCCAGGTGGGTATGCTTTTCAAACTCCTCCAGGACCTCTCCGCCCACCCGTTGGCTGGGCGAATCGGGCAGGACCTGGCCCGTTTCTTTCTCCAGGTCCAGGAGCTCCCGGTAGGCCCGGTCCCACTCCTCGTCGGACACCGAAGGATTGTCCAGGGTATAGTATTCCCTATTCCAACGATTCAGGCTTTCCACCAAGTCCTTCATCCGCTTTACGGGGTCCATGTCATCCTCCCATCCTGTTTCAGCCCCACCCTAGGATTCCTTGGTCAGGGGGGCCAGGGCGGCATTGAGCCGCTTGATTCCTTTTTTATCGAAGGTCACGGTCAGCTCGTCCCCGTCCTCCTTGGCCACGACGGAAACCACCGTCCCCAGGCCGAACTTCCGGTGGCGGACCTTATCCCCCACCCGGTAGGGCGTGTGGAGGGTCTCATCCAACCTCTTCTGCTTCTGGCGGACCAATTCCCGGATCCGCTCCCTCTGGCGGTCGTAGGCTCCCCGGATCCGGGCATCCCCGAAGCTCTCCTTGCTGCTATGGGGAGTCCGCCTTCCCGGTGAGGAAGCAAAGCCTCCACCATAGGAAGCGAGATCATCAAGATCCTCTCCGACCTTCTCCAGGTGGCCCTCCAGCTCGTCGATGAATCGGGAGGGGCGTTTGGGCATGGGGGATCCGAAGACCCGCCGGACCTGGGCCCCGGACAGGTAGAGCTTCTTCTCCGCTCGGGTGATGGCCACGTACATGAGCCGGCGCTCCTCCTCTAAATGACCCTCCTCCATGGCCCGCTCGGAGGGAGCCAGGCCGTCCTCCAGGCCCGCCACATAGACGATGGGAAATTCCAGGCCCTTGGCCGAGTGCATGGTCATGAGGGTGACCCCCGACTTCCCTTCCTCGGTCTTGTCCAGGTCGGACATGAGGGCCAGGTTTTGGAGGTAATCCACGATGGTCCCTTCGGCTTCCTCATCCTGGTATTGGGCGATGGCATCGTAGAAGGCGGCGATGTTTTCCATCCGGGACCGGTCCTCCACCGCTTGTGACTTCTCCAACATAGCCTCATAGCCCGATTCCCGGTAAACAGCCTGGAAGAAGTCCGTCATGGGGCCTTGAACCTGACCGGCCAGGGAGCAAAAAAGGTCCAGGAAGGGACGGAATTTTTTCTGGAGAGACGGAGTCAGGCCGGCGAAAAGGTCCCCATCCAAAAGGGTGTCCATAAGGGAGAGGCCGTTTTCCCTCGCCAGATCCCGGAGGTCTTCCAGGCTCCGATTACCGATCCCTCGCTTGGGCTGGTTGATGATCCGGAGGAAGGCCACATCATCCGTAGGGTTGATGATGAGGGTCATGTAGGCGACCAGGTCCTTGATTTCCGCCCGGTCGTAGAACTTGAGTCCACCCACCACCCGGTAGGGGATTCCCTCCCGGATCAGGGCCTCTTCCAGGGGCCGGGACTGAGCGTTGGTCCGGTAGAGGATGGCCTGGCCCTTATAGGGGGTGATTTTGGCCTCTTCCTGAATCTTTTCCACCAGGCCAACAGCCTCCTCCGATTCCGACTGGAAGAGCCGGTATTGGATGGGAACTCCCTCTTCGTTTTCCGTCCAGAGGTTCTTCTCTTTTCTTTCCTCATTGTGGCGGATCAGGGCATTGGCGGCCTCCAGGATCCGCTTGGTTGACCGGTAGTTCTGCTCCAAAAGAAGGGTCTTGGGGGACCGGAAGTCCCGGTCAAAGTGGAGGATGTTGGAAATGTCCGCCCCCCGCCAGCCATAGATGGACTGGTCGGCATCCCCCACCAGAAAAACATGGCTGTCCTGTCCAACAAAGGACCGAATGAGGTCGTACTGGGCATGGTTGGTATCCTGGTATTCATCCACGAAGACATAGCGGAATTGGTCCCGGTAGCGGTCTCGGACTTCCGGATACTTGGTCATGAGGGTCAGCATGAATAAAATCAGGTCGTCGAAGTCCAAGGCATTATTCTTTCTCTTGGCCCCCTCATAGGCCCGGTAGACCCGGGCCACCAGGAGGTCCACCTGGTTATCCGCCCGGTCCAGGGCCTCCTCCACGGGAATCCCCCGGTTTTTCAGTAGAGAGATGGCCGAAAGGATGGCCCGGGGGCTCATCCCCTGGTCCGCATAATGCCCTTCCTTAAGAATCTGTTTGACCAGGGTGACCTGGTCTCCGGCGTCGTAGATGGTGAAGTTGGAGGCATAGCCCAGGTGAACGATCTCCCGGCGGAGGAGGCGGGAACAGATGGAGTGGAAGGTCCCGATCCATAGGGAATCCACCGGCCTGTCCAGGGCCATGGCCACCCGGTCCTTCATTTCCCCGGCGGCCTTGTTGGTGAAGGTAAAGGCCAGAACCTGCCAGGGGGCCACCCCTTTTTCCTGAATGAGATAGGCAATCCGCTGGGTGAGAACCCGGGTCTTGCCCGATCCTGCCCCCGCCAAAACCAGGAGGGAGGGATCCTCCGAGAGAACCGCTTGTTTTTGTTGGTCGTTTAATCCTTGTAGGTCCATAGACAATTACAGGCTCCGTCCCAAAAGTTTTTCCAGCTTTTTCCAGGAAGTATTGATGATGAGTTCTCCAGGAAAATCCAATTCTTCCAAGACGGCCCGGGTGTCGGTGAAATCACCCACAGCAGGAGCAATGTGAGAATCGGTGTTGAGGATGACCGGGACTTCTTTGTCCATACAAATCTTCAAAATGGACCGGATATTTTCCTGAGAATTCACCCGGTAGTTGTCAGGGCCCAGGGAGGAGTTGTTGATTTCCAAGGCCCGGCCCAGGTCCTTGACCGCATCGACCAAGGCCTCATAGTCAGAAGGATATTGACCGTCATCCACGTGACCCAGGATCTTCACTTCGGGATATTTTTCCAGACAGTGGATGTAGGCATCCGTAAAATCCGTCCGGCTGCCGGATTCCCTATCGAAAATATGGCCATGGAGGCTGGCGATGGCATAGTCCACCCGGTCAAACAGGTCGGGTTCGATCAGGTCTCCCTGGTGGTTTTTGATGTTGAGTTCCACCCCCTTCAACAAACGAACTCCCTCTAAGTAATCGGGGAGGACATCGATATTGAGCCAATAGTCACGGTTGGTCGTGTTGGGCATCCCGTAAGCGTGGTCGCTGATCCCCATGATCTCAAGGCCCGCTGCCTTAGCAGCTCGAGCATTTTCCGTGACGGTGGAATAGGCATGGACGGAAGCCAGGGAATGGGTGTGGAGGTCCATGATGAAATTTCTAGCCATAGTATCTCCTTCTAAAGGCCCAGGTTGGGATCGGCGGTAAAAGCCGGATCCGAGGGGCCTCGGTTGATATAGTGATAATAACCGGCCGAACCGATCATGGCCGCGTTGTCCGTACAAAGGTCCAAGGGAGGCACATAGAAGTCCACCCCCCTGCTTTGGCAGGCCTTGACCAGGTTCTCCCGAAGAGGACCGTTGGCAGCCACTCCGCCGGACAGGCAAAGGGTCTTAAAGCCGGTATCCTCCAAAAGATGGATGGATTTTTGGGTGAGGACATCGATGACCGCATCCTGAAATCCCCTGGCCACATCGGCCTTGTTGATGGGGAGACCCTTTTGATCCTGGTGGTGACAGTAGTTGATGACTGCCGTCTTGAGGCCGGAGAAGGAGAAATCGTAGCCGTCTTCCTTCTTCATCATGGCCCGGGGAAAGTCCACGGCACCCGGCCGACCCTCCATGGCCAGCTGTTGAACCTTAGGACCGCCGGGATAGCCCATGCCCAGGACCCGGGAGACCTTGTCAAAGCTTTCCCCGGCGGCATCATCCCGGGTGGATCCTACGACGACATAGTCTGTATACCCATCCACCCGACAAAGGTAGGTGTGGCCGCCGGAAACCACCAGGGCAATGAAGGGGGGCTCCAGGTCAGGGTGTACCAGGTAATTGGCACAGATGTGACCCTCCATGTGGTTGACGCCCACAATGGGAATGTCCAAAACAAAGGACATGGCCTTGGCAGCGGAAATGCCCACGAGGAGGGCTCCGATCAGGCCGGGTCCCCGGGTGACGGAGACCAGGTCGATGTCTCCGGGCTTGAGCCCGGTCTCCTCAAAGGCCATGGCCAGGATCCGATTAACCGCCTCCAAATGCTTCCGGGAGGCAATTTCCGGCACCACACCACCATAGAGGGCATGGGTGGCGATTTGTGTCGATACCAAATTGCAGAGAACCTTCCGTCCATCCTCCAGGATGGCTACGGAAGTCTCATCACAAGACGATTCTATGGCCAGTGAAATCATGCCTTCTCCTTCTTTTTTCTCATCACATAGGCATCCACGCCGATCTTGGCATAGTAGTTTCGGCGGATGGCCACTTTTTCAAAACCGAATTTTTCATACATAGCAATTGCCGGAAGGTTGTTGACCGCTACTTCCAGAAAGCAGTCCTCCGACCCCCTGCCAAAGGAGGAGGCGAGGAAATCCTCCAGCAAGCGGGACCCGATCCCCTTCCCCCGAAATTCCAGATCCACCCCGATTTTATTGAGGGAGGATTCGCCCGCCACGTGCCAGGCGGTATAGTAGCCGACCACCTTACCCTGATAGACGGAAACCAGGCAGGTCGTCCGGCCGTTTTCCACCAGTTCCTCTTCAAAAAACTCCCGGGTCCAGGGAAAGGGAAAGGACTGTCTTTCGATGAAAAGCACCCGGTCCAGGTCCTCCCTGACCATGGGGCGGATCCGGTTCTGACTCAAGACGAGGTTGGGGATCGCTGTTTCACCGGTTCTCATGCCGACTCCGATCCAATTCGGCCTGGGACTTGCGGAGGTAGTTGGGGGTCAGGTCCAGGGGAGAATCCGAATGACCCCGGTCCAAACGGGCGGCGGCCAGCCGGGCGATGGACCGAATGGGAGACAGGCGACCCTGACCCTGATAGATGACCGAAGGAAAATCCGCCCGGTCCACCAGATAGGGATGGGTGGCCATCCCCTTGCCGGAGAAGACCACACCGGAATGGACCCCCTCTTCCACCAGCCGGGTCAGTTTTTCCAGGAAGTCTTCCTGGTAGTAGAGGGCTTCCGGGATGAGGGGAGCGGACATGAGGTCTGTCTCCTTAGGACTGCCAAATCCCTCCGCTGGAGGCGGATAAGCGGCAGCAAAGATTCGGTTGGCCCTGGCGTCGATGACGGGAACCCGGAGGAAGCCCTTGTCCCCATCCGCCTCCATGGCCAGGGCGGCCAGGGAAGAGATCCCCACTACGGGCTTGCCGGAAAACTGGCCCATAGTCTTGGCCATGGTCACCCCAATCCGGAGGCCGGTAAAGGAGCCCGGTCCCTTGGCACAGGCAAAGGCATCGATGTCATCAGGAGAAAGCCCCGCCCCCTTGACCATGTCGTCTAAAATCGGGATGAGAGCCTCGGCCTGACGTTGGTCCTCCTCAAGAAGGGTCACCGCCTCAAAGGTCCCTTCCCGGGATCCCCGGGGAGAGTCCGGCTTCCAGGTGTAAATGGCGGCCCCGGTTGATGAAGTTGTCGTATCAATGGCAAGCAGTCTCATCGGATGTCCACCTCCCTTTCTTCACCTTCCCCCTTAGTAATGGAAACCCAAATGGTATGGGGGGGAAGATAGTCCCCGGCCCGGTCGGGCCATTCTACAAAAGCCAGCCCATGGTCCGAATAGAAGGCCTCCTCGTAGTTGAGGTCCTCGATCTCCTCAGGCTCCTCCAACCGGTAAAGATCCATGTGGTAGAGGGGACCCCGGTCGGTCTTATAGGCATGGATAAGGTCGAAGGTAGGGGAAGTAATCTGGCCTTCCACCCCCAAAGCCCGGGCAATCCACCGGACCATCTGGGTCTTCCCGGCACCCAAATCGCCGTCCAAGGCAACCACCGTTCCCGCTTCCAATCCCTTCAAAAAATCCAGGGTCCATGCCTTCATCTCTTCTTTATTTTCAATATGCATAATGACTCGCTTCCTCATTAAAGAAATACAGGATCTCCTCCCCCTTCATTCTGAAAAAAGAGGACCCACTATCTATTATAACCGACCGGGCAAGACTTGTTCCTAAAGCCTTCCACTTGTGATACACTCAATGAATCAGAAAAGGAGGGTCTATGGGTTCCATTGCATTTCAATTGATGGTCATCACCATCGTTTCCAAGTTTACCGGCCTCTTCCGTGAGGTGTTTTTTGGGGCGGTCTTCGGGACCTCCATCATTAAGGATATCTACGTCATCACCAACTCTCTGACAGCTATCCTCTTTTCCTATCTTTTTGTTTCCACCCAGACCACCTTCATCCCCATGTATAACAATGTCCTGTCCAAGAAGGACCGGAAGGCCGCCGACCACTTCACTTCCAACCTGACCAACACCCTGGTCCTCCTGGCCGGCCTGGTCATCCTCTTAACCTGGATTTTTGCTGGCCCTCTCGCCCGGATCATTGCCCCCGGTTTCTCCCCGGAAAACATCGCCAGGACCGCCGAATTCCTCCGGATTGTCGTGGTCGGCATCCTCTTCTCCGCCATCAATGCCGCCCCCATCTCCTACCTGAACATCTATGACAACTTCGCCACCCCGGCCACCACCGGGATCCTCATGAACATCATCCTGGTGGCCTTTGCCTACGTCGCAGCCAAACAGGATTCCATGGTCCTCCTGGCTGTGGGAGCCGTGGCCGCTAAGGGCCTCCAATATGCCTTCTTCCCCCGGGCCATGCGGAAAACCGGCTACCGCCACTCCCGAGTCCTTGACCCCAAAGACCCCTTTATTCGAGAAGCCCTTCTGATTGCCCTCCCGGCCATTTTCTCCATCCTGGTCAATGACCTCTCGGTTATCATCGACAAGTCCATCGCCTCCGCCATCGTCTCCGAAGGCGGGGTCTCCGCCATGGACTATGCCGCCAAACTCATCGACTTTGTCCAGGGCATCGTGGTCGTCTCTATTGTCACCGCCTCCTACCCCCGGATGTCCCGCCTGGGTCAGGACCGGACCATGCGATCCCGTTTCAAGCGTCTGACCCAGCAGGCCGTCTCCTCCGGCGCCCTCCTGGTCGTCCCCTCGGTGGCCGGCCTCATGCTCTTTGCCACCCCCATCACCCGTCTCTTCTTCGAACGCGGGGCCTTCACCGCCGAGTCCACCGCCATGGTCTCCACCATCCTCTTCTGGTATGCCCCCTCCCTCCTCTTCATCCTCTTCTCTCAAGTCTACACCCGAGCCTTCTACTCCCTCAAAGATACCCGAACCCCCCTGATTGCCGGAGCCATTCAAGTGGCTATCGACATCATTCTGAACTTCATCCTGTCTTACTTCTTCGGCTTGAGCGGTCTGGCCGCCTCCACCACCATCGGAGCCATCGCCGGATCCCTCCTTCTTATGACCTTCCTCCGAATCAAGATCGGCCCCCTGGGTCTAAGCCGGATGGGGAAGTCCCTGGCCAAGATCTTCATGGCCACCCTGGCTATGGGTCTGGCTTCCTGGGCTGTCTATCGCTTCCTCCCCTTGACTTCGGATAACCTCCGCTTCGTCCTCGCCCTCCTGGTCGCCATCCTGACCTACCTGGTCGTCGTTATCGCCCTCCGGATCCCGGAAGCCCAACACCTGGCCCTCCGGGCTATCGAGCGCCTGGAAGCCCACTTCCCCGACCGGTAATTTCGATCAAACAGAGTTGGGTATTTGGCCCCAAAAAGGCCACTTCGGCCTACCTTCCGGCAAAAAAAATAAAGAGGTCAGCCGGAAAAATCCAGCCGACCTCATCCGTCCCCTCCCCCGGGAGGGGATTATTTTTTCTTAGTCCCGGGACTGCTGCTGAAATTCCCAGGAGGATTTGCAGGCTTCTTCGATGGAATGAACCGGCTTCCAGTCCAGTTCCTTCTGGGCCTTGGAGGAATCCGCATAGGTCGTGGCGACATCGCCCGCCCGGCGGCCCTCGATTTCATAGGAAATCTTCAGGTCATTGGCCTTCTCAAAGGCATGGACCAGTTCAAGGACGGAAGTCCCCTTCCCAGTTCCCAGGTTGTAGGTCAGAACCCCCTTCTCTCCCACCGTGTTTTCCAGAGCGGCGACATGACCCTGAGCCAGATCCACCACGTGGATGTAGTCCCGGACCCCGGTCCCATCCACGGTATCGTAATCGTCTCCGAAGACGTGGAGGTAGTCCAGTCGACCGTCTGCCACCTGGCAAATATAGGGCATGAGGTTGTTGGGAATCCCTACCGGAGATTCCCCGATCAGGCCGGATTCGTGGGCTCCGATGGGGTTGAAATAGCGGAGGAGGATCCCCGTGAAATCCGGATCAGCCACGCAGAGATCCCGGATCATCTGCTCGATCATCCGCTTGGTCTGTCCATAGGGGTTGGTTGCCTCTTCCGGCATCCCCTCGACCATGGGGCTTTCATTCTTCGGCGAATATACCGTGGCGGAGGAGGAGAAAATCATGGTCTTGACCCCGTATTTTTCCATCATCTTGAGGACGACCAGACTGGCATTGAGGTTAACCTCATAGTAGGTCAGGGGTTTCCTGACCGACTCCCCGACCGCTTTGAGGCCGGCAAAATGCATGACGCAGTCGAAGTCATAGTCCCGGAAAATCCGATCCATCGCTTCTTCATCCTGACAGTCCACCTTGTAAAAATCGATGGCCTTGTGGCCCAACTTTTCAATTTTTCCTTTAACTTCTTCCTTGGCGTTATAGAGGTTGTCGACAACCACCAAATCATGGTCATGGTGGAGAAGCTCAACACAGGTGTGGGAGCCGATATAGCCCAAGCCCCCTGTTACCAATACCTTCATCCTTGCCCTTTCTAGCTTTGTAAGCCTTGACCGCCTTATCCTTTAATAAAGCCGCCCAAAGAAAAAATGGATTTTATCTTGTCCAAACAAACCAATAGGTGCCGGTTACCCGACACCTATAACAACGACGATAGTTGATGACTCCGGCATCCTATTGGACACCATAGAATACCTCGAGGGTGAGGCCTTCGTTGGAAATGATCGAGGCATCTTCAATACCGATGTAAACGAAGATGGTCGGATCGGCACGGTAGCCGGTGATGGTCTCCGAGCCTTCCGGATAGCGGAGGACATAGCCATATTCATGGGCATGGTCCTTGAGCCATTTGAAAGCCTCGGTTTTTTCAAACTCATTGTCCATGCGGGGATCCGTCCCCTCAACATAGAACTTGACGCCCACGCCCGTTTGAAATACGGCGTGTCCGGGTTGGGGGGCATGGGCCGGATTGCCTTCAAGGACCAATTCCTTGGCCTCATCAGCGGCTGACCGGTAAGTCGTTGCGACTTCCACCTTGACCCCATCTCTTTCCATGGCCTCGGTCATGACCCGAAGGGCTGCCGCGGCATCCTCATGAAAGACGGTTTCGTAATTGGTAGCTACCCCGTAGGAGGCGTTGACAATCAGGTGGCCATCCACGACCACAAACTGGGAGGCATCGGTGATCACATCCAGATATTCATCTCGGATGTAGCCTTCCCGCCCCACAGAGGTGACCTTGGTCCAGCCATCCTGGTGGCCATAGGTCTCCACCACAGTATCCTTGGGGAGAGCCGCAACTTCCGTGGATTTGATGGAATCCCGGTTATACAAAATCACATCCTGGTTGGTGACCAGGAAGGTATCTAGCCGGTTTTGATAGGTGTCTGCCTGTTTCTTCTCTGTCCGGGGAAGAAGGCGTTTGGATTGGGCTTCCCTGGAAGTCATGTACTTGATTTCCCGGTCCTTGCCGATTGCCTTCTCTTCCTTAGCCGGATCATCTGTCCCCTGAACAATGGTGATTTGAGACTCCGGTAAAGAGGACTGGGCCGAAGAGTTGTTGGATAGGCGAGAAATAATAAACCGTCCGGAAAAGAAGACGACAGTTGCTGCTAAAGCAAGAGCAAGAATGCTCCGGCGTTGGCTGCGCTTGCGGCGGAGTCTCCTCCGCTCGTATCTCTTTGCCCGACGGTCTAATGAGTTGTTGGAAATGGGATTTTTGGCCATGCTGGGGTCCTTAATATAGTAAATCCGAAAAGTCGGATGAAAAAAATCATTTTTAGAGGAGAAAATGCTCCCCATCTATAGATTGATTATACATGAGGAACCTTGTGGTTTCAAGGTCAGTAATCGCTTTTATCCCCAATATATTGCCTTTTTTCCACCATTTTATCCACAAAAATTATAGGGTCGAGGCAAGGTAAACGAAGGGGTAGGCCGACTCCATCATCCGCCGGGCTTTTTTCAGCATTCCTTCATCCTCAAAAAGGCCAAATACCGTTGGTCCGGAGCCGGACACCATGGCCATGTCCGCCCCCAAATCCTTGAGCTCTTTTTTGATTTGCCGAAGCTTGGGTTGGAGGGTCAGGGTAACCGTTTCCAACTGGTTCTGCATAAGGTCGGATACATGGCCGGCATTGCTGTCGATGGCGTGGGCCAATTCTTCAAGAGGAATCTTTCCATAATTCTCCACTTGGCCATAGACATAGGCCGTGGATAGGCCCTCTCCGGGATTGACCAGAAGGACATGGTGGCCATACCAATTCCTCAAGGGGGTTAAGATCTCTCCTCTTCCCCTTCCTCTCTGGGTCCCTCCCCGAATAAAAAAGGGAACATCAGAGCCGAGCCCGGCCCCGATTTCTTCCAGTACGTCATCGCTAAGGTCCAGGTCCCAAAGCTTATTCAGCCCTTTTAAGGTCGCCGCTGCATCCGATGACCCCCCTCCAAGACCCGCCTGGATAGGAATCCTCTTTTCCAGCTCAATAACCACCGCATTATCTTCCACCCGGTCTTTCATGGCTTCCCAGGCCTTAAAAATCAGATTATTCCGGTCCAGGGCCAAACTCGGGTCATCACAGGTAAGGGCAAATCCCCCCCTGCCTTCCTCAATCGACAGGGTATCCGCCAGGTCAATTTCCTGAAGGATCATGTCCACCTCGTGAAATCCATCCTCCCTCTCACCCAGGACATCAAGAGCTAAATTAATCTTTGCATTTGCCCGCATTTCCACTTCCATGTCCAACTCCCATCCATTTTCCTGCATAAAAATAGGGAAGGCGGTCACCTTCCCTGGACGTCTGATCTAGTAGATCGTCATTTTCACGGTTCCGGTCAAGACGTCGGTGTAGGTATAAGATACCGTGGACTCCACGTCAAAGTTATTCGTCACCCGAACCGTAAATACATCTTCAAAAGCCCCTTCCAGGACTCCCTCTTTGGTCACAATCCGCTTGCGACCCTTATCCGCCTTGACGACAACGTTTCTCCCCAAGGCCTCTTCCACTTCTTTTTTGATGGAATTCATCGTTTTATTTTCTATCAAGGCACACCAACTTTCCGCATTTCGCTTAACGAGATGGCTTCGAAATAAAAAAGACTGGAATGTTCCCAATATAAAGGAACTTGATAAATCATTCTAGCACATTAGAGGGATGTCGTCAATGGGCGGTAGGCTGAGAAACCGCCATAAGACAGTAAGACAGGCCTGAAGATAAAAGCCTGCCCGGGAAAATCTCTCCCGAACAGGCTCTTTGAATCACTTCAGATGGTATTTCCTATCGGATTTTACCATGTCGGCTTCATCCATGGACCCACTTCTTACGGCTAGGCGTTGAAGAAGGCCCGGTAGGCCCGATAGGTTTCGTAGGCATCGGCTTTGGAGGCGAGTTCGATGGGGGCGTGCATGGAGAGCATACCGGTTCCGCAATCGACCACGTCCATGTTGTATTTGGCCAGGATGTAGGCGATGGTCCCGCCGCCGCCGGCATCCACCTTTCCAAGTTCACCGGTCTGCCAGATGACTCCTTCTCTGTCAAAAATCTTGCGAATCTCGGCCAGGTATTCCGCATTGGCATCGTTGGACCCGCCTTTTCCACCGGATCCGGTGTACTTGGAGACGGTAATTCCACACCCCAGGAGAGAGGAATTTGAGTAGTCGAAGACCTCGGGGAATTGGGGATCATAGGCAGCGGTAACGTCAGCGGAAAGAACTCGTGACCGGCCCATGGCCCGCTTAAGATCAAGCTCCGAGTAGGCCTCCTTCATGGTGGAAAGGATGTCGGCGACAGCGTATTCGAAGAAGTTGGAGGTCATCCCGGTGGAGCCGACAGAACCGATCTCTTCTTTGTCTACGAAGAGGGCAACCTTGGTCCGGTCAGGTACCCCTTCTTTCCGATCCAGGAGGCCGCGAAGGTTGGCGAAGGAGCAGATCCGGTCATCGTGGCCATGGCCCGCGATGAGGGACCGGTCGAAGCCCACTTCTCTGGCTGGACCGGCAGGAACAACTTCAATTTCCGCACACTGGAAGTCGTCTTCTTCGATCCCGTATTCCTTCTTCAGATAGGCTAAAATGTTGGCCTTGATGGGTTCCTTTACCTTGTCGTCCTGACCGGAGGAGTCCGTCCCGATGACGACTTGGAGCTGCTCGCCTTCAATCACGGTATCAGCCTTCTTTTCCAGCTGCTTACGGGAGAGGTGGATGAGGAGGTCGTTGATATAGAAGACCGGATCATCCTCTTTCTCACCGATGTGGATGTCCACCTTTTCTCCCTCCTTGGTGAAAACAACCCCATGAAGGGCAAGGGGAAGGTTGGTCCAGTGGTATTTCTTGACCCCGCCGTAATAGTGGGTTTTCAGGTAGGCCATGTTGACTTTATCATCTTCCGCCAGGGGAAGGGGCTTGAGGTCCAGACGAGGCACATCGATGTGAGAGCCCACGATGTCCATGCCCAGGGTCAGGTCCTGACCCACAACAAAGAGGACGACCATCTTATTCTTGTTGACCCGGTAGACCTTGTCACCCGGCTTGATCCCCTCCTCCATGGCCATGGAGAGGTCACGGAAACCGGCTTTCTCCGCCTCCTCAACGATGATGTCCACAGCCATCCGCTCAGTCTTGGCCGTGGAAAGAAAGTCCATATAGTCCCGGGAATAGTCTTCCAGTAACTCCCTCTCCCGGTCGGAGATCACTTCATACACTTTTTGTTTCTTGAATGTCATATTGCCTCCTTCACTTGATTGGTTTACATTCTCACCTAGTATACACCTCTATAGGATTTTACTGAAAGACCTGTCTTCTTTTATTGACTCAAATCAAAGATAAAGGTAGCCCTTTTGGGTATTATATAGACCACATTGGTGATAAAATCCAGAGATGGAAAGCAAGGAGGTAGTATGTTTAATAAAGAAAACCTGCAAGGCCAGGATGTCAATACAGACCATGGAAGGGATGAGGGCAAAAAAGATGAACTTGTCATCACCAAGGATATGCTGATTTCCGAAGTCATCCAACGGAAGCCCCGGACCATCGAGCTCCTCATGATGGTGGGTTTAGGTTGTATCGGTTGCCCGGCCTCCATGATGGAATCCATCGAACAAGGGGCCATGACCCACGGGATCGACCCGGATGTCCTGGTTCAAAAGCTTAACGAATATTAATGGCCTGAGCTTCGGATGAAATTTCGGGGTCGGTAAATAAAAAAAGGCTGTACCGAACGAGTCCATCGTTCGGTACAGCCTTTTTCTTGCTGATCTACCGGTCCAGTTTTTCCCAATAGCGTTGGGCAAGGGTGAAAAAAACCAGGGCAAGGACCAGAACGAAAACATATGAAGAAAGAGAGTAACCGGCCTTCTCACCGATTTTCCCTCCGGATTCTTTCAAAAAACCCACTCCGTTGTGGTAGATTCGCTCGACAGCCAGGATTTTATCAGACGTTTTCTCTGCCAGATGAAGGTCCATACTCCTCTTATCGATATAGAGGGGGAGGAGGCGGTTGGCCCCATAGATGGCCCAGTCCAGACAGAAGATTCCCAGAAAAAAGACCAGGGGTTGAGAGAAAGAGAGAGACAGGGCCCAGGCCTTCCTTCGATAACCGTAGTAGAGCCTCGTCCAGGTGAAGGCCCCGAAAAAATAAACCATAGTCCACCAAAGGACAAAATAAAGAAGGGCAAGGCCATCCATCTCAAACCAGCCCCAAACCAGGCCCAAGAACAGTCCCCGATCCAACATAGCCGTCCGAATTTTTTCATAAAGGGGCCTGAAAGACATATCCTGGATAAATATTGAGGATGCCCGGGTTAATAGATAAAAAACCAGACAAAGGAAGAGGAGGGCCAGGTATTTAGACAAAATAATCTTCCAACCGGGCATGGGGGTCAGGAAAGTTTTAATCCCCTCCCGGCTGGTCAGCTCTTTGGAAAAGTTATAGGAAATCAGGATGCCCAGGGCAACCAGGAGAGCGACCTGGATGAGGTAGGAAAGGAGGAGGTAGAGCTCACTCGTTTCCACAGACCTTCCTTTCAGAGAAATAAAGGCAAGACCGGCCAGATGGGAAAGGAGAAAAATGAAATAGAAGACAGCCATGACCGGAAAAAAATCCCGAATTTCATGTCGTATGCGTTTCATCATAATAACCTCCTAATCGTCAATCCGATCTTCCGCCAAGACAGCACTGGCAGTGAAGAGCAAAACCGTAGCTAAGATGACCAGGGCTAAAGGAAGAGCCCAAAGTCCCTCTTCTCCTTCAAAAAGACCCACTGTATCGGATCCCCGACAGGCATAGGTCCATAGAAAGCGGCTGACGGAAGTCCAGGCTTCCGGCTCCCACATCTGAAGGGAAAAGGAAGCCGGAGAGAATACTACCGGCAGACGGGGAACCAGAATATCCGCACCCAGAGCCAACCCGCCAATCAAGGGGACAAGGATCACATAGTCAAGCAAGAGTTGCAGGGAAGGGTTCCTCTTCTTCCATGGTCCCATGGCCAGACGACCCAGGGTTTGGAGGAAAAAGAGGAGGGCGAGAACAAAAGCAACTTGAACGAGGATGGCTATAACCAGGGAGAAAGACAAGACCTCATCAGAAAAGAGGGAAGCGGCTGTTTCTCCCCTGCCTAAGGCCCGGGCCATCTTCCCTCCCCCTGCTACCAGGGTCAAGGCGAGAAAAGCGGTAAAAAGAACGGAGAGGAATCGGCCTCCAAATTCCTTTGCCCGGGAAAGGGGGACAAGGTGGAGGGCCGGTCCGGCTTCCGGCCCAAAGTATTCCCCCAAAGCCTCCCAAGCCTCCAGGAGAAGGACCAGGCCCAAGGGAAGGAAGGCGAATTGGACCCGGTCGATTGTCCAAAAAAGAGCCAGAGCCATGGCAAAAAGGCCCCACCGTCTTCCCCATTTATGCCGTCTCTGTTGGGTAAATACACGCCACATAGGTCCTCCTAGCGGTAGATCTTTTTATACAGGTCGTCCATGGACAAGCCCTCCTCCATCCGGAGGACCTCCGCCGGTCCCTGCTTGACGATCTTCCCCTTGTCCAAGAAAATGACCTCATCGAAAATGGATTCGATGTCCCGGACCCTCTGGCTGGTGATAATAAACGAGGCCTGGCCGCCCACGGACTCCACCAGGAGGTCGATGATGTCGTCCCGGACCAGGGGGTCCAGGTTGCCCAAGGGCTCATCCAGGAGGTAGAGGTCGGCCTCCCGGCTCAAACAGAGGGCCATGGACAAGCGGACCCGGTAGCCGATGGAGAGGTGGCCCACCCGCTTTTCGGGAATCTTGAAGCGGTCAACTAAGTAGTCGAACCGGTCCTTGTCGAAGTCCGGGAAGAACTTGACAAAGAAGGACCGGGCCGAGGATACCGACTCCCCAAAGCCGACCAGGCCTCCTTCGGGGAAGTAGGAGACCATCCCCTTGGTTTTCAGGCCCACCGGCTCCCCATTGACCGTCACTGTCCCCTTGGTCGGGTGGAAGAGACCCGCCAGGATCCGGAGGAGGGTAGATTTTCCCGCCCCGTTGGGGCCCATGAGGCCCAGGACCCGGCCTTCTGCCAGGTCGAAAGAGAGATCATCCAGAATGACCTGGTTGGCCAGGGACTTGGTCAGGTTCTTGACCACCAGGCGGGGCTTATAGACAAAAGGAGCAGGCGTTTCTTCCGGCGTGGCATTCTCCATCGGCTCATCAGGCGTCTCCACGACCTCTTCCGGCTCCTCATCGATCTCGCCCGGCGTCTCCGGAATCTCCACTTCGGGAATCACCTGCATTTCCACCGCCTTGGCCTTGTCTTTTTTCTTTTTCCTCTTTTTTGGGGAAGACTTCTCTTTTTTCTCCGTCTTCTCCAGTTCCTCCCGGATCCTATCCTCTAGCTTGGTCATGGAATCCTCCTTTATTCAGAACAAACCGCCGGATCTCCCCATCGTCCATGCCCAGCTTTCGGGCCCGGTCGAGGAAGTCTTGGAAGTGGCCTTGGACCAGGTCCTCACGGGCCAGGGCAATGCGGTCCCGGTCCCGGGTGAAGGCCAGGCCCTCTCCCTCCCGGCGGATCAATCCACGGGCCTCCAGGCCCTGGATGGCCCGGTCGATGGTTTCGGTATTGGTCCGGAAGGCCATCCGCAGGCTCTCCCGGTCGGGGACCGGGTCCCCGGCTTGGTAGACTCCCGAAAGAAGGTCCCCCAGGATTTGGTCTTGAACGGTTTCAAACACCGCCTTGGTCTTTGTCATGAAAACACCCTCCCAACTTGTTCAAAAGCGACCGGATGCGTAAAATGGGTATACCACCGTGTATGATTTTTGTTTCCACCATTTTACCATGATTGCCCCATGAAGAAAGGGGGAGGAGGAATTATGATCTTGATCTTTATCGTGGATGAGAACTTCGCCATCGGCTACCAAAATGACATGGTCCATCACATCAGCCGGGACCAAAAGCGTTTTAAGGAGGTCACGACCGGGAACATCATCGTCTGTGGCCGGAAGACCCTGGAAACCTTCCCGGGAGGCCGCCCCCTCCCCAACCGGGACAATATCGTCATGTCCCGCCAGGACCTCCCGCCCCAGAAGGGGATGACCTTGGTCCACGACCGGGAGGGGCTCATGAAGGCCATCCAGGAACTCAACCCCAACGGGACAAAAAAAGTCTTTTTGGCCGGCGGAGGCCAGCTGGTCGAGGCCCTTTGGGACCTGGCCGATGAGGCGGATATTTCCATGATCCACCATGCCTTTGACAAGGCGGATGTCTGGATCCCCAACCTCCGCGAGGATCCCGAATGGGTCCTGACGGATGAGTCCGAACCCATGTCCGACGGGGAATATACTTTCACCTACCAGAAGTACAAGCGGGTTACTCCGGACAAGTAGGTGTCCACTCCCCTATGGTCCTCATCTTGTAGCAGAAGGGGGCCATGGAGCAGGTCCGGCAGGCTTCCCTATCCCGGGCCATAGCCCCGAAGTCACCCGCCTGAATTTCCGCCACCAGCCGGTCCATGGTCCCTTTCCAAGCCTCCAGGTCTTCCTCATCCAAGGGGAAGGCCCGGAGGCTTTCTTTTTCCCGGGCCGCCGACAGGTCATAGAGGAAGTTCTGCCCCTTTCCCTTAGCAGCCGGACCCGGCCAATGGGCATCCAGGAGGATCCGGTAGACGGCCAGCTGGTGGATATAGGTCTCGAGAAGGTCGGATTTTTCAGGAATGTGGGCCTTGAAGTCGATCAGGGTCCCATCGTCCAGAACCAAGTCCAGGCTCCCGAAGAGGCGGTAGTTTCCCATGGAGAGGGCCAGGTCTTTTTCGGCCCAAAGAAGCCGGGGCAATACCCGGTCCTTTTCTCGGCTCATGTAAGCCAGGATCCGGTCCCTGGCTTGGTCGAGGCTTTCCGGGTTGATGCCTTCTCCCCCGGCAGCCAGACCCCCGGCCACAGAAGCCAGAATCTTGTCCAGGTCCTCATCTGAAACCCGGCCTCCTTTCCGGTTGACGGCCTCCAGGGCCCGGTGGAGGAAGGTCCCCTCCGCCATAGCCCGGCTCTTCCGGGGCGGAAAGCCCAGGATCCGGAAGAAGAAGTAGGACCGGGGGCAGGTCCGGTAGAGGGCCAGGTCGGAGGTGTAGGCATAGCTTTCCTGGACCCCCTCGCCTCTATCTTCGGAGGGGGTGATGTGGGCCAGGGCCTCCTCCATCTCCAGGGTGGCCAGGCTCATGTTGAGGCGGAGGAAGGGGGGCCAAAGGGCCCTGGGGCCTCGGGGTCCCTGACTTTCGTCCGGGCCGGCCGTTAGGACCAGGAGGTCCTTGGCCCGGGTCATGGCGGTATAGTATTGGCGGACGGTATCCAAGTCCTGGGCCAGGTCAGGGGCCGGCTGGTGGCCCAGGAGGGGATTGGCCGGAAGGAGGTCCTCCCCCTGGGAAGGTCTCCGGAAAGTGTACTTCTCTCGCCCTTCCTCCAGGATGACCAGGGAAAATTCCAGGCCCTTGGACTGGTGGATGGTCATGACCCGGACGGCATCCTCCACCTCCCTTTGGTCGGGGTCGATATAGTCCAGGTGGCCTTGCTGGAGCTTGATCCAGTGGTCCAGGAAAAGGAGGGTGGCCTTGCCTCGGGTCCCCTGGCTGATCTCCGGCCTTTGGACCAAGCCGGACATCTCATCCAGGTAGGCCATAAAAGCGGCCAGGGCCAGGGCGGGGTCCCGGTCCTCATCTCGGCCATCCAGGGCTTTAGCCAGAGCCCCTTCGAAAGGCGGAAGGCCCAGGAAAGACAGGGCGACCTCCCCCAACCGGACCTTCTTCCCTTCTTTCCAAAAGCTGTCCCAAGCCCGGAAGATCTCTTCCCTCTCCTCCCTTCCTTTCCGGGGAAGACTTTCGACAAGGGTCCTGGCGGGATTTTGGGCCATGAGGTCGGCGGCCCGTCCCCCGGCTGACTTTCCCCCTTCGGTCAGGAGGGTAACCAGGAGGCAGGCGGCCAGATGGCGGACGAGGCTTACCCCGGCCAGGCTCTCCGTCTTGGAGGATTGGCAGGGGATCCCCTCCGCCTCCATGGCCCGGAGGATCCGGCGGATGGAGGGGTTGTAGCCGGGGTTAACGGAGTGGGAGAGGATGGCCATATCCCGATAGGCCAGGCCCTTGCCGTGGGCTTCCTTGACCAGGTGGACCAGCTTTTGGGCCCATCTGTCGGGATCCTCCTCGATCCATTTGTAGACGCCTCCCTCCGGCCTTTCCGGGGGGACGGTAATGGCCTTGGGGAAGCGGTTATCCCGGATAGCCCGGTCCCGGTCGGTCCCAAAGGGCCGGTCAATGAAGGCTCCGGCGGTGGCCATAATCCGCCGGCCGGACCGGTAGTTGGTGGTCAGATAGAGGGTCCGGCTCCCGGGATAGCGGCGGGGGGAGGCCAGAAGGGTTTTTACGGTCGCCCCCCGGAAGCGGTAGAGGGACTGGTCGTCATCCCCCACCACGCAGAGCTTGCCGGTCTCCCGGGCCAGCCGGGAGAGGATGGCCTCCTGGACGGGGTTGGTATCCTGGTACTCATCCACCATGAGGTATTTGGCCCGGGTCTGGACATGAGCCAGGACCTCGGGGTCTTCCAAAAGCTCCATGGTCTGGTAGAGGACTTCGGAGTGGTCCATGATATTGTAGTGGCGGAGCATGGCCCGGAAGCGGTCCAGGAGGAGGCGGGCGGCCCGGGTCTCGGGACAGTCGACGGTCAGGTCGGCGAAGCCCTCACGAACCCGGTCCATAAGCCGGAGGTAATCCTTCTTCCGGTAGGTCAGGGTTCGGGGGTCCCGGGGGTTGTGGCGGGGAAAGAGGAGGGCCATGGCAGCGGCCAGGTCCTCCCGGACCATCTCTCTTTCCGGACTTAGGCCCGTCAGGGCGGGCCAGGACCGGTCGACCAGGTAGGCGATAGCGACCTCACCCACCCGCCGGAAGCCGGGGAGGTAGGCCGTCTTGTCGATGTTTTCTTCGATGATGGACTGGCCGATCTGGTGGAAGTTGCCTACATTGACCTGGCCGGCCAGGGAGGCCAGACTCCCGGCAGAACCGGCTTGTTCGCCCGGATCCCCTTCCTCCCGGCCCAGCCGGGTCAGGACTTCCGCCTTGGCCTTTCGGGTGAAGGTGGTCACCATGATTTCTTCCGGCCGGGCCAGGCCTTGTTCCAAAATGTACCGGACCCGTCCCACCATCGTCCGGGTCTTTCCCGTACCCGGCCCGGCGATGATTAATACAGGCCCCTCCGTCGTCCGGATGGCTTCCCATTGTTGGTCGTTGTAGGGAAACATGGCGGTCCTCCCCTCCCTCTTTCTGGTAAAATAAAGCAGATCCTTCTTCTATTCTAGTGGATCGGAGGCATCCTGTGGGAAGAAATGGGTCAATTTGGAACCATTCGGGATCCATTGAGACAATATGGGAGAAAAAGGGAGGTAATGAGATGGCAAGAAAATCTTGGGATGAATATTTTATGGAGCTGGCCCAGGGGGTGGCTCAGAGAGGGACCTGCGACCGGGCCTATGTGGGCTGCGTCCTGGTCAATCCGGACCACCGTATCGTGTCCACCGGCTATAACGGAGCCCTATCGGGCAACCCCCACTGTGACCAGGTGGGCCATACCATGCGAGATGGCCACTGCATCGCCACCATCCACGCCGAGATGAACGCCCTCCTTTACTGTGCTAAAGAAGGCATCACCGTCAAGGGAACCACCTGCTATGTCACCCACTTCCCCTGCCTCAACTGCACCAAGGCCCTCATCCAGGCCGGGATCGTGGCGGTCTACTATCATGAGGGCTACCGGATCGATGACTATGCCCTGACCCTCTTTGAGCGGAACCACATCCCCGTCAAACAGTTGTAGGGATGGTGGGCAGCGGAGGCCGGGGGCACCGCCCCGGGAAATGGCTGAGTGCGGAATTGGGATCCAGCCGGAGTCGAAAGCCCTGATAATCCGGAGAATTTCAGGAATATCAGGGTCCGGAGCCCTGACAATTTGCTAAATCAAAAGAGAATCAGGGGCGAAAAAAACCTGATAATTGGCCAAATGGCAAGAAAATCAGGGCATAAAACCCTGTCAATTTGCTGAATTATAAGAAAAACAGGGTGAAAAAAGGCCCTGCTTTTTTGTCAGATTGTGAAAATATCAGGGGCGGAAACCCTGATAATCCATAAAATTTTAGGAATATCAGGGCCCGGTACCCTGACAATTTTACAGGCCAGCGAATATCAGGGTCCAGAGCCTGCACCATGAACCACCGCTGCAAGCGGCTTGCCCTTCCCTGGGAAGCCCCGGATCCCACTATCGGTCAGGGCGGTGCTACTCTGGAAAACCTCATGACCCCGCCCCGGCACAAAAAAAGGGAGAAGTGCAAGAATTTGCACTTCTCCCTTTTTTCAAACAGTGGAGGTGATCCTAGTTGGTCTTCCGGGCCAGGCCCTGATCGATGGCGACTTGGGCGACGGCCTTGGCGACGGCATCGGGGACCTTGGGGTCGAAGGGTGAGGGGATGACGTAATCTTCCCTGATTTCCTCATCCGGAATGATGTCGGCGATGGCCTGGGCAGCAGCCAGCTTCATTTCTTCGGAAATAGCGGAGGAGTGGACGGAGAGGGCACCCTTGAAGAGGCCGGGGAAGGCCAGGACGTTGTTGACCTGGTTGGGGTAGTCCGACCGGCCGGTTCCCATGACCCGGGCTCCGGCTTCCTTGGCGACATCGTAGTCGATTTCGGGATCGGGGTTGGCCAGGGCGAAGATGATGGGGTCCTTCTTCATGGACCGGACCATGTCGGCCGTAATCTTATTGGGGACGGAGACGCCGATGAAGACATCGGCCTTGGCCATGGCCTCTTCCAGGGTCAGGTCTTCGGCATCCTTGTTGGTTTCTTCGGCCAGCTCCTTATATAAGGGGTTGGTGTAGGAATCCTTGTCCTTGCGGTTGAGGATACCGGTGGACCGGAAGCCGTAGATGTTGGCCACGCCCAGCTTGTTAAGCATGCGGAGAATGGAGGAGCCGGCAGCACCCAGGCCGGACATGACCACGGTCAGGTCCTCCCACTTCTTCCCCACCAGGGTGAGGGCGTTGATGAGGCCGGCGATAACCACGATGGTGGTCCCATGCTGGTCGTCATGGAAGACGGGGATATCCAGTTCCTTTTTCAGTCGAGTCTCAATTTCGATGCAGCGAGGGGAGGAGATGTCCTCCAGGTTGATCCCGCCAAGGCCGGGGGCCAGGAGTTTGACGGTTTTGATGATTTCCTCGGTGTCCTGGGTGTCCAGGACCAGGGGGATAGCGTTGACATCGCCGAAACGTTTGAAGAGGCAGCACTTGCCTTCCATGACCGGGAGGGCGGCCTCGGGACCGATGTTGCCCAGACCCAGAACGGCGGATCCATCGGAGATAACAGCAACGGAATTCCCCTTCCAGGTGTAGTCATAGACAGCTTCCTTGTCATCCGCGATGGCCCGACAGGGTTCGGCAACACCGGGAGAGTAGACCAGGGAGAGGTCCTCCTTGCTTTCCAGGGGAGCCTTGAGTTCCACGTTCAATTTCCCCTTGAGCTCCTTATGGAGGGCAAGGGCTTGTTCAAAGACATCGTTCATGAGATTTCCTTTCTATCCGGGGCCGGTCAGCCCCTATCATTCCGGGAGAATGGTATCCGGCAATCAAACCATCTTCTTGGGGTCCACGGCCCGGTCAAATTCTTCCTCGCTGAGGCCGCCTACTTCCCTGGCCGCTGCTTTTAGGGTCAGGTTCCTGGCATAGGCATGGTGGGCGATTTCCGCCGCTTTTTCATAGCCCAGGGAGGGCGAGAGGGCGGTCACCAACATCAGAGAGGCCTCCATGTTATCCCGGATCTTATCGGTATTGGCCTCCAGCCCCTCCACCAGCTTGGTCCGGAAGCCCGTCATCCCCTTAGCCAGGAGGTCAATGGAATGGAGGCCGTTGTAGATGATGAGGGGCATATAGGCGTTGAGCTGGCATTGTCCCTGACTCTGGCCGAAGGAAATGGCCAAATCACCGGCCAGAACCTGGATGGCGATCATGGTCAGAGATTCCACCTGGGTGGGGTTGACCTTGCCCGGCATGATGGAGGACCCGGGCTCATTGGCCGGGATCCTCAACTCTCCGATCCCGCAACGGGGTCCCGATGAAAGGAAGCGGAGGTCATTGGCCATCTTGTAGAGGTCCATGGCCAGGTTTTTCATGGCCGAAGAGAGGCGGGTGACTTCGGTTTTGGAAGAGAGCCCGTGGAACTTGTTGTCCATGACGGTGAAGTCCAGGCCGGTCAGGTCCTTGATGACCTCAACCATTGCCCGATCAAAGCCCTCAAAAGCATTGAGCCCGGTCCCGACAGCGGTTCCTCCGATGGGAAGGGGAAGGAGGCCGTCCAGGGCCCCATCCAAAGCCTCCCGGTTGCCCCGGAGGGAGGCCACATAGGCCGATAGTTCCTGACCCAGGGTGACCGGGGTGGCATCCTGGAGGTGGGTCCGGCCGCACTTAACCAGGTCCTCATAGGCCCGGGCCTTTTGGTCCAGGGCGTTGATGAGCCGGTCCAGGGCCGGGAGGAGGACCTCCCTCCCCTTTCGGTAGAGGGCGATGTGGATGGCGGTGGGAAAGACGTCGTTGGAGGACTGGGACTTGTTGATGTGGTCGTTGGGATGGAGGAGGTCCTGTCCCAGGATCTCATTCCCCCGGTGGGCCAGGACTTCATTGACGTTCATGTTGGTCTGGGTCCCGGACCCGGTCTGCCAGACGGTCAAGGGGAAGTGGTCGTCCAGCTTCCCTTCCATGACCTCATCGGCCGCTCGGCAGATGGCCTCCATGGCCCCTTGGGGGAGCCGGCCCGCCCGGTCGTTGACTATGGCAGCGGCCTTCTTCACCAGGGCGATGGCCCGGATCTGGTCCATGGGCATCCGGTCGGTATTTTGGGGGAAGTTTTCCAGGGACCGCTCGGTTTGGGCTCCCCAATACTTGTCGGCGGGGACCATGACCTCCCCCATGGAATCATGTTCTCGGCGGAATTCAGTCAAGGTCTTCCTCCTTCTTGATCCGGTCCTCTTCGATGACGCCGGGCATGGTCATCCGGTAGGGGTCCAGGATGGCATCCAAAACGTCGGGGTCCATGAGCTTGTCTTCCAGGACAAGGTCCCGGACGGTCTTGTGGGATTGGAGGGCCTTTTTGGCAATCTGGGAGGCCTTGACGTAGCCGATGTGGGGGGCGATGGCGGTGACGGAGGCGATGGAGGCCTCAACGATCTTGTCCAACCGCTTCTTATCCGAGCTGATTCCGTCCACGCAGTTGATTCGGAGGGTGTGGACGCCCCCGATCAGGGACCGGAAATTTTCAAAGAGGTTGTGGAAGATGACGGGCTCGAAGGCATTGAGCTCCAACTGGCCGGCTTCGACGGCCATGGTCACGGTCATGTCGTTGCCAACCACGTTGAAGCAGACCTGGTTGACCACCTCGGGGATGACGGGGTTGACCTTGCCCGGCATGATGGAGGACCCGGCCTGGCGGGGTGGGAGCTGGATTTCTCCAAGGCCCGTGATGGGGCCTGACCCCATGAGGCGGAAGTCGTTGGAGATCTTGGAGAGCGAGGTAGCTAAGATTTTCAGGATGGAGGAAGCATAGAGGAAGGCGTCCAGGTTCTGGGTCCCGTCGATGAGGTCCTCAGCCTGGACCAGGTCAAGGCCGGACACCCTGGACAGGCAGGGGACCACCATCTTGACATAGCGCTGGTCGGCGTTGAGGCCGGTTCCGGTGGCTGTCCCTCCCAGGTTGACGGAGGAAAGCTTGACAATCCCTTGCTGAATCCGCTTGACGTCCCTCCGCATGACGGAGGCGTAGGCGGAGAATTCCTGGCCCAGGCGGATGGGAACGGCATCTTCCAGCTGGGTCCGACCGATCTTGACGTATTTGTCGAACTCATGGGCCTTCTGGTCCAGGGAGTCCACCAGAGCCTCCACTTCCTCGCCCAGGTCTACAAAATACCGAATCATGGTCATCTTTCCGGCCGTGGGGATGACATCGTTGGTCGACTGGCCCATATTGACGTGGTCGTTGGGATGGAGTATGGAATAGTCTCCCTTTTCCCCACCCAACTCTTCAATGGCAATGTTGGCGATGACCTCATTGGCATTCATATTGAAGGAAGTTCCCGCACCACCTTGGATGGCATCGGTAATGAACTGGTCCAAAAACTCGCCATCTAAAATCCGGTCACAGGCTTTAACGATGGCCTGAGTCTTTTTCTTGGATAAGAGCCCCACTTCGTGGTTAGTCAGAGCACAGGCCTTCTTCACTTCCACCAGGGATCGGGTGAAATTTCGATCCGGGCAGAGACCGGTAATACTAAAATTCTCCCGGGCACGAAGGGCATTCACCCCATAATAAGCGTCTGCATCCACCTCCATTTTCCCCAGGGAGTCTTCCTCAATCCGGTGGTTCTTTTCTTTCATCTTTTCCTCCATCCTTTCTTGACAGGGAAAAATCCCTTTCGAGCCGGGCCCCGGGCCGGGGCCTGACCACTTCCAGGGATTCGATTCCAATTATTCTTCGATATTCGCTTCCTCAATGATCTTTTCAGCTATCTCGTGGGGAACCTCTTCATAGCTGTTGAAGTCCATAGTGAAGGATCCCCGACCCTGGGTCATAGACCGGAGGTCGATGGCATATTCGGTTAACTCAGCAAAGGGGGCTTCTGCGTTGACAATCTGGTTGCCGTCCTCATCCTGTTCCATACCGAGAATCCGCCCCCGTCTCTTATTCATATCGCCCATAATATCCCCTAAGTAGGCATCAGGGATAGTGACCTGGAGGGTCATCACCGGTTCGAGAAGAACAGGGTTAGCCTCTGTCACGCCTTTTTTGAAGGCAATGTGAGCGGCGGTCTTAAAAGCCATTTCATTGGAGTCGACGGGGTGGTAGGACCCGTCATAGAGGACGGCCTTGATTCCCGTTACGGGGTAGCCGGCCAGGGGACCGGATCCCAGGGATTCTTCCAGGCCTTTTTCGACAGCGGGGAAGAAGTTTTTGGGAACGGCTCCGCCAAAGACTTCCTCATCGAACTCGAAGCCCTCATCAATGGGCTCAAAACGGATCCACACATCTCCGAACTGTCCGGCACCACCGGATTGTTTTTTATGGCGACCTTGAACTTCGGACGTCTTCCGAATGGTTTCTTTATAAGGAATAACCAGGGGTACCCGGTGGACATTGACCCCATAGTTGGTCTTGAGCTTGTTCATCATGGCCTCCAACTGGACATTACCCAGTCCCCGAATCAGGAGCTGCTTGGTATCGGCATTGCGGTCCAACTGGAAGGTGCCATCTTCCTCAGATAACTTGTTTAAGGACGGTGTCAGTTTATCCTCGTCGTTCTTGGAGTCGGCCTGGATGGCGAAGGTGAGGTTTGAGGCAGGCAGTTTCAGACCCTTGTAGCGAACAACATGATCCTTATCAGAGATGGTATCCCCTGTTTCAGTTTTATCCAGCTTAGCGAAAGCACCAATATCTCCGGCCACAATCTCATCTGTATCTTCCTGGGTCTTTCCTCTCATGAAGAAGAGGCCGGAGGGCCGTTCAGAGCTGTCCTTGGAGGCGTTATAAATATCGCCCTTTTTCAGGCTGCCGGATACGACTTTGACGTAGGAAATCTTTCCCACGTAGGGGTCAACCGTCGTCTTGAAGATGACTGCACTAAGAGGCCCGTTCTTGTCCACTTCCGGAAGTTCTCCTTCTTCAGGACGGAAGCCCAGGTTGACGCCCGGGGAGTTGGGGGCCGGCATATACTTCTTGACAGCATCCAGGAGGAGGTCCAATCCGGCACCCATGGTTGCAGAACCGGCAATCAGGGGGACGGCTGATCCATTGAGGATTGCCGCTGACAGGCCTCGACGGACCTCATCATCGGTAAATTCCTCACCGGCGAAATACTTCTCCATGAGGTCATCGTCGGTCATGGCAATCACTTCAACGATTTCATTGAAGGCCGCTTTTGCCTCTTCCACCCGAATCTCAGGAACCTCCACTTCCTTAACTTTGAAGTTATCATATTTATAGGCTTTCATCTCCATAATGTCGATGATGCCCTCAAAATCTTCACCCATGCCTAAGGTTAATGTCAGGGGTAAAACCTTTTTTCCAAATTCCTGGTGAAGTTCATGAATCCGTGTGTTGAAATCCACATTGGGTTTATCCATCTTATTCAGGAAGATGATCCGGGGAAGGTCAATTTTCTCCATATAATTCCAGTAGATTTCAGAACCGACTTCTATACCGGCTGACGCATCGATGACCATAAGAGCCGATTCCGAAGCCCGGAGAGCGGTCAGGACCTGGCCGGCAAAGTCAAAATATCCGGGAGCGTCCAGGAGGTTGATCTTCGTCTCTTTCCATTCCACCGGAAGAACACTCAGGGAAATGGAAATCTGTCGAGCGATCTCTTCCTTATCCCAGTCAGAGACGGTGTTTCCGTCTTCCACCTTCCCCGGCCGGGCTAGGGCCTTGGATAAGTAGAGCAAGGATTCCGAAAGGGTTGTCTTCCCGGAACCACTATGCCCAACCAGGGCTAAGTTGCGGATATTCTTGCTGTCATATTTTTTCATTATTTCCTCCTGGTATAAAATAGTCTCCCCCGTTTCCCCACGACTTTTCCCATCGGAAAATCGGTAGAGCAATTCTCAGAATAGCCATAGGTTTATTATAACAAGCCAAAGGTTTTCCTTCAAGGTGTGATTGTGGATAAATTTCTGTGTGGCCCCGGCAGGCAAAAACCCCCGAAATTCAGACCATGAGGTCTACTTTCCGGGGGCTTTGACTAGGTAAGAAACTATGCACCGGCATTATATCGTTCACAAAGATTCAATGCCTAGAATCTCTTCAACCCTGATTATCTTGCAATTTGGCGAATTGTCAGGGCTCCGGGCTGCTCCGAGCCCTGATATTCTTGAGATTAAACAATTTGTCAGGGTTTCAGACCCTGATAATATTACCATTTGCCAAATTAACAGGGCCCTTTTTCACCCTGCTATTCTCAAGGTTCTCCAATTTGACAGGGTTTGAAACCCTGATATTCTTGCCCATCAGCTTTTTTGTCAGGGCTTTTTTCGACCCTGACATTTTTGAGAACCTACGAGTTGACAGGGCTCCGGACCCTGATATTCTTAATATTCTCAAAATAATCAGGGCTCATCACTCGATTCCGCTATGACTCAGGGAAACCACGCCCTGGCTGGAGCCCGATTTCGCTACTAGCCAGGGAAGCCATGCCCTGGGCGGGGCTTGATTTCACTGCTGGCCAGGAACCCCCCTGTCCCAGAGCCGCCGCCCACCCCGACCCCACACAAGCAAAAGAAACCCAGGCTCAGCTTGAGCGCATTGCAAATCCGAAGGATTTGCCTAAGCGAAAGTGAGCCTGGGTTTCTTTTGTCCTGGGTTTCGTCAAATCCCACCCCACAAGATAAAAAGGGGCCCGCTCTTGCTTAGGCAAATCCGAAGGATTTGCCTAAGCAAGAGCGGGCCCCTTTTTAGATTACTTTACGTCTTTTGCCCAGTTGAGGGAGCGTTTAACGGCTTGTTGCCAGTTGGCATCGAGCTGATCGCGTTCTTCAATGGAGATGGAGGGTTCGAAGGTCCGGTCAATGGTCCAGTTCTTCATGATGTCTTCTTTAGATTTCCAGAAACCGACGGCAAGACCGGCCAGGTAGGAAGCGCCGAGTGCGGTGGTTTCAAGAACTTTCGGACGCTGAACTTCAACTTGGCTCATGTCGGACTGGAACTGCATGAGGAAGTTGTTGGCACAGGCACCACCGTCAACCTTGAGGGTTTTGAGGGGGGCACCCAAATCCTGGGACATGGCCTGGAGAACGTCGTTCGACAGGAAGGCCTGTGATTCCAGGGTGGCACGAACGATGTGGTAGCGGTTGGTTCCACGGGTGATACCGACGATGGCACCACGTGCATAGGGATCCCAATAGGGAGCACCCAGGCCGGTGAAGGCGGGAACAACATAGACGCCATCGGTGTCCTTGACGCGGGTGGCATAGTATTCCGTGTCGATGGCGGAATCGACGATGCGGAGTTCGTCACGGAGCCACTGGACGGAGGAGCCGGCGACGAAGATAGAACCTTCAAGGGCATAGGAGACTTTTCCTTCTTCCAGGCCCCAGGCGATGGTGGTCACCAGACCGTTCTTGGAAAAGACAGGCTTCTCACCGGTATTCATGAGAAGGAAGGCACCGGTTCCATAAGTATTCTTTGCTTCACCTTGTTCGAAGCAGGTCTGGCCGAAGAGAGCGGCCTGCTGGTCACCGGCAGCACCGGCAATGGGGATTTCTTCGCCATTAATGATGGCTTGTCCATAAACATAAGAGGAAGGTTTGACCTCAGGCAGCATGCACTTGGGGATGTCGAGGATTTCAAGGATTTCATCATCCCAGCAGAGGTCCTGGATGTTATAGAGCAGGGTACGGGAAGCGTTGGAGTAGTCCGTGACATGGACCTTCCCCTGACTCAGTTTCCAGATCAGCCAGGTATCAACGGTGCCGAAGAGGAGCTCACCCTTTTCTGCTCTCTCCCGTGCACCGGGGACGTTCTCAAGAATCCAGTGGATCTTGGTTCCGGAGAAGTAGGGGTCGAGGACCAGACCGGTCTTCTGCTTAAAGGTGTCTGTATAGCCTTTGTCCACGAGTTCAGCGGCATAGTCAGCAGTACGACGGCACTGCCAAACGATAGCATTGTAGACGGGCTCACCGGTTTCTTTATCCCACACGATGGTGGTTTCACGTTGGTTGGTGATACCGATGGCGGCGATGTCTTTGGCGGTGGCATTAACTTTAGCCATAGCCTCCATGACAACACCGATTTGGGTGGACCAAATTTCCTTGGGGTCGTGTTCTACCCAACCGGGATGGGGGAAGTACTGAGTAAACTCCTTCTGAGCAACGGATTTGATGTTTCCTTCGTGGTCAAATAAGATACAACGATTCGAAGTGGTTCCGGCATCTAAGGCCATTACATACTTTGGCATAAATCTTCCTTTCTGTTGCACTAGGCGTGGTTGGTTGAAAGACCGGCTTTCAACACTTGGATGTTCTCATTCCTTCTTCACCGGCGTGCTGGCCGCTCTTGAGTAGCCACCAGGGCTACACCGGTCCCTCCAATGTCCTCTTTGATGATATCTCCCACATGGACAGGGGCATCGACCGTGAGGTGCCGAACCTCGTCCATGACATCAAATATTTTCGCCTTGCTCACAGGCTCTTTTGTTTTTACAGCGACAAGGGGCATGGTCCCTCCCATGAGGTGGACGGTGGAGCAGACCATACGCTGGGGGTTGGTCACTTCTTTTTTCGCATAAATTTCCCCTCTTTTACAGGTGTTGCCCGTAACCGAGACCACTTGACCCTGGTCATCGACTTCCACTTTCATCTGGCAACCGAGAGGGCAAGAGATGCAGGTTAATTCATGAATAGTCATGTCAATCCTCCACTCTAATCTTAATCTGAGAGGGCTTGATCCGGAAGGCGTCCTCTTTCTTTATGGTGACCTGCTCCATCTGTCCGGGAGCCAGGGCATGCTTCTTCTGGCGAGAGACCTCTTCCCCATCCATAGTCACCACAACCGAAGAGAGGTGGGAAGTCTTCCGCACCCGGAAAGAAAGCTTGACCTCATCGGCCATGGTCGATAGGTTAATGTGCTGGGGCAAAGTATAAGTCACGCCATCACCGGGGGTTACGGGAACCGGCTCATCAGACGGATCCGTAAATTCATCTTTGATATATAAAGCCGCATTGCGACCCGCGATCATGGCTTCTTCTGAAACGTTATCCACCAGGTCATGAACATGGAGGACGTTGCCACAAGCAAAAATACCCGGAACAGAAGACATCCACCGGTCGTTAACCGCTGCACCCTTGGTCAGAGGATCACGACGGATCCCCGCCTTCCAGGTCAGCTCATTTTCAGGAATCAGACCAACGGAGAGAAGGACGGTATCACATTCAATGAAGCGTTCGGTTCCTTCAATCGCCTTCATATGGTCATCCACCTCTGCCAGCCAGACCCCGGTTACCCGTTCCTGGCCCACGATCTTGGTAATAGTGGTGTTGAAATAGAGGGGAATATCGTAGTCATCCAAACACTGGACAATGTTTCGCTTAAGTCCGCCGGAGAAAGGCATAACCTCAGCAACACAGACGACTTCAGCCCCTTCCAGGATCATCCGGCGGGCCATGATGAGCCCAATATCACCGGAACCCAGGATGACTACCCTGTGGCCGGGCATATAGTTGTCGATGTTCATCAGACGCTGGGCTGTTCCGGCAGTGAACACTCCGGAAGGACGGGAACCCGGTGTGTTAAGGGCACCCCGAGGACGTTCCCGGCAGCCCATGGCCAGGATGACCGCCTTGGGATGGATCTGGGTCAGGCCATCCTTCCGGCTCATGAGAGTGACAGTCTTATCCATGGACAGGTCGATGACCATGGTATCCAAAAGATAGTCAATCCCTCTTTCCCGGACCATTTCAATATAACGCTCGGCATATTCCGGTCCGGTCAGCTCCTCTTTGAACATATGAAGGCCGAAACCGTTATGTATGCACTGGTTAAGGATGCCGCCCAAAACCTGGTCTCTTTCTACAATTAAGATGGACGTCACTCCACTATCATAGGCTTGGCAGGCTGCGGCCAGTCCCGCCGGCCCTCCGCCGATCACGACTAAATCATAGTCTTTCATGTCGTCCTCCTTACTTCACATGCCCGGTTAATAGATAAGCATCCAGGTCTTTTTTGTTGATTTCATCCCAACCGACACCCCACTCCTGGGCAAGAAGCTCGATGAGGCGAGGGGTGCAGAAACCGGCCTGGCAGCGACCTGCCGTTGCCCGTACCCGACGCTTAATCCCATCCAGGGACTTGGCTCCCAGAGGATGACGGATTGCTTCCAGGATTTCACCTTCCGATACGGATTCACATCGACAAATAATCCGTCCATAAGCCGGATCTTTTTTGATCAATTCCTGGCGTTCTTCGAGGGACATTTCCCGGGTTTTGGTGAAACCCTTTCGCTCTGCGATAAAGTCTTCATTTTCCGGCAGCTGTAGCCGTTCCTGGACTAAGTTTGCCATATACACGCCTATGGCAGGAGATGAGGTTAATCCCGGAGATTCCACGCCCACGCAGTCGAAGAAGCCCGGCTTGAACTCCTCAAGAATGAAATCCCCGCCTTTTTCATGGGCTCGAACACCCGTAAATGACGTAATGACCAGGGAATAAGGAACGCCCTTGATCATGTGTTCCGCTGACTCCTTCACATAATCCAAACGCTCCTGCGTGGTCTGAGTCTGGTCTTTTGAAGGAACGAATTCAGATGTTGGTCCTAACAAAACATTGCCATCAATTGTTGGCGAAACGAGAATTCCTTTCCCCTTATCCGTAGGCAGGTTGAAGATGACGTGGTTGACGATCCCATCCGCATCCCGGTCCAGGAGCATATATTCGCCCTTTCGTGGAAGGATTTGATAGTCATCTTCCTTGGACGCCATATTGTGGATCCGGTCGGAATAGAGACCGGCTGCATTGACCACTGCCCTGGTCTCATAGACTTCATTTTGGGTCCGGACCAACCAAGTTCCGTCCTCGCCCTCTTCGATGCCGATGACCCTTTGGTAGAACTTAAAGTCAACTCCATTCACATTAGCCTGTTCAGCAAAGGCGATGGTGGTCGCAAAGGGATCGATGACTCCGGCCTCCGAGCAATAGAGACCGGCTACAATCTCATCGGTAATATTTGGCTCCATCTCCAGGAGCTCCTCCCGCTCAACAATTCGCATGCCCGGAGTCTTGTTCTCCAAGCCTCGTTGATAGAGTGCCTCAAGTGCCGGCCGATCTTCTTCACTGTGGCAAAGGACAAAGGTTCCGATTTTGTGGTAGGGAAAGGCCAGGGTCTTGGCCATCTCCTCCATCATGGCAATTCCTTCCATGTTCATTTTTGCCTTCATCGAGCCGGGTTCCGCATCATAGCCCCCATGAGCAATGCCGGAATTGGCTTTGGATGCCCCTTCGCATACATCACCCTTTTCCTCTAGGACCAGAAAGTTTCCTTTCTTCTTAGAGAGTTGGTAGGCAATGGAAGATCCCGTGACACCGGCGCCAATGAGGATGACGTCATAGATTTCTTTTTTCATTTGATACCTCCATGGTTTTTGTCCGGGTTGGATACGTTTTCAGCGATCGGCGAATTTTTGGCAAAAAACCGAAAGCCCAAGCCGGTCCTCATTTGCCTTCATAAAAAAATGGGCCGGCCAAGCCTGCCCAATGACAATCTATTCGAGCAAGCGAAAACCTATCAAGCACTACCGCTCACTCTTCTCAAATAGTAGTTACTATACGTTTAGTATACTCGTAGAAAAAACGCTTGTCAAATGTTTTCCTAAAAAAAGAGTCCGGTTTTACCCGGACCCCGATCAAATGGCCTGATGCAAAGGTTCACGACCATTCCTTTTAATATTCCGTTAAGGATTTCTCGACCATAAGGGCGGCGATGGCCCCATCCGCACAGGCGGTGACCACCTGACGGAAGGCTTTTTCCCGAACATCCCCGGCCGCATAGACCCCGGGAACATTGGTCTGCATATTCTCATCCGTAACCACATACCCCTGCTCGCTCAGGTTCACCTGATCCTTGAAAAGGTCCGTGTTGGGAAGGTGGCCGATAAAAACAAAAAGTCCGAAGAGTCCGTCATCAGGATCGGCCTCAATGACCTTTTTTTCATCCGTTTTTACATTTCGGACAACCATTTTATTCAAGATAGGATCCCCTTCCACCTCTTCTACGACGCTATCCCAGATGAAATCCAGCTTGTCGTTGGAAAAGGCCCGTTCTTGAATGGATTCCGTTGCACGGAGCTTGTCTCGCCGGTGGATGATGGTCACCTTTTTAGCGAACTTAGTCAGGTAGATGGCCTCTTCAACGGCAGCATCCCCTCCGCCCACGACATAGATCTCATAGTCCTCAAAGAAGTTGGCATCACAGGTGGCACAAAAAGAAATACCCTTGCCGATGAACTTGTCCTCATTTTTGCAGCCGATTCTCCGGGGGTGGGAACCGGTTGCCAGGATGACATTCTTTCCCCGGTAATCCCCTTCAAGGCCATGAAGAACTTTGATCTCCCCTTGCAAATCGACGGACTGAATCGTATCGGTCACCCGGTCGGCACCAAAGCGGTCCACCTGCCGGCTCATCCGATCAACCAGGTCGGGGCCCGACTCCCCTTCCACCATCTGTCCGGGATAGTTTTGGATGTCGTTGGTGTCGGCGACCTGGCCCCCGACTTGGGCCTCCTGGATCAGCAGGGTATCTACCCTCGCCCGTCCACTGTATATGGCCGCTGAAAGTCCGGCCGGTCCTGCTCCCAGGATAATATTGTCATAAACTTTTTCCATACTTCCTCCTTATGAAGAAAAAGGCCCTAAAAAAGGGTCTTTCTTTCGGTTTTCCTTTTTTCACTTTCTTTTCTACCGGCGATTCCTATGTATGTATACCCTCCGGGACTTATTTGCTCGCAGGATCATGGGGAAGAACGAAACGGTCAGCCTGGGCCCAAAGATCTGAAGAAGAAGAGGATAGGGCTAACCCTCCATGCTCAAGAACGGCCAAGCCTTGTTCCTGGGTTCGAATAAAGCCGCCGGCAATAATGGGAATATCCACTTTTTCCTGTATCTCAGGGATAACCGTGGGAATGATACCGGGCAGGACCTCGAGAACCGTGGGGCGGTGCTTATCCACCTGGCTCTGGAGATTCTTCAAGGAAAGGGAGTCCAGGAGGAAATAGCGAAGAATGGAGAAAAAGTGGTTTTCATGGGCTTTAGCGGCCAGGTTGGGGTGGGTGGTGATAATCCCGTCAGCCTGGATAACCCGTTGGAGGTAGTCCACAGTCATCTCATGACTGGACAGGCCCATGATGAGGTCAAGGTGGACGATGGCCATCTTCCGTCGACCTTGGATGCGTTGAACAACCTGAGGAAGGGTCATGATGTCCCCATAAAGAAGAAAGATGATCGTGGGCTTTGACCGAAGGGCGATGTCCAGCTCCTTATCGGACTTCACCGCCATAATCATTCGCTCTTTTTGAATGGTTTCAAGTGCCCGCATTCTCATTGTTTTCTCCTTTCTTATTCCTTGCTCCGGTTTCTATAAAGAATTCATCCCTGGTGTAGTTAGTCCGTCCGTTTTTGGGATCCTTAGGCAGGCCAATGGTAAACCTAGACCCCTTGCCCAGGGTGGATTCCAATTTAATCCAGCCCTTGTGAATGGCGACGGAATGCTTGACCAAGGAAAGACCCAATCCCGTTCCATCCTTGTCGGTCTTGGTTCGAGCGGCATTGACCACAAAGAATCGCTCAAAAATGTGCCCCTGATCCTCCTCGGAAATCCCGATCCCATTGTCTTTCACCGTCAAGTGGATCCAATTCTCGTCCTCGGAAAGCTTCACCTCCGCCTGGGCATGATCCTTTCCGGCATATTTAATGGCGTTGGAAATGAGGTTATCCACAATTTCTTCGATCATCCTCCGGTTCCCCGTCATATAAATGGCCGGTTGGTCAGCTCCCGGCTCCAGGCTGGTCCAAAGGGAATCCCTAAAGCCATCTACTGCCGGAGGCTCTTCAAGATTCTCGACCGGGGAATCCTCTGGATTCTCGATGGAAAGCACTCGGGCACTGAGGTCAACGCCATGTTCCAAGGCATAATCGGTTCGATTGGCCAACTCATAACCGATGATTTCCGTCAGGTTAAATTCTTCCAGATGGTTCATATAGGCCATGCCCGTATCAAACTTAGAAAGCTGGATAACCTGATCGATAATGGTGAGGAGGCGGTCACCCTCCTTGCGGATGATCGAAGCGAAACGCAGGCTATCCTCTTTATCAACCTTTCCCGACTCCATCATTTCGGCATAACCGATGATAGAGGTCAGAGGGCTCTTGAGTTCATGGGAAATGTTGGCTGTAAACTGCCGACGCATATTTTCGTTTTCACGAATTTCCCGAAGCTGGTCAGCAAATACCCTACGGTCTTCAGGTGTTCCCAAAAGATCAGCCAGAGCCTCCTCCTCCTCAATCGGCGGAGCTTCCACCGAATAGTCTCCCCGAGTCAGCGAGGCCAGGTAGGAAGCCATGGACCGGAAGGGGCGAAGTGCAGCCCGATAAAGACGACGTGCAAGGAGGACAGAGAAAAGGGCCATAAAAAGAAGGAAGGCGAGGATGGACTTCCCCAGTGAAAAGAAAATCTCCCGGTAACTGATCGGATGAGATTTCACTTCATAACGATTGCCCTGGTGGTCATGAAAGCTGGGGTTTTGCGTCCGGCTTTCTTCGTTAATGAGTTGGATGTCAACCCGAGAACCTTCTTCCTTCTCTTTCGATCGGGAAATCACTTGATTTAAGGCATCCTTCGGCATTCCTTCAAAACTGCTGGCAATAGACTTTGCCATATCATTTTCCAGCGTTGCGGCTGACTGAAGGGCTGCATTAAATACAAAGGGCAAAGAAATCAAAATCAGGGCCAGGGAGGCCAGCAAAAACCGAATACGAAGTCTCTTTTTCATAATTCTGCTTCCATCTTATAACCGACATTGCGGACAGTGTGAATATAACGGGCTCCATCGCCTAACTTATGGCGAAGGGAACGGATGTGGACATCTACCGTCCTGGTCTCCCCCGCATACTCGTAACCCCAAACTTCTTCCATGATCTGGTCCCGGGAAAGAACCAGTTCCAGGTTATCCATTAAGTAATAAAGGAGTTCGAACTCCTTGAAGGTCAACTCAACCGCTTTTCCGTCAACTTCAACGGTACGCTTATCAGGATCCAGGCACAAGGATCCCAATTGGAGGACCTGGTGTTTCTCGCTAACTCCGTAGCGGCGGAGTATAGCCTTGATCCGGCTAAGCAATTCCATAACACCGAAGGGCTTGGTCACATAGTCATCCGCCCCCATATCCAGCCCCTTCACCTTATCATACTCCGCCGTCTTTGCTGTCAGCATCATGACGGGAAGTCTCCGGGTGGAAGCATGGGTTTTCAGCTTTTGAAGAATATCGTAGCCCGATTCCTCCTCCAACATAATATCCAGGATAAAAAGATCGGGAAGTTTTTGGGCCATGGCCTGATATAGGGATTCCGCATCTTCAAATCCATTAGCCTGAAATCCATCGGCCCGCAAAGCATAACAAATCAAATCACGAATATTCTGGTCATCCTCAACAAGATAAATGATTGGCATTGTCGGGAACTCCTCCCATCAGCAAGTCGACCAAAGATCCGGTCTGTTTGAAAGCATTTCTTTATTTTATTATACCCATTCCCTCCGTCCTATCCGGCGGAGAATACTTTTTTGATAAAAAATCCAGATGTCCGGGAAGATCGCATAAGAAGCTTCTCCCTATGAAAAACAGGACAGACCCGATAGGCCTGTCCTGTTTCCAGGAAAAACTATCCCCTCCGATCGATTGATTTTGGAGGTGTGATGGATCGGAGAGGAAGCCGGCTCTAATCAGCGTGAATTTTCTCTCCTGTTAAAGAAAAGTATATGGATTCCGCAATATTGGTAGCATGGTCTCCAATTCGTTCCATATACTTAGCCACCATCATGATGTCGGTCAAAATCTCTGCTTCCAGGGATCCTTCCTTGATTTCTTCGATCACTTCTTTTCGGACCCGGATAAAGAGATCATCCATGATGTCATCGGATTCGCAGGTCTTTTTCGCTAAAGCCGAATCCCCCTTGATGAAGGCGGCTACGGAATCCTCAATCATGATAACGGCTTGTTTGGCCATTTCATTTAAGGTTCCCAGCTCCCGCTGTTCATAGCCCTGGTCCAGCATTTGGAGAACCAGGTGGGAAATGTCTTCCGCCTGATCGCCGATTCGTTCCAAATCCGTATTCATATAGATGGCGGCGGAGAGGAAGCGGAGGTCAGAGGCAACCGGCTGCTGACACATGACCAGACGGATGGCCTCCTGGTTGATCTTGGATTCATAGTCATTGATGAGCTTTTCGTTGTCAATGACTTGCTTTGCCGGTTGGGAATCTCTATCCGTCAGGGCATGAATGGCTTTCTCCACAGCCTCTGTACAAAGCTTGGACATGTTCATCAAATCCTGGTTGAGTTGGTTCAACTGTCGCTCAAACTCGTTTCTCATCATAGCCTCCTTATATCAACCAAACCGGCCGGTAACATAGCGTTCTGTCTGTTCATGCTCAGGATTTTCGAAGAGGTCTACTGTAGGCCGACACTCAACGAGGTCCCCCAGGTAGAAGAAGGCGGTCTTATCCGATACCCGTGCAGCTTGCTGCATATTGTGGGTGACAATCACAATGGTAAATTGTTTTTTGAGATCAAAGAGGAGGTCCTCAATCTTGGTCGTAGAAATCGGATCCAAGGCGGAAGTCGGCTCATCAAGGAGGATAACCTCCGGTTGAACCGCCAGGCAGCGGGCGATACACACACGCTGTTGCTGGCCTCCGGACAGGGCCGTTGCGGATTTATTGAGTTTATCCTTGACTTCATCCCAGATGGCTGCCTGTTTCAGGGAAGTTTCTACAATTTCCTCCAGCTTTTCCTTATCCCGGACTCCATGAGTGCGAGGGCCATAGGCGACGTTATCGAAGATCGTTTTGGGGAAAGGGTTGGGTTGCTGGAAAACCATACCCACCCGCCGGCGGAGGTCATAGACATCCACATCCTTGTAGATGTCCTTGCCGTCCAGGGTCATGGTCCCTCCGATCCGGAAGCCCCGGACCAGGTCGTTCATCCGGTTGATGGACTTGAGGACGGTGGACTTCCCGCAGCCTGAAGGGCCGATGAAGGCGGTGATTTCCTTCTCTTCAATGTCCATGGAAACTCCCTTGATGGCTTCAAAATCACCGTACCAGCAATGGAAGTCTTCTAGTTTCAGTTTAATCGTCATTACCCGTCTCCTTCTTGCTGTAAAAATTCTGAATAAAGGTGGATAGACCATTGATGGCCAGGACCACAAGTAAAAGAATCACGGCGGTGGCATAGGCCTGGTCTTTATGAATCCCCTCGGTTTGGAGGAGGTACATATGGATGGCCAGGGTTCGTCCATTCATCATGGGACTGGCGTACTGGGACATGGACCCGGCAGTATAGATCAGGGCTGCTGTTTCTCCGACAATACGTCCGATGGTCAAAATAACCCCGGAGAAAATCCCCATGGCGGCTGCCGGAAGAACAACCTGAAAAGTCGTCCGCAGCTTGGTTGCACCAAGGCCGTAAGAAGCCTCACGCAGGCTCATGGGAACGGCCATGAGGGCTTCTTCGGTAGACCGGATGACCAGAGGAAGGGTCATAAACCACATGGTGAGGGATCCGGAGATAATGGCATTGCCCCAACCGATAGAGTTGACGAAGAAAATCATACCGAAGAGACCGAAAATAATGGAGGGAATACCCTGGAGGGTCTCTGTCATTAATCGGGAGATGGCGACAAATTTGGAACCCGGTTTCGCGTATTCCACGGTATAAATCGCCGTTGCTACACCGACAGGGATGGTCAGGATTAAGGTCATGAAAATCAGGAGAAGGGTGTTCCAAATGGAAGGCATCATGGACTGGTTTTCTGTCGTCCAGTTTAAGGAGAAAAGCTCTCCCCTTAAGTGGGGGATGCCTTTGACCAAAACTTGAATAATCACTAAAAGAAGCATGCCGATGGAAATAAAGATGCCCAGTCCAATCAGGAACTTGGTAATGTTGGCCCCGATCTTATTCCAGGCAGGGCCCCCCTTCTTCTGGCCGGCATTGACGAAAGAGTTTGTCTTTTGTTCTTTCTGATCTTCCATTATTTATCCTCCTTTCCCTTCCCATTTCTTTTGGTGAGGTTGAAAGCAAGGTTGATGAGAAGGATAAAGACGAAAAGGACGGCACCGGTAGCAATCAAAGCTTCACGGTGGAGCCCCCCGGCATAGGCCATCTCGGTAGTAATGTTGGTGGTTAGTGTTCGGCCCATTCCCCACAGATTCTTGGGAAACATGGGTGCATTGCCGATGACCATCGTCACCGCCATGGTTTCACCGATGGCCCGACCGATGCCCATAATGACCGAGGAGAGGACACCGGAGGAGGCGGCAGGAAGGACAACCGTAAAGATGGCTCTTTCCTTCGTTGCCCCAAGTCCGATGGCTCCTTCATAGAAATGATGAGGTACGGCAGCTATTGCCGACTGAGATAACGAAATGACGGTAGGAAGGATCATGATGCCCAAAAGAATCATGGCCGCACCAATCGAGAGGCCGTAGCCCCCCGCCAGCTTGCGGATGAGCGGAACCACTTCCTCTAAAGCCCAAAGACCGTAAACAACAGAAGGAATGCCGGCCAGGAGGTTAATCCCTGCTTGGAAGTAATGCTTGATCCCCTTGGGGCAGTAAAACACCATAAAAATGGCGGCGAGAATTCCAATGGGAACGCCCAGAATTGTCGCCCCAATTGTGACATAGATCGATCCGGCGATCATGGGCAGAATTCCAAAAATGCCATCCGACGGCTTCCAAAGGTCACCCAGGACGAAGTCCGACATCCCGATTTTAGCGATCGTCGGAATGGCTGTGGAGAAAACAAAGAAACAAATCAGGCCAACCGCAATGATTGATACGGCCGTGGCCGCAATAAAGACCACATTCATGACTTTATCTTTTGTGGTGACATTTTCGCTGGTCATGAATCCTCCTTTCGGTCTGTATTTCATACGAAAAAAAGAGAAGCTCAGGGCCCGAACTTACGGGTCAACCCCAAGCTTCCCTTTCAGATCGCGTCTTATTTTCCTAATTTTGCCCAATCCGTGATTTCGCCGGTGTAGATCTGGCGAACCTGGTCAAGGGTCAAATTCTCGCAAGCATTGTCAGGAGCGACAATAACGGCGATACCATCGATGGCAATGACGGTGGCTTCAACGCCGGCTTTGGTTTCTTCGTCCTTGATCTCACGAGAGGCCATGCCGATATTGGCATTTCCGTCGATGACGGCCTGGATTCCGGCACCGGAACCGTTAGAAGTAAAGTCGAAGGTGACACCGGGTTGAACCTTCTTATAGGCTTCCATGAGCTTTTCCATGTAAGGAGTCACAGAGGTTGAGCCCTGGATCCGGATTTCACCCTTGAGATCTTTGGCCTTTTCATAGGCAGCGGCTGAAGAATCAGCGGCAATTACACCGGATTCTCCGGCAAGAGCCTGTCCCTCTTTGGACATGATGTACTTCATGAAGTCGGCAACAACTTCGTTGTCCTTTTCTTCAGCCTTGTAGGCAATGTTGAAGGGACGCTTGAGAGCATAAGAGTCGTTGATGACATTCTCTTCGGTCGCTTCAACATCATTGATCTTCAAAGCCTTAACGGTGTCATTCAAAGAGCCCAGGGAGATGTAACCTACAGACTTTGCATCAGAAGCAACGTAGGTGATGACCTGGTCGGTTCCATTTTGGATGGCGGCATCGGGTTTGGTCATGTCGCCTTTGTCGGTCTTTACGCCGGTGATTTCAACGAAAGCACCGCGAGTACCGGATCCTTCTTCACGAGAGACAACGTTGATGGTTCCTTCTAAAGCCGTACCTTCTTTCGGTGTTTCGGAGGAAGATTCAGCAGCAGAGCTTTCCATCGAACTTGTCGGAGCTTGGGAAGAGGATTCTTTGGACCCGTCATCTTTGTTGCCGCAGGCGGCCAGGGTAACGACCATGGCGAGGGCAAGGAGGAGACTTAGAACTTTCTTTACATTCTTCATGGATGATTTCCTTTCTTGATGTGCAATGTTTGCTCTCAATCTTTGAGATGTTAACTTCAATCTTTCGCTCATAACACGTTTAGCATAGAGGTTCCCCATTAAATCAAAGTGACCTTTTCTGTTAAATCCCTGTAAAGAAATGCGGAAAATCCTTTGCCTATAAAAGAAAAAATCCCCCTGCCTTTTCAGGCAGGGGGATCGGAATGGTTAGTTCGGGATTACCCTAATGGGCCGGTTGCAATGTCACCAGGCTCCGGGCATTCGGATGAAGACCTATTCTAGTTGCGGACCTCCAAGGCACCGGACAGGTTGTCGGTTGAAGTTACTCGGTTGTTGAAGTCCACCCAGATGACACCCAGGTCGATTCCTTCTTTTTTATAATTCTCTAAAACCTGAGTCGCCTCTTCCCGGTTGCAAAGGAAGAAAGTCGTGGAAAGAAAATCAGCCAAGCCACTATCCCCGGTCACCACGGAAACAGAGGGGTAGAGGGTGCCCGGATAAAGGGTCTTGGGGTCGATGATATGGTTATAGCGTTTCCCATCCACGATAAAAAACCGCTGGTAGTCTCCGGAGGTGACCATGGAACTGCCCGCCTCCATCTTCATCGCTGCCAGGGCCTGGTCTCGATCGTTCGTCTTGGGATCTTCCACGCCCACTTTCCACGGCCTTCCCTGAGGGTGATTGCCGAAAAGGCGGACATTTCCGCCGGCGGAGAGAAGTCCATTCTTCAACCCCATGGCTTCCAGTCCCTTAGCCACCTTTTCTGTGGCATAGCCTTTAGCGACGGCCCCTAAATCCAGGGCCATCTTGGGATCATCGAAGGCCACGGTCCGGGCTTTTTTATCCAGACGAAGTTTCGACGGGTCGGTATGGCGGTGGGCCTCCTCCAGGGCTGCCAGATCGGGAAGCCGGGCTTCTTTGTCGGAAGCTGATCCATGGCTCTCAATGGTCTCGGACTGATCCTGACCCCCGCTCGCAGAACCTGTTCCTTCATGGACCCCGGCTGCCTCCCGGGCCTCATGCCAGAGGGAGAGGACCGGACCCAGAGCGATGTTGACCTTGCCCAGGCTAGCCTCATAGTGATCCAAAGAAAACGCCAAAACATCAAAAAGATCGGGATCCACCTCCACCGGGCCCTTCCCGGCCAGGCGGTTGACCGTCATGACCGAAGTCAGCCCCTCATATTCGTGGTAGTTGTCATAGAGCTTATGGAGGCGGAGAAATTCATCATGGGTGTAGGTAAGATATTTCTGAAAGGTCTCCTCATCCGGTGCAAAATAAGTCAGGGTCACCACCGTATCGAAAGTATCGAAGAAGGTTCCCTGACCCTGGTAAATCTTCTTTCCCTCCGCATCCTCGACATATTCCCCCTGGCTGAGGGGCTTGGCCGCCATCTCCTCCGGCGTGATCTCTCGGATTGAAGAAGTTTCCTGAGATCCACGGGATTCTTGGGTGGCAGCCTGAGCCGGTGCCTCCCCCGACGACGAGGGCAAGGCAGGCACATTTCCCCGACAAGCGGACAGAGCCATGAGCCCCGCTATCAGAAGGGCAAATCTTCTTTTTTTATTCAAACGATCCTCCTTTGGAGTTACTTGTGTTGTGGGGTGGCGGAGGCCCACTGATGGCGGTCCTACTGGTGGTAGCCCACTGGTGGTGGCCAGCCCCCCTAGTTTGGGATTTTTGGGCAACTAGGGGGAATGCCGACTCCCCCTAGTTTGGGGTTTTTGGACGACTAGGCGGAATACTAACTCCCCCTAGTTTGGATTTTTTGGACGACTAGGGGGAATGCTGACTCCCCTAGTTTGGGGTTTTTGGATGACTAGGGGGAATACTGACTCCCCCTAATTTGGGGTTTTTGGACGACTAGGGGGAATACTGACTCCCCCTAGTTTGGGGTTTTTGGACAACTAGGGGGAATACTGACTCCCCCTAGTTTAGGGTTTTTGGACGACTAGGGGAAATACTAACTCCCCCTAGTTTGGGATTTTCGGGGAACTAGGGGGCCGCAGGGCTCATGGCACCAGGGTCTGAGATCCAACTGACCACCACAGACCGCCTCCTCATCAAAAAACTTGCAAATCCCTTTTCCGTTTAGTATACTATTGGAAGTTCATCTCTGTGGACCATTAGCTCAGTTGGTTAGAGCGCCACGTTGACATCGTGGAGGTCGCTGGTTCGACTCCAGTGTGGTCCACTCACCAGGCCGGAAGGAAGTCCTTCCGGTCTTTTTTTATACAAAAGGGGCGACCGCCAAATCTGTCCGAGCCATACCGGACCAGCTTCCAAGCCGCCACCTGGGTCGGCCCGGGCCGGGCAGCCGCCGAAACTGCTGCCGGCAGCCCTTCGACAGCCCTAGTCCAGCTCCCGCCGGTCCTCCATGGCTTTGGAAAGGGTGAGCTCATCGTAGTATTCCAGGGATCCGCCAACCGGGATGCCAGAGGCGATCCGGGTAACCCGGATGTCCTCCTGCTTGAGGAGGTCGGCCAGGAAGAGCATGGTGGTCTCCCCTTCAACGGTGGGAGAAATGGCCAGGATCACTTCCTTGATGGGCTGACCATCTTCCTTGGCTTGGCGGATTCTTTCCAGGAGATCTTCGACCCCGATCTGACCCGGGCCTAGATCGTCCATGGGAGAAAGAAGAGCACGGAGGACGTGGTAGAGACCAAAGTAGTTTCCGCCCCGCTCGATGGCCATGAGGTTTTGAACATCCTCCACCACGCAGATCAGATCCCTCCGACGCTTAGGGGAAGAACAGATGGGGCAGATCTCCCCTTCGGTAATATTTCCGCAAATTTTGCAGGGGTGGACCTTGTCCTTGACATCAAGGATGGCCCGGGCGAAGGCCTCCAGAACCTGGGGATCCTGGTTGACCAGGTGGAGGGCCAGACGCTGGGCGGTTTTCTTGCCAATGGTGGGAAGCTTGCGGAACTCCTCCATGAGCCGGTCCAGGGATTCAGGAAAGACTTCCATTATAGACCCGGAATATTGAGGCCACCGGTGATCCGGCCCATTTCGGATTCGTTAAGGTCTTCCACCTGCTTGAGGCAGTCATTGACCGCCACCAGAACCATGTCCTGGACCATGTCTACATCTTCGGGATCCAAAATTTCCGGGTCAATGGTGAGGGAAAGAAGCTCCCGCTTCCCGTTCATGGAGCAGGTCACCACGCCACCGCCTGCAGAAGCCTCAATGACCGTCTCATTGACCTTCTCCTGGGTCTCTTCCATCTGCTTCTGGATCTGCTGCATCTTCTTCATCACGTTGCCCATGTTGGGGCTACCGAAATTTCCACGTCTTCTCGCCATTCCTATCTCCTTCTATTCCATTTATTAGCAGTCCCTTGCCCGAAATGACAAGGTCCTCTTCCCGACCCCCGCCGGGGCCGTCTGAAAGTCGACATTTTCTTTCCCATTATATATGAAAATACGTTGAAAATACCAACCGGACCCAATTCCTCAGCAATAGATCGGTTCTTTTCTTTATTCAATTCTTTTGTGCTTTCCCCCGGGAAGGGTATAATAAACGTAAATATCTTGCAAAATGGCAGGATGCGTAGTGTTCTCGGAATCGGGATTTGTTTCGGGAAACGAATGGGCTTTGAGCCTGCGGTATCCTTCCATTATCCCGTTGCTGGAGGAAGCGGGACTCGGGTCCCGTTTTTTTTGATTGTTCTTGCCTGCGGAAGACTAGGGATGGTCTCCAAAATTCGCCGCATGCTGGCAAAAAAAGGAGCACAAACGATGAACCAAGAAAAAATTCAATCGGCTGTCCGTCTCTTCCTGGAAGGCATTGGAGAGGACCCCGACCGAGAGGGTCTCCAGGGAACGCCGGACCGGGTAGCAAGGGCCTGCCTGGAAATCTTTGGAGGAAGCGATGAAGCCGTTCGCCAGGCTTTATCCGTACAATTTGAAAGCCAATCGGAAGGTCTGGTCGTGGAAAAGGACATTCCCTTCTTTTCCATGTGTGAACACCACCTCCTTCCCTTCTATGGAAAGGCTCACATTGCCTACCTCCCCCAGGGGAAGGTGGCCGGCCTATCTAAGCTGGCCCGTACCGTGGAAGCCTATGCTCGCCGACCCCAGATCCAGGAGAAGCTGACCCAGGAAATTGCCGAAGCCATCATGGACCGGCTTCAGGCAAAAGGAGTCCTGGTCGTCTTGGAGGCTGAGCATATGTGCATGACTATGCGGGGCGTAGCCAAGCCCGGAGCGGTGACCGAAACCTATGTCTGCCTGGGGGCCATCGAAGAGGGTAGCCCTCTGGTGGACCGGGTTCTGGCCATGATCCATGGCCGGTAACATGGTAGGGCCTGATCGATCCATGGACCGGGTCCACCGGATCCTGGACCACCCCCTCTTCCTTCGAGAGCTTGCTGCTATCGAGGAGTCCGAGCACGACCGGATCTACTGTGGCCATAATTTGACCCACCTCCTGGATGTGGCCCGGATCGCCTGGATCCTCAACCTGGAGCAGGGTCTAGGTCTAGCCAAGGACCTGGTCTACGGGACGGCCCTCCTCCATGACCTGGGCCGGGCAAGAGAATACGACCAGGGGGTTTCCCACGACCGGGCATCTGTCCAACTCGCCCGGACCATCCTTCCTCAAGCAGGCTACACACCTGAGGAAATTCGGATCATGGAAAGGGCCATCCTGGGCCACCGGGGCCATGGCCCGGGGCCGGAGGATGAAGGCCCCCTGGCCAGCCTCCTCTTCGAGGCGGATAAGAAATCCCGGGCCTGCTTTGCCTGTCCTGCTGCAGAAAGCTGCAAGTGGCCGGAGGACAAGAAAAACACCACCATTGATTTTTAGCCCCTTGGAAATCATGGGAGCAGAAATATAAACAAAGGAGACTTTGATGAAGATTGGAAATAGGGAATTTGATTTAGAAAACAAAGCCTATATCATGGGCATCTTGAACGTCACCCCCGACTCTTTTTCCGACGGGGGCAGGTGGAACGATTTGGACCGGGCCATGGCTCACATCGAAGACATGATTGACCAGGGGATGGACATCCTGGACCTGGGCGGGGAATCCACCCGGCCCGGCCACGTCCAGATTTCCGACCAGGAGGAGATCGATCGGGTCCTCCCCGTCATCCGGGCCATCCGAAAGAATTTCGATGTTCCCATCTCCCTGGATAGCTACAAAGGACCCGTGGTCCGGGAAGCCGTCAAGGAAGGGGTTGACCTGGTCAACGACGTATGGGGGCTCAAGTATGACGATGAACTGGCCTCGGTCATCGCTGAGTCTGGTCTCCCCTGCTGCCTCATGCACAACCAGCCGGAAATCTCCGAGGACATGACCTACCGGGACTACTACAAAAAGGTCTGGAAGGACCTGGAAGAAACCCTGGTCCTGGCCGAAAAGGCCGGCATCGCCAAGGAGAAGATCATCCTGGACCCCGGGATCGGCTTCAAGAAAACCTACGACCAGAACCTGGCCCTGGTCCGCCACTTCGGCTACCTTAAGGGGCTGGGCTACCCCCTCCTTTTGGGCACCTCCCGGAAGGGAGAACTGGGCCGGGCCACCGGACTCCCCGTCGACCAAAGAGTGGAGGTCACCGCCGCTACCACGGTCATTGGGGTCCTGGAAGGTGCCTCCATCTTCCGCGTCCACGATGTCCGTGAGAACAAGCGGGCTATGGACATGGCCATGGCCCTTTGTGCCTATAACGGGCCGGATAAAAATGACCCCTTTTGGGAGAAAGCGGAATGGTAATGGACAGGATCCACATTGAAAAACTCACGGTCTTCGCCCACCATGGCTACTATGATGAAGAAGCCCGCTTGGGTCAGAAATTCCAGGTGACCCTGGACCTCTTCCAGGACCTCCGTCCGGCCGGAACGGACGATGCCATCGGATCTACCACCAACTACGGGGAAGTCTGCCTAAGCGTAGACCAGTTCATGCGGGAAAACCGCTTCGACCTCATCGAAACCTGTGCTGAGGGCCTGGCCTCCCATATCCTGAATGCCTATCCCGGCGTCCGGGCCCTGGACCTGACCATCCACAAGCCCTGGGCCCCCGTCGGCCTCCCGGTGGAGGACCTCTCCGTCACCATCCACCGGGCCCGCCACCGGGTTTTCCTGGGCCTGGGATCTAACATGGGCGACCGGAAGGCCTACCTGGACGGGGCCATCCAGGGGCTCAAGGAAGCCGACCAGGTCTCCCTAATTCAGGTTTCTTCCTATATAGAGACCCCACCCTATGGCCTGGTCGACCAGGACCCCTTCCTCAATGCGGTGGTGGAAATCGAGACCACCCTGGCCCCCTACCCCCTTCTGGACCTTTGCCAGTCTTTAGAGCAGGCGGCCGGACGGGTCCGAAAGGTCCATTGGGGTCCCCGAACCCTGGACGTGGACATCCTCTTTTATGACCGGGAAATTCTGGGCCTGGACCGCCTGGCTGTCCCCCACCCCGACCTGGTCAACCGGGCTTTTGTTTTGGAACCTTTGGCAGAGCTTGCTCCCAACTTCATCCACCCGGTCAATAAGCTAACCATGGCCAAGTGCCTGGAGGTCCTGGAAAAGAAGGCGGACCATGAAGACTGACCAGGCAATAAATTTCTATAAAAATGCTGAAAGTCGGGGGATCCGGCCCGGTTTGGAACGGATCCGCGACCTCATGGACCGCTTGGGCAATCCCCAGGACCGGACCCCCTACATCCATGTAGCCGGAACCAACGGTAAGGGGTCGGTCGCCCTCATGACCGCCCAAATCCTCTCCCAGGCCGGCTACCGGACCGGCCTCTTCCGGTCTCCCGCCGTTACCACTTTCGAAGACCAAATCCAGGTGGACGGGAAGCCCATCTCCTCCAGGGACCTGTCCCGGGAGACGGAAAAAATTCAGTCCGCTGCCGACCAAATGGAAGATCCCCCGACCTCCTTTGAAGCCCTGACCGCCCTGGCCCTCCTCCACTTTGCGGAACAAGCCTGCGACCTAGCTGTCATCGAGGTGGGCATGGGGGGATTGGAGGATTCCACCAACATCATCCCACCCCCTCAACTTGCCCTCATCACCCGGTTGGGCCTGGACCACCTGGGGGTCCTGGGCAATAATCTGGCTGAAATTGCCGGCCAAAAAGCCGGTATTATAAAAAAGGGAACCGGGGCGGCCCTGGCCTATCCTTCTGAAGAAGAGGGGTTGGCTGCCGTGGCTGAACGAGCCCGATCCGTCCAAGTCCCCTTCCGAGTGGCGGATCCCGGGAGGGTCGCTTTGCAGAAGATGAACCTGGATGGCCAGGTCTTTGACTGGAAATCTACCGAAAATGAGCAAACGGTAAGCTTAGAAGACCTGACCCTCCCTCTCCTGGGCCGCCACCAGCTGACCAATACCGCCCTTGTCCTAACCGGCATCGAAACCCTCCGAACCATGGGTTATGACATTCCGGATGAAGCCATTCGCCGGGGGCTGTCCATGGCCCGCCTGGCCTGCCGGATGGAGGTCCTCAGCAAGGATCCCCTCTTCCTTCTTGACGGAGGGCACAATCCCCAGGGGGTAGCCAGCCTGGTTGACCTCCTCCGGGACCTCTCCCTTTCCAAAGTCCACTTCCTCATGGGTATGCTCAAGGATAAGGACGTGGACCACGTTATCGACCTGGTCCTCCCCTTGGGCGCTTCCTTCACCTGTATCACACCCAACCACCCCTCCCGGGCTTTGTCCGGAGAGGACCTGGCTCGGAAAATCCAAAAAAAAGGAGGCCCGGCCCAGGCTTTCTCCACCATGGAAGAAGGCTTGGATCGAGCCTTGGCGACCGGACATCCGGTCGTGGCTTTTGGGTCTTTCTATACCGCAGGACCCCTGCGGAAGCTTTTCTTTAAGAAATAACCCACCTATTCAATACGAAGGAGGTCTTCAGGAAAGACCGCTTTGATCTTGTCCAAGGGAGTCGACGGCCCAACCGGGTCTGCCGGCTCTTTTTTTTCCTCCGGCCGGGAAAGAGGCCGGGGGCTAGGTGCGGACCCTTTTTTCTCCCGGGCGGAACGGTCCTTCTGAACCCCCTCCATCATTTCCAGGCTGATGTGGAGGGTATAGTCGGGACCCAGAATTTCTCGGAAAACCTGGGCTACTGGACCCTCATACTCTTTTTTCATGATGGGCCCCAGCGTTTCATGGGTGTAGACCAGGTAGAGGTCTTTGCCCAGGGCAACCAGGTCATCGTATTTCTTAAAAAGGTAGGCCGGGACAGAATTCCGGGCGGAAAAATTGTCCAAGATCTCGCCCTCATGGTCCCTGAGCCAGGCCAGGGGGTTTCCTTCAACCGATGAGGGGTCGGCCTCCGGTTTGGAATTTGAGGGAGGGGCTGGTGTCCGAACTTCCTCCGGCTCAGGCTCAGGAGCTTCCTGAGGAGCCGGGCTGGTCGGCTCCGGCTCAGAAAGATCCTGGGGAGCCGGGATTGGTGGCCCGGAAGGCTCATCCTTGGGACTTGATGTCCCGTCCTTATCCCCTGCCGCTAAAGCCGTCAAATTCATGGCCCGGATAGCCTTGTCCACCTCCTCCCGGACCAGGGCCCGGGGGATCTCCCAACGCTGGATGGTCTCCGCCTTCTCCTCCAAGGCAGCCAGGCGGGAGGCCAGGGACTTCCGGTCCACATAGTTGACCAGGCGGACCAGGCCGGCCTGGAAGACGGCTTCCGAAAAGTCCGACCGGCGGATGACTTCTTCCGTCTCTAAAAGGAGGGAGAGGGAATCGATGATCCGGTCCATCTCCACCTCATCCACCAGGTCCTGGAGCTCCCGGACTTGGGCAGGATCCAAGGGGAGCTTATCCTTTTGGTCCATGCCCTTGACCAAGAGGAGGAGGCGGAAGTATTCGACCAGTTCCTTGATAAAAGTATGGGGGTCCTTCCCCTGGTCCAGGAGGTCCTGGGAGAGGGAGAGGGTTTGGGAAAGACGGTTTTGGAAGATGGCCCCAACCATCTCGGACATGGATTGGTAGCCCACGGTCCCCAGGATGGCCTGGACGGTTTCTTCATCGATGGTCTTCCCCCCACCTGCCAGGACCTGGTCCATGAGGGAGAGGGCATCCCGCATGGCCCCGTCAGCAGCAATAGCCATGGCGTGGAGGGCGGAATCCTCGACCGTCAGGTCCAGTTCCCCGGCGATGTGACGGATGTTCTTCTCAATGGAGGGGATGTCCAGGCGCTTGAATTCATAGCGTTGGAGGCGGGAAAGGATGGTGTCGGGGACCTGGTCCGGGTCCGTGGTCGCCAGGATAAAGATGAGGTGGTCGGGGGGCTCTTCCATGATTTTCAGGAGGGCGTTGAAAGCCTCCCGGGTGATCATGTGGGCTTCGTCGATGATGTAGACCTTGTACTTGAGCTGGGAAGGCGGGTAGACCACATGCTCCTTGAGCTCCCGGATGTCATCGATCCGGCGGTTGGATGCTGCATCCATCTCTACCACATCCAGGGTGGTTTCCTCCAAGATGGCCTTGCAATTTTCGCATTCGTTGCAGGGGTTCCCGTCCACGGGGTGGAGACAGTTGACCGCCCGGGCAAAGATTTTTGCACAGGAAGTTTTCCCGGTTCCCCGGGTTCCCGCAAAAAGGTAGGCATGGCCCGGCTGTCCGGACCGGATTTGGTTTTTCAGGACGCGCGTGATATGGTCCTGGCCCAGAACCTGGTCGAAAGTCTTGGGCCGGAAAGCGCGGTATATGGCTTTTTTCATGGTATCCTCCATGGGTCATTTTACCATAGGTATTTTACAAGTATTGGCATTTGCCTAGCAGATATTATTAATCATTACCTTTTATCTCACTTTCAATTCCCATCATCATATTATAATATGGTGTAACTCGATGCTCCAAGATGAATGTTATCAATGTGATGATTTGCTGGCGTGTATGAATTTGTCTTGCGAAAAAAAATAGTGATAGACGGAGGAAATGATTATATTTGTGTTTGTAAACAATAGTTATAATCATTAATTAAGAATGAAAATAATATTGCAATATCTAAGTGAATATAAAAAAGAAAGCTTTCTAGTAAGTTTTCTTCAATTATTGGTTTGGGGAATGCAAACAATAACGCAGCTCCTCATGATCAGAACTTTCGAGTATGCCATAAAACTAGATGGAAAAATGTTTTTCATCTATACCTGCATTTCCATTTTATGTTGGGCTTCTTATTTTTATTTAAATTTTATCCTAAGTAAATCACAGGGCAAATTAATTATTAAGCTAAATTCTCATGTGAGAAATAAGATGTTATCAAATTTAATCAACAAAGGATTCTATGAATTTTATTCAACCGACACAGGAAATTACCTTTCAAGCTTAACAACGAATATCAAACAAATTGAAACTTTTGCCTGGGAACCTTTTTTTAATGGAATTGGGCGAATGGGACAAATTATGTGGTCGCTCATTGCTCTAGCATATCTGGATTGGAGCCTAATCAGTCTAGCAGGGATAACATTGGTAATCATGTTCTTTGTTCCTAAATTCTTCCAAAATAAGCTTGAACATTTGGGAGAGGCTTTCTCAACCGTCTTAGGAAAATCAACATCTAAATTTAAGGAGATTTTACTGGCTTTCGGCGTGTTCAAATCATTTAATAAAGAAAACCTTTTTATCTCTCTTGGGAATCGTTATGGACAATCAACAGAGCAGATAAATTATGAATTGAATATCACAAAGGATAAGATTTCACTGTTTTTAGCTTTTTTGAATGTACTTATGCAACTATTATCCGACTTATTAATACTATGGCTTGTTCTAAAAGGAAGATTAAGCCTTGCTGTACTTGTCGGGGGAAGCAATCTGATTTCAAGCGTTTCGAATGGATTTAATGAAGTAAATAGAAGTCGACTTTCAATAGCAAGCTGTAAAAGCTATTTTGAAGATGCTGAGAATGTAATTATAAATCAGAAGAAAGAAATTAAGGACTTTGCCATAAGGGAGAGAATAGAGGTTAAAAATCTGACCTTTTCTTACTCTGAAAAAGTGATTTTTAGAAATTTAAATATTGTATTTTATATAGGAAAAAAACACTTGATATTAGGAAGATCCGGATCCGGAAAATCCACTCTACTGAAAATATTGTTAGGCTGGTTTGATAAGTATGACGGGCAAATCCTATACGACGGAGTCGATCTGAGAACTATTCCCAGTTCGCATCTAAATAAGGATATTAGCTATATTGATCAGAATTTATTTCTTTTTAATGATTCTATCAAGAATAATATTACACTCTATGATAAATATGATGAGGAGAAAATCAGTAGTTCGTTATATGAGAGTTCGTTAAATGAGGATATAGAGCATATGCCGGACGGGATAGATACCATTGTCGGTGAAAATGGAAATAATATTTCTGAAGGACAAAAACAACGAGTTGTTATTGCCAGGGCCTTGATCCATGGAAAATCAATTCTGTTTGTTGATGAAGGAACAAGCTCCTTGGACAAAGATAATTCACTGAGGATTGAGAAAACCTTGCTGAATAATGAAAAACTGACATTGGTATATATAGCCCACTCAATAACGCATGAAAGTCTCAAGAAATTTGATTACATTTATGATCTTGATCAAATGATGGTAAAAAAATGATTTGTTTGCTATACGAATAACCATCTCAGTTGTAAAGACACAAAAGTCAAAAAGTTTCAAAAAAAAACTTGACAGTGGCCTGAAACTTTGCCATACTTTACTTAGTTAGTCGATGCTAACATCCAAGCCCGGCTAACACTAGCCATAAAGCCTACATACATATGGATTTTCACTCCTCTAGCTACCATGTGGTGTAAGAAAAGCCGGACCCCTTTGCCAGGGTCCGGCTTTTCTTTGTCTATTTGATTTTCCCGTCCTCATCAGTTGCTCTTGGAAGGAACAAAGGATTCAAAGCGAAGGTCGAGTTTTTGTGAATTCTTTCCCCGGTAAATCTCCAGCTTGGCCTGGTTACCCACCTCGTAATTGAGCAGGAGGGTTTTGAGAGAGTTCATGGACTCCACCGGCTGATCATCGATAGAGGTGATGATGTCTCCGGGGCGGAGGCCGGCCTTTCCCGCCGGTGATCCGGCAATGACTTCGTGGATGAGGACGCCCTTATCCACAGGAAGTTCGCCTGCTCCCATTTGTTTGGCGATCTCCACATTGAGCCCGGTGATGCCCAGGTAGAGGGGCTCATAGGACCCTTCCTTGACGATCTTGTCCACGATGGTCCGGATGGTGGAGATGGGGATGGCGAAGCCGATTCCGTCGGCCGCCATGGGCTTGGCGGTGTTGAGACCGATGAGCTCTCCCTTGGCATTCAGGAGGGCACCTCCGGAGTTTCCGGCGTTGATGGCCGCATCCGTTTGGATCAGGCCGTCCATGGTGTTCCCTCCCTGGAGGGTGATGGACCGGTTGAGTCCGGAAATATAGCCCGAAGTCAAGGTGGATTGGAGGTCCAGACCTAAGGGGTTGCCAATGGCTATGGCCTTATCCCCCACACTGATCTCTTCCGACTTTCCGAAGCTGATGGGCTGGAGGTCTTTCTTCTCCACCTTGATGACGGCTAAATCCAATGTGGGATCATTCCAAAGAATCTTTGCCGGAGCTTCTTCTCCATTGGAAAAAAGGACGTTGACCTTCTCGGCATTGCCATTGTCCACCACGTGGGAATTGGTCACAATGTAGCCGTCCTTGGATACGATGACACCTGAGCCTACCGATTCCGTGTACTTGGGATAGCCATAAAAGAAGGGGTTTTGGCTGGCCCCCTGGCTCAGGGTGGTGATGCCCACGATGGAGGGGGTGGCCTTCTTGGCCACCACATTTTCCACGGTGGAATCCTGGTTGAGCTCAATCTTGACTTCCTGGTGTTCTGTTTCTTTGCTATCCTCCATGGCCATGTAGGGCAAGGTGACAGCCCCGGTGCCCAGGAGTGCGGTGGAGACCCCTCCGCCAAAAAGGGCACCCACTAAGACCAGGAGAAGGGCCCGGAACCAATTGTTTTTGGGCCGGTAGTTCCTCTGCATTTCCTCCCGGATGAGCTTCCGGGCTTCTCGCTCATCGAAAGACCGGGGATGGTCCTGGTTCAGCTGATCCCCATTTGTTGTATAATCTTCCATATTTTTCCCTTCTACCCCGGTAAGGGGACAAAAGTATGACTTATTCATGGTTGAATCGGGCACAGGCCCGCATGGCCCGGCCTTGAATCCTCCTTATCATAGGGGGAAATTCTGGAGGAAATATGTTACATGGTTTCAATGCCTATACTGATCATTGGGGAAAGAACAGGCAAAAGAGTAAAATGAATGTTTTATAAACTTTTCTTTTCAAAAGATCAATATCCCTTGGCTGCTACTTAATCACTGTGATATTCTTTAGATAAGAAAATATTGTTTTTCATTCGCTTATCTGATAGAAGTGTACTGACCTCTTATTGTAATCGCTTTAAAGGGGGCTAAACATGAGAAAGAAATATAAAATCATTCTAACCATTTTAGTCGCTTCGATCATCATTTCAATCACCCTTTCTATGACATCACAGAGCGACCCTACTTTGAGCCACCCTTCCTCAAAGACCTATGACCTAAAAGATATCCCTAATCTGAATGTCCATAATTCATGTTCCGGTACGGGTGTTGTCTTTGAGTCTAATGATCGTGACAACATAAGCATTGCCCAAAAGCTTGACGAGGGTTGGATGTTGTTATATTTGGAATCCAAGGAAGGATTTCAAGGACTTGGTAAAGTAAGGGAGGGAAATGTCGTTTATTTCAGGGCGGAGGGACCTGACCAAGAATCCTATCCTGGAAGGGTGTTGAATGTTTATCAATTAGATGTTTTGGGAGATGTTGAACAGGATATGTTCAAAGAAATTAAGAAGTATATCATTAATCAGATGGTTGAACAGGATTAATATTTGAAAGCAGCTGAACTGACCCCCTAAAGTTGGATTTTTTGGTCCAACTTTAGGGGGTCACTCTATCTTCCTCCCGTTTTTTATTCTATGTCCTGACCCGGCCAGAGCCGGTCGTGGTTGATCTCTTCTTCAAAGAGCCGTCGGACCTCCTTGGGGTCCTGGGTCTTGGCCAGGATCCACATGAGCTTGCAGGCGGTAGCCGGTAGGGTCATGTCGTAGGCTTCCATGAGCCCCCAGGTTTCCTTGGCCACCTTCCCCACTTCGTAGACGGTCATGTTGGACCCTTCCAGAGGAACCTGGGTGGTCATGACCACGACCTTACCCTGGGAGATGATCTCCGCCACAGCCTGGCGGAAGTCCCCGGTCTCATAGGACGGAAGACCGCCTACACCGAAGGATTCGATGATGACCGCCCGGTAGTCCTGGGCCAGGCGGACCAGGCTCCGGGCCTTCATGGAGGGGAGGAGCTTGAGGACACCCACCTCTTCCAGGAAACCATGGTGGAAGACGACCTCCTTGTCCACCCGGTCCTTGTCATCGATGTAAAAAAGGATGTGGGGCTTTTGGATGGAGGCGATGAAGGGGAAGTTGATGGAAGCGAAGGCGTCATAGGACTTGGTTCGCTCCTTCTGGGCCCGGGTCCCGCAGATGACCTTGCCGTCAAAAACCAAATTGACATTGTGGGCCTTGGGATGGGCAGCAAAGAGGAGGCTGTCATAGAGGTTGGTCCGGGCATCTGTGGAATCCAGGTTGATGGGCTGCTGGGACCCCGTCAGGACGATGGGCTTGGGGGAGTTCTGGACCAGGTAGGAGAGGGCCGCCGCCGTATAGGCCATGGTGTCGGTTCCGTGGCAGATGACGAAGCCATCGTAGTCCTCATAATGGTCCTCCAAGCAAGCAGCAATTTTCAACCAATGCCTGGTTTCGATATTGGTGGAATCCAGGTTGATGAGCTGGAGGGGGGTCACTTCTGCAAAATCCTGAACTTTGGGCACATAGGAAAGAAGATCCTGGGCCGGAATCTGGGGGGTCAGGCCCTCCTCGGTTTGAACGGAGGCAATGGTCCCCCCGGTGGCAATGAGAAGGAGTCGCTTTTTAGTCATCCTTCCCCCTCTCTCCGATAAAACCGGTCGGATCAGCGAACTTGTCCCGAAGGTAAGCTTCAAAAGGTCCCGCCAGCTTCTCATCCCGGAGGGCGTATTCGATGGTGGCCTCCAGGAAACCCTGCTTATCCCCAATATCATACCGCCGTCCGGCAAAGTCATAGCCATAGGCCGGTCCATCCTGGGCCAGAGCACATATGGCATCCGTGAGCTGGATTTCTCCACCCACGCCCGGCGAAGTCTTTTCCAGGTAGTCGAAAATCTCCGCCTCCAGGACATAGCGACCCAAGACCGCCATGTCCGAAGGAGCCTCTTCCGGAGCAGGCTTTTCTACCACCCGGTCCATAGTCCAGAGCCGGCCTTCCATGGCACTTCCCTCTACCATATCTCCCTCGACCGGGCTCCCTTCCAGAGACCCGTACTTGGAGATTTCCTCATGGGCCACTTTCTGGCAACCTACCACGGTATGTCCCGTCTTCTCAAAAGCCCGGATGAGCTGACCGATGCAGGGGGCCTGGGGGTTGTAGACCACGTCATCCCCAAGGAGGACGGCGAAGGGTTCCCTGCCGACAAAGGCTTTGGCACAGAGGACAGCATGCCCCAGCCCCTTGGTCTCGTTCTGCCGGACATAAAAGATGTTGGCCATTTTGTTGATGGACCGGACCTCTTCCAGGGCATCAGCCTTTCCCTTGGCTTCCAGGGCCATCTCCAGCTCCACATTGTGGTCAAAGTGGTTTTCGATGGCCGTCTTCCCCCGGTTAGTCACAAAGAGAATTTCCTCAATCCCCGCTGCTGAAGCTTCCTCTACGATGAGCTGGAGGGCCGGCCGGTCAACGATGGGGAGCATCTCCTTGGGTGTGGCCTTGGTGAAGGGGAGGAAGCGGGTACCCAAACCTGCAACCGGGATCACGGCCTTTCTAACCCTCATAAAGCTCCTCCACTTCTCTTCGCTCCCTCCTCGACCGGTCCATTTTCCGTTTTGCGACAAGAGTGTAACGCGAAGGGAACATCCGGGCCAGCATCCTCTTCTCGCGGTCGGTCATGCCCCTTCGCCGGCTATTTTTCGCCCTATTCACCCGTCCTTCCCCTTGCCGGTAGGGACGGGTAAAATCTTCAGCCTTGGTGACCAGACCTTCCATCTGCTTGGCCAGTTCATCGGTTCTGGCCGCCCCCAAGATGGCCATGGAATGCAAACGCATCCGCCGACGAAGGACCCGGATCTCCGCCTTTTTCTCCTGGAGCTTTCCGGCCTGCTTGACCAGCTGAAGGTTGGTGGCTACCCGGGAAAACCGCTCTGTTGGAGATACAAAAGCCTCTTTTTCCAGGGGTTCAATGTCCGCTACCAGTTCACGGAAGGAAGGATGGCGGTGAACTTCCCAAAGGAAGTCCTCGACAGCATGGCCCGCCTGAGCCATAATCTGTACCCCCTTCCGAGACCTCCCTGCATCGGAAATCCTGCCTGAATGGCCCGGATTCAAATAATCCCTCTGTACCCGGTCAGCCTCCCTCATCAACTGATCCGCAGACATCCGGAGATACTCCTCCAGGAGATCCGCTTCCGCAATTCGATCCTCCAACCAAGCTCCGGGATTCTCAGTCTCAGCCGCTAAGCGATACTCCTCCTCGAGAGTTTGCCAGTGACGGTCACTCCTCCCTATCCGTCGGTCCACTTTTTCACCCGATAGGGGATCCCGGTCCATGATACGATGATTACGATTACCCATGGTCCCTCCTTACTTTATTAATAAAAACGATCACTTATTTCTATTATACCCCGACCGGTCAACCACAAATGGGATCTTATCGGCTTATCATATCTGATACAATCAGGGGGATAAGAAAAGGCCGCTTCCCCGGCGCCCCCCCCACCTTCCGGATATCAAGAAAAGGTTGAAACATGATCAAAATACTTACCGACAAGTCCTTCTATATGGATCTCTTGCAGACCATCCGCCGGTCGAGGATTTCCGTCCGGGCAAGCTCCCTGGCTTATTCCCTCCTCATGGCCTTCATCCCCCTTCTCCTCATCTTTCTCCAACTGGCTTCTCTTTTCCTCAACAACCCCCAGGTGGCTTTGGATGGGGTGTGGAGAATACTACCTGACCAGGTGGCTCAAATCTTCCAGGAGGTCATCCGAGTCCTGGCCGAGTCCACCTCCACCACCAGCCTGGGTCTGGGGATCTTTTCTGCCCTCTGGCTGGGATCCAATGGGATCAACAAACTCATCCTCTCCGTCAACCGGTCCCTGGGCTTCGACCTCCGGTCCAATGGACCCGTTCGCCGGGTTTTGGCCATCATCTATACGGTCCTCTTCATCTTCTCCCTGATCGTCCTCCTCCTGTTCCTGGTCTATGCCCGGAATATCGGGGGAATCTTGGAATCCCTGGCGAAAACCTTCATGGTCGAAGAGGCCCTGACCCCCTTCATCCGGGTGTTTGAGTCCCTCCTGGCCCGCCTTCTCCCCCCGGCCGGCTTCATCATCATCCTCATCCTCTTCTATAAAACCGCCCCCCTTGCCTCCAAAGGAGCCATCAGCTGGCAGGAATCTGCCCTGGGCGGAGTCTTCACCGGCGTAGCCATCCTCCTCGTCACCATTGGCTATGCCTTCATCATGGACAACATTTCTTCCTTGCCCATCTACTACGGGTCCCTGGCAGGAATCTTGGGTCTCATGGTCTGGCTCCTCTACATCTCCTTTATTCTGGTCGGCGGAGCGGAGGTCATCACCAGCTACCGGAAGATCCGAGGACGAAAGGCAGCTTGATCGAGGCTTATTCCAAGAAGAGTACCCTCCTCCAAATCCCGGGCCATAGAGGACGGCCGGCTTAATTATTTCTTTTTTGTCATATTTATTGGAGTTTAGTAAAAACCTACCTTTTTTCTTATTAACAAGTAAAAAAAATAGGAGTACAATAGGTGCGCTCGTTGAAAGGGGAAATAGATGGAATTATTAGTTATTATCTTGAACCATGAAGATCATTTTTATGCACTGATTCCCTTACTCCAGGAAAGAGGAATCCACGGGGGAACTATCCTTGATTCGGAAGGTCTGGCCTCCACCCTCCTTCAGGAAACGGATGAGTCCCGGTTCAAATCCCTCCGGTCCATGCTCAACCAGGGCCGACCCTATAACAAAACCATCCTCTTAGTATTAAAAGAGGAAATGGTGGAAGTGGCCAAGGCCTGCGTCCGTGAGGTCGTCGGCGATATTAGTCATGAAAACACCGGTATCTTATTCACCCTCCCTGTTTCTTCCTTTGAGGGGCTGACCAAATAAGGCCCTGTCCTCATCTTGGACCGGATCTCCCATTCGCTCACAAGGCATTACTTATTATTAAACCGTCATTTTTATGTCCTACACTAGAAAGAAGGCATTGATTCGATGCAAACTTTGTTTTATGTCGCCCTGCTTTGGCTGTGCGGCCTATTTTTTGCACGCTTTTTAGGGGTCTTGAAATTCCCGGACGTGACCGGCTACCTGGTTGCCGGCCTCCTGATCGGCCCCTCCGTCCTGGGCCTTTTGCCCAAGGAAGGCGTCCAGAGCCTCTCCATCATCAACGATATTGCCCTGGCCTTCATCGCCTTTTCCATCGGCCTTGAGATGGACCTGGGGAAACTGAAGAACCTGGGTTCCAAGATCATCATTGTCACCATCATCCAGGCCCTGGGTGCCTTTCTCTTGGTTACTCTGGGTGCCTATTTCATCTTCCATACCGGCCTGGGCTTTGCCCTCCTTCTGGGGTCCATCTCCTGTGCCACCGCCCCCGCCGCCACCCTCATGGTCATCCGCCAATACAAGGCCCAAGGAGACCTGGTGGATGTCCTCATCCCTGTCGTTGCCTTGGATGATGCCGTCTGCATCATCGCCTTCGGGATCTCCTCTTCCATGGCGGCCGCCCTCCTCTCCGGCCAGGCCCTCAGCCCCCTGACCATGTTTGTCCTCCCTGTTGGGCAGATCCTCCTGGCCATCCTCCTGGGCATCCTTATTGGCCTGGTCTACTCTCAATTGGAGCGGATGACCCGGAACAAGGGAGAAGTCCTCACCCTGACCGTGGCCCTGGTTTTTGCCGGATCCGCCATGGCCCTCTATCTCCACCTATCCAGCCTCCTCCTTCTCATGTCCTGCGGCCTCTTCGTGGCCAACTTCACCCGGGCAAAACGCCGCCCTGCCAACGTCATCGACCAGGTTACCGGCCCCATCTTCCTCCTCTTCTTTGTTCTCTCGGGTGCCGACCTTGACCTGTCTGCCCTGCCTGCGGTCGGCCTCTTGGGCGTCTTCTACATCGTTGCCCGGGCCATCGGCAAATACCTGGGTGCCGCCCTGTCCAGCAAGGCAACCGGCTTCCCGCCCAGCGTTTATGAGAACCTGGGTCTCACCCTCCTTCCCCAGGCCGGCGTGGCCATCGGCCTTTCCGCCCTGGCCCAGGCCCTCTATGCCAATGTCACTCCCGTCGCCGGAGCATCCCTCTTCCTCACCCCCCAAGCCGGGAGCCTGATTCGGACCATTGTCCTGGGTGCCACCATCGTCTACGAACTCATCGGCCCCATCCTGGCTAAACTTGCTCTCGACCGGGCCGGAACCATCCCCCACGAAGAAAAGAAGCCCGATCAAAAAGCGACCCGGGGCGACAAGGAATCTGCACAAAAAAGAAAGCCCTCCCTGGAAGGGAAGGCCAACTGATCACCAACAAATGAGTCGAATATCATTATGATAGCATTCCATTCATCATCCCTAAACCGACAATCAGGCCGGCCAGGGAACGAATGAACCAGGACAGAAGGAGGGATCCCCCTCCTTTTTTTTCGTTAACCCAGCCCAGGCCATAGGCCAAGGCGGCATAAAGAACAGAAAGAAGGAGGGCTTTCCAAAAGCTCATGGCCCCGAAGAAAAGGATAGCGGAGAAGAGACCGAAAAGCATGGCTTGGCTAATATTGGCGACATCAAAGTCATCCTTGTCAATAAACCGCTTCAGCAAAAAGCCCCGAAAGAAAAGCTCTTCGGTAAGTCCTGTGGTCACCAGAGCATAAACCAGGAGAACCGGCAAGCCTGCCAGTCCCAAACCATATAGGTCGGGCCATCCGGGAAGTTGGCCCCCGGCAAAGGACAGGGTCAGGACCATAGCAAGACTATATGCCAGTGTTCCCAAAATAAGAAGCTTGACCGCTCCTTTACGCCGGATCTTTTTCAATCCTATCCAATCAAAAAAGCTCCTTTTCCCTTCTTTTCTTTCGGTAAAAAACCACCAAAGAAAAGGAATGAGGGTGAAGAGGACAAGCTGGGTAATGGCCTGGACCAGAATTTTCTGTACAAGTTCAACGTCCATTGATAATCTCCTTTATCTGAAAATAAGTTTTTTCATTCTACATAAGGCTGACCATGAATAGGACGGTCATAACCGGGCTAAACTCTCCCCGGGAACCCGGTCCAAACTCGACCGGTAGAGGAAGATGCCACCCTCCCCCTCTTCTTTGGTAACCAACCCCATGGCCTCCAGACGGTCCAGATGGGCATGGGCCTCGCCCGCAGCAAACCACTTTTGGGAGGCGGGAAAATCCGCCCAGGACTTGGACCGGATGTCCCAATGCATAGCCTGAACAACATCACGACAGCTGATGGGACCCCCTTTGATAACTGCAGCCAGGGCCTCTTTCAAACGGATGTCATGGTGGTGGAAGAGGGTCCGGATCCTCTCCCTATGGTCCTTGACAAGATGTCGGTGGCTGGAGAGGAGGAGGTCGATGTCCATATGATAGACCCGGCGGAGGGAGTCAAAGTAAACCCCCAGGGGGTCCGGAAAGCCCGGCCCCCAACCGGTGATGTTGGGGGTGATTTTCCCCAGAATATGGTCCCCGCAAAAGAGGATTTTATGGCCCCGGTCATATAAGCCTTGTTGGCCGGGTGTATGGCCCGGCAGACCCACCACCTCAAAATGGTAGTCACCCACCGAAATAAACTCCCCCGGCTCTACAGGCGTGAAAGGAAAGCCCCGTTCAGGCCGGTAGGCATAGCCCGGGTGATCCTCCAGGGCAAGCCGATCCCGGGCCAAACCCTCGCAAATCGCCTCATCGACTACCGCCTTCCATACGGCGCTTTGTGGATCAACCGATCGGTTGACATAGTCCCCGTCCGCCTTCCCCATAAGAACCTCCGTCCCCCTGTCGGCAAAGAGGGCCGCCAGCCCCGTATGGTCCGAGTGGAGGTGGGTAAGAAAAAGACGATGACGGCTGAGATCAATGGCCTTATCCTGAAGGATCTTCCCCATGCTTTCTCGGCAAATGGGCCGGTTGAAGGCCGTATCCACCGTCAGACTCTCCCCCTTGGAGAGGACCAAGTAGTTGTTGATGAATTTTAATGGATTATCGGGCAAGGGGATTTCCTGAAGAAAAATCCCCTCGTGAACTTGAATCATGGCACCCTCCTTATTAATAGAAGAACCTCCCTGCCGCCGGAGGAAGATGGCCCTTCTCTCTTATCATCCTTCCTATTTTAACATAGGCGGGAGCAGGGAAAGTGGTGTTCAACGGCCCAATCCCTGGGAACCTCATGATACTGTCTCCTCCTTGGGAACCTTCAGCGGGAAAAACCCTGATAATTCAGAAAATCTTGAGAATATCAGGAGGCTGGAACCCTGATAAATACTCGGATCTGGACATTGTCAGGGTCGCAGAGCTTGGGAGCCGAGCAAACTCATGAGTTCAGATCCGGAGGAGGGAGCCACCGCCGCAGGCGGCTTGCCCTGGCTAGCGACAAATATAATCTCCCGCCAGGGCCCGGCCCCACGCCCCCATATGAAATCCATTTCCTTTTTCTTGCCCCACAGGAACCCGCAAGATATAATACAAGATAGATGGATGTATGCTGAAACCATGAAAAGGAGGTTCCGATGAAAAAGCTCATTAATGTGGCGGACAATGTCGTGGAAGAAATGATTGAAGGTATGGTCATGGCCCATCCGGACCGGATCAAACGGGTTGAGGACACCAATGTCCTGATTCGAAAGGATGCCCCGGTGGACAAGGTGGCAGTGATTTCCGGTGGCGGCTCGGGCCATGAGCCTGCCCATGCCGGCTTCATCGGCTCAGGGATGCTGGACGGAGCTGTGCCCGGGCAGATGTTCACCTCCCCCACACCCGACCAGGTCCTGGAATGCATCAAGGCGACGGACTCCGGCAAGGGTGTCTTCATGATTGTCAAGAACTACACCGGCGATGTCATGAACTTCGATATGGCCGCAGAAATGGCAGGGATGGAAGAAATCAAGGTGGAATCCGTTGTCGTCAACGATGACGTTGCGGTGGAAAACTCCTCCTTCACCACCGGACGGCGGGGCGTGGCCGGAACGATTTTCGTCGAAAAGATTTTAGGGGCCATGGCGGAAGACGGCAAGTCCTTGGAAGAAATCAAAGCCTATGCGGATAAGCTCATCCCCCAAATCAAGTCCATGGGCATGGCCATTAAAGCCTGCACGGTTCCTTCTTCCGGAGAAGAATCCTTCCATCTGGAAGACGATGAAATGGAAATCGGGATCGGGATCCACGGTGAGCCGGGAATTCGAAAGGAAGCCCTCAAGCCGGTCAAGGGTATTGTGGAGGAACTCATGGACAAGATCCTGGCGGAGCTGGACCTGTCTGACGAGTCGGAAATCGCCCTCATGATCAACGGCATGGGTGGGACCCCCCTCCAGGAACTCTATGTCATCGCCCATGATGCTCACGTCTACCTCAAAGACAAGGGGATTTCGACCTACAAGACCTATGTGGGCAACTACATGACCTCCATTGATATGGCCGGTTTCTCCCTTTCGGTCATCAAGCTGGATGAGACTTCCAAGAAATACCTGGATGCTCCGGCGGATGCCATTGCCTGGCGGGAGGTATAGTGTGAATATTGTCGAAGTGAAAAAGACCTTCGGGAAAATGACCCGGGTCATCGAAGAAAACAAAAAGCTCCTTCAGGAGCTGGATACGGCCATTGGTGACGGAGACCACGGATTCAACCTCAACCGGGGGATGCAGAAAGCCAACGAAGATGTCCAGAATATGGACTTCGCTGACCTCAAGGCCCTCTTCTCCAAGGTGGCCATGGACTTCATCTCTACTATCGGTGGAGCCTCCGGCCCCCTCTATGGGACCTTCTTCATGCGGTTCGCCCCCGTCTTTAGCGGAAAAGAAGAGATCACCCGGGAGGACTTCAATGAAGCCTTCCAAAAAGGAGTGGAAGGAATCAAGCAAAGGGGCGGGGCCAGCGTCGGCGACAAGACCATGGTCGACGTCCTGGAGCCGGTCTCCCAGGCCCTCCAGGACGGCAAGTCCCTCCAGGAAGTAGCTGCACTCGCCAAGGAAAAGATGGAAGCCACCAAGGACTACCAGGCCAAGAAAGGCCGGGCCTACTACCTGGGCGAGCGGTCCATCGGCCACATCGACCCCGGCGCCTGCTCCTCCTGCCTCCTCATCCAATGCCTGAGCGGAAATGAGGACTAGCCATGGTTGAATTCCTCATCCTCTCCCATTCCAAAAACATGGCCCAGGGGGTGAAAGAGCTGGCCGGACAGATGGCCCCCGATGTCCCCATCCAAGCCATTGGCGGAGACAGCGAAGGAAATCTGGGCTCCGACGGTGAAAAGATCATCCAGGCCATCAGCCAAGCCGGGCCGGATGGTCTCTTCGTCCTCTTCGATATGGGCTCCTCCATGATGAATGCCCAGATGGCCCTGGAAATGGCCGATCCTGATATTCAAGACCGGATCTTTCTGGCCGACCTTCCCCTGGTGGAAGGGGCCGTTCAGACTGCCATCATGGCCCAGGGCGGAGACGATTTCGAAAGCCTCAAGGCCTATGCCCGGGAAAATAAGGCGGGCAAACTCATTTAGGAAAAATTTCCAAAATACAAAGACGGTATCAGGAATTACCGATACCGTCTTTCTTTATGCCTGTTCTCCTCTTATGCATCCAGGTCGATGTTATCCTGGAAGGCTTCGGCGATGCTTTCATAGTGGAAGGCAATCCGAGAGACTGAGGTCATGAGGGAGTTGTATTGGAGGCCGGATTCGCCGTCGCAGGCTCCCACTCCGATCCGGTCCAGATGGTTATCTTCAAAAACCTGAAGGATGCCATCAAAGTCCTGAACCACGCGGATGGCACTGGTGAGGTCTCCATCATTCTCATCAAAATCTTTAATGGCTTCATAAATCTGTTCCAGATAGGTTTCCATGACTCTGATTTCATCTTGGGCCTTTTCCGAGAAGACCACTTGCCTCTCCTCATTGGTCACTGCCAGGTTGCAGATCTTGAGAATATAGTCCCCGATCCGCTCAATATCCGCCAAAATCTTCAAATCATTGGTCAACATCTGGGATTGGAGTTTATTCAACCGGCGGGTGATCAGGCGGACTGTCACCTCATTCAGCTTGCTGTTCAGGTAGTGGATGGTCTCCACCTTCTTCCGCAAGTCTTCTTCTCCCTCCTGGTCATACTCCAAAACCAGACCCATAGCCTCTCCAACCGCTTCTCGACAGATATTCAGGGTCCGGGATATTTCCAGGTGGATGTTGGCAATCAAAACCAGGTTGTCTCCAAAGGTATCCGACTTGACGTAGAGGAGCTGTCGAGGTTCGGACCGCTTGGCTTCTCCGGGAACCAGGAGGGTAGCCAACCGGGCAAAGTAGCGAGAGAAAGGAAGGAGGATAAGGGTCGTAGAGATGTTAAAGATAGTGTGGAGAAAGGCAATCTCTGCCGCCGGAGCTGAAGGAGCAAAAGCGATAATCCATTCCTGAATGGGCATGAGAAGGGAAACGAGAAGGAAGATGAGTGTGCCCAAAAGGTTAAAAAGAACGTGGGATAAGGCTGCTCGTTTGGCGTTGATATTGGCGTTGAGAGAAGCCAGGACAGAAGTGATACAAGTCCCGATGTTCTGCCCCAGAACGACATAATAAGAAATATGGAAGGGAACCAGACCCTGATTGGCCAGAGTTTGTAAGATACCAACGGATGCCGAAGAAGACTGAATAATCGCCGTAAAAATGGCACCGAAGGCAATAGCCAAAAGGGGTGAAGACAGGGTTTTCAGGAAATTGATAAAGAAGACGGATTCACGAAGGGGAACCATGGCTGCCGACATGGCTTCCAATCCCATAAAAAGAAGGCCAAGCCCCAAGACCACCTTGGACCAATAATTCCATTTGGAATGGTGGCGAAGGGAGATCAGGAAACCCATAAAAGCGATAAAGGGTGCGATCCGGGTGAAGTCCATGGCGATGAAAATCCCGGTCACCGTAGTTCCGATATTGGCACCCATGATGACGTTGATGGCTTGAGCCAGGCTCATGATCTGGGCGTTGACAAAGCCGACGACCATAACTGTTGTGGCTGAAGAAGACTGGATGATCGCTGTCACTAAGAAGCCCACCAGGACGCCCATGAACTTATTGGAAGTGAGTCGGTTAAGGATGGATTGCATCTTAGAGCCGGCAACCAACTCCAAACCTTCCGACATCAACGACATTCCATATAAGAAAAGGGCAAGGCCTCCCAATAAAGAAAACAAATGCCAAATATCCATGAATCCCCCCGGATGTCTGATTTCAAAAAATGGACTGGATAGAAACTTTACTTATTTTTTACACATTACTTTTATTATAAAGGATAGATGGCGAATATTCGAGAAGGAGGGCAAGATTTTTCCTGAAATCAGAAAAAGCCTTCCTTCTCCAAACTGTCCTCAATGAAACCTAGCATCTCCTCCACCGAATGAGCCCGAGAGCGAGCACAGACTTTTGCGGGCTGGTCGCAGAGAAAACAGGTGCGCTCCGGAAAAGCCAAATCTTCCCGGCTAATGGGTCCGGGATGAGCAGTCGTTCCGCCCCCTTCCACATCAATATCAAAGAAACGGCCAAAAACATCGCCATCTTCCAAGGCGACCATGACCCTCTTGACCGCCAAAGGGTCCCGGCCGATGACCATAAAGGCCTCCGGCCCCGTGGGAAAGTCAGGGAAATCCTCCCGGACGACCGGCGCCGTGGTTCCCAGGGTCAAGGCTTCCTCTATGGCCCCAAGCCCCTCCACAAAGAGCTTTCGGATCCATTGATTGTTCTTGACCGGTCCCGGGATATTCAGCTTGAAACAGACCACTGTTTTATCAGGCCAGTCACCCAGGAGCCGGTCAATCCGCCTCCTTCGACTCTCCCGATTGTCCAAAACCGCTTCCAGACTTGGACGATCGCCTTCTTGAAAATGATTCATCATGTCTCCTCCACATGCAAAGTGTTCTTTCGATGGTTATTCCCTGCTCGCGTCTCTTTTTTTATTTTTTTCACTTTATAATAAAAACAGGCATAGAAGAGCTTTCTTCTCTTTTATTCTATTTTTTCATTCGATCTTAATTTTGTAAAGTACAAAGAAAAGGAGGAAATATGGAACTGATCCATCGGGCCATGGCCGGAACCCTGGAATCCAGCGATGCCCAGGTGACCGTAGAGCCCAGCGATGCCCTCACCATCACCATCGAATCCTCGGTCAAAGAGCAATTCGGCCGACAGATTCAGGAAAGCGTGGAAGAGGTCCTGAAAAACCTGGAAGTGACCAAGGGAAAAATCAAAGTGGAGGACAAAGGTGCTTTGGACTGCACCCTCCGGTCCCGCGTCCAAACCGCCATCTTCCGTTCGGTCGACCAGACCAGCAACCTGCCTTGGGGGGTGAAGCTATGAGAAGAAGCATTCGCCGTACCATGATGTTCCTCAATACTCAAAAGGCCTCCCTGGTCAAGGACCCTTACGTCTACGGGCCGGACTGCGTCATTCTGGATTTGGAGGATGCGGTTTCCCAGTCAGAGAAAGACTCGGCCCGGATCCAGCTCTACAACACCCTGAAATACCTGGACTACGGTGAGGTGGAGAAATGGGTCCGGATCAACGCCCTGGACACCGAATACTTTAAGGAAGACATCAGGGCTGCCGTAGCCGGTGGCTGTGACGGGATCCGGATCCCCATGTGCGAGACCGCCAGGGATGTCCAGGTGGTGGAAAAGCTGGTGGAAGAAGCCGAAGAAGAATTCGGCCTGGAAAAAGGGTCCGTCCTCCTCATGGCGGCCCTGGAAACCCCCCTTTCCATCATCAACTGCTACGAGATCTGCACCTCTTCCGACCGGCTCATGGGAGTGGCCCTGAGCGGAGGCGACTTCGCTCGGACCATGCAGGCCACCACCACCAAGACCGGGGAGGAATACTTCTACGCCCGGTCGGCCATTGTCGTCGCCGCCCGGGCAGCCGGTGTCATGTGCTTCGATACCGTCTTCACCGACCTGGATGATATGGAAAACCTCCGCAAGGAAACCCAGATGATCAAAAATATGGGCTTCGACGGCAAGTCCATCGTCAACCCCCGGCAAATCGAAGTCATCCACGATGTTTTCACCCCGAGTGAAGCTGACATTGCCTCGGCCGAACACATCATCCTGGGGGTCAAGGAAGCTCAAGCCCAGGGAATCGGTGTTCTGACGGTTGACGGAAAAATGGTCGACATTGCTCACGTTGAAGGAGCCAAGCGGACCCTGAAGCTGGCCAAAGCCGCCGGCGTTTATGAAGGAGGTCTGGTATGAAAAATGCAGTCCATCGCAAAATCCCCGATGCCCTTCTGAAGGACGGCATTGAAGCCTTCCAGGGGGCCTTCTATCGGGATAACTACGAATTCAAGAAAGCCGCCCCAAAAATCCGGTCCCAGGTCCAGCCCGGGACTTCCAAAATGGTGGAGTCCATCAAAGAAGCCGTCGAAAAGACCGGCCTTAAGGACGGAATGACCATCTCCTTCCACCACCACTTCCGCAACGGCGACTACGTCTGTGCCATGGTTATGGAAGTCATCCATGAGATGGGGATCAAGGACCTCTATATCTGCGCCTCCTCCCTGGGCAAGGCCCAGGCCTCCCTGGTCCCCATGATCGAAGACGGGACCATCACCGGGATCTCCTCTTCCGGGGTCCGGGATGAAATTGGAGAAGCCCTCTCTTCCGGCAAGCTCAAGAATATCGCCACCATCAGAACTCACGGGGGCCGTGTCCGGGCCATCGAAACCGGCCAGGTCCACATCGATGTCGCCTTCATCGGAGCCTCCAGCTCCGACCCCTATGGCAACGCCTCCGGCAAGGGTGGCAAGGCCGATTGCGGCGTCCTCTCCTATGCCAGCGTGGATGCCCAGTATGCTGACAAGGTCGTCGTCATCACCGACACCTTGGTCGAAGCCCCCAACCTCCCCGCCCCCATCCAAGGAGTGGACGTGGACTATGTGGTCAAGGTCGACTCCGTCGGCGATCCCTCCAAGATTGCCTCCGGGGCCATCCGGATGACCAAGGACCCCCGGGAGCTCAAGATGGCCAAGGCCTGTGCTGAAGTCATCGCCGCCACCCAGTGGTTTAAGGACGGCTTCTCCTTCCAGACCGGAGCCGGCGGGGCTTCCCTGGCCGTCACCCGCTTCCTCAAACCCTTTATGGATGAGCGGGGAATCAAGATGGGCTGGGGCATGGGAGGAATCACCCAACCCATGGTGGACCTCCTCCGGGAAGGCTATATCCGGAAGCTAGTCAACGACCAGGCTTTCGACATCGCCTCCGTTGAGTCCGTCTACACCGACCCCGGCCATGTGGAAATTTCCTCTTCCCAATACGCCAACCCCATGAACAAGGGGGCCTTCGTCAACTACCTGGATTACGTCATCCTGGGAGCCCTGGAAATCGACACCGACTTTAACGTCAACACCGTCCAAGGCTCCGACGGGACCATTCAAGGTGCTCCCGGCGGCCATCCCGATACGGCAGCCGGAGCCAAGTGCACCATCATCGTCGCTCCCCTGATCCGGAGCCGGCTGGCCACCGTCCGTCGCCAGGTCACCTCGGTCACCACCCCCGGTGAGACCGTAGACGTCCTGGTCACCGACTACGGCATTGCGGTCAACCCCAAGCGTCAGGACATTTTGGAAGATCTTCAGAAAACCCGCCTTCCCCTGGTCACCATCGAAGAACTCTGCGACAGAGCTGAGGCCATCCTGGGCAAACCTGAGCCCATTCAGTTCACCGACCAGGTGGTTGCCGTGGTGGAATACCGCGACGGAACCATCATCGACACCATCCGCAAGCCTGCCTCCCGTTAGGCCAAAACTTGCTGATCATGAAAAAATCCATCTTACTTCATGGAGGAAAATATGGAAAATAAGAAAACCCTGAGACTCTTCGGAGCTCCCTGGTATATCACCCTGGCCTGCGTGGCCGTCATCTACCTGGGCGCCGCCCTTGGCGTTCTTAAAGGAAACCTGCCCCATACCATGGCCCTCATGCTGGCCATCGGCATCCCTCTCTATGAGATTGGCGAACGGATCCCCATCTGGAACACCCACATCGGCGGCGGTATCCTCCTGGCCTTCCTGGGCACCGCAGCCTATGTCCACTTTAACTTGATTCCGGAGGACCTCCTGGAAGGAATTGATGCCTTCATGGGCGACCAGGACTTCCTCACCTTCTTCATCATCGTCCTCATCACCGGGTCCGTCCTCTCCCTGGACCGGAAGATCCTACTCCGGTCCTTTGTTGGTTACCTGCCTGCTATCTTAGGCGGGGTCCTGGGTGCCGCCATCCTGGGTGTGGCCATCGGCTTAATCTTCGGGATTGCCCCCGGCCGGATCATCACCCACTATGTCCTTCCCATCATGGGCGGAGGCAACGGCGGCGGTGCTGTTCCCCTGTCCGAGATCTATGAGGGGGTTACCGGCGATAAGGCCGTCAATTACTACAACTTTGCCATCATTATCCTGACCATCGGCAACATCTACGCCATCATTACCGCAGCCCTCCTCAATGGCCTGGGCAAGCAAAAACCGACCTGGACCGGAGACCGCACCACCCTGATTCGTGGCTCCGAGCTGGCTGACCAGGACAAGAAAAAAGAAGAAGCTGTTCTTCCCGAAATCAAGGAAATCGGCGCCGGCTTCCTGGTCGCCCTGGCTTCTTATGTCGTCGGAACCATCTTCGGCAACTACCTCCTGCCCACCATCTTCGGCTTCCCCATCCACCGCCTGGCCTACATGATCATCTTCGTGGTCATCCTGGCTGCCCTGGGCGTCATTCCTGACGAAGTCCGGATGGGAGCCAAGCGCTTCCAGTCCTTCTTCACCAAGGTCTTCCTGGTGGTCATCATGGTCGGAGTCGGCATTGATCTCGACCTGGATGAACTCTTTGCCACCCTGACCTCCGTTCAGAACATCGTTGTTCCTCTCTTTGTTGTCGTTGGTGCCATCTTAGGCTCCGCCATCGTTGGTTGGTTGGTGGGCTTCTATCCCATCGACACCGCCGTCACCGCCGGCCTCTGCATGGCCAACCGTGGCGGATCCGGCGACCTGGCTGTTTTAGGTGCTGCCGACCGTATGGGCCTCATGGCCTATGCCCAGCTCTCATCCCGTTTGGGCGGAGCTATCGTTCTTATCATCGCCTCCATCACCTTCTCCTTCCTGTTGTGATAGAAAGGCTTCGGAGAAGGCTCATGAACAAAAATGACTCCTGCCGGATTTCCGGCAGGAGTCTTTTCTATAATATCTGGTAAAATAAAAGATAGAAACCCGATCCCATGATGAAAGAAGGAAGCCATGTCCCAAATCAGCCTCTCCGAAGATGTTTACCGCACTATTCGAGAAAGAATCTTCAACGGCACTTTTCCTGTCGGTATGCGGATGAATGAAGTGAGCCTGTCCAAGGACCTCCACGTCTCCCGAACTCCGGTCAGGTGGGCCTTGAAGCGGATCTATGATGAGGGCCTCCTGGACTACAGCCGGAACCAGGGCTACCGGGTTCGTGTTCTGTCTGCTGAGGATGTGGATGAAATCTTCAAAATTCGCCTGGCCCTGGAACTCTTAGCCTTCCGGGAGGCGGCTAATCGAATGGCCCCCAAAGATTATGATCATCTCAATGAGATCATGGAGGATACCGCCCGGGCCATCGATTCTAAAGACCTCCCTCAGATTATTGAGGCCTCTGCCCGCTTTAACGATGCTATCTATACCTATGCCAGGCTCCCCCGCCTCTCCTTCATGGTGGAGCGGCTCAAGGAATATCTTCTTGCCTTCCGCAATATCTCTTTTAAGGATGAAGAATCCTCCCGTCGGGAACGGGCCTTCTTTGAGCACAAGGCCATCATCAAGTCTATGAAAGAAAAGGACTTTGATACCCTGGCCCTCCAAATTGAAGACCACCTCCTTTTAGCACGGGACTATCTCATGAGTCAGGCCAAAGAATTTGAAAAGACCCATGCCGACCTCTATGAGCCTTATGAATAAAAGAAACTATAGGCTTTTTTTCCACAACATATCAATAATTTTCTAAAAAATCCGCCGCCGTTATACATCGAGGTTGCTTTAGATGAAGAACAAGAAAATCTTTATCTCCCGTTATCAATAGGTCCACTTTAGCTTCAATTGCTGCATTTAAAATCGGTTGATCCTTAGGATCACGAATCTTTCTTATTTCCCGTATAGAACACGGTATTAGTTCGTAACGTAGACCTAAAAGAAGGGCTTCCGCTCCCTGAATATGGTCCGGTGCTTTTCTCCGAACAACCTCCAGAAATTCCTCCAAGTTTTGTTCGCATAGAACCATTCTGTGTTCTTGCATAACCTTATGAAGCACTCTCGCCGGTTTAGATTTTGGAAAGAGAATGGCTGAAATAAGTATATTCGTATCAACCAGGATTCTCATATGTCATACCGCACTTCGTCAACTAACTTTTGGACATCCTCATCACCTTTCAGTTTTAGTCTTTCAGCAACTCCCTCAAAGGCAGTCTGCGCCTCATAAATTGCTTGATCGGAGGCGTTTCCGATCGTCATTTGACCTTCCCTATTTTTGACAAAAAGAACCTTATCGCCGGTTTTAAGATTTAATGCCCGTCTAACCTCAAGAGGTACGGTAATCTGTCCATTTTTTGAAAGTTTGGCTAAATTCATCTCACAGCTCCTTTCATTTCTTGAAATCTCAAGTTTCCTTTATTTTAACATTATTCTGGTCAAAAAAGAAGACCCATACCATCCCTATCAGCGAGGGAAATTATGGATCTTCTTTTGAAATTAAGCTTATATATCTGACTCTTTAAGTCCCTGGAGGGGATCTTTTTTTAAGGCCTCCAAGATCGGCCGGGCTTTCGGGCTCTCCAGGAAGGCTTGGCTGACGGGAGGAAGGAGGCGCTTGGCTTCCACTAACCGGCCCTGGGCCAAAAGCCGGCGGACGGTGGAGGCGGAGATGGCCTCTCCCCCCTCTTCCAGGCGGGGGATGATTTCAAGCCGGGGTTTCCCCGGATGGGGTGGGCCGGCAAAGACGAACTCCATTTGTTTGTTGTAGATCCGGGTGGCCGGACTGAAGGGCTCCTCCCCAACAAAACGGAGGCTGATCCCCAAGGCCGGAGCAATGTGATTTTTGAAGATCCTGGCATCCAGCCGGGCCTGGATGGCGGTCGCCTGGTTGGCTTCCTTGAGGAAGTAGGAGGGAAAGACCGCCCGGGAGACCATATAGGATTCGGTGGTCAAGACATGGACCCGGTCCAGGTGGGCTACTCCTTCCTCCACGAGCCGCTTTCGAACGTCGAAAGGAAAGACCGAGGAGGGGTCGGAAACGGCGAAAAGGTAAAGGACATCGCTGGCTTCTCGAGCCGCCTCCACCAGGGCCAGGTGACCCCGGGTGAAGGGGTTGGCGTTCATGACGATGGCCGCCACTTCCTTTTCGTCCCCCCTCTGTGTCTTTTCCTTCCACTTTCGGAGCCCCTCCAGGTAGGCCGGGAAACCCTCTTCGGCTCGCTCAAGGAAGACCAGGTCCTCCCCCACCCTCTCGATCTCCCGGAAGGAAAGGGCTTCGAAAGCTCGGACGGATTCCGGCTTGGTGTAGACATAGAGCCGGTCATAGCCCACCTGGTAGATTTCCTGGATCATCCGGGAGAGGAGGGCATTGAAGACGGATCCCCCCCGGTGGTCGGGGTCGACGGCTACGCATTTAATGATGTTATCCAGGCGGGAAACCGTCCCCACCAGGGTCTCCCCCTCAAAGAGTCCCAGAGTCCGGTTAATGGATTCTTCCGGCCGGATCCCGACCTTCTCCAGGAGGCCTTCCCAGGCCTTCCGGTCATAGGTTGATTCTTTTACCCAAAGTGTCCTCATGGGATCTGCTCCTTTTCAGGCCCAGGGGAGGGCTTCCAGGGTCCGGATGGTGGTGAAAAGGTCCGCCACCCCTCCGGATGAGATTTTCTGATCGACATAGTAGGCAGAAAGGTCCTCCGCTGCTCGGGCCCTCTCCTTGGGGGCCATGGTCAAAATCTCCCCGGCCCGGGACTGGAGCTTCCTCAGCATAGGGAGGGAGGACCGGGCGATGGTGGTGGTATCATCCACCCGGGCCAGGAGGTGGAGGGTCAGATCGCCGTCCTCCATAGACCGGAAGTCCCCCATCCCCCGGAGAAGGAAGGCATAACCTGATAGGGGGATTTGTCGGATGTCCCGGACCCCCTCCCGGTTGAGGAGGGCGGATTTGGGGAAAGTCCCCTCCCGGTAGTCCGCCCGGAGGGGGGCCGACAAATCCTGAATATAGGGTGTCAGGTCATCCCAAGCTATCCCCCGAATCCATGCCAGGAGGAGAAAAGTCTGGAGGAAGACCAGGCCCTTGTGGGTGTTGATTCCCCCTGTCTCCTCCATCATGGCCTCTTCCACCTCCCGACCCAATTGGCGGAGGTCCCGGAAGTCTCCCACACTGTCCCAATCCGCCCGGCGGAAGGCTTCGAGGATCCCCTCCTGGGACCGGAGGAAGGTCCGGAAGTCCATGTCATCATGAGCCCCTTGGCTGGTCATGGTCACGCAACCATAGCCCAAATCCCGGTCCAGTTCCCGGCCAATGGCCCTGCCCAAAGCATCCAGATATGTCCCAATCTCTCTCCCCTGCATATGATCCCCTCCTATTGGGTCTATTTTACCAAAGAAAAAGGCCGACCCACCGGCCGGCCTCAGGAAGAACAGGAAAAATACAGACTCAAATCAGGGTGAGACTCTTCAGAACGAAGATGATAAAAAAGAGGGATAGAGAGGAGAAAAGGGTGGTGTAGACCAGGATTTGCCCCGCCAGCTTTCCGTCGTTGTCCATGGCCTCAGCCATAGCATAAGAAGAGATGGCCACCGGCGAGGCAAAGACGGCCAGGAGGGCCACAATGCCTCCCCCATGGATGCCCAGGAGGGTGGCTGCCCCCAGGGTCAAGAAGGGAACCAAGAGGAGGCGGATGAAGACCGACCTCACCAGCTGGTGAGAATAGGCCTTGGAGGCGGAGAAGGAGAAGGCGTGGCCCAGACCGATCAGGGCCATGGGCGTAGCCATGGATCCTACCCTCTGCAGGGGCTGGACCAGGATGTCAGGCAGGTCCAATCCGGTAAGCTTCCAAAGGAAACCCGCTAAAATGCCCAGGATCAGGGGGTTTTTGGCAATCTTAACCAGGACCCCCTTGAGTCCCTCATGGTCATCCGACCCGTAATAGGAGAGGGCAAAAATGGACAGGAGGTTGAACAAGGGAATGACGACAGGAATCAAAAGAACCACGATCCCCGCATTGTCCTCGCCCAGGAGGGCCGCCCCCAAAGGGGCCCCGAAAAGGATGTAATTGGACCGGTATGACGCTTGGATCAGGACTCCCTTCTGCTTTCGGGGGAGGTCCTTCCGGTCATAGTAGAACCAAAAGACCAGAAAGATGAGGAGGATAGCGATAAAAACAAAAAGATAAAGCCCGGATAGGCTTCCAATATCCACCTGGGTCTTTGCCGTGGTTAAAAAGAGATGGACGGGGAGGATGAGCTTGAAGACGACCTGGTTAAGGATTCCGGATAGGTCCTCCACTCGGATGAAGCGGCGGGAAACAAGGCCTAGGGTCATATACAGCAGAAAAGGAAAGACAACGCGAAGGGAAAAGAGGATATTTTCCATAAGGGCTCCTAACCATTTTTTAGGGAACAACAAACGAAAAAAGCCATCCGATGAGATGGCCTTTTGAACACATCTTATTTATTATACGGCATTTCCGGATTTTCTGCCCCTTCCTTTTCCTGAAGGACCCGAAATACCAGATGGGTGACCAAATCCGGCGTGACTTCCAGCAAATCCATGATATAGACCCTTTCCGTCTTGAGGTGGAGGTCCTTGCCCCAAGGCCCCAACATGATGGCGGGGATTTCCAGAGCTTCCATTCCCTCAAAGGGGACCTCATAGGGAGTTCCATAAAAGGCCATCATCTTCTCGACCGCTTCCCGATCCTCCGAGGAAATTTGGCTTCTTGTGTAGGAGAGGTCGGAAATCCCCGTGAAGTAGGGCTGGCTCTCCATATCCAGCCCCCATTTTTCCTTGGCATAGCAGAAGAGGTCCTCCACCAACTCCTCCGTCTCTTCATCCGAGATAACCGAGGGGTACATGGGTGGGATAAGGCCGTAGACCACCTGGGGACCATGAAAATTATCTTTATCCAATAGATCCTTAATCAGATGATAGGTTGCCTCCAAATAGTTCATCCGGCCGGCCGCCACCTCCTTCTCCCACTTTTCCTGGAGATCCCGGTCCACAGCTAACTCATCTAAAGACCGGACCCTATAGTCAAAATGATTAAGGTTGTCCCCCAATTGTTCTTCTATGGCTTCCTGAATGACCCCCTCCATCCGATCCTTCCAGACTCGGATGTCATTTTTGAAGGTGATGAGGTTCATGGCGGCAAAGGCTCCGGGAGGCATGGAAACATCATAGCGATCCTTGGTATCCCGGAGGTAGACCCAAACCGGAGGTGGAGTCACTTCCCCCCGATCCTCCTCCGTCATGGCCCGGTTCTGGTCGGTCTTGGCCAAAATTCGACTCATGATTCCCAGGCCGGACACCCCCTTTTGGTTCTCCCCCATATGGACCACCACCGATTTAGCGTAGACAAAGAAAAGGAGCTTGCCACAGGAGCCCAAGTAGATGGTGGGTCGCTTGGGGTATTTCCGCCCATGAGGCTCCGAGTTGATCAGGAGCTTGTAGTCCAGGCTAAATCGGCCTTTCAGGTCCAGAAGGAGGTCGGGGGCCGACCGCATGCCGGCCGACAGGTTCTCCTCATCCGGTACGGCCAGGAGGAGGACATTGCCTGTGAAATCCTCCATCTTCGAAAATTTCTCCAGGCAGGCCAGCTGGATGGTCCCGCCGGCCTTCATATCGCAGCCCCCGCGTCCGAAAAGATAATCCCCCGATTCCAAATCCTTTCGGACCTCCTGAGTCAGGTCCTCCTTGTCCAAGGCCCGGGCCAGGTCCTCCGGGCGAAAGGCCATATCCTGAAGGGCCCCAAAATTATCGGTAGAAATGACATCGTAGTGGTGGAGGAGAATGACTGTCCTCTCCCCTTCTCCCTTTACCAGAGCCCAGAAGACCTCGCGTTTCAGGGGATCCTTTGGAATCTCATAGGTTCCCAGCCGGTCAGGATGGGCCTGAAAGTAAGGCCAGGACCTTAGGCAAGCGAAAAGAAAGGGAGGAACCTCCCTCTCCGCAGATGTCCCGGAAAGGGAATAGATGGACATGTAGTCTTTGAGGAAGGATAGGAATTTTTGGGATTCAACCATGGCGGGCCTCGATGGGTAGGTTATAAAAAGATAAAATGACTTCTTCTTGTCATTTTAGCACTAAAAAAGATGAGTTAGAAACTCATCTTTTTTAGTCTTTAATTCTTACCATTGAAGTTAAAAAATAAATTAATTTGAAAAAATAACTTTGTCATTTAGAAAACTACGCCAGATTCCAAAATGATATTTGCATAAGACGTGCATTCACCGGTTCTTATGACCGCTTTAGAAAATTTCACCCTATCCTTCAAGTCCTCATGATTAATAAATACAACAGGAGTCTCTGGAAATCTTTTTATCACCGCCTTCATAAGGTCAGGAGATTCTTTCTCTATCTCCCTTGCCAAATATATTTTCTGAACTTCTAGCTCAGTCAGAACAGTATCTAAAACGTCCAGAAAAGGAGGGATCCCCTTGGTAACGGCTAAGTCAATTCGATGGTTAGATTCAGCAATAGGTAATCCACAGTCGCAGATTGTCAATTGATCAGTATGACCCATCTTTGCAATAGCAAACGAAATCTCTGAATTGAGCAAATTCGTTTTTTTCATAGATACACTCTTTCCTACTTTGCAGATGACATCTTTTTATTCTTCAGATAATCCGCATAAACAGCAATAAGAATAATGATTCCCTTGACTACCAATTGGTAGAAGCTATCAATAGCCAGCATATTAAGACCATTGCTGATGAGACCTATAATGAAGGCGCCCAGAACCGTTCCTCCAATAGATCCTCTACCACCAGCCATGGATGTTCCTCCCAAAACGACAGCAGCTATCGCATCCATTTCAGCTCCGTTCCCAACGGCAGGCTGAAGAGAACTATTTCGACTTGTTAAAACCATACCAGCTAAAGCTGCAAAAAAGCCTGATAAAGTATAAGTTAGGAAAATAACCTTTGAAGTATTAATTCCAGAGAAAAAAGCAGCTTTCATATTTCCACCAATGGCATACATGTGTCTCCCCATCTTACTATAATTGACGAGCAAGATACTGATCACTATAATGGCAATCATATAGATAACTGGGAGGGGTAAAAAACCAATGGATCCACCTCCAAAATTCAGATAGTCTTCATCTATCAATCGGATAGTAGCCGATCCAAAAATAACATAAACTAATCCACGAATAATACTCGATGTAGAATATGTGACAATAAATGGAGGTAAGGTTGTCTTTGCTAATACAGCACCATTAATCATTCCAATCATAACTCCACTAACGAGGCCTACAAGTAGAGAGACTAAGAAGGGGCACCCATTAATCGTTAGCCAACCTGAAAGCATACCTGATAAGGCCATTGTTGAGCCAACTGTTAGATCAATCCCTCCAATAATAAGGACCATAGTCATACCACATGCTACAATCATATTGATTGATACTTGGCGAGTTACATTGATAATATTGGTAAAGCTTCTGAACGTAGAAGAGGTTAGTGATAATACAAGGAGCAACAAAACCAGTATACCTAGCTGACCTGCATATTTCCGAACGCTTTTCTTAACACCCATCATAAATGTTTGCATTTGACCACCTACCGAATTTCCAATGAATTCTTCATAATATTTTCTTGTGAGATTTCTTCCTTTTCAAGCAATGCGGACATTGAACCCTCCCTCATTACTAAGACCCGATCGCTCATATTTAGTATTTCCATGATGTCCGAAGAAATCATAATAATGCCTAGACCTTGTTTTGCTAACTCATTCATAATTTCATATATTTCAGCCTTAGCCCCAACATCTATGCCTCTTGTAGGCTCATCCAAGATTAAAACCTTAGGCTCTGTAGCTAGCCATCGGCCAATGACTACTTTCTGTTGATTTCCTCCAGAAAGATTTTGGATCATTGTTTCTCGGCTTGGTAAGTTAATAGATAGGGATTCTTTATAGTGATCAAAAATCTGATCTTCCTTTGTAGCTCTTACCTTTACTCCCGAGATAAACTTTTGCAAAATATTAAGGGTCAAGTTAAATTGGCTGCTTTTTTGGGGAAAAATACCTTCTCCCCTCCGGTCCTCTGGCACATATGCGATTCCATGCTGATAGGCTTCTTCAGGTTTATGAAAATGAATATTATTTCCTTCAAAGTAAATAGTCCCCGAGTTCAGCCGATCAAAACCAAGTAATGCATGGATCATTTCTGTCCTTCCAGAACCAACTAATCCCGAAACACCTAAAATTTCTCCTGCATGTAATTTAAAGGTGACATCCTTCACACGATTTGATGAGAGATCCTGAACTTCTAAGAGTACTTTTCCACTTTGACAAAAATCGCGTGAGTAGTAATTTACCACCTTACGTCCAACCATTAATTGGACGATCTCGTCCATTTCAATTTCTTCAAAATCAAAATGTCCCACTGTTTTTCCATCTCGCAAGACCATAATTTTATCAGCAATTTCTTGCAATTCTGAAAGTCTATGGGAAATATAAATAATGCCTATTCCTCGCTTCTTCAGCAATCGAATCGCATCGAAAAGATTCTCTATCTCAGAGCCAGATAGGGATGAGGTGGGTTCATCCATGACAATTACTTTTGAATTAAAAGAGATAGCTTTGATGATTTCAACTAATTGCTGGTCAGCAATTGTCAATGTATCTAGAATAGCATGTGCATCAATATTTACATTAAAAGAATCGATGAACTTCTGAGCGTCCTGATACATCTTATTAAAATCAACAACTCTTCCCTTTAAAGGTTCACGATTTAAAAAAATATTCTCTGCAACCGTCATATAGGGTACAAGCACTAGTTCTTGATGGATAATGCTAATACCTATTTCTTTTGCATCATTAGAATTTTTCAGATCTAGCTTTTGGCCTTCAAAATATATCTCTCCATCATTTTGATGATAGATTCCACCTAAAACGTTCATCAGTGTAGATTTTCCTGCACCATTTTCACCTACAATAGCTAAAACCTGACCCTTATCTAGAGATAAATCAACGCCCTGCAGGGCATAGACTCCAGGGAAGCGTTTGTGAATATTCGTCATCTTTAGAAGATTATTAGCCATGTCATATCCTTATGAATGAAAGGGCCGCCTGTAAAGGCGGCCCGCCATAAAATTAATTCCAGGAGTCAATATCGTAATCTTTAAGATTCTCGCTATTAATCAACTCCATATCAACCTTGGTATCCTTTTGAACATCTTTCCCCTCTAACAGTCCAATCACTGCCTCCAGGGATGCCTCAGCCAATTTTACTGGCGAATAAACCACTGTTCCAGACATTTCTCCTGCTGAGATCGACTGTTTAGAAGCTGGCGAACCATCGAAACCGAAAACCATGAGATCGGTTTTCTTGAGTTGTTTTGCAGCTCCAAACGCAGTAAGAGCAGAGCTATCATTGAGGCAAACCATGGCATTCATGTTGGGGTTTGCAATCAGCATATCTTCAGCATAAGCTGCAATTGCATTTAGGTCCGTGGCATCTTTGGAGACGAAGGTAACATCTTCTCTTCCCTTGTCCTTAAAAGCTTTTTCCATGCCTAAGAAACGATCAGCAATAACAGAAAGCTGAGAGTAGTTAATTTCTCCAACTTGGGCATCTTTAGGAAGTTTTTCTGATAGATATTCACCAACTACATACCCGCCCTGAAAACTATCAGCTGTTACAAAAACGTCCACTAATTTCTGATCTTTCTCATCAACCTGAGAGTCAGCATTAACAATCTTCACACCAGCTTCGCTGGCTGCTTTTAGGGCTTGTCCTAAAGCTGTATAGTCTGCTGGCAAAACCACTAAACCACCAATGTTTTGAGCCACAAGGTCTTCCATCTGTGAAACTTGGTCTGCCGCCACTGAGTTGGCATCGGTCATTACAACTTCATAACCTCTTTCTTTAGCCTCTTTCTTGAAAGTGTCAGCAAACTGGACGGCCCAGTCTGCTGTTTGGTTATGCATAGCCAAACCGATTCTCTTCATGTCCTTCCCATTATTTTCTGTAGAGCTACTCGTTGTTTCTGTGCTTTCTTTTCCAGATTCCCCACTGTTCGTATCTGCAGGTTTGGAACTACAAGCAGCTAAGCCAAAAACTAAGCATAGAGAGAGTAGGCCAGCAATGATCTTTTTTAACATGATATTCATCCTTTCGTATTTCCTCTGCATTCAAATTGCTTCACGAATTCCACTATTTTATCCAAAGCCTCAAATGTTTCATCATAGGTTCTTAGAATAAATGCGTGAGGCATTCCTTCATAAACCTTTACATCTACGTCAACGCCATCATTTTTCAAGCAGTTCGCATAAATCAACCCATCATCCAGAAGGAGATCACATCCTGCCTGAATAAATAGAGCTGGCGGAAGATCCTTAAAATTCTTTGCTAGAACTGGAGAAACATAAATGTTCCTTGCTTCTTTTGGATCTGGTAGATACCATTCTTTATAAGGAGGCATCCTGTTATCAGACGAATCAGGTGCAAAGAATTTCGCTGACTTTGAAGGGATCGTATTCGATAGGTCTGTCACAGGATAAATAAGAACCTGCTTGAACACAGAAAATTCCTTCCTATCCCTTGCCATAAGTGTAAGCGCTGCAACAAAATTCCCACCACTGCTATCTCCACAAAGAACAATCCGATTCTCATCGATATTAAACTTCTTAGAATCCTTTAGAATTTCAAGAATGACCGCATAACAATCTTCAAGTCCCGTTGGAAAAGGATATTCTGGAGCAAGCCGGTAATCAATATTAAAGCAACGTACACGAGCTTTCGCAGCTAGATACTCCGGAACATAATTGTGTGTCTCAGGACTACATGTGATAAATCCACCTCCATGAATAAAAATTACTGCAGGTGATACATCGGGACAATCCTTTGGGCAATAGAATTTAACGTTGATATCCGTAGTATCAAAAGATTTGAACTTAAGCATCTCTTGATCTACCTTGTCCTCCAAGGAATATGGCTTTGTTAGTTCATGATAAAAATTTTCTTCCCTATTGACAATTTCCTTTCTTTTCTTAGGATCAAAGTTACTAAAAAAATCTGGTTCAAGATCTACATATGGTGCTAAGGGTCTATATTGAGATTGAAGTATTGGTTCAAACTCTCCCATACTTTCCTCCTTTCCAAATTATTAAAACGTTTAACTTAATTGATAAAAACCTTTCGTTGATAAATCAATTATATATAATCGTGAAGTGAAATGCAATCGTTTTTTTTTGAAAGCTTTTATTTTTTTCTTTTCATTACTTTTCTGGGAGACGATTATAATTTACTACGCTCTCCCCTTCAAAAAGTATGGGCTCAACAAGAATCTTATCAACAGGTTCAATCCCTTTAATTTTTTTAACAAGAGTATCTATTCCTCTCGCACCGATTTGTGCAGCTTGCTGATCAATACTTGTAAGCTGGATAGGGAGATAGGATGCAATAGAGATGTGGTCATATCCCATAATTGAAACATCTGTTGGCACATCGTATCCAGATTCCTTTAATGCTCGAATACATCCAATAGCTGACAAATCATTCAGGGAAAATATGGCTGACGGCCCCTCCTCCCTCTCTAGCAACTTTGATATTTCACAGCCTGCCTTATAACCACCCTGGAGGTTATAATCTCCAAAGAATATGTGGTCACCTGGTAAACTATAACCTCTCAAATTTAAGGCTTTAATGAATCCTGAAAGCCGTCGAATGGAGTTTGGCGTCTCTTGAGGTCCTAAAATGCAAAAAAAAGATTTATGTCCACAATCCAAAAGGTAGTTTGCTGCGATTATACCTCCTTTATTATTGTCCCCTGTAACTAGGTTATAGGAATGGCCAATATTGATTGATTCATCTAATAGAACAATTGGAAAGTCTCTAGTCTCTACAAGATTTTCTAATACCGTATCGAAACGACGAGATACAACTAAAGCTCCTGCAAATTGTCCCCCGGAAAGGTTAATCTGCAACTCCTTGATAGCATTATTTTCTTGAGAAAAATTGAGCAGTGTTAATAAAAAACCTTCTTCTTGGGCACGCAACAAAGCTCCCTGAGCGACCTGCGTATAAAATTCATTTCCTAAGTCTGGGACAAGGAGGGCAAGTAAATTAGTCTTCCCTTTTTGCAAAAAGCGGGCGTATGAATTTGGTGAATAATTTAGCTTTCTAATGGCCTTATTCACTCTCCTTATTGTCTCAGGCCGAATGTGTTGTGCTTTATTATTTAAGATTAAGGAAACCGTAGCAACAGAAACACCGGCTTCTTTAGCAACATCTTTTAATGTAGTTCTCAATCTATATCCTCCCTCATAGGAATGGAGTTGGAGGCTCCTTTGATAGTACAGGCTAAGGATGCAGCACGACTCGCTTTTCTCAAGCTTTCCTTAATGTACTCTCCTTTGGTAACACTGGCAATAAAATACCCACAAAAGGTATCACCCGCACCTGTTGTATCGATGGCATGAACCTTAACTGAGGGTGAAAAGAACCGATTATCATCTTTCTGAAAATAAGCACCTTCTGCACCTAAGGTTAAAACCAGGGAAGCCTTTGGATACATTGATCTCATCGCTTCCATGATTTTCGTGCTTTCTTTTTCGCCGGTCAAAATTTGTCCCTCAATTTCATTAATCAAAAAACAATCAATTATATTTAGGTCTGCTGATAAAACTTCACTGTCCATAGGGGAGGGATTAAGATAAATGATCAAGCCTTTGTTATGGGCCTTATCTATAATTGTAGAAAAGCAAGAAACCTCATTTTGCAGTAGAAGTAAGTCACCTGCTGAAAAATGTGACAGAACTTTGTCAATGAACGGCTCATCAATAGCCCGATTGGCACCGCCGCTAACGATGATAGAATTTCTCCCTTCTTGATCGACCTGAATAATTGTATGTCCCGAAGCAATAGGACGTTTTTCTACAAATTCCGTATGGACACCCGAATCCTCCAGTGCTTGTAGAAGAATGCTTCCATCTTCCTCTCCAATTAAACCTGCATGCCAAACCTCCCCACCTGCTCTGGCAATGGCGATGGATTGATTAAGCCCCTTTCCACCAACAAACTCCTGATAAGCAACAGAAGAGATCGTCTCACCTTCTTGAACAATATGAGGGACGGAATACGTTTTATCAATATTTAATGATCCAAAATTCAAGATTCTCATAACTCCTCCTCGAATGAATAAAACGTTTTACTAATCATAGAATAAGAATTAATTATATTTTTGTCAAGAAAATGTAAACAAAAGTATAGGACTAAGTAAAAGTCAATACCCGGAGCTTATTTCATTCTCTTTACAACCATAAAATTCATTTAATGATTTCCCCAACAAAAAAGGAGGAGCATTCTCCTGCTCCTCCTTCTCATTAAATAAGCGACATCAAATCTGATGATTCACTTATTCGTCCGCTTCTATTTTTTCTTCAAGACAGTAACACCGGTATCAACGACTTTCCCATCCAGGGATGTGCCGTTCAGGACTTCGACAGCCGCTTTCACCGCTTCTTTACCCATCACATCAGGGTTCTGGGCCATGGTGGCGAGAATGTAACCATCTTCAATGAGTCCCATGATAGCATCGGACTGGTCGAAACCAACAACGACGACTTTTGAGTCGGCTGCTTTGATGGCATTTCCGGCACCGGTAGTGGAGCCTTCGTTACCGCCGAAGATGCCGACAACACCCTGGGTGATGTAGTTTTCAGCAATCGCTTGGGACTTGGCAGCATCGCCTTCACCATACTGGATGGGAAGAATTTCAAAGTCGGTGCCTTCAAAGGCAGAGGAGAATCCTTCGGTACGCTCCACCGTGGAAGCCGTGGCGGCGTTCACGCTGATGATCCCGATTTTTCCGGAAGTGGTTCCGTTGGCTTTCAACTCTTCTAGCATGGTTTCACCGGCCAATTTACCGGCTGCTTTGTTATCAGTAGAGAAGGTGGCTTCAGCGTCCATATTGGCGGCAGAGTCAACATAGATGACCTTAACACCGGCAGCGACGGCTTCCTTCAATGCGGAGGTAATGGCATCGGGGCCATTGGCGGCTACAATAATCACCTGGTTGCCGGCAGAAACGGCATTGTTGACCTGCTCAATTTGCTGGGCATCATCCTTCGTGTTTGGAGCCATGTAGGTTACGGTGACTCCAAGTTCCTTGGCCTGTTCCTGAGCACCCTCGTTCAAACGGACCCAGTGCTGGTCAATGGAGTCCATGGTGATCAGGGCAATCTTGTAATCCTTGTCCTTGCCTGCTTCCGCCTCAGAGGATTCACCGGCTTCCTGGCTTTCAGAAGCGGGAGCTGAAGATTCTGAGCTCTCCTGACCGGATTTTTGACCACAACCCGTTAAAACGGTAAGGACCATGGCCAATGACAACATTAATGCGAGTAATTTCTTCTTCATTCTTTCCTCCTTATTTGACGTTTATTTTATCTCTACAGGATGGTTCCTGTATCAATAACATCCTCAGTCTCTATTCTTTTTCGTAGTTCCTCCCTGACGGAAGAGAATATCCGCCAGTACGGCGGCGGTTACTATAACGCCAATGACCAGTCTCTGGATACCTACCGGTGCTCCAATAATTCCCAATCCATTTTCCAGCATTTGCCAAACACCTGCGCCGGCAAAGGTGCCAAGCAGGAGACCTGTTCCTCCAAGGGGCGAGATGCCACCGATAACACCAGCTGCAACGGCATACATTTCATAGGTATTCCCTGCTTCCATATTTCCCATGGACGCCTGGGCGGCCAGGATCAAGCCGACAACAAAAGAACAGAAAGCACTGATCATGTAGGCCTTTGTCGTGGTGGCAAATACGTTCACACCGGAAAGCTTAGCCGCTTCCACATTGGATCCGATAGCATAAATATGTCGACCGGTCCGGGTTTTTGACATAATAAAGAAGGCGACGAGAAAGATGACCACGGCAATCCAGAAAGCGTTGTAAACCCCCAAGGTCTTACCATAATAGAAGAAGTTCTGGAAGGACTCGCCGGCTTCTTTTCCAATTCCGGATGCGATGGCATCGGTATTCCGGTTATTGTTCACCATATAGGCAATCCCTCTTCCGGCAAACATGGTGCCTAAGGTAGCGATGAAAGGAGGGACCTTGAATTTTCCAACGAGAACGCCGTTAATAAAGCCAAAAGCCATGCAGGCAATAAAGGCCACAAGAATAGCGACAATAACGCTGACCCCCTTGGTCATCAGGGTGCAGGAAATCATGGCTGACATGGCGACAATCGAACCAATCGACAGGTCAATGTTTCCGGTAATGAGGATGATGGATTGGCCAACCCCGACCAGGAGGTATTTTGACATGGACCGCAGAAGGTTGAGAATGTTCGTCATCTTAAAAACATTGGAGTCGATAAATCCAAACACAACCATCAAAACTGCCCAAGCGACAAAAGCAAGCAAGGCGGTCCGCAAGCCCCGCACTGAAGACCATTTCTTTTTCGATTTCATAGTTTTCTCCCTTTAGACGGCCTGATCCGCCAGTTTTTTCTTAAATCTTGTTGCCAGCGTCAGTACCTCTTCTTGCGTTGTTTCCCTGGCCATTACCTCGCCAACAATACGTCCCTCACACATGACAATAATTCGGTCTGCAATGCCAAGAACTTCGGGCATTTCAGAAGAAATAAAGATAACGCCTTTTCCTTGCTCCTTCAACTGGTTCATCAGGTTATAAATCTCAATTTTCGCCGCAACATCGATCCCTCTTGTGGGTTCATCAAAGATAACGACCCGAGAATCTCTCGCCAACCATTTTCCAACGACTATTTTTTGCTGGTTTCCGCCGGACAGGCTGCCCGCATCAATTTCCAGGCTGGAAGCCTTAATCCGTAAGCTATCAATGGCGTCCTTGCACATTTCTTCCTCATGGGCCTGATCAATGACGCCCAATGAATTACAAAGTCTATCCAGGTCTAAATTCGGCAAAGCAATGTTGTCGCGAATCGAGAGTTTTGTACACAGACCGTCTTTCCTGCGATCTTCCGGTACAAGAACGACGCCTGCTTTTATGGCATCCCCCGGATGATTAATCTTTACTTCTTTCCCATCAAGGATAATCTCTCCCGATGTCTTGGGATCCGCACCGAATATCGCCCGGGTGGTTTCTGTCCGCCCGGCTCCCATGAGGCCGGCGATTCCCACAATTTCGCCTTCATAGGCCTCCAGGTTGATATTTTGAACCATACTTCCCGCATTCAGGTTCTTTACTTCAAATATTTTCTTTCCCTTTTTACATTCTATGGTTGGAAACTTTTCTTTAATTTCTCTCCCGACCATGTTGGAAATGATCTCATCCATATAGGTGTCTTTGAAGTTGCAGGAGGTGATATATTGACCATCCCGCATGATGGTCACCCGGTCAACAATATGCTGAAGTTCATCTAGCCGGTGTGAAATATAGACGATCCCACAACCATTTTCACGAAGCCTCTTGATAATACGGAAAAGATCATTAATCTCTTTGGCGGTTAATGCGGAAGTGGGTTCATCCATAATCAAAATTCTGGCGTTAATGGAGAGAGCCTTGGCAATTTCCACCATCTGCTGCTTTGACACAGCAAGATCGCCCACGACCTCTTTTGGATCAATGTTAATCTGAAGCTCATTGAGAATCCTTGATGCTTCCGCTTCCATTTTCTTTGAGTCCGTGATGAACCCATTCACAATCTCACGGCCTAAAAACATATTTTCAGCCACGGTCAGGTGTGGACACATATTGAGTTCCTGGTGGATAATGGCGATACCAATTTCCTGAGCTAATTTTGTGTTCAGATCCCCATACTGCTTTCCAAAGATCTCTACTGTTCCTTCATCCCTTGTATAAACACCGCTAAGAATTTTAACAAGAGTGGATTTCCCGGCACCATTTTCGCCCAGGAGGGCCATGACTTCTCCACTCCGAAGCTCAAAGTGGACCTTATCCAATGCCTTGACGCCGGGAAAGCTCTTGGTAATTCCTTCCATTGAGACGATGATCTCACCCATTTGTCTTCACCTTCCGTTCCTGAAAACTAAGAATAATAAAATGCAGGCAAACCTTTCTATATGTCACTAATACTAGCATTTATTAACAATTCCTGTCAATCCACCTGGCCGGCAATTTGACAAGCATACAGGGCTGCTCCGCAGGCCGCCTCTTCTGTCCGGTTGGAAAGATGTAGAGGCCTTCCAAACTCCTCTTCAATGATTTGAACGAGATAGGGATTTTGCCGAAGACCATTCCCTGATCCAATAAAATGCAGAGGTCGTCTTGTACTTTGGGCCAAATACCCCTCAAACATCTGATATAGCTCATGACTCATTCCCTTCATCATGCCAAGAATAAAGCCTTGAGGCGTAAAATTATCGGGTCGGAGACCGGTGATGGATGCCGCCAGTGTCGGATCCTGTCTTGTCCCATAAAATAAAGGAGTAATGATCGGCACGTCTTCCGAAGACCGGGGGGACATTTCTTCCATGGCCTTCATCATAGGGCCATAGCAAGTTCTTTCTTCCCCTGTGACCATCTTCACGGTTTGACGGAAGAAGCTCTCCAAAAGAGCAAAGCTTAATCCCCCGGATAGGGCTGCACCCACCAGGAGCCATTCTCCATCCACATAGGGGCGGGTTTCCAGGCCGGGAATCTCCATGTAATCGGGACTGTAGATCGAAATCTGGCTTCCTGTGCCTACGTTAATGAGGAGGGAATCCTTTGCTCCTTCACTGGCACCAAGGAAACTGGCCTGGTTGTCCCCGATGGCCTGGTGAACTCTGATTCCTTTTTCCGTCCTGCCCAGGAGTCCCTCTTCCGAGACTTCCGGGAAAAGGTCTGGGGAAAGTCCTGCCTTCTTGAGGGCCAACCTATCAAAGGACCTCTGTTGCAGGTCAAATAAGCCCAGACTGGCCGCATTGGTTGGGTGGATGATCGGGGTCTTTCTTCCGGCCAGTTTCATGGCCAAATAATCCCCAATGGTACAGAAGACCTTGGCCCCTTGAGGAATCCATCCCTTCTTTCTATTTACATAATGGGTAAGGGCCCCGTAACCTGTGGATAGCCGGTAACCCGTTCGTTTGGACAGGTCTTGTGCCCAACTTTCCTTTTCATTGATCAGAAGGTCACCTCGTCCATCTTTCCAATTGATCAGGGGACTGACGGGATTCCCCTGATCATCCAAATAAACAATTCCATGCATCTGTCCGGTGATGCCGATCTTCGCAACTTCAGGATATTCACTGCATAGCGAATGAATCGTTACGAAAGATTTTTCAACGATCTTCTCGGCATCTTGAAGGCTTTCCCATTTCTCCCCCGAGAGTCTTGAATCATTGTCGATCGTCTTTGAAGCAACCACGTCGTAGCCTTCACAAACAACGGCAGAAATACTGGTTGTACCAATGTCCAGTCCGAGTGTCAGCATATCTATTCAACCTATCTTCTTAAAATGTTTTTTGAAAATCCTTTTTGTAAAATTTACGAGAACGTAATGTCACAAAGAAAACGCTTTAACTAATGCTTATTTCAGTTTATCATGGAGTTAATTGATGTCAATCTAAATGCGAGGAGAATGAATATATGGTTTACCGTGTCTCAAATGGTCTGCTCTCTGTTTCGATTTCTCAACGAGGAGCTGAACTTATGTCAATAAAAGATGCCCATGGAAAAGAGTTTCTTTGGCAAGGCGATCCGGAGTTTTGGTCCGGACGAGCTCCCCAGCTCTTTCCGTATATCGCTCGCCTGACTGAGGGAACCTACACCTATCAGGGAAAAAAGTATCAGATGCCCATACATGGCTTTGCACCAACTTCAAGCTTTCAAGTAAGCCATCAATCGGAAGATGCCATCACCTTCAATTTAGAAGACAATGACTCCCTCTATCAAATGTATCCCTTCCATTTTCTTTTCTCCATCAGCTATCGCCTGGAGGGGAAATCCCTTCATGTTGAATATTCCGTCAGCAATAAGGACCAAAAGACCATGTACTTCGCCATCGGTGGCCACCCCGGCATCAACCTTCCTTTGGAAGATGGGTTGACCTTTGAAGACTACCAATTGGACTTTTCCTCGGATCAGATGAAGCGTGTTGAATTTTCCGAAGACTGCTTCATCACCGGACATGACCTCCCCTTCCCTCTGAAAAACTCCAGTCTTCCCTTGCGACATGACCTTTTCGATGACGATGCTATCGTTCTAAAAAATACACCGAAAAGCGTGACCCTGCGAAGTAAGAAAGGAACCTGTTCGGTTACTCTTCTTGCACCCGATTTCCCCTATTGGGGATTTTGGCATAAACCACATACCAAGGCGCCCTATCTCTGCCTGGAGCCCTGGTCCGCACTACCTTCCAGGCAAGGAATTGTGGAAGATTTTGAAAAACAGGAGGACCTCACCTCCCTTCCCCCGGGACAAGTCCACTACAGGACCTGGTCTCTCCGCTTCAATTCTTAACCGGAATAATCGAAATGCTCATGGAAAAGCATCATAGGAGATTTTATTATGGATAAAAAATACCAAATCGACACCCCTGAGAATATCCGTTTTTTGAATGAAATCCGAAAAAAGCTACTGGCATTCGGTAAGGATGTCATCTCGCCCGACGGAACTGCCTATTATTTGGGGGATGACGGCCGTCCCTGGCCTGATTTCCCGAGAAACACCTACGAAACGGCCCGCATGTGCCACGTCTATCACATGGGGGCCATGATGTATAGGCAGGAATGGAAAAAGCAGGCGGATGGAGCCAAAAAGGGACTGATCTCCGCCTTGCACGATGAGAAAAACGGAGGATGGTTTGACGGCCTCCTACCTGACGGAAAGCCCAAAGAGGGAAAACTCTGTTACTCACATGCCTTCGTCATTCTCGCTGCCTCCGATTGTCTGATGGCCGGGGATGAAGAGGGGAAAGAGTTCTTTGACAAGGCCCTTTCCGTTTTTGACCGCTATTTCTGGGATGAGAAGGATGGAATGACCTGTGATACCTGGGATACTTCCTTCTCACAGAAGGATTCCTACCGGGGCTTAAATGCCAACATGCATACGGTGGAGGCCCTATTAAATGCAGCGGATGCCAGCGGGAAGGAAGTCTACCGCCAGCGTGCCGGAAGGATAATCCGCCGTGTGGTGGACCTGGCAGCCGGCAATGAGTGGCGGATCCCGGAACACTATAATGACCAATGGGATCCCCTTCTGGACTACAATGAAGACCGGCCTGCCGACCCCTTTAAGCCCTACGGGGCCACACCCGGCCACGGACTTGAGTGGGCAAGACTGATCCTCCAATGGGCCTCTTCCACTTTCGATGAGGATGATCCTGACTTCCACCATTTTCTGGAGGCCAGTCAAAAGCTCTTCCACCGAGCGAAAGAAGATGCCTGGTTTGCTGATGGGGCTCCCGGGTTTGTCTATACCACGGATTGGTCAGGAAAGCCCATCGTCTCCTACCGGATGCACTGGGTCCTTGCCGAAGCCATCAACACCGCCGCCGTTCTCTACCGAGTGACCAACCAGGCCTATTATGCGGATTCCTTTGCCGAATTCCTTGCCTACCTTGACGAAAAAGTCCTGGACCATGACCATGGATCCTGGTTCCACCAACTCAACAATAATAATGAGGTGGTCGGGACCGTTTGGCCGGGCAAACCTGACCTCTACCATGCCTACCAGGCCACCCTCATCCCCTACTGTGATGTCAACCTATCGGTATGCAAAGCTGTACGCGATGGGAAATACCCCGATGCACTGAATCATTAATCCCTTTACTCTTCCAAACGATAATCACTAATAAAAGAACTCCCGGCGGGGAAGGCAAGGCCCTTCTAGCCGGGAGTTCTTTTATCAAAAGATATTATTTATCTTGAAAACTATAGATAAATTCTTCCATCTTGTCCTTTTCTCCCAGGGAGGGAATGGCCCCATAGCGTAAAGCAGCGTAGGCTCCACATGCATTGGCGAATCTTCCCATCTCTTCAAGGGCGAGGTCATCCCAGAAAATCCCATCCACCCCAATCTTGCCCTCCAGCTTACTCTCCAGAAGGCCGGACAGAAGGGCGCCCATGAAGGCATCCCCACTTCCTGTGGTGTCCACCGCGCGAATGGAATAGGCGGGGATAAAAACCTTCCGGTCCTTCATGGCCAAAATGGACCCTTTAGCCCCGAAAGTGACCGCCAGGATCTTTAATTGGGGATAGTCCTTAAACAGGCGACCAATATCTTCCTTTACCTCATCCTCCTCCGGTTGGACATCCGGCAGGGAGTATTCCCTCTTTCCCTTTGCATTAACCAGGTCTTGGACTTGATCAGGATGGCAAAAGGCTCGTAATTCATCGCCGCTGATTTTTACCACATGGGCATAAGGTAAGACGGAGGCGGTAGCTTTTCTCAGTGCCTGGAAGGAGGGCCAAAGGTTAAGGCGAAAGTTGGGATCAAAGGAAATTAGCTTTCCGGATTCTTTAGCACACTCCAGAGCCTTCATGGTCGTCGTAATGGAGGGTTCATCTACGAGGGAAAGTGTCCCCAGGTGGAAAATGTAAGAATCTTTGATCAGCTTTTCCGCTTCACGATTCCATTTCACCCGAAGATCGGCTCCCGGTTTTCGGTAAAAAGTGAACTCCCGGTCACCCTCCTCATTAAGGGAGACAAAGGCCAGGGTGGTCGGAATCTCCGTGTCCACCTGAACGCAGGAAACGTCAATATCCACGTTTCTTAATGCATCAAGGATTCTCTGCCCAAAGACATCATGGCCCACGCAACCGATCATGGCCACCTTTCTCCCGAGTTTGGCTAATTGGGCAATGCAATTGGCCGGAGCGCCCCCCGGTTTTGGCAGATAGGCGGAAACCGGCTGGTCTTCCTCATCATTCACTGAAATCGGTGCCATATCGATCAATAACTCACCAAGGGCCGTAATATCCCACATAAAAAAATCCTCCTTACTCCTCATGAAATCCAACTTATCTAAAGTATAAGTAAGGGGATTTCATCTGTCCAGATCCTGGGAATGATGGAGAAAAGATGCCCTTGATTTTTCAGGCAGATAAAAAAAAGATAAAAAACAGAAAAAAATAGGAGGGATTTATAGCCTCATGGATCTTTTCCATGAGGCTATAAATCATAATGAAATGAAACTAATTTACACCTTTTTTTAGGATAAAGCAGCCATAGGGCTCTTGCTCGCTGGTACATACGGTAGCAAAGGCTGTGGCCGCTAAATCGTAGAACTTGGAACGCTCGATGGCACCGACTGAGAATTTGGAGTAGCCGTTTTCAAGGACTTTTTCCATGACGTCCAGGGCGGCGGTTTGGTCCGTAAGGGCTTCCTTGCCGGCCCCGTCGGGAACCATGCAGAGGACAGGGTATTCGCTGAAGTCAGCATCCAGGGGGAAGAGCTTGAGCATGTCACCGATGAGGGTGGCGCAGTTCATGCCCTTGGCTTGGATGGAGCGGGCATTGGGACTTTTTGAATAGGGGGGATAGAAGTGGTCGGCGACCACGATCAGGTCCCCATGCCCCATGTCCGCCATGGCCTTCAGGAGGTCGGAAGAAATGGTTGATGGGATTCCTCGCAGCATAGTGTCTCCTTAAATGGTGAGATGAAGAGATAGGCTTAGGAAGGCCGGCTCCCCCCGCGGATCCCGAAGGAAGACCGGGCTCCGAGAAGGATGTCGATCTCCTCATCCGTGAAATCATTGTACTTTTTCAAGATGTACTTATTGATGACGGTGATATGGGCCAGATATTCCACAGTCTCCATCCGCATCCAGGCCTGGACCAGGGAATCGCCCCAGGTCAGGGCCCCATGGTTGCCCAGGAGGACCGCGTTATACTTATTAATATAAGGAACGATGGAATTGGCCACATCTTCGGTTCCCGGCATGGCAAAGGGGATGCAGGGAACCTTGCCCAGCTGGACGATGCCTTCCGGGAGAAAGCGACTGTCTAAAGACAAGCCCGCACAGGCAAAAGCTGTGGCATGCATGGGGTGGGTATGAACCACCCCGTTCAGATCCTCCGACTCCCGGTAGACTCGGAGGTGCATCTTGGTCTCGCTGGAGGGTTTTTCTTCTCCTTCAAGAATCTTGCCATCAATGGACATTTTGACCAGGTTCTTTTCCGTCATGAAGCCCTTGCTGACATTGGTTGCCGTCACCCATATCTCATTTTTCGACACACGACAAGAGATATTTCCATCATTGGCCGCAACAAAACCCCGGTCATAGATTCTTTTTCCAATATCGATAATTAAGGCCTTGGCTTCTTCATCGCTGGGGTATTGAACACTTTGTTTTTCCACGTTTTGCCTCCTCACGTTGTGAAGCGTTGATCGGCAGGATGGGCGATCCTAAAAGATCCCTAACCGCTGAAACTCCTTCTCATAATCTCCGGTTACCAGTCCCTTCTCTGTGATAATTCCGGTGATGAGGTCATGAGTGGTGACATCGAAAGCCGGATTGTAGCCTTCCACCTCAGCGGGAACCATGGCTTTCTCATACCACATGGATTTGATTTCTTCCGGGTCACGGAACTCGATGGGAATGTCATGAATATCCTTGGCTTCCGGGTCGATGGTTGAGGAGGGCGCACAAATGTAAAAGGGAATGTTGTAGTGCTTAGCCACAATGGCCAGGGTGGACGTTCCGATCTTGTTGGCGGCATCTCCATTCCGGGCCACCCGGTCACAGCCGACAAAGATGATTTGGATCTTGCCGGATTGCATGAGGATAGAGCACATGCTGTCGCACTCCACGGTCGTAGGAATGCCGGATTTGTTCATTTCATAGGCAGTCAGACGCCCACCCTGAAGGAGAGGACGGGTTTCATCGCAGTAGACATGCATATCTTCAGGCTTCCACCCCTTATCCAGGGCGGTGTACATGGGGGCAGTGGCTGTCCCGTACATGGCCGTAGCCAGGGTTCCCGCATTGCAGTGGGTTTCAATCCCCAGGGGCTGACCGGATTTTTTCAGTTCTTTCATGAGCTTGAAGCCGATCTCCCCGATGTTCCGGCTGATCTGGATGTCTTCTTCTTGGATGGCCTTGGCCTCGTCGAAGAGACGGTCCTTGAGCTGGTCCAAGGGCAAGGAGGAATTCTTCTCCACCACCTTCCCCATCCGGTCCAGGGCCCAGAAGAGGTTGACGGCCGTGGGACGGGAGGAAGCCAGGTAGTCCTTGTCTGCCATGAAAGCCTTTGAAAAGTCCTCATAGGTCTCGGCGGAATACCGGTTGGCCAGGACAGCCATACCGTAAGCGGCACAAACCCCAATAGCCGGAGCCCCTCTCACGCGGAGCTTTTTGATGGCCTCCCAAATTTCCTCTCGGGTGCGGAGGGCAATCCGCTTTTCTTCATTGGGAAGCAGGGTTTGGTCAATGATGTCGACATACTCTCTATTCTCAGGGAGTTTAACCGAGATCACCCGGTCAAAAAATCCCTGTAATTCTTTTTTCATAATGAACACCTCCACTTTCTTGATAAAAAGGATCAATTCACGGATGCAAGGGCCTCTTTTTCCGCTCTCTCCAGGGCATCAACATAGGATCTTCCATCCACGAAAGAGTCTGCATGTTTAATCAGATCGATGCCAAGGAGTATGCAGGTTCGTTCCGCAATCATCCGGGAAGGTTCATCTTCGATGGTGGTCAGGTCGGTGACATTGGCCATGCCTACCGTCCGGCGGTGGAGTTCGGTCCCGGCATAGCCGGCGGTATCCCTGAGGATGGAAGCCAGGTACCAATCCTGGAAGCCTTCCACCCGGGCCATGGGTTCGGTAACTTCCTTTTCATAGAGGTCGATGAACTTTTTCGCAAAGAGGTCGAAGGCGGAAGCGATGGTCCGCTTGATCCAGTCACAGAATTCATTTTTGCCGTAAGCCCGTCCATTGCAGTAGGCAAAGACCAGGTTGGCATAGAGGTTGCCGGTATCATAACCCATGGGCGCATAGGTCCCGAATTCGCAGTCAAAGACTTTGATGGATCCGGGCTTGATGAAGATAGACCCTGTATGAAGATCTCCATGCAAGAGGGCTTGAGCATTGGTCATGAAGTTAAATTTAAGCTTAGCCACTTCCTTGTGGAGCTGGGGATCGCCATAGAGGTATTTCTCGACAAATTCCCGGTTGGGCGCAAAGATATTGTTCCGATCCGCTCCCAGATAGGGTTCCATAAGGACTAACTTTTCCGTAATATCGCAGAGGTCCGGTGTGATAAACCGGCGGGTCCACTCCTTCTTTTCTCTGTGGTCCATGACCAGGTCGCTGGAAAGAAGGAGGGTTCTTGCCATAAATTCTGCAATTTCCTCATCAAAACCTTCATAAATATCATGGTCCAGCATGGCGTTCCGCATGACTTTATAGTCTGTGCAGTCTTCCATTCCGTTGGCACTCATGACCGTGTCATAAAAATAGACATGAGGAACATAGCCGGGGGCAAGGGACTCTTCGATCTGGAGGATTTCGGATTCCTGACGGTTCCGGTCCAAGGTGGCGGTCATATCTTCGGAAATCCGGAGGGTGTCCCCAGCCTGCTTAATATAGATGCTGTGGCCTTTATCATCGAAGACCCGGCAGACGTGGTTGAGGTTCCCGTGTTCCTTGGGGATCACCGCCTTCATGGATTCCCTGTCCCAAGGGATCTGGTTTTCGCCTGTCCCCTCAGTCTTATAAAGAACGTATTCGATGACGATCTTCTCGGTCTTCACCGGATCGGATTCATCAATCATTAAAAAATATTTGGAAAAATCAGTCATCATTAATTCCCCTTCCTATTGAAGTGCCGATTTTTACGATTAATTGTAGGTTTCTTCTTTGAGCGAGTAAGAAGCGATCAAAGCAAGAGCAAGAACTGCACCCTTAACTGCGGGTAGGACATAGAAGGGAACAGCCATAATGGTCAAGCCGTTTTCCAAGGTGGATACCAGAGCTGCACCCAGCATAGTACCTAAGGCGTTGGGTTTTTCAATTCCGCCCACGGTTTTCCCAACGAAGACGGCAGCCAGCGAAGGCATGAAGTAGTTATCCGCCCCCATAACCTGGGCCGAGCTGGACCGGGAAGCAACGAGGATGGCCCCGATGGCGATAAAGACAGCGGTGATCATCCCTGCCATGTAGCGGTACTTTTTCACATTGATGCCGGATAATTGGGCAGCCTGCTTGTTCCCACCAATGGCGTAGAGGTAGCGACCCTGTTTGGTGTAGTTTAAGAAAACATGGGCGGCAATGACGCAGGCGAACATGATAATGATGATGATGGGAGCCCGTCCCAAGGCGGAGAAAGAATCCTCAAGCATGACGCGGGCGGGGGCCGCTCCCCAGGAGGTTTTCATTCCGGTGGAGACGGCGCCGCCGCCGATGTACCATTGGCCCAGTCCCTGGTGGACAAACATCAGGGCAACGGTGGCCAACATATCCGGAATCTTGCAGACCAGAATCATGAACATGGTCAGCTGGTACATAATCAGGGTGACGACCAGGCAAACGATGATGGACATGGCCAGGCTTAAGCCGAACCAGAGGTAGGCAGAGACAAAGACATAAGCCGAGCAGGAGGCCAGGGTGCAGGCCGACATATCAAAACCGTCCGGGGCCATGGTGATCGTGAGTGCAATACCGAAAACGGTGTTGATGGACATAGCCCTCAAAATATTGATCATGTTATCGCCGGAGAGGAAGGATGGCCCTCGTAAGAGTGAGAAAAGAAGGAAGCTGAGGATAAGGGCTAAGAGGGCTGCCCAGTTGATGAGGGTATGTAAAAAATCATTGGATTTTGTGGACTTCTTTTCCTTAATGACATTATCATTCATGCGATTTCCTCCCGATTCTTATTGGGTCCACCGACCGAATAGTACATGATTTCTTCATCTGAGGTCTCTGCGGCCACCAGCTCAGCGACGATTTTTCCGCTGTACATGACATAAATTCGATCAGCCAGAGAGAGCAATTCTTCATTTTCACTGGAAGCGTAGATGACACCTTTTCCATTGGCAGCGATGTTATTAATCAGCTTAAAAATATCCCGCTTTGCCCCGACATCCACCCCTTTTGTGGGTTCATCAAAAATGTAGAGGAGGGAATCTGCAGCCAGCCATTTTCCAACGGCAACTTTTTGTTGGTTACCACCGGAAAGGTTAGCGACTTTCTGCCGAATGGAGGGGGTTTTAATGCCCAGGGCCTCAACAAAGGAATCTGCGTTCTTTTTCACCCGATCCTTATTGATAAAGGACATAGAACAAAGTTTTCCCAAGGTGGCCGCTGCCAGGTTGAAGGAAACGGATTCGTGGACCAGGACGCCCTCTTTCCGCCGCTCCTCCGGTACCAGACCGATCCCTGCCTTTACGGCTTGGGAAGGAGAGTGGACCTTGATTTCCTGGCCACCCAGACTATTTCCTTCGCTTTCACTGGGATAGGCACCGAAAATAGTTTTGCAGAGCTCCGACTTTCCTGCACCCACCAAACCAGCGATGCCCACTATTTCTCCGGCATGGACGGTGAGGTTAATCCCCTCCAAACGTCCGGCTTCGGAGGAAAGATTCTTCGTTTCAAAGATGACATCCCCGATGGGGACCTTGGTCTTCTGGTAGGTATCGGATAAGCTCCGCCCCAACATCTTCTCTACGATTTCTGAGGAAGTGGTAGCGGGCGTAATCTCTTTCGTATCGACAATCTTCCCATTCCTCATTACCGTATATTTTTCGCAGATTTCCAGGACTTCGTTCAACCTGTGGCTAATGAAGATAATGCCCAGATCGGATTCTTCCTTGAGCTTTCTCATCACATTGAAGAGCTCCCGGGTCTCATTGTTGCTGAGCGGGGCTGTCGGCTCATCCAGGATGAGGAAATTGCAGTTTTCCCGGATGGCTCGGGCAATGAGGACCATCTGCTTTTGTGCCAGGGTTAAGGATTGAGCCTGGGCCTTCACATTGATGGAGTCCATATTCAGCCGCTTGAGGGCCTTTCGAGCCTCTTCTTCGATTCGAGACCACTTGACCTTGACTCCACCCTCTAAAACCATATCGTTCAGCATGATGTTTTCTGCAACGGAAAGGGTGGGAACCAGGGCGGTGTCCACTTCCTGGTAGACGGTCTGAATGCCATGTTGTTGAGCCGTCTGGGGGCTGCGAAGTTCTACAACCTGGCCATTCAGAAGTACCTCGCCCTCATACTTGGGGTTAGCCCCGGAAAGAACTTTCATCAAGGTTGATTTTCCGGCTCCGTTGGCTCCAACGATGGCTGCGATCTCTCCTGAATAGATGGTAAGATCCACCTGATCCAGGGCTTTGACGCCCGGGAAGGTGATTGAAATATTCTTGGCTTGTATTGTCATTTTTTCCATATTTTCACCCTAATCCCTATTTTGAAAAGGAGAGAGTTTTCACTCTCTCCTCCAGACAATGTCAGATTTTCGTCACGCAATCTTCGTAAAAGCTTATTTGTGAATCAAATCTTTTGGCATCCAAGATGTCTCAGAGAGATAGTCCAGGTTACCATAGGTTTCACCCGCAATTTCTCCCAGGTTTTCAATCGTGGATTCGGGTTTGAGGTTGCTGGCTAAGATAGCTGTTCCGGGGATTTCGACAACGTCAACACCGGACTTCTGGGTGGCCGGATCATAGATCTTGTCATATTCGCCGGCAATTTCCAGGAGAAGGAGACGCATACCGATTTCGCCGTTCAGGGTCCAGTCGGTAGTTCCGGCTGCGGTCCAGATGTCAGGGCGAGTGTGCATGTTGGTGATGTCAACAGGGTCAATATCGACAGAAGCCATGGGCAGGGGGTTATCTCCGCTCATTGCTGCATTTTCAGAGATGGCTTTGTAGACGCCCTGGCCATAGAGGTCATAGTAAGCGATGATGCCATCAACATCTTCTCTCTTAATGCTCTGCAAGTAAGCAGCCGTAACGGTGTTGGCGGAGTCCATGGTGTCCTGGAGAGGCTGTACTTCACCGACGGTCTTAATCTTGCCGGCATCTTCATATTCTTTCCAACCAACTTCTCTGCGGTCGAAGGGGCTGTTGAAATTGGGGCCTCTCCAAACCTTGATTAAGCGAACAGGGCCTTCTTCTTTACGGGCTTCTTTATCCTTAATCATCTGGTCAAGAAGAACGGTGACCAGGGACTTATCCTGCTGGAATAACTGGGTAACGCCGTCCAACTTCTTGTATTCGCCGTCGGTGTAGAACTGGGTATCGAAGGTGACAATCTTTAAATCGGGATACTGTTCCTTGATTTCCTTCAAGAACACATAGGAACCATCCTGGTTGCCGTGGCTGACCAGTAGACCATCGTAACCGGCGGAAGCACAGGTACGGATGGTATCTTGCCATTTGTTGAAGTCTCCGTCGCAGAAGAAGAATTCAAAATCCACACCCAAGGCGGCAGTCAATTTTGCACAAGAGTCTTTCCACATCTGGAAAATTGTGGCGGACGGGAGTTGCATGATGTAGGCCACCTTCTTTCCCTTGACCGGGTTCTCCGCTGTCGGTTCAGGTTCTTTCGAAGTGGATTCGCTGGTTTGTGAACTTTCAGCCGGAGTGCTTTCCGATGACGGCTTGTCTCCATCTTTGCCACAAGCGGCAAAGGTAAACAGCATGACAAAAGCGAGCATAAGAGCTAAAATTTTCCGTTTTCGCAACATTTTTCACACCTCCAAAATTAGGTTATTGGTATCGATTTCCTGTAACCTTATTCTAGCACTTTTCTCTCCGCTGTCAACAGATTTTCACAAAAATATAGTGATTTATCCATTTATTTCACAAAATATGGTCTTTTTTAACATTTTATAACATTTTAATGTTAATTTTTGATATAATCAGTGACAAGAGACAGGGAGAATTTCTCTCCTTCGAAAACGATTTGAAGAGGTGAGATATGACACGCAAGGTACGTTTGATGGCTGTTGCCCAGGAAATCCTGAAAAATCCCGCTTTCAAGATTTCATCTTTAGCAGAAAAATATGATGTTTCGGAAATGACCATACGTAGGGATTTGAAATATTTAGAAGAGCAGGGTGTTTTAACCCGCCACTTGGATGTGCCCAAGTCCGTTCCTTCCAGCGGGTCCTACGTCTTTAACAAGGCCTGCAAGGATGCCAGGGAGGAAAAATCTCAAATCGCCAAACATGCGGCCTCTCTCATTGAAAAAAATGACATCATCATTTTAGATACCGGGTCTACCGTCAATTTGCTGGGCTCTCTCCTGCCCACGGACATTCCCTATACGGTCATTACCTATAGTGAAAACCTCCTCCCCTACCTGACCCTACGCCGGAATATACAGCTCATCTTCATCGGTGGCTACTACCACCACGAGTCCCGATCCTTTGAATCTACAGAAAATGTGGAATTTCTCAGCCACCTCCGGGCAACCAAGATGTTCATTTCCACCGCAGGAGTGGAAAAAAACGGCCTGACTTGCTTTAGCCAATATGAGGTCATTACAAAAAGAACGGCCATCCAATCCTCTTTGAAAAGATACCTTCTGACCGACTCCTCCAAGTTCGGCATGACAAAGCCCGCCTTCTTTTCTTCTTTTGAAGAGATCGATGAGATCATCACCGACAGGGGGCTGAGCCCGGAATGGAGAAAATATATGGAACAGTTGGATATTCAGCTAACCTTGGTCGGTTAGGAGGGGAGCCTACCCCCGGCCTTAGCCCGGTCCAAAACAGCATGAAAACTAAGGATTCACAATAACTCTTGAAAAACGTTCATAAGGAGGCGTCATGCGTATCGTAAATTTCGGATCATTGAATATTGATAAAACCTACCGGGTTCCCCATATGGTCAGGGAGGGCGAAACCCTCTCCTCCCTCTCCTACCGGGAGTTTGTCGGGGGTAAGGGCCTTAACCAGTCTATCGCCATCGCCCGTGCCGGTGGGGAGGTATGGCATGCGGGCCTGGTTGGGGAAAGGGACGGGGACAGCCTGGTCCAGGCCCTCCAGGGCGCCGGGGTTCATACCGACTTTGTGGGCCGGTCCCCCCTCCCCTCCGGCCACACGGTCATCCAGATTAACAGCCAGGGGAACAACTCCATCATCGTTTCCGGCGGGGCCAACCGGGCCATCGACCCGGACTATGTGGATGCCGTCCTCGCCCATTTTGAAGAAGGCGACCTCATCCTCCTCCAAAATGAAATCTCCTGCCTCCATGAGGTGATGGATAAGGCCGCTGAACGCAAACTCCGGATCTACCTCAACCCCTCCCCCATCGACGAAGACGTCCTGACCGCCCCCCTGGATCAGGTCCACTGCTTCCTCATCAACGAAATTGAGGGCCAGGCCCTGACCGGTGCCTCAGATAGCGAAGAAATCCTGGCCCTCTTCAAGGAAAAATACCCCCAGGCCACCGTGGTCCTGACCCTAGGTGAAAAGGGGGCCATCTATCAGGACCAGGACCACCGCTTCTTCGCCCCCGCCGAGAAGATCCAACCCGTTGACACCACCGCCGCCGGTGATACCTTCTGTGGCTACTTCCTCGCCGCCATCACCAAGGGCCGGTCCATCGAAGATGCCATGACCCTGGCCAGCCGGGCCGCTGCAAAAACCTGCCTGACCCGGGGAGCTTCCAATGCTATCCCCAAACTGGCCGACCTGGCCTAGGCTTCCAGCCCAAAAAGAAAACCCCCTCCCGGATCCGGGAGGGGGCGTTTTATTATTTTTTCGAGGCGGTCGCTAACAGTTCAGTTGCGTGACCCTTCCATGGTCCGCCGGCCACCTTCAAAATTAGAGGATCGACAGACCAGATGATTTGGCATCCTTGAGGAAGCCTTGAACGGTTTCTAACGAATACTCATTCAGATCCTTACCAAAGAGGTCCAGCTTTTTCAGGATGCTGGGGGGCACCGTGATAATGTCGCAGCTGATGGATTCTGCCTGCTTGATATTGAAGGCCTCACGGGTGGAGGCCCAGAGGAGGTAGACATTTTTCTTCTGATGGCAAATCTCTGCCGCTTCCTTCATGAGGGGCATGGGGTCAACGCCCGTATCCGCCACGCGGCCGGCGAAGACGGAGACGATGGACTCGCCCTCCTCGCTGAGGACATCCACCACATCTTTCACCTGATCAAGGGTGAAGATGGCCGTGATGTTGAGCTTAAAACCCTCTGCAGACAGCTTCTTAATTAAAGGAAGGCTGGACTCGCCCTTGGTGTTGGTCACCGGAATCTTGACAAAGACATTATCGCCCAAAGCAGAAATTGCCCTGGCCTCTTCCTCCATCTGGTCAAAATCATCTGAAAAAACCTCGAAGGAAACCGGACGGTCAGGAATCTCCTCCAAAACCTTCTTGGCAAAAGCCATGTAGTCCGTCACCCCGCCCTTCTTCATCAAAGAGGGATTGGTCGTGAAGCCGTCATGGCCCTTCTTGTAATCTTCCACCATCTCCTCAAACTTCGCACCATCCGAATACAACTTAATCTTCATGCTCTCCTCCTCAAGGATCCACTGATGGCTCAGGAGGACTCCCGCCCAACCAAGCACATCGCTCTATCACTCTTTTCATCACCTCTTATGATACCCGAGACCTGCCCTCCCTTCAATGATTTCCGGCTTGTGGGCTCATGAGGCCCCGAATCAGAACTTCCTACCGCCCCTCCCTCGAAATTTCTAGGGAAGGGAAAATAGTACACAACTTTCCCTGCTCCTGGCCAGGGCGGGTTTGAGCGGAGCCCAAAAGGTTGGCCCATACCCCTCCAAGTGGCGAGAACGGCGGGAAGGAGGGGGGTCCCCCTGCCCCTCCAAATGGAAAAAACGGCGGGAAGGAGGGGTATCCCCTTGCCCCTCCAAATGGTGAAAACGGCGGAAAGGAGGGGTGACCCCGTACCCCTCCAAGTGGCGAGAGCGGCGGGAAGGAGGGGTATCCTCATACCCCTCCAAGTGGTGAAAACGGCGGGAAGGAGGGGTGTCCCCTAGAGTGACCCTCAAAAAAGGGAACCCGGTCTCTCCACACTGCCCCAGCCCACATGCCTCCACCACCAGGCAGTCCCCAGGCCCGACCTGAGCGCATTGCAAATCCGGAGGATTTGCCTAAGCGAAGGCGGGTCTGGGGACTGCCTGGCCGTATCTGGGGGACTGCCCGGCCCATCTGGGATTTCCTCTTTTTTTGCATTATAATAGGGGGCATATGAGTAGTCGTATTTTTGATTCTGCTGGTGCAATAGATTTTGGAGATTTTCATGGCAAAAACAATTGTGGTTTTATGTGGGGGCCAATCCACGGAGCATGAGATTGCCCTTCGGTCCGCCCGGACCGTCATCAATGAGCTGGATAAGAAGAAATATGAGGTGGTAGCCTACTATGTAGATAAAGCGGGTCGCTTCCTCTCCCTGGGTCGGCGGGACCATGTGGACCAGCCGGAGGACCTCATGGTCCGGTCAGAGGCTTCGGTCCTCTCCACCATCGAAGCCTTCGCCCGGGATATGGACCGCCTGGAGGATGTCATGGTCTTCCCTGTCATCCATGGCCAGAGCGGGGAGGATGGCCAGGTTCAGGGCTTCCTCCAAATGCTGGGCCTCCCCTATATAGGCAATGGGATCATGGCCTCAGCCCTCTGCATGGACAAGGGCTACACCAACCAGGTCCTGGCCGACTTGGGGATCCCGGAAGCCAAGTACATCATCGTGGAAAAGAAGGGCCTGGACCGGAAGGTCCTCATGGACCGGGTTGAAAAGGAGCTGGGCTTCCCCTGCTTTATCAAGCCCTGCAACAACGGGTCCTCGGTTGGGGTGACCAAGACCAGCCGGGAGAACTTCGACCGGGCTTTGGATGAGGCCTTTGCCTACGACCACAAGATCCTGGTGGAGGAGATGATCCGGGGCCATGAGTTGGAGGTCTCGGTCCTGGGGAATGCGGAGGCCGAGGCATCGAAGCCGGGTTCCTACACCACAACAAGAGAGGTCCTGGACTATGAGGCCAAGTACCTGGACCGGACCCTGGTGGAAAATATCCCCCACCCCCTTTCAGAGGAAAAGACCCGGGAGATCCAGAACCTGGCCCTCCGGACCTACCATGCCTTGGGCTGCGAGGGCCTGGCTCGGGTGGACATCTTCTATGGGGAGGATGACTGCTTCTATGTGAATGAGGTCAATACCCTGCCCGGCATGACTCCCACCTCATTAGCCCCCAAGATGTGGACCGCCCTGACCGACATGACCTTCTCCGACTACCTGGATGCCATCATCCGCTTCGGGGAAGAATCCTACGCCAACCGCCAAGCCCTAACCTATTCCTGGGAGTAGACCATGAAGCCACATTCCATCACAGAAATCGCCCAATGGGCCCAAGCGGAAATCCGACTTGACCCCAGCCTTCACGATCCCGACCGGACCATGGCCAAGGGGGTCTCCATCGACACCCGGACCATGACGGCCGGGGAAATCTTCATGCCCATCATCGGGGAGAAGATGGATGGCCACCGCTTCCTCGCCACCGCCTTTGAAAAAGGCGCCGCTGCCGCCTTCATCGACCGGGACCACCTGGACCTGGTCGATGACTTCAAGGATAAGATCTTCCTTTTGGTCGACGATACCCTGGAGGCCTTCCAGACCCTGGCCGCCAACTACCGGAAGAGCCTGGATGTCCTGGTGATCGGGGTGACGGGGTCCAACGGAAAGACGACGACTAAGGACATCCTGGCCTCGGTCCTGACCCGAAAATTCCGGACCGTCAAGACCATCGGCAACCTCAACAATGAAATCGGGGTTCCCCGGACCCTCCTGGACCTGGATGAGTCCACGGAAATGGCCATCATCGAGATGGGGATGTCGGATTTCGGAGAAATCGACACCCTGGTCAAGATGGCCCGCCCCCACATCGCCATCATCACCAACGTGGGCCAGTCCCATCTCAACCAACTGGGCAGCCAGGAAAATATTGCCAAGGCCAAAATGGAAATCGTCAACGGGATGGGCCCCGACGACCTCCTCATCTACAACCGGGATTCTTCCTTCCTGGCCCATGAGGTCGACCGGCGAAAAGCCTCGGCAGAAGGCCTCCTCCCCCGGACCCTCTCTTTCGGCCAGGATCCCCAGGCGGATTCCTCCCTCTCTCTGACCCGGTCCAATGAAGGCGGGTCCTCCTTCACATTGGGAGGGGAGCCATTTTCCGTTAACCTCCTGGGCTCCTACCAGATGTACAACGCCGCCGCAGCCATCCTCTGTGCCAAGGAGCTGGGCCTGGATGAGGCGACCATCCAAGCCGGCCTCCAGGTCACCGACCAGACCAAGATGCGGTCCGAGCTCATCCATGCCCAGGGCTTCGACATCCTGGTCGACTGCTACAACTCCTCCCCCCAGTCCCTCCGGGAAGCCCTCCACACCACCAAAGTCCTGGCGGGCTACCGGAAGAAGATCGCCATCCTGGGCGATATGCTGGAACTAGGGCCCATGGAGAAGAAGATTCACTTCGACATCGGCCAGGAGATTGACCCCGAGGTCTTCTCGGACGTCCTCTTCTTCGGCCCCCTGTCCAAATACATGATGGAAGGAGCCAGCCTCCGCTTCCGGGACAACCACCTCTTTTGGTTCTCCAAGAAGTCGGACCTGGTCGACCGGGCCAAGACCCTGATCGAGCCGGCCAGCCTGGTCCTGGTCAAGGCCTCCCGGGCCCTCCGCCTGGAGGAAATCGTCGAATCCATCAAACAGCGGACTGCTCAATAAAAAGAGCCCAAGACCGGGCTCCAGATAAGGGATAATGTAAAGCCCCCAGACTTGCTTTCCGAAGTCTGGGGGCTTTTTTTTGATTTAATTCTTTTGTTTGAAAACAAACCAAAGCAGAATGATGCTGATGACCAATCCTATCCCAAATTTTATCCATACGACGGTCGGTGAAACACTCCATTCCGGGTGATTTTGAAGCTCTACGTAGTCTTTCACCGATAGATAGGTCCCGATAATAACCGGAATCAAGCAACAGAAGATTTTTCCGATATTCCTGTTCTTCATCTCGTCCTCCTAGCCGGCAAGGTCCGCCAAAAAATTGCGTTCTATCCCAAAACCACATCCAAGGCCATCATGACCGTAAAGCCCAGGGAAAAAGCGATGACCCCGACGTTGGAGTGCTGGCCTTCGGAGAGTTCCGGGATCAGCTCCTCCACAACCACATACATCATGGCCCCGGCGGCCAGGGAGAGAAGGTAGGGCATGGCCGGAACCACCAGGCCCACAGCCATCATAGTAAAGAGGGCAGCAATGGGCTCGACCGCCCCGGAGAGGAAGCCCTTGAGGAAGGCCTGGTTCTTGGTGTCCCCTTGGGCGTGGAGGGGCATGGAGATGATGGCCCCTTCCGGGAAGTTTTGGATGGCGATGCCCAGGGCCAGGGAGAGGGCGGCCCCGGCGGTGATGGTGGTCTGGCCGGAAACCATGCCGGCCAGGACGACGCCCACGGCCATTCCTTCAGGGATGTTGTGGAGGGTGACGGCAAAGACCATCATGGTTGAATTGTCCAGGTTGGCCTTGGGCCCCTCCGGTTCCTCTTCCCCAAGGTGGAGGTGGGGAATGACATGGTCAAGGAGGAGGAGAAAGAGGGTGCCCAGCCAAAAGCCCACGAAGGCGGGCATGACTTTGGCGAAGCCTTCTCCGGACGTTTGGTCAATGGCGGGAATGATCAGGGACCAAACGGAGGCGGCCACCATGATCCCCCCGGCAAAGCCCGATAGGCCTTTTTGAAGGCTAGGGCTCAGGTCCCCCCGCATGAAGTAGACGCAGGCGGAGCCCAGGGTGGTTCCCAGGAAGGGCAATAATAGGCCCGGTAATACAGTGGAATCCATGCTTACTCGCTTTCTATAATGACGATCCGTGCCGGTTGTTGACGGCTTTAGGACCGGGAGGAATAGGGCATTTGGTCCTCATCCAAAATCTGACAAATCTTCCCCAGCCCGTCTTCGAAGGCGAAGTCGGATTGGGCTCGGATGAAGTCCTCCCGCTTGATCCAAACCTCATTGACCCCCTCCAGGAAATCATCCCGGCTCATGGTCTGGTCATTGAGGGAGAGGGCGAATCCTCGGTCGACAAAGACCTGGGCATTGTCCACCTGGTCTCCCCGGGAACCCAGGCGGTAGGGGACCAGGACCATGGGCTTGCGGTAGTAGAGGAATTCGAAGATGGCATTGGACCCGGCTCGGGAGATGATGAGGTCAGCCATGGCCAGGGCGTGGTTCATATCCTCACGGATGAACTCCACCTGGCGGTAGCCGGGACGGTTGAGTTCCTCCCTCCCCTTCCCCTTGCCCACCCCATGGAGGATATCGAAAGTGTTCAGAAGGGAATCCAGATTGGCCCAAATGGCTTCATTCACTCGGACAGCCCCGGAAGATCCCCCAAGGATCAGGAGGATAGGCTTATTTCCATCAAAGCCGAAAATCTCCAGGCCCTTTTCTCGGGATCCCTCTTTGATCTGGTCCCGGATGATGGGGCCCAAGTAGAGGCCCTTGTTTTTTGGCAGGTAGTCCAGGGTCTTTTCAAAGGTGGTCAGGATCTTCCGGGAAAAGGGGGCTGAGAGCTTGTTGGCCAGGCCGGGGGTCAAGTCGGATTCGTGGGCAATGACGGGGACACCCAGGCGGGAGGCGGCAAAAACCACAGGCACGGAGACAAAGCCCCCTTTAGAAAAGACGATATTCGGCTTGATTTTTTTCACCAGGGTCTTGGCTTCCTTGATGCCGGAGAAGACATGGCCCACGTCCCCGATGTTGGCCTTGATGTTCTCCCAATTTCGCCGCCGGCGGAACTTCCCCGTCGAGATGGCGTGGTAGGTCACCTGGGGGAAGTCGGAGACCAGATCCCGCTCGATCCCCTCTTCCGAGCCCACATAGTCGATGGTCCATCCCTCCCGACTCAGGCGGGGGATGAGGCCTAAGTTGACAGAAACATGACCGGCAGTTCCCCCGCCGGTCAGTATGATTTTCTTATTCATTACTTGGAAGGCGCTTCGATCTTATCCTTGCCGAAGAAGGGAACCAGGGCCTTGGGGATGGTGATGGACCCATCCTCATTCTGGTAGTTCTCCACGATGGCTGCCCAGGTCCGTCCCACGGCCAGGCCGGATCCGTTCAGGGTGTGGGCGAACTGGACCTTGCCCTCTTCGTCGCGGTAGCGGATGTTGGCTCGGCGGGCCTGGTAGTCCTCGAAGTTGGAGCATGAGGAGATTTCCACATAGGACTGGTAGGAAGGCATCCAGACCTCGATGTCATAGGTCTTGGCCGAGGAGAAGCCCAGGTCTCCGGTGCAGAGCTGGACGACCCGGTAGGGGATCTCCAGACGCTTAAGGACTTCTTCCGCGTCGGCGGTCAGGGATTCCAGCTCATCGTAGGAGGTCTTCGGATTGGTGAACTTGACCAGTTCCACCTTGTCGAATTGGTGCTGGCGGATGATGCCCCGGGTGTCCCGACCGGCGGATCCGGCTTCCCGACGGAAGCAGGGCGTATAGGCCGTCAGGTGGATGGGGAGGTCCTTGGCTTCCAAGATGTCGTCCCGGAAGAGGTTGGTCACCGGCACTTCGGCCGTAGGAACCAGGAAGAGGTCGTCCTCATTGCAGTGGTACATATCCTCTTCGAACTTAGGCAACTGACCCGTTCCGGTCATGGATGCCCGGTTAACAATATAAGGAGGGGCAACCTCGGTATAGGTCTGGTCTTCCGTATGGAGGGCCAGCATAAAGTTGACGATGGCGCGCTCCAGGCGGGCTCCCTGTCCCTTCATGACGGTGAAGCGGGAGCCGGAAAGCTTGATCCCCCGCTCAAAGTCCAGAATGTCGAGGTCCGTTCCCAGGTCCCAATGGGCCTTGGGCTCAAAGTCAAATTTGCGGGGCTCGCCCACCTTGCGGAGTTCCAGGTTCTCCGAATCATCTTTTCCTTCCTGGACCTCAGCATTGGGCACGTTGGGAATATTCAGGAGGATGTCGCGAATTTTTTCATCCACTTGGCGCAGCTTGTCATCATAGCCGGAGATCTCATCCCCCAGCTCCCTCATCGAGGCGATGACTTCGGAAACATCCTTCCCCTCTTTCTTCAGCTGGGGAATTTCCTTGGAAACCCGGTTGCGCTCTGCTTTCTTGAGCTCCACTTCTGCCAAGAGGCCCCGACGCTCATCATCGAGCTTGAGCGCTTCATCCACCGGATATTCGCCATGTCGCTTAGCCAAGCCTGCTAAAACCTGGTCTTTTTCTTCTCTAATCCTTTTAATATCAAGCATGATTCCTCCTCATTTCTTTTCACACTACCTTCTATTATACTGTAAAAGACGAGAAAGACCAGTTCTTTCCCCTAGTTTGGGAGATTGGGGGGTGGTGCAGGACCTATGAGGGATGGCGATGGGGGCAGCGATGAGCCTTGCGAAGTCCTTTCGGTTGCCTGTTGGAGTCATGATGAGGCATTATGGAGGAGCATACCCTGGCTGAGGTTTATTATCGGCATTAGCCAGGGCAGTCACGCCCTGGCTGGAGCCTGGTTTTGGCCTGAGCCAGGGCTACCCCTGCCCTGGCAGGAGCCCAGTTTCGCCGCTAGCCAGGGTGACCCCTGCCCTAGCTGGGGCTTATTTCCGGCATTAGCCAGGATAGCCACGCCCTGGGTGGGGCTCAATTTTGCCATAAGCCAGGGGCGGGCTGCTCTGGCTACACGCAGTAGTAACATGTCTCCATAAAATTAGAGTCTCCGAAGAGAACAAGTTACAATGAAGAAAGAGACGAAGGAGAATGACATGGCAAGACAAAGATACACCAAATCACTTCGAAAGAGTATTGTTGAAGAAACATTAAGGCCACAGATGGAAGGGAATGAATTTCTGCTCTCAGAGAAATATAGTACTCTCCCCTCTACCGTCTGTCGCTGAAGGGACATCTATCTAAAGCATGGAGATGAGAATGTTCAGCAATTTTATGCTTTTTTGAGTAAAGAAAGTGGAGCTTACAAAAAGTTTTAGGCAGAGACAGATAAGGAGATTGCTAAATTGAAGGAGGAGATAGAGATCTTAAAAAAAGCCGCACCCTTTCTAATCAAGATCCAAAGAGACTAAGGTTTGCATTGATCTACCGCTTCCGCCAGAAGTGACATCAGAAGTAGGAAAAGTCAGCGGTGAATCACAAGCGTGTGGAACTAATTATGTAAGAGAAGGGATGGCATTCAGGGTACAACGCAAGTTTATTGTCACGACGGAAATTGTTGGGATAATGCAGCAATGGAGAGCTTTTTTGGAAAGATAAAGGCAGAGTGGTTGTACAACACACCGAAAACAATTCTTGAAACAAAGCAGCTAGTCTATGAATTTGTATGGCACTTTTATGAGAAGAGAAGGAGTCATGCTTCCCTTGTTTACCGAACACCTCACTGGTTCTATTACCAATAAAATGTTGATAACACCAATATAGGCTTTACTATTTGGGGGCCACTTCAGAAATAAACCAATGGTAGCCTTCAAGTACTACCTTGAAGACGATAGTTTGAACCATGTCACGTGAAGTAAAATGAAAAGAGCCATCGAAAACTATTCAAACTAATATTTGAATTAATGAGTCTAATCAGCATTACGAACTAATGATGGCAAAAGATAAGAAAAGCGAGGTATGATTTATGTCGAAAAAAGATGGCCAAAGAGGACCGTTACTTCTGTTTGGGCTTGATCATGCAAGTCATGATTTTACTGACCCAGTGTCCTTAGGAAAAAACATTTTTACCAATGCATTTCCTATTTCTATAGCACAATATCTTGCGTTACGCAAGGGCATGGACATTCCTCTTATTACTGCTGATATAGCGGACCAAAAAATAGTTACAAAGCATACATTGAAATCATGGCGTGAAATCATAGAAACGGATCCGGAATCAGCTATTTTTAAATTTGAGGAGATTTTTCAAGGTTTTAATCCATATACGAATGCTTCTCCCAATAAAAGCGATATTGTTGTTTCTGATGCATCAGGAAAACAAACTCGAGCATTTGAAGTAAAACTTGTGGTTGTGCCAAATTCACAAACAGCAGATCGTCCTCACGACAAGCAATCATGCGAAATTGTTGTCCGTCCGCCGTCAATTGAGCAGTTGGCTTTTTCAATAGCTGATTCGTATGGAGCTGCACGTCGAACTGAATTGCTTGACATTATCACAGACTGCCTCAAAAACCCGATGGATTATCAGTGGTCTACAGAATTGTGGATGAGAGATAAAGTTCCAAAAGTAGTTATGGCTGCGAATGAAATTGTTAGACAAGGAATCAAGTTGCAGACACCTTTTGCCTTGACAGCTATCTGGAGAACAAAAGGCCAAAAGCCAGTCCTTGAAGACAATGCATTTGATATCTTCGCATGGACTGACATGGCCTTTCTTCAGCTATTTATTGATAAATCAACGGATGATGTTAATAATTCGAAAAGGAAGAAAAACAGTGTCACAAGACCGGAAAGGTCTTTGATATGGCTAATTTCAGCGTTGTTTGATTATGCAGCTCAAAGAACCTTGAACTTTTCTAAGCATCATTCCAAAATCACCTATGATGCACAGACAGATAAGGCCGGAGCTTTTGCAGGAGATATTCCGCTCAAGCATTTAAATAGCCCGGAATTTAGAAATCCAAGAATTCAAAAAGCTGAATTAGAAAGTATCGTCACTCGTGAGGCTTTCAATTATTTAATGCCAGAAAGACGCTTGGATAGCGCCATCATGATTCAGCACCTTCTCAACTCGGAGATTCAAGAAGAATAGAGGCAATATGATCACCCATATATTTAGCGAGACGAACGGGCACAGCATTGCCAATCATTTGCTCAATATCAGTTTTTGAGCCAACAAATTCAAACTCTGGTGGGAAAGTTTGTATTTCTGCACGTTCTGCTGTGGTTAATGGTCTGGCCTGCGATATTGGTGCAGCATCCCCAGGATGGCCGGGGTACCCAGCTGGAATTGGACGATTCACTCCACGTATTGTTGGAGAGGGCTCATCAATCGAAAAAATTCCTCGCCGAGCATAACTCCGAGGATGCCTGTAATAGAACTCGGTGTTAAGGGAATCACCGAACCAGTCTCTCACAGTGGTCGCTTTTTGACTCAGATTTTTACGAAGTGCTTCTATTACGCGGTTGGTAGTCTCTATTGAAGGGCTTCCAAATGTTATTAATCGTTTTCTACTTTGAGGAACACCGCAAAAAGCAGCATTCAAAACAATGTAATCAACAAAATATCCAGCATTAGAAAAAATAGCTTTAGCACGCTGAAATGCTGCTGCTTTCTCGACCCGTGTAACATTTTCCATGATAAAAAAGGGGGGCTTGAAGAAGGAGACAATTTGTGCAAATTTCTCGGTTAAATTAGCTCTTTTGCCTTCTTTTCTTTTTCCAGCAGAAGAAAAATCCTGGCATGGAGGTCCGCCGATAATTCCAGGGGTATCTTTTTCAAAGAATGGCTTTAATGCTTCAATTGTCTGCTCCACGTTGCTAAGGTCTAAGTTATATGCATGATGGTTCAGATTTTTGTTATACGTATTAACAGCTACTGGCCAATTATCAAAACCTGCTACAACATTAAATCCACTCTCAGAAAAACCAAGAGACATTCCTCCACATCCAGCAAAAAGATCTATAATATTTGGCAAATCTTCATTTATAGTTGTTACTAATACATCGTTATGTTTTATGGATAAAAAATCTTCAATGACCTCTTGATACCAGACAGCACCACCGTTTATATCGTTACAAGCTGGTTCTGGGATCGTTCCACGTGATTTCATTGATCTTATAGTTGCTGGCTTTACTCTCATACGAGATGCCAGACGTTTTACATCATAAAGCCCTGTCGCCTTGTCTGCTCCGTTATTCATAATGCCGTCCTCCTACTCTTCATTGAATTAAGTATAAAACACGAAAGCAAAAAATGCAACGCATGCGTTGCATTTTAAGGCATCATTATTTTTTTCAACGAAGTAGATGATTTTCAACGATGACCTTTTTCGATGCGTTTGAGTACACAAAATTCCCGGTAGGTTTGAGCTTCACATTATTTTCAAAGCACACAAATGATAAAATCATCATATTATATAAAGTTATTAAGATACATCAAAATCCCCTTGGTATCAAGAAATTTTTTTGCCATAGTACTTACTGTGTCTTAACTGTTTAGACATATGTTACACATTCAACGCAGGGCTCTGACATACTTAGCTTTTTTCCGGTGATTCTTTTCCAGGTGCTTCTTTTTCGACTGGTCAAGGGCAAAGAGCGACCAAAGGGCCCCTTTTTCCTGCCATGATCACCTTCGCCCTCCCCATGATTTTCGGGAACCTCCTCCAGCAGTGCTACAACCTGGCGGATACCCTGATCGTCGGGCAGTTTCTTGGAAAGGAGACCCTGGCAGCGGTGGGGTCCTCATTCACCCTCATGACCTTCTTGACTTCCATCCTCTTGGGCCTCTGCATGGGGAGCGGGGCCCTCTTCTCCATCCGTTTCGGCCAAGGGGATGAGGGGGGCCTGGAGGAAAGCCTCCGCGCCTCCTTCCTCCTCATCGCCATGGCCAGTCTGGTCCTGAACGTCCTGACCTTCGTCTTTCTGGATGCCATCGAAGGCTTCCTCCAGGTCCCACCCGAAGTCTGGGGGATGATGCGGGACTACCTGGCCGTCATCTACCTCGGCATCACCGCTACCTTCCTCTACAATTTCTTTACTTCCTTCCTCCGGGCCATAGGGAATTCCGTCGTCCCCCTGGTCTTCCTGGCCATCTCCTCCGTCCTGAACATTGTCCTCGATTTCTGGTTTGTCCTAGGCCTGGGCCGAGGCGTGGCCGGAGCAGCGGAGGCCACCGTCATCGCCCAATTCGTCTCCGGCATTGGCATCGGAGCATATGCCTGGATCTGCCCCCCAGGTCCGCCGGCTCTTCCGGTGAGGCCCCATCTTCCGAGATGCCATCCGGGAGGTCGCCGCCTTCGCCGTCGGGGTCAAGATCGATGCCTTTACCTATATGCCCGTCCAGGACTTCGGCAACGCCTTCTCCACCTTCATCGCCCAAAATTATGGGGCAAAAAAAGAAGACCGAATCCGCCGCGGCCTGAAGGGGGCCGTTGTCCAAGATGGCACCCGCTACCTTCGAATCGAGAGCACATTCTACGCCTGCATCGACCGGGCCAGACTCCAGGCCCTCCGCATGGAGCATAAGCATGCCTAGCGGAAGAATCAATACTCAGGTCACCAGGACGATCGGAATCTTCTTCATCCAAGGGCCAAACTTGCCCCTATTTCTGATAGGTTTTCTTCTATCCGTCTTTTCTGTTTTTTCAGCATAGAACCTCCTCATCTACAGAATAAACATCATGGCATTTATCATTTAGCGTTCTGGTATAGCAGGTTTCTGTTGATTTTACTTGAAGCGAGGATCATTTTCGCGTCCGAATGATCCCAATAACCGAAAGAATAAAAGCGATAGGGGCAATGCGGGCAAAAGCCCATTCAAAGGAATGATAAGCAGTCCCAAGAACCGCTGTTTCCGGATCGCCATAGTCCCAATTCAAATATGGACTTTTAAGGAAGAGTAAGATCAGGCTAATGACCAGGATCATCAAGGCCAAAGCAATAAAAAGACCATGAATCCGCTTTCTCTTTTTTTCATTTTCCTCAGAGAGCTTAAAATTGATCACTTCTAATTTTTTAGCAAGGATATTCAGCTCATCCACCTCTGCTTTTATCATACTTTCCCCCAGCAAGCTGCTAACCGGTGTTTCAAGTGCTTTGGATAGGGCAATCAACATTTCCGAATCCGGCACAGAAAGCCCTTGCTCCCATTTAGACACTGTCTGTCGCACCACATACACTTTGCCGGCAAGTTCCTCCTGAGAAAGTCCCTTTTCTTTTCGTATTCTTTTGATATTCTCACTTAGCATAGCTGAATCCTCCTTTTATAGTCAGAATACCGCCATTGTGTCCATTGCCACAAGCAACGAAAAGTAACATGAGGATGGATGGGGCTTATCAGGCTTGTCCACAGAAAGCGCCGGTCCAAATAGGCATTGGCTACCGCCAAAAATCATTTCATCAAATCATTCTCTTCTAACTTCAGCAATTGGTAAAAATCATCAAAGTTGTCCGGATAGTCGTTGGAGCCACCTTTTTCCACCGCTTTATGACCATTGGAAAAACAGATCTCCAAGCTCCAGGAGTATCCATCCAAAACATTCCAATTGTCGTAGCGCTCCTCCCACTCGCCAACATGTAGGGCGGTCAGAGCTTCGAAAAAATCTTTTTTCATACCGGGAAATTCCTGAGTAAATGGCTTTACCTCATTCTGAAAGACATAGGAATAATCGACATCCAGAAAGAGATCTTCCCCTTTGAAGGTGATCTTCCTCGTCTCATACCCAACAAACCATTCACCATAAGTAAATTTAATTTCTTTAATGAAGGGAATACTCTCCTCAAAAGATTGGATCCCTTTTTTCCGCCCGTTTAGCCCAGGATTCGTCATCATCTAGCCTCCTTTCGCTTTTTATACCAACCGACTCCCCTTTATTTTATGATTTTATCAAATGAAAACCAGGATTTGTCGCAACCGTAGTGGTGGTTTGGCTTTTTTGGGCGAATCAACACTACCATGAGCCCCCCTTCTCCCCGCCTCAATAGTGGTGGTTTGGGCTTTTTCGGCAAATCAACACTATCTTGAGCCGTCTTTCTCTCTGCCAAAGTAGTGGTGGTTTGGACTTTTTCGTCGAATCAACACTTCCTTTGGGCATAAAAAATAGTGTTGGTCTGGCCTTTTTCGCCAAACCAACACTATCCCGAAGCCGAAACACTAGTGGCGGTCTTCTCGATTTCCCTAAACCACCACGTCCGCATAGTCCGGATGCGTGGAAAACCACTTGATAGCATAGGAGCAGGATAGCTCCGCTTTCATCCCCTCATCGCGGAGCCGGTCAGCCAGTTTCTGGGTGATTTTCCCCGCAATGCCTTGACCGCCATAAGAAGGATCCACCTCCGTATGAAGGATGTTGACGACACCGGGGCGGATCACCGGGTGGTCAATCCGTGCAATCTCTCTGCCGGACTCATCTTCCAGCCAGGTTTTTTCATCGTTATTCTTAAAAATCATGATAGATGCTCCTTTTTAGCCGATCAAGACCTCCAGATCCTCATCGACCGTCCTTATCCCTGCTAACCCGAAATTCTCTACCAGGACCTTGGCTACATTGGGAGATAAGAAGGCGGGAAGTGTGGGTCCCAGATGGATATTCTTTACCCCTAGGGAAAGAAGGGCCAAGAGTACGATCACGGCCTTCTGCTCATACCATGCAATATTAAAGGCCAGCGGCAGATCATTGATATCCTCAAGTTCAAAGATCTCCTTCAACTTGAGAGCAATCAACGCCAATGAATAAGAATCGTTGCATTGCCCCGCATCCAAAACTCTTGGAATGCCGTCGATATCACCCAGGTTCAACTTATTATATCTATACTTTGCACAACCGGCGGTAAGAATAACCACATCCTTAGGAAGGGCCTTCGCAAACTCCGTATAATAGTCACGGCCCTTCTGTCTCCCGTCGCAACCCGCCATGACAACAAACTTGCGAATGGCTCCTGATTTCACGGCATTGACAATGGGTTCCGCCAGAGCAAACACCTGGTTATGGGCGAATCCACCGGTAATCGTTCCGGTCTCGATCTCGGTTGGGGCCGGACAAGCTTTTGCTTGTTCAATGATCGCAGAAAAATCTTTTTCTTGCCCATATTCTCCCGGGATATGTCTACAGCCCGGATATCCCGCTGATCCTGTCGTCCACAGACGGTCTTTATAGCTCTCTTTTGGCGGTACGATGCAGTTGGTGGTCATCAGAATAGGGCCATTGAAGCTTTCAAATTCATCCTTCTGTTTCCACCATGCGTTACCATAGTTGCCGGCAAAATGAGGATATTTCTTGAATGCCGGATAGTATTGGGCCGGCAGCATCTCGGAGTGCGTATAGACATCGACACCACTACCCTTCGTCTGTTCCAAAAGCATCTCCAGATCGCGAAGATCATGGCCGGAAATTAAAATAGCGGGATTCTTTCGGACCCCGAGATCAACGCTTGTGATCTCCGGGTTGCCATAAGTTTCGGTATTGGCTTTATCCAAGAGAGCCATACCCTCCACACCGAATTTCCCTGTTTCAAGTGTCAAAGCAACCAGTTCATCGAGCGAAAGAGAATCATCCTGAACCTTGGTTAAGGCCTCCTGGATAAAGGCATCAACCTCTTCATTGTCATGATTGAGTGTGTTCGCATGTTTGGAGTAGGCGGCCAGACCCTTCAATCCATAAGTGATGAGCTCCCGAAGGCTGCGAACATCCTCATCCTTCGTCGAAAGAACACCCACTGTTCCTGCTTTTCCTTCAAACTCCTCTTCACTGCCATTCCAAAGCGCCGCCTCAGTCAATCCTTCCTTGTGGTCAAGCCGGCCAAGCTGGTCTTCCTTCGCTTTCAGCGTTTTCTTAATCGCTGCAATAATTGCCTCACGGTCAAAATTTGCATTCGTGATCGTCATAAAGAGATTCATTGTGACAAGGTGATTGACCTCTTTTGCGATTTCCTTCCCCTCATGACGGAGACCTGTCGTTACTGCAGAAAGCCCTTTTGTCACATAGACCAGAAGATCTTGCATGGCTGCTACTTCCGGCTTCTTCCCGCAAACTCCTGAAATTGTGCATCGTTTGCAACCTGCTGTTTCCTGACACTGGAAACAGAACATCTTCGTTTCTGCCATAGCCTATCCTCCTTATTCTTCCTCTATCACTCCAACCGGACATCCGTCCATCGCTTCTGCCGCTGCTTCTTCGAAATCAGCAGGAACATCACTTTCGATCGCCTTTGCCACACCTTCATCTGTCATGAAAAAAACTTCCGGGCAGGTTCCCTCGCAGAGTCCACATCCGATGCATCCTTCATTGACTCTATACTTCATTGTCATCAACCTCTCTTTCTCTTAATCCAATGTAAGAAGAAGTGCCATCTTAAACTGTTTTGTCGCTTTTACTGAGTGCAGATCGGCTTTCGCAAAGTGGAAATTCTCGCCCGCCTTGATCGTATGGTCTTGTCCCTCATAGCTAATCACGGCGTCACCTTCCAAAGCGAAGACAATGGCATCGCCTGGCGCGGCGTGTTCCGGAAGTTCCGATCCTGCATCAAAGGCCATTAGAATAAACTTCACCTTATCATCGTCCACCACATTCACCTTGGTGACTTTGCCTTCTGTATAAGAAACAAGATTTGCCAATTTGAAAACTTCGCCTGCTTTGATTACATTGTTCATCCTACCCTCCTTCGACTTCTTTTGATTTCCTACTTCGATCATACTATAATTATTACAACTAGTATGTTGTCATGGCAACGTATCGGAGGTTTTTATGAATACTTCTTTCCTAGCAAACACTCTCATCTTCAGGGGGATCACCGAAGACGAGATCTCCGTCTTGCTCACCTGCTTGGGTGCACAGGAGCGGACATTCCAAAAAGATGAAGTCATCTTCCGGGCCGGCTCATCAATCAGCGAGATCGGCCTTATAGAATCCGGCAGCGTCAATATCGTGGTGAATTTTTATTGGGGGAACAGCAATATTTTTGGCCATGTAAGTAAGGGACAAATCTTTGGAGAAAACTATGCGGCGATCCCCGGCAAGGACCTCATCTGCGATGTTATTGCCTGTGAAGAGACCCGGGTTCTTTTTCTCAATATGCAAAAGCTCCTTACCCCATGCCAGCGGGCATGCGCCTTCCACACCCGGCTCGTTAAGAATATGCTTCGGATTTCCGCCCAGAAAAATCTGAATCTTTCTAGACGGATGATGCACACGGCTTCTTACTCCCTGCGGGAGAGGCTCCTGTCCTACTTGTCCGAACAAGCGCTGGAAGCCGGAAGTGCCCACTTCACCATCCCCTACAATCGCCAGCAACTTGCTGACTACCTTGCCGTTAATCGGAGTTCGATGTCCAAGGAACTCTCCAAAATGCAGGAAGACGGATTGATCACCTACCGTAAGAATGAATTTACTTTAAAGGGAGGCTATGCATAATGAATAAAATATCGTGTAAACGCATCTATGAGGCATACGAAGAAACAGACGGTTTTCGTATTCTTGTGGATCGACTATGGCCGCGAGGCGTCAAAAAGGAAAAGGCTAACATTGATTTGTGGGCTAAGGAGATTGCTCCATCTAACGAACTCCGAAAATGGTTTTCTCATATTCCCGAAAAATATGCTGCATTTCATGAACGCTACAGAAAAGAATTAGCTGACAACCCGACTTCGGAGGAATTTAAAGATCTATGCCTACAAAAGATACAAGAAAGTGCAATAACTCTTCTTTATTCGGCAAAAAATGAGCAGTGTAATCACGCTCTTGTTCTCAAAGAATGGTTGATGGAACAAATGCGTGGATAAAAGAAACAGGAGGGTCATCCCAATCATAGCGGATAGCCCTCCCTATTCTCTACAATTCTATAGTATTTGAACAGGTTTACACCTCGTCTCCAAGAAAGTGTTCCTTGGCAAATTCCATATCCTGGACCAGCTCCACCGTCCCTAAATACTTGCCGTCCCTATCCCGGACGGCCATATATTTGACTAGCATGGTGCGGCCGCCCTTCTCCATCCAAACAGACACTTCGTCGCGGCGTTTATTCCTGAAATCCTCAATGATCTTCCGCACCATCGGCTCAATCTTGGGCGGATGGCAGGAGAAGACATTGCGGTCAATCGCCATAGCGGGTCGTTTGAATACCTTGGGCCCCTCATTGAAGAAGCGGTTGATGTTATCCGCATCGACAAAAGAAATCTCCAGCGGGATCGTATTCAGAAGGGCCGTCAGCTGGGCGACTGTCAGATGCCCACCCGGCATGACAACTTCACCCTCTCCGCCAGCCGCTATGGGGACCTCTGCCTTTTCGGCCTCTTGCCAATTCACCTGTCCCACGCCAAAGCAGACGGCATAGTCCTTGGAATCCCGATAAATCCCAACCCATTCCTCTTGTGTGAAATTGGCGGCACAGATGGGAAAGAGAATATTCTGTTCTTTATCAACCATCTCCTCCGCACGATTGAGTACTGTATCCATGCGGCCCTTCCATGCCTCATCATGGTCCCCCTCACCGGAAAGACGACCCAGCTCATCCCGGATCTCATCATCCACCGTCCACATGACATCAGACGGCCCGGATATGCCATACTTCACCTTCAACAAGGGATAGAGGAGGTCCCCCTTCTTAGCATAGTGAATAGAAAGCTGGCGAATCTCGGGAAGAAGGTCCTCCCTCCCTTCCCTATACTCCGCAAGCAGCTTGGATAGTGCCTCATTTTCCTTGGTCAGCGTATATAAAGGATGGCCGATCATCATCTCCATCACCTCAGCATTGACTTTCCGATCTTCTGTCGTGGCCCCATGGAAAAGCGCCGCATGGACATCGCAAAGCTTCTGGACCTCGGTAAGCGGAGTTCCCTCCTCCAGCAACTCCTGCTCCGCCTGCATTATCTCAGCCGCTTCCACCTCCCCGAACTCATGGGCAAAATCCGCCCGCACCGCCTCCAGTGCTTCCCCTTGGCCAAGCCTCTTCAAATAACCCTTGAGTTGGTCCGTCCGACTGTTGCTAGGCTTGCCGCTTGCCCGTTCTTTATCGTTGAAATCAAACTTCTTTGTCATCGTAATCACTCCTTTCCTTGTTTGTATTTAGCTTAGCCCTATCTCAGAACAATATCTGTTGTTATAGCAACACACTTGTGCGAATCGGCATGTTTTTTGCCGCCGTAGTAGTGGTGGCTTGGCGTTTTTGACGAATCAACACTATGTTTTTGGCGGCCCAATAGTGGTGGTTTAGCTGTTTTCAGCAAATCAACACTACTATGAGCCGCCACTCCCTCCGCCAAAGTAGTGGTGGTTTGGGCTTTTTTGTTGAATCAACACGAACATGAGCCAAAAAAAATAGTGTTGGTTTGGCGATTTCACTAAATCAACACTACTTATCCCTCGCCACAGTAGTGTTGGATTACCATTTTTCCCCAAACCACTACTATTCTTGGACAAGCCCCCCTCACCCCGGCCATTTCAATCGCTCTTCAACAGTTTGCCGGACCAGGTCAAAATCGATATATACCTCGCTGGATTCAAAGGAAACCAACAAGCGTTCACCCAGGCGATAGCCCGATCTTCCGTAAAGCTTTATTTTCTCCAGGGCCCGATTCATATAGCCCACATCATCCATCAGGCCAAAATGCTCCCAATAAACTTCCTCCAAGCTCCTGGGGTCCAGGAAGGTGAAATCCGGATAGAGAATGCGACCACCCCTCAACCGCAATGGACACTCATATTTATACGGCACCCCGGCATCATAAAAAAGATCCGCCAAAATCTTTTCCGATTTGGACCGGACAATTTCCCCAAGCTTCGTCACAATGGAACGAGAACTTTTGGGCATGGGGTTAGGTGAGTAGGCCTCATCCATCCATTGAGCCAAGCGGTCTTTTTTCGTCATCATCACCGGATGAATAAGCTCCTTTCGCGCATCCGGTAAGTCATCATAGAGCTTTCCGATATCCTCCTCATGAATTCTCCGCCCCAGCTCCTCCATCAAAGGAAGACAGCGATCGATGGCGCACTGTACTTTCCTGTAATAGGCCTTTTGTGCCAGCTCCTTCGCCAGTCCCAGTTGTTCTTTCCGAAGATATTTTCGCACTGTCTTTCCCTGGTTCCGGTCATAGACACAGGAATAATAACGCCTAGCTGTCCCGCTTTGCCGCATTTCCAACCAGCCCTCCATGGCCATTATCGACTGGTTCTCAATGAAACTTTGTACCGAACGATATTGCTTCGTCCTTTTTATTAATTCATTCTCCAGGTTCGACATACTCTTTCTCCTCCTCATAAACTCAGCTAACGCTGGTGATGAGTAAAGTATAAAAGAGGGCGACCTCCTGCTCTGTCCCTGGATGTTTCCCTTTTCCCTCTCCGTATCTCAATTTAAGGTTTTCGGCGAACCATTGCAGTGATTCTTCCGTCTAAGTAGTGGTGGTTTGACTTTTTCGGCAAATCACCACTATCTTTTGACGAATAAAATAGTGGTGATTTCCCATTTTTCCTTAAACCACCACTATGACCCGCAGGTACATCCCCTTAAAACCATCCCATATTTTCCTCATTCCATAAAAAACCGCCAAGAGAAAAACTCTTTGGTGGTCGTTACCTTTTTCTATGGTAGCCTTGGCCTAGCATCTCCCTTTTCCTGACCATCAAAGATAATGTTGTCCAATGAAACCTTGGCTCCATCTGCGATGTACTGTCGTTGATCAGTGATATTCTCATCGATAAACTTTCAGGGAAAATATCAACCCCTTCCTGTAAAATAAGAAGGGGCTAATGATATTGGTCTGCAAATACGCATTTCAAAGGCTGAATGGCTGATAAAAGCAGACGATCTATGGCAAATATCTTCGCCGCCCCCACTCACACGAAAGGAAGACAGCATGCTCATCAATGCACATGACCATATGGAGTCCTACGGAGATCAGCTCCCCCGGGCCCTGAATATTATTGAAGAGAAGGAGATCCTGACCCTTGGGGTTTCCATGGATACCGCCTCCTATGACTGGCTGAAGGACCTGGCCCGGGACCATCCCCTGATCAAGAAGGGCTTTGGAATCCACCCCTGGATGGTCCGGCCCGACACCAGTCTGGAGGGCTTGGAACCCTACTTTGACGACTGCGATTTCATCGGAGAGATTGGCCTGGACCGGGTTTGGGCGCCGCCGGAGAGCCGGCTTCCGGACCAGGTCCGGGTCCTCCGCTTTTTCCTGGATGAGGCGAAGGAAAGATCCCTGACCGTCAACCTTCACACCAAGGGATGTGAGAAGGAGGTCCTGGATGAGGTCCGAAGGGCGGACGTCCCTGCCCACCTCATCCACTGGTACAGCGGACCCCTGGACTTGGTCCCTGCCTACCTGGACCTGGGGGCCTACTTCACCATCAGCTCGGACTTTATGGATTCTCCGCTGACCAGGGACCTGGTGGCCATGGTCCCCATGGACCGGATCCTGACGGAAACGGATGGGCCCGGATCCCTGGAGTGGGTCCGAGGGGAATATGGCTGGCCCGACTTGGTGGAGGACATCCTGGACTTCCTGGCCAAGGAGAAGGGGAGGGAGAGGGAGGAAGTGGAGGCGATGGTGGAGGCTAACTTCCAGCGGTGTTTTCAAGGAAGTTAGCGAAATCACGCCCTTACCGAGACGAAGTGATAATAAATAAAGCCGAGCAGGAAGCTTGCTCGGCTTTGTTCACACTCTCTTATTCGTATCAAATGAGTGGTTAGTAAACATCTTTTGAATGAGAATGATGAAGATAACCTCAACAATTCCTATCATTACCACGATTTGGGTTAAATCAGACATTTCACATATTTCATCGGTAATCCATTTCGCCCCGATCATGGCATGATATACCGTAACATATTGTGAAAGATAACCTATGATCGCTGTTAAACTCACAATCACCAGGGCTGTTCTGCTCCCTTTTCTCTGTAAGAAATATTGAGATAGAATATAGATGAATAGCATGATTCCTTCTAGCTTTAGCAAAAATCCCCCTGCATCTTGCACGGAAGCGGTATCCTCTAATATTGCTATAAAAATATTTCCAAACAGGCTTCCACCTAAAAAAAGAATAAGCGAAATCATGATGGTTTTTGCATCTTCTCCGTCCTTGTCTTTTGCATGTTTGACGAGGAAAGGATAAACCAGGCTTGCAAGCCCCAGAATGAAGCAGACAATCAAACTAAAAGATATCATTCTCTCCTCCTTTACTCTGAAATCGTTTGCACTTATAGTATATATAAACAATCTTCTATTTGCAAAGGATTCTCTCTATGTTTATCGACGAAATCCAACCATCTCCCTCATTGAACTCTATGCCAAGCTGAAATTTCAAACGGGCTAGCCCGCCAGTAATGAGGATAGCACACAGGAGATCTCAACTTAGTTTTTTGGTCTTACATCATTTACAAATGTACAAATCACGAGGCCATTATCGATCCGGAGACCTTCGAGATGGTTCAGACCCTGATGGCTACCCGCAAAAAGGGACGGAACCGCAAGAGCTCGGTCAGCATCTTTTCCAGCAAGGTCAAGTGCGGAGATTGCGGCAGCTGGTACGGGCCGAAGGCCTGGCACAGCAACGACGCCTACCGGAAGGTCATCTGTCAGTGCAATCACAAGTTCGATGGTCAAAAATGCACCACCCCGACACTCACCGAGGATGAAATAAAAGAACTGTTCCTCCGGGCCGCCAATCAGGTAATTGACCAGAAGGAACAGTTTATAGCCATATACGAGCAGGTCCTTGCCAAGAGCCTCGATACCACGGCCCTTGAGAGTGAACTTTCGGAGCTGGAAGCTGAAATCAACATCGCTGCCAAGCTCATCGAAGAGTGCATCAAGGAGAACGCTCACGTCGCCCTCGATCAGGCTGAATACCAGAAACGGTACGACGCTCTGGTGGCCCGGTTTGATAAAGCCAAGGCTCGACACACAGAGGTCACAGACCTGATTGCCGAGCGCACGGCCAGAAGGCACCAGATCGAAGCCTACCTGAAAGAGCTACGGAGCCGGGAGCCGCTGACGGAGTTTCGGGAAACAGACTGGCTGGCGATGGTAGACTACATCACCGTTCACAGCAAAAAGGATATCCGGGTGACCTTCAAGGACGGCACCGAGATCAAGGCATAACCTCATAGACGCAGCAACGCCGCTGAACCAAATCGGCTCGGAGGCGTTTTTCTGTTTAGTTGTTATTCCATTTGATAATCCCGCAAGCAAAGCCGAACCAATCCAGATGATCCATGGCCATTTTTTGAAGTGAACTCATCTGTGGCAGCCTCTTGCGTTTTCCGTCGGCAAATAGATTTTCTATCGCTTGCTCGGAATCGTTGCATTCACCAATAATCATAAACAGTTGATAGAATTTCCTGATCCTTGACTCCGGAGAGAGTCTCTTGGCCATTTGCGGATAGAGCAACCAACTATAACACAGGAATGCTTGAAACTGCTTTTTCGGGAATACCCGCATAAAGAAATCCTTCGCATCCTGCAACGACGCTGTTACCCGATCCGACGAAAGATCAGCATTGCGCTGAATATGACAATTGATTACCGGTGCTCCATTTGGTAGCGATAGTTTTTTCTCTTTTGAGAAAGTCATATAGTGCTCGCCAATAGTCTCTTCATCAAGATAAATCATTTCAAAAGGCTGAAATTGCAAAACTCCAACTTTGAACATGTTGACATTCATTAAGTGGCGAAACCAAATGACATCTTCCTTACTTATTCCGACCTTCTCTGTTTTCTGATAATACAGGGTAGCATGAAGCGTAACATCTCTAAAGGTCTCGAAGATAATATCATCAGCAACCCCTATTGCCTTATACTCTCCATACGTCTTCTGTAACAGCCAAGTCACGACTGCAAGTCTTGTAAGAGGCATCCTCTTGCATAGTGGATAATCGAACCCTTCGCCCGAATAGGCGATGCTTGCGATTTCAGCAATATCCGGCTTTTCCAGCTTTTCTTTTACAACCTTCCCAATGTGGTGCGGATATTGCAGTTCATTTAACAACTTTTCCAATGAGAGTGCCTGTTCATTAAACAGGCTGGTGTGTCCTATAACACGGGCTTTTTCTTTCAAATTATGAATCCTCCAGTTTTTTATTGGAGGGTCAAGTTTCGTGGGCCCTCCATACACGATTGTTTTTCATATGTGATCACCCCTTTCGTTGGATTTTAATTGGATTATACCGGAGAAAAATGAACATTTCCACCAGCATAAACATCTTTGCAAGAGATCAGCAGTATGCTATCTCTCTTCAGGCGGGCAGATCTTCGGCAGGATTTCAAGGAAGTGCTGGCCGATCTTCTCTGCATCATAGCCGTTGGCCTCGCAGATGAATCGGACGGTATCCGGCAGCAGCACATGACCCTTTGCTTTTTCAGCTTTGTACTTCTGCCACTCTTCGTATTCTTTATTTGTGATTTGCTTCATCGACACTTTCTCCTATAAAAAACAGCCGGGACACCCCGACTTCATCAAGCGCAGAGTTATTAAATATGCGAAGAAGTTCTGATAAAATCTCATCAGAAAGATCAGTATAGCTTTTAGGAAGCACACCGACTAATTGCTCACTCTGATCCTCAATGAGCTGCATGGCGTTATTGACAACTTCTCCTAAACTATTCATGCTGTGACCGTCTTTATTCAATAGTCCGGCAGCGGAAATATCTTCTGGAAGATTTAGCAAATAATCATACTGTGCTTCTTTAGGAAGAAATAACGCACTCTTGGCCGCAAAGTCACTAGCCTCAACAGGAATAACTCGACCACCACGAGATGGACGTCCTTTTAAGATTTCTGCTTTAACCATCTTGAATCTGCTTAATGCGTAGCGTAGGAAAATCAGTCCAAGCACAGGCATACAATATTGATTTGAAGTTAAATTAGAACCTGCACGTAATAAATTCGCAGATTCCCATAATTCCGATTCAAGTTTTCTTATATTAATCATTTCAATTTTCCTTCGCTATAAATCCCAGAATATTATTGGGCGTACAATGTGAGGTCAAGCAATCGTTTCTTTACTACCATCTAGCATATTACGTTTCCGTAAACATACCGACGAAACTCGTTAAGGAGCTGAGTGCTAAATCATAGAATCACTTTAGGACAATTAATAGCCCACTCAAAAAATAAGAATCGGCGTAACCGGTATTGTACCGATTACGCCGATAATTTTTTGGAATTCAATCTCTAATTGAAGTCCTCCAAAGAGACTCTTTTTCTTACTTCACTGAATACCCCTCCTGGAAGCACGTGATGATCTCGGTCTTTTGGCGGAAGAAGTCCTCTTCCAGCTCCATCCCCTCCTTCTTGACCAGGTTGGGTCGGAAGCGCCGGCTGATGGTGCCGGGCTTTCCCTGGAGGAGGAGGATCTCATCCGCCAGGAGGAGGGCCTCTTCAATATCGTGGGTGATGAAGAGGGTGGTCAAGTGGAAGTGGTCCTTGGCCTCCCGGTACCAGGTGATCAGGTCCTTTTTCGTGACCCCATCAAGGGCGCTGAAGGGCTCATCCAGGAGCATGATCCGGCCCTCGGCCAGGTAGGTCCGGAGGAAGGCGGCCCGTTGACGCATGCCCCCCGAAAGCTGGGCGGGGTAATAGGTCTGGGTCCCCTCCAGGCCGAATTCCCGGAAGTAGGGGTTGGCCTTTTCCCGGGCCTCCTTCTTGGCGATCCCGCGAATCCGGAGGGGGAGGCTGACATTATCCACGATTTTCATGTGGGGTAGGAGGAGGTCCTTTTGGAGCATGTAGCTGAAGTGGCCCGTCTGCCCCAGGATGGACCGGCCATCCAGGAGGATGTCCCCCCGGTCGGGCTGGAGGAAGCCGGCGATCACATTGAAGAGGGTGGACTTGCCCACCCCGCTGTCCCCCAGGAGGGCCAGGGTCTCCCCTTCCTCCAGGTCCAGGGAGATGTCCCGGATGATGGGCCTCCCCTCAAAACTCTTCCCCAGGTCCCTGATCTCCAGGAGGCTCATTTCTGGAATCCAGGGAGGTATTCGTTGGTGAAGCCGAAGTCGGCCGGAATTTCTTTGTCGATCAACTTCTCCTGGTAGAGCCAGGTATAGAAGCGGTTCCAACGGTCCTTATCGATCTGTCCCCAGTAGGGAGCATCGTCGATGTACTTGTCGGCCAGGTATTTCTGACTCTCGACAACCACGTCCTTATCCAACTCCGGTGCGGCTTCGACAAGGATCTCCGCGGCCTTCTCCGGATTTTCGATGGCGTACTTGTAGCCCTTTTCCACCGCCCGGAGGAAGGCCTTGGCGATCTCCGGATGTTCCTTAAGATAGTCGTTGTTGGCGATCAGGGTCGGCGTATAGTAGTCGAAGGTTTCGTTGAAATCCCGGAAGGGGAAGTAGACGGAATCAATGTTCTTCACCTTGGCGGCAATCCCGTCCCAGGCATAGAAGACCCAGATGGCCTGGTAGTCGGATCCTTCCATGGAGAAGATGGATGCGGCGTTCCCGGTAATAATATTCAGCTTGTCCGGATCGCCCCCGTCCTTCTTAATGACGTCCTTGACCATGGCCTGTTCAATGGGCAGGCCCCAGCTGGCATAGGTCTTGCCTTCCAGGTCTTTGGGCTGGTTGACCGGATTTTCCTTTAAGGAAATCAGACCGGAGGTATTGTGCTGGATTAATGCGGCGATGTTGGTCACGGGCAGGGGGTTTTCCCGGGCAAAGGCCGGGCCGATGGTGTCCTGGTAGTCCACGCCGAACTGGGCATTTCCGGCGGCCACCAGGGCGGGAGCGCCGTCCTCCGGCGGTTGGATGATGTCAACTTCCAGACCCTCATCCTTGAAATAACCCAGCTTCTGGGCCACATAGATCCCGGTATGGTTGGTGTTGGGGGTGTAGTCCAAGACGAAGGTCAGCTTGGTCATTTCCTTTTCTTCTCCGCTCGTTTCCTCGGATTGGCTGGATTGGCTTTCGCTCTCACCGGAGGAGGCGGGGGCTTCCTGGCCATCCTTGGACCCGCAGGCCGTAAAGACGACCAATAGGAGGGCCATGAGGAGGTAGCCCAATTTTTTCTTTGTCATGATGACTTCCTTTCTTTTCTTTTCCAGGGCATAACAAGCCCTTCCAGTAGGTTGACCCCGGCCATCAAAAGAAGGCTGAGGGCGGTGATAAAAATGATGATGGCGAACATCTCATCATAGGAATAGGACTTCCTCGCCCGGGTCATATAGACCCCCAGTCCGTCATTGCCGCCCAACCACTCGGCGATGACCGCCCCGACGATGGAGTAGGTCACGGCGATCCGGAGGCCCGAGAAAAAGTGACTCTGGGCAAAGGGGAGCTTGACGTAGCGGAACATCTGGCCGTGACTGGCCCCCATGGAATCGAGAAGCTGGATGTAGTCCGGGTCGATAGCGTGAAATCCATCCAGTAGGCCGATGGTGATGGGGAAGAGGGTGGAGATCACGACAATGATGACTTTAGGCAGGAGGTCGAAGCCGAACCAAATGACGAGAAGGGGGGCGATGGCCACGGTGGGGATAGTCTGGCTGATGATCAGGACCGGATAGAACATGTCATAGAGAAGAGGGAAACGCTCCATGAGGAGGGCAAAGACAAAGCCCAGGCTGACCCCGATGGCCAGGCCGATGGCGGCCTCCAGAAGGGTGGTTCCCGCATGGTGGCGCATGAGGGGCCAATGGTCTACAAAGGAGTGGAAAACATCGATGGGCCCCGGCAGCATGAATTTCCCCATGGGATGGAGGCTGGAAACCAACTGCCAAAGGAGAAGGACCAAGACGATCCCCATGATTGATTTGAAATACTTCCCGGTTTTCTTCATCCCTTTCCTCCATAAAAAAAGTCTCCTCCACAGGGAGAAGACTGGAATCAATCCATTTCACGTCGGCCTACGCTGGCATTACCCAGGTCAGGTTGCGGGTCCGGTCCTACCGTTCTCAGCAAAAGCTCCCCTACGCTCATTCAGTTCAACTAAGACTACCATGGTCGGGGGGCCCTTGTCAACGCAAGGGGCCGACATGAGCCCCCAAGCCGCCTACTCCTTGTCAAAATCCTCCCCCAGGACAAAGGCCTTGGCCTGGCGGGGGATGCCGATGGGGAGGACCCGGACGGGGACCCCCCGTGAAGCAAGTTTCTCCAGCCCCTCCTTCATGCATTCGAAGGTGAGGACGGCGGAGGCCTGGACGTAGGCCCCATAGGACTGGCCGGTGGTGGCATCCAGGCCGGAGGGCATATCCAGGGAGATGGTGAAGATCCGGGATTCATTCATGATTTCGATGATGACCGGGGCCATGTCCCGGAGGGGGCGGTTGAGGCCGGTGCCGAAGAGAGCATCGATCAGGGTGTTGAAGTCCTGGAGCTCCCGGGGGAGGTCCTGAACCTGTCCCAAAGTCTCCAGGAAGCGAAGGTCGGCCCCCATATGCTGGAGGATCCGGTAGTTGGTCATAAAGTCGGGACTGGCTTTTTCCAGAGACCCCACCAGATAAAAACGGACCCGCTTGCCCCGGCTCATGAGGTTCCGGCCCATGGCCAAGCCGTCGCCACCATTGTTCCCCATCCCGCAAAGGATGGCGAAAGAATGCCGGCGGTTTAAGTCCACCTGGTCCATGGCCGCCCTCGCTGCATTTTCCATGAGGACAATGGAGGGGATTTCCAGCTGCTCGATGGCATAGTGGTCAATCCGCCGCATTTCCTCTCCGCTTACCGCTCGCATGCTTCCTCCCTTCTAGGCCTGTCGGCCCGGGTTCCCCCGCAAATCGGATCCATAAACCTCGTAGAGGATGTATTCATTCCCGATTCGGGAGAAAATTCGGTCATCGTATCGCTTGCCCAGCTCATAGGGCTGGAGGTTGGAGGAGATGATGGTCGGCTTCTGACGAATCATCCGGCCGTTGATCACCTCGAAAAGGGCCGACTTGGTCATGGAGTTGATGTTCTCCGTCCCCAGGTCGTCGATGACCAAAAGGTCTGCATCAAAGATATAGTCCCGTTTTTCCTTCAAACTCCCCCGGTCCTCCTGGCGGGTGAAGGAATAGTCCACCATAAATTCCAGGAGGTCATAGGCCGTTTGGTAAAAGACGGTCTTCCCCCGGTCCAGGAGGGCCTTGGCGATAGCATTGACCAGGTAGGTCTTGCCCGTCCCCACCCGGCCAAAGAAATAAAGGGAAGGCGATTTATCTCCAAAATAAGGGATGTAGTCCTCCCGGATGTCCTTGAGGATAACCTTCATATTCTCATAGGGAGAAAGGTCCTCCCCCTCCTGACGGTCCTTCCGGAAAAGGTCCAGGTCGAAGTGGTCAAAGTTCTGGCGGCGGAGGAGGTCGCCGATGGAGGACTTCTCATAGAGCTTGTTGAGGATGAGGAGGTTCCGGCAGTGGCAGGAAACCCCGTCCACAAAGCCGGTATCCCGGCAGTCGGGGCAAGCATAGTGGACCTCCAGGTAGTCGGCCGGAAGGCGGAGGGCTTGGAGAGCTCGGTCAAAGGCCTTGCCGGCTTTCTCTATCTTTTTCCGGTCCTCCCCTGCCCTCACCTGATCACCGGCGAGAACAGCCTGAACCATATCCTTCCCTAAACGGATTTTCTCTTCTCGAAGGTCTGCCAGGTCCGGGTGGTCCCGGTAGAGGGCCCGCACTCGTTCCTCCCGGTCCCCTTCCGCCCTCTTCCGTCGAGCGGCTAAAATCTCATGCACATCCATCACTCATTCCCCCTTAGCGAACGCCGTCTGGACTTCTCCATGGCCTCCCTGACCCATTCCTCCCGGTCCTTCCGGGACATCTTCTTGCTTTGGGAGGTGTTTTCCGCCCCTCCTTTTTTCGGGCCGGGCCGCCGGCCTTCCTTGCCCTCCTTGTCCCGGGCTTCCTTGTCCAGGAATTTATCCAGGGCCTCCTTATCGGTGATCCCTTCAAAGCGAACCCAGTTCTCCACGATGGCGGTCACATAGTTGAAAGACCGGGAGGAAGCTTCAGCATGGTTGACCGCTTTTTTATAGGCATAGAGGTAAAAGTCCGGGCTCAGCTTATAGGTGTTGAGGACCTGGTGGATGGCCTGGATTTCATTGGCCTTGAGTCGGACCCGGTAGGCATGGCCCTCTGAAAGGAAGTCCTCCAGGTCGTCCATCATGGTCTTCCGGGCCCGGTCGTCCGGACTCAGGAAGGCGGCCGGATCCGGATCCTCCACGGGAAGGGGGCCAGGGTCAGCCCCCTCCTCCTTGGCCTCATCGATCCCCGCATAGAGGAGGAGGATGGACTTGAAGCGGAAGACGGGGTGACCCTCCTGGCGATCCTCTTCCACCAAGCCCTGGTCAATCCAGTAGTTGAGAGCGTCAATGACCTCTTCATCTGTCATGGATAGGGCCTGAGCAATATCTCCATCGGAGAGGACGGCCCTTTCCGTCTGGTAGCAGGCCTTCCAGCCATAGAGGTAGACCTTGAGGGCGTTGCCGTCGGCTAAAGGAAGATAGGTTTGTAGAAAAAGATTTTCAACCGGCGTGACCCGAAAGTCCACCGAGGATAAATCGAATTGAAGTTTCATGGCAAGCCTTTCTGCTTGACCGGCCCGCTAGGCGTCCGGCCCCTCTTTGTAGTCCACCGAATAGAACATGGTCTGCTCCTTTTTGAAAAAGAGATTGACCTTGCCTGTAGGACCGTTGCGATGCTTGGCAATGGTGAGCTCGGTGATGTTGGGGTGGTCAGTGTCGGGATTGTAGTAGTCTTCCCGGTAGAGAAGGAGGACCACATCGGCATCCTGCTCGATGGCCCCTGACTCTCTCATGTCCGACATGACCGGCCGGGAGCCTTCCCGGGACTCGGTCTTACGGGACAGCTGGGAGAGGGCCAGAACCGGGCAGTCCATCTCCTTGGCCAGAGCCTTGAGTCCCCGGGAGATGGTGGTAATTTCCTGTTGACGGTTCTCATTCCGCCGACCATCATCCACCGTCATGAGCTGGAGGTAGTCGATGACCACCAGGTCCAGACCGGTTTCCATCTTGAGCCGCCGGCACTTGGACCGGAGGGCCTGGACAGAAAGTGAAGAAGTGTCATCAATATAGATGGACAGGTCCTTGAGCCGGTCCACCCCCCGGGTCAGGATGTCAAAATCCCGGTCGGCTTCCAGGTCGCCGGAGATAATCTTCTTTAGGTTGATTCCCGTAGCCATAGAGAGGAGACGCTGGGAGAGCTGGAGCTTGGACATTTCCAGGGAAAAAACCGCCACCTTATAGGGATGGATCCCTTCCTTGTCCTGGAAGCGAGCCGCATGGTAGGCCATATTCAGACCTAAGGAGGTCTTCCCCATGGAAGGCCGGGCAGCGAGAAGGATGAGATCGGAAGGCTGGAAGCCGGATAGGGTCTCATCCAAATCCCGGTAGCCGGTTGTAATCCCCGTCAGGTCCCCCTTGTGGAGGGAAAGATCGAAGACCTTGGCCAGGGTCGTATCCATGGTTTCGCTCAAGGGGGTCAGGCCGGTATAGAGCCGGTACTCATTGATCTCCAAGAGGCGACTTTCGGCCGACTCCAGGATGGCGTCCGGACCCTCAGACCCGTCAAAGGACCGGCGGCGGATGTCTTCTCCGAAAGCAATCAGGGCTCGGAGGTTGGCATTCTTCTTGACAATATCAATGTAGCTGTTGATCCGGGAAGAATAGTAGTTGGGGGAGCTTAAAGAGAAGAGAAGGTTGAGAATTTCCTCTTCACTCAGGGTCTTTCGCCGGGTTAATTCCTCTTTGAGGGTGGTGTAGTCGATGGGTTCATGGGCACTCGAAAGAGCCAACATGGCCTCATAAATCTCGACATGCTGGGGGTGGTAGAAATCTTCAGGAAGGAGCTTTTGGCTGACGATATTGATATCGGGGTTGTTGTAAAAAATACAGCCCAGAACCGCACGCTCGGCGTCCAGGTTCGCAGGCTGTGTAAGCTTCTTCTCTTGATCGGCCATCTTATGCCTCTTCAATATAGACCTGGAGCTGGGAGACCATTTCCGGATAAATGCGGATGTCCACCTTATGTCCACCCAGAGTCTTCAGGGGTTCAGCGATTTCAATCTTTTTCTTGTCCACATCAATCCCCACCTGCTTCTTCAGGGCCTCAGCAATGTCCTGAGAAGTGATTGAACCGAAGAGCTTACCGGCTTCTCCGGCCTTGGCTTTAATGGTGACTTTGGATTGACCGATCTTCTCGTCCAATTTCAGAGCCTCCTGGCGGCGGGCTTCCTCTTCCCGGGCTTTCTGGGCTTCCCTCTTCTTCCACTTTTTGACCACAGCCGGCGTAGCTTGAAGGGCCAGCCCCTGCTTGGCCAGAAAGTTGTTAAAATAGCCGGGCTTGACATCAACGAGTTCGCCTTCTTTTCCGGTTCCTTCTACATCTTTAAGCAAAATGGCTTTCATTATCTTCCTCCTTAAAATAGTTATGGATGGCTTCTTTGAGCTTTTCTTCCGCCTCATCCATGGTGACCTTGAGTTGGGTAGCGGCGGCGGTCAAATGTCCCCCTCCGCCCAAGGCTTCCATGATGAGTTGGACGGAAACGTCCCCGAAGGACCGGGCTGAAATATGGACCTTGTCTCCGGCATAACAGAGAACAAAGGAAGCTTCCACCCCTCGGATTCCCATGAGCTCATCAGCTGCCTGGGAAGCGACCAGGGTTGTTCCCTCCATCTTTCGCTCGAAGCGTCCGATCATGGTGTGGTTTTCATATTGAATGGCATTGGCCAGGATCTCCGACCGGTATTGGGTTAGGGTGAAGTCATCCTGGAAAAGCTGTTTGATCACGATGGAATCGGCTCCTTGACGTTTGAGATAAGCTGCCGCCTCAAAGGTCCGGGTTCCGGTCTGGTAGTAGAAATCTTTCGTATCCACGGTAATCCCCGCCAATAAGCCTTCGGCGACCACCCGGGGAAGCTTGGGACTGGTATCCAGGTAGGAGATCAACTCCGTGACCATCTCGGAGGCCGAAGACGCATAAGGTTCGATGTAGGAGATTTCAGCTTCATGGATATAGTCGGCCCCTCTCCGGTGGTGGTCGATGATAATGATCCGGTTGCCCTGGTCGAGTAGGGCCGGAGCAGCCGTCGAATCATGGCGATGGTTGTCGACCACGATGATAAGGGAAGACTCTGTCCGCCGTTCCATAGCCTCTTCCGGACTGATGATCAAGTCCTCTGCATCCGGCAGTTCCTCCATGACCTTGGCATAGAGGTTTTCCACCGCAGCAGACACCTCACCCAGGACAATAAGCGGGTTCCCTCCGATGGACTTGGTAAAGGTGGCCATACCCAGGCAGGCACCCAGGGAGTCCATATCGGGGTTTTCGTGGCCCATGATAAAGGTCCAATCCGAATTGAGGATGAAGGAGCGAATGGTGTTGGACATGACCCTGGCCTTGACCTTGGTGAAGCGTTGGGTAGCCTGGTTCTTTCCCCCATAGTAATCCAACTGGTCCCCTGACTTGAGGACGGCCTGGTCTCCGCCCCGGGAAAGAGCGATATCCATGGCCTGACGGGATTCGGTCCAAATTTCCTGGGGGGTCAATTCCCCGTAAGCTATGCCCAGAGACAGGGTCGGGGTAATTCCGGTTCCTTCGATGGTCTTGATGTCATCCAGGATGTGGAAATTTTCCCTCTTGGCCTTATCCAGCATGGCCTGGTTGGTAATGAGAATATAACGGTCATTTTCATATTTAATACAAACGGCTTCAAGTTCACCGGCATAAGCATTCATGAGTCGATCAACCTGAGCGGTGAGAAGGGGGCGATCCTGCTCGGATGTTTTGGACCGAACCTCGTCATAGTTATCAAAGAAAATAGAAAAGATGACCAGCTTGTTGTCTTCATATCGGGCTTCCATGATTTGTTCATGGCTATCGTCCACCCCATACAGGAGGTAAAGGCAGTCTTCCCTATCCTCCGATGTGATGTTGTGATAGAAGCTGTAGTGAGAAGAACCCACGGTCAGGGAAATGGGTTCTTTACTTTCACCCAGACCCTCTAAGGAAATCTCGCCCATGGCCTTCCGGTAGGACTGACCAAGAAGGGAGGTTTGGATTTGGAAGACTTCCTTAAAAAGGGAGTTATACCAAAGGAAAGATCCTTCTTCATTGAGGACAGCCATGGGGAAGGGCATCCGGAAGATGGCGTTTTTCGTGATTTCATCGAAGTTTTTATCCATGCTTTCGACAGCCAGGCGGGCCCTTTGTCGGCTCTCTTCTTCCATCCGGGAGGCGACCAGGTAGGAAAGAATCGTCAGGATCAATCCGAATATGCCGGCCAGGGGATGAAGGAAAAACAAAAGAATAGAAAGCACAAAAGAAGCCAGGGGGGCTAAGATCAGCTTGGACTGGGCCAGCTGAATCGCCTGGTGATTCTTATTCGTTGGAGTTTTGTCCATGATTTTGGCCTTTCTCTCTGAATTTAATTCGCAGGCCCAAAAGACCGTCCCCTATGCCCAGAAAGAGGGCCATGAGGCCGGGAAAGACCAGGAACATAAAAAAGAAGTATAGGATCAGGCGACCCATCCAATGGATCATCCGCCACTGAAGACGAAAGTCGATGTAGCCCATTCCATTCAGGAGAAGAAGGGATAGGGCAACGACCACGGTATTTCCATAATAAGCATTCCCCGGAAGGACAAGGCCCAGACCTAATCCGGCCAGAAGAATCAGGGTCCAAAAACGGGAAAGTTCAAAATCCGCCAAGGCAAAGGGACGGACGTCCGCCTGACTGGATATAGAAATAAAGTGAGACAGGAGTCCGGTTACCAGGGCGGTGAATAGACTGGAAACGTAAAGGAGACCGGGGATGGAATGGACCAGGACTTCCATAGCAACGGAGACCTGGTATTGAAGGGCCGGCAAGTCGGCTTCCGCCACCCCGGAACCCAAATCGGCCAGCTGGCCTTCGACCCCCTCCCGAATGCTTTGCTGGACGGTTTCAAACCAAGACGTTCCCGCAATCCTTTCCGTCAAAAAAAGCTGACCCAAAACGGAGGCAAAAATCACCAGGGAAGTCAGAAGAACCTCATCACGGGGTTCGCTTTTTCGTCGAATCATTTCCCCCATGCAAAAGCCTGCCGGAATAAAGTAGACAGCCTGAACCAGGCTTTCTTCCCAGCCCACCAGGACCATACCAGCAGCCAGGGCAAGGGCCATGGAGAGACCGGTCCACTTGGGTCCTTCAGCAATATAGAGGGTGACAAAGGGAAAGAGGAGAAGGACATGGAGAAAGGGCATGACTGTGGTGGTAAAATAAACCAAAGCCACCGTCAGGCCGGCTGCAAGCAGGGCATTAAGCAAACTGGATTGTCTGACTTTCTTCATTTCCATAAGTAACTCCTTTTCAACATTCTAACATAAAAGGGGCTGAAATCCTGCTCAAATTGGGTAGAAAGAAAAGGAGAAAGTCCTGAAAAAGAAGATGAAATGCCGGATCAGAAAGGATGACATCGCTGTGTATACCAACCCCTTGATTGACCAGATGCTTGATCGTAGGAGCTACCGGGAATTTACGGACCGGAAAGTAGAGGAAGAAAAGATTCAGGTCCTTCTTGAGGTCGCCCGACACACCGCCACATCGATCGGTCTTCAATGGGCTTCACTCATTCGGATTAATGATCCCCGAAAAAAAGAGGCCCTGGCTGACATCGGTCACCAGGACTACATTGCCCGAGCACCGGAAGTCTGGATTTTTCTGGCAGACGGCTACCGGAATGCCAGGATCGCCGAAGAAAAGGGCACTCCTTCCCCCTATGCCTTTGACATCAACTTCTTCGCTCAAGCCATCACCGATGCCGCCCTCATGGCCCAAAATGTCATGGTGGCCCTGGAATCCATGGGCCTGGGTGGGGTCTTCCTGGGGTCCATCCTCAATGACCCCGATCGCCTGGTGGAGGTTCTGGACCTTCCTCAGGGCACCTTCCCTGTAGTGGGCATGCTCTTTGGCTACCCCAACCAGAATCCCCAGAAAAAGCCCAGGATGGACATGAGCCTTCGAACTTTTCTTGATCGCTATGAAGACCGGTCCCCCTATTTGGAGACCCTGGCTGACTACGATGAGGAAATGCAGACCTATTATGACCTTCGCGATGCCAACCGCCGGGTGGACTCCTTCACCGACCAGGTGGTGAAGAAAATCGGGTCCATGAACCCGGACCGGAACCGCTTGACCCGGGTGGCGAAAAGTCAAGGCTTCCGGCTCTATGAAGATGGGCTGGATTTCCCACCCACAGCGGACTAAAGTTCAGCAGTATCCAACCAGATAGTAAAAGGGCCGTCATTGACCAGGTGGACCTTCATATCCGCCCCGAATTCGCCGGCTTCCACCCGGTCCAAATCTTTCTTCGCCCGTTCAATAAAGTCCAAATAGAGTTTTTTACCTAGGGCAGGCGGGGCAGCCTTGGTGAAAGAAGGACGGTTCCCCTTTCTGAAATCCCCGTATAGGGTGAACTGGGAGACAATCAGGCAGGATCCCCCCACCTTGTCCAGGTTCCAATTGGTTTTCCCCTGGTCATCCATGAAGACCCGGAGACGGTAGATCTTATTCCATAACTTCTCTACTTCTTCCGGGCCATCCTCCGGACCCACTCCCAGGAAGATCAAGTAGCCTTTGTCAATCTCCCCGATGATCTCCCCTTCGACCTCCACGGAAGCTTGACTGACGCACTGGACGAGTGCTCTCATCTTATTCTCCTTCCCTTTCCGGATCTCGCCGGGAATTATCATCCCGGGAAGACCTGTTTTCATAAAAAGACGCATTTTCTTTCGATTCAATGTAAGATAGGAGTAGAAAACACTACTCATAGAAATTACTACAATAGTAAGCTAACGAATAGGGGTTGTAAATGTCAAATCAACGTGCGGACCAACAAGAGATGGTAGACAATGAAAATTTAGCCCGCTTTTTCTTTGTTCTGGGCGATCCTACCCGCCTCCGGATCCTCCATGAATTGGGAGAAAGGGAAAAGAATGTCAGCGAACTTTCGGAAACCCTCAACTTGACGGTCTCTGCCATCTCCCACCAACTGAAAATCCTCCGGGATAAGGACCTGGTTCGGTCTCGTCGGGATGGAAAATATATTTATTACCGGATGTCGGATGACCATGTTCGAGACATCATCCGGATTTCCCGTGCCCACCTCTGCGAAGATCCCGACCACAAGGATTAGCTTTTTCCTGCCAAAAACTTCCCAACAAGAATAAACCCCCGACCGGGCTATTGACCGGGTCGAGGGTTTTCTTTTGTCTGGATCTTTCTCCCTAGACAATGTAACTACTTCTTCAGGGCTTCAATGACCTTCCGAAGGGCCTGGGCTGCTTCATCGGGAAGCTGGTTGAAGTCGTCCAGGTTCTCGATGTAGTCAAGTTTGACTTCGAAGGAGTGGGTGGCTTTTTCCTTGTAGCCGTCTTCCTGCTTGTCCGGCTCGAAGCCTTCTACCGGCATGTAATCGAACTCTTCCAGACCCAGCCAGGGCTTCCACTGGTCCTTCTTCTCCACCAGGTTTTCGATGACGCCCAGGGTGACTTCCTTGGGAATCTTCTTGTCCATGTAGAAACCGGTGTTGAGGATGTAGCAGGCGGTGTCGTTTTCGATGAGTTCCAGGAACTTCCGGTAGTCATTGGCTAAGGGGTAGGTCCGGAAGGGGTTAGCGTAGGGCTCAATGACCAGGGCGGTGGGGTCCACGCCCTTGGCCAAGCGTTCTGCAGAGGTTCTCTTGGTGGAGAGGGTGGCCCCCATAAGGGTGCCCATAACCTTGGAGTTGACCCGGAGGAGGGGGGGCAGGGTGGGATCCTTCATGATCCAGAAGATGGCATCGATGGGGTCGGACAGGCGGTCAACCCGGTTGGGAGACCAGAGCTTGGATTTGATGGCCCGGCCGTTGCCGTTGCGGATGTCCTGGGTGATGGGAACGATCTTGCCCTCATCGTCCACGGTGGCTCCGCAGTTCTGGAGACTCAAAAGGTAAGTGTTGTCCGGGGAGTCGGTGGGATAGTCCTGGGTCTTATCGAAGTAGGTGGGCTCCATGGCAATCCCGTACTTTTCCGCCACGTTAATGACAAAGGCGTCGTCGTGGAGGATCTTGATCTCATACTTGTCGCCATGCTTGGCATGGGTGATGGTGGATTTTCCGGACCCGGACAGGCCGAAGACGGCCATGGTGTAGGGATCGTCCCCTTCATGGAGGATGGTCTTGGCACCGCCGTGGCAGGAGGCATAGCCATTGCGATTGGCGATGGACCAGGCCAGGGTCAAGGTTCCTTTTTTATGCTCGCCGAAATATTTCATGCCCAGAAGGGCGGCACAGTTGTGCTCGCTGTCGAAGTAGGTCAGGCCCATGGGATGGTCGGGGTGGGACCACTGAGGATCGGAGAAGACATAAATGTCGGTCTCTTCAATCTCCTTGGATTCTTCATACATCTCCGCATACTTGGTGGTCAGGGGCTGGAAGTTCAGCATCCAGTTGTAGAGGAGGTTCTCCTCGCCCTCCGGCAAAAGGAGGTGGGCACGAACCATGAAGTCCTCATCCAGGCCGATGACGGTCTGGGCATGGTAGAGGGTTCCCCAGCGAGAATCGTAGATGGCATCCATGACCTTCTTGTTGAGGTCGTCTTCATCAACTCCCTTGAAGCCTTGAATACGGCGGGCTGCTGCCGCTCTTCCGGTGACTGAACCGTCATTAAAGAGCAGGACCTTGGAATCCTTCCGCAGGCCCATCACCTCAGGCTTATAGATGGGCAGATCGGTGACAATGGTTCCCGGGGACTCAACGGCCAAATCGTAAGCCGTTTGAATATCATTCACTTCAATAACATTGTTCCCGTAAAAAGGGGTCATGACCAAAGACCGAAGCCTGGAGATGGCCTTGTTGTCCGCGTTGATTCGGGACCGGTTAAAACCATGAATCGTTGACATACCTTTTCCTCCTTTTGAGAAATGAAATCACAAAATGTAAATGTACACCATCTCTATCATACACGATTTTTCCCTCTACTGAAAAAAAACGTCTTCATTCTTTTCTTTTTACCATCCACATTTGCTTCATCTCCTCCTTTCCATTTACGTTATAATGAAAAAAAGCCCAAACCGAGAAAGGAGGCCCTCATGGACCAGGCTAAAAGACAGTATACCCTCAAGGAAACACAGGAAAAAATGCGACTTAAACTGGAAGTCCTGAATTCCATCACCCACGGCATTGGTATCCCTTTGGGCATCTTTTTTCTTGTCATCCTCATCCTAACCCAGGTCCAACGCCAATCCATCCCCGGTATCGTTGCCTATGCCATCTATGGCGGTTGCTTTATCTGGCTCTTTCTTTGTTCCACCGTCTACCACGCCGTCCAGCCTCCCAAGGTCAAGGCCATCCTCCGGATCTTCGACCACACAGCCATCTACCTCTTCATTGCGGGATCCTTCACCCCCGCCATCTTTTTCCTGACCCAGGGACTCCCCCGAATCCTCTTCATGGCCCTGATTTGGACCATCGCTCTTGCCGGAACCCTCTTCAAAATCATCACCTATAAAAACTACGATAAGTGGATTCGAGTCACTGTCTTTCTGTATATTGCCATGGGCTGGTTGGGTCTCCTCTTCCTCAAGCCCATTATCCAATATGGCCTTTGGAAATTTTTCTTCTTCATCGCCTTCGGCGGCATTCTCTATACCGTCGGAACCTACTTCTACCGGAAGACGGATTGGAAATGGCATCATGTCGTCTGGCATCTTTTTGTCCTTGCTGCTGCCGTCACCCAGTTCTTCGGATTCTACCTTTACCTGTCTTAGGAGGCTTCTATGAGAAAAAAAAATTTCTTTCTGCTGGCCCTAATGATTGTGGTCCTTTCCGCCTGTGGGGGGCCTGCCTCAAATGAAAGCAAAAACTCGGAAGAGCAAAGTGAGCCGATGGAATCCGCTGCAGTAGAAGTTGAGGCGGATGCCCGCCCCATGGTCAAGGTGGGCGGCGTGGTTTATGGAGACACGGGTTATAAAAACGCCATGGTTACCTGCGGGACGCCCGATGGAAAAATCAACAGCACGGTGGAAGAAAACAAAATCCCGGTCAATGATGATGAATCCAACTTCGGCAAGGGTTACAACTATCAAATTTGGGAAAAAGGATATATTAATGTCCAGACAGACAATGGATGGACCCTATTCCGGGATATTGACCTTAAAGAAGAAAACAACCAAATCCCAAAATGGGTCGCCCACTTCACCGCCAAGGTCAGCCGGGTAGAAGATGATTCCCTGATGGTAGAGGCAAGCGAGATTGATGATGCCTTCTATTTCAAAGATCTACTCACTAAGCCTATCTCCCTGCCCATGAACCATTTGGAAAATGGCGGAGGCGGCGAGCCGGCCGGCCAAGCCCTCGAAGGAAAATCGGTCGAAGTCTATTTCGGTGGAGAAATCAAAAACACCCAGCCCGAGAGCTCAGTCCCCATCTCTCTCGAAGAAGTCTACCGCATCTCTGTGAAATAAACGTTAAAAAAAGCCTTTCGGCTCATGCATGGCCCCTGAAGACCGGATCTCCCCATCCGATTTTTGGGGGCCATGTATTTTTTTGGCCGCCTGGCGGACCTCTGGGGTGGGACTAGGCCCCCTTTCTTCTGATATCGCCAAATGAGGCGGCTCATGGAAGCCTCCCTTCCCCACCATTCTGCCAAATAAGGGGGCTCATGGAAGCCTCCCTTTCCCCTGGTTTCGCCAAATGAGGCGGCTCATGAAAGCCTCCCTTTCTCCTGATTCCGCCAAATGAGGAGGCTCATGGAAGCCTCCCTTTCTTCTGATTCCGCCAAATGAGGAGGCTCATGGAAGCCTCCCTTTCTCACGATTCCGCCAAATAAGGCGGCTCCACATGGCCTCCCTTTCCCCTAATTTCGCCATATGAGGCGGCTCCACATGGCCCCCCGATCCTTCGATTCCGCCAAATAAGGGGGCAACTTGGCTTACTGACGGGATCTTTCTCCTTATTTTTGGGATTCTGCCTGCACATTGAATGTGAAAGAATAAGAAGCACATGGCGGAGGCAGATAATCATAAGGGAGAAGTTGTGAAAAATAAAAGGAAAGAGAAAATTCAGCTTTTGAATGACAATCTAGAGAAGATCCAAGTAGAAGCTATCGATGGGAGCTTGTATATCAAGCGTGAAAAACATAGGACTCAGTTCTATCATCAGAGATATATCGAAGGGAAAGCCACCCGCCGATATATCCCCATGAGCGATATGAACCTTGCCCGCCGGCTGGCCCAGCAGTCTTACAACCGGTCGGTCAGGACCCTCCTCTCTTCAATCAAGGGCAAGGAAATGCGAATTGAAGACATTGACAGGGCCATAGATGAAGTACTTCTACAACTTGTTCCGGAGCGAAGGGCACTCATCACCCCTGTCCAGCCGACCTTGCAGGAGAAGCTGGCGGCATGGAAAAACAGGAGTTATCAGGGGCGGTCCTTCCGCCAGGATGATCCCCGGATTTATACGAACAACCATGAGCGGGTCCGGTCAAAAACGGAGAAGATTATTGCGGATGCCTTGGAAAAAGCCGGGGTGACTTATAAATATGAGGCCCCACTCCTCATGGAGGATGGGGCCACGGTCTATCCGGATTTTACTTTCTTTGATCCGAGTGCAGAAAAAGAATTCTATTGGGAGCATTTTGGTTTGATCGGCGACAGCAATTATATGGTGAATGCGGTCAAAAAAATCCGTGCCTATGAGCGAAACGGATTTCAACTGGGCTACCGGCTTTTCGCCACCTTTGAAGGAGGGGGCCTGGGTCCGGATTATGAGCGGATCGATGATCTGATCAAGACTATTCTCGTCCCCTTGATCCCTCCCCAGGTCCGGACCCCTTCCTGATTTTACATCTCCTTCTTCACCCCCACAGCCACCATCTTGGCCTTGGCCCGGGGCTGGCCGGCGGCCTCCATCTCCATGGTGATGATGGCCTTGCGGTCGGTAATTTCCTCTAAATGACTGGTTACGGTGACAATCTCATTCATGGGAACCGGACGGAGGAAGTCGACCTCCAGATGGGCGGTGATAAAGCGGCCGATGATGGTGTCTTCGGTGAGGTCCAGACCCTTGTTTTTGTGGGCAAACCAGGCTGCCGATGCGGTTCCATGGCAATCGAAAATCATGGCAATCATGCCGCCAAATAAATTCGCCGGGACCCCACCGGTAAACTTTTCATCGGGCTTTACCTGGCAAGTACAAGTCTCTCCATTCTCGGAAGGGTAGGATTTAAGGTGTAGACCCTCCTCATTTTTCGGTCCACATCCCCAGCAATACTGAAATCTTTCCCCATACGTATCTTGAATAGCAATCTTATTATTGGTCATCTTTTCTCTCCTTTTTCTTCTGTATTCTCATCGATTGTTTTCTTATCGATCATTGTCGTGACCCAAAATGGGTTTGGGCATATAGCGGACTTCCGTCACATTATAGACCGTGACAAAGGCCTTGGGATCCGTTTTTTCCAAAAAAGTCATGAGCTTCTGATATTCCTGCTTGTTTACAATGGTGATGATTTCCCGTCGGGGCCGGAGATCCAACCCACCTTTAGCCTCATAAATGGTTGCTCCACTTTTAAGGTCGCTGAGAATAAACCGGCGTACTGCCTCTTCCTCCGAGGTCAGAATGCAGACCCGCTTCTTCCCTGTCTGACCAAAGATGTAGTGGTCAAGAACAAGACCATTAAGATAGGTTCCCAGAAGGGAGAGGGCAACCGTCTTCATGTCGTAAACCAGGGCCGATGAAAGAGCGATGACAATGCCTGCCAGAGAAAGAGCCTGACCGATCTCCATATGGAGGAAACGCTGAAGAATCTTTGCAATGATATCAAGCCCGCCGGATGAAGCATTGTCATTGAAAAGCATGCTGAGACCAATCGAAACCACAAAGATATAACAGGCCACATCGAGAGTGGCATCGCCGGTCAGAGACGTATTATTGGGAAGGATGACCTCGTAAAGACGGAGAAAAAGGGGAAGCAAGATCGAAGTATAGACCGTCTTTCCCCCGAATTCCCTACCGAATAAAATAAAGCCCACTACCAAAAGGCCCACATTCAGGGCCATGGTAATCTGAGCGACCGACAGGGGGATAAAGTGGGTCAAGACGATGGCCAGGCCGGTGATGCTGGAAACGGAAGCTCGGCTGGGCATAAGAAAGAAAAAGATGGCGGTGGCAATAATAAAGGTCGCCAGGGTGAGATAGAGGATGTTGACAACGAGCCTCCTCATTTTATTTGGTCTTGTTGAAGTTAAGTTCCCTTTCTTGACTTGCAAATCCTTTCCCCCTCTCTAGAAAATAGCAAGAACTTTCCATGGATGATACCTAATGTATTGTACCTCATTAGAATCAGAAATGGACCGGTCATTTACACTTCTAATAAACTAGGGAAAAGGACAAATAGGATTGACACTGAAAGCTTGAGCTAATAAACTAATACAAATGTAGATTATGCTATGATAGAAGTAAGACACAAAGATTAAGCGGCCGTCCGGTTTCATCAGGTTCAAGGAGAAAGTATGCCTGTTCTCAAAGCAATTATGTATATTCTTTTCGTCCTCGTGAACCTCTATGGACTCTATTTTGCAGTCATCGGTCTCAATTTTTTCCGTCGGGAAAAAACCTATCCGGAATCCGACGTCTTCCATAAATTTGCCATTCTTATTCCGGCAAGAAATGAGGAAGCCGTCATCCGCCAGTGCGTAGAATCCCTGGAAAAACTGGCCTATCCGGATGATGCCTATGAAATCTTTGTCCTTGCTAATAATTGCAGTGACCGAACGGTTGAGGAAGCGAAAAAAACTGGGGCTACCGTCCTTGAATATAATGAGAATATTCGCAACAAGGGCGATGTCCTTCACCGAACCTTTATCGATCTCCATGACCGTGACTTTGAAGCTTACCTTCTTTTTGATGCTGACAATACCGTAGATCCGAATTTCCTTGCAGAGATGAATCGTGTTCTGGATGCCGGCTGCCAAGCCTGCCAGGGTTTCCGGGAAGGGCAAAATCCTTCCGCCACCTATATTTCCAGTGCCCATTCCATCTATCTCCTGCTTGTCGATCTGTTTTATAATCATTCACGGTCCGTCCTGGGCATGAATGCCATCATCACCGGTACAGGCTTTATGGTCAGCAAGTCCCTCCTGGACGAACGCGGAGGATGGAACACCTCAACCCTAACCGAAGATATTGAGTTTACCGTTCAAAACTCACTTTCCGGCCACCATATCGCCTATGCCCCAAAAGCTGTCTTTTATGATGAACAGGTGATCACCCTATCCCAATCTCTCGTCCAGCGAACTCGCTGGGCAAAAGGAGTGAAGCAAGTCTTTGAAAAATTGGGCTGGCCAACCATTCAATCCATTTACAAGGATCAAGGAAAGGATCCTTTTGATTCGCTCATGATGATGACCGGAACCTATATGGGAAACATCAGCGTCATTTTGCCCATCCTGACCTTCCTCCTATTCAAGTTTCTGAATAAGGCGGTGACGATTAGCCTGCACATGACTCTGGTGAACCTCCTTTTTATTGTGCTACCGCCCACTCTTCTTGCTCTCTTCATCACGATCTACTTCAAGAAGAGTCTACGAGAATACTGGAAGGGAATCCTTCTTTTCTGGTTCTTCCTTCTGACATGGATACCGGTAAATGTCTACGCTCTCTTTTCCAATAGCATGGACTGGAAGGAAATCAAGCACGGCCTTAAGGCCTGAAAAGTCAATCACGTCATCAAAAAAGGCTTGGCCCCCTGAAAAGGAGACCAAGCCTTTTTTCTTATTCCTGAAACCCGGATATTAACCCTTGACTCGCTCAACCAGCTTTCCATCCCGAATTTGCTTTCATTCAAAAGGAGGGCAAAGTTCTGTAAGACGATCCCGATATGAGAAGCCCGAAACCGGGCCATCTCATGCTCCTTAAGGCGGGTAATGTCAAGGTCATCATAGAAGATATGGCCGGATGTGAGCCGATCCAGGCCCGCCACCATATGGAGCAATGTCGTCTTTCCGGCACCCGACTTGCCCATGGTTCATTGAAGACAAGTCTCCTGTTCTTTCAATCAGTTTACTGCTAGCACGGCAGAGACATAATAACCATCTGCTACATTCAACGGGTAGCTATTTAATAATTTAAAACCAGGTAATTGAAACTGATATATGCCTGCCTGATTGGCAACAATAAAACTATTTCCAACAATAGCCGTATTTGTTAGTGTTACTTTAAGGTCCTTAAATGTCTCCCTTCCATTCGGTTCAATGATCGACACCTGCGTTCCTTGATCAACTACGGGGTCGTAATGCGTGACGATGAGATCTTGTTGGTATTGATAAATTGCATGCGGTGAATCCTTAGAAGTTGAGATCTCTTCGATTGTAAAATTATCCTGATGAATTTTTAAGATTTTCCCTATCGGAGCATACTCTTCATCTACATTCACCGTAACAAAGAGATACTCGGAATCCGCTATACCAATCCCTGAAAGCATTCCATATTCAGAAATATCCTCTTCCTTCAGCAAGTTCAATTCGCTCGTATAGACGTGCATTGTACTAATATACTTGTTGGGATCCACTGGATTCTCCTGCATATCAAAGGCAAATAACTTATGATTACCGGCAAATATACAATAAAAATGGACCCCTGGTAACTCAACCGTCTTACTCGATTGATTTTTTTTGTCCCACGCCTCCAAACAACTGACACCATTTAGCGTATTAATAGCATATACTCTGTCATCGGCCGCTGCCATATGATTAAGTGCAATATGCTGAAATGGATATTCGGTTATTTCAAGTGACCCTTTATTCACACCGATCACTTTTTTTGTATCCTTTTGATTTCCAAGACCCTGAGGGATGAGAAATAGCTCGCCATGATCCTCAACCGGAACATAGAAGGGGGATCCCAAGGCCGCGTAGGAGAGTTCTTGCTCCTGGGCTGCCTCTAATTCCGAGTCAAACCATAAGATTTTCGAATGATATGCACTCTCCGTTGTAATAACTACGCCAAAATCGATCGAATCCCTATCCAGTTCTGATAGTGTCTTGTTATGATTAACTGAACACGCACTCAAAAGAATAAAAAAGAGCAAGGCCTCTGTAAAGAATATACACTTTACAATTTGTGGCTTTTTCCCGGTTTTCAGCTGTTGAATCCGGCTAGACATCATTGTTCTACTCCTTAAATTGATTATTTTCTATAAACTATAATCGTCTTATCTGTTGAAACTAACTCCATTGGATGAATAGCACCCAAAAAATCAGAGGTATTCAAATCAATATTAAAGTTATCCAAAAAAGATGCCCATACCAACTGAGAGCAATAAAAAGAATCCCGAGTTCCCGTATTGAGGTAATTCCAATTATAAGGCTTCCCTATCTGTTTATAACACCAATCAGCCGCTGTTTTATCTTGGATTCCAGTACTTTTTCGTACAGTAACTCCATAGCACGTTTTTTTAGAAGAGTACCAGTTGTTGTTACCTATCGTCACACCTCTTGATAAAGACTCAACAACCCTATTCGGGGAATATACAATTGCTGCATGTCCTGTTGGGATTAAGCCCTTATAGGCATCAGCTGTAACCAAAATTACACCTTTGCGAGTCGGATACGATTTTGCTGATGATAATCCGCTATTTAATTGTCCAGACAACCCAGTTTGGCTATCCGCTGTTTTATCAGGAGACAGTTCTTTCTTATCAATTATCATTTTGAGCTTGTCCACTTGTTCTTGATTGAAAATTTTCTGATTATCTTGAATCTCCTGTGCGAATGTAATGCTCGGGACCAAGAATGCAAATAAAGCAATTACAGTCAGTATCACTGTCCATTTTCTTTTCATGACATACTCCTTTTGTTTTTTCATTTGCCAAGTCACATCATCTCATTCAAAAAATCTAATCTTCTACCATAAGAATTAAAAAAGTTCCCTCCTTTCAATAATATTTGCTACTACTTGTAACCGTTTTGCTTTCGACACCAGAACCCCTATAAGATTTAATAGTAGCAAGCACTCGATAAGCATAACCTCTACTTACTCTGTGGCTTTCAGAAATGGTTAGTTGATAAAAATTTGTAGATTCTGAGAATTCTCTGAGAGGTACCCAACGACCATTGACATGTTGTTGCAGTAATACCCTCGCTTGAATTCTTGAGGTAGTCCCCCTATAACCGACTATTTGGCATTTCACAGTTGCTTTTCCAGTAGAGTCAATGGTTAAATAAGCATTTGCTGTGGAAAGGTATTGCATTCTTTGTAGGATCAACCGGGGTGCCTCCACTTTGGTTTTTGTGTTAAAATCCTCTGCTCCAGCAAAAATCGGAAAATTGAATAGACATAGAGCCAGGCCGGCAATTAAGAAACTCTTCCTTTTTTTCATAAAAAATAACCTCCTTCTTTCTGCTCTTACTTATATAACGAAGAAGGAGGCCATTTTGTGACCCGAAAATAAATATTTTATTAAAAAATTCTACGATCCCAACATTTTTTTAACGATTTTCATTAAAATATCAGCTTTTACATCTCCTAATATCTGGTACCGACATTCATAGTCATGCCAAAAGAAAAAGCTCATCCCATTTTTTTCAAAGTAGGAAACGGTTACTCCTCCTATTTTTTCTTGATGAAGTATTGTATCTTCGGTATCAATTATTATCTGCTCATCAACAAGCGGGTGTGTAGAATAGAAAATCTCATTTCCAGCCGCATTTTGATAGAAAATTTCTAAAAAATCTTCTGTTTGCTTTCGAGAGGTCTCCTTGAATCCGGGTGCCAAAAACCGGGGTTCTTTCGGCTTCCAAATCCAACCACTCTCGCTTGACGCACCGGGGAGGGGCTCTTCATGGACAGAAATCGTCATAAAGTCAGTAAATGTTTTACGAAGAAAATGAAAGATTGACTTTCGTGACATTTCCCCTGCCAGGACAGAGCCTATCGTAACAAGGAAGCACAAGGTCAAAACCGCTGCAATGGTTACCGCACGAGGTGATGAAAAAAGGAATCTTTTTTTCTTTTCCTCCGATTGGAAACCAATGATTTCTTTCTTCCGCTCTTCAAAGGAATCGGAAAACACATGATTCAGTTCTTCCTCTTTTGGCAGCTTCATAAGATCTTTTTCAACGATTTTTGGGATTTCCTTATACAAATACTCGTCATCCAATTTCCTTTTCATGGTCCGACCCCCTTTCCATTAAGACGTTCAATCTTTTTTTCGCTCGCGAACATCGCTTTCGAACCGTCACCTCAGATAAATGAAGAAACTGTGCAATATCAATATGGGAAAACTCCAGATCATATTTCAAAAGAAGAACTACTTGATGATCAAAGGAAAGCTTGCGGAAGGCTTCTTCAAAGTCGGAATCACCATTCTCCGAATAATCCCATTCAAGTGCCAGATACTTTTCTACCTCCTCAGCCGGAAGAAGTGTCTCCCTCTTTCGTTTCTTAAGATAGTCAAGGGCAATATGCTTTACAACAATAAACAGGAATGCACCGGTTTTATGGGTATCCTCTTCGTCAATTTTGTCTAAATGAGGACGAATGCGCAAGAATGCATCCTGCACAGCATCCTCCGCTGCCATCGGATCCTCCAAAATACGAACAGCAAAGTAAAAGAGCCTCTGTTGGTAGGATTGATAAAGTCGGCTTAGTTTTTCTTGATCGACTTGCTTTCGCTTTTGTCTCAGAAATCCCATAAGAAACTTCTCTTTCTTCCGGCACGGTGAGTAGTGGTCCTTCATGCGGGCCATTAAATCCTTTTTCTCTATAGTTAGGGTATCTTTTGGTCCTGGCTTTTGCAAGATTTGTTCGGCTCCAGGAGGCTCCAAATCCTGATTATCTTGATAATTAAAGGAATATCAGGGTTTCAAGCCCTGATATTATCGCGATCTGCCAAATTAACAGGGCCTTTTTTCACCCTGATATTCTTGAAATTCTCTAATCTGACAGGGTTTTACCCCCTGACATTTTTAGGTCCTAGTCTTTTATCAGGGCTATTTTCGCCCCTGCTATTTTTGAAATTCTGCAAATTGTCAGGGCTCCAGATCCTGATTTTCTCGGAAATTGACGGATTGTCAGGGTTTTTTAGCTCTGGCGAGGCTAGGAGAGGGCGGGTTCATGAGGTTCCCAGGAAAGGGCAGCCCTGTGAGCTGGCGGAATCATGAGGTTCCCACGGGAAAGCAGCCCTGGTTAGCCTTCCCCGGCTCCCTCCTCCAAGATTTCCACTTCTTTTAGCTGGTCAATGGCAATTTCTTCCCCATCTTCGAAGATGAGGACTCGCCGGTAGGCCTGGATCTCGGCGACCCGCCCTTCTTTGACAAGATAGGCACCGCCTTCCTTTAGATCATCCTTCCGAAAATACCGGATCCGGATGCGGGGGTGATCCCCAGCCCCACCTCCGGCTCCTTCCGCCAACCGATCGACCAGGTAGGCCAGGGCCCGGTTGATGTCATCTACTTCATCATCGGAGAGTTTCGTCCTCTCCCGGGTCGGTCGCCCCGCTTCCTGTATGGCGACCTCATAGCCCGTCAAGGCCTGGAAGGGAGAGAACTGGACAGCCCGGTTTTCCCGGGACATCCGGGGGTGGTTTTTGGGCTCCCATGGACCCAAGTGGGCGATCATTTTATATTTGTCTTTCATGCCTTATGTCCTCCAATCCGGTCATTCCTGTCCTTGGCTGTGGCTCCTTCTTCCAGGTTCATCCCTCGAAGGACCGCATTTTTCCCATACTTCTTTTTGATTGCCACCAAGGCTTCCTGAACCCGGTGCTCCTTGTCCAAGTCCTTCTTGGTGCCCTCTTCCCCGGCCTCATCCATCCGGCCAAAGAAATCCAGCTGGCGGGCCTGGTCCTTTCCGACTTCCTCCTCGGCCATGACTCGGTCGGCCACGACATACAGCCGCCGGATATAGAGGCGGGGGTCCACCACCTGGTCGAAGATCCGAGTCAGGGCTTCCATAATGACCGATGAGGCGGCCGTCGCCATCCCCAGGGGGAGGGACTTATGAGCCTTCTTCGGCACCCGGCGGCCATACATATCCTTCTTGACCTCCCCATGGTAGGCCTTGGCCAGGTGGGGATCCCGGAGGTTGACCACGTCATAGCCCACCGTCAGGGAAACCTGATCCGTCACCAGACCCTTGGCCACCAGATCCAGGGCCAGGAGGTCGGCCATCTCCCGCATGACCAGTCGGGCCTTATCAAAGGGATAGGGGGTGGAGAGGACCTGGCCCCGGGAGAGGGACTTGGACTGGGGGACATAGGCCTTGATGTCCGAAATTCGGCAGGATTCATAGCCCCAGGCATGGTCGATGAGTAGCTCCGCATTGACCCCAAAGAGGTCATAGAGGAGGTCCTCATTGTAGGAATGGCCCGGATCCCCCACCGAGCAGAGGGCGATATCCCCCATGGTGTGGAGGCCGTACTTGGCCAGGCGCTGGGCCGTCCCCTTCCCCACCCGCCAAAAATCCGTGATGGGCCGGTGGTCCCAATAGTGTTCCCGGTAGCTGGCCACATCTAAGCGGGCCATCCGGACCCCATTCTCATCCGCCGGCATTTTCTTGGCCTCCAGGTCCATGGCAATCTTGGCCAGGAAGAGGTTGGGGCCGATCCCTGCCGTGGCCGTGATCCCGGTGGAGTCCAGGACATCCCGAACCATCCTCATGGCCAGGTCCTCAGCGGTCAGTTTGTAGTGGTCCAGGTAGTCGGTGACATCCATAAAGACCTCATCGATGGAGTAGACCACAATGTCCTCCGGAGCGATGTACTTGAGGTAGATTTGGTAGATCCGGGCGGAGAAGTCGATGTAGTGGGCCATCCGGGGCGGGGCGACGATGAAGTCAACGGCGAGGGAGGGGTCCTTTTCCAGGGCCGGGAGAAAAAAGGAGGAGGCTCGGACCAGCTTGCCCGCCTTCCGGGCTATGGCCCTGCGGAGGCGGTTGGCCTCATCCACCCGAGCCTTGGCCTCATAAAGCCGGACCCGTCCGGGCAGGCCGAAGGTCTTCAGGGCCGGCGATACGGCCAGACAGATGGTCTTGTCCGTCCGGGAAAGGTCGGCCACCAGGAGGTTGGTGGTCAGGGGGTCCATCCCCCTCTCTACGCACTCCACCGAAGCATAAAACGATTTTAAGTCAATGGATAAATAGGTTCGCTCCGCCATGGTTCCCTCCTTTCTTCTTTCTTATTAATTGTACATGAGGGGACAAAAAAGGGAAAAGGGGAAAGGCCACCAGGCCTTTCCCCTTTTCCCTATAGACTAAGGAGAGAAATATCTGAAAACAACTATTTGATAAGATTGTCCGCTCCGCTGGCGACAGCATCATCCACCGCAGCATCCCCGCCAAGGACAATGACTTCCTTGATCTTGGATTTCTTCAGGTAGGAAGCCACCTCGTCCGGGAGCTTCTTGGGCTGGACCAGGAGGATGGGGGCTTGCTTTTCGGCGGCGACAGGACCGGCGACTAGGGCGTCGGCAAATTCTTCGCCCGTTGCCAGGTATGCCAGCTTGGCTTCCACCATTTTTTCAGCGATCATGGCAGACGTTTCATAGCGGTTTTCCCCTTCCAGACGGCTGGCTCCGGGAAGGGCAGTGGCAACGGCTTGGGAAACCGCCTTTTTCCCACCTAAGATGGTGACATTCTTCACACCAAGATTCTTGATGCCATCCTTGACGGATTGGGGCAGGGAATTAGGTCGGGTAAGGAGGATGGGACGGACTTGGTTGGCAGCCAGGGGAGAAACGGAGAGAGCATCGGCAAAGTTGGTTCCGGTGGCGACGTAGACACCGTCCACGGTCTTGTTGGCCTTAGCGATGAGGCCGGCTAACTTGACCGAGGTTTCATAGCGGTCGCTCCCGTCAATGCGGGAAACTTCCAAACCCTTGATGTCCTTGAGTTCTTTCTCACAGGCCATGGAGAGGGCCTTATCTCCGCCGACCAGGATGGCTTTCTTGGCACCCAGTCTGGCGATTTCCGTCTTGACGCCGTCATAGAGGAAATCCGTTTTTGTCAGGAGGATGGGGGCCTTCAGAAGCTTGGCATAGACGGAAGCCGACAGGGCATCGGCAAAATCGTCGCTGCGGGCGATGAGGACGGTGTCCGCCTTCTGGTAGGCCTGGGCATTGGCCAGGGCCGTTTCCAGACGGTTGGACCCGGCAACCCGCTGGGGAGCCTGACGGCGGAGGACGGTGAACTGGTCATAGATATAGGCCTCCTTGTCCACCTTGGAGGTCTTCTGGTCATAATGAAGCTTGTAGGTGGTGAATTCGGCACGGTCGGCCGTCATATCCACAATGACCACGGTGGTATCTTTTTTCTCGCTGGAGGGGGGAACTTCTTTTGCCCCGTTCTTATCCAGGAACTTGTAGTCCGGGGTCAGGGGGTCGCCCTTGGTGATGTCCTTGGTATAGTCAACCGCTTCATACCACTTGAGACCGCCAGCATGCTCGGAAACCATATGGAAGGGGGCGTTCATAACATGGTAGAAGACATTTCCTTCCGCTGCGGTGTTGGCTTGGGTCGCCTTTTCCCCTTGGGCATTGATGAAGCCACGGGAGTAGACATGGTCATGGCCGTTTAGTACCAGGTCAATATCTAAGTCGGTGAAGACCTTGTTCATGGCCTTGCGGTAGGCGGCCACATCGTCATCACTGATGTGGGAGGCCCCGGTATAGAGGGGCTTGTGGAAGCCGACCACGGTCCATAGGCCCTCTTCCTTGGCTGACTTCACTTCCTGCTTGAGGTAGGCCATCATCTTCTGGAAGTTGGCATTGTTGGCCAGGTCCTGGGTCTCATAGGAAGCATTGTTGAGAACAATGAACTTCATGGGACCGGCGACGTAGGAATAGACACCCTTGACAAAATCGGTGTCCTTTTCATTGTTGTAGACGGGGTCAGGGACATTGATCCGACCGTTGAAGTCGGTGGTGTCGTGGTTCCCTTGGGTGGAGAGGAGGAGGTGGTTGAGGAGGGCCTTCTGGGTGGCATTGGGATACTGGCCCTTATTATTAAAGAAGTCTTCCCATTCATACCCGAAAGGCAGTCCCGATGCCTTCTTGTCATTGGCATCCTTGGGCGTGTCCACCTTGGATTGGACCTCATAGCCCTTGTCCGTATGGTCTCCGGCAATGTAGATGAAGTCGAGCGGGTTCTTGGCGGAGATCTCGGAGATCAAGTTGAAGATGGCCCCGGTGGCCTCCCCGTGCTTGCTGTTATGGACCTGGGGGTCGCCCAGATAGGCAAAACGGACGTGACCCGCCTGGTTCTTCCCGATGGCGGTTTTGAACTGACCCTCCTGGGTCTGACCCAGGGCTTCAACGGTATAGGTGTAGAAGGTATCGGCCTCCAGATCCTTGAGTTCAAATTGGTAAGTATAGACATAGTCGTTGGTGGAGTGGTCAACCTTGGAATGATCCTTCCTGTCAAAGTAGGGATCACCGTCCTTGCGACCATTGGCCAGGCTTTCTTCAAAGACGACGACATCGCCCTTTTTGACTTGGAGTTTTCCCGGGCCATCCGTCTTGGTAGCAAAGGAAATGTTCGCTCCAAAGCCATTTGCAGAACACTGCGAGTAGTCCCCAACATGGGCGTTGATGGACAGGATCTTGTTTTCCTGAGCCTCTTCCGCAAAGGCCCTCATGGGCAGGGCAAAGGTCAGGACCAGAGCCAGGGCCAGGAGGCCGGCAAGAAAGCGTAAGCCCTTTGATGATTTGGAATACATACGTTCTCCCTTCATTTTCACTAATTTTGGGGCAATCCACACAAACAGGAATGCTCATTGTTAATTGTAGATTGTGAATGTAAAGTTCATGTTACGGCAAAGCAAAATGTATTCTGTTCTCTTTGCCTCTTTATGAATATATTGAATAATAAAAATGAGCTTTTGCCATTGTCTACAAACCTTTTCAGGAGTAAACTACAAGGGCACGGATAAATCTCTTTTAGGAGGTAAGAATGAAAAAAAATAATGAAGTCGTTCTCTACCAGCGTCAGGGAAAGTATATTCCCAGAGTGGCAGCGGTTCATGACCTATGCGGTTATGGAAAATGTTCCCTTGGAGTAGCTATCCCCCTCCTGTCCGCAGCCGGTGTTGATGTCTGCCCCCTGCCCACCTCACTCTTCTCCACCCACACGCTCTATCCGGACTTCGTCATGCATGATACCACTGACTTTTTGCCCCAGGTTCTCGACCACTGGAAGGGTGGAGCCGAGATGGACCTGGATGGGGTATATTCAGGCTTCCTGGGTTCGGCCGAACAAGTAGAAATTATCCAGTCAATCTACAAAAATTATCCTAACGCCCTCCGTTTCGTCGATCCCGTCATGGGCGATGGTGGTCAGCGGTATCCGACCTACACGGAAGAGATGTGTGAAAAGATGAAAGACCTGGTGGATGGAGCGGACCTCCTCCTTCCCAACCTGACCGAAGCCGGCATATTAACCGGGATGGACTACCCCGGTCAAAGTCCCGATGAAAAACAAGTCCGCACCATTCTGGATGCTTTACTGGAAATGGGGGCTAAGATGGTTGTTCTGAAAGGCATCCAAAAAGAGGGGAAGATCATCAACTACATCCAAGGCCAGGACAGCGAAATGACCGCCGTTTCGGAAGACCTCCTGGATTTCTTCATCCACGGGACCGGAGATCTCTACGCTTCTTCCCTGATCGCCGCCCTCTATACCGGAAAGGATCTGGAAAGTGCTGTTGCCTTCGCTTCCAAATTCGTTCATGATGCCATGCTCAACACCCGTCACCAACCAAACTATCTCCAGCGTGGTGTCTCCTTTGAACTCAACCTCGGCCAGGTTACCGATCTTTTGAAATAAGCATAAAAGTAAAAACCTCCCCTCCGAAAGGCATAAGCCGGTCGGAGGGGAGGCTTTTCTTTTTATGAAGGGATTATTTATTCCGCAACTGGAATCCCCTTGACATTGGGGCCATGCTCATAGCCCTCCAGACGGAAGGAGTCGGCATCGAAGGCATAGAAGTCGGTGATGGACTCATCGATGACCAGCTTGGGGGCAGGGAAATCTTCCTGGTCCAGGAGCTTCTCCACGATGGGGATGTGGCGGTCATAGATATGGGCATCGGCGATGACATGGACCAGCTCGCCGGCCTTGAGGCCTGAAACCTGGGCGAACATATGGACCAGGAGGGCATACTGGGAGACGTTCCAGGAATTGGCCACCAACATATCCTGGGACCGCTGGTTCAGGATGGCGTTCAGGGTATCGCCGGAAACGTTGAAGGTCATGGAATAGGCACAGGGGTAGAGGGCCATCTCATGGAGGTCTTCAAAGTTGAAGATGTTGGTCAGGATCCGCCGGGAAGCGGGGTTGTTCTTGAGGTTAAAGAGGACCCGGTCCACCTGGTCCATCTCCCCTTCGGGATACTTGTGCTTTAGGCCCAATTGGTAGCCATAGGCCTTGCCGATGGTCCCCTTTTCATCGGCCCACTGGTCCCAAATCTTGGACCCCAGGTCCTTGACCTTGTTGGACTTCTTCTGCCAGATCCAAAGCAGCTCATCATAGAGGGCCTTGAAGTTGATCTTTCGGATGGTCTGGATGGGGAATTCCTTGGTCAGGTCGTAGCGGTTGACCAGGCCGAATTTTTTGATGGTGTGGGCGGGACTTCCATCCTGCCAATGGGGACGAACCTCCATCCCCTCATCCGATACACCATGGTTGAGGATCTCTCGACAATTTTCTTTGAAAATCTGATCTGCACGGCTCATGCCAGTCTCCTTTCATTGATAAAATATATTTAACTATCGAATTCTTGTGGTGACATTTTTCTACAGGGGACGACGGTATTGGTCATCCCCTGAAAAGCGATCCCCTTGGTCCATGACAGAGAGGGTGTATAAAACAAAGCCATGGAAAAGAATCTCCCCCAGGGCCATGGTCTTGGCAAAAGAGGAATCGCCGGAGAAGACGAGGCCAATGATGGCAAAGACCAGGAGGATCCCGGCATATTGCTTGAGTCGGTCGGCCTTGATGGGCAGGGCCTGGGCAAATTGGCCTGCCATCCAAAAAAGATATACCCTTACCCCGAATAGGAGGAGAATCACGGGGATGGCGATGATGGCCATGACCCCGGCGATGGGAAGGAAGAGGCCGAAGGAGAAGATGGTCCCGACCAGGCCGATCCCCAAAACGGAAAGAATCTTCAAAGCCATCCCGATTCCGGAAACTATGGCCAATACCTTATAAATGATCGCAACCTTATCAAAAATCTTCTCTTGATTATCTTGAATCCACGTTTTCATCATGCTTGGGTGGCAGGGCCACCCTCCCCCTTTCTCTCTTTATCTTGCCAAATTTTTTCCGCCTCATGAGCCTGGCGGGCTTGGTAGGAAAAAAGGCAACCGCAGTAATCTTGCCGGTACATCCCATATTCATCCGTCAGCTCTTTAGACCGCTTAAAGCCGTTTCTTTTCTTGAAGTCCGAATAGAGGTAGGCCACCCCGTATTCTTCCTCCAGAACCCTTCCGATTTCGTTGAGCCTTTGAGCGTCCTTGTGGGGTGAAAGGGAAAGGGTGGTGGTGAAGTAATCATAACTCCCTTTCCTGGCCCATCGGGCGGCCTCTTCCAGGCGGAGTCGGTAGCAGAGGCTGCACCGGTCCCCTCTTTCGGGATCTCCTTCATGGCCCCGGACCTTTTGGTAGTAGTCCTCCGGATCGTAGGCAGCCTTCTGAAAATGGATGGGGTACTTGCTGGGCAGACGACGGATGAGGCCCTCCTGTTCGGCTTCCCGGAAGTCATACTCCTCTTTGGGATAAATGTTGGGGTTGTAATAGTAGACCGTAATGTCAAAATAGTCCGACAAATACTCCAAAACGTAGGTGGAACAGGGCCCGCAGCAGGAATGAAGAAGGAGGCGGGGGACCCGGCCTTCCTGCTGAATTTGCTCAAGGATATGGTCTAATTGTAATTGGTAATTTTCCCCCATCATGACCTCCTTACCGATCCATGTCACTTCATTTTACCATAGAAAAAAAGCCCGATTGAAGCTTCCTTTTACCGGGCTTTTCATGATGTGATTATTGTCGTTAGTCGAATTGGCCGGTGGGTTCTTCGCCATCGCTGTAGGACCAATTGAAAGGCTTACCCTTGAAGGTCGCATCCGTTCCGGAGAAGTTGACGCCGGTTGGTCTGGGTTTATCATCGGAGAAATTGTAATCCTTGCCGGGAAGGAGGGCGTTCAGGATGATGCCTACCAAAGCGGCGATGGCCAGGCCGGACAGGGTGATGGTAGTGCCGAAAACATCGAAGGAAAGTCCGGATACGCTGCCGGTGAAGCCCAAGGCGGAGACGAAGATGGAGGCTGCGACAATGAGATTCCGGGACTTGGTGAAGTCCACCTGGTTCTCGACCAGGTTCCGTACTCCAACGGCGGAGATCATTCCGTAGAGGATGAGGGAAACCCCGCCGATGATGGCCATGGGGATGGACCGGATAAAGCCGGAGACTACAGGGAAGAAGGAGAGAATGATGGCGAAGACGGCAGCCAGGCGCATGACGGCGGGGTCATAGACCCGGGTCAGGACCAAGACGCCGGTGTTTTCTCCGTAGGTGGTGTTGGCCGGGGCACCGAAGGCCGAGGCTAATGAGGTGGCCAGGCCGTCACCCAGGAGGGTCCGGTGGAGGCCGGGATCCTTAAGGTAATTTTTCTTGACGGTGGCGGAGATGGCCGTAATATCACCGATATGTTCCATCATGGTCGCCAGGGCGATGGGGGTGATGGAGATGATGGCGGAGGGGTCCAGCTTCATGAACCGGCTGGGATCCAGAGGGAGGGCCACCGTCTGAGCTGCCTGCATGGAGGAGAAGTCCACCCGGTTCAAAAGGAGGGCAACCACATAGGAGGCAACGATGGCCAGGATGATGGGGATAATCCGGGCCATGCCCTTACCCCAAATGTTGAAGTAGACGATGACCGCAATGGCGACGGCGGCCAGGAGCCAGTCTGTGGAGGCGTTCCCCACGGCAGAGGGGGCCAGAGTCAACCCGATGGAGATGATGATGGGCCCGGTGACCACAGGGGGGAAGTACTTCATGACCCGGGAAACCCCGAAGGCTTTCACTAAGCCCGCAATGACCACATAGACCAGACCGGCAAAAAAAACACCCCCACACGCATAGGGGAGCATATCCAGATTGGGCGCATCGTTGATCATTGGTGCTACTGCCGCGTAGCCTCCGATAAAAGCGAAAGAGGATCCGAGAAAAGCAGGAACCTTGCCCTTGGTTAATAAATGAAATAATAAAGTCCCTAGACCTGCCATAAACAAGGTGGTCGAAATATCCAAACCGGTCAACAGAGGAACTAAGATGGTCGCCCCAAACATGGCGAACATATGTTGGAGTCCTAAGAGGCCCCGGGTCCCGATGGAGAGGGACCGGACATCCCAAATGGCTTCCTTACCGAGTTCTACTTTCTTCGATGGTTCTTTCAAGATCGTACTCCTCTCGATTTATGCAATTGCACCCAAAATTTCAACTAGTATAGCAAAAAAAGAGGTCCCTTGTCCAATTTTTTGGAGGGGTTTTTGGGGCGGAGTGGGGGCTGGGGGGCCCCAGGAGGCTCTATGAAGCGGACGGTAATCCCGGTGGCCCCCTCATTTGGCGGAATCGAGGATTAAGGAGGCCAGGCGGAGCCTCCTTACCTGGGAGAACCGGGGATTGAGGGGGAAAATGTTGGGCCTCTAAAATCTACCTTTATCATCATTTTAGGGATAAAATATAAAAACACCAAAAGCCCTATCACCATGCGCTCATAACGCATGATTTCTATCCGTTCAAACAATCAGGGAGGAAGCGATAATGATCGAAACAGAAAGACTTATTCTTAGAAAGCTTCAGGAAAGCGACTTAGATGCCATTTTTGCCTGGGCATCCGATGAAGAGGTGTCGAAATACGTCACCTTCCCTACTCATCGAACAAAAGAGGATACCAAAAAAATTTTAGACCTCTGGTTACGCCAATATGAAGATGAAGATACGATCCGATTTGCCATCGTGAAAAAAGATAGCACTGAAGTGATGGGAATGATCGATGTAGCCAGAATTACCCCCGAAGGATACCCTGAAATCGGGTATTCCTCAGCCAGGAAATACTGGGGAAACGGCTATATGACAGAGGCTTGTAAAGCCATGGTTGGCTATCTCTTTGGGCGTGGTTATCAAAAGATACTTATCAGGGCAAGGATTGAAAATATCGGCTCAAACCGGGTGATCGAAAAAACGGGATTTGTCTTTCTGAAAAGAGAAGAAGTCCACCTGGAAAAGCTGGATAAGATGGTGACTTTGAATTTCTATGAGATGGAGAGGTGAGGAATTGATCCAGAAACATGGGGAAAATGAGGTGCCCTCCTAGGACTAGGGCACCCTGCCCTCTTCATAGCAAATAATGTTGTAGGTCCTGATAGTTGACGTATTCCACTCCATTAAACATGGGATAGGATTTCCCGGTATAAATGACCTTCGGGTTGAGTGCCGTCTCTTCGGCTTCCACAAAAGATAATAGATTCTTAGAAAAAGAGCGGTTGGGTGTCATGGCGGTCTTGATTTCGCAGGGATAAAGCTTCTCTTCTTTTTTCATAATGACATCCACTTCCACGCCTTTTGCCGTTCTCATATAGAAAATATTCGGATTTTGATTCTGATTGAGTCTGGATTTGAGAAATTCTGAAACAATCAGATTCTCAAACAAATTTCCACGCAGGGGATCTCGACTTGCCTGGTTCTCGGTTTCTATTCCTAAAAGATAGGAAGCGAGGCCGATTTCCGTAAAGTAAATCTTTGGAGATTTGATGATTTGCTTTGTGATATTGGAAAAATAGGGTTTTAACCGGAATATGATATAGGAGGCTTCAAGGACAGAAAGCCATTCCGACAAGCTTGTGGATGATACGCCGACTTCCCCGGACAGACCGGACAAGTTGACCACCTGGCCCACCCTGCCAGCCAAGAGCGTAAGAAATCGTAGGAATTTATCTAAATTCCTAATTTCCAACATTTCACGTAAGTCCTTTTCAACATAGGTGTTCAAATAGTCACGATAATATACGCTTGGCTCTCTGGTTCCCTCTCGATATAATTCGGGCATAAAACCATTGATCAACAGCTGGTCTGTAGATAACTTCTCCAGTTGTTTTTCCTGGGCAAGCTCACGCATGCTTAGAGGCAGTAAGGAAAGAATCCCCGTTCTTCCGGCAAGGGATTGGGCGACTCCCCTCTGCAAGCTGGGTTGATGGCTCCCGGTCAGGATAAAGCGGCCATTCTTCCCCCTGTCCTCATCAACCATAACCTGTAGTGCTGAAAGGAGTTCCGGAACCCTTTGGACTTCATCAATAATCAGAGGTTCTCCATAGGTGTAAAAAAATCCCCGATAATCCTCTTTTGCTAAAATCCGGTTAACGGGATCCTCCAGGTTTACATAGTTATATTCGGGAAAGCTTGATTTCACCAAGGTTGTCTTCCCCGATTGCCTGGGACCGATAACGGTAACGACAGGTACTTGATCAGCTAATTTTAATAATTCCTTTGTCATTTCCCTATGGATCATTTCACCACCCCCTTATCGGTTTTATCCTAACAAGTTTGGGCACTATTTTCAAGTACAACTTGAAAATAGTGCCCAAACTTCATCGTTCTATTCTTTTTCCCCTTCTTATGACTCACTAGGGGGACCGAGCCAGGGCACCTCCGCCGGAACCCACCCCTCCCTGTGATAAAATGAGTCCAGCAAAATCACACGATTTTACGACCACAGCAACAAAAAGGAGGTTGGCATGATTGAAATCTATGGGACCCTGGGCCCGGCTTGTGCCCAGGTGTCCTGTCTGAAAGAGATGATCCTGGCCGGGATGACCGGGATCCGCCTCAACCTGTCCCACACCGGCCTGGCCCAGGCAGAGCCATGGATCCGCGTTCTTCATGAGGCGGAAAGAGAGGCCGGGCGGAGGGTCTCGCTCTTGGTCGACCTCCAGGGACCGGAGCTCCGAACGGGGATCCGGTCCCAGCCTCTTCCTTTGGAAAAGGGCCAGGTCCTCCCCCTCTATTTTTCAGGGGATAGCCCGGCCCGAGAGGATGAGGCAGATGGCCCGGTCCTCCCAAACGAATGCAAAGACTTCCTCCGGCCCGGCCAGGAGATTCGGGTGGATGACGGGAAGATCCTCCTGGAAGTCCTCCCCGGGGAGGGGCGACTCATGGCCCGGGTCCGCCAAGCCGGTCTCCTGGGCGGGCGGAAGAGCCTGGCTCTGCCAGGTTGCCGGGTCCCCATGCCGGCCCTAACACAGGCGGATAGGGAGAATATGTCCCTCTTTTCCGACATGAGGGTGGGCGAGGTCATGCTTCCCTTTGTCCGGTCGGCCCAGGACCTCGTAGACCTGAGGGAGGCTCTGGATAGGTCGGGGAACCCGGAGGTCCGGATCCTGGCCAAGCTGGAGAACCGCCAAGGCCTTGATGCCCTCGACGACCTCATCCCCCTGGCCGACACCATGGTCATCGCTCGAGGGGACCTAGGCACGGCTCTTCCCCTTTGGGAGCTTCCCTGGGTCCAAAAAAAAGTGGCGGAGAAATGCCGGCAGGCGGGCCGCCCCTTCATGGTCGTCACCCAGATGCTGGATTCCATGATGACCCGCCCCCTCCCCACTCGAGCAGAAGTTTCCGACATTGCCAATGCGGTTTGGGACGGGGCGAGTGCTGTCATGATCACTGGCGAGACTGCTGCCGGAAACTATCCGGTGGAGGCCATGGACTACCTGGTCAAAACTGTTCGTTTCGCTGAAAACCACTTAACCCGACGATAAGATTACGCGACTAAGGAGGCAACCATGTCCACCATTCACTGCAGCTTTCGCTCCCAGACCCTGGGCAAATCTAACCCCTTCATTATGGTGATGCCGGAAGAAGGTACGCCCTACACCCTGCCGGGCCTGGAACCCCGACTGGTCTTTGGCCTTCATGCCCTTTCCGCCGGCTATGAACAGCTCTACGCCAAGACCCCCATCCAGTTTTTTGCCGACACCTACAACATGACCTTCGTCCTCCCCCAGGCCGATCGGTCCTTCTACCTTAACGGCGTCTATCCTTATGAGGACTACATCACCGAAGAGCTCCCCGACTACCTCGACCGCCATTTCAAACTCCCCGACCGGTCCCGCTGGTCCGTCCTCGGCGTATCCATGGGGGGCTATGGAGCGGCTAACCTCTACGCCAAGCACCCCGACCTCTTTTCCTCCTGTGCTTCTTTTTCGGGGGCCTTCGACATCCCCCTCATGCAAGAATTGTCCAAAGCTGACCCCTACCGAGTTGGTCAAGAGAGTCTGGACCCCATCCTCCAAGATTCCTTTGACTCCCTCTTTGACCGGACCTTCCCTAAAAATGGAAAAATCGCCCTCTTCTGTGGAAAATCGGACTTCCTCTACCCCTCCAACCTCCGCCTGGCGGAAAAGCTGGAAAAGGAAGGGGTCAGAGCCCATATCCACTTCGAAGAAGGCGACCATGACTGGATCTTCTGGTCTAGTGTTTTTGAAGAGGGTCTGCGTTTTCTCCAAGGGGTGAATCCGGAGAAATAGAATCTTTTCCCATCACCTCTTTCAGCTCTTCAATGATGGGGCGGGTCCCCTCCAGCCAGGCCGAAGGATCCAATTCCTCCCCCGTCAACCACCGCCCTTGGCCGGCTTCCACCAGGGTCATCTCCCCCAGAGGCCTGGCCCAATAGAGGGAGAGCTTGACCCGGTATTCCGGGTAGTCATGGACCGCCTTCCGGTAGAGGCCCAGGATTTCCATGTCCACGTCCAGCTCCTCCCGGATCTCCCGCCGGAGGGCCTCCTCCGGGCTCTCCCCGGGCTTGACCTTCCCGCCCGGAAACTCCCAGTAGCCTTTATAGGGGCCATAGCCCTTCTCCGTCCCGAAGATCCGCCCGGGCCTTTCCGGGCGGTCGCAGAAGACGGCCACCACCACATCGATGACCATCAGATTTTCTTTCTTTCCTTGAGCAGGGCCTGGACCTTATTCATAAAGCGGGGATAGAGGTCATCAAAGCGGGGGATGTCCTCTTCCCTGGGCTCATTCAGAAAGTCCTCCATCTCCTTGGCCAGAGCCATGAGCTCCTCATCCGCCTCCTCCTCATGGAGGGCTTGGGCAACGACCAGCCCCTTGTTGGCCAGGGTCATTCGCTTCATAAACTCATGCTCCTGGGCATTTTCCTCCACCAGCTTGGCATAGGGCCACTTCCGGTTGGTCTCGGTCAGGCCGGCCTTGAGGGGAATGTAGAAATCCTCATCCTGGCAGAGGTCCAGGAAGTCCGACAGGGCCTCTCCTCCCATGCCCACAAAGAGCTCATGCTCCAGGTCCCGCTCAGCCACGGGCTCATGGACCCGGTCATTATCAATGGGGCCATCCACCAAAAGCTCCTCCACCGTCATGGAGAACTCCTCATCCGACACCGGCCGGAGGCCGAAGCCCGACCGTGTGGCCAGGTCTTTTAACCTCTCGAAGCGGTCGCCGTGAAAACCATAGCAAATAATATAGGGTGTTTTCATTCTTTTCTCCTCATTTGTTTTATTTATTCATTCCGAATGGGTAACTATAAAGAACTACAGACCATCAGGAGGAAGATTATGCAGAAAAAGACCCCCAAGCCCCATAGACCCTCTGTCCGGTCCAGCCGGCGGAGGCGGCCCGACCCCCTCAAGCGGTCAAGGGCCCCCTTCTACCTCCTCCTGATCCTGGTCCTGGCTATGGCCTTCTTCTATTATCTGGTCAATTGGGGGCCCCTGGCCTACCGGAGGCATACCGTTTCCGACCTCCCCTACCACGACCTCTTCATCCCCAAGGCCCGGGAATATGGCCTCTCCCCCTACCTAGTGGCCGGAGTCATCCAGCAGGAATCCGCCTTCAAGCCCAAGGCCGAGTCCTCGGTCGGTGCCCGAGGGCTCATGCAGGTCATGCCCGATACCGGCCGCTTCATTGCCAGAAAAAGGGGGCTGGACTTTGATCCCGACGACCTCTATCAGCCGGAAACCAACATCGACTATGGTTGTTGGTACCTCGCCTACCTGATGAAGCGCTTTGACGGGGTCATCCCCACCGTCCTGGCCGCCTACAATGCCGGCCCCAACATCACCCAAAAATGGCTGGAGGATCCGGAGTATTCCAAGGATGGCCGGACCCTCTATCGGATCCCCTATGGAGAAACGGACCGGTATGTGGTCAAGGTTATGGGCTATATGGAGGATTTTCGGGAGAGATCCGATACCGGCGATCAATGATAAAACCCTGGTCAGGAAATTGGCCAGGGTCTTTTTTTTGTCCTATTCTTCCGCCAAAAATTCCATCCGGGGGAGGCGGACGGACTTAACCGGCCCATAAACCTGGACCTGGAGGATGGCCCCATTCTGGGGAGCCAGGCCCTTGAGGGACTGGTTGGTCCCCATGACCCAGCCCAAGGCCGAGGAAAGGACATTGTAGTGGCAGACCAGGAGGTAGTTTTCATTGAAAGCCGGATCCGGCCTCATCCCATAGGGGGTGGCCACAAAGGAGGCCCGCTCCTTGGCCGACAGCTCGTCCAAGACCGACCAAACCCGCCGGCAGACCTCCTCATAGGTCTCCCCCTCCGGAGCCGCATAGGTAACGGGATTGGCACAGAGGGCGGCATAGTCCGCCTGATACTTGTCCCAAACCTGGGTCGGTGTCAGACCCTCGAAAACCCCGAAGGACCGCTCCCGAAGGCGGGGCTCACGAACCGCATCCGGATAGCCCAGGGCCTCGGCCGTCTGGATGCAACGGGTGTAGTCGGAGGTGAAAACCCCATCAAAATGGATTTTATTCAAATAGGCCTTGGCCGGCTTGAGTTCATCCAGATACTGAGGATCCAGCTCTGTGGACCCGTCGCTGTAGGTATTGGCCATATTGGACAGGGATCTGCCGTGACGGACAAGATAGATGTTCAAATCGCTTCTCTCTTTCTATTACAGGATCCGGCTTTGGACCGGCCGGCCCTCCAGGAAGTCTTTGGCATTCTTCAGAACGATCTCAGCCCGCTTGGCCATGGCCTCTTGGGTGAAGTAGGCCACATGGGGGGTCAGGAGGACATTGGGAGCCGTTAACAGGGGCTCGGATTCATCCAAGGGAGGCTCCCGGTCAAAGACGTCCACCCCGGCTCCGGCGATCTTCCCCTCGCCCAGGGTCCGGGCCAGGTCCCTGCTGTTGACGATGGGTCCCCGGGCGCAGTTGATGAGGATGGCCGTCTCCTTCATGAGGGCCAGCTCCCTGGCGGTGATGGTGTCTCGGGTCTCCTCGTTCTGGGGGAGGTGGACCGTGACGATGTCTGACCGGCGGAGGAGGTCCTCCAGGCTCAGGTAGTCCATCCCCATATCCACCAGGTCCCGGTGGACGGACCGGTTGTAGCCGACTAGGCGGGCCCCCAGGGCCTGAAAGACCTGGGCCACCCGGGTCCCGATCTTCCCGGTCCCGATGATCCCCACCGTCCGGCCGGCAACCTCCCCGCCCAGGAAGTCCGCCGCTTTGCCTCCCCGGCGGATGGCCCGGTCGGCTTCTTTGATTTGCCGGAGGAGGGCAATGGTCATCCCGACAACCAGCTCTGCCACCCCTTCGTCCGAATAGCCGGCGGCATTGGACACCTGGATCCCCCTGGCCTTGCAAGCCGCCAGGGGGATGTGGTCCAATCCCGTAAAGGCCACGTTGATGTATTTGAGGTTTTTGGCCGACTCCACCACTTCCTCCGGCATGGGGGTGTTGGCCAGGATGACCTGGTCGGCATCCCCCACCCGGTCCAACCATTCCTGAGTGGAGGTGGGCTTGGTCTCATAGGCGGTAAAAAAGTGTCCATCCTGTCCCAAAGCCTCCCGGAAAGAGTCCAGGATGTCTTGGCTGATGGTCAATGGTTCCACGAGCACGGTTTTCATATCAATTCTCCTTTTGGTCACTGGTAGGGTAGGAAGCTGAAGCCAGACTGAGGCCGTAAAGAGGGATCCCTCTTTCTATCAGAGGACGGGCTCCTTCGATCATGGTCTGACCGGTTGTCACCAAATCATCCACCAGGATGCCTTCCCGATCCATCAGATCCTCAACCCGGACCCTTCCGGTCAACCTTTCCTCTCCTTGATAAAATTCGGCCGACAAAAAACCATCCTCCTCCGCCAGGACATAGGATTCCCGGACATTGTCCATCCGGTCCCGACGGGAGAGGGTGTGCTGCTCCCGGGATTCCCGGACCTTCCTTAGAGCATGAACCAGGACTAACCCCCTACTCATGGCCAGGCCACGGGCGAAGTTCAGGGCCGGGTTGTAGGCCCTAAGGGTCTCCCGCCGCCTCCGCATGGGAAGGTAGGCCAACCAGCCGGCCCGGGAGAGGATGGGATGGTCTTTCACATAACCGTCAAGGATCGAAACAAAGATATTTTCCTTATAGCTTTTACCCGAAAACTTATAATCGGCAAATTGTTCTTGGAGGAATTGATTATAAAAGCAGGCGGAAAAGACCGGGAAATCCGGATCTTCCCACAGCTGTCGACAGGTAGAGGTAAGGTCGATGGCCGCCCGGCAGGAGGGGCAGAGGCCCCCGGACAGGGTCCTCCCCCTCTCCCCGCAGGCCAGGCAGAATCCCTCTTCCTCAAAGAGGAGACCGAAAAGCCGGGCTCCCGGTCCTCCCTCCCAAAATGTTCCATCTTTTTTCCGTCTCATTCTTCCTCCTAAAAATCAAAGGGCGACCCTCTTTCCATGCTCTCCACGATGGCCCGGTCCAGAGAGGTCTGGCGGGCATCCGACCGGTCATTTTGGATCATGGACTCCATAATCCGCCGGCTTCCCACCAGGATGCAGAGCTTCCTGGCCCGGGTGATGGCGGTGTAGAGGAGGTTCCGGGTCAGGAAAAAGGGCGGCCCGGCCACCATAGGGAGGACCAGGCAGGGGAATTCCGACCCCTGGGCCTTGTGGATGGTGATGGCAAAGGCATGGTCCAGCTCCCCCATGGTCTGGAGATCATAGGTCACCCGGCGGCCATCAAAGTTCACCACCAGACCTTCGCCCTCCGGGAGGACCACCTGAACAAAGCCGAAGTCCCCATTGTAAACCCCCTGGCCCTGACAATCCTCCCCGTCTGTCCAGAGGAGGTTGTAGTTGTTTTTGACCTGCATGACCTTGTCCCCCGGCCAAAAGCTCCGGTCCTTGCCCAAGGTCACATGGTCCGCCCGGTCCCCTTGGGGGTTGAGGGCCGCCTGGAGTCTACGGTTGAGCTCCTCGACCCCGCAGACTCCCTTCTTCATGGCCGAGAGAACCTGGATGTCCCGGAGAGGATCCCAGTCGTAGGCCTGGGGCAGGCGGCGGGCAACCAGGTCCTCCACCAGGTCCGCCGCGTCCTTGTCCGTGGCCGTCGGAAGAAAGAAGAAATCCCCTTCTTTGTCGTTAACCTCCGGAAGCTGGCCATGGTGGATCCGGTGGGCGTTGGAGACGATGAGGGACTCTTTGGATTGGCGGTAGATCCGGTCCAACTTGATCGTGGGGATAACATCGGACCGAATGAGGTCATGGAGGACATTGCCGGCTCCCACTGAGGGAAGCTGGTCCACGTCTCCCACCAGGACCAGCCGGGCCCTATCGGGCAGGGCCTGAACCAGGGTGGCCATGAGGGAGAGGTCGATCATGGAAGCTTCATCGACAACAAGGGCATCCAGGAGAAGGGGGTTGTCCCCGTCATATTCCGGGATGACTCCGCCTTCCTCCGACCCCTTGAAACCCAGGAGCCTGTGGATGGTGGAGGCGGACCGGCCGGTGGACTCCTCCATCCGCTTGGCCGCCCGCCCTGTGGGTGCAGCCAGGTCGGAGGACAGGCCGTTTTGGTCAAAGACCTCTAAGATCGCTCGAAGGATGGTGGTTTTTCCGGTCCCCGGTCCCCCGGTGATGACTAAAATGGGCTCCCGGGCGGACTTATCCACCGCCTCTTCCTGGAGTCCGGAAAGCCGGAGGCCCATGGCCTCTTCGACCTTGCTCTTATCGATGACCAGGTCCTCCCGGTCCTCTTCCATGAGGATGGCCAGACGTCCGGCGGTGACCTGCTCTGCCGAATAAGCCCAGTCCGGATAGCAGCGGTCCTCAGGGCCGGGGATGGGTCCCCCTTCCCGGTGAATTCTCCCCTGGGCTTCCAGATTTTCTAAAGCCGGGGTCAAGTGGGAAGAGGACAGGCCCAGGAGCTTTTCCAGCTCCTCTTCCAGCCGGTCGCCCGTCCAAAAGGAAGACCCCTCTTCCTCCATCCGGGTCTGGAAAAGATAGTGGAGGCCGGCCAGGGTTCGGAAGAAGGAATCCTCCTCCACCCCCAGCTTCCGGGCCAGCTTGTCGGCGGTTAAGAAACCCACTCCATCAATGTCCTCGGCCAGGCGGTAGGGATTTTCCCGGATGATGGCTTCCGTATTCCTCCCATACTTGTCCAGAATCCGGGAGGCCAGCTTCATCCCCAAATCCAGGGACTGAAGGTAGATCATGGAGGCCCGGTTAGCGGCCTGGTCAAGAAGGACCCCGTGGATTTCCTCCGCCCTCTTCTTCCCAATCCCCCGAATTTTCCTAAGAGCCTCGGGATGATCCGTGATGGTTTCCAGGGTCTTCTCCCCGTAAAGATCTACCAATTTTTCAGCACGGCTTTCTCCGATATGGGGAAAAAGTCCGGACGACAAATAAGCCACCAACTGTTCTCTCGTTGATGGCTCCTTCTTTGTCCAGCTTGTTGCCGAAAATTGGGCACCGAACTTGGGGTGGATGGCCAGGTCCCCGTCCAGGACATAGGCCTCCCCCGGATTGATGTCCAAAAAACTCCCCACGCAAGTTAAGGGACCGTCTCCCGTGGATAGCACGAAGACGGTGAATCCGTTCTCCCGACTGTGATAGCGGACCCGGTCCACAACCCCTTCAACCTGCATGGTTTTTCCTTTCTTGACCCGGCCCTCCGGCCTAGTCGTCCTCCTCCATCCGGAAAATATCGGCTCCCAGGCCACGGAGTTTCTCTTCAAACTTGTAGTAACCCCGGTCTAAATGGAAGACATTGTAAACCTGAGTTTCGCCTTCAGCAATCAGGCCGGCTAAGACCAAAGCTGCACCCGCCCGAAGGTCCGTGGCCTGGACCTTGGTTCCCACCAGGTGGTCGACCCCCCGGATGATGGCCTCGTTGCCCTCGGTCAGGATCAATGCCCCCATCTTATTGAGCTCGTCCACGTGCATGAAGCGGTTTTCAAAAACCGTCTCATCCACCTTGGATTGACCCTTGGCCGTGGTCATCATGGCCATGAATTGGGCCTGGACGTCCGTGGGCAGGCCCGGATAAGGAAGGGTTCGGATGTTGATGGCCTTGGGTCGGCCGGAGGCGTGGATGGTGATCCTGTCCTGGTCCTCATCTTCATTGATGTCACAACCGGCCTCTCTCAGCTTGGCCAGGACGGGGCGGATGTGTTCGCTAAGGACATTTTCCACCGTCACCTCGCCTCCGGTCATAGCGGCTCCGACCAGGAAGGTCGCTGCCTCAATCCGGTCGGGGATGATGGAATGGCGGGCACCGGTCAGGTGGTCCACCCCCTGGATGACCACGGTCGATGTCCCGGCTCCCCGAATCTTCCCCCCCATCTTGTTGATGAAGTTGGCCAGGTCCACGTTTTCCGGCTCCTTGGCCGCGTTTTCAATGATGGTTTCCCCCCTGGCCATGGAGGCCGCCAGCATGATGTTCTGGGTGGCTCCAACAGAGGGGAAGTCCAGGTAAATTCGTCCGCCCACCAGGCCACTGGAGGGGGCCTTGGCTCCGATGACGTTGGGCTCCTGGTCGATCTCTGCACCCAGGGCGGCGAAGCCCTTGAGGTGGAGGTCAACCGGTCGCTTGCCGATGGAGCAGCCGCCCGGCAGGCCGATCTTGGTTCGTCCGAACTTGGTCAGGAGGGGGCCCATGACGATGAAGGAGGCCCGCATCCGGTTGACTAGGTCATAGGGGGCCTCATACCGGTCGACGGTGGTGGGGTCGATCCGGATGACATCCTCTCCAATGTAGTCCACTTTGGCATTGAGGGACCGCAGGACCTCGACCATGACGTCAACGTCCCGTAAGGGGGGAATATTCTCCAGGATAATCTCCTGGTTGCCGAGGAGGGAGGCGGCTAAAATCGGCAGGGCGGCATTCTTTGCCCCGGAGATGGGAACCGTCCCCCGAAGGGGCTCACTCCTTCGAACTCTAATATAAGTCATATTTATCCTCGCTCGTGTCTCTTCGAATTCCTTCTTTTCGGGAAATGATTCCAAATACCTTCTTTATTTCGTCCCGAAGAGGCGGTCGCCCGCATCGCCCAAGCCCGGAAGGATATAGGCATCCTCATTGAGCTGGCGATCCAGGCCGGCCAGAGTGATGTCCACGTCCGGGTGGGCATCATGGACGGCCTTGATTCCCTCGGGTGCCCCGATGATGGCAACAGCATGGATGGACTCGCAGCCATATTTTTTCAGGGAAGAGATGGTGTCGATCATGGATCCGCCGGTGGCCAGCATGGGGTCCAGGACAAAGATCTCCCGATCCTTCACATCCGCCGGCATTTTGAAATAGTATTCCACCGGCTTATGGGTCTCGGGATCCCGGTAGAGGCCGACATGACCCACCCGAGCAGAGGGAACAATGGTCAGAAAGGCGTCCACCATACCCAAGCCGGCACGAAGGATGGGAACGAAGCAGAGTTTTTTTCCGGACAACTGGTAACCTGTGGTCTTCTCCATGGGGGTTTCAATTTCAATTTCTTCCAGAGAAAGGTTCTTGGTTGCCTCATAGCCGGCCAGGATGGCGATCTCCCCCACCAGCTTGCGGAATTCATTGGTCCCCGTATTTTTGTTCCTGAGAATGGTGAGCTTGTGCTTGATTAAAGGGTGGTCCAGGACTCTGACATTTTCCATATTTCCTCCTATTCTTCGATGACGCGACCGGCCGCCGCCTTCCGCATCCGGTTCATGATGGATTCTCCGTAACCCAGGGGGGGAACTCCCATGGCAAGAATGACCGCCATCCCGGCCATATCAAATCGTCGCAGGTTGGTGAAGAGGCTATGTCCCATCTCGCTGAGATCGGACCGGGTACCCTGAGTGATGATATAGGGCTCCGGGCCGCCGGCCGACTTGACCGCTTCCCGGACGGGGTCAACATCCTCCTCAAAAAGGAGGAGACCCACCTGACCGGGAGACTCCGCCTCCAAATAACGAGTGACAATATCGCTTACTGCCTTTTCCATACTATCACTTTTATCCACAAAAAGGGTCATTTCTGCCTGCGGTGCATAATGTTTATATTTTTGCCCGGGGGATTTGGGCAGGATCTGGCCGGGGCCCAGGCCCGGATCCAGGGCCACTCCCGGTAAGTAGGGAGCCAGGATGTCCGGCGTATAGAAGCCCGGCCGGAGGACCTGGGCGGGTTCCACCGTCAGGTCCACGACGGTGGATTCGATCCCGATGTCACAGGGGCCACCGTCCAGAATGAGGGGGAGGCGACCCGCCATGTCCTGGTAAACATCCCGGGCATTGGTGGGCGAGGGCCGACCCGAGAGGTTGGCCGAAGGGGCGGCCACCGGTCTTTGAGCCGCCCGGAGGAAGGCCCGTCCGATGGGGTGGGAGGGCATCCGGATCCCCACCGTATCCCCGCCGGCCGTGACCTGGTCGGGGATGAGGGCGGACCGGCGGAAGACCAGGGTCATGGGCCCGGGCCAGAGGTCCTCCATGAGCTCTTGGAAGGGGGCCAGGTCCTGGTCCACCAGGGCCGGCAACTGGTCAAAGTCGGCGATGTGGAGGATGAGGGGATTATCGGAAGGCCGGCCCTTGGCCCGGAAGATGGACCGGACGGCTTCCGGGTTGAGCCCGTCCGCCCCCAGGCCGTAGACTGTCTCGGTCGGGAAGACGACCAGTTCCCCCTGGCGGATGAGGGCTCCCGCCCGGTCAAGGACCTCCTCCGAGCCCTGGACCCGGACAGGGATAAGCTCCGTTTCCCGGTCGGCCTTGACTTGGGAAACCCCCAGGCCTTCCGGCTCCTGTCCGCCGGCAACTATTCGGCGATGGTTTATGGCCCCGGGCTTATTCATGGCCATCGACCTCGGAAAGGGCATGGTTGAGTTTGGGGATGAGCTGCTTTTTCCGGGAGAGGAGGCCATCAGCTACAAAGGTGTGGTCCACAAGATTGGTGCCGAATTCCTTGGCCACCAGGTCGGCATGGTCCCCAGCCACCATGACCCGGGAGGACTCCCGGAAGATGTTGGTCATGAGGAGGAGGTAGGTGTCGTCCCCCTGCTCCTTGAGGATTCGGTTCATCTCCTTGTAGAGCTTGTCGGTGATCTCCCCTTGGATATTGTCTTCCATGGTGAAGACCTGGGCAACCCGGATCTTGTGCTTGTGGATGTCGAAGAATTTCACGTCCTCGGTCAGGATGTCCTTGGCCTTTTTGAAAGTCAGGTCGGTCCCGGCGGTGAACATTTCCATGGCATAATCTTCCGGATCGATTCCGGCAATAGGGGCCAGGCGGGCGACAGCCTGACGGTCGGCTTCGGTCGTGGTCGGTGACCGGAAGAGGAGTGTGTCCGAGATGATGGCCGAGCACATGAGGCCGGCGGCCAGACGGGAGGGGCGGATCCCCTGCTCATAATAAATCTGGGAGATGATGGTGGAGGTGCAGCCTACCGGGACATTGCGGAAGTAAATGGGACCGGCCGTGGTCACGTTGGCCACCCGGTGGTGGTCGATGATCTCCAGGATCTCCGCCTGGTTGAGGTCGGGGATGGACTGGGAAGCTTCGTTGTGGTCGACCAGGATGACCTTTTTCTTTTCCGTGTTGATCAAGTGGTAACGGGAGATGGATCCGACGACCCGGTTCTGGGAATCCACGATGGGGTAGGACCGGAAGCGGGTTGTGGCCATCTTCTGCTGGACATCCGGAAGGAAGTCGGTGGTATGAAAGTAGACCATGTTTTCGGTCGTCATGAGGAAGCCCACCGGAACGGCCTGGGGAAGGAGGCGGGTGGCGGTAAAGGTGGAGAGGCCCGTGGAAAGGACGGTGACCCGGTAGTCCTCGGCCAGGCGGGCCAGGTCCTCGCTCAGCTTGGTGTTGTTGGTCAGGATGAGGAGGGCAACCCCCTTCTTGATGGCGTCTTCCTGGGCATTTTCCCGGTCACCCACCAGAACAATGTCATTTTCTTTAATGAGTTCATTGTCCACGTGGCTCATGGCGTAGATGGCAATGTCGCCGGAGATGGTCCGGGGGTCATCCGGGAGGTATTGGATCTCAGCGGAAAGGACATCCATGATGTTGGAAAGAGGCGTTTGGGACCGGCCCAGGATGTTGTCATTCCAAATGTTGGCATAGGAGTTGGCAATGTTGGACAGGGCAATGATCCCGATCAGCTTCTCTTCCTCATCCACCACCGCCAGGTTGTTCTGGAAGTTGGCTTGGATGATTTCCGTGGCCTGGTAGAGGGAGGTTCCCGGAGAAATTCCGTAGGAGGAGTCGAAATTGATGTCACCCAAGATGGGTTGGATGGACTCCAGGTACTGGGGCGGCTTGGCTCCAAAATAATCCAGGACAAAGCGGGTTTCCTGGTTGAGTTCTCCCAGGCGGACCGGGATGGCTTCGACATCCCCGATCCGGTTCTTGAGCTCGGCATAGGCCAGCGCCGAACAAATGGAGTCCGTATCCGGGTTTTGGTGACCCGTGATAAAGACTTTTTCCTTATTCATTCCTTTGGTCATGGTTCTCCTCTTCTGTCTTCTTTTCTTCCAAACTCTCCATCCCGTAGAATTCCAGGGACCGGTTGAGGATGTCCATAAATTCCTCTCCGGTGATGGTTTCTTTTTCCAGGAGATAGCCGGCGATGTCGTGGAGCTGACGTTCGTATTTCTCTAAGGTAGCATAGGCCTCCTCATGAGCCTGACTGATGATGGTCTGGACCATCTTGTCCACTTCCGAGGCGGTTCCGGGACCGGCCATGAGGTCGGTGTCGCTGCTCAGATAGGGAGAAGTGACCGTTTCCAAAGCGAGAAAACCGAACTCCTCCGTCATTCCGAACCGGGTAACCATGGCCCGGGCTAAACGGGTGGCCTGAAGGATGTCGTTGGAAGCTCCGGTTGTCCGGGTATGGAAGACCAATTCTTCCGCTGACCGCCCCCCGGTCAGGACTTGGATCCGTTTGGCCAGGTCCTCCTGAGTTTCCAGGACCTTTTCCTCTTCATCCACCTGCATAGTATAGCCCAGGGCACCGGATGTTCTGGGGATAATGGTGATTTTAGTCACCGGGGCAGATAGCTTCTGCATGGCGGCAACCAGGGCATGACCGACTTCGTGGTAGGCGATGATCTTTTTGTCCCGGTCGGTGATGACGGCGTTCTTCTTCTGCTGACCGGCAATGACCGTCTCAACGGATTCGATGAGGTCTTCGGTCGTCACCTTGGACCGTCCCTGACGGACCGCCCGGAGAGCCCCTTCGTTAATGATATTGGCTAAATCGGCACCGGAAGTTCCCGCTGTCATCCGGGCGACCTGGGCAAAATTCACATCCTCGACCATGCGGACATCTTTGGCGTGAACCTTGAGGATGTCTTCCCTGCCCCGAACGTCCGGAAGTTCCACACGAACTGTCCGGTCAAAACGGCCGGGTCGGGTCAGGGCGGGATCCAAGATTTCCGGCCGGTTGGTGGCTGCTAAAATGACCACTCCGGTATTGGCATCAAAGCCGTCCATCTCTGAGAGGAGCTGGTTGAGGGTCTGCTCCCGCTCGTCGTTTCCGCCTAAACCCCGTCCATCCCGACGCTTGCCGATAGCATCGATCTCGTCGATAAAGACGATGCAGGGAGCTTTTTTCTTAGCTTCCTTAAATAGATCCCGGACCTTGGAGGCTCCCATACCGACAAAGAGCTCAACAAATTCCGAACCCGAAATGATAAAGAAGGGAACATCCGCCTCCCCGGCCACAGCCTGGGCAAGGAGGGTCTTTCCGGTGCCCGGGGGGCCAACCAGGAGGACGCCCTTGGGACAAAGGGCCCCGATTTGCTCATATTTGCTGGAATTGTCCAGAAAGTCCACCACTTCATTGAGGGATTCCTTGGCTTCATCCTGACCGGCCACATCGGCGAAGGACTTGCCGGTTTCCGCTTTGACATAAACCTTGGCATTGGACTTGCCGAAGGACATGGCGTTCGATCCGGTCATGTTCTTCATGAGCTGGCGACCAATGAACCAGAAAATCGCCAGGGGAATCAAGAAGGTAATAAGGAAGGTCAGAATGGGATTGGGCGTTGAAGGTATTATCGCTCCGAATTCCACCCCTTTTTCTTTGAGGGTTTCCGTTAAGCTGGGGTCGTTCCATGGCCCGGTTTCATAAACCTGAGTATTCCCCTTGTCGTCCTTGGCTTCAAAGACGTAACGGTTTTCCTTGAGAGAGACTTTGGTGACCCGGTTCTTGTTCAAATCCTCAACAAAGGCGGAGAAGGGTACCTCCTTGACCTGCTTTTGTCGGAGGCCGGGAACCAAAAAAATTTGGGCTAAAATCAGGGCAGCCAGGACGATAATATAATAGTAAGTTATCTTACTGGGTTTCCTGTTTTTATTGTTTTTCATAGGCTTCCTTTCTTCATTGATCCGATCTTGAATCCCCGGAATTGGGTATACATTTTTTAAGGTTGGATTTGGGACTTGTTCATTTTTACCCATCCTGTCCCTTTCCACCGACAAAGCTGTCATTGATGTCGGAAAATCCGGCGGGAGAGCCGGGCGAAAAACCCGCATTTGAATTGAGTGCAAGGAGGAAAGAATGGGATTAATTAAAGCAGCGGCAGGGGCCATCGGTGGCGGTTTAGGCGATGCCTGGCTGGAAACGGTGGAATCGGCCTACATGGGGCCGGAAGTCATCACCGCACCCGGAGTCTCCCGGTCAAAGGATGATCGGAGAAATTCCAACACAACGAAGACCCCCGATACGATTTCCAATGGCTCCATCATTCACGTCGGCGTTAACCAATGCATGCTCCTCATCGATGGTGGAAAGATCATCGACTACACGGCAGAGCCCGGCTATTTCAAGGTGGACCATTCCTCCATGCCCTCCATTATGAATGGGGAATTGGGCGAATGGGTGAAGGAGTCCTTCAATCGTTTCCGCTTTTCCGGTTCAACCCCGCTGAAGCAACAAGCTTATTATATCAACCTCCAGGAAATTCGGGGAATTAAGTTCGGCACCCCCAGCCCCGTTTCCTACTTTGATAATACCTATAATGCGGAGCTCTTTCTCCGGGCTTTCGGCACCTACACCATCCGGGTTGTCGACCCCATTCTCTTCTATAGGGAGGTAGCCGACCACGATGCGACGGCCTCCGTGACCATGCAGGATGTCAATGAACAGTACCGCAATGAGTTCCTGACGGCCTTCCAGACTGCCTTAAACCGCTTCTCCCGTGAAGGAGAACGAATCGTCTATATCAACTCCCACGGCCAGGAACTGGCTGACTATATGCAGGAAGTCCTGGACGACAAGTGGCGGAAAGAAAGAGGGATGGTGGTGGAAAATGTGGCCATTGCCTCTATCTCCTATGACGAAGAATCCCGCAAGCTAGTCGAGATGCGGAACAAGGGGGCAATGCTTGGCGATCCCTCCATCCGGGAAGGTTACGTCCAAGGGTCCATCGCCCGCGGCCTGGAAGCAGCGGGATCAAATGAAGCCGGTGCCGGTCAAACCTTCATGGGCATGGGGGTCGGTATGAACGCCATGGGACAGGGAATGGGCCAGTTCTCCCAGACCAATGCTCAGCAGATGGCGGAGGAAGCCAAGAAGAACCAGTCGGTTTCCAGCGGGGCTGGTAGGTCCGGTGGCGATGGTGTCGCTGGTGGTGCCGGCGGGGCTGGTGCCGCTGCTGGCGGTGGCCTCGCAGGCGGTAGCGGTGAGCCCAGTGGCGGTCCCAATGGCGTCGCTTCCAACGGGGCTTCCGCCTCCGATCGCTGGATTTGCCCGGAATGTAACCATGAGAATAGCGGAAAATTCTGTTCAAATTGTGGAAGAAAGAAGCCGGAAGCGGTCGCCGCCCACTGCCCCAACTGCGGACAGGTTTTGGAGGATCCCACTGCCAAGTTCTGCTCCAATTGCGGCCACAAGCTGACTACCCCCTCGGAAGAAACCTCTCAGGAAGAGAAATAATAGCAAAGTGAATCCCTCTACCCAGGAAATAAGGATGGGGCTGTGTCAGAATGAGCCAATCTTCTGACACAGCCTCTTTTTTGGGGCACACATCTTTCGGGAGATAGCTATGAGGAGACTTGACAGATCCTTGTTCCCGGTCAGACCCTGATAGCCTTTGGATTAAATAATTTGTCAGGGTTTCAGGCCCTGACAAATTTGCTATCTGACAAATTAACAGGGCCTCTTTTCGCCCTGCTATTTTTATGATTCGTAAGATTATCAGGGTTCCAGACCCTGATAATTTTGCAATTCGCTCATCTAACAGGGCAATTTTCTACCCTGCTTTTTTCCAGATTTTTCGAAATATCAGGGTTCACAACCCTGATATTCTAGTATTTCTACAAATCATCAGGGCTCCAGACCCTGATAGTCGTGAGTTTTGCCCAATTATCAGGGACCGCCCTGGCCGGGCCCGATCCCGCCGCTAGCCGGCGGTAAGCCCTGCCCTGGCGGCTCCCCGTTTCCGCCATGGGCCAGGGTAACCCCTCCCGGCCCACCCAGGGCCTCCACCCACCTCCCCGCTCTCTAATTTTAATGTTCTTGGAAGAAGCGGATCATGTCCTTCATAGGCTGGCTCAGCCATTTTTTCTTGTGGTAGATCAGCTGGCGGTTCATGGACAGGTGGAAGTCCTCCACGGGGAGAATCTTCAGGGTGCCATCGGCCTTGTGGTGGCGGAGGGAGTACTTGGGCAGGAAAGAAATCCCGCAATTTTCCTCAATCAGCCGGAGGATGATGTCCGTGTTAGGCACCTCTAAACGGGCTTGGATCTCCAATCCTCGTTTAGCCAATTCCTGCTCAAAGGCAAAGCGGTAATTGTCATTTTTCTCCGTCAAAAGGAAATTTTCTTCCATAAGATCTTCTAGTTTGATCCGATCTTTTTCCGCAAGAGGATTATCCCGATGAGCGATAAAGCATAGATCCTCTTCCTCATCCACCGGTTTGATCCAATTGACATCATACAGTGGCCGATCAAAAAGATAAGCCAGATCCAATTCATTGCTATTGAGCATCCGCTCAATCTGCCAGGGAGATCCGGTGGTAATCCGAACCGACTGGTCAGGATGGGCCCGATAAAAGGTCATGAGAACATCCTGGACAAAAGAATTGCAGAGGGAGTGGATGGTTCCCAGGTGGATGGGATCCCGGATAGGTGCGTGTTCCATGTCATACTCCGCCTGACGGCAGGCCGCCATGATGGATTGGGCATGGTTATACAATAGCTGGCCATGAGCCGTCAGCCGGACGCCTTTACCGATCCGGTCGAAAAGCTGGGTATGGAACTCCTCCTCCAACTGCTGGATCTGGATGGTAATGGCTGATTGGGTGTAACGCAGCTCTCGAGCCGCTTGAGAAAAAGATCCTCGGTCCGCCACTCTGATAAACGTTTTTAAGTATGCCAGTTTCATAATATCCCCCCTTGATCACTTTGCTCATTGAAAGACCAAAAAGTATAGATGATAAAACTATTTTATCAGTTCCATAAAAAGCTTGCAATTTACAAATAGGTTACGTTTTCCTATACTTATAGATAAAAGAGGATGATTTAATAAAGAAGGTCGTCAAAAAAGAAAGGAATAGAGGTCCTATGAACGTATTTTCAATTATCGGCCCCGTCATGATCGGGCCCTCTTCTTCCCATACGGCAGGAGCTTGCCGGATTGGAAGGATCGTCTACCTTATGACCCATGGCACCCCCTTGAAAAAGGTCACCATCGAACTGTCCGGATCCTTCGCCCACACCTACCAGGGGCATGGCACCGACAAGGCCATCATCGCCGGGCTCATGGGTTATCAAACGGATTCCATCGAAATCCGCGATGCCCTCCACATTGCTCGCGATCGGGGAATTGACTTCACCTTCGTTCCTACCCATATCCCGGACTCCCATCCCAACACTGCCCGGATCACCTATGAGTTGGAAAATGGAGAAAAGGGCTCCCTGATGGGGGCTTCCATCGGCGGCGGAAACATCCGCGTCGAAGCCGTTAACGGCATGCAGGTCAACCTGACCGGCGAGCGGACTACCGTCATGGTCCTCCACAATGACGTTCCCGGCGTTATCGCCGACGTCACCTCCATGATTTCGGAAAAATACAGCCAGCTCAACATCTGCAACTTCACCCTGGGCCGCCAGGAAAAAGGCGGATTAGCCCTCATGACCATGGAATTTGATAATCCCTGCCCCGATAGTCTCAAAGAAGATATTGAGCAAGTGGATGAAGTGGTCAACACGGTTGTTTTCCCGGCGATATAGGAGGTAAATATGGTAAAAGAATTTTATTCCATTCAAGAAATGGTAGATGAAGCCCAGGAAAGAAAGATCAAGCTCTCCGACCTTATCCTCGAATACCAGGCCCAGGAAATGGGCAAGAGCCAGGAGGACCTTCTCCAAATCATGGATGACTACTTCCAGGTCATGATTGATGGCACCCACTTCCACGAAGAGGACAACCTCCCCTCCACCTCCGGCCTGACCGGGGGCGAATCGGAAAAGATCATGGCCTATGCCCGCGAACATGACGGCGGCTTCGCCGGCTCCTTCTTCACCAAAGCACTCGCAAGAGGAGTCTCCGTCTCCAACTGCAATGCCGCCATGGGACAAATCGTCGCTACGCCAACGGCCGGATCCTGTGGCATCCTCCCCGGCTGCCTGGTCACCATGTTGGAAGATGACGGCGTTGACCGGGACAAACTGGTCCGTGCCCTCTTTGTCGCTGCAGGCTTCGGCATCGTCATTGCCCGAACCGCCTCCATTGCCGGTGCTGAGGGCGGCTGCCAGGCCGAGTGCGGATCCGCTTCCGGCATGGCCGCCGCTGCCATGGTGGAAGTCCTGGGCGGAACCCCCGCTCAATCGGCAGATGCCTGTGGGATGGCCCTGATCAACCAGCTGGGCCTGGTCTGCGACCCCGTAGCCGGCCTGGTCGAAATCCCCTGCGTCAAACGGAATGCCGGCTCCATCGCCATCGCCCTATCCGCCGCTACCATGGCTATGGCGGGCGTTGACCTCTATATTCCTGTCGATGAAGTCATCGCCGCCATGAAAAAGATCGGCGATACCCTCCCCGCCTCCCTCAAGGAAACCGCCGGCGGCGGACTGGCCCAAACCGCGACCGGACGGGCCCTCCGCGACAAGGTCTTCGGCAAGATTAAACATGAGGAAGCCGAAGAATCGCTCGACTAAACTCTCCCCATAATAATGACCACGCCGGAATTCCGGCGTGGTCTTTTTTGTTGTCAACCATTTTTATTATTTAGTTGACACACCTCCCTCCCATACTTTACAATAATCCCAGTTTCTACCAAGGAGGACTTATGACTGATCCGACAAAAAAATTCCAACTCCTAACCCTTCTACAGGAAGCCAAAGAGGATGAGCGGCTCCTCTCCGGGTCTGACCTGGGCCGGGCCATGGACATCTCCCGACAGGCGGTCTGGAAGATGGTCAAAGGCATGGAGGAAGAGGGCTTCGCTATCCCCTCATCCTCCGGAGGCTACTCCCTGGAAGCCCTGCCCAAGGCCCTCCACCCGGAGGCCCTCCGACTCCTCCTCCCCCCACCCTACGATGAGGGGGGCATCCGGATCCTGGAGGACACCGCCTCCACCAACCTGGATGCCAAAAACCTCCTGGATGAGACCCGGGCTGAATGCGTGATCGTCGCCTCTAAGGCCCAATCCAATGGCCGGGGTCGCCTGGGCCGATCCTTCTTCTCCCCGCCCGGCGGACTCTACTTCTCTTTCGCCTGGCGGAACCATGAGAACCAGAAGAATTTCGGCCTCATCACCATCTTCGCTGCCGTTGCCCTCCACAAAGCAGTTCAGGACCTCTACCAAATCCCAACCACCATCAAATGGGTCAACGATGTGGAGAAAAGGGGGAAGAAAATCTCCGGCATTCTGACCGAAGGCCGGGCCGGCCTGGAAAGCGGCCGGATCGACACCATCGTCTGCGGGATCGGAACCAACCTCTTCACCCCGAAAGGCGGCTTCCCCGAGGACATCCGGGACCGGGCAGGTGCCCTCTTCGATTCCCCTCCTGGGGATTTCGACTACAACCTCCTTCTTGCCCGAATCCTCCACAATTATCTGGACTTCCAGATCCATCCCGACCTAGGCCTGGATCTCTACCGTAAAGCCTGCTCGACCTTGGGCAAAACCATCGCCTTTGAAGAAATGGGAACTTCCTCCCCCACCGTCATGAAGGGAAAGGCACTTGCCATCGATGACCTGGGCGGCCTGGTGGTGACCACTTCCCATGGGCAAGAAAAGACCCTCCGCTTCGGAGAAGTCCAAATCCTCAAATAATTTTTTCATTCGCTCAAGAAAGGAGCTTTTCATGAAACCATCATCTTTGGGAGCCCGGGAGATCGCCCTGGCGGCCATGTTCGGTGCCCTGACCTACCTGGGCTCCCTCCTGGTCATTCCGATCGGGCCCGTCCCCATCACCCTCCAGACTCTCTTTGTCGAAGTTGCCGCTATCCTCCTTCTTCCCAAGACTGCCGGCCTGGCCATGCTTGTCCACCTCCTCCTCAAGTTCATCACCCAGGGCGGGTCCCTCCTAATCAGCCCCTCCTTCGGCTTCGTCATCGGATTTATCTTCGCCGCTTTTGCCGGCTCCTACTACTTCAACACCCTAAAGGGCGGCCGCCTCTCGGATAAAAAGAGCCTCCTGGTTGCTCTCTTTATCTCGGCCATCCTCCCTTACCTGGTCGGCCTCCCCTACATGGCCTATATCCTGAACGGGGTTAATGGCCTGAGCAAGTCCTTTATGGACCTAATGAAAGCCGGCTTCCTCCTTTTCATTCCGGGAGACATGGCCAAAGTTGTCCTGGCCTACCTTCTGTCCATGGCCCTCCTTCCTGCCGTCCAGAAATCTCGCCATTAGGACCCCTGAGCCATTATTTTCACCCTATCCAATTAACAAAAAAGAGGGAAGACCGAAATCACCCGGTCTTCCCTCTTTTTCTTTTACCTAATCACTTGAACACGGCAAATCCCTCTTCTTCATATTCCTTCACTTTTTCTTCCACATCTTCTTTCGTCAAGCCGGATAGTGTGGACGATGCCGGCACTGGATAACAAAGCCTCAATTTGCATTTTTTACAGAAACAAAATATAATGAATGGTAGGAAATCGTTGCCCTATAAGGAGGACCCTATCCATGCTTCAATTTGAGCTTAAGAAATTGATGAAAGCTCGAGTTGTATTGGCCACGGTTCTCCTTGCTTTAGTTATGGCTCTTTATGTTAATTTCCGGTCTAATAATAGCTTCGCTTTAGATGAGACCTATCCTTCTTATGACTTAGCAAGTCCAGGCGTTATTTTTAACGAAATGATCTTCAACCAAGCCTACCGGCTCGATGATGAAATCCGTGCAAATTTCTATGAGGATCTTCACGCATCGGATGAAAAAACAGCTCGTCATAATAAGTCAAAACTGCAAAGCTTTCTTGCTCATGTTGAAAATAAGACTTTTCCGGAAAAGTATGAAGTAGCTCCACTTTTACAAGAACTGGACTATAAAAGGAATCAGGATTATAAGAATTTAGTAAAAAAATATGGCTTCCATTTTTACAGTCAGGCCGAACAGAAAACATTTGATTACGGGATTGCTGAATCCGAGTATTATCATAATCATGGAATTTTATTTACACATGGAGAAGAAGAAATCCTCTCCACCAACTACATTCGACGGATTATTTATAATAGTCAAATCATCTTCGGCCCCATTTTTTTTGGCTTTCTGATTCTGGCTTTTTGCGGAACGGTTTGTCAAGAGCGAGATAAAGGAACACTTTATCTTCTTCAATTACAGCCCAAAAGCCGAAGAAGAATTCTTGGTACCAAGCTGCTCCTCATGTTATTGATCTGCGGAATCTATGTGGTCGCTTTTTTCTTTTTTTTCCTCTTAATTTGCTTAGTCCAAGGCATCCACATCGATGGATTTCGGGAAATTTTCCGCATCTACCATGCCGGGCCTGGTATTCGCTATATGAAAGCTTCTGTTCTTCTTCCTCTGATTCTCCTCTCTTTTTTCACCTTAAGCTTACTTTTTTCCACAATCATCCTTCTTATCAGCACGATTTCACAAGACAAAGAATCTTCTTTAGCAAGCCTTCTTGTTTTCTTCGGTCTTGGTTATGTTTTCACCGAAAACCAGTCCTTTCTCCAAGGCTCCTGGAACCCCATCTATGCCATGGACCATGTACGCACCCTTACCGGAAAAGCTCGCACTGCTATCTCCATAACCAGCGAATTGAAATTAAATAACATCTCCTACACTTCGCCAACCTATCTATTATTATTTCTTCTTGCGGCTTTGTTTATCTTTACTTCTACGATCATTCTCTATTATTTTAACGTCCAATTCCACTCCTACGAAAAAAGAAAGCATTTTCGATCATATAGTATTTTTCGTTTTGAAATCCGAAAAATCACGCAAAATCGGAGTACTCTGATTTATTTTCTGGGTGCTCTCATCTTCGTTCTCTTCCTCCATTTTTCACAGGTCGGTGGTATCGAAGAAAAAATCCGTTTTTATACTCGGGAAGATGGCCTCCTAAAACAGCGAAGAGAGGAAGTAGATTTATATAAAAAACAGTTTCATGAGTCCGGAGGAGACCGAGAAACTGCAGAAGAAATGCTGAAAGAAGCCCTGATTCAATTGGAAAGGCAGGAAAATCTAGTCCATAGCTACAAAGAAAAAGATAGCTTTCTCTTTTACAAGACCCAATCTGAGATCTCTCTAGAGACCTTTGACCGAACCGGACAAAATCCCTGGATTTATAAGAGAGACCTCCCCACTATCTTTGACCGCTTGGAAAGTCAAAAACTTGACCAGGAATCCGTCAAAAATCAGATTACCCCCTTCTTTCGTCCAAGCTTCTATTCCTCTGCCTATGAATCATATACTTCACCTCTCATTGCTCGAGAGATGGAAGAAAAAGGACAGTACTTATCCAATTCCGGTCTTTATACATTCCTTCGTATGATCCAATACCAACGCTTGGACATTCTCTTTTTGGGCTTAATTATCTTTATGGTCCTAGGGGGATATGTCTTAGAAAAAGAAAATGGGCAACAACTCTGCCTCATTTACACCCAACCTTTCAGTCGCTTTCACTACCATCTCATCAAAGTATTGGCTCAGGAGACCATCATTATCGCCGTTTATCTGCTCCTATCCATCTTTATCCTCTTGCTTGGTACCATCACGGAAGGCTTAGGGGATCCAAACCAGCCAATTATCTACTATCAAAGCCTCTACGAAAATATAGCAACGGCTTCCAGGGATCAAGGCAATGCGATGAATTCAATAACAACGATTTCTATCACTACCTATCTTGCTTTGACCCTCCTGGCTATTGTGTGCCAAGGCTTCTTCCTCTCTGCTCTATCTTCCCTTCTTTCTCTCTTTACAAAAAGTAAAATTGCTCTTGTCGCTTGGACAGGGGCAATCACATTAGGGGGGATTTTAAGCTCAACATTCTTCTCCTATCCCTTCTTCCGCCTACTGAATCCTTTCACCTATTTCTTCGCCGGTCAAGTTGCCAATAATGCCGTCATGATAAAAAATAGGATACCCGGAGCCAGCTATCCCCTTAGTCTTACTGTCCTCATCTTCTGGGCCTGCCTCCTCACTTTCTGTGGTGGAAAGATGGCTTCAATAAAAGAACAATGGTAAAGAACATCAAACCACAAAAAAGCGACTTGGTTTATAAACCAAGTCGCTTTTTCTTCTACCGGCTACTTCTCTTGTGATCTCTTTTTCTTGCCCTTAATAAAGAGGGTTCCAAAGAGAGCTAACGAAGCAAGTCCCACTAGTGCATAGGGTAGGATGAAAAGATCACCGGTATGTGGTGCCTTGCTTTGATTCGTTTTTCCGCCTTTGTTGGCAGGGGAATTCGAAGTCGCAGGATCTTTCTTCCCTTGCTCAGGTTTGGTTCCGGGCTTACTTCCGGGGTCCGTACCCGGCTTTGTGTCCGTCCCCGGTTTTGGATCCGGGTTCGGTTTGTCCGGATTGGTTCCCGGGTTCGGTTTGTCCGGGTTTGGCTTGTCCGGGTTTGGCTTGTCCGGATCAGTTCCGGGTTCAGGATCCGGTTTCGGAACCACCGGCTTAGCTTTATATTGTGCTTCGAAAGTTTGATCCTTCACAAGACCGGTTTTCGGCACCATTGGCGACCACTTATCAAAGAGCTTGGTGCCATCTTTATACCTTGCCGTCTCCGGCAATACTGCCCGCAAATCCGGGTCCTCATAGGTGACATCATTACGGACATCAATGATCTTCTTCCGATGTCCTTCCACTGTACCGTCTTCCGTCGCATCAAAGATGAGGCGGACATAGCCTTCCGGCACTTCACCCGGATGGTCCGGATCCTCTGAAATAATCACTTTAGGATTATCCACATAGAGGGCCGTATAAGTTTTCTCCGTTACCGGTCCTTCCGTCGGTACAGGGGAATCCCAGGCGTCAAAGCGTTTTGTCGCATCTTTATATACCGCCATCGTGGGCAGGAGTTCCTGGAGATCCGGATCTGCATAGGTGACATCCTGTCTCACATCCAAAATCTTCCTGGTATAACCATCCACTGTGCCGTCCATGGTTGCATCAAAGATAAGACGGACATAACCCTCCGGAACAGGGTCCGGATTCTCAGGATCTTGTGTGATCACCTTGGGATTTTCCGTATATTGAGCAATGAATATCTCCGGCTCCACCATGCCTGTCTCAGGAACAAGCGGACTCCAACGATCAAACTTCATCGTTCCATCTTCATATATCGCCGTTTGAGGGAATTCCTTCCGCAAATCAGCGTCTTTATAAGAAACATCCTTCCGAACATCGATCACTTTCTTCCGATGTCCTTCCACTGTACCGTCTTCCGTCGCATCAAAGATGAGGCGGACATAGCCTTCCGGCACTTCACCCGGATGGTCCGGATCCTCTGAAACAATGTACTTCGGACCTTGTTCCACTACCGGTACCGGATAAGAAGGTATTTTTTCCTTCTCTGTTTGGGTCAGATAGACATCTTTCGGCGTTTTCCCTTCCGGCAACCGGTTTGTCGGGATGGTAAATTTCCCGGTCTCATCGACAGGAACTTCAATGGGATTTCCATCATTTCCCTTCAGGGGATTGCCATCTTCATCGGTCACCGTGATCTTGGAACCGGGAATGCCATTTCCGGTGATCTTGTCTTCGCCATAGGGGACAAGATCCACCACCGGCGGTTCAGAAATCGGAACAATGGGAGTCAGGCCGCCATAATCCTTCTGATATTCCGCTGTAATCGTCGTGTCTTCTTTGAAGATACCGGTCAGCGATTTGTCCCACTTCGTAAATAGCCAGGTAAAATCTTTTGTGCCATCTGCTTTTAGGACATCTTTCCCCTTTGGATCCCCTTCCGGTAAAGTAACTTTTTTCTCCGGATTGACCCAATAGATATGAGGTGTCGAATCCACCGCCTTATCCGTCGGATCACAGGTGACTTTCACAAAGTTCTCCGGCACTTCCGGTTTATCATCTCCTGTTTGCGGAACATAATCAGGAACCACCTTCACGTCAACATCAATAATGGTACTTGACCCATCTTCATAGAAGACTTCAATGGCTTCTTTGAAATCGCCCTCTTTTTCCGTCGTCACTCTCTCTGCCTTGGGCTTGACAATTTTAATGGTCAGGATTTTCCGCAAATCCTTGCCATTTTCATCCTTGGGCGGTGTGATCACTTCTTCATAGTCATCCACAGTCAAGCTATCCCCAATATTCTTGATGATTTTCCTTGCCGTCGGCTCCAAGGGCAGGATGGGCTGTGTCGGTGTTGAATAAGCGGCGATGATCTCTCTTTCCTGAGGAATGGTCATGCGTTCTGCCAGATCCACCTCCACTCTTCCTTGGGGATTTTTTTCACTGGCTTGAGCCGGATCCTTATAATACCAACCCTCAAAAGTGTAATTTCCGATTGGCTTTGGATCCTTTTCCGGGATAAGGACCTGGGCAAGCGGATTGACATAGTAAACTCTCCGCTGCTTATCCACCGCCTTATCCGTAGGATTCACAGTCACCTTGACGTAATCGGAAAGCTCCGGATTATTTTTCACAACGTTCGGCTTATCCTCATCATTCAAGGCACGATAGATATTCTTAAATACCTTGACCGGAATGTTGACGACTTTCTTTGTTCCGTTCTTAAAGGTGACCTCTGCTTGGATTTCAACGGTTCTTGGCCGGCTGTCGCCCACCGGTCCGCCTTCTTCCTTAACCAGGTCATAAACGTCCTCTTCGCTGGTAATGATTCGATAACTCTGATAATCCGGAAGACCGGTTACTTTTTCCAAAGCCCGGTCAAACTGAGCTTTTTGGGGCATGAAGTTATTCACCCAGGTCCCGTCATCCTTCTTCAGAGATTCAAATACCCACATTCCCTCTATCTCAGTTTCCGGAACAGGCTCCATGTCCGACCACTTCAGGTTATATTGGGCAACAATCGTCGTCACTTTCTTGGTGAATTGATCCTTGATCGTTTCCCCCTTATTCCAAGCCTTGGTAGCATCTTCCTTTACCTGCCAGGACTTAAATTGCCACTTTGCCTCCTTGCCCTTTGAATCCTTTAGCGGATTTCCGTCTTTGTCCTTTACCCCGCCACCTCGCGGATCAGCAGCAGGAATTTCCACAATTTTCTCGGGATTGACCTTAAAGTGCTTTTTGCTCTCACCGGTAAACTGATTATCCGTAATGGACGCATCCGCCTTATCCGTTGTATCAAGATAGACATCAACAAAGTAGTCGGGAAGGTCTTCATCTCCCGTAGTAATTTCGATGACGTCCTTCAAGGGTTTGAACTTAGCCGTAAAGGTATAGTCCTTCCGGATAACGGTGTTGGCATCGAGCAAGGGACTCTCCTGCCAACCGACAAATTCGCAATTCGGATCCGGTGTGATCACCGGAGGCAGAAGACTTCCCTGGGCATCCTGCTCTTGAGGAACGGGAATGTTCCGGAATTCCAATCCATCAATCACGTCGTAGAAGACTTCTTTGATTGGATTACCCTCGGCATCCTTGCCGAAGGAACCATCCCGGCCCGCTTTGAATATGACACGATGGTAACCATCCGGCACAGCAGAATCCGGTGTCTTCCTTTTAATAACACGAACATCCTGATAGTAGAAATTCACTTCACTGGAAGCCACCCCGTTAATGCCGGTCATTTTCCCTTCACTGTCAACATCGAAAAAGAGCTGTCTCTGGGGTGTGCTGATGAGCTTCCATCCCGGGATCTCACGGAAGTTTACCGCATCATAATCGTTATTTCCCTTTGTTACCTCTTCTGAAGGAATAATCGTGTAACTGTCATCCGGTTTTCCCCCTATTGCCGGCAAAGACTCTACCGCTGTATTCTTTGTGCTGAGATAGTTGACCGTATAGTGTCTCTTGGTAAACTCTCTATAGAAGAAGCGGAAATAATTCTTCTTGGCCTCAGGGTTATCCTCGAGCTTGCCGTGGTTATCAATCTTATCTGCTGCCACACGCAAACTTTGGAAATAGGTGTTCTTTCGTTCCGTTTCTTCTACATATTGTTTATATTCGCCGGATTCTTCTTCCAGCTTGTCCCATTCACTTCTCGGGATCAGGAGATATTCATTCCCCTGATATTTCCCGGTTGTGGTTGTATATTCCCCTACGCGATTGTTTGGGATGGTCACCCTGATTGGTTCCTTCACGGGATGAAAGTCCTCATCCAGGAAGTAGTGTTCCGCGAGGATGTCAACCATGTCATTTTTGACCCAAATTGCCTTCAAATAGACATCGCTGACCACGCCATTGCCAAAGGCGTACAATTCCTCCACGCCGTACTTATCCTTATAGGAGGTGTCGATCGATCCATCGGCCTTGTAACGAACGATCTCCCAGCCCAGAAAATCGTAACCCTTTCTTATCGGAGGAGTCGGTGCCTGAACCGTCATACCATTTCGGACGTGGAATTTCTGCTCCTTCTCATCTCCGGATTCTTTTACCGGCAAAACATAAGGAACGGTTCCGCTCGAGGTTTGGATTTTTTCTCCCTCTTTATGGGTCGCAATATCTTGGGGAAGAAGATTTGAGAACCTTCCTCCATTGGCATCAAAAGTGAGGTTCCAATCGACATCAGGTTCGCCCCATTTCGCATAAAGAACTATATCATAATTAGGCATATTAGCATCAGCATCGGCAAGCTTAGCCTTTAATTCTTTTATTTCATTCTGTATCTTGAATTTCTTATCCTTGTCCTTAGAATTCTTAGCTAATTCTTCATACTTATCACCGATTTTAGCCTCAAGCTCTTCAGATTTCTTCACTGTATCTTTAATCAGCTTGCTACCCTGAGGGTCCATCGCCCATCCCTTGAAAACGAAGTCATCCGGCACATTGGCAGGTCTATCCGCCTCAGTAAGCTTATATTCCTCGTCAAGATTTAGTTTTCTGAGAGGCATATCATAATATACATCAGTTACAGTCGCATCCTTACCACTTGCAAGCTTCTTGCCAGCAAAATCAGAATGTTCATTTATATCTGACGGATTCGTGTCAAGAAACAGCTTGTATTTCTCACGTTCATAGGTAAATGCAAAGCGGTATCTAGGAATATCTTTGAAAGGGACTCCGTTAATTCCCTTCTCAGCTATAGGTTCAAAGAATGACTTCTCATTATTTTTTCTATTTTCTTCAGTTTTATCTAATTCCTTGCCAAGCTCATCAAAAGTAAGCTTTGATAGGTCTTCCGTATGACCTTTTTTCTTAGCAGGACGCTCCTTAGCGTCGTTAAAAGGATTAATCCCAACATACCTAGGCTTAAAACCTACAATGCCCGGAGCAGGATATTCGTATGAACCTGATGTATCAATCTTGGTATATGACATATCAGGATTATAGTGGAGTGCACCATCGATGCCCTCAAACAAATATTCCATATAATAGATAGCGAATTGATATTGTTCACTTGAAGAAGGTCCAAGAGAAATAGTTCTCTCAGGTAGCAATTCTCCAGTTGAAGTTGAGTGAGTTGCACGCGTTACATCTGGATCTAGTGCACCATAATCTCTATCTATAAAATCCTTTGATGTTAGCCAATACGGCGGTGTATCAAGATATAGACTTTGGTCTTCATTATTATTGTTTTCTGAATTTAACTGCCAGCCTATAAAACTACGATTTGGGTCAAAGTCGATTCCACCTTCCCCTATGAGCCACATATCGTTAGGCCATTTTGTCATTCTCTCGCCGAACTTCGCTTTGAAATTGTATGGCTTGTTCACTTCCTTAGTAGAATCATATTTTGTTCCATCAGGAAGCACCATCTTTGCTTCTTTAGCCGGATAGCCATATTCCGGATGGTCTATACCGAATTTTTCAAATAGCATCGTGTATGTCTGACGATTATAATAAATATTATATGTGGTACTACCGTCAGGCTGAACTTTCTTGACCAAATTTGCGGATGTGCCGTCCTCGTTTTGGATCTTTTCGCTATTGGCTTCCAGGATCTTCTCCGTGTTGCGAACGTAATACTTGTTGAGTTCCTTTTCTTTCCCTTGGTCGGTCAGGGACTTCTCGATTTCAGGGAATTTAATGCCATCGGGCATCATGGTGGAAAGATCAGGTCTTGACCCGGTTTCCGCATCGGTGACCACTTTGGCTGCAATGAAATCATAAGCATCCGATTCAGCCTTCTGTGTCCAGAATTGAATCGTATAATTGGCTTTTGGATTCTGTTTCCAGAGTGCAGTAAAGGTAATATTCTGGGCTGGCATGGCTTCTTTAATCCCATCAGGAAATTGATCCATATGGAATGTTGTCCCTTTGGCCAGCGTTTTTACGCCGTCATCCGTCTTGTAGTACAAGTCGACGTTCGCCTTCCAACCATCGAAAGTTGCCCCAATTTTTTCAGGTTTCAGATCCAGATTGGGGATGGTCTGTCCATAGTAGAGTCTCTGCGAAGGAACCGCCGATCCGCCGTCCATATCAAATCGGATATTGAAGGCGTCACGGTTGTAACGATATTCAATAACCGCATCTTCTTTATTCTCCGGAATTCTCGTATGGATCACTGTTTTCTCCGGAGTGTAACCAATTCTCTCCTCCTCGCGAAGAGGCTGGACAATCACGTCTGATCCAACAAGACCATTAACTGTCGTATAGATCAGCTGATCTTCTCCATCTTTTGGTCCATATTGATTTTTATCGTATAGCCCCTGGAAAACATGCTTAACACGTATTTGCCCTTCCTTTGCCTGATAGCGATACGGGTGGAGGGCCATATACTCCGTTCCGCTCTTTGTCCCCTCAATTGCCTTCTGTTTAATGTAATCGTAATTCAATTGGACTTTGGGGGTGGGACGGGTGTAACCATCAATATCCGGAAGATTCACCGTCTTATTAATCTGACTTTTCTCCGCATCAGACATTACCGGTTGTTCAGTTCCCCGGTTGTCGGTATACCGATATTCCTCATCCCCCACGGTTGCTTCATAGGGTTGAAAGATGGGCACTTCTTCCCCATCTTTAACCGCCATATATTGAACTTTGATGTGGTAGGTATTCGGCATCTGGGCATTTTTTATCTGTTCATTTGCCTCTTCCTTTGTTGCCGGATCATCGCCCAGGTCTGCCGGATCAGAGACCGACTTCTGGTTAATAAATTTGATTTTCTCCTCCGGGATCGCATCATAATCGAAGCTATTCCCATTCGCCTGGCGAAGTAAGCTATTTTGCATTTCCTCGGGATATGCCGGTGATGCCGAAGACTGGATCGGCATCGCCGTAAGAAGCATGGCTATGCCTAACAAGAAGCTAAGACTTCGCATGAAAAAACGTTTCATCCTCTTCCTCCTCTACTTCCATTGATCTGGTTATTCACGACCATAATTTTTATGAAATCGTCTATTCTTCCAGGATTGACCATTTTTTATTTCAATCGATTCCTCACTAAAAAAATCATATCCTAGTGTATTCATATTCATTATTATAATGGGCATATCGCTTATTTTCAATCTCTATTGAGCAACTATCCTTCTCTAATTAGACCCATGTATTATTGATTAAAGGAAGGTTGGTTTAAGAAAAGAAAGTATAGAGAAAAATAGAGGGCGGAATCCCGGTGTTGGACTCCGCCCTCTTCTTGTCTGCTGATTGTTTCAGAAGTTAGGCGTACTTTTTCTGGAGGAAATCCTTGGCCACTTCGGGGAAGGATCCATAGGAGAGAACATCTTCTTCCGTTCTCGCCAAGCCTGCAGTCTCTTCACGCAGCTTGGGAAGAATGGGATCCAAGTGGTCGGCCGGCCGGTCAGTCATGACCGCGGCATTGCCGATCATCTTGGTCCGGATCTCATCGGAGATAGGTGCGGGAGGCTGGCCATAGAGCCCTTTGACATAGTCCTTGACTTCTTTAGGGACCAGCTTGTAACGCTCGCCCATGAGGACATTCATGGTGGCCTGGGTCCCGACCATCTGGGACATGGGGGTCACCAGGGGTGGATAACCGAGGTCTGCCCGGACGTTGGGGACTTCTTTCAAGACCGGCTCATAGAGTTCCGGCCGTCCCTGTTGGATGAGCTGGGAAAGCAGGTTGGAGAGCATGCCGCCGGGAACCTGATAGACCAGGGCCTTGGGCTCCACTTCCAACATTTTAATGTTGAGAACGCCGTCTTTGACATACTTGTCCCGGATGGGTCCGAAGTACTCCGCCAGTTTTTGAAGAACTTCCAGATCAAGGCCGGTATCGTAGCCCATCTCACTCAAGGTGATGTGCATGGTCTCGGTGGCCGGGTGGGATGTCCCGCCGCCTAAGGGAGACAGGGCAGTGTCAATGATGTCAACCCCGGCTTCCACTCCCTTGAGAAGACTCATCGAAGCTGTTCCGGCGGTAGTATGGCTATGGACCTCAATGGGAAGGTCGGTAACCTTCTTCATGGCCTGAATCAACTTGAAGGACCGGTCCGGGGTCAACAGGCCCGCCATATCCTTAATGCATATGGAGTCCGCACCCAGCTCTTCCATCTCTTTGGTGAGTTTGGTGAAATAATCCAGGGTGAAGACCGGACCCGTCGTATAGCAAATCGCCGCCTGGGCATGGCCCCCGTACTTCTTGGTCGCCTTCATGGCGGTCTCCAGATTTCTCGGATCATTCAGGGCATCGAAGATCCGGATAATGTCAATCCCGTTTTCAATTGACTTGGCGACAAAGAGCTCCACGAAATCGTCCGGATAGTTCTTGTAGCCCAAGACGTTCTGTCCGCGGAGGAGCATCTGGGTCTTGGTATTCTTCAGCCCCTTGCGGAAAGTCCGAAGCCTTTCCCAAGGATCCTCATTCAGATAACGCATGCAGGTGTCGAAGGTCGCTCCACCCCAGCACTCCACGGCATAATATCCGGCCGAGTCAATTAAATCCAGAGCCCCTTCCATTTCCTTGGTGGTCAGTCTTGTCGCAATCAAACTCTGCGATGCATCCCGCAGGATCGTGTCCACCACTTTAATTGATTTACTCAAGTGATTATCCTTTCTAGGTCCCGGGCAGGAAATCCGCCCTTGTCCCTGTTCAACCCCTTTTCTTTCTTCTCCTATTCTATCCTAAAAAACGCTTTCTTTCTATCCGATGAGGGAATATTGTCCTCTGCCCGCTCTCGCCTAGTGGTGGTTTGGTGGTTTTCTGCCAATCAACACTATGATTTCTCCACCTCAGTAGTGGTGGTTTGGCGATTTTCTGTCAATCAACACTATAGTTTCTCCGCCTCAGTAGTGGTGGTTGTAGCGATTTTTACAAATCAACACTACGATTTCTCCGCCTCAGTAGTGGTGGTTGTGGCGATTTCCGCAAATCAACACTATAGTTTCTCCGCCTCAGTAGTGGTGGTTGGGCGATTTTTTGCAAATCAACACTACATTTTTGTCTCCTTAGTAGTGGTGGTTGTGGCGATTTCTTCAAACCAACACTATGATAGAAAAAAAAGTCCAGATGGCCAAAATAATCTAGAAAAAAATTGGGGGCAAAATTGGGGGCAAAATCCAAAATGTGGATAACCTAAAGCAAAAGAAAAACGGCCTGAAACCATTGCTTTCAAGCCGTTTCTTTATTGATCGGAGTGAGAGGATTTGAACCTCCGGCCCCTTGTCCCCCAGACAAGTGCGCTACCGAACTGCGCCACACCCCGGTATCTCAATTATTCTAACAAAAAATCCTAGATCTTTCAAGGCTTTCACCGGAATTTGTTACCTTATAAGAAACGAAGTGCTTGATACTTTCCAGGCAAGATACACCACCCAGCCCGGCTCTGCCAACCCTCGCCCCCCACAAAAAAGCCCCTCGGCATCAGGCCGAGGGGCTTTCTTTCTTATTTCCCCCGGCACAGGGCCAAGGGGCTTCTCTATGACCGCTTATCTGTGACTGCTCTTCAGGCTATTTTACCCAGCCGCGGAATTTCATGGCTTCGTAGATCCGCTTAATGGAAACGAGGTAAGCGGCATCACGCATGGAGCACTTGTGCTCTTGAGCGAGATCCCAGATGTCATTAAAGGCAACTTCGGTAGCCGCGTCCTGACGCTGAACAACTTCTTCTTCGGTCCAGTAGCGGCCGGCCAGGTTCTGTACCCACTCGAAGTAGGAGACGGTGACGCCACCGGCGTTGGTCAGGATATCCGGAGTAATGACGATACCACGGTCCATGAGGACTTTCTCACCGGCGGGGGTGGTGGGGCCGTTGGCGGCTTCGGCGACCAGCTTGCACTGGAGCTTGTGGGCCACTTCTTCGGTGATGGCATTTTCCAGAGCACAGGGAGCGAAGATGTCCACATCCAGGGTGAAGAATTCCTCTTCATTGAGCTCCTTGGAGCCGGGGAAGTTGATGAGGTTGCCATTCTTTTCCATGTAGGCTTCCAGTTCGTCGAAGTCGAAGCCGTTTTCATTGTAGATGGCATAGGTGCCTTTTTCACGGGTCCATTCGGAGATGGCCACGACCTTGGCACCGCCCTTGCACATATTCTTGACGGTGAATTTTCCGGCATTGCCGAAGCCTTGGACGGAAACCTTGGCGCCCTTCATCTCGATGCCGATCTTCTCAGCAGCAAATTTGGCGATCAGGTAGATGCCGTAGCCGGTGGCTGCACCACGTCCCAGGGAGCCGCCCCATTTGGGGTCCTTGCCGGTGAATACGCCGAAGTTGGCATTGCCCTGGTTGATCTTGCAGTACTCATCCTGCATCCAGGACATGACTTTGGTGTTAGTGCCGACGTCGGGAGCGGGGATGTCATAGTATTCGCCCAGGTTCCGGTAGAGTTTGTCCACATAGCCACGGCAGAGCTGCTCGAGCTCATTGTCGGACAGGGTCTTGGGGTCAACGATGACACCGCCCTTGCCGCCGCCGAAGGGGACGTTCATGACGCCACACTTGAAGGTCATCCAAATGGAGAGGGCCTTGACTTCGTCAATATTGACGTTCTGGTGGAAGCGGATTCCACCCTTGTAGGGGCCGATGGCATTGTTGTGCTGGGACCGGTAGCCCTTGAAGACCTTGGTGGTCCCGTCGTCCATCTGGACAGGGATGTTGACTTCAATGACTTGCTGGGGCTGGGACAGGATCTGGTAGACGTCGTCGCTGTAGCCCAGGGTTTCGCAGGCTTTCTTGATCTTGGCTTGGGCAGATTCAAAAGGGTTCAGGTTTTCTTTGGCCATGGATATCCTCCTTAACGATATTCCAAATTATCCAAATGGTTTACGGGATAGGAGACAGGCTCTCCCTTTAATACTTCAATGACGCCGGTGGCGGCCATGGTGCAGCAGTTGTAGACCGCCTCACGGGTGGTCGCTGCCGTATGGGGGGTCAGGATGACTTCTTCCATATCATAGAGCGGGGAATCCATGGGCAAGGGTTCCTGCTCAAAGACATCCAGGGCAGCACCGACGATTTCGCCGGCCTTGATGGCTTCGATGAGGTCTTCGGTGTTGACGACTTCGCCTCTGGCACAGTTAACCAGGGAAGCGGTCTTCTTCATGGCCTTGAAATCCGCCATGCCGAAGGAACGATGGGTCTCCGGCGTTCCGGGAAGGTGGAGGGAAATGAAGTCCGCCTCTTTCAGGACCTCTTCCTTGCTATCCTCCAGGGTGATGGGGGCCTTCATATTTTCCTGCTTCTGGTAGGGGTCATAGCCGATGACCTTCATGCCCAGGCAAGCGGCTTTTTCCGCCAGCATCTGGCCGATCCGGCCACAGCCGATGAGGCCCAGGGTATGTCCGCCCAGCTCGTAGGTGTTCTTGAGGGTGTAGCGGACGTTGTAGTTTCCGCTGCGGAGTTCCTGGTCAACGTGGCGGACCCGGCGAGCCACCATGAAGAGGAGCATGAGGGTGTGTTCGGCTACAGAGTTGGCATTGCCGCCCGGAGCCCAGGTAACCTGGATGCCCTTTTTGGTCGCATAGTCCACATCGATGTTGTCCAGGCCGACGCCGTGCTTGGCGACAACCTTGAGGTTGGGGGAAGCATCCATCATAGCCGGGGTGATGGGATCCACCCGGGTGATGATGGCATCAATCTTCTCTTCCTTGAGAATCTTGATGAAGGTTTCTTCCTTCTGGTCGGGCGAGACGATGATTTCAATATCATTCTGATCCAGCAAGTCTCTTCCGGATTGGTCCAACTCGACCGTAAATAGCACTTTCTTTTTTGACACGAATGTCCTCCTGTCCTTTTTCCTTTGCCATCGATAACAAGCCGAAGAAGGCCGGGACCGGCCTTCTCCACCTGCTTATTCCTTAGTCAAAAAGTTTCTTGACCGCCTCTTTTACTTTATCATCATTGGCGATAAATGGAAGGGTAATATGGCCATCCTCATGGTTTTTATTCCACTCGGCCGCCACTTCCAAAGCGTGCTCATTCCGAGCCCAGGACCGACGGGCCACCCCGCCCATAACGTCCCAAGAGAGGGAGAGGCGGATGATCTCGTCCACTTTTTCCGATCCATCGAGGACCAGGCCGAAGCCACCGTTGAGGGACTTGCCGATTCCCACTCCGCCACCGTTGTGGAGGGCCACATAGGTCATTCCGCGAGCCGCATTCCCGGCGTAGCACTGGATGGCCATATCGGCACAGACGTTGGAACCGTCACGGATATTGGAGGTCTCGCGGAAGGGAGAATCCGTACCGGAGACGTCATGGTGGTCACGGCCGATCATGACAGGGCCGATCTTCCCTTCCCGGACCAGCTTGTTGAAGGCCAGGGCGATGTTGACACGGCCCACTTCATCCTGATAAAGGATACGAGCCTGGGTTCCGACGACCAGCTGGTTTGCTTCCGCATCCCGGATCCAGTTGTAGTTGTCCCGGTCCTGGTAGCGGCGAGTAGGATCAATGGCCTCCATCGCCGCATGGTCCGTGGCAATCAGGTCCTCATGCTTGCCGGACAGGCAGACCCAACGGAAGGGGCCATAGCCATAGTCGAAGAGGAGGGGTCCCATGATGTCTTCGACATAGGAGGGCCAGATAAAGCCGTCTTTGTCGTCGACACCGTTCCGGGAGATTTCCTTGACACCGGCATCGTAAACCGCCTTCATGAAGGAGTTCCCGTAGTCAAAGAAGTAGGTTCCACGCTCGGTCAGCTTTTTGATGATGTTGAAGTGTCTGTGGAGGGTCTTGTCCACCAACTCACGGAAGGTCTTGGGATCTTCAGCCAGCATCTTGGTCCGCTCTTCAAAGGTCAGGCCCACCGGGCAGTAGCCGCCGTCATGGGCATTGTGGCAGGAGGTCTGGTCGGAGAGGAGGTCAATGTGGATGTCATGGTCATAGATGTATTCGAGGAGGTCGACAATGTTGCCATGGTAGGCAATGGACATGGCTTCCTTCTTATCCAGGGACTCCTTGGCCATTTTGCAAGCCTCTTCGGGGGTCTCGGCCAGCTTGGAAATCCAGCCCTGCTCCAGACGTGTCTCAATCCGGGAGATGTCGACTTCAGCAACAATGGCTACCGCATGGGCAATCTCCGCTGCCTTTCCCTGGGCACCGGACATCCCGCCCAAGCCGGAGGTGACAAAGAGTTTGCCGGACAGGTCATCCTCATGGCCCAGGCCCAGCTTCAGGCGGCCAGCGTTGAGGATGGTGTTGAAGGTTCCGTGGACAATGCCCTGGGGCCCGATGTACATCCAGCCGCCGGCGGTCATCTGTCCGTAGTTGGTCACGCCCATCTCTTCAGCAATCTCCCAGTCCTCATGGTTGTCGTATTCACCGATGAGGATGCCGTTGGAGATGACCACACGAGGAGAATTCTTCCGTGACTTGAAGAGACCCACGGGATGGCCCGAAGCCATGACCAGGGTGGTCTCATCGGTCAGGTTCTCCAGGTACTTTTTAATCAAACGGTACTGCATCCAGTCGTGGCAAACAGACCCGGTCTCTCCGTAGGTGACCAGTTCATAGGGATAAAGAGCGACATCGAAGTCCAGGTTGTTGTCGATCATAACCTGGATGGCCTTGCCTTCGGTGCATTTCCCCTTGTATTCATCGATGGGCTTGCCATAGATCCGCCCTTCCGGACGGAAGCGGTAGCCATAAATCCGGCCACGGGTTTTCAGCTCTTCCAAAAATTCAGGGATAAGTTCCTCATGGAACCTTTCCGGAATGTAGCGAAGGGCATTCTTCAAGGCAACTTCCGTTTGGGCCTGGTTGAGCCGGAAGCCCCGGTCCGGTGCCCGGCGGATGCCTTCCTTGAAGGCCGGCATCTCCGGCAGTTCGTCGAAGTCCAGCTGGATCCGCATGGCCCCGGCGATTTCCTTGTTATCTAACATCTTTTCCTCCTTACTTTTGCAACAAAAACCGACAAAAAGGCAGAATCTTTTCCTTAACAAGTTAAGAATAGTCGGCTTCCGTCTTTTTATGGTCAATTTGGAAAGGGTTTTTTTGACTGTAATTGGATCGTGAGGGAATATAATAGGTAGACGATAAAAATCTTCTCTCAAGCGGAGGTCGACCCTTTCGCTTCTTTTGAACCCCTGCCGGCCCATGAGCCGGCACAAAGGAGGATCCATGTACGCTGACCGCATTCTCACCCACTTCAACCAAGTATTTGCCCCCCATGATCCCGGCCACCCCCTTCGTGGTCAGGAGATGAACCAAGCTGACATCCTAGACGATGCCTATATTGCCTTCAAGGACGGGAAGATCCTGGCCACCGGTTGCGGACAAGTCCCCGCCGACCTGGTTGGTCCGGAAACCGAGGTCCTGGACCGGTCCGGCCACATCGCCCTCCCCGGCCTGATCGACTGCCACACCCACCTGGTCTACGGCGGCTCCCGGGAACATGAATTCTCCAAAAAGCTCAACGGGATGTCCTACCTGGAAATCCTGGAGGAAGGCGGGGGGATCCTGTCCACCCTGAAGGCCACCCGGGAATCCTCCTTCGACCAGCTCTATGACAAGACCCGGGACCTGGTGGAAACCATGATGATCCACGGGGTGACCACCATCGAGGCCAAGTCGGGCTATGGCCTGAATTGGGAGACGGAAAAGCGGCAGATGGAGGTGGTCAGGAAGCTCAATGAGACCCTGCCCGCCGACCTGGTCTCCACCTTCATGGCCGCCCATGTCATCCCCCCTGAATATAAGGGAAGGGAAGATGAACTCATCGATAATATCATCGCCATGCTCCCCGATGTCAAGGCGGAGAAGCTGGCGGAGTTCGTGGACGTCTTCTGCGAGAAGGGGGTCTACACAGCCGCCCAGTCCAAACGCCTCCTCCTGGCTGCCAAGGACCTGGGCTTCGCCACCCGGATCCATGCAGATGAGATCGAGTCCATCGGCGGGTCCGCCGTCGCTGCTGAGGTGGGGGCCACCTCCGCCGAACACCTCATGATGGTGACAGATGAGGACATCCATAAGATGGCGGAGGCCGGCGTCATCGGCAACCTCCTCCCCGGAACCACCTTCTCCCTGATCCAGGACACCTACGCCCCGGCCCGGAAGATGCTGGATGCCGGCATGGCCATCACCGTGACCACCGACTGCAACCCCGGCTCCTGCCCCATGGCCAACCTCCAATTCGCCATGCAGCTGGGCTGCCTCTACCTCCGGATGACCCCGGTGGAAGTCTATAATGCCGTCACCATCAACGCCGCCTACTCGGTCCGCCGGGCAGAGACGGTCGGCTCCCTCCACACCGGCAAGAAGGCCGACCTTACCGTCATGAAGGTCCCCAACCTGGACTTCGCCCTCTACCACTTCGGGACCAACCACGTTTCCGAAGTCTATAAAGAAGGAAAGCTCGTGGTTAAGGACCGGCAGATGGTCGATCCTGCCGCCGCTCGCTAAACCATGAACTACCTTTTGATTGACATCGGGTCCACCTTCACCAAGGGGACCCTGGTGGATGGCCGGGTCGGCCGGATCCTGGCCCGGGCCCAGTCCACCACAACCGTGGACCGGTCCGTGACTCTAGGGGTGGACCGGGTCCTGGAGGGCTTGGAAGAGGCCTCCGGGACTAAGCCCTCATGGAACAAGGCCCTCCTCTGCTCCTCCGCCGCCGGCGGGCTCAAGATGGTGGCCATCGGCCTGGGTCGGAAGCTGACCGCCGAAGCCGCCACCCGGGCTGCTCTGGGGGCCGGAGCCAGGATCCTCAAAACCTACGCCCTCCGCTTGGATGAGGCAGACATCGCGGAGATGGACCGGCTGTCCCCCGACATCCTCCTCCTTGCCGGAGGAACCGACCAGGGCAACCGACTGACCATCCTGGACCATGCCCAAAAGCTGACCGGACTGACCCGGCGGCCTCCGGTCGTCGTGGCCGGCAACCGGGCCGTCCGTGACCAGGTGGTGGACATCTTGGAAGGGACCGGCTTCGAGGTCTTTCCCACAGAAAACCTCATGCCCCAGGTCAATGTCTTGAACGCTGACCCCGCCCGCCGAGTCATCCGGTCCATCTTCATGAGCCGGATCACCCGGTCCAAGGGCCTGGATGTCCTGGAAGACCGCCTGGGCAAGGTCATCATGCCCACCCCGGATGCTGTTCTCCAGGCGGCCCGCCTCCTTTCTCTGGGAACCGGGAGCCAGGCCGGCCTGGGCGACCTCCTCCTGGTTGACATCGGGGGCGCCACCACGGACATCCACTCCGTGGGCTTGGGCCATCCCCGGGAGCCCCGCCTCCGGATTGGGGACAAGACCTATGAGCTCCGGGAGGAAGGTCTCCAGGAACCCCTGGACAAGCGGACGGTCGAAGGCGACCTGGGCATGCGGTATTCGGCCCAAAGCCTCCTGGAGAACGTCGGCCACGAGGCCCTGGAAGCCCTCTATCCCGCCGACTACGCCTCCGCCTGCCAAAGGCGGACTGCCAACACCCGGCTCATCCCGGATAGCCCCGAGGAGGTGGCCATCGACCAGGCCATGGCCCGGGCGGCCTACCTCAAGGCCCTGAGCCGGCATGTGGGAACCCTCCGCCGGGAGTTCACCGGCCGGTCCATCTATTACCTGAGCGGCAAGGACCTGACCCACTTCTCCACCATCATCGGGACCGGCGGGGTCCTGGTCCACTCCCCCCAACCCGACCGGGTCCTGGGCATGGACCCCGACCCCGAACAACGTCCCCTCCTCTACCCTGCCTCCCCCCGGGTCTACATCGACCGGACCTACTCCCTCTACGCCATGGGTCTCCTGGCCCAAGAGGACTCCGACCTGGCCCTCCGGCTGATGAAGGAGGATTTGGGGGTAAGGTGAGGCTTTGCTGTTGATGGAAAGGATGGTGATGGTGCAGACCTTTAGAGTAACCTCAAATATTATTAACAAATATACATTGACATCTTGGTGACATCGTAATAAAATGACAATTAGATAAACGTTTTCTTTTATGTGCTTGAAAGGAGCAAGCTATGAAAAAACGGTATTGGATTATTTCTGTTTTTGTTGTCCTCTTCCTTGCCTGTGTGTTTATTCCACCAGCACAAGCGAAACCTGTACATGAGGAAGATGTGAAACCCTGCATCGTTGTCGATCCTTGGATGTCTGTTTCTGAAGATAGAAATTATTTAAGAAATCAAAGAATTGATGAAACAATTTTTGTTCATCGGTCGGGGAATTATGGATTCACCTATGAGGGATATATTCCAAAAGTAAAAGTCGTTCCAACCTCCAGCAATAGAGTTACTGTCACCTATCATGGTCTGATTCCTCTATCTCCCGGACAGATATAATTCAGGAAATCAAGAATCACTGCGAGGCTTCCCATCATGGAAGCCTCTTTCACTATTAAGGAGAAATCATGTTTACTTTCGAAATTAAGAAGCATTTTCGGCAAAAAAAGCCCTGGATCATTCTCCTTTTTTCCCTCCTCCTCTGTATTTATGCCTATCTTCTCCAACCCAACTACCTTACAGGGCTTGTTGAACATCGCTTTGAGGCCGATGAGTCCTCTATTTATAGTTATTTTCCTGATTCCAGCAATAAGAAAATTCAAGACATCATCACAGAATATAATGAAAAGAAAGCAATTGATTCCATCCAATCGAACACTCCCTATGTGAATATCGACAAGCTGGAAAAATTGTCGCCCAATTCTCCCGAATATCGAGAAGGTCGGCGGAAAAATTTGAAGTATGACCTTCATTCTGCAGAATTTAACCAGGAATTTATCCGGACCCACTCCGACATCTTCCGGGAATTTGCATCCGATCATTTCGGCGAGCAAAGGCAAAACTTAAAGTGGCAAGTGTTCAAGAATCAGGAACTCCTCCGCCTCGATGAAGATGACCCCTACACCAACGTTCATCCCCTAGGCGAGAATATGGTCGAAGCCTTTATCCACCGCTCTCCGGTCTTGTTGGGTCTTCCCGTCTTTCTCTTTTTTGTCCTTCTCTACGCCAATTTCTATGCCGAGGAAAGAGAAAACCAGACCATTCATTTTCTCTACACCCAGCCTCTGGCAAAGGCCAGGGTCATCCTGGCAAAGGCCCTGGTCATTCTCTTCGACCTGGCCCTCTACCTCCTTTTTCTGGGGTTTTTCTCCTTCCTCATCCTCTCCTTCCTGGGTCTGCCCCCGGCAGGTGGACAGGCCCTCTACCGGATCATGGACCCGGCCAGCTTATCTGATCTTTCTTCTCCTCCCCTTTTCTATTACGGCTGGGAGGTCCTCCTTCTTTCCTTGCTCAGTTTTCTCTCCATCGCCCTGTTTTGGTCCATGCTCTCCCTTTTCTTCTCCACCCGTTTTCACAGCCAAAAGGCTTTGGCTCTTTCCCTGACCTTATTTGCCGGGCTCTTTGTCTTGACCCAACACCTTCCGCTTTTCCAAAACAGTGCCAACCCCCTCTTTGCCGGAAATGTCGTCCTGCGTTTACTGGGGGAGGAATGGGTGTGGACATCCCCCGGAGGAATGGTTCAGGTAGAACTCTTTCCTCCTTCCTCTCCCCTCTTTTCTTTGGTTTTCATCGGCTATTCCCTCCTGCTTTTTGCCCTCTCCTGCCTGCCCAAGGTGGAGGTTGTTGAGGGAAGGAAGGCGGGGCGGAAACGGTCCATGTCTCTTATAAAGATGGAGACCCTGAAGATTGTCGATAGCCAGGGATTCCGAACTTTTTTCATCGGCAGCCTTGTGGTCTTGGTCATTTTATTTATTCCCCGCTTAAAGCTGGCTCGTGACGTTCGCCAAAACCAATTGGGGGACGAGGGCTTTCTTCGTGTGTACCAAGAGGAGGCTGAGGACGCAAAAAAAGAGCTGGACTACATACAAGATCCGGACACCATGAACCACCTCTATGGCAATGAAAAAGAGGGCTATATCCCGGTCAAGGATTGGACCGAGGAAATAAAAACCTATTACCAAACCCTCTTAGAAAGCTATGAGACCACCTACCGGGAGCAGGAAGAGAAATTGAAGCTATATCAATCCCTTAGTGATAGCTATAAAAATAATGACAGTGCAGCCTATTATGACGCTCTTAGCCGGCGGGCTCAGAAAGAGGTGGATTGGTATGATCACATGTTTCGAAAGATGAACTACCCCGGCACCAGCCTTAGCTTTACCCAGGACATCTACCGTGAAGCCGGGAAAAGAGGGGCAAAACCGCTTGTTGGCGAATATGTCATCTCAATTTCCCCCTACGACCACTTCGAGAGTCCAAAAGTTCGGGATGAATATGTCCTGCGAACCTCAAAGAACGAGGCGGACGGGTTTTTCTTCCCCTATGAGTTGTTAATCAACGAGCATTCCGGCCTTCTTTGTCTGGCTTTAGTCCTCCTTATGGTTATGACCGGCTATACGACAGACCGGGAGGGGGGGCGGCAAATCGAACTCATGTACACGTCCGGTTACCGGCGAAAAACCATCCACTGGATGAAAATCCTTGCCCATGTCCTGATCTCCGTTTTTGTCATCACCGTCTTCTTCGGTTTTCAGATCCTTCTGGGCGGGGTCTGTGAAGGCTTTGGAAGTTATAACTATCCCGTAGCCTTCTATGAAAATGGGGGCTACCGCTTTATTAGCGTTGCCGGTTTTGTAGGGCGAACTATGGTCACCCTCTTTTTGGTCAGTTTCTTCATCTCTGCCCTGGCCACCTTCCTCTCCCTCTTTATCCGGAAAAAAAACAACCTCATCTTCGCCACCACGGCTCTCCTATTGGCCGGTTATGTCCTGTGCCGCTTCCTTCCAGCAAGCCTTCGGGCCCTGACCCCCTTCCCCTACCTGGAAGTTTCCCTGGTGGCTGACAATAGTCTTTCTGTCCTGCGGGATCTCCCCCTGGCCAGTCCTCCTCTGGTGATGGTCGTTTTTTTAGTTTGGGGGTTGGTCTTTGGCTTGGTTGGACACGTATTTGTTCAACACAAAGATAATGAATGAAAAGATCGGAGTTAATCATGGCCATTTTACAAATTAAGGATCTAAAGAAGTCCTATGGAAAACAAGAGGTCCTCAAAGGCATTACCATGACCCTGGATCAACCCGGCATCTATGCCTTGGTTGGACCCAACGGAGCCGGAAAATCCACCCTCTTTAATTGTATCTCCAACATTATCTCTCCAAGCCCAGGAACCATCGAAGTCGTCGGGTTAAAGAATACAGACCTCAAGATCTTCTATTCCTGCTCCTTTCTCAAAGACAACCGTGTCCTTTACGACTACCTGACCGGCTACGACCACCTCTTTTTTATTCAAAAGGCCCAAAAACTGGATCCGGATCGGGTGAAAGAAGTAGTAGATGCTCTGGATATTGAAAGCTATATGAATAAAAAGGTCGGCGACTATTCCCTGGGTATGAAACAGCACCTCCTCTTAGCCCTGGCTATGCTCAATAAGCCCAAACTCATGATCCTGGATGAGCCCCTTAACGGTCTGGATCCGGCAGCCATTGTCAAAGTCCGCCGCCTCCTCAAAGACCTGGTTGAAGCGGGAACCACCATCCTCATCTCCAGCCACACCCTGAGTGAAGTGGATAAGATGACCCAGGACATCCTCTGGCTAAAGGACGGAAAAATTATCGAAGAGATCATCGATGGAAGCGGGTCTGAATCCCGGTACATGGAGATGTTCCCCGAGGCCATGGCCTAAGAAAAAAAGGAGTAATTGCTATGAAAGACAAAAATAGACGTCGTACTCTTGTAGGCATCCTGATCCTCATCGCCATTGTCGCCTACTTTCACTTTTTCCGGCAGGCCCCGATCCAGAGCCAGGATGTGACCACTGCCGCCCAGTTCCTCCAGTATTTCAATCAAAAAGGCGGGAAAAATATCAACTGGTCGGACTTTGACCACTTACCCCATGAGACCACCAAGCCTGTCGAAGGCGACCCGAATGGCTGGAGCGTTGAATACCGGCTAAAGGATGGAAATGGCATTTATTTGGATGGGCCATCCATGGATCAGGCGCCGGATACGGTGAAACTCAGCCTTGTGAAGACCCCCGATCTGCCTGATAAAAATGAGACCAAAATCCAGGCAAAGGAGATACAAACCAAGGAGGATGTCCTCCGCTATGTGAGCCAGGTGGGGGTGGACAAGGTGACTTGGGCAGACTTCGACCACTTACCTCATGAGGAGATTGGGTCCGGATTGTATATTCTTTACTACTCCTTGAAGGATGGGACCGGTGTCATCCTGGGTGGATTTGGCCCGGAGGATCCTCCACAATATATTGATTTACACCTGAGCCCGGTGGAAAACCAATAAAAGTAGCAAAGTGCCCCCAGCCTTTCGGCTTCGGGGGCTTTTTTTTACAAAAATTGCGGTCCACGTCCCTTTTAGACGGTGGGTAGATTGCCCCCTGCTAGAGTGAGGATGAATGAGAATGAGAAATGGGCCCAGGGCCCAAACCATAGCGTATAAGGAGGAACCGTGAAGCGTGTCATGTGCATCCCGACATCTTGCGGGAATTTGCTACAGATCATTTCGGCGAGCAAAGGCAAAACTTAAAGTGGCAAGTGTTCAAGAATCAGGAACTCCTCCGCCTCGATGAAGATGACCCCTACACCAACGTTCATCCCCTAGGCGAGAATATGGTCGAAGCCTTTATCCATCGCTCACCGGTCTTGCTGGGTCTTCCCGTCTTTCTCTTTTTTGTCCTTCTCTACGCCAATTTCTATGCCGAGGAAAGAGAGAACGAGACGATTCATTTTCTCTACACCCAGCCTCTGGCAAAGGCTAAGGTCATCCTGGCAAAAGCCCTGGTTATTGTCTTCGACCTGGTCCTCTACCTCCTTTTTCTGGGCCTTTTTTCCTTCCTCATCCTCTCCTTCCTTGGTCTGCCCCTAGCAGGTGGACAAGCCCTCTACCGGATCATGGACCCGGGCAACTTATCCGATCTTTCCTCCTCTCCCCTTTTTTACTACGGCTGGGAGGTCCTCGTTCTTTCCCTGGTCAGTTTTCTCTCCATTGCCCTGTTTTGGTCCATGCTCTCCCTTTTCTTCTCCACCCGTTTTCACAGCCAAAAGGCCCTGGCTCTTTCCCTGACCTTATTTGCCGGACTCTTTGTCTTGACCCAAAATCTTCCGCTTTTCCAAAACAGTGCCAACCCCCTCTTTGCCGGAAAGGTCGTCCTGCGTTTGTTGGGGGAGGAATGGATGTGGACCTCCCCCGGGGGAATGGTTCACCTGGAGCTCTTTCCTCCCTCCTCTCCCCTCTTTTCTTTGGTCTTCATCGGCTACTCCCTCCTGCTTTTTGCCCTCTCCTGCCTGCCCAAGGTAGAAGTTGTTGAGGGAAGGAAGACCGGGCGGAAACGGTCTATGTCCCTTTTGAAGATGGAGACCCTGAAGATTGTCGATAGCCAGGGATTCCGAACCTTTTTCATCGGAAGCCTTGTGGTCTTGGTCATTGCATTCATTCCCCGCTTAAAGCTAGCTCGTGATGTTCGCCAAAACCAATTGGGAGACGAGGGCTTTCTTCGTATATATCGGGAGGATGCTGAGGACGCAAAAAAAGGAGCTGGACTACATACAAGACCCGGACACCATGAACCACCTCTATGGCAATGAAAAAGAGGGCTATATTCCGGTCAAAGATTGGACGGAGGAAATAAAAACTTATTACCAAGACCTCTTGGAAAGCTATGAGACCATCTACCGAGAGCATGCGGAGAAATTGAAGCTATATCAATCCCTTAGTGATAGCTATAAAAATAATGATAGTGCAGCCTATTATGACGCTCTTAGCCGGCAGGCCCAGAAAGAGGTGGATTGGTATCGTCACATGTTTCGAAAGATGAACTACCCCGGCACCAGCCTTGCCTTTACCCAGGACATCTACCGTGAAGCCGGGAAAAGAGGGGCAAAACCTCTTGTTGGCGAATATGTCATCTCAATTTCCCCCTACGACCACTTCGAGAGTCCAAAAGTTCGGGATGAATATGTCCTTCAAACCTCAAAGAACGAGGCGGATGGATTTTTCTTCCCCTATGAGTTGTTAATCAGCGAGCATTCCGGCCTTCTTTGTCTGACTTTACTCCTCCTTATGGTCATGACCGGTTATACGACAGACCGGGAGGGGGGGGGCGGCAAATCGAACTCATGTACACGTCCGGTTACCGGCGAAAAACCATCCACTGGATGAAAATCCTTGCCCATGTCCTGATCTCCGTTTTTGTCATCACCGTCTTCTTCGGTTTTCAGATCCTTCTGGGCGGGGTCTGTGAAGGCTTTGGAAGTTATAACTATCCCGTAGCCTTCTATGAAAATGGGGGCTACCGCTTTATTAGCGTTGCCGGTTTTGTAGGGCGAACTATGGTCACCCTCTTTTTGGTCAGTTTCTTCATCTCTGCCCTGGCCACCTTCCTCTCCCTCTTTATCCGGAAAAAAAACAACCTCATCTTCGCCACCACGGCTCTCCTATTGGCCGGTTATGTCCTGTGCCGCTTCCTTCCAGCAAGCCTTCGGGCCCTGACCCCCTTCCCCTACCTGGAAGTTTCCCTGGTGGCTGACAATAGTCTTTCTGTCCTGCGGGATCTCCCCCTGGCCAGTCCTCCCCTGGTGATGGTCGTCCTTTTGGTTTGGGGGTTGGTCTTTGGCCTGGTTGGACACGTATTGGTTCAACATAAAGATAATGAATGAAAAGATCGGAGTTAATCATGGCCATTTTACAAATTAAGGATCTAAAGAAGTCCTATGGAAAACATGAGGTCCTCAAAGGCATTACCCTGACCCTGGATCAACCCGGCATCTATGCCTTGGTTGGACCCAACGGAGCCGGGAAGTCCACCCTCTTTAATTGCATCTCCAACATTATCTCCCCAAGCTCAGGAACGATTGAGGTGGTCGGGTTAAAGAACACGGACCCCAAGATCTTCTATTCCTGCTCCTTTCTCAAGGACAACCGTGTCCTCTACGACTACCTGACCGGCTACGACCACCTCTTTTTTATTCAAAAGGCTCAAAAACTGGATCCGGATCGGGTGAAAGAAGTAGTAGATGCTCTGGATATTGAAAGCTATATGAATAAAAAGGTCGGCGACTATTCCCTGGGTATGAAACAGCACCTCCTCTTAGCCCTGGCTATGCTCAATAAGCCCAAACTCATGATCCTGGATGAGCCCCTTAACGGTCTGGATCCGGCAGCCATTGTCAAAGTCCGCCGCCTCCTCAAAGACCTGGTTGAAGCGGGAACCACCATCCTCATCTCCAGCCACACCCTGAGTGAAGTGGATAAGATGACCCAGGACATCCTCTGGCTAAAGGACGGAAAAATTATTGAAGAGATCATCGATGGAAGCGGGTCTGAATCCCGGTATATGGAAATGTTCCCCGAAGCCATGGCCTAAGAAAAAGGTAAAATAATAATGATACTAATAATATTGTGGTATAATATTTAATAAAGAAAACGTTTTTTACTTTCTTCTTAAGTGGCTTTTATCTTTGGAAAGGAGGAATTAATCTATTTCATCAGCATTTAATCGCCAAGACCTACTTGATTAATTATCAGAAGGATAACCTATTCCAATTATCAAAGCAAAATCTGAAAGAAGGACTATTATGAAAAAAATAATACATATCGTTTTCACCTTCGTTTTAACTATGATATTAGTATTTATCGGTCCTAACGTATTAGCCAAGGATAATCAGATTACGCATAATGATATTCCTCTTATTCTAAACTCTAACCAGATCAGTGCTGAAACTAAAGATTGGCTTCGTTGGTTTGATTCATTATCCGCTGAGGAGCAAAAATACATTAACTATAGACCACTTGAGTTAAATGGCTATTCTTATGAAAAAAATAGTACAAACCTTGATTCACTTTACCCCAGCTTATTTTTGCCCGATGAAACAGATAACTTAATTAACTCCCCTTTCCGTGTATTCGGCGTTAATCCACAAGATCCGGGAAATAAAATATTACCCCTCTCAGGTTATGAATTGAAATATAATCCTGGATACTGGAATAAATACAATAATCGGGCAAATTGCTACACTTACGCTCTAAACTATATATCAGGCCAAAATCTTGCCACTCAACAACCAGGATACGCTTCTGGAAAAAAATATACATCATTAACTGGAAATGCAATAATAGAAGCCGCAAAACGTGATGTCCCCTATTTATCAAGTGTAAATGGGATTCGTCCTGCTTCAGAGAATCAGAAACCAGGAAAAAATGAATATAAGGTTGCGTTAGTAATTGGGAAACATGATTATCATTGGTATCGTCAGGACTCTGATGGATATTGGAGCCATAAAAGAGGATCTACTGCCATAACAAGAGTTGATGCGTCTGGCAAAACAATTATCAACCCTAGGAAAGCAAATCAAAATTATGGATCAGACAATTACGATAATTTCTACGGATTTTACTTAATTAAACGATAATAGACCCTTCTCTCCTTATGAACAATGAAAGCTGTGATTACCATGAACAACAAGAATAGACGTCGTACTCTTGTGGGTATCCTGATCCTCATTGCCGTTGTCGCCTACTTTCACTTTTTCCGGCAGGACCCCATCAAGGGTCAGGATGTGACCACGGCCGCCCAATTCCTCCAATATTATGATCATAAGAGCGGAAAAAATATCAATTGGTCGAACTTTGACCACCTTCCCCATGAAAAGGAAAACGCCGAGGGCTATAATAATCATCCCTTGATCACCTACCAGTTAAAAGACGGTTGTACACTGCATTTCAGTGGAGATTCCATGGACCAGCCTCCCCGGGATATTTCCCTCAACCTGGAAAAGGCCTCCATCCAGCCACAGGAAAAGGAGGGAAAAATCGAGCCCAAGTCCATCCAAACCAAGGAGGATGTCATTCGCTATCTAGGCCAGGTCGGCGGGGACCATGTCACCTGGTCGGACTTTGACCACCTTCCCCATGAGAAGGGAGGATCCGGACTTTATGTGGTCGTCTACACGCTCAAGGACGGCAGCAGGCTCGCTCTCAGTGGAACCGGCGAGGACCAAGCCCCTTGGTTTATCAATTTGTCCTTGACGTCGGATAAGAAGTAAACCCGTCGATAAACGGACCAAAATGCCCTCGGCCTTCCGGTTTCGGGGGCATTTTTTTGCAAAAAATGGCTGACCAACCCGCTTTTAGACGGTGGGTAGATTGCCCCCTGCTAGAGTGAGGATGAATGAGAATGAGAAATGGGCCCAGGGCCCAAACTATACCTTATAAGGAGGAACCATGAAGCGTGTCATGTGCATCCCGAACTATTCCGAGGGTCGGGATCTGGAAAAAGTGGACAAGATTGTCGAGTGCTTCCGGGCCAAGGAAAATGTCAAACTGGTGGACTACCAGCCCGACAAGGACCACAACCGGACGGTCGTCGAGGTCATCGGGGACCCGGATGCGGTCATCGACTGCGTGATCGAATCGGTCAAGGTGGCCCAGGAGGTCATCGACATGACCAAGCATGAGGGGGGCCATCCCCGGATGGGTGCGGTCGACGTCGTTCCCTTTATCCCCATCACCGAAACCACCACCGAAGAATGCGTGGACTACGCCAACAAGGTGGGCAAGGCTATCGGCGACCTGGGCATCCCGGTCTACCTCTATGAGGATGCAGCGACATCCAAGTCCCGCAAGAACCTGGCCAAGGTCCGGAAGGGACAATATGAGGGCTTCTTTGAAAAGATCAAGGAAGACGGCTGGGAGCCGGACTATGGCCCCCATGAGATGAATGCCAAATCCGGCTGCACCGCTGTAGGTGCCCGCTTCCACCTGGTCGCCTTTAACGTCAACCTCAATACGGATAAGTTCGAGATTGCCGATGCTATCGCCCGCAAGGTTCGCCACATCGGCGGCGGCTTGGCCAAGGTCAAGGGAATCGGCCTCTCCTTGGAAGATAAGGGGATGGTCCAGGTCTCCATGAACCTGGTTGACTACCGGAAGTCCGCCATCTACCAGGCCCTGGAGATGATCAAGTATGAAGCCAAGCGCTATGGCGTGACCGTGGGCGAAACCGAACTCATCGGCATGGTCCCCCTCCAGGCCCTGGTCGACACCGCTTCCTACTACCTCCAATGCCATGACCTCCGTGCCGACCAGGTCATCGAAACCCTCCTGATCGAAGAATAGGAGGGACCATGGAACTGCGTCAACTGACCCTGACCGATTTCGTCCAGGAACTGGGCTCCAATTCCCCCGCCCCCGGTGGCGGGTCCGTGGCCGCCCTGGCCGCTGCCCAATCCGCCGCCCTCTTCGCCATGGTGGCTGAGCTCACCGCCCAGTCCCCCAAATACACCGACGTCAAAGAGGAGATGGAGACCATGGCCCGCGAACTCCACGCCCTCCAGGACCACTTCCTGGAAGAAGTGGACAATGATGCCAACTCCTTCAACGGCGTCATGGCCGCCTTCCGCATGCCCAAGGGCACCGACAAAGAGAAACAGGCCCGCCGGGAAAAAATCCAGTCTGAATACAAAAACGCCGCCAACGTCCCCTATGGCGTAGGGACCAAGGCCGCCGAACTTACCAAATATGCCCCCATCCTCCTGGAAAAGGGGAATACCAACGCCATCACCGACCTGGGCCTCGGCGTCCACAACCTCCGCATGGCCGTGGTCGGCGCCTTCTATAACGTCAAGATCAACCTGGGTTCCATCAAAGATCAGGCTTACGTTGAAGAGAAAAAATCCTCCATGGCCACCATCCTGGCCAAGGTCGAGGAAGATACCCGCCCCATCATCCAGGCGGTAGAAGAAGCCATCGCCTAGGCGATGGGAAGCCCGGAGCCGGGTGGCCCGGGAGCCCGGGGAAGCCCGAGGGATCTCAGAAAGCCGGGAAAGCCGGGAAAAACAAGAGCCCTGCCTCTATCGGAAATGTGCCGATAGGGGCAGGGCTTTTTTGGCGGAGCTCATCGAGGTGGGACGGCGGGGCTTCCGCATGGTCCCCCTAGAATCGAGATTTTGGTGAACTAGGGGGACTGGCGAATCCCCATTTCACTCGATTCACCTAAATGAGGGGGCTCCATATGGCTCCGCCACGCTTTAGCTTCAAGATGTATAGGCGATGAGGTACTTATCTTTTAATGAGTTCAACATGCTATGCTTTATCATCCGCTCCTGCTGCATTCTTCCAACTACAATCCCAGGAGCGATTCCCTGGTCCTCGGCAAAATGCTTAACGCTTTGGGCAGAATAATCCCCTTGACTCTTGAAAGCTTCGAAAGCTTCTTCATTAATTAGGACATTACTAGCCCATTGATCTGCTGCTTTTTCATCCTCTTCCGATGTACCGTTAGCCAGGCCAGTATGTCCAAGAATGATATGTCCAAGCTCATGGAAAAGGCTGAACCAGAAACGATCAGCATCCTTCCCTCTCGCCGTCAGGCCTACAACAATTTTATTTCCATCAATAAAGGAAGCTCCTTGCAAAAAGGATCCTTTCAAATGAGGAAGAAAAACGAGTGCAATTCCGCAGTCTGCAAGACATTCTTTCAATTGTGGGCAAAAGTCCTCCGGTGCAAGCAAGCTCATCTTCCGAATCTCTGGCACTGCAGTCTTCAAACCTTTGATGGTAATTGGATCTGTTGGGATCTGGCGCGCTTTGATCTTTACCTCTTGAGTCCATGCCATCAGTGCTAGATCGCTTTTCTGGGTGATCTTCAGCCTTCTACAGGCTATTCTTGTAATCTGATCTTTGCCAATGAGCGAAAGTCTGATAACCTCAAAGAACTTTCTGAGATAAAATACTTTTTCATAAATATTTTTTGTCGCCGGGACCCATCCCTTATCTGCCATTTCTTTGTAAGGGAATTTCTTCGCTAGTTCAGCATCCTCATCCATGCTATTTTCAGCTTCCGCTTTTATCACCTTCTCCCTGAAAATAGCTTCCAGATTATTCCAAAACCGAGCCGGAATGCCCAGCACCATTTCCAATCTCACCGCAGTTTCCGGTGTTAACTGCACTTCGCCATTAATCAACCTGCTGATATGTTTCTCCGACATGTCCATCCTGGCGGCAAACTCTTTCTGGCTCATTCCTCTATCATTCAATTGTTCCTTTATTGTCGCCCCGGGAGGCGTTGCAATATAAGTATGACTTCTCACCATCATGCCACCTCCTTTTCCGGACTCTTCATTCAGTGGTAATCAACAATCTCCAAGATATGGGCAATTTGAATTTTTTCATTAATCTTTTCAAAAACTAATCGATAGGGATGTACCAAATCTACTGCATACTGACCCTTCCTATTTTGTGTTAAAGGATGGCATCGTCCAATTCGATACTCTATCATCATCTCAACGGAATCAGCTGCTGTGATTTCATCGATACGCTGATGGATCTTTCGGGCCATGTTTGTACCATAAGTTTTTTCCGCTAATTTGGCATCCGTACAAATCTTTTCAATCTTTTTGTATTTATACGTGATTACCAAACCGTCACCCCTTTTCAAAGTTTACCTATAAGGTAAATTTAATATAACATGAAGAGGTGATTTCGTCAATTTCATAATTTACCCATGAGGTAAATTTTTGTCTTTTATTGTCCCAACTTTCCTCATAAAACAACGATTTCGCTTGCTGTGCAATGACACAGGACTGCCGCATGACACGAGTATGCCACCCCACCCCTACAACCTTCCTCTCTCGAAAGCATCTCGGTTAGGGTCCAAGCCGGCCATGGCCCGGGCTCGGTAGGTGGGGAGGTCCTGGCTTTGGATGGCGGCCAGGGCGGGGTCGAGGGGGGAGGAGCCGGTGGTTTCCAGGATGTGTACCCAGGCAAAGGCCACAGTCCCGTCCGCCCGGGGGTCCTTAAGGGAGGCCCGGTTTTCGCCGGCCCGGCTGAGGAATTTGGCGGCAGCCTCCATATCCCCGGTATCGAAATAACAGAGGCCCAGGTAGGCTTCAAGGACCGGCCGCTTCCAGAAGGAGTCAAAGAGACCATAGAGCTGGTAGGCCATGGCAAATTCCTCACCGGCCAGGTCCACCTGACCTAAGGCATAGAGGGCCTTGCCCTTGTTGATGTAGAAGACGGACATGGCGGATGAGGCCTTCTTCTCTTCAGACAAGCTGATGGCCCGGTCGTATTCGACCAAGGCCTCCTGATATTTGCCCTCCTGAAAGAGGATTTCGCCCAGGTAGTTGTGGGCGGCGGCAATGTTAACCGCATAACGGCTTTCCAGGAAATCTCGGTCTTGGAAAAGATGAATGGAGTCCTCCAGATAGGATCGGGCTTGGGCATTATCTCCGACCATCATAAAATAAAGTCCCTGGAGGCGGAGGAGGATTCCCTCTTCCTCCTTATCTTTGAGGGATCGAGCCAAATCCAAGCCTTCCTTAATATATTTGTCCATTCCTTGGGCTTGATTGGTCTGGATGTGGTAGAAAATGACCTGTTTGTAGGATTCCAGAACAGAGACTTGGTCCCCCAACTCCTTAGCCAGGTCAATGACCCGCCGAATGTCTTTGATTCCCTCCTCATAGAGGCCATCGTGGATGAGATAACGTCCTTTAATATAGTAGAAAATCATGAGAAGGCGGTGGACTTCTTTTTCATCCGGGCCATGGAGGTTGGAGAACTGGGTTTCCAGGTGGTCAAAGGAGGACTTGGCCCGATCCCTGGGAATATAGACTCCCTCTCGGTCATCCTCTCTCTGGTTAGTGAGAACCGGAAAAAGTTCATGAGAAAAATTCAGATAGTAGTTCAGAGTCTCCAACTCATACTCTAAACTCTTGAAAGGATCTTTTGCCCCGCGGAAGTGGTACACCAACTTGGAATAGGTGTAGCCCGTTCCCCCTTTTTCAATCCCTTCCTCCAGGATCTGTCCGATTCGCTGATGGATGGCCTGGCGTTTAGATGGAGATTGGTCCTGGTAGATGTACTCCCGAAGCTTGATATGGGTGAAGGCAATACCGACATCTTCCTGGTGGACCTTTTCCACCAAAAGGTTGGTTCTTTTTAATCCTTCCAACATCCCAATCAAATCCAGGTCGGATAAACCCGTCAGCTGGGAAAGGATGGACAGGGGGGCTTCGTCATAAAAATAAGAAACCAGGTCGATAAGCTTTCTTTCTTGAGGGGAAAGAAAGGCAAAACGGGCACGAATGGCGTCCTTGATCTTGGGCGTCATGAAAGGGTCTTTATCCGGAGAGTTCATGACCTGGAGATACTCCGTTAAAAAGAAAGGTGACCCTTCCGTTTCCCAATAAATCCGGTCCATGACCTTGTTGTCCACCTTCTTCCCCATCGCTTGTCGAACGAATTCCTCGGACTCTTTCCGGTTAAATCGTTTGAGCGTGATGGGGGTCAACTTTCCCGCATTAACCAGGCTGGAAGTCATATCCAGCAGGTCCTGACGAAAGGCGGGCCGGGAAAGAAGGAGAAAGAGGACTCGTGGATTGGCCCGGAGGATGGTGGCTGTCAGGACCTGGACGGAGAGGTCGTCCATCCAGTGAAGATCATCGAAGACAACCAGGAGAGGAGACTTCTGGGTGATTTGATCCAGGGCAAGGAGGATGGTTCGGGAAAGGTCGCCTGACGAGTTTTCCAATCGGGCATCCTGGATTAAATTCTTCCAGGCCGTGGTCTTTTCCTCCCCCTGGCTGGAAAGAAGATCTTCGAGACGTCCTAAAAAAACCTCCATGGGGCGTAGGGAAAAATGCGTTTCTGCCTGGTAGGCAACGACTTCCATCGTCTGAACCCCTTGGGGGAGGTCCTCCATGGCCCGGCGGATGAGGGCCGTCTTGCCGACGCCTGCCTCCCCTTCCAAGAGGATAGATCGCCCCTTCCCCCGCCCCTTGGCCAGGGCTTGGATGGCCCCGCCAACTTGAGCAAGCTCCGGGAAGCGTCCATAGAAGAATTCCTCCTTTTCTTCTTGGGGCAGGTGAACCTGGGCAACAGCCTCCTCATAGAGGGCTCGGGTATCATTGTCCGGGCTGATGCCCAATTCATCCCGGAGGAGTTTCTTAACGTTATAATAAGCTTCGATAACCTTCCCCCTCCGTCCCGTTTTCGCATAAAAGGTCATCAGAAGACGAACATTGCGTTCATCAAATTCATCCATCTCCACCAGGGTATGGAGAGGCTTTTCCACCCGGTCAAAATGGCCCTTGTCAATGGCTTCGGACAGGACCCGATAGGCGTTGGCGATATATTTTTCCTGATAGAAAGCCCGCATTTTCATGGTCCAAAACTCATATTCTTCGCTATCTTTAATGTAGAAGCCATCTAAAAAATCGCCCCCATAGAGGGTCAGGTTGTCCACGGGGTTGTCCGCAAATTTGAGGGCATCACAGAAAATGTCCTGGTTCCAATCCAGGCAAAGGAGGGATTTTTTGGGTGAATCAATGAATTCCGCCCCCAGGCTTTTTTTCGCCTGGTAGATGGCATTACGAAGGTTCTTTTTGGCGATGCGTTCGTCTTCCTCCGGCCAAAGAAGTCCGGCGATTTCATCCCGTCCCACCACCGGCTTGACGGCTAAATAGTAGAGCATTGCATTGATTTTCGCGTAGGGAAAGTAGACTTCTTTCCCATCCAGTTGAACCTTGGGCATGCCGAAAAGGGTGATTTCCAGTCGGGCCATGGACCTTCTCCTTTCAAGGGCTTACCTCTTCTCCACTACCTTGGCCCGGTCAAAGGCACGGGACAGGGGGAGATGAGGCTAAAGACTTCTTTCCCCTATTTTGTCACAGGAGGAGATTTTCGTCAAAAAAAGAAAAGATTTTTGACGATCGACTGTTTTGGCCTAATTTGGCCATTTGTTGAGACTTCTTCCTGATTTTCTACAGGAATTTCCGGTCTATAGACCGTTTTTGGACGAAAACGTTTTAGAATAGATGAAGTGAAAGCTGTCTACCTAAGCGATAATTGGAGTCGCAGGACTCAATAAGGAGGATATTTATGGAAAAAGTGATTTTGAATGGAGAAGACCTGACTCTGGAAGAGGTGGTTGCGGTTGCTCGTGAAAAGGCACCGGTAGAAATCGCCCCGGAAAACATTGAAAAGGTGAAAGAATCCCGGAAAATCGTGGACAAAATCGTTGAAGAAGAACGGGTTGTCTACGGTGTTACCACCGGCTTCGGCTCCCTGGCCAAAGTTCATATTGACAAGGATGATTGCTCCCAGCTTCAGGAAAACCTCATCCGGACCCATTCCTCCGGCTACGGCGATCCTCTGAGTGAAGAAGAAGTTCGTGCTCTTATGCTGATCCGGATCAATTCCCTGGTCAAGGGCGTTTCAGGTATCCGTCTGGAAACCGTTCAGACCCTCCTCGATATGCTGAACAAGGGTGTCATCCCCCATGTTCCTGAAAAAGGATCCATCGGTGCATCCGGCGACCTGGCCCCCCTCTCCCACATGGTCCTGCCCATGCTTGGCCTGGGTCGTGCTTTCTATAAGGGCGAACTCATGTCCGGCCAGGAGGCTATGGACAAGGCCGGCGTTAAGGTTATCCACCTGGAAGCCAAGGAGGGACTGGCTCTCATCAACGGAACCACCGTCCTCACCGCCATCGGTGCTCTTGCTACCTATGACGCCATCAAGCTGGCTAAATTGGCTGATATTGCCGGTGCCCTTTCCCTGGAAGCTCACCGCGGCATTATCGATGCCTTCTATGAAAAGCTCCACACCATCCGCCCCCATGCCGGCAACCTGACCACGGCCAAGAACATCCGGACCCTGACCGAGGGCTCTACCTTCATGACCCACACGGCCGAGATTCGTGTCCAGGATGCCTACACCCTTCGCTGCATGCCCCAGATCCATGGTGCTTCCAAGGATACCATCAACTATGTTGCTGACAAGGTCGCCATCGAAGTCAATGCGGCCACTGACAACCCCATCATCATCTCCGAGGATGAAGTCATCTCCGGTGGAAACTTCCACGGCGAACCCATGGCCCAGCCCTTCGACTTCCTGGGCATCGGTGCTGCTGAGCTCGGCAACGTCTCCGAACGCCGGGTTGAGCGTCTGGTCAACGCCCAGCTCTCCGACTTCCCCTCCTTCCTGGTCAAACACCCCGGTCTCAACTCCGGCTTCATGATTACCCAATACGCCTGTGCCGCTCTCGTTTCCGAGAACAAGGTCCTGGCTCCCCCCGCCTCTGTTGACTCCATCACCTCCTGCGAGAACCAGGAAGACTTCGTCTCCATGGGAACCATCGCTGCCCGCAAGGCCCGCGAGATCATCAAAAACTCCCGCCGTGTCGTCGCCACCGAGATCATGGCTGCCGTCCAGGCCATCGACTTCCGCAAGGAAATGACCGATGGAAAGCTGGGCAAGGGCACCCAAGCCGCCTATGACCTCGTCCGGTCCAAACTCGACTTCATCGCCCACGACAAAGACATCCAGATGTATGACGAGCTGGAAAAGATGACTGACCTCCTGGTCAATGACGACCTCCTCGAGGCTGTGGAAAAAGTCGTTGAAATTGAGATGTAATTGAAGGAAGCTCGCTCATGCGAGGCGGATGCACCGCCGGTGCTGATGCCACGCAAGAATTGAAGAAAACAAAAGCCCCTGACCGCCTCTTGGCGACCGGGGGCTTTTTTGCGGGGGCTCATGTGGCCGGGGCTCATGGTTGCCAGCGGGAGCCCATGGCGGCCCTCCTTTTCCCTAAATTTCGCCAAATGAGGAGGCTCCACTTGGCCCCCTTTCCCCAAATTTTGCCGAATGAGGAGGCTCCGCTTGGCCCCCTTGTTCCCGGATTTCGCCGAATGAGGAGGCTCCGCTTGGCCCCCTTGTTCCCGCATTCCGCCGGATAAGGAGGCTCCGCTTGGCCTCCCTTTCTCCCGATTTCACCAAATGAGGAGGCTCACCATGGCCCCCCTTTCCTCCGATTTCACCAAATGAGGAGGCTCACCATGGCCCCCCTTTCCTCCGATTTCACCAAATGAGGAGGCTCCACTTGGCCCCCTTGTTCCCGGAATTCGCCAAATGAGGGGGCCGGCTCCCCAGCTCCCTTTGGCCCACCACCCCAAAAACCCAAAAGCCCCCAGGTCCAGCTTGAGCGCATTGCAAATCCGAAGGATTTGCCTAAGCGAAAGTGGGCCTGGGGGCTGCTTTTGTAGTTTCCTAATCCTATGATTATTCCATTTGCTGGCTCATATCGCGTTTTTTATAAATCACTCGTATTACTTCAACTCTGTCCTTGTTAAGGCGATAAAAAATGAGGTAATTGGCACATGGAAAGAATCGAATGCTCTGGGACCTCTAAAGTCATCGATTCATCCCAAGCTTCTTAACCATTTTTTTCTTACCTCTTTTGAAGTGTTTATGCGACCCTGATTAAGATCCTCAATTCCCTTTTGAATCTCTTGATTAAGCTCATCCCTAGTTAAGTGATCAAAAAGGAGGTCATCCTCTTTTGGTAATGAAAGCTCAAATGGCATCTTCTTCTGAAAAGCTACCTGTCGTAAGAACATATCAATCGCATTGGACATAGGAATTCCAAGCTTGTTCAAAACCCTCTCCGCCTCATCTTTTACCTCTGGCTCGACACGAGAAAAAACGCTTGCTGTTTTTGCCATATTACCACCTCCTGTAAAAACTTTACCACGATAGAGCGATATTTGCTAGCTATAAACCTATGATTTGATAGCTTTTATCCAACTGTTCGCCTGTTTTCTTCAAGTTCCTCCCCTCGCAATTCCGACCACCCCCACCATAAAAGCCCCCAGGTCCAGCTTGAGCGCATTGCAAATCCGAAGGATTTGCCTAAGCGAAAGTGGGCCTGGGGGCGAGAGGCCTGGGGGCTGCTTTGTTTTTACATCTTTTCCGGAGGATCGTAGCTTTCCCCAAAGGTTTCTGCGGTCACCTTCTTCATGACCTGGTCCTCGAGGGGGCGATCCTGGAAGCCGGTCGGGGTCTGGGCAATTTCATCAACGACATCCAGGCCCTCGATGACCTTGCCGAATGCGGCATAGTCGCCATCGAGATGGGGTGCCGGAGCGTGCATAATGAAAAACTGAGAGCCGGCCGAGTCGGGCATCATGGACCGGGCCATGGACAAGACGCCCCGGTCATGTTTAAGGTCGTTGGGGATGCCGTTGGAAGCAAATTCGCCTTGGATGGAGTAGCCCGGGCCGCCCATGCCGGTGCCCTCAGGGTCGCCTCCCTGGATCATGAATCCGGGGATGACCCGGTGGAAGATAGTTCCGTCGTAGAAGCCGTCCGCCACCAGGGCCAGGAAGTTCCGGACCGTATTGGGGGCCAGGTCCGGATAAAGCTCGGCCCGGATGGTCCGCCCTGATTCCATTTCAATCGTCACAATGGGATTTTTCTTTGTCATATTGTCTCCTTTTCTTCAATTTACCGGGCTGCCGGGACTCCGTCCGGCGCCGCCAATTGAAAGTTATCATCCTGGTATTCGATGTCGAAGTTTCCGACCATCTTGTAATCATCCGGGCTCATGCCCATCCCTTCCATGGAGTCCGTGATCTGTTCTTTCATGGCTTCCGTTCCATCAAAAGAAAGGCCGATGAGGCGGTAGGTCTTCTGGTCAAACTTCATGGTCATTTTGACAGGAAGTGTGGTATTTTCGACCTCCGGAAGAACCTCTTGGCCCTGAGCCCCGGTGGACTTAGCAAATTCGTTGAAGTCCAATTCCATATCAAAAACATAGGCTCCGTCCTTTTCCGTCATTTTCGCCTTCTTCAGCTGGCCTTCCAGCTCCTTGACCTGGTCCTTTCCCGGCAGCATGGTATTTTTCATCAGGGTTTCTTTGGATAGGCCCTCTGTTTCCTGCCAGCCGCCTCCTTCCTGCTTGACATAGCCATGACCACCGGAAACATAGAACTCCACATCCTGGGCATTCGTCATTCCCAGCATGGCCATGGTCACCGACATCTTCATGTGGGTGTTGGCCTCCTTATCGGCGGTCAGGTCCATGGTCGATTGAGCTAGGCCCAGATCCATCTCGCCCTTCATCTTCATTCCGACGGGCTGGCTATCTGCCTGCTTGATGGTGGAGACCACCTCCGCTACTACCTGGTCCTGGGTCTGTGCCTGGGTCGTGCCGGAGCAGGCCGTCAAAGCCAAGACGCAAACGAGGAAAAATGAGAGGATGCGCTTCATGAGATCTTCCTTTCTCCCTAATGGGCTGAGTACATCGATTCGGACAATGGATGATGGTGAATGCGTTTTCTTTCCATAAAAATTATATCATTAGGCCGAGATAAAGAAAAAGCCATCCCTTATTCTCTCAGGGCAGTGATGGGAACCACATACACCCCATCTTCCCTCTGATAAACAGCATGGCTTAAGCCACATAGGACGCAAAGGACTTCCGGTCCTTTTAACCCATCCTCGGCAAATTGTTTCTTGATCGCCAAAAGATGCTTTGCCGCCTTGTCAATCTGTCCGGCACCCAACTTGATTTCAAAAGCAGCCCAGTCACCATCATCAAAGGAAATAACCGCATCTATCTCATTCCCCTTATAATCCTGGTAGTGTGATAGCTTCCCTCCAAAAGATTCCGCATAAATGAGGAGGTCCCGTTCACATAAGGATTCGAAAAGGAAACCGAAGGTGTTAAGGTCCTGAATCAACGCTTCTTCGGTGACACCTAGTAAGGCCGCCGGAAGAGAAGGATCAACGAAATGTCGCTTGGCTTGTTGCTTAATAGGAACAGAGGAGCGAATATTGGATGAGAAAGCTTTCTGGTCTTCGATCAAGAAAAGACGGTCAAAAAGGGCTAAATAATTGCTCACCGTCTCTCTATTAATAGGATTTCCATCATGGAAGCTAATATCCCGAATCAATGTTTGAATGCTAGCTGTGGTCGATTCATTTCTCGCCAAAGATCGCAGAAGGGCTTCCATTTTGTTTGTATCACGGTTAACCCCTTCCAAACGGTAAATATCATGGTTAATGACCTGATGAAGATATTCTCTTGGGACCTGATAGGCGTCCTCCCTTGTTACTGACAAAGAACCCGGCCACCCTCCTCGAATAATAAAATGGGCGAGGTCCTCTATTTTACTTTCTTCAACAAGATGGTTTGTGAAATCCTTCCGGCAGATCGCCTGGAGTGAAACGACTCCGCTGGACTCTCCGGATTCATAGAGTGACATGGGTCGCATACGAATGGACCCAATTCTCCCCGCCCCACTATGGAGAATTCCCTTCTGGGTGGGCGTAGATGATCCTGTCAGGATAAATTGCCCCAACTCACCCCTCCGATCCACCTCATAGCGGACAGCATCCCATAGGCTTGGCACCTCCTGCCATTCATCCAGCAGGATTTTCAAGCTTCACCCAGCAGAATTTCTATTTTTCAACCAGCAGGATTTTCAATCTTCATCCAGCAGAATTTCTACTTTTCAACCAGCAGGATTTTCAATCTTCATCCAGCAGAATTTCTACTTTTCAACCAGCAGGATTTTCTGAGCTTTTTCACCAACCCCCACCTCCCCCACCACAAGGGGGCTTTCGGCGGACACTACTTCCAATAGAAAGAGGGCATCCTCTTCCTCCACCAGGGCCAGATGGCCGGCGGGGAGGTCCTGGGGATCCCCGCTGCCCAGGCGGATGCGAGCGTCAGCCGGAGAGTAGGCAAAGAGGAGGCCCCGGCGTTTGGGAACATAGGCCTCCCCCGGACGGAGGACAGCCAGCTGGGTGGGGAGGTCTTCCCGGACGATGAGGTTGAAGTCCCGGCAGTCCAGGCTGTTGCCGGATTGGGTGGTCCATGCGCCGGAAAAGTAGTCTACCTCATAGGGAACAAGGTCCCGCCGGTAGAGGGGCTGGCCCTGGGGGTCAGCGTGGGCCAGCCAGAGGCTGCCGGCCAGGGGAAGGATGTAGCGCTGGTAGCCGGTAAAGTCCGAGAAGACGGACTCCGTCCCGGTGAAGCTGGCAGATGAGATCCGGAAAAGGAAGGTCCGGTCCTTGAAGTTCTCCCCTTCCGGGAAGATGGTCAGCTCAGTGGTCTCGCCGCCCGACCAGGTCGATCGACGGAATGCGTCCGGTGGAATGATCCTCATGGTTCCTCCTCATGTCATTTGCTTTCGATAGGCAGATCTTTCTTACGACTTATTTTACCAAGTTAGGTCCGATGAGCCCAAGGATCTTTCTCGAAAATCCCATAATATCCCCAAGCTCGACGGTTATGGTAAAATAAAACCGCTTACCATAGGAGGTATATCTACATATGGAATCTTCAAAGAATCTCATTCAAGCCCCCAATGCGGGTCCCGGGCTGCAGAACTGGGTCATCCGCCTGGTCAAGGGCATTTTAATCGGCATCGGGGGCATCCTCCCCGGCCTATCCGGCGGGGTCCTCTCCGTTATCTTCGGGGTCTACCAACCCGCCATCCGCTTCCTTTCCAATATCCGGAACCACTTCCTGGCCAATGTCCGCTTCTTCATCCCTATCGGCATCGGCGGCCTGGCCGGCATCTTCCTCTTCTCCATCTTCGTGGAGAAGGCCTTCGGCCAATATGCGGCCCAATTCGTCTGCCTCTTCATCGGCTTCGTCATCGGGACCTTCCCTTCCTTATATAAGCAAGCCGGCAAGGAGGGACGGGACTCAACCGACCTGGTCCTCATAGTGATCTGGGCCATGATTATCTTTGCCCTCATGTTCCTGGGACGGAATTTCCCCAAGATCCAACCCTCTCCCCTGGTCTGGTTTTTCTCGGGTGCCGTGGTTGCCTTGGGCTTTATTGTCCCCGGCATGTCCCCCTCCAACTTCCTGATCTACTTCGGCCTCTATGACAAAATGGCCGGATCCCTGGTCGGCCTGGACTGGTCCATGATCCTCCCCTTCTCCCTGGGTATCATCCTCTGTATCCTCGCCCTGTCCAAGGTCGCCACCTACCTCTTTGACCATAACTACTCCAAGATTTTCCATTCCGTCCTCGGCATGGTCGTCGGATCCACCCTGGGGATCTTCCCCGCCATCATCCTCCCCGCGTACACGGCAGAAGGCCTGGCCCAGGCCAGCCTGACCTTTCTCCCGGCCCTGGCTTTCGGAGCGGTTATGTTGGCGGCCGGGATCCTCATCTCCTACCGTTTCTCCAAACTAGAAGAGGAAGTGTCGTATGAATGATGAAGCTCGCTATGCTGTCCTGATCGACGCAGAAAATGTCTCCCCCAAGTACATCCAGATTATCTTTGATGAGGTCTCCAATTACGGGCTAACCACCTACCGACGGATCTATGGGGACTGGACCTCCAATGAAAACTCCGGTTGGAAGTCCACCCTTCTGGATGCCTCCATCACCCCCATCCAGCAATACACCTACACCTCCGGCAAGAACGCCTCGGATTCAGCCCTCATTATCGACGCTATGGACATCCTCTACACCATGTCGGTGGACGGCTTTGTCCTGGTCTCCTCGGACTCCGACTTCACCCGCCTGGCCTCCCGCCTCCGGGAATCCGGCATGCACGTCATCGGCATGGGAGAATCCAAAACCCCCTCCGCCTTCATCGCCGCCTGCAACTCTTTCAAATACCTGGACGTCCTCTATGACTCCAGCCGTGAGGGCAAGGAGGAAGAGGAGCGAGAAGAAGAGCCGGCCACCGCCAAACCCTCCAGCAGCCGGAAGTCCCCCTCATCCAACAACCGGCCCCACAGCAAGTCCTCCAAGTCCAAGGCCGGGACCTCCATCTCCATCATCAAGCGGTCCATCAACAACATCATCCAGGAAAACTCCGATGAAGAAGGCATGATCTCCCTGGCCAACCTGGGCAACCAGTTGGTCAAACGCCATCCCGACTTCGACGTCCGAAACTACGGCTACACCAAACTCGCCTCCTTCATCCCCACGGTGAAAAACGTCAAATTGGAAACCCGAAAAAACTCCAAGGACGGCGCCAACCAACTCTTCGTCAAGTTGAAGTAGGTGGCTCATGAGGCGACGGTAGGGTCATGAGGCCGGTCCGCCCAGGGCGGAAAATACCCCTCTTCCTGGTGATTTTGCCATTTGGGGCGGTACGGCAACACCCCTCTTCCTGGTGATTTTTCCGATTGGAGCGGTACGACAATACCCCTCTTTCTGATGAATTTCGCCATTTGGAACGGTACGAGGATACCCCTCTTCCTGATGATTTCGCTATTTGGAACGGTATGACAATACCCCTCTTCCTGATGAATTCGCTATTTGGGACGGTATGGCAGTACCCCTCTTACTACCAATTTCGCCGGTTGGGCCGGTATAATTATACTTACCTTTCTATCTGTGTTTTTCAGGTATTAGTTATTACCAAAATAATCATAGATTGTTTTATTCATTGAAAAACCTTATCTTGTTTTTTTGATAATTAGTATTACAATTAATTATAAGAGGTGAATGAATAGAAAGGAGGTAACAGGCATTTTATTTTGCCAAATCGCCTTGGAGAATATGATTCTGTGCAAAATAATTGGAGGTTAAGTATGAAAAAAATTTCTATTCTATTGGCCCTTTTGCTCATTATCACAATGCCAGGTGTCGCAGCTTCCTCTCGCTCAGAGATCATTTCATCGACTTCTACCCCAGTATCAAGTGCCGTTCCGTTTAGAAATAATCCTTTTACTTATCATTATGAAACAACTCCTCTAGTTTTATTAAGAGTAAAGCATTTTACCCAAAAGCAAGCTTATGACAGGGATTACTTTGCTGAAGTGATAGAAACGATATTTGCAAGTAATAAATATACCTTTCCATTATCCTTAGGTGTTAAACTATATAATTCCATGAACCCTACTCATAAGCAAGCAGGAACACTAAAAGTCTGGAAAGGCGAAAAGAAGCAGATTGCCACCTCCGGCATTACCGGAAAGTCTCACGTGGTGAATCGGTGGCTCATCTACCGTACCCTATATATTGGAGAAGACGGCAGTGTTCTTCTCGATAAAACAGGCTCTGTACGGCAAAGGTAGGGCATCATGAAAAAAGAACTTCTTTCAATATATGAAGAAATCAAGCGCCCCTACACCAAACTCAATCTTTCTTACCATCTCTTTAAGATAGGTGGATGCTTTGCCCTAGTTCTCTTTTTAACTAACCTGATTGAGGGAGTCATCCAAGCTGTTGCCCGATGGCAAGGAAATATGGTCCTCTTCAAACAAATAGCGGTGAATTCGGCATATTCTGATTCTTCAATGGCCACCCTTTGTCTCCTTTTTATTATCGTCAGCTATCTTCTCCGGAAAAAAATATAAAAATCGATATCCCTTTCTATAAAAGACCCCCTCAAGTCCCGCTATGAAGCGAAGGCTGAGGGGGTCTTCTTGATGATCCCTTTATTCGCAGGAAACCAGGGGGTTCAGAAGATGGTAGAGGGTCTTGACGTGGATGCCGGTAGCCATGGCGGGCAGGTAGCTCCGGGCCTTGGACCGGTAGGCGGTACCGGCGATGTCCAGGTGGATCCAGGGGAGGTCTTCCTTGACAAAGGCTCCGACAAAGAGGCCGGCGGTGACGGACCCGGCTTCCCGACCTGCCGAATTCTTGATGTCAGCGACGTCGGAGTCATTGAGCTTCTTGAAGAGGTCGTCATAGGGGAAGGTCCAGACCTTCTCCCCGGCCAGATCAGCGGCCTCCTGGAATTCCTCATAAAAGTCCGGTGCATTGGTCACGGCCCCGGTGTACTCCTCGCCAAGGGCGCTGAGGACGGCCCCGGTCAGGGTGGCCAGGTCGATGACCCGGTCTGCACCCAGGTTGGTCGAGGCGTAGTGGACCGCGTCCGCCAGGGTCAGCCGACCCTCGGCATCCGTATTGACCACCTCAATGGTCAAGCCCTTCATGGAGCCGATGATGTCCCCTGTCTTGTATGCGGTCCCGGAGATCATATTCTCGCAGGCCGCGACCAGGCCCACCACATTGCACTTGGCCTTGGACTTGCCCAGGGCGTACATGGTCCCGATGACCGAGCCGGCCCCACCCATATCCGAGTGCATGGTGGCCATGCCACCGGGCGTCTTCACGCAATAGCCCCCACTGTCATAAGTCAGGCCCTTGCCCACCAGGGCTGTCTTGGGGCCATCGCTATTGGCCAGCTCCATGACGATGAGGCGGGGGCGGTTGGCTGCCCCGCGGGCAACTGCCAGGTAGGCCTCCATCCCCAGATCCCGGATGGCCTCTTCCTCATAGACCGTCACCTTGACCCCCACCGACTCCAGCTTTTCCCTGGCCAGGTTGGCCAGGCTTTCGGGATAAATGACATTGGCCCGCTCATTGACCAGGTCCCGGGCAAAGAAAACTCCATCCATCATATCCCTAATCCGGGCCAAACCGTCCCTAAGCTTCTCTTCCTTTCCCCCGGCAGGGATGTAGTTGATGACCAATTGGACCTCATCGTCCTTCCTGTCCGTTTTCTTGGAGAAGCGGTAGTCCCCTTGACGAAGGCCCTCATAGACCGCCATCAGGGTCTTCCGGTGACAGAGGCCCAGGTCAGGCATAGCCAGTTCCACCACCTCCTCCTTCTTCTCCCGGACCAACTTGCCCAGGTCAAAGAAGATCTCCCGAAGGTCTTCCAGGGTCAGGTCCTTCTCCCCTAACCCCAGGGCAACCTGGCCGGCCCCCTCCGGAGAGGGGAGGTAGACCATCTCCCCCTTCTTCCCCTCAAAACCCAGCTTATCCAGGTAGGCACCAAGGCCTCCTTCCGCCTTGTCTCCCGGGCGGAGGAAAGACACCTTAGCTCCACCCTCTCCATATAATTGAATATCGATCATAGTTTCCTCTTTTCTTTTCTCCTACAGGACCGGACCATGTCCAGCCCTATTGGTGACCATATTTCAAAAAGTCCGAAGGGGGAAGGTCCGGCAGGTCCATTCCCATCCCCTTTTTGTCCATTTCATGCAACTTAATAAGAAGAAGATTAATGTCCACCTGGAGGGTTTGGGCCAGGCTGACGACATCGACCCCCTCCTTCAGGTGGTCCCGGACCTCCCCATCATCCATAAGGAGATGGGCGGCAAAGACATTGGCCTCATATTCCGACCGGGAAGTTGTGGAAAAGAGGGTGAATTGGACCATGTCAAGGATCCCCTCCTCCGATTGGTGGAGGACGGCGTGGCCCAGCTCGTGGGCCAGGACAATCCGCCGGTCTCTCTCCCCCATATTGGCATTGAGGAAGATGCAGGGTCTCCTATCGACCACGGCAAACATCCCCAAAAGCTGGCTGAAGTCAGACCGGTCGTAGATGGAGATCCCTAACCCCCGGGCCAGGTCCTCCGGATTATCCGTTTGAAATTCCTCTTTCAGGGCACAAACCCGTCTTTCAATCTCCATCTATCCTATCCCTCTTTTCGTCCCTCCCAATAGGCATCCTGGAGGGCTCGCATGACCGCATCCTTATCCTCTTCCGTCAAACTTCCACCGGCAAACATAGCTGAGGCCCGCCGGACCAGGTCCTGAGCTTCCGCCATCCCCAAGTCCGGAGCCGCACTTCCTCCCCCGTCTTCTTCAACCTCCTCCATAAGAAGATAGTTCCGATCCACCGAGAAAATCTTGGCCATCTTATCATAAATCTGTCGACTCTTGGGGTAGGACTGGCCCGTCTCATAGGAGCCCACCGTCCGAACCGTCACCCCCAGTCGGTCGGCCAGGTCCTTCTGGGTCCAGCCCGCCTTCTTCCGCAAGTCCCTTACCTTATCTGCAAACTTCATATCTCCCCCTACATTTCTCAGTCACCCTTTATTGCTCCTTCCATTATACACGAAAACGGAAGAAAAACTTTTCTTTTTTCAATAATTTATGAAAAATATCTTCTGTTTTCTCTTGACAAACGAGCTTTTTCTTCCTATACTTTCTCACAAATAGGAAGTTAATCTTCTTATTTGTGAGAAAGGAGGCCCAATCTTGCGACCCACCATCCTCCACGCCGACATGAACGCTTGCTACGCTTCTATTGAACAAGCCCGCAATCCTGCCCTACGAGGCAAGGCCATGGCTGTATGCGGATCAGTAGAAGCCCGAAACGGGATCATTCTGGCCAAGTCCCAGGAAGCCAAGGTCCAAGGGGTTAAAACCGGAGAGGCCATCTGGGAAGCCCAACAAAAGTGTCCGGGCCTCCTCCTGGTCCCTGCCGACTTCACCCTCTATCTCGCTTATTCTAAGATGGCCCACCACATCTACCTGGACTACACCAACCGGGTAGAAGCCTACGGGATGGACGAGTGCTGGCTGGATGTGACCGGGACCGACCGCATCTTCGGAGATGGGGAAACCATCGCCCGGACCCTCCGCCAGCGGTTCCGGACCGACCTGGGCGTGACCATCTCCGTAGGAATCTCCGACAACAAATTCTTCGCCAAGCTGGGCTCCGACTATAAAAAGCCGGATGCTCAAACCCGGATTGACCGGACCAATTATAAGGAAATCGCCTGGCCCTTGCCGGTCTCCGACCTCCTCTTCTGCGGCCCCCAAACGACAAGAAAGCTGGCCCGCTTCGGTATCCACACCATCGGCAACCTGGCCCTATCGGATCCTGCGTTCATCCGTAAGCTCCTGGGCATCAACGGCTACCGGCTCTGGCTGGCAGCCAATGGCCGGGACAGGAGCCCCGTAGCTCCCTATGATTTTCGCCCTCCCATCAAGTCTCTGGGCTGCGGAACCACCTTCCGAAGGGACCTGGTCAACCGCGATGAGGTGGCCCTCTCCCTCCGCCGCCTGGCCAAGGAAGTGGAGGGCAAGCTCCTTTCCGCCGGCCTCTCCGCCACCCGCCTCACCCTCTCCGTCCGGGACAATAACCTCTTCCAAATGAGCGACGACCTCCCCCTCCCCTATCCCACCCAAAATGCCCAGGACCTGGCCGACCGGGCCATAGACATCTTCGACGGCTTCTGGTTCTGGAAGCACCGGGTCCGAGCCATGACCCTCCGAGCCTCCCGCCTCCTCCCACGACCCAAGGCCACCCAAAGAGCTTTTTTCCCGGACTATCCCCCCCATGAAAAAAAGGAGGACCTGAGTCAGGCCCTCTTTGCTATCCGATCCCGCTTCGGCCCCAAGTCCATCGACTTCGCCGCCCTCTATGGCTATGACTACGCTGACCTGGACCGGGACCGGGCGGACATGCCCACCAACAAGTTTGTCGCTTGCACCCGGTAAATCGTGGTAGGATAGGGTGTATACTTTTTTATCTTTTGACACCTATTGGAAGGAGGAGGAACCGTGATTTATACCATTACCCTCAACCCCTCTTTGGATTTAATTTCTATCTTAGATGAGCTGAAGCCGGGTCGAACCCATTTGGCAAAAAATGACAGCTTCCGAGCGGGCGGACGGGCCATTACCGTTTCTCAGATTTTGAATATTTTGGATATTCCCTCTACCGCTACCGGTTTTGTCGGTGGCCACACGGGTGAATTTATCGAAGAAGAACTCGACAATGCAGGAATTGCCAACCAGTTTGTCCATATTGCTGATAATACCCGGATTGATGTGTCCATCTTTGACAACGATGTGGAAACCCGGGTATTAGGTCGGTCAACCATTGTAACCGTCCGGGAAATTAACGACCTCATGTTCTACCTCTCCCGGATTCGGGAAGGGGACTACATCGTCCTGGCCGGATCCTTACCCAAAAATGTTTCTGCCGACCTCTATGACCGGATGATTGACATCGCTGTGGTCAATGGGGCAAACTTCCTCCCCATCATTGACTCCGAATACCTCCCTGAAGTCCTATCGAAGAAACCCCTCTTGATCACTCCAACCGTCAAAGAACTCTCCGAGATGCTGGAAGAAGACCTCCGGACCAAGCAGGATATTCTCCGGGCCGGACTAACCTGCATTGACATGGGTGCCCAAAACGTCATTATCAATCAAAAACTCTCGGGCTCCTTCCTCATTACCTCTGAGCGAAAAACCTATGAAGCGAATGGACCCAGTAAAAAAGTACTTTCCTCCACGCACACGGATATGGCCCTGGCGGCGGGCTTTATTGGAGACTATATGCGAATTAATGACCCCAAGGAGGCCTTCAAAGCTGCCCAGGCTGTCTGCAATGCCACCTACTATTTCCGGTCTCTCCCCAGCTTGGATGACATCCGGGAAGAGATGGGTCGGGTGAATGTTCTACCCCTAAACTAAAAAGGATACGCTCATGAAGCTCGCTCATTGCCCTTATGAATATATACCGGTCATCCTGGGGTCCAATATGAACTCCCTGGGGACAATCCGCGCCTTTCGGTCTCTGGGTCTCGGCGGAATTATCGTAGCGGAAGAAGACGGTATGGCCTGCCACTCCAAATATGCGGTCAAAACCTTCATTCAGGATGACCTGGTGGAGGGTCTGGAAAAGGCCGGGGCCTACCTGGCCTCGATCGGCAAGAAAGGCTACCTCTTGGCTACCTCGGACGACTACGCTCTCCGGGTCGCTCAGCTGGGCTCCTTGCCCAACTTCCACATCGTCAATAACAATGCGGAAATCATCCAAGCCTGCCTGGATAAGACCGGACTCTATCCCCTTTTCGATAAAATCGGGGTGGACTACCCCAGGTCACGCCGGGTTAAAGGAGGAAAGGATTTACTGGACATCCATGACCTGAAATTCCCTCTTCTGGTTAAGCCGGTGGTTTCCATCCATTTCTCTGACCGTTTTGATAAGGCTACCATCCTCTACAAGGAAACAGAGGTGAAAAACTACGTCAACCGGCTGGAAGAAGCCGGACTGGACCGGAGGACCCTGGTCGCTCAGGAATTTATTCCGGGCAGCGAACAAAACCTCATCTACTACTTTGCCTATATCAAGAATGGAGAAACCATTCGAGAAGTGGCTTCCCGGAAAATCCGCCAATATCCCCCCAATGCAGGAACCACAACAGCCGGCCTATATGAAGATATTCCCGGCGTTTACCCGGTAGGACAGAAAATTGACCGAGCTTTAGCTTTTGATGGGCTCCATGGAATGGAATTTAAGTATGACCCCCGGGACGGAAAATACTACTTCCTGGACTCCAATCCCAGAACTTATCTGGATATTTCCGCCCTGGAGGCAACAGGGGTCAATGTCCTCCAGGCCGCCTACCTGGACTTCATGGGGGAATCCATCGACTTCATTCCGAAGAAAATCCAAAGAGAGGTCCTCTGGATCAAGGACCATGACGACATGATTCGTGCACTGTATTCCAATAAAAAAAGACATCCGGACTATGCACTTAGCTATCGTCAATACAAAAAGACACTTCAGGGAAACGTGGTCTATGCAGTAAAAGATGCTGACGATCCGGAACCCAGAAAATATATCAACAGGGAGAAGGTGAACTACATTGTCAAAAAGCTTTTCCGCCGGGGTTAAGGGCCTTCTCGCCCGCCTTCTCAAGGGTCCCATTCGTAGCTACAATAAAAGAAAAATCCGCCAAATCCACCAGGGACGCCCCTTCCAGGCACAAGCCTTGGATCCGCCCTCCCTTTTTGGAAAAAAAATTCTGGTCCTCGTTCCCCATATCGACGATGAAATTCTTGGTCTGGGCCAATTTTTCCTTGACCTCAAGGGAAAGGCGGAGATTGACCTCCTCTACACGACAGACAACCGGAATGGACAGGGAGATGAGGTTCGCTTTGAAGAACTCAAGGTCATTGCGGAAGAATTAAACCTTCATGTGATCAAGGCGATCGACATCCCTAATGCCCAAAAGACTTCCCACCTCAGAGCCAACTGGGACTACTTCCTTGACCGGATCAAGGAGGTCCTCGTCGCCAGGGATTATGACCTGGTTTGCTCGGTGAATTTTTTGGATGCCCATGTCGACCATGAGGCTACCTGCTTCGGCCTTGCCCAGGCCCTTAAAGACTTGGGAGATAGAGAAGGAGCCCCACCCCATATTCTCCTCTACCAGGGGTCTAACTTCCTCCCCTATGCCTGGATCAACCGCTATCTTCTGATTGACGAAGAAGATAAGAAAAAACTTCGAAAACTCTCTTCCGTTTTTTCTTCCCAAATCTTCATCGAATTCGATTTCTATGAATGCCTGGCCCAGGAGTTAGCAAGGACCTACCTCCACACCGAGGAAGCCGGAGAATTCTACCGGATCATGACCAGAGAGGACTTCCTCCACCTGGCCCAAGCCTTGGACTTTGACCAAATTATCCGAGACTATCCCTTCCGTTTCTCTGCCCACCACTCCTTCCACAAGATGGTGGATGGTGAAAGAGAAAGGCAGGAGAAATATACGGGAATTCTCCAAAGTTTGGAAGAATAAAAAAAGAGCTTCTCTAATGCAGTGAGTTTGACAAAACGCCTTGCATCAAAAGAAGCATCTCTTGAGTAAGATTATCCTTTTTTATTCATCCTCCCCTGTGTAGTGGAGGATGGAGACGAATTTTCCCTCCTTATTTTGAATCTTCCGCAAGCTCTTGTGGAAGGTGGGTCGGTCCATCCAAACTTCCCGGCCGCACCCGGCACACTCCAGCTTGATTTCGGTTCCTATCCGATGGATGATCCAGGCATTTGTTCCGCAGGGATGGCCTTTTTTCAGGGCGACAACATTACCCACTTGGTAGTTGATCATGGCTCACTCTCCTTCCTTCAAGGGAATGGATGGCCGGGAAAGAAGGTCAGGATAGTTGTCCTGGAGAGCCTTGAGGCAGACTTCGCGGACTTTTCTTTGGGCAGCAAAGCGATGATCATAATCGGAGACCAGGCCTATCCGGTAAAGATAGGCAAAGGCATCGACCTGGTCGATCCCCATATAGGTCGGTTCTTCCAGGAAGAATTCTCCCTGGTCACGGTGGAGGTCCAGGACGGCCGATTGGAGGATGGCCCGGGCATTATCCGGAGAAAGCCCGATAGGAATGGCGATGGTGACGTCACAGCGGACCCGGTTCCGGGTTGTTCTGTAGTTGATGACCGTCTTAATTTCGGAATTCGGGACGATGATGAGGACCCCGGTATATTGGACGATCTTGGTCCGTCGGAGGCCGATCTCCACCACCTCACCTTCCTTTCCGGCAAATTCCACCCAGTCACCGACATTGAGGTCGCCATCGACCAGGATGAAAAGGCCGGAAAAGAGGTCAGCGATGATCCGCTGGGCACCGAAGGCTAAGGCGATACCTCCAATTCCGGCTGCAGTCAAGACTGAAGCGGTATTGATGCCGAAAAGGTCCAGGATGATCATGGCGGTAAAAAAGTAAAGGAGGAAGGTCAGGGCAGACCGTGCAATGGATAGGATGGTCCGATCCCGCTCATTCGTCCCCCTCCATGTTGATTTCTTGGAAAAAACCTGGGAAAGAAGTCGCCAAAGGATCTCGCGGATCATCCTGGCCAGAAGGATGAGGACTCCGGAGACAAGGAGGGTGCCCAAAATACGGGGGAGGTGAAGACTTTCCTCCATCCAGAGAATCAGGTTTTCAAGTTTCATGGGTTCTCCTCTCTTACTTCTTCGGCGTCTTTTCTTCTTGGGTCAAGTCAACCCGGTTCACATGAACCAGGCCTTTATCCGTCACAGCGGCCGGTGATCCGTCCAGGTTTTGAATGATGGGTTGGGAAATTCCCTTTTTCAAGGCCAACTTGCCTTCACTCAAATCTGTGCCCAGACGAGCTAGCTTTCCTTCTCCAAAAATATAGATTTCTCCTTGGTAACTGGCCAGATGTCGAGGAATGAAATCAAGGGGGAGGTCTTTAACCTCCCAGGTCTCAAGATCCAGAAGACGAATCTTTGCTCCATCCAGAACAGCCAGTCGGTCGCCCATGGCCCAGTCACGGACTTGGGTGAAGGGAATGGAGCGGACCATGGCCCCTTCCCGGATGACCAGGAGGCGGTCATCGGAGAGAACCAGCCAGCATCCCTTGGGCCCTTCTTTGATGTCGAGAAGGGGGCGACGCGAGGGCAAGAGGATGTCGGACCGCCCCTCCTCGTGAATGGCCAGGAAAGACAGACTCCGGTCTTCGGGTGGATAGGGAGCAATCCCCACATCCCACTCGACTTGTCCCTGGACAACCAGGTCTTTTTGGATGGGCCCACCATCCAATCGGGCTGTTCCCATGGATGTGTGATAAAAAGCATAGGGGATGGCCCGGGCCTCCTGGACCTCCCGGACTTCCAGATTCCGGTCAAGAAGGAGGATCCTGTCGGGCAGGGCAAGGGCCAACCCTCCGTCCATTAGAGGTTGGAGCCAGAGGGCTTTTTCCTCCTCTTTTTCACCAACCAGGTCACCGGAACCCATGTCGAAGACCTTAATCTTTCCATCTGCAAGGGCATAGATCATGTGGCCATAGTCCAGGTCGGTCACTTTCTTTCCCAGGCCTACCCGGAAACGCTCCCGGCCACCTTCGCGGGCAACCAGGTCCGTCCCGTCCAGGTAATAAAGGGTTTCCCCTTTCAGCATCTTTCTTTTCCAGGATTCCTCCACATGAATTGGCTGGGTCAATACCTGCCGACTTCGATAGAGAAAGCTAAGCACAAAGACAAGGAGAAGGAGGGCCATGGCTCCCAAAATCCACTTCCCCTTATCTCGGAAAAATACTTTAATTTGGAAAAAAAGATCCGTCTTCTTCCCTGCCTCTTCTTCCGGACTTTTTGTTGGCACCTCCATCCGGATCGCCGTGCCTTCGTCTTCGTAGGCCCGCCAGGGGAAGATTTCTTCTTCGACTTCCTCCCGTGGGGTATCGGCTAAATTGGTTATCTCCTCTTCGTCTGGGGTAATGTCGACCGAACCAGCAGTCTCCTCTTCGTCTGAGGTATTATCAACCGGACCGGCAATGTCCCGGCTGTCTTCAGCAAGAACCTTCCGGCCCGGATCCTGCTCTTTCTTCTCCGGATCCGGTCCCCGGTCATCCGGGAATGTTTTGTCCAAAGGGTCCATGGCCCCTCCCTCTTTCATAGAAAAAACCTGCCCCGATCAGGTGGCAGGTCTTTGGGTTAAAAACGCTCCTTCTCTTCCTTCTCCGAATCCTCTTCCTGCTCTTCGGGGTCATACTCAATCCGGACTCGGGCAAAGCGTTTGTTTTCGATTCGTTCAATCATAAAGTGGATTCCCTGGTAGTAGACATAGGGCTGCTCTGTATCTTCCGGGATCCGTCCCATGAGGAAGTAGAGGAGTCCACCAAGGGTATCATAGTCCTCATTCGTCTCGTCGACCTGGCTACCCAGGTTGGTGTTGAGTTCTTTGATGGAGAGCGTCCCTTTGGCATACCAAATATTATCCGAGACCCTCTCAATCTCCGGCTCATCGGCATCGTACTCATCGTCGATGTCGCCGACAATTTCTTCCAGGAGGTCCTCCATAGTCACGATGCCGGAGAAGCCCCCGTACTCATCAATGAGAACGGCAAAATGGAAGTTGTCCTCCCGCATCTCACCGAAGAGCTCGTTGATGTTCTTTCGCTCAGGAACAAAGTAGGCCGGACGGATGATGGTCCGGAGGTCAATGCCATCGAAGCCGGACTTGTAGGCGGCTTGAAGGAAGTCCTTGATGTAAAGGACACCGATGATGTTGTCAATCTCATCGTCATAAACGGGAATCCGGGAATAGCGTACAGAAAGGAGCTCATCCAGAAACTCGGAGATGGGGTCGTTGATGTCAATGCAGAAGACCTCTGTCCGGGGGGTCATGATCTCTTCCGCCATCTTGTCATCAAAGGTGATGATGGAGTTGATCATCTCCTCTTCGATGTGGTTGATAATGCCCTGGGATTGGCCGACATTGATGATGGACTTGATGTCCGACATGGTAACCTGCTCTTCCGAGGCCGAAATCTCAATCCCCATGAGGCGAAGAATGCCATTGGTGATATTGGAGAGGAGGGAGACAAAGGGGCGGAGGATTTTTGCAGCCCACCAAAGGATATTGACAGCGGATAAGGAAAAAGCGTCCGGGCTCTGAAGGGCCAGTCGCTTGGGGATGAGTTCTCCAAAGACAATGGTCAGGAAGGAGAGAAATATGGTCAAAAGGACCGTCGCTACTTGATAAGGCGAGGGAAGATTTAACCTGGCGAACCAGATTCCCAGATATTGGGCAAGCCCCGTTGCAGCTGCCGCCGAGTTAAAGAAGCCCGCTAAGGTGATGCAGATTTGGATGGTCGACAGAAAACGGGAGGGATCTTCCATGAGTTTGAGAATCCGCTTGGCTTTCCGGTCTCCATTTTCTGCACGCTCACCCATCCGATGGTCATCCACACTGACCAGGGCCATTTCCGACGCCGCGAAAAAGGCATTAATAACGATAAGGATGAGCATGATCACCAATTGACTAATAATACTTCGGGCTCCAGGGTCTGTTTGCGCAGGGTCCATATGTTCTCCTTGAGTTCTTCTGTCTAGGGAGGCTTCAACCGGTTCGAATGCGACCTATCCAGCTTTTTGGTCGTCGTCCCCGGGCGCACTCGCTAGAGCAGAACAGTTACATTCATTTTATCATATTGGACCGGTGAGGAGAAAAATTTCCCTTGGGGGCGAGCGGTGCTTTAGAGATACAATTAAAGCAATGCTTCTTATACTTAGCTTAAGAATTTACATTTGGATAACTTCATCGAACAGTTTCAAATACTCATTATCCCTGTTATGAGTTATTAGAATTATTGTTTTTTCACTCTCAATAAGTTTTTTTGTCAATTCTAATTCACTCTTTTCATCTACATTTGCGAAAATTTCATCCAATATAAGTATCTCTCTATCAGAATTTAAAGCTCTAGCTAATGTAATTTTAGCCTTTTGTCCATAACTTAAATTACTACCAAAATAATCTATATGTCTATCACTAAAATCATCTATTATCTCATTGCAGTCTTTATTGACCACATTTTTCTTGTTAGAAATAGCTATATTATCGAAAACGCTACCTTTAAATACAATTGCAGAAGATGAATAAAATATTAGATTTCTTATATCCAAATTCAATATATCAACGCCATTAATGAAAACCTCTTGCTCTTTTGGTTTTATTTCCATAGCCATTAACTTTGCTAGAGTTGATTTTCCTGATCCATTATCGCCGATGATAGCATATTTGTTTGACTTGTTAAATGTCATATTAATATTTGTCAAGCTAAACTTATCTTTAGTATAATTCAAATTCTTAATTCTCAATGACTCAAACTGATTTATAAGGTTACGACTATTAACATTGTCATTAAAATAAAATTCAAATTTTTCAATTAATTTCCTAGAAGATTTTATAGTTATAACTTGATATATTAAATCTCTTATGGGAATAACTATTAGTTCTATGTATGCTATGATAGCAACAAATGAAGACATAGATATATAACCTAGTGAAATAAAAATAATCCCAGATACAAACGTCACTATATTAATAAAGTAAAGCGATAATCCAGACAATATATTTGTATATGATATATAGTTGGCCAAGTCCAATTGTACATTCTCAAAATCTTTATTATACTTATCAAATATTTCCAAGAATGTTTTACTTGTTTCATCATTAAATAATTCGCTAGCTCCTAACAAATCTGAAGCCGATTCAATAAACTCTCCAGTTTTATCACTGAAATTTCTCCTTTTTATAGATATTTTATCACCAGTAATCCTAGGAATAAAAAATCCAACAAAAGAAGCAAAGATAATAACTCCAGATAAAAATAAATTCATATTTATCATAAATATTAAATAGATAACTGCTGTAACTAAGCTAATTAGTAATTGAACGCTACATAAAATATAATTTTCATACACAGCATCAATATCTTTTGTTAAACTTGTTATGTAATCCCCCTTTTTTTTCGAATTGATATTACTATGATCCATCAAAGTTAAGGATTTAAATATATTATGTTTAACATAAAGACCATATTCTTTTTGAAGTCTATTCATGTTTATTTTCTTTAATAGTTCGAAAAATAAATATAAAATAATAGATAACGCATAACCAAGAGAGTATATGATTATCTTATTTTTTGATAATTCATTATAATTATCGATTATCATTTTTGTAAATACTGGTATTAAGGATATGAAAGATATACTAACAAATGTAAAAAATAAAATTTTTATAATTATTAGTATATTTAGCCTGAAAAATCTCTTAAAAATCATTTTATTTCCCTCTATAATATTTGCATGGGTGATGGCGGAATTCTAAGCATCGCCCCGGGTAGGGACCAGAACTCATGACTTGTATGATTCCTAAGGGCTTTTTGACCCTGACTTTCTATTGATTTAGCGGATTATCAGGGCTCCAGATCCCTGATATTTTCTGAATCTACAATATTATCAGGGTGTTTTTTTGCCCTGCTATTTTTAAGATTCTCTAATTTGACAGGGCTTTTACCCCTGATATTCTTGCGACCTGCTCATAAATCAGGGTTTTGTTGACCCTGATATTTTTTAGAATCTACGAATTGTCAGGGCTCTGGATCCCTGCCATTCTCCTGATTTTCTGGATTATCAGGGTTTTTGCTCCGGCTAGCTCTCGTTTTTTTATGAGCCGGAGGCAATCAACAATTCTCCGGATTTTCCGGTAAAAATCCCCCTAGTGCCAAACTGAGGGGATTACTATAAATGAGCCTGCCTTATAAGAGGCTCTTCACCACCATATAGACCATCAATAGGGCGGCCAGGCCGATCCGGTAGTAGCCGAAGATGGCGAAATCCTTGCGTTTGATGTAGTCCATAAATTTCTTGATCACAACATAGGCTACGACAAAGGAGAGGACCAGGCCCAGGAGGATGAGGATCCACTGGTAAAGGGTGAAGCCGCCCAGGTTTTTGACGACCTTGAGGAAGGTGGCCCCCAGCATGGTGGGGATGGCCAGGAAGAAGGAAAATTCGGCGGCGGCGACCCGAGATGAGCCCAGGATCATGGCCCCCAGGATGGTGGCGGCGGACCGGGAAGTGCCGGGGACCATGGCCAGGCATTGGAAGCAGCCGATGAGGAAGGCGGTCCGGAGGGGGAGGTCGCTGACCTCTTCGTAGGCGGAGGGGCCACGGCCGGCGTTCCATCTTTCGATGGCCAGGATGAGGACCCCATAGAGGAAGAGGGTGGCGGTCACGACGGGCATGTTCATGAGCTTGGCATCGATCATGTCATCAAAGAGGAAACCCAGAACACCGGCAGGAATGCAGGCGACCAGGACCTTGCCCCAAAGGCGGAGGGTCTTGGGGTCGGCGGCTTGAGTCAGCTGGTAGTGGACCTTGGTCTGGACGTTGAAGTCCTCATAGCGGCGGGGCTTTTGGGGGTGGGGCTTGTTTTTGGACCAGGGGTTGAGACGGTCGAAGTAGAGGACGACCACCGAGAGGATGGCCCCCAGCTGGATGATGACGGTGAAGGCATTAGCGAAGGCCTCCGGGGAGAGCTTGACAAAGTCGTTGACGAGGATGAGGTGGCCGGTCGATGAGATGGGGAGGAATTCCGTGACCCCCTCCACCAGGGACAAGATGGCTACTTTAAGAATGTCTAAAAGGGTTCCCATGTTTGATCTCCATAATGGTCTAAAAAGCTGTGGTGGACCCCATGGTTGACATAGCCCAGGATGGCGTCAACCGCCACGTTCTGACCGGAGCGAAAGATGGACTCTTCCACCATGGGGTTCTCCTTCTTGAGTTCTTGGATCAGGCCCTTGACGAATTTCCGCCGGGAGCCTTCGGATTTCTGGGTTACGGTACAGGCACAGTCCAGGGCCTTGAGTCCCACTGCATCCCGCCAGCGGATGATGGCCTCCTCTTTGATCAGGGTCATGGGCCGGAGGAGGTCCATGTTCTCGAAGTTCCGGGCAACGATCTTGGGCATCATAACCTTGAAGTTGCCGGAGAAGAGGACGTTGAGGAGGGTGGTTTCGATGACGTCATTGTAGTGGTGGCCTAGGGCCAGCTTGTTACAGCCCATCTCCTGGGCCTTGGCGTAAAGGAAGCCCCGCCGCATCCTAGCGCAAAGATAGCAAGGGGCCTTGGGCTCCTCGCTGTCCGTGACGGCGAAGACGTCCGACCGGTAGATGGTAGCCGGGATCCCCAGCCAGGCCAGGTTGAATTCCAAAAGCTCCCGGTTGATGGGGGCATAGCCCGGGTCCATGGCTAAAAATTCCACTTCAAAGGGAATCCGGGAATAGCGGGAGAGGATTTGAAAAAGCTTGGCCAGGAGGAGGGAATCCTTGCCTCCCGAGATGGCCACCCCCACCTTATCCCCCGGCACCAGCATGTCATATTCCTTGAGGGCCTTGGTGAACTTGGCCACGGTGTCGATCCGGTAGGTGGTCTGGATCTTGTGTTCGATCTCTTTCATGGGGAGGAGGTCCCGGCCGAAGTACTCATAGGCCCGGGGGTAGGCCCGGGCGACGGCTTCCTCATGGCTCTCCCCCTCCCGGACCTGGACCCCAATGGTCTTGGCATCCCCCACAGGGATGGTGTTGGCTTGGGCCAGGTCCTCCGGTCTGAAATTCCGGCGGAGGATGTCCTGGCCGGTTTCCCTGCGACTCTCTTCCATCACCCCCTCCTTTCTTTCTCTACCAATGGACCCGGGCTCATATTGCCGGCATCCGGACAACTTTCTTGATCATAGCGGCAGGTGTAGATCCTCGATGCCGCATGCCGGGGAGCCACCTTGATGGTCATCCCCCGGTCGGGGTCGATGCCCTCCTCCATGAGGACAGCCCGGACCGTCGCCAGAGAAATCTCCGGCGTATTATTTTCTTCGGATAAGTGGGCCAAGAGGACCACCTCATCCTCCCCCCGAAGGAGGCTGGCCAAGGCCTGGCCTGCCTGGCGGTTGGAGAGGTGGCCCCGGTTGGACAGGACCCTTTCCTTCAGGGGCTCGGGATAGGGGCCATTCAAAAGCATGGCCACATCATGGTTGGCCTCCAGGTAGAAGATATTGGAGTCCGCAATCCGGTCCATGATCCGGTCATCCAGGAAGCCCGTGTCCGTCAGGATCGTGGCCTTCTCTTCCTGGCTGGTGAAGGTGTAGCCCACCGGGTCCACCGCATCATGGTGGATGGGGATAGCCCGGACCTCCAGCCCCTTCCACTCGAAGGCCTGGTCGTTCCTGAAGACGATCCGGTGGTTGGGGGCAATCCGGCCCAGGCGCTTGGCCATGGCCCCCCAGGTATTCTCATTGGCAAAGACCGGGATCCGGAAGCGCCGGCTCAAGACCCCCACCCCCTGGATGTGGTCCGCATGCTCATGGGTCACAAAGATCCCATCCAACCGCCTGGGGTCGATGCCTGCTGCCATGAGGATCTCCTGGATTTGTCGTCCCGACTTCCCCGCATCGACCAAAAAGCAGGCCTGGTCGCTCTCCACATAGACGCAGTTGCCGGAGGAACCCGATGAAATGGACTGGACTTTCATAAGCGCTTCCTTTCTATCACAATTAATTAGAATACTAAAGAAAGGGGGAGATGACAAGATGAGGGGTGGGGTGGACGTGGAGTGCTGGGGAGCAAGGTGAGCCCCCTTTTTCGCCAAAAGCTGCATTCCGGGGGGCCAAGGCGAGCCCCCTTTCCTCCGGTCTCGCCAAATGAGGAGGATCCACAAGTGCTGATCCTCTCTATTTGACTAATTTTTCGAGACTAGGGAGAAATACAGCCCCACTTAATATTTACAATTTAGAATTAATAGGATATGATCTATTTAGGAAAAGGTTTGTTGCAAGTAATGAAATGTGCGTATTAAGAAAAGGAGTTGATGATGAAAAAAACAACTTTACTCCTACTTGTTCTTTTGTTGGCCATTACATCTTGTCGTAACCCCGGAGAAAACAAATTAGATGGCAACTTAGAGAATCCAAAGGTTCAAGAGGCGATCAAGGAAAAAGCCTCCGGCTCTCAAGCTTACCTCGTTAAACAAGAAAAAGAAGGATTCTCCCTTATTCTGGTAAAAAAAGAATCCGATCAATACCTCACAGAAGTCTATCTCTCTGTTTTTCTTGGCCCAAATGGCCTCGTCAGGGTGGAAGATCCCACACAAGACCCTCCTCTCTTAGGAAAAGAGACAGAAAAGGATCTATTACCTTTTGCCACAGCCAGTGATATCCAAAAAAAATATTTACCGGATCTGATTCAAAAATATGAGGGGGAAGGGTATGAGACCGTTTATTTAACCCCACTGGAGTAGTGAGTAAAACACCTCTTATCTTGATCGCCAAGAAAAATCTCATTCACAAACGTAATCAATGCCCCTTTACCGGAAATGATGGTAAAGGGGGTTTTCTCTTTCCCTATTGATAATAGAACCGTCCCCTTTGGGGTATAAAAGAGGCCGTGTTATAATCTAGCTATGCAATTTTTCTGCCCTCATTTTGCGATCGAGGATAGCTTATCCTGATCGATCGCCTTGCCCTTATTCGAAGGAGGTTTTATGAACTGGTATCAACAATCCGTCCAGGAGGTGGAGAAGGCCTTGTCGACACAGGCCGCCCAGGGTCTCTCTGCAACAGAGGCCCAGGCCCGCCTGGAGAAATATGGCCCCAACAAGCTGTCGGAGTCCAAGAAGAAGCCCTTTATTGAAAAGCTGATCGACCAATTTAAGGATCCTTTGGTCATCATCCTGATCGTGGCTTCCGTCTTCTCCATGTTCACCGGGGATATGGTCGAAGCCATCATGATCATTGCCATCGTCATCCTCAACGCCGCCCTTTCCATCTACCAGGAAGGCAAGGCGGAGGATTCGGTGGCCGCCCTCCAGGAGATGTCCTCCCCCAATGCCAAGGTGGTGAGAGAGGGCCGGTCCATGGAGGTCAAGTCCGAGGACCTGGTCCCGGGCGATGTGGTCCTCCTGGAAACCGGGGACATCGTTCCGGCTGACCTCCGCCTCTTTGAATCCTCCAACCTCCAGATCGATGAGTCCTCATTCACCGGAGAATCCGTCGCCGCGGAGAAGGACGCTACTACGTCTTATACCGATGAGGTGGGCATTGGGGACCGGGCTAACTACGCCTACTCCTCCACCATCGTGACCTATGGCCATGGCAAGGGCATCGTCACCGATACGGGCCATGAGACGGAGATCGGGAAGATCGCCTCGACCATCGAATCCTTCGAAGAAGAGGCCACCCCCCTCCAACGCAAGCTCAACGTCCTCTCCGGCCAGCTGGGCAAGCTCATCATCGGCGTGGCCATCTTTGTCGGCATCCTGGGCTTCATCGCCGGCAATGAAATCACCGACATCATCATGACCGCCATCTCCCTGGCGGTTGCGGCTATCCCTGAAGGGATGACCGCCGTCGTCACCATCGTCCTCTCCATCGGAATGAATCGGATGGCCGAACGCAATGCCATCGTCAAGAAACTCCTCTCCGTGGAAACTTTGGGCACCACCACCGTCATCTGCTCGGATAAGACCGGAACCTTGACCCAAAACGAAATGACCGTCACCAAGATCTTCACCGACGATGAGATCCTGGAAGTGTCCGGAACCGGCTACGCCCCCGAAGGGGAGATCACCAGAGAGGGCCGGAGCCTGGATGCCAAAGAACACGACGTTCTCCGTACCATGGTCACCATCGCCGCATCCGCTAACGACGCAGAGATCACCGAACATGAGGGCAACTACGACTGCCTGGGCGACCCGACGGAGGGAGCCCTCCTGACCATGGCCGCCAAGGCCCATGTGGACGTCAAGGGCCTGGCGGACCGGATCCCCCGGGTCGCAGAAATCCCCTTCGACTCCGACCGGAAGATGATGACCACCTTCAACGAAGGCTTCTTCGAGGGGAAGGTCGCCTCCTTCACCAAAGGCGCCCCCGACATCATCATCGAAAAATCCAACCGGGTCCTCCTCAATGGCGAGGTCCGGGAATTTACGCCCGACCTGAAAGAGAAGGCCCTGGCCATGAATACCGATTTCGCTTCCCAGGCCCTCCGCTGCCTGGGCTACGCCTACCGGACTTGGGATGGCCTGCCCGCCAAGGAAGACCAGACCTCGGATAAAGTCGAAAAAGACATGGTCTTCGTGGGCTTAACCGGGATGATCGACCCCCCGCGGCCCGAAGTCAAGGCGGCTATCGCCCAGACCAAGTCGGCCGGCATCACCACCATCATGATCACCGGGGACTACCTGGAAACCGCCTACGCCATTGGCAAGGACCTGGGCATCTGCCAAGACCGATCCCAGGCCATGATGGGCCGGGAGCTCAACGATAAGACCCCCAAAGAAGTCCAGGAGATCGTCAAGACCACCCGGATCTTCGCCCGGGTCTCCCCGGAAAATAAGGTACAGATTGTCGAAGCCCTTAAGGCCAACGGCGAAATCACCGCCATGACCGGGGACGGAGTCAACGACGCCCCCGCCATCAAGCGGGCCGACATCGGGATCGCCATGGGGATCACGGGAACCGATGTAGCCAAGAACACAGCCAACGTCATCCTGACCGACGACAACTTCGCCACCATCGTCAATGCCGTTGAGGAAGGCCGGACTATCTACTCTAATATCAAGAAGTTCATCTCCTTCCTCCTCTCCTGCAACGTCGGTGAAGTCATCGTCATCGCCGTGGCCATGATTATCGACATCGCCCTCATCTTCTCCAATAGCGGCCACCAATTCCCCACCCCCCTCTCACCCATCATGCTCCTCTGGCTCAACCTGGTCACTGACTCCCTCCCGGCCCTTGCCCTGGGAATGGAACCCGGTGAACCCGACATCATGAATATCCCACCGAGAGACCCCAAGGAAGCCATCATCGACAGCAAGATGAAGCGGTCCATCATCGTCCAGGCCGTCGCCATTGCCGTTGCTACTCTGGCCTCCTTCGCTATCGGCTACTACTACTTTGGACAGGGCCTGACCGGGGCTGAAAAGCTGGCGGAAGGCCGGACCATGTGCTTCTCCACCTTGATCCTGGCTGAGCTCTTCCGGGCCATGGCCGCCCGGTCCGACACCTACACCATGTCCAAAATCGGATGGTTCTCCAACAAGTCCATGATCTACGCCATTCTCGTCGGTGTCGGCCTCCTCCTCATCGTCCTCTACATCCCCCAGCTCCGAACCCTCTTCGACGTTTCCTTCATGACCCTCAAGGAATGGGTCCCCACCCTGGTTCTCTCCATCATCCCCTTCGCCGCCACCGAAGTCTACGAGGGCATTAGCCGGAAATAAAGCGGAATCCGCTAATTCCGGCAGAGAGAACGGAGGATACAAAAAACAAAAAAAAGACGGCAGCGGAAGATTTTCCTTCCGCTGCCGTCTTTTTTTGTCTGGATTAAATTTTCAGTATCTTATCCTTCTGAAGCCAAATCTTCATAGCGAATAGGCTCATTCCGCCCTTCAAAGCTTGAAAGAGGAACCGCCTTCGACCAAGCCGTCGAAGACAGAGGAAGTTCCTGAAAATTCCTCTGAAGATACTTATTGACATCGATAATGGTGGCATCCTCACTCGGACCACCTGAAAGAGCCAGCTGAACCCCGCCCTGAATCGCATTTTCCGCCAGGTTCATCATGTCATCATAGTCCTTTTGGTTGGCCAGATAGATCTGCCCCTGATAGGGAACAAGGTAAGCCCCGTTATAGTCTGTTTTCAGATCCTCATAGGTCAGGGTCTTTCCTAAACCATCCGGTTGATAAAAGGTCATCGTTTGAACTTTTCCGGATGACTTGGGATAGGCCGTCCGGAAAAGGGAGAAGGTAAGGGTATCCGCTCCCCGAGACTGGGAGGTCAGGACCAGACCATCCTTCTTGTAGATCATATCCCCATTCCCATAGGGATAGGCCGCCTGAACCAGGAGACCGGCTTTGGACGGCGTGAGAATTGCCCAATAGCCCTGGATATTCTCCCGAACCTCCCCCCGCATAGAGGCGTGGATAAGATACTCCGGGTGGCCATCCCTGTCCAAATCAACCAGACCGGCCTCATAGTCCGGTTCGGTCGTCGGCTTATCTGCCCGCCAATCCGCTAAACCCAGACGATCAAAGGGACCTGCAGCAAATAAAGGAAGATTGTATTCCCATTCCACCCGGAAAGCATCGGCGAGAAGCTTATCCGTCAGCTTCTCCCACTCTTCTTCCGGACTCATGGCCTCCAAAGGCCCTTCCGTTTTTTTCGGCTCTGTACCCTTCGTGATGAGCTTTTCCACCCGGTCTAAGGATAGGGGTGGCATATCCATGGCGGAGAAGAGCTTATCCATGGCTTTCCCTTCCCTGGCCTTCCGGTAGAGGACCAGACGGCGGTCCGAATTCGCCTCATTGAAGGTCTCCACCAGGGATTCCAAATCCGGATCAGAGGCAATCGCCTGGGCTTCTTCCTGACTGACCAATCGAACCGTTAATTTCGATGGATAAGAAAGGCTCTCATCGTCACCTTCCGCCTGAACCTGAGCCAATAAGTCCACCGGATCCAATCCCTGAAAACTTGCCTCGTGACGGCTGTAGAGGTCATAACCGTCTTTACCGGTCCGGACAAAGACCTGTCGGGAAAGTGCGGGATCCGCAGAAAAGTCCAGTGAAAAGGGAAGTTCTGCCGACCGGACAGGATCCAAGGGAAGGTTGGAGCTGACACGACTCTCCTGAGAAGTCCCGGCCAAAAGGCGGTTCCCCTTGGTCATCTTTGTGTTAGGATCGGCCTGTGCCTGCCCACCGGTATTTCCTCCTTCGTCCGAAGGACCCGGGTCTCCCTGACCATTTTCAATCGACTGGTCCGGGTAATGAATGGCCAATTCACGAGTCCCCATAACCGTCTTGGGCGGGTTGGGTTCCCTGAGACTTCCGGCTTCATAGGAAGCCTCCTTGGACGTTTCTCCTTCCTCTTCAGATACCCAAACCACCTGTGGCTGGTCCTCCTTCTCCTCCTCCCGGGAATCCTCCATGGCTTGCTCTTCCGAGGAGGTCTTCTCCCTGACTAAGGTCTTGGGCTTTCCCCCCTTCCATTTGAAAAAGAAGAAGAGCAAGATGACGAGAGCGGCTAAGCCGACCATAGCCCCGATCTTCTTTTTATTTGCCCCTTCCCGAGAAAAATCCTCGACATCTGAAAGGTCTTCCTCGTATTCATCCTCATCCACTTGGGGGTAGGCCTGGTCAAAATCCTCTTCATAGGTATAATCACCATACTCTTCCCGGACGAAATCCCCTTCATCAGGATCAACTCCATATTCCTCCTGGGGTAAAACCTCCTCATCAATAGAAGTTTCCTCCCATTCCCGCTTTCTCTTGCCCGGTTGATAAATTTTCACCCCATCCTCATCCAGCTTCCAATCCAGCTCAAGCGTATAATCCCGGTCCGGATCCGAATTTGATGTCAAATCGGCTCCGGCCAAATCGGAGATTCTGGGGTTGTTTTTCCCTTTGCCCGGTAGGGTATCTCTTGCCATATCTACTCCTTCAACGACCTAAACAGGTAAATCGCACAATACTTTCTTCATTTATATCCAAATTTTATCAAGGGATTTTGAGGATGAAAAGAAGAAACTTCCCTCTGAATCCACTATACTAAAAGAAAGAAAGATCAAACACTTTTTTATTTACCCTGAAAAGCTAGCAGAAACCGGAAAGAGCCCAAGAGGCTCAATATAATGAGCGGACTGATGGTCCCGGAAAGGGAAACCATGTACGAACGAATTTTAGATAAGACGAAAAAAATTACCCTGGCTCTGATTGCCCTGGGCCTGGTTATCCTTCTGATTTCCATAGGGATTATCCACCGGGTCACACAAATCCCTGCCCTTAACTCACAACCGGCATCCCTTCCTGAGGAAGTGACCTCGACAGGAGACATGGCCGGCAAGGAAGAGTCTTCTCAAGCAGAAAATCTTGACATGGATGGGCCCGGGTTTTCGGTCATTATTGATGGCAAAACGGCTGGCCAAGAAGCCGGGCAAGAATAGGAGGAGCCATGTTCTGTCCAAAATGCGGATCCTGGAATCCTGAAGAGGAAAAAATCTGTCGGACCTGCGGTGCACCCATGCAAAAAAAGGAAACTCCTGACCAGGATCCGGACTTTACCCAACCCCTCACTCCCTTGGTGCCTAAGAAAGAGTTCCAAAAAACCGCCCGGATCCCGAAAGAAGAGAAGAATAAAAAGCCTAGCCCTCCGGTTAAGCAGGAGAGGAAGACAGACCTGGATCCGGACCAGTACATGGAAAAAGCCCGCTCCTATGGGGAGGCGGACTACTACAAGGAGTTTTTCCAATCCGAAAAGACCGCCCGCCGAAAAAGAGAGTTTTCGGCCTACCAGACCATCCTGCTTGTCGCTTTGGTCGCCTTTCTCATCATCTTATTTTTCGGTCGACGAATCCTCAGCCCCCGCTTCACTCCCCAGGCCACCAGCGAACACTTTTTTGTCGCCCTGGCCAACAACTCTCCAAAAGAAGCCCTCCGCCTCCTTGACCGGGAAGAGGAATCCCTCCAAATCAATGAACAGTCCCTGGCCATCCTCCAAAAATACTACCAGCTGGACAAAGTCTCCTCCTATTCCGTCATTGATGAAGGCTTCATCATGGACACCCTTAAAGGCAACAAGGGAAACTTAAAAAAGGACCTCACCATCGAATACATGTTGGAGGGGTCTAAAGAAGTCTATAAGTTCCCCCTGACCTTGGAGAAAAAGAATACCAGGTCCTTCCTCTTCTTCGATAATTGGAAGGTCCGTCCCGAGACCTATGCTCTGGATGAATTTGTGGTCAAACTTCCCCCTTCCGCCCAACTTACGATCGATGGGAAAATTGTCAGCCAAAATTTTCTGGATAAGGAACCTGACCCTGACGGCTGGGATAGTTACCGCATTCCCGGCATCCTTCGTGGAGACCACCTCCTGGAAATCACCGGCAAGGGAGTTCTCCTGACAAAAAAAATCATTCCCATTGATGACCTCCACAAGACCCTCTCCATGACGGACCTCCCCCTCACTCAGGAAGCCATCCGGGCCATGAACCGCCAGGCTATGGATAATTTCAAGACCATCCTTCTTTCCGCCGCTCGGAACAAAGACTTTTCCGCCATTTCTCCCCTCTTCCTCCGCAATGATTCGGTCCAACAAGAGGCGGAAAGGAAATATGAGGCCCTGAAGAATGACCTCAAGCGGTATTCAAACTTTAACGTGAACAAGGTCCGCGTTACCGCCTTCCCAAAGTCCTATGAAGTCCTCCTTAAAGCATCCTGCACCAGGACCCTGGATCGGACCAGCCTATGGGAAAAGCTGACCGGGGCCTTCTCCTCGGATGAATACACCATGAAGATGGCCTTTCGTTTTGTGGACGGAAAATGGGTCCAATCCCAATTTAACGCTGCCCTTCCCTGGGACTAGGCCATAGCAACAGAAAAAGCAGAAAACGCCAAACAAAAAAGCGGTCTCCACCGGCAAAAAACCGGTAGAGACCGCTTTTTTAATGAAATCAGTCGAAATAAGTTTCCCACTGCGAAGACCGATAGGCCTCATAGCAGAGACGGATTGACTTCTCGTTGACCCGACCGGAAGAAAGAAGAGGAAGACGGTCAATGGGAAAGAAGGCGGCTGCCTTGGTTTCCGGATTGGCCTTGAAATCGGTGACGACCTCAATCCCCTCGTCATTAACCTCCCCTACCCAATCGGTTTGGCAGTTGACATAGCACTTGTAGACCTCATAGGGGATGACTTCCTTGTAGTCATTCTCCGACCGGTTCTGGACAGTGACCAGGCGTTGGGCGGTGACGGCAATGCCCGCCTCTTCCATGCACTCCTTCTCGGCATTTTTACCCAGGCTGATACCCGCATCGCACCACCCCCCGGGAAGGGACCACTCTTCGTTCCGACCCTCCAAAACCAGCAGAACCCGGTCCTCCCGAAAAACAGCCGCCCGGACTTCCACCTTAGGCGTTTGGTAACCCTTGTCGCCGGCAAAAAGGCCCAAAACTTTTTCTGTCGTCAGCCCCGTCTTCTCCGCCATCATTTGGGAAGCAATCTGACGGATCCCTTCGAATCGCTCCTTGTCAAAAGGATCTCTCGTATATTCCAGACCCTGCTGGGCATAAAACTGGAGGGTCTTGGCCCAGGTCAACCAGGGCTCAACCCCTTCTTGAGGATGGGCATAGGAAATGAGCTGGTGCCAGTAGTAGAGAAGGCGGTAGCGAACCGGCTCCGCCAGACTCTCATCATAGACGAGTGAAAGATCCATGGGTACCCACTTGGCATCCATGGTCTCCCCCCTCTGCAAACGAACCTCTTCAATCGGGAGGTCCCGGTGGAGGAAGAAAGCATGGAGAAGGTGTTGGCCATTAATGGAGGGAAGCTTTCCTAAAAAGACCAGGTCATCCGGGTCAACAAGGATGCCGGTTTCCTCTTCCAATTCCCTTCGGGCACTCTCCCTGGGATCCTCCCCCGAAAGACATGCCCCCGCCGTATTTTCCCAAAAGCCCGGCCAGGATTTGTTCATGGCCCGACGGGTCAGGAGGATCTCCCCCTTGGAATTTAGGGTAAAAACGCAGACGATGTAGTTGTGACTTCCCTCCGGATACCGGTCCCCCCGTTGAAAACGTCCCACGTATTGCTCGTCCGCATCAAAAAGATCAATCCACTCCCTTTCTATATATTGGTCCGCCATGATCGGCTCCTTTATTTTTCTTCCGGTTTCACATTAAGGGTGGTCCGGAATTTGCTGATGATTTTCTTTTCTAAACGGGATATGGTCATTTGAGAAACATTGAGTTCCTCTGCGATGGAAATTTGGGTCCGCTTGTCATAATAGCGATAATAGAAGATCTTCTTTTCCAGGTCATTGAGCGATTCCGTCAGCCGGTCCACAACATCATTAAAATCCACATCATCGTAGGCTTCATCTTCCACCCCGATCATATCGCCCAGGTTGATTTCCCGGTCATCTCCGGAATTATCAAAGGTCATATCCAAGGATTGGGGGGTGTAAACCTTAGAGGCTTCCATGGTCTCCAAAACATCTTCCACTGAAACCCCCAACCGGTCGGCAATATCGTCAACAGTCGGTTGACGCTGGAGCTCCTGGGCTAAAGAAGACCGAACCAGGTTGACCTTTTTGGACAGCTCCTGGATCCGTCGGGGAACCCGGATGACCCAGCCCTTGTCCCGAAAATAACGTTTAATCTCACCCACAATGGTCGGCGTGGCAAAGGAAGAAAATTCATACCCCTTGGACACATCATAGCGGTCAATCGCAAAAACAAGACCCATACAGGCCACCTGGTAGAGGTCGTCATATTCGATCCCCCGGTTGACATACTTCTTGGCCAAAATTTCCGCAATATAAAGGTGGTCGGTGATGAGCTTATTGCGAAGGTCAATATCTCCCGTCCGTGCCAGCTCTTCAAATTCCTCCCTGACCTTATTTTTTTTCATTTCTTTTTCTTTTTTCTTCTTGGCCATAGGGACTCCTTTAAAGTCCTTTGCTCAGGACAAGGCCATCCTCCCTGTCCTCCACCCCATCCAAGAGGCTCTCCATAATCATCCGGTGGAGGCGGCCCTCCTTGGAATCATCAAAAGGTGCCTTGGCGATGATGGTGATGACAATTCGGTCCTCTTCTTCTGAAAACTTGACCTGAATTTGGTCATTAAAAGGGAAAAGGTAGTTGACCGCTTCGCTTACGCAAACCCGAAGGTCGTCCACAGCTTCAATATCAAAACCCATCTTTCGGGCAATGGAGGCTGTCACCAAGCGAAGAGTCGTGACGTACTTAGGGTCAGAAGGGATGACCAGACTAACAGTCTCCATCTTGACCCCCCATCACAAATTCTTGATCCAACTCCGTAATATAAAAGAGCTTTTCAATGGAAGGTTTGGCGTTGAGAATAGCCACTTTATGGTCATCCATCCGTGCCCTTTTCAGAATGGAAATCAAGGCCCCAAGACCGGTGGAATCCAGATAATCCAAGGCTTCCAGGTCCACGAACACATCAGCAGGCCTATCCTCATAGGCTAGAGATAGCTCGCTTTTCAGGCGAGGGGAAGCATTGATATCCAAATCTCCCTTTAAGGCAACCCGGTGTTCATCCTGAGGGCCCTTATCGATATGAATGGAAAAAGCCATGGTAACTCCTTTCAATATTCCAGGCTGTCCCTGGTATGTTACCCATGGAAGACTTAGTCCTCTTCCTCCATGGATTCAATGTATTTAGCGACAGCAGCAATCTCATCTTCCTCATTCCTGACCGTCTTGAGCTTAACTCCCTGAGTGGCCCGGGTCTGGGTCGTCACATCCGCCACGTTCAAGCGAATCAGATCGGAAGACTGACTCATCAGGAGCATCTCATCGTCCTTTTGAACCAAGATACCGCAAACGAGGTCTCCGGTTTTTTTAGTAATTTTATAGGTCTTCAGCCCTTTCCCACCCCGATTTTGCAGGGTGTAGTGGTCAATCAGGGTCTTCTTTCCATACCCTCCGCGGGTTGCGGTCAGGAGGTAGTCATTCTCTCCCACAAGGTCCATATCGATCACTTCATCGCCGGAATTGAGGTTGATTCCCTTAACGCCCATACCTGTCCGACCGATGGGACGAATGCTCTTGAGGCTGAACCTGATTGCCATCCCCTTCTTCGTCACCATCATCGCCTCATCATCTCCCTTACCGATTCGGACGACTCTAAGTTCATCCCCTTCCGCCAGGGTGATGGCCCGGAGGCCGGACGACCGGACGCTGCGGAAGTTCTCCACATCGCATTTTTTTATCGTCCCCTTGGCAGTTACAAAGAGGAAGTGGGTATCTTCGCAAGGCTCATCGCTAATGGGGAAGAGGGATTCCACAAACTCCCCCGGCTCCAACTGGAGGAGGTTGACGATAGCGGAACCCTGGGCGATTCGGGAACCTTCCGGCACTTCATAGGCATTTAAGGAATAGACCTTGCCCAAGTTGGTGAAGAAAAGGAGAACATCGTGGGTGGAAACCACGTAGAGATTTTTCACATAGTCCCCCTCCCTGGTTGTCATTCCGCGGATGCCCTTGCCCCCTCGGTTTTGAACTTTATACCGGTCCGCCGGCGTCCGCTTAATATAGCCCCGGTCGGTCATGGAAATGACCATATCCTCTTCCTTGATCAGGTCTTCAATATTGATTTCATCCGCTTCCGGAAGAATTTGGGTTCGCCTTTTATCTCCAAAACGCTCTTTAATATCTTTAAGTTCTTCTTCGATGACGGAATAAAGAACTCTTTCCGAACCCAGAATTTCCTTAAAGCGGGCAATTTGCTTGAGGAGGTCCTGGTATTCCTCATCCAGCTTTTCCCGCTCCAAGCCGGATAGACGCTTGAGCTGCATATCCAGGATGGCTTGAGATTGGACATCATCCAAACCGAAACGTTTCAGGAAGATGGCCTTGATCTCCTGGTTATCGTAGGAGGACCGGATAATCTTGATAATTTCATCGATGTTATCGATGGCAATCCGTAGCCCTTCGATGATATGGGCCCTTTTCTCCGCCTTATCCAAATCGAATTGGGTCCGCCGAGTGACCACATCCTTCTGGTGGAGGATGTAATAGTCGATGAGTTCCTTGAGGTTCAACACTCTGGGCTGGCCATCCACCAAAGCCAGGTTGATAATCCCGAAAGTGACCTCCATCTGGGTGTATTTGTAGAGGTTGTTGAGAACCACCTTGGGGATAGCATCCCGTTTGAGGTCGATGACAATCCTCATTCCTGTCCGGTTGGTATCATCCCGAATGTCGGAAATGCCCTCGATTCGTTTTTCCCGGACCAATTCGGCAATTTTTGCAATTAGCTTTGCTTTATTGACCTGGTAGGGAATTTCCGTTACTAAAATCCGGTTTTTATTCTTTATGGATTCTATCTTGGCAACAGCCCGGAGGGTCAATTTACCCCGACCGGTGGAATAAGCCCGGCGAATGGCTTTTTTTCCCATGATGGATGCACCGGTGGGAAAGTCGGGACCAGGCAAATACTTCATGAGTTCCTTGAGCTCGATGTCAGGGTTATTCATGTAAGCAATGCAGGCGTCAATGGTCTCCCCCAGATTGTGGGGGGCCATGTTGGTAGCCATACCGACGGCAATTCCGGCTGATCCGTTGACCAGGAGGTTGGGGAAACGGGAGGGAAGGACTACCGGCTCCTCTTCTTCTTCGTCGAAGTTAGGCTGAAAATCCACCGTATTTTTATTGATGTCACGGAGCATTTCCTGTGCGAGTTTAGTCATCCTCACTTCGGTATACCGCATGGCAGCGGCCCCATCGCCATCAACCGACCCGTAGTTTCCCTGACCATCGGCCAAGGGGTAGCGGATGCTGAAATCCTGAGCCAGGCGAACCACAGCATCATAGATAGCCGAGTCGCCATGGGGATGGAAACGTCCCATCACATCTCCGACCAGACGGGCGGATTTCCGGTAGGGCTTATCCGGGGTCAGACCCAGAAGGTTCATTCCATAGAGGATCCGCCGGTGGACCGGTTTCAGTCCATCCCGGACATCCGGTAAAGCTCGACCGACAATGACCGACATGGAATAATCCAAATAAGAAGACTTCATCTCCTCTTCCAGGTCAGTCGGATAGATATTCTCGTCTGCTGCAAAGGCATCCTTAACCCTTTGGTCCGTTTCCAGACGTTTATTCATTTCTTGATTTTTATCATCTGTCATCGTTCACCCACCTAACCTATCGTATCGATGTTTTCTGCCAGCTTGGCATTTTCCATAATGAATTCCCGGCGGGGTTCCACCTTATTCCCCATTAAGAGAGAGAAGGTATCGTCCACGGACGTGGATTCCTGATCCGCCTTGACCTGGAGAAGGACCCGGCTTTCGGGATTCATGGTGGTATCCCAAAGCTGGTCATCATTCATTTCACCGAGACCCTTATACCGGTTGATCTTGTAGTTGCCATCCCCGATATTATCCAAGACTTTTTCCAACTCTTTCTCATCATAAACGTACCTTTCCTTCTTCCCTTGAGTGATTCGGAAAAGAGGAGGTTGGGCAACGAATACATGTCCCTCATCAATAAGGGGACGGAGATAGCGGTAGAAGAAAGTTAATAGTAAGGTCCTGATATGAGCCCCGTCCACGTCCGCATCGGTCATGATGATGATTTTTCCGTAACGAAGCTTGGAAATATCAAATTGATCCCCGATGCCCGTCCCAAAGGCCGTAATCATGGACTGAATCTCCTGGTAGGAGAGGATGTGGTTTAAGGAAGCTTTTTCCACATTCAAAATTTTCCCCCGCAAAGGAAGGATGGCTTGAATGGTGTTGTCTCGACCGGTCTTGGCAGAACCGCCCGCCGAATCTCCCTCGACCAGGAAGATTTCATTTTCACTGATGTCAGTGGACTGGCAATCGGCCAATTTCCCCGGAAGGGTGGTGTTGTCTAAGATGGACCGCTTTCGGGTCAGATCCCTGGCCTTTCGGGCGGCATTTCTGGCTTTTTGGGAGTCCAGAGCCTTTTTGATGATGGCCCGGGCCGGAGTAGGATTTTCCTCCAGGAAGGCGGAAAGTTGACTGGTCAAAAAGGCATCGACAGCCCCCCGGACTTCCGAATTACCCAACTTGGACTTGGTCTGTCCCTCGAACTGGGGGTTGGATAGCTTAACACAACAAACGGCCGTCAATCCCTCGCGAGCATCGTCACCGGAGAGGTTATCATCTTTTTCTTTAATCAGACCCTTTTCCCGACCGTAATCATTCAAGGTTTTTGTCAGGGCAGACCGGAAACCGGTCAGGTGGGTTCCCCCCTCGGGAGTCAGGATATTATTGGCAAAAGGAAGAACATTTTCTGAATAGCCGTCCGTGTATTGAAGGGCAATATCAACAAAAATGTCATCCTGGTCACCGGTGAAGTGGAGAATTTCCTTGTGAAGTGGGTCTTTATTCCGGTTGAGGAAGGAAACAAATTCAGCAATCCCTCCCTTGTAGCGGAAGGTCTCGTCCGTATCATCCCGGTCATCAATCAGGTGGAAAGTCACATCGGCATTAAGAAAGGCCATCTCCCTGAACCGTTTTTCCAGCGTTTCCCGATGGAAATCCAAACTTTCAAAGATGGATCCGTCCGGATAAAAAGTGATTTTTGTTCCGGTCTTCTTGGACTTGCCCACCGTCTCCAACTTAGTGACGGCTTTTCCATATTCATAGGCTTGGTGGTATTCCTTCCCATCCCGGTAGACCCAGGCATCCAGTCGCTTGGAAAGGGCATTAACTACAGAAACGCCCACGCCATGAAGACCTCCCGAAAACTTATAGGCTGAAGAATCAAATTTTCCTCCGGCATGGAGAACGGTCATGACGGTTTCCAGGGTCGATTTCTTGGTTTGGTGGTGGATTTCCACAGGAATACCGGATCCATTATCGGTAACGGTACAAGCTCCGTCTTTTTCTAAACGGATCGTGATATGATCGCAGCGTCCCGCCAAGGCTTCATCAACCGAGTTGTCTACTACCTCATAAACCAGGTGGTGGAGACCTCTTTCATCCGTCGACCCGATATACATTCCCGGCCGAACACGGACCGCCTCCAAACCTTCCAGAACCCGGATATTGGATTCACCATACTCGTTTTTCTTATTTACCATACTTCCTCATTTCCTCACTAGAATCCCTATTGGGTAAAAATCCACCAACACTGATTATAACGCTTATTTATTATTCGCATGGACCCGGCCTTTTTCTACCTGAAAAGCCATCCCCTCTCGTCCACCTTCTACCAAATGGTTAGAAGTCAGAATAGTTTGATAGGGTCCGATAGTCTCCAGGAGAAAGGCCGACCGCTTCCCGTCCAATTCCGAAAAAACATCGTCCAGAAGAAGGAGGGGGTGGAGGTCCTTATATTTTTCAATAATCTTTAATTCACTCAACTTGAGGGTAAGGGTAATCGTCCGAGCCTGTCCCTGGGAGGCAAAGCTCCGGGAATATAAGCCGTTAAGCGTAAGAACCAAGTCATCCTTATGAGGGCCCAAACTGGTGTGGCCCAAAGACCGGTCCTCTTCCCTTCGCTCAAAAAGAAGGTCTTTCATCTTATTTCGGATTTCCTCAGGGCCGGTTGGCACTTTGTTCGGATCCTCCCCATCTAAAAGTTCAGACTGGTAGGTTAGCTCCAAATTTTCCCGCCGGCTGGATAAGGCCGCTTGAAAATCCGGTGCCAGAGTCCTGATTTCTTCCACCATTTTCTTCCGCTTCCAGAGGATTTGACTTCCGGCCTGGGCAAGCTGGTCATCATAAGTGGAAAGCTGTCGGTCAAACCAGGAATCCCCGTGACTTTTCAAAAGAGAATTTCGCTGGGATAAAACTTTATCATAAGTTCGGACTAAGACCCCATATGTTGGATCAACCGCCCGCAAGAGGTCATCCAGGAAGGCTCTTCTTTCTCCCGGACTTCCTTTAACGATAATCAGGTTTTCCGGAGCAAAAAGAACCACTTCAAACTGTGCGGCCAACTCTTTGGTATTTTCCATTTCCACTTCATTGACCCGGATCCGCTTCCTCTCCACCCGGGAAATTTTAACTTCGACCCTTTTATCCCTTCCTTTTCTTTCCACATCCGAAAGAACATAGGCAGACCGCTCTCCAAAACGAACCAAATCCCGATCAGGTGCATTTCGAAAAGATCGGCCTCGGGCTGTTAAAAAGATGGACTCCAAAATATTCGTCTTTCCCTGAGCATTGGCCCCATAAAAGAGATTCCAATGGGGGTGGAGATGAATATCCTGGAAGGCGATGTTTCGATAATTAATCAGTCGGATATTTTTAAGAATCATCGTCCTAATTCTCACCCTTATCTGCAGGAGACTTTCTGACAAGAAGGCTCTGGTTGTCAAAATCAATTCGGTCTCCAACATGAATTTTTTTTCCACGCTGAATACAGGTTTCCCCATTCACCAAAACCAATCCCTCTTGAATAACCATTTTCGCTTCCGCTCCCGACATGACCCAATTGGCCAATTTCAAAACCTGGTCCAAACGGATAGGGGCCTGGTGGATCCAAAGATCTTCCATAAAATCCCCTTACTCTGAAGCAATCCGGACCGGAAGGACAAGGTAAAGGTAAGAATCCTCATCCTGGGCAGGATGGATGACCATGGGATTGAGGGGACCATTCAAATAGAGGCTGACCTCCTCACAGTTTAAGGCTTTGATTCCGTCCAGAAGGTATTTGGCATTAAAGGCGATGGTGATTTCTCCTCCTTCAAGTTGGCAGGCCACTTTTTCGTGCACGGATCCAATTTCCGAATTGGACTGGATATTGAGATTTCCCTCTTCAAAAAGAAGCTTTATGAGGTTGGCCCGCTCTTCCTTGGCTAGTATGGTTGCCCTCTCCAAAGCCCCCTGGAAGGCATGACGAGAAAGGATAACCTTGGATTTGAATTCCCTGGAAATAATTTCCTCATACTGGATGTAGTTTTTATCAATGAGACGGGAGTACATTTTAATGGAACCCGATGAAAAATAAATGTATCCTGTGGACAGGGCCATGGTTGTTGTTCCTCCCTCCCGGATGATCCGGGCGAGTTCATTAAAGGCTCTTTTAGGAACGATAGCTGATTTTTCAAAGGCTTCTGCCTCCGGAGGAAGGAGAATTTCCCGAACGGCCATCCGGTAGCCATCTAATGTAACCAGACGGATACGGTCATTTTTTCGTTCAAAGAAGATTCCTGTCAGGGCAATTTTGGACTCATCGAGAGAGGTGGCAAATTCTGTTTCTCGAACAGCCTGAATAAGAGCATCGTTATCGACAATGGTCTTACTCTCTTCTTCCACATCCGGCAAGGCCGGGAATTCACTGGCATTGGGAACCTGAATCTCGAAGTGGACCTGACCGCAGTCGATGGTGACTATTCCTCCTTTTTCTTCGACAATGGCCGGATCATTAGGGAGCTTGCGGAAGATGTTTCCAATCATATTGGCCGGAATGACCACTGTTCCTTCTTCCATAACCTGGCAGGAAATTCTCGTTTCAATGGAAAGTTCCAAATCCGTTGCCGTTAAAATAACTCCGGACCCCTTAGCTTGGAAACGGATGCATTCCAATATATGCATGGTGGTCCGATTGGAGATCGCACGTTGGCAGGTTCCGATTTCCTGGACCATATCTTGAGGCATAACTTGAATTTTCATGGTTTCTCCTTTCAAATCCTCGGCGTAATCAGTACAAACTCGATACGGTGAGGGGTGGCTCGCTTAGTTATTCTAGTAATAAGTTAGTAGTAATAGCAGTAGGGCCTGTGGATAGAGGGGATAAGGGAAGAAAAGTCTTCAATTTCCCGGATTTTCCCTTGGGATGAAAATGTGTATATCTCTTCCTTCTTTTCCCAAAGAATCCTAAAGTGTCCACAGGAAGTGCTAAAACTTTCATAAGGTCCTAGCGGTGTTTCAATTGATCCTCTAAATTTTCTACGTCCTCCCGAATTTCCGGATCCTTTTTCACCAGGTCGGCAATCTTATCAACGGCATGCATGACCGTGGTGTGGTCCCTAAGAAAGGAGCGACCGATCGCCACCAGGGAAAGGTTGGTCAAGGTTCGACCGAGATACATTGCTACCTGACGGGGTTGGGCGATTGTTTGAATCCGGGATTTGGAAGTCAGATCATTGGCTTCTAAATTGTAATATTCAGTCACAGCTTTGATAATATCTTCCAAGGTGATTTCAATATCCCTTTCCCGTTCTAACTTAAGGGCTTCCCGGGCAGTAGCCATGTTATTATCGCGGTCATTTTCATCAATAGTCTTGTTACGGAAATGAAAGTAGGCAATTACCCGGAGGAGGGCCCCTTCCAGTTCTCGAATATTCGCAGTCACATTTTGGGCAATGAATTCAACCACGTATTGGGGGAGGTGGATGGACTCCCCTTTCATTTTATTATTTAAAATGGCCACCCGTGTCTCAAAATCGGGCTGTTGGATGTCAGCAGTCATGCCTCCCTCGAAACGGGTGACCAAACGCTCCTCCAGATTTTTCAACTGTTTTGGGGGCTTATCCGCTGAAAGAACAATTTGCTTGTTGGCTTCCTTGAGGTCATTGAAAGTATGAAAGACTTCTTCCATAGTGGCTTTTTTCCCGGCAATGAACTGGATATCATCGATGAGAAGGACGTCAATGGACCGATATTTCCGCCGAAAATTTTCTTTTTCGGCATTGGTTCCATTTTCGATAACAGCGATCATTTCATTCATGAAATTTTCACTGGTGATATAGAGAACCTTCTTATTGGGATCCTGCCGAAGGATTTCATGGGCGATTGCCTGCATGAGGTGGGTTTTTCCCAAACCGGATAGGCCGTAAATGAATAGGGGATTATAAGTGGTTCCGGGATTGGCAATGACCGCCTTAGCGGTCGCATAGGCAAAATCGTTGGAATTTCCCCGGACAAAGGCCTCCATGGTATATTTGGGATTGAGGGAGGAGTAGCCGTTATTCTCCTTTTTTTCTTTCTTTTTTGGTAGAACTCTTTCTTGTCGGTGAGGAGAAAGCTCTTGTCGGAAGTCTTCATCGAGATCGTCATCTTTTTTTGGGAAGATGAAGTTCTCCTCATCGGAAGGAGGAAGGGTCCTCCACTGGTCATAATCATTAGAAGAAGGGTCGATCAGTTGGATGGAGATGGGCCGCTCACAAATATAAGATAAACAATGCTCAATAGAGGATTGGTAGTTTTTCTTTACCATAGTCCCAATAAAAGAGCTTGCCGTATCCAAAAGGAGGACATCATCTTTGAGTTGGATAGGCCGAAGGGGTTTAATCCAATTTTTAAGTTGTATGGTGTTGAGCTGGAGGTCAAGCATGTTGATCACTTCATCCCAGATCATAGCTAAGTCGGTCATGGCGATCCTTTGTTTCTGTCCACTTACTTCGTTTCTGTCTTTTTTATTTTCGTAAATTTGGGTCAATTTTGGACTTTTCCACGCTGAAAAGGGCATAAAAAAGCAATTCACATTCTTTTTCCACTTTTCCACATTTATTCATTCCCACTGTCCACAATCCTCTTTTCCACTGAATAAAGTCGACAATTACAGTCTTTCTCCTTGGTTATTAAGAAGATTATCCCATATTAATGTGGACAAGGAAAATAATTATCCACATTCTGTGGACAATATGTGAATAAAGTCGGTGGATTTTCATAACCCATACCTCCATATTTTACCATAAATCCCTAATTTACGCGATCATTTGTGGATAAAAGGTCGGTGGATAAGTCCAATTTCTCCTTGACAGTCTTTTCTCTCCTCCATATAATATTTAAGATGCTCTCTATGATGCCTGTTTCTACTCTAATTCACACCAGGGCTGACTGTTGAGGGCTAATTCATACTATTTTCAAGACACGAGAAGGGAGAAAGATATGAAACGTACTTACCAGCCAAACAAAATGAAGAGAAAAAAAGACCACGGATTCCGCAAGAGAATGGCTTCTAAAGCCGGACGTCGCGTATTGAGGAGCAGAAGACGCAGAGGTCGGGCACGCCTATCCGCCTAAGTTCCTCTCACTATTGAAAGGATGGAGGCGGTTTGATGGATGGAAAACAAACATGGCCGCAAGAGGTAAGACTTCGGAAGAATGAAGATTTCAACCGTGTTTATCGGAAGGGGAAATCGGCATTCAATCGGGATTTTCAAATTGTCGGTTGTAAGAATTCCGGGGGATCAACTCGCTTTGGAATCAGCCTGTCGAAAAAGTTCGGCAAAGCCCACGACCGTAATCGGATGAAACGCCAGATTAAGGAAATTATCCGGCAAAATAGGGAATCCTTTCCCCGAGGCTTTGATTTTGTCATCCTCCCCCGCCTTAAGGCCAAGGAGCAGAACTATCAGTGGTTGGAAAAATCCCTCTTCCACTGCCTTTCTTTCTGGTCTCCCAAAAAGCAATAGTTTTCCATGGAAGAAAACCATCAGAAGCAAGGAAGGACCTTTTTCGTGAACAAGCTTGCAGAAGGACTGATTCTTCTTTATCAGTCTTATCTTTCCCCCCTCTTGGGGAGAGGAAAATGTCGCTATCACCCTACTTGTTCAACCTACAGTTTACAGGCTTTCCAACACTACCGTTTCTCCACCGCCCTGGTTCTTAGCCTGTGGCGGATTTTACGATGTAATCCCTGGTCTAAGGGAGGATATGACCCCTTAAGACCCTAGGAATGCGAAAAGAGAGGGCAATAGATTGAGTTCAATTTCGAATATTTTCGGCTCGATCATGCGTTTCTTCTATGAAACGCTGCAAGGTAAAGGGGCCGAGCCGGAGATGATTTCTTTCTTCGCCATATCCATCCTTCTAATGGCTGTGGTGAGTAAGTTGATTACCATCCCCCTGACCTACCAGTCCACCAAAAATTCAGCTAAAATGAAGGACTTCCAACCCCAGCTGGAGAAGCTCAAGGAAAAGTACGGCTATGACGAGCGGATCCTCCAGCAGAAGACCATGGAGTTTTATAAAGAGAATAATCTTTCTGCCGCAGGCTGTTCATCTTGTCTGCCCATGGTCATCCAACTGGTCCTCATCGTGGCCCTCTTCGCTGTACTCCGCGAACCGGGCAAGTATATCTTTGATAATCCTGACCAGTTCAACCATATCCAGAAAAACTTCTTCTGGATTCAGGACCTCTCCCAAGCAGACCCCCTCCAGTGGTTTGGTCTGCCTCTGATCAATATGATCACGACCTACGCTTCCACCTTCCTCAACCCTGCCATGAAGATGCAGAAGGATAGCCCGGCGGGCGGTTCTGCGGCCATGTTGAAATTCATGCCTCTGATCTTTTACTTCATGTCCATTTCCTGGTCAGCCGGTCTGATTCTTTATTGGGCTTTCGGAAATATTTTGGAAGTGATTTTCCGCCTGATCTCAGGAGCGGTTCTCTCCGCAAGATCTTCCAAGGCACAAGAGTAATGGGCAATAGATAGGAAAGGAAAGCAATGACCACAGTAATTAAGACAGCAGATTCGGTAGAAAAAGCGGTTCAGCAGGCTCTTGATTCCTTACAGGTTGGTCGCGAAGAAGTGACCATCGATGTCTTAAAAGAAGCTAAGGCAGGGTTCTTAGGTTTCGGGGCTCAGGATGCCGTTGTTCGGGTTTCCCTCAAAGAAGACCACTTCGATGACCTTCTTAAAGAAGAAAAAATCCGGGAAGAAGACCCCACCACAAGCCCTTCGTCCCTTGAAAATGAGGAAGAAGATTTTTCCTCGTTTGATGAGGAGGACGCTCAAGAAATCCTTGATTCCCCTGAGGAAGAGGATCAAGATGAGCCGGAAGAGCCTTGGGAAGAATACTCCAAGGAAGAGCTCTATGGGGATTGGGATGCCTATGTTAACCGGGAAGGGGCGGATTTTAGCCATCTTTTCCCCGATGAGGTAGAAGATCCCTTAGCCTACTGCAAGGAATGGATGGAAACCCTTCTCTCCCTCATGCACATTGACGGTGAAGTCAAGGTGAGTAAGGAGGGCGATGCTATCCTTTTGGAGATTGTGAATATTTCAGAGACGGATACGGGGATTGTCATCGGACGCCGGGCGGAGACCTTAAATGCGATCCAGTACATTCAGTCCATCGCTGTCAACCGCTTAAGCAAGATCCACCACCAGGTTTATGTGGATGTGGGTGGCTACCGGTCACGCCGTAAGACCTCTATTCAAAAGATGGCCCAGAGGAATGCGGATAAGGTCCTCAAGACCGGACGCCCTTACCGGATGGAAGCCATGAATGCCTATGAACGTCGGTTGGTTCACACTGCCCTTCAGGATGTAGAAGGAGTGACCACAGCTTCCGAAGGCCGAGATCCCTACCGGAAGGTCGTCATCCGAATCGATGAGTAAGGACAAGGCACTCCTTCCGGAGTGCCTTTTTTTTATGGAAAGGAAAGACCATGATCAACCCATCCGGATATGAAAAGAGCGGAGACAACCGGCCCATGGGCACCGTGGATGCCGACACTATTGTTGCCATCTCTACAGCTCAGGCTCCTGCCGGCATCGGGATTGTTCGCCTATCCGGCCCTGAGGCTTTTTCGTTAGCGGACCGGGCCTTTCAGGCCTATTCCGGCAGGGCATTTTCACCCTCGGACCAAAGGAAACTCCGCTATGGCCACATTGTGGACGGGGGAAGTGTCCTTGACGAGGTTCTCTGCGTCTACATGAAAGCTCCCCATACCTATACGGCGGAAGATATTGTTGAAGTTAACTGTCATGGAGGCAGGGTTTCCGTCCAGAAGGTTCTCTCTCTTTTCCTCCGAATGGGGGCAAGAATGGCTGAGCCCGGAGAATTTACCCGTCGAGCCTTCCTCAATGGGCGGATTGATTTAGCCCAGGCCGAAGCTGTGGAGGACATCATCCGAGCGAAGACCGGGCTTGCCCAGGAATCCGCTGTCCACCAGTTAACCGGAGGAGTCTCTAAGAAGATCAACGGTCTGAAAGAGGACCTTCTCCACCTCCTTGCCCATGTGGAGTATGCCATCAACTTTATGGAAGATGCCATGGAAGACCTCCCCAGGGAGCCCATGGAAGAAGAAGCCCGGGCTCTTATCAACCGGATGAATCAGGCCCTTTCCGGGGCCGAAACAGGACGGCTAATCCGGGAAGGAATTAAGACGGTCATCGTGGGTCGGCCCAATGTGGGCAAGTCCTCCCTCTTAAATGCTCTTTTGGAGGATGACCGGGCCATCGTCACGGATATTCCGGGAACGACCCGGGATGCTATCGAGGAATCTTTCCAGGTAGAGGGCCTCCGACTCCGCCTGATTGATACGGCCGGGATCAGGGAAACGGATGACCTGGTCGAATCCATGGGCGTGGACCGGTCCCTGGCTCTTATGGAAGAAGCGGATTTAGTCCTGGTGATTGTCGATGGATCTCAAGCCCTTCAAAAAGAAGATAGGGAGATCCTGGAGAAGATAGGATCCCGCCTCCACCTCATCCTGGTCAATAAGGTGGATCTGGCTCTTTCCTCGGACGCCCAGGACCTGATCAAAGGGGAAGGATCTTCCGGCCCGGTCCTGGCTATTTCCGCCATGACCGGTCAGGGAGTAGCGGAATTGGAGACTGCCTTATCCGACCTCTTTTTTGAAGGAGAGGACGGCCGGGAGGGTGCGGACTTCCTTTCCAACATTCGCCAGATCGACCTTCTGGAAAAATCCAGGGATTCTCTATCCTCCGCCCTAAGGGGACTCGAAATCGGGGTCAGCCTGGATGCCCTGGATGTGGACCTCCAGGATGCCTACCAGGATTTGGCCGCCATCACCGGGGAGTCCATTGAAGAAGATGTTCTTAACAAAATCTTTCAAGATTTTTGCGTGGGAAAGTAGGTCAAGATGGAAAATATTCAAGGCTACCACCGTTCCGATGTGGATGTGGCTGTGGTGGGTGCCGGCCATGCCGGCATCGAAGCGGCCTTTGCTGCCGCCCGCTTGGGCAAAAAAGTGGCACTCTTTTCCATATCCCTGGATAGCGTGGCGGATATGCCCTGTAACCCCAATATCGGGGGAACCGGCAAGGGCCACCTGGTCCGGGAAATTGACGCTTTAGGCGGGGAAATGGCCCTGGTTATTGATGAAACCTTCCTCCAATCCCGGATGCTCAATACCTCGAAAGGCCCGGCCATCCATTCTCTCCGGGTTCAGGCGGATAAAAAGCGCTACCAAGAGGTCATGAAAAGAAGACTGGAGGAAGAGGAGAATATCCAGCTGGTGGAGGCCGAAGTCGACCGGATCCTGGTGGAAGAAGGAAAAGTTCACGGCCTGACTACGGTCCAGGGGGCCATCTTCACCGCCCCCACCGTCATCCTCTGCACGGGGACCTTTCTCAACGGGACCATCCTCATGGGCCCCCTGACCTATTCTTCAGGCCCCCACAATACCAAACCGGCCCTCCACCTTTCGGAGGACCTTCGGTCCCACGGGATTGAACTCCGTCGCTTCAAGACAGGGACACCACCCCGGATCAACCGGCGGACAGTGGACTTTTCTCAGATGATCATTCAGGAGGGGGACCAGGAGATTGTCCCTTTCTCCTTCCTCAACCAGGATAAGACCTATGATGCTGCCAACCAGTGGCCCTGCTATCTTACCCGGACCACGGCGGAGACCAAGGCCCTGATTGAAGCCAATATCACCCGGTCCACCATGTATTCGGGGGGAAAAAGAGGGGTAGGTCCTCGCTACTGCCCCTCCATCGAAGACAAGATGGTCCGCTTCCCCGACCATGAGGCCCACCAGATTTTCTTGGAGCCCGAATCCGCCTCCACTCTGGAGATCTATGTAGACGGGATGTCTTCCACCATGCCGGAGGAGGTACAAATGGAAGCCCTCCGAACCCTTCCCGGCCTGGAAAAGGCCGAGGTCATGCGGTCGGCTTATGGGATTGAATACGATTGCATCGATGCCCGGATCCTGACCCGGTCTTTGGAGCTTCGAACCATCTCCGGCCTCTTTTTTGCCGGACAGATCAACGGGTCCTCCGGCTATGAAGAGGCCGCCTGCCAGGGACTGATGGCCGGAATTAATGCTGCCCGGAAAATCGATGGGCTCTCCCCCTTCGTCTTGGACCGGTCCCAGGCCTATATCGGGGTCCTCATCGACGCCCTGGTCACCAAGGGAACGAATGACCCCTACCGGATGATGACCTCCCGCTGTGAATACCGCCTCTCCCTCCGTCAGGACAATGCCGACCTCCGCTTGACCAAGCTGGGCTATGAGATTGGCCTGGCTTCTCGGGAAAGATACCTCCTGGCAGAGAAAAAAGCTAGGGCCATTGATGAAGAGGTCGCCCGTCTCTCCGCGGTCATGGTGACCCCAAAGGAAGAAGTTAATGCCTTCCTTGAAGGAGTGGATTCCTCTCCCCTGAAAACCGGAGCTAGCCTGGCTGACCTCCTCCGTCGGCCAGAATTAAGCTATGAAAAATTAGCACTATTGGATTCTAACCGTCCTGATCTTCCCAAGGAAGTTCGTATGGAGGTGGAGAATCGGATCAAATATGAGGGCTATATTCAAAAGCAAAATATTCAGATTGAAAAGTTCAAGAAAATGGAGTCTCGCCGCCTATCCATTGAAGATTACGGGAAGATCCATGGGTTGAAGAAGGAAGCCGCCCAGAAGCTCAACCGGGTCCAACCTGAATCGGTAGGACAGGCCTCGCGTATTTCCGGGGTTTCCCCGGCAGACATCAATGTCCTCCTGGTCTACCTGGAACAGGAGAGACGGGAAAGAAAGAAGGAGTCGGAAAGGAGGGAGGACCGTGGATGCTAGTTTTGCTGACCGCCTGGAAAAAGCAGGCTTGACCCTTTCTCCCCACCAGATGGACCTCTTTGAGGTTTATCGAGCACTTATTAAAGAGTGGAATGCGAAAATTGACATTACTGCCATTACAGAAGACCGAGAGATTGATAATAAGCATTTCATTGACTCCTTGTCTATCTTTCGCCAAATCAAGACCCCTTCTCAAGCCCGGGTCATGGATATGGGAAGCGGAGGAGGATTTCCCGGCATTCCCATGAAGATCTACGAACCCGGTCTGGAAATGACCCTGGTCGATTCCCTGAAAAAGCGGGTTGACTTTCTCCGGGAAGTCATCGACCGTCTGGGTCTGGAGGGTATCCGTTGTATCCATGCCCGTGCGGAAGATTTGCTCCGGGACCCTAAAGAAAGAGAATCTTATGACCTGGTCGTTTCCCGGGCAGTAGCTCCTCTGCCCACCTTGCTTGAATACTGTCTCCCGGGGGTAAAAATAAACGGTCAATTCATTGCCATGAAGGGCCCCGGCGGTCAGGAGGAAGTGATTCAGTCTGACCGGGCAATCAAGACCCTTGGCGGCCATCTGGAAAGAGTGGACCGCTTTCTTTGGACAGAAGACAATTACCAAAGAACCCTTGTCCTTATCCAAAAAGTGAAGGAAACTCCTGAAAAGTATCCCCGAGGTCAGGGAAAGCCCAGAAAAAATCCACTATAAGTGGAAATATAGAAAGGAGCAGCGATGGACCAGCATCATTTTGTCGATATGGAAAACAATCTGGAAGGGATTGTTGAGAATTACGAGAAGGAAAGAGACAATCTCTTTGATGAACAGTACCAACAGAATGTGAAGAATAAGAAATGTATCCCTGCCGTCTCCAGTCGTCTACGTCACCGCTATGTCATGGTACCTGAAGTGATCTACCGGGCATCCGGGATTATGGTCATGAAAAAGAGGATTAAGTCTCTGATCTTCTCTACCGACATCGCTATTATCCGAAATAATGATGCGGGTGCGATTTTGGCGGTTTATCCTTTTACACCGGAGATCACCATAATGCAGGCTGTTCTCCAAGCGGCTTCGGTTCCGGTTTTCCTGGGCATCGGTGGAGGGACAACAAATGGAAAACGGTCCTTACTCTTGGGCTTTCAAGCAGAATTGATGGGGGCTTATGGTGTCGTTGTGAACGCACCCATGACCAGTCAGGACATTCATGAGATCTCCAAATATGTGGACATTCCGGTCGTCGCTACGGTCATCTCACCGAATGACCCCTATAAAGAAAAAGTGCAAGCCGGTGCGAAAATTCTCAACGTATCCGCAGGTAAAGATACCGCTAACCTGGTCAAGCAGATACGAAAAGATATTGGAGAGAACTTTCCTATCATTGCGACCGGTGGTCATAGCGAGGAGCATATTCTTTCCACCATTGATGCCGGTGCCAATGCCATCTCCTATACACCGCCCTCTTCTGCCGACATTTTCGCGGTGATTATGCAGGAGTACCGCCAGAAGAAAGCTGAAGAAAATAAATAATCATCACGATTTGATTTCCCGTGCTCGCTCTTTTGCGAACACGGGATTTTTGTTTCATATGAAACAATTTGAAAGTTTCTGAACCACTTGATCTGATATAATTGGTTTATAATGTTTCATATGAAACATTAAGGAGAATAATATGATTGTTGAATTGATTTCAGTAGGAACAGAGTTGCTTCTTGGCGATATTTTGAATACAGATGTTCAATATCTATCGCAGGTTTGTGCCGAACTCGGTTTTGATATTTACCACACTTCGGTTGTCGGAGACAATGAGGGTCGATTGCTGACAGAAATCGAACAAGCCGCTTCACGATCCGATATTATCATTTTATCCGGTGGTTTAGGATCGACATCCGACGATATTACCAAACGAGTAGCCATGGATTATGTTGGCGGTCCCAGGGTAGAAGATCCTATAACCAGGGAAAGACATGCTCAGCATTATGCCAATGATCCCATTTTTTTTGCTGCGGCCAGGGATATTTATACCTTCCCGGAAAATGCTCAGGTTCTTCGCAATCCCGTAGGTCTTTCTCCGGGAGCCTGGATGCCTTTTGATGATCAAGGCCAAGAGAAGTACCTGGTTGTTTTGCCCGGTCCGCCTAAAGAACTCAAAGGCGTGATGGAGAAAGACTTGATTGGTCTTCTTCAAGCTTTTTCGCATGCGACAACAAGATCTCGAGAGGTAAAGATTGCACTTCTGGGTGAGTGGAAGGTTTTTCAGTCCATTAAGGATTTAACAGATCATTCTATTGAACCGACCTTTGCCACCTATGTTAAGGAGGACGGCGTATTGGTGCGTTTAACGACCAAGGAACCTGATCGGGAAAAGGCTGAGGCAATATTAAACCAGGGTGAAAAACAATTGCAAGAGCGATTAGGTCATCTTGTTTTGGGTCCGTTAGAGAAAAGTCGAGAAGAAAGCTTGGTTGATTTTCTCATTCAGGAGAGGATTACCGTATCCACTGCGGAGTCTTTTACCGGTGGAATGGTGGCTTCCCGAATCATCAATGCACCGGGTGCATCTTCCGTGATAAAGGAAGCCTTTGTCGTTTATAGTGATGAAGCGAAAACCGAGATTTTGGGGGTTAATCCTCAGCTGATCAAAGAAAAGACGGCGGTCTCGGAGGAGGTCTGTCGGGCGATGCTGATCGGGCTTCAAGCAAGAACATCCTGCGATTTAGCCATAGCAACGACCGGATTTGCCGGCCCCGGCGGTGACCGTGCCGGTCAGATCTACCTTGGCCTGGCCTACAAAGGGCGGACTCATATCTATGAATATCACTGGGACAGCCCTCGCAATCGGATTAGACAACGAGCAACGAACTGCGTGATCGACCATGCTTTGCTGATGGTGAAAGAGGGAATTCATGGGGAAGGTCATTAGTGTCTACAACCAAAAAGGTGGAGTGGGAAAAACCACCACGGTGATTAACCTGGCTGCCGCTCTGGCCTATACGGGCCTTTTTAAGAAGAAAGTCTTGGTCGTCGATTTGGACCCCCAGGGCAATGCCAGCTCAGGTTTGGGGATTGATAAGAGTCAGGTCGAATTGGATATTTATAAGGTCCTCACCGGTCAGGCGGACCTGGAGGAAGCGATACGGACAATCAAAGATAAACGTCTGGATATCCTTCCTTCTACCCCGGCTTTGACAGGATTTGAGATCGAGGCCATATCCATCGACCATCCTCACGATCGCCTTAAAGAAGCTCTGGATAAAGTCAGAGATAAGTATGATTTTATTCTTATCGATTGTCCCCCCTCCCTGGGCATGCTTTCGATGAATGCCTTGTCGGCTTCTGATTCCGTCCTCATTCCTATCCAGTCCGAATACTATGCCTTGGAAGGCGTAAGTCAGTTGGTCTCTACGATTGATATGGTCAAGAATCAGGTTAATCCAGACTTAACCATTGAAGGTGTTGTGCTTCAAATGGTGGATACCCGAACCAATTTATCTCAGGATGTGATCGATGAGGTGGAGAAGTTCTTCGGAGACAAGGTTTACAAGACTCATATTCCCCGGAATATCCGGGTAGCGGAAGCACCTTCTTACGGGGAATCGGTCATCACCTATGATAAAGCCTCCAAGGGGGCGAGAGCCTATATTGCCCTGGCAAAGGAAGTGAAGAAAAGAAATTAGCCTAAAGGCAATGATAAAGTTAGTGAAGAAATAGAATAATAATGACATGAAATGGATAAAGATAGGAGGAACCATGGTAAAAAAAGGTGGACTGGGCAGGGGATTAGGAGCCCTGATACCGGGCCTTTCTTTAGAAGAAGATAAGCAGAATGATCCGAAACCTCCTGCAGAGAAAAAGAAAGTTCAGGAGAGGAAGTCGGCCCAAACGAAGGCGGTCAAGGACAAGACCAAAAAGGGGGAAAAAGAAGAGAAGCCCTCGATGTCGAAAACCGGGTCCAAAAGAGAGGAAAAAGGGGATAGGACAAGTCCGGCCGGCATAAAGACTTTCGGACACCTCCTCCCTCTGGAGGAAATTGAGGCTAATCCTGATCAGCCCCGGAAGGCTTTTGATCAGGAGGCCTTGGAGGAATTGGCTGATTCAATAAAGAAGTATGGAATTCTTCAACCTCTTCTGGTGGCTAAACATACAGCCCCCGGCCGGGCACCCTATGAAATTGTAGCCGGTGAGCGCCGCTTCCGGGCAGCCAAGTTGGCCGGCCTCAAAGAGGTCCCCGTCCTTATTCGGGAGGAAAATGTGGAAGAAGCGGCCCTCCTGTCGGTTGTGGAAAATGTCCAGCGAGAAGACCTCAACCCCTTGGAGGAAGCCCAAGCCTATCGGACTTTAATGGAAACGTATACCTTGACCCAGCAGAAGCTGGCAGATGCTCTGGGAAAATCCCGAGCTTATGTGGCCAACACCACCCGCCTCCTCCAGCTGGATGATGCCTCCCTTGCGGCTTTGCAGGAAGGTCGACTCACATCATCTCAGGCGAGAACCCTCCTGGGGGAGAAGGACCTGAAAAAACGGGAACGCCTCCGCCATCTCTTTATGGAAGGGAAGACCAATGTCAATAAGGAAGAAAAGCGGAAGCAGCAGAAGAAAAATAAGAATATTTATTTGATTGACCTGGAAGACCGGCTCAGCCAGACCCTGGGCAGGCAGGTACAAATTATCAAGCGTAGGAAGGGATGGGACCTTCAAGTATCCTGCTATTCGGATGAAGATCTTGACCAGCTGACCATGTCCATCCTCCAAGGGGGGGATCAATGAATACCATTCTCATTATATTGACGGTTATTTCCGTCCTGGCGGCTATTTTTTCCTATTTTACCGCCTCCAATACCAACAAGAAGCTCAACCGCCTCCGCCGCCGCTATGACTACCTCCTTCGAGGGCGGGGAGATCTCAATTTAGAAGAGCTCATCACCCAGTTCGGAACAGAATTGGATGAATTCAAGACCAATAATACCGCCACCATGGGGAGGTTAGGGCGGATGGAATCCTGGGTGCAGAAGACGGATACCGACCAGTCGGCAGTCATCAATGAAAAGTACCAGGGATTGGCTCGTCAGTTGACCAGCCAGATGGATACCACTACTTCACAGATGTTATCCAACATGAAACGGCTGGATGAAGTGGTCTTTGCCCAGATGGATAAGGTGGAAAAGGAAGCAAAGGCGGATGTGGAAACCCGCTACCAGGACCTGGTCAACCAGGTTCAGGCCATGTCGGCTACCTTTGGAAGCCAGATCAAAAAGAATGAAGAAGATATTTATGTTAACCACGACACCATGGTGAAGACCTTCCAGGAGGCGGATAGCCGTTTTCAGGCTCTTCTCCAGGCCGAGGAAGAAGACCGGAAGCACCAGGTGGATGAACTCTCTCTTTTTACCAACCAGCAAATTAAAACCTACCACACCCAAACCTCCGAGTCCATGCAGGGTCTGGACCAACGTCTCTCGCAATCCATGGCCCAAATGGAGGAAAAAAATGACCAACGATGGAGGGATATGGAAGAAAAGACAACCAAGCGACTTGATACTATGGAAGAGGAAGGCAAGGAAAACCTGAGGCGGGAAATCGGCCTCCTCAAGGACCAGCTTTATACGGCCTACCAGAAGATGGGTTTGGTCCGCTACAATGCCTTTGACGACTTGGTTGGGGAACATTCTTTTTCCCTGGTCATGTTGGATGAACACCGGAACGGCTTTGTTCTGACCTCCATCTACGCCCGTCAGGCTTCCAACAGTTTTGCCAAGGTCATTAAGAACGGGGAATGCCTACAAAGCCTCTCTCCGGAAGAAGAGGAAGCCCTGGCCCAGGCCCTGGCCCGGTAAATCTTCTGAAATAGGAGAAAAAGATTGTTGATGGGGGACCTGGGTAAAAATACAGAGTCAACGAGTCCCTTGGGCTCGGATAAGTGAGCCAAGGGTGAAGTCATAAAAAACCATAAGGAGGAAACATGGGAATCGTTGAAAACAGAAGCTTGGGACTGATCGAAGAGTTTGTTGAAGAAATCAAGGGGTCAGACATCCGGATCGTTTACCCGGAGGGGAATGATGAGCGAATCCTGCGTGCAGCCCGCCGTCACAAGAGGGACGGAATTATCGTTCCGATTCTGATCGGGAATCCGGAAGAGATCAAGGCCTTAGCCAAGTCGGAAGCCTTGGATATTGAAGGGATTGAAATCATCGACCCCGAGACCTTTGAGAAGAAAGAAGAGATGATCCAGAAATTCATCGAACGTCGGAAGGGGAAGGTGGATGAGGCCGGTGCCCGGGAGAAACTCAAGGACCGGAACTACTTCGGAACCATGCTGGTCTATATGGGTCTGGCTGATGGACTGGTTTCTGGTGCTGTGGGCACGACCGCTGCGACCATCCTGCCCGGCCTCCAGATCATCAAGATGGGCCCCCAGTCCAAGATGGTCTCCGGCTGCTTCGTCATGATCTCCCCTGAAGATACCCACCGCTACCTCTTTGCGGACTCCGCCGTCAACTTCAACCCCAGTGCCAGCGAGATTGCGGATATTGCCAATGAGACGGCCCGGACGGCCACCCAATTCGGCATCGACCCCAAGGTTGCCCTCCTTTCCTTCTCCACCAAGGGATCGGCATCTTCTCCGGAGCAGGAGAAGATGGAAGAGGCCACGAAGATCGCCAAAGAACGCTATCCTGAGCTGGACGTCGATGGTGAACTTCAGTTTGATGCGGCGATTGATGAAGTAGTCGGCAAGCGGAAGGCCCCCGGTTCTCCGGTGGCCGGACATGCTACAGTTTTCATCTTCCCTGACCTCCAGGCCGGGAACATCTCCTACAAGATCGCTGAGCGTCTGGGCGGCTACACGGCCCTGGGCCCCATCCTCCAAGGGATGGCCAAGCCGGTCAACGACCTTTCCCGTGGTTGCAATGTTGACGATGCCTACCAGATGGGCATCATTACCGCCTTCCAGGCCTATAAAGCCAGAGAGGCTTAATTATCCTATCTCGGATTCAAAACGAATCCATAAAAAATCAGGCGATTTGATCAAGTAGAAAATACCCTCATCCAGATTCAAAAATGATCCCCTAAAGTTGGACCGTAATTCCTACTTTAGGGGGTATTTTTTGAAAAAATATCATGTTTATGAAATAATCTATCCACAAGTAAAAATCTAAAAACGAACGCCTATCATTGACCAATCCACCTATAAAATGAATAGCTTCTATTGAGAATATTTACTGTTTTTTTAAGGCAAGTACTTGATAATCCTCCTTTAAAAAAGCACGATCGTGTGTAGCAATTAGTATAATTTTGTTATTGCTTCTCAAGGACTTTAACCAAGCACGTACCTCACATTGGCTTGCCTCATCCAAATAATTGGTCGGTTCATCAATAAGGTATAGGGATTTTTTTTCTTGTAGGAGAAAAGTTAACTGCGCTTTTTTTTTCTGTCCCATGGATCCATAAGAAAACTTGTTCAGTTTTCCCAATGTGCTGATATATGCCGTAGCCGGAACATAGCACATATCTTGAAAGAAATGTTCTGGATTTTCTGAAAGATCTTTTCCGTTGATCCGAATGGTACCATGATATCTTGAGCAGAGATTAAGGATACATTCCATCAACGTCGTTTTGCCGACGCCATTTTCTCCCATCAATAAATAGATATTCCCACGGCGTAGAGATGCATGTAAAGGAGTGTGTAAAGGTTTATTATTTGTATCTAGAGCTTGCATATCCATTAGATCAAGTGACTTGATTTTTTCTTCAGAAATGGACATGGTAGGAAGATTTAGTATCTCATTAATCTGGTTGATACTTGCTTTTGCAGCTAGCAAATCGCTTCGAATTTGGAAGAGAGATTCCACCGGCGTCCAAAAACGGCTGACGAAGAGGTTGATGGCGAATACATCACCTATCTTCATTTTACCTTTGATGACAAGAAAGGTTGAAAGAGCAAACGAAAGCGTGATCACGGCATTCAGCGGCGCATACATCATGAAATTGAGTACCTTGCTTTCATAGTGTATCTTTTTGTTTGTATTTACAGCAAAGGAGTCGAAAATATTTATAAAAGGTGGAAGCTGTTTTTGTGTTGAGAACCTCTCAACAGAATTTAGGTGTAAATCATCTATAAAATAATCTTTAATGTCTTTACCATTCTCTAATACAAGTTGCGAATAATTTGACAAAGGTTCACCATAACGAATCGACAAGAAAACACAAAATGGAATGATGAAAAGAAAAATACAAATCATATATGGTGAAATCGAGTAAGAAATAGCTACAATCACTAAAATTTGCAAAATATTTAAAATGATTTTAATGGGATATTCAAAAAAGAAGGGACTCGCTGTCTCGAAACTTTCTCCTAAAAATTGGTTGAGAGTTGCCTCTTTCAATTTCGCTCTCTTGGGGTCCATATTCTTCAACTTTTGATCTAACAAAAAAAACACATTTTTTTTTGTCGCAAGCATAGCTCTACCGGATGAAATATCTTCGAAATAATTAACCAGTTGAGTCAAAATAAACAATATGAAATCGATGCCAAGGAAGGAGAAAAAATTTTTAACATCCCTTTGTTCTACTCGCATTATTATTTCTGATGAGATAAGGGGAGCGATGGACCAAATAGCAATATGACACAGATAAACAATAATATAAAAGGAGTTCTCCTTTTTATCACTGTAGCGAAACAATTGAAACATGAGTCAACTCCTTAAAAAAATCGATCCATTCTTTACTAGAATTCTCTAAACTGTTTGACCTGTATAGAGAAAGTAGAAAAAGACATTTATTGAGCAAAGATAGCCTTTCTTTTTTGCAAGAAACATTCAAGATGCCTGTTTCGATATATGATACATAACAGCACCCACCTTTACAATATGTGTAAAATTCGCATGTTTTTTTTCTGCAAATTGGTGCCAAATAAGCATATGGGTAATATTTAGAGTTTAGATTACCAATCTTTGTCATTTCTTTTCCGGAAAAAGAATAGCATTTTATTAAATCTCCATTTGGATTAACAACAACAGAACCGATATCCCTTATTATACAATCACCTCCTATTGAATAGTGGCTAGGAATATTAAATCCGAGTTGTGACAAACGATAATATAAATATAAAAGTGACATTGTCGATATCGGTTCCCCCAGAAAAGATGGATGATCAGTTTCAACATCGACAACATCGCAATAAATAAGAAGTTTACATCTACTTTTCCTCTCTATTATGCTACTTATCTCATCAATAAACTGATTCAAATAACCAATATTTTGATTCATAAGATTAACACGTAAGCTCACCTTTATCTTTTTATAAATAAGTTTTTTCAAATTTTTTAGAATTATGGCATATGTTTCTACCCTTTTTTTTCCAATTCGGATTTGATTGTGTATTTGAGAAAAACCATCAATCGATAATTGTACATTAAAATTAAAACGTAAAAATAAGAAAAGATGTCTCATTCAAGTGTTAGCTTAGCATCTATTAAGCTCTCTTTGGACACTTGTCCTTAATTGTAGGGACAGCTTCAGTGACTATTACTTTCACTTTTATTGGTTTCTTATCCATGATATTCACCGTCCTAAATCATTCTTATTAATACTAAACTCTACTACGATTTAAATTCTATCTTTTTCTTTAGTTTTGTCAATCGTCTAGAAAGTAATACTAATTCTTAGTTATCCAGATATTTCATCCGATTAAATAATAAGTTACTTGTATATTAAGATGGCAAATGGAGACAGCCTCAAGGAATTATTTAGATCACAAGTTGAAATAGCACTAAATATGCTCATGCAGACAGAGCGAACCGCCTTCTTGGGCTACGAGCCTTGGGATCCTGCAGGTTACCATAAGGGTAATAGAAGAAACGGATTTTGCGAACGCACTTTGAAAACTGAAATCGGCGAATTGAAGCTACAAATCCCGCGAGATCGGTTGGGGTTATTTGAGCAGAGAACAATTAATACGTACCTGGAAAGTCAGGATAACCTTGAGCAAAGCATTATCCTCCTTTACAGAAAGGGAATTAGCACACGAAAGATTAGCGATCTCATTGAGAAAATGTATGGTCACTATTACTCAGCCCAAACTATTTCCAACATGTCACAGATCGTTGAAGAGGAGATCGCCTTATACAAGCAAAGGCCGGTAAAACGCAGATACACGGCTCTCTTCCGTGATGCCACTTTTATTAACGTTAGACGAGATACGGTGGCCAAAGAAGCCCTGCACGTCATTATAGGGATAGACGAATTAGGCTACAAGGAAGTATTATCGTTTGAAGTTTACCCAACAGAAGCCGCTGTCAACTACCGAGAAATGTTAGAAAATCTAAAGCAAAGAGGTCTGGAAGAAGTCCTACTCTTTGTGTCTGATGAGCTAACCGGCTTAAGTTCGGCTTTAATCGATAGTTTTCTGAAAGCACGCCACCAGAGTTGCTGGACTCACCTTCTCAGAAATACCTCAAACAAAATAAAGCCGAGAGATAAGGATGAAGTGCTAAGGGATCTCAAGCTTGTTTACAAGGCCAAGGACAAATTAGAAGCCGAGGCAAAGCTTTCCGATTTTGCGGAAAAATGGCAAAGCAAATACCCTAAGGTGACAGCCGGCTATCAGGCGAAAGATAATATCTTTAGCTTCCTCGATTTCCCGGAAACCATACGTCCAAGCCTCTACACCAATAATGTGTCTGAGAACTTTAACAAGCAGTTAAAGCGGAGAACAAAAGTAAAAGAGCAATTCCCCAGCGAGGATGCTTTGGAAAAGGCAAGCTATTGCTATGTTGGCGAATATAACGCAAAATTCGGACAAAGGATTCACAAGGGCTTCAAGCTCGCCCAATTTCAGATAACTGAACTTTTTGAAGAAATTTACGGATCAGAAACTGGAGACAAGGAACTCAAGCAGAAAATTTCATCCCCTATGGGGATGAAGAATCTCTTGAACTTGTCTCTTAAGCTATAGAGAGTATTTTACAAGTTTGAGAGTTTACACAAGATATTTGACACTACCGATAATCAGTGAAAATGGATAGAAGAGTTATTTATCAAAAGCATAATTGCTAAGAAAAGGGATGCCTTCTGCAAAATATAAAAAGGCATCCCATGTAATAGAAAGGTATAAATTGCCTGTCCGGCAATCTTGGTCCCTTCAGATGGTTGGACCGTTTCTTCAGGACCTTTAAAGATTAGTGAATATCAATTTTTCGGTCCGTAGTGTAGACCGTCAGGGCCCAGAAGAGGAAGGTGAAGGCCAGGCTGAGTAGGATAAGGGGGATCTGGGAAGAGAGCATTTGGTAGAACTCGTCATTGATGATCTGAAGGACTTCTTCCGAGCTGGCTGTGGCCGGTAGGCTATCCAATCTCGCTTCGAAAGAATCACCTGTTGGAATATGGAGGATAAAGCCGAAGGCGAAGCTGGCCAGGGTTTGGGCAAATTGCGTGATGATCATGACCACAACGGGGCCGCCTGCGCCCAGCTTCCGGAAGACCCATGCCGACCCCACGGTGACGGAGAAGGAGAGGACGGCGGCGGAGCAGAGGAGGCCGGTGATCAGGGAAAGGATGAAGATAGGGGTGGCCGGGGAGAAGAAGATAGGTTTGACCATCTGGCCGATGAAGTCCAGCATTTCATCCATGGAGGGTCTTACCGGCTCTGCTGTAAAAAGCTGGAGGGATCGAAAGACGGAAAGGAGAAGCTGGAGTCCGGCGGAGACCATGGTGAGGAGGGAGAAGGTCAGGTAGTAGAAGGTCCGGGCAGCAGTGAATTCCCGCCCGCTTGCCGGGATGGACCGGTAGAAGTAGGACCGGGTCCCCTCCATGTTTTTATAGTCCTGGACAATGGTGATGAAGTAGATGGCCAGGTGGGCGGCAAAAAGGACAAAGAATTGGATGATGAAGGTAACAGAGATCCACTCGCCCTGGCTGCTGAAAAAGCTGGAAATCAGGAAGAGGGCAAGGAAGGCCCAGGCCAGTCCCAGGGCAATCCCGATGGGCTTGAGGGTTTCCTTGCACATTTGTTGATAAAGTTTGCCGATCATTGGAAAACCTCCTCAAAAATTTGCTTGATGGACTTATTTTCCTGGGCCCGGATCATATCCGCCGGTCCATGGAGGACGATTTCTCCCCGCTTGAGGAAGATGACGTCATCGATCAGGGGTTCGATGTCGGTGATCTGGTGGGTGGAAAGGATCATGAGGGCGTCGGGGGAATAGTTTTCGATCATGACCCGGAGGATGACCTTACGAGCGGCCGGGTCGACCCCGGATATGGGCTCATCCAAAAGATAGATTTGAGCATCCCGGGCCATAGCCATGACAATGGCGATCTTCTCCTGCATGCCCTTGGACATTTTGCCCAGTTTTTGGCTCGGATCCATGTCCAGACCTTCCAGCATCCCGTAGGCTTTTTCCTCGTTGAAGTCTTTGAAGAAGGCTTTATAGGTGGAGATGGCTTGGGAGGGTGTCCAATGGAGGGGGATGGATGGGCGATCGGGGAGGTAGGAGACCAGAGAGCGAGAATGAGGGCCGGGCGTTTGTCCGTCAATGCGGACATCTCCTTCATAGTAGGAGTCATAGCCTCCTAAAATTTTCAGGAGGCTGGTTTTGCCGGAACCGTTGGGTCCCATGAGACCAATAATTTTTCCCTTTTCCAGGCTCAGGTCAAGGCCTTTAAGCACTTGACAAGAGCCGTAGGACTTGACGACGTGGTTAATTTCGATAATGGCCATGGTGAATCTCCTTATTCTTTCTCTTGCAGGCGAAGGCGGGGATCGACTTGGTCTTCGCCGGGCCAATTGTCACGGGTTAGCTGACAGGCTCGGTCAGGGCTGACCCCAAGTTGAACCATGGTTTGGGCAAAGGTCTTGACTTCCCTCAGGGCCAATTTCTTTCGGACTTCTTCAATCCGTTCTTCATCGGTGGTGACAAAACGACCGGCGGTACGCTGGGATTGAGCAAGCCCCAAGTCTTCCAGTTGACTGAGGGATTTTTGAACAGTATTGGGGTTCACCTCAAATTGCAGGGCCAATTGGCGAACAGAGGGGATCTTTTCGCCGGGTGGCCAGGTTCCCTGAACGATGGCAATGAGAAAGTGGTCCAGGAGCTGGATATAGATCGGGCCCGAGGAGGATAAGCGATCAGCCATAGACACTCCTTTCTTGCACGGGCATGGCCGCCGGAAAAACGGCCGAAGATGATGACAGAGGATGGATTGGCTATATTTCCCCGTCCCTGCCTTATCTAACAATGTATTACATAGATGATACAAGAAGTATAAGATAAGAAAAGACCGGGGTCAAGACTTTTTTCCGTTTCGGTCTATTTCCCGGTCTTTATTGAGGAGTAAAACAGAATTCAGGCGCCTATTCCATTTGATTACTCATCACGGAAATGGCATTGGCTTTGACTTCCGTCAGGAGTTGGTGTTTCATGTCCCAGATTTCCCGGGAGAGGTCGACCTTGTAGATATGGGGGTTATCAAAGCGGAGGTATTCATCCCAAAGGGAATCGAGTTCCTTTTGGCAGTAGTCCCGGATTTCCGGGAGGCTGGGCCGGTCATAGACCAGCTTGCCCTTGCGGAAGATTTCCTTGTGCATGGGCCGGACCTCGTACTCTTTTAGGACCATCCGCTTCCAGGTGTAGGTGGGATGGAAGATCTCATAGGGGGAACCGTCGGGCAGGGGCTCATCCTTGAGGAGGATGAGGTCGGCCAGGGCCTTGTGGTCCTTATTGTAAAAGCGGCAGAAGTGCTTGAATCCGGGGATGGTGATCTTCTCCACGTTTTCGGAGATCTTGATCTTGGGGAAAATCTCCCCATCTTTTTCCACAGCGACTAACTTGTAAACGCCGCCGAAGACGGGGTCGGATTTGGCGGTGATGAGGTTTTCGCCGACACCGAAGGAGTCCAGGCGGGCTTCCTGTTGGAGGATGTCGGAAATTCGGTACTCATCCAGGGCGTTGGAGGCGACGATTTTGGCGTCGGGGTAGCCGGCCTCATCCAACATCCGGCGAGCCTGCTTGGAGAGGTAGGCGATGTCTCCGCTGTCCAGGCGGATGCCGGCCGGCCGCTTGCCCATGGGGGTAAGAACTTCATCAAAGGTCCGGATGGCATTGGGGACGCCCGAAGCCAGGGTGTCATAGGTATCAACCAGAAGGAGGCAGTTGTCGGGATAGCTTTCGGCATAGGCCTTGAAGGCATCCAGCTCGCTGGGGAACATCATGACCCAGGAGTGGGCCATGGTCCCGAGGGCGGGGACTCCCCAACGCTGGTCGGATAAGGTATCAGCCGTCCCCACGCAGCCGGCGATGTAGGCGGCCCGGGCTCCTAGGTTAGCGGCATCCGGTCCCTGGGCCCGGCGGGAGCCGAATTCCATGATGGCCCGGCCACGGGCAGCCCGGACGATCCGGGAGGCCTTGGAAGCGATGCAGGACTGGTGGTTCATGGAGAGGAGGAGCATGGTTTCGACCAGGGAGGCCTCGATGATGGGGGCCCGGACGGTGATTAATGGCTCGTTGGGGAAGACCACGGAGCCTTCCGGAACGGCCCAGACATCGCCGTGGAAGCGGAAATCCTTGAGCCAGGTTAAAAAGTCTTCCTTGAAGATCCCCTTGGACCGGAGGAAGTCGATGTCTTCCGGGTCGAAGTGGAGGTCATTGAGGTAGTCAATCACCGAGTCCAGGCCGCAGGCAATGGCAAAGCCGCCGTTATCCGGGTTGGACCGGTAGTACATATCGAAGTAGCCGATGAGGTCCTTCATCCCGTGTTCAAAGTAGCCGTGGGACATGGTCATCTCATAGAAGTCAAAAAGCATGGTCAAGTTTTCATCGGAACGCGTAAACATTTGAACCTCCTTGGTTCAGAAAAAAGTCTTCTCTTCATTATAGCGGATTGGGCGAGAAATTGTGGAAAATGGGGAATTCCTCTATGGTAAAATAAGGAATGAATGCGTCAAAAGAGAAAGAATCCGGCTGGGGCCGGGGGAGGGGAACTATGCAGTGGAAGCGATATAAGAAAAATGAGGGTTATTCCTATACCCTGGGACCCTTCCCCACCCTGGAGCTGGTGGAAAGCCGGCCTGACCTGGTGGAAGAGGTCCTCATTTCCCCTTCCTTTAGGGACCTGGATAAGTTGGTCCGGACCCTGGAGGCGAAGGGACTGGCCTACCGGATCGGAGACAAGGCCATCCGCCGGTTGGCCACCAAAGGCAATACCTTTGTCGTGGGTATCTTCCGGACCGACCTGCCCGGCTTGGGCGAGGAGGGGCGGATGGCTAACCACCTGGTCCTAGACCGGGTCTCCGACTTGGGCAACCTGGGCAACATCACCCGGACCATGGTGGGGATGGGTTTGGAAGACCTGGTTACCATCGGGGAGACCTGCGACATCTACCAGCCCAAGGCGGTCCGGGCCTCCATGGGGGCCCTCTTCAAGATCCGCCACAGCCACTACGACTCTCTGGAAGACTATGCCCGGGCTTTTAGCGGAGGAAGCCGAACCCTCTATCTTTTTTACCTGGACCCCACCGCCCAGGCCCTGCCGGATTTGGACATCCGTGGGCCATGGTCCCTGGTCTTCGGCAACGAGGGGTCGGGCCTGGACCCCAAGGACCTTGCCCTGGGGCAGACCGTCTTCATCCCCCAGTCCGACCAGGTGGATTCCCTCAACCTGACGACGGCCTGTGCCATCGGTCTTTATGAATGTCAACAAAGGAGGAAATATGCACCCCTTTATCGTCTTTGATTTGGATGGGACCCTGATGGATACCATCGCATCCATCACCCACGAAGTTAATCGGACCTTCCAAGCCAATGGTTTGGATAGCCTCTCCGTGGAAACGGTTCAAGATCTTGTTGGCAACTCTTCGGCTTACCTCATCGACCACGGGCTCAACCTGGCCGGGGGGAAGGACCTGGGCAAGGAGGACCGGAAGCGAATTTTGGATGAGTACAATCAAAATTATTATGACCACCCCATCGAAGGGTCTGCCCCCTATCCGGGGATCATGGACCTGGCTATTTGGCTCAAGGACAAGGGCCGGAAGCTGGGCGTCTACAGCAACAAGCCGGACCCCATCGTCCGCCGGGTCATGGACCACTTCTTCCCCAGGGGCCTCTTCGATGCCGTCTCCGGCTTCCGTGAGGACCTTCCCCGGAAACCGGACCCGACCGGCCTCCTTCAAATGATTGAAGAGGCGGGCTTCAAGCGGGAGGACACCCTTTATATCGGGGATAGTGAGGTGGACGGGATATTGGGGGAAAATGCCGGCCTGGATACCGTCCTGGTGACCTACGGCTACCGGGAGAGAGAGGACTTGGCCGCCTTTGATTTCCCCAAGGTGGACAGCGTGTCGGCCTTGACCGAATACCTGAAAACAGGAAAGGGGGCCCTCTCATGAAGGCTGTTCACGAATTCTTTTATCTGGCGGGGGATTGGACGGCCCTCATCATCGAGTTGATTGCCCTGGCCATCGCCATCTTCACCATCCTCCACGCCCTCTATGAGCTCCTGGTGGTTTTCAAGATGGACTTCACCCGCTTCAATGAGTCCGAGACCCTCCCGGCTGGCATGATCACCACCTTGGAGACCCTGATGGTGGCGGAGATTCTCAAGACCGTCCTCGTCACCCGGGATGCCCAAATCTACGACCTCATCACCCTGGTCATCCTGGTCCTGGTCCGGACCTTCCTCACCCACCACCTGGAAAAATCCGTGGATAAGCGTCGGGAGAAAAAGGGGAAGAAACCGGGGGAGAACAAAGAAAATACGGAAGAATCGGTCAATATCACCGTAAAATAGAAGAAGAATGATAGGAGGAAGGAATGACTCAACCATTAACTGCCCAAGACTTCAAGAATCAAATTAAGGCCGGATCCGGTGTCGTCCTGGTCGACTTTTTTGCCACATGGTGCGGGCCTTGCAAGATGATGGCCCCCAGCCTGGAAGAGCTGTCGGAGGAAGGATACCAAATCTTCTCGGTCGATGTGGACCAGGAGAAGGAATTAGCCATGGAATATGGCGTTTTCTCCATCCCCACCATGATCCTCTTCAAGGACGGGGAAAAGGTGGATGAGTTCGTTGGCTTGACGCCCAAATCCACCATCAAGGAAAAGCTGGACTACCTGGATAATTAGCCGGGAAGAGGCCCTTTCTGCCGGCAGGGGCGTCTTTCTGCGGACGGGGGGGCCTTTCAGCCGACAAGGGCCTCTGTTTGCCGAAAAAATCGTGTTGGTTTGGCGGAAATCGGGAAACCACCACTATTATTTTGAGCGTAGAATAGTGTTGGTTTGGGTATTATTTTGGGTGTAGGATAGTGTTGGTTTGGGGAAATTTGGGAAATCGACATGATCTGCTTTCAAGCTAGGGTTGATTTGGGTTTAAGAAAACGTTTACATATAAGGAGGGAAAATGAGTAAAAACGGCAGAAAACTTCTTTTTATGGTCGGGATCGGTGTCATTCTTCTCGGATTCGTCCTCCTCATTGAGGGCGGATTCAGGATTTCCAGGAAAAGCCTGCCCGGAATACTTGAAGAAATCGAAAGGGTAGATGGGCGGAAAGTCTCCAGCGTGGCGGAGAAGGATGACCTAGCTATCGTCTATTGTTCAGGAAATGATGAACAAAAAGCCATCATCTATGAGCTGTCACAAAATCCTATCACAAAAATGTATTCGATCTCTGATCGTAACGTAACGAATAAAAAGTGGGGTGAGTTTATGAGTGTGGTGGAATCCCCCTTCCACATCTATTGCTATGAGGTCGATTTAACGACTGGCGGGATTTCGTTTTTTGAAGGCTCACTATGTGATCATCCTTATATTTCATGCGTTGTCATCATGTTGGGAATAATATTGGTTTACTTGAGTAAGAGGAGGACAAAATGACAGAAAAAATCTAAGTTCGAAAAAACACTAAAAAGGAGGAGGTTACGTTGAAACAAAAAAAAAGATGAAATTACCATTCGTTCCAGTACAGCGGAATATTTAACTTATATTGCCTCTGTTGGGGATCAACGGGACAGCATTGAGATGCGTTATGAGGATGAAAATATTTGGCTAACACAGAGGATGATGGCCGCTTTGTATGATGTGGATGTTCGTACTATTAATGAGCATATTAAAAAGATCTATTTTGATTCTGAACTTGATGAGAATTCAACTATCCGGGATTTCCGGATAGTTCAAACGGAAGGATCTCGTCAGGTGGCTCGTGATATAAAACACTATAATCTTCAAATGATTATTGCCGTTGGATTTAAAGTGAATAATGAACGTGCAGTACAGTTTCGCAAGTGGGCCAATGGTATTGTAAAAGATTACACCATTAAGGGCTGGGTTATGGACGATGAACGTTTGAAAAACGGTGGGTCTGTGCTTACTGTAGAGTATTTCGACCGCTTGCTTGAGCAGATTCGCGAAATCCGCCTATCTGAGCGTAGGTTTTATCAGAAGATAACTGATATTTGATGCTACATCCCTTGACTATGATCGGTCCGCGAAAACAACGAAGCTATTCTTTGCTAAGGTACAGAATAAAATGCATTATGCAGTGCACGGCCATACAGCAGCAGAGTTGATTTACGAGCGTGCAAATGCAGATAAGCCTCATATGGGATTAACCACATGGGCGGCAGGGCCGAAAGGAAAGATTGTAAAAAGTGATGTTAGCGTGGCAAAAAATTACCTAAGTGAGCAAGAGATGCATTCACTGGAGCGAATTGTATCTGCTTATCTGGATTTGGCGGAGGATCGTGCTGAACGCCATATTCCAATGACGATGGAAGATTGGTCGAAGAGACTGGATTTATTTCTAATGGCCGATGACAGAGATGTCCTTCAGAATGCAGGTAAAATCACAGCGAAGATTTCCAAGGCAAAAGCCGAAACTGAATTTGAAAAGTACCGAATTATTCAGGATCGATTATTTATGTCAGATTTTGATAAATACATACTGGAATTGGAAGAGCATACAAAGAAGTAGCAATACCTCAATTCTTAGAAAAAGAGCCCGAGCTTGGATAGTTCTCCAAATTCCGAGCTCTTTTTTTCACTCTACTTCTATATCGCTTTCTTCTTCAATTTCCATAAGTGGGGTGGATTCTTCCTCGCTCGATTCTTTGGGCTGGGATTCCTCGGGCGGCTTTTCCGGCTTGGTGGTCGGCTTACCCGGGCCGGATGAGGGAGTCTCCCCACTTTCCTCCGGATGGGAGGAAGATGCCGATGGGGTCGGCTGGCTGCTTTCTTGGGGCGGCTTGGCGGGCTTGGGGCTGGGGCTGGCGGGCCGGGCCGGGGCCGGTGGAGGCGTGTTGGCGGCGGTTTCTTCACCGGGCTCGAACAGGCCGGCTTTCGTCAGGACGAGCTCCAATTCCACTTCGCTTTTGGGTTGGGAATAGCCGATGGTCCGGGTGGAACCATCGGGATATTTTTCCAGGTCCCGTGGGCCAAAGTGGACAATGGCGGGCTGGGCCCGGCGGATCACCTTCTCGGACAAGGCCTCCCGGAAGAGGTCCTTTCCGTCCTGGCTGGTGATCCGGAAGAGGACTTCCGACTGGCCGCGTTGGCCCATTTGAATAATTTTCATTTCACCGGGTTCAAGATGAGCATCGGCGACCGCATGGATGGGGTATTCTTCATCCTCGATTATTTTTTCCTCACGGACCTCCTTGCGAAGGGTTTGGAGAAGGTCTTGAGGAGGTTCAACTAAGTCGTATTTTTTTCCCGGGCTGCAGGAAGTAAGAAGGAGGCCACCCAGGCAGAGAATTACAAAGGAAGTACGTCGTTTCATTGGGGACTCCGAAATCTATAGCAAAGGTAATAAAGGATCGATGGGCATAAAAGGCTTTCAAAGGGTATCATCTCGTGTCTTTTTATCTTCTTTTGTTTCATTATAACCCAAAGGATGTCAAGAAATTTTGAGACCGGAGGAAGAAGAGGTTTTCCCCCAAAATAATTCCCCCTGCATTCGGTATAATAAAAGCATTGATAAAGCAGGGAAAGGGGGCGGGCCATGGACCGGATCCGCATGGGCGTACGGACCTTAATTGAATATGTCATGCGGTCGGGAGATATTGATGGCCGCTACCGGTCCAACCAGAGGATGCAGGAAGGGATCCGGGCCCACCGGAGGATCCAGGACCAATATGGGAAGGGCTATTCTAAGGAAGTCATCTTCCGGGACCGGACGACCCTGGAGGGGATCGAATTCGATGTCGACGGCCGGGCGGACGGGGTCTTCGAGGGGAAAGATGAGGAGGGAAAAGATCAGGTCCTCATCGATGAGATCAAGTCGACGACCCGGCCCCTGGACAGCCTGGACGGGGAGGCCAACCCCCTACACTGGGCCCAGGCCAAGTGCTATGCCCACTTCTACTGCAAGCAGCGGGACCGGGCCTCCATCGAAGTCCGGCTGACCTATGTCAATTTGGATGAGGACCTCCTCTACCGGACCTTCACCAAGACCTTCCAGAGGGAGGAACTGGAGGCCTTCTACCTGGACCTCCTGGGCCGCTACCTGGAATTCTCCCGCCTCCTGGTGGCCTGGAAGAAAAAGAGGGACGGGTCCCTGGCCGGTTTTCCCTTCCCCTATGAGGACTTCCGTCCCGGCCAGCGGACCATGGCGGTGGGGGTCTACCAGACCATCGAAGAGGGCGGGGCTCTTTTTGTGGAGGCCCCCACGGGGATCGGGAAGACCATCTCCGCCCTCTATCCGGCCCTCCTGGCCATGCCTCGCCTGGGGGTCAAGAAGATTTTTTACCTGACCGCCCGGACCACCACCCAAAGGGAGCCCGCCCGGGCCATGGATAGGATGCGGGACCAGGGCCTCTGTATTAAGCAGGTGACCCTGACGGCCAAGTCCAAGATCTGCCTCAACGACAAGCTGGTCTGCGACCCCAACCACTGCCCCTATGCCAAGGGCCACTTCGACCGGGTCAATGCGGCCATCCTGGACCTCTTTCAAGCGGAGGATGGGATGGACCGGGCCACCATTACGGAATATGCAGAGAAGCACCGGGTCTGTCCCCACGAATTCCAGCTGGACATGACGGACTTCGCGGACCTGGTCCTCTGCGACTACAACTATTTCTTTGACCCCCGGGTCTACCTCCGCCGGGCCTTCGACAGCGAGGACCCCACCACGGTGGTTCTGGTGGATGAGGCCCACAATCTGGTCGACCGGGGGCGGGATATGTATTCGGCGGAAATCTCCCGGGAGGCCCTCCACCGCCTGGCTGCCCTCTTCCGGGACAAGGCCAAGGAAAGCGAGGACAAGAAAAGCAAGGCAGTCGACCGGGCCATCGCCCGCAAGGCCGACCGGGCCGGCCGAGTCATGGAGGACTTCCACCAGGCCTTGGGCCAGCCGGACCAGGTGGCCACGGAGGAGAACCCGGAGGACTTCTACCTGGCCCTCAAGGGCCTGGCCCAGGCCATGGACCCCTATTTGGCCAAAGAGGGGGATGATCCGGACTATGAGGAGGTCCGCCAGGCCTACTTTGACATCACTGCCTACACCAAGATTGACGACTGCCGGATGGAGGGCTTCCTCAACCTCCTGACCCTCCGCCAGGGGGACCTTTATTGGAAGATCCGCTGCATCGACCCGACCGACCTCCTCCAGGCTACGATCCGGAGGGTCAAGGCCGCCATCTTCTTCTCGGCCACCTTGTCTCCCATGGCCTTCTATGCCCGGCTTTTGGGCGGGGGAGAGTCCCCCCGGGTCCTTCACCTGGACTCCCCCTTCCCGCCCGACCACCTGGACCTGGCCCAGGTCTCTCTGTCCACCCGCTACAAGGACCGGGACCGGACCATGGAGGACCTGACCGTCCTCCTCCACCACTTCTTGGAGGGGGAAGAGGCCGGGGGCAATGCCATGGTCTTCTTTCCCTCCTATGCCTACTTGAACCAGGTGGCTCGGGTCTACCGGGACCGCTTTGGTGAGGAGGTCCTGGTCCAGGACCCTGAAGCCGGTCACAAGGACCAGGAGGGGGTTCTGGCCCGCTATATGGAGGAAGAGGGCCTGGCGGGCTTCTTTGTCCTGGGCGGGCTTTTTGCCGAGGGGATCGACCTGCCAGGCCTGGCCCTAACCCGGGTGGCTGTGGTATCGGTGGGTCTCCCCGGCCTTTCTTTTGAACAGGATGTGATCATGGACTACTTTAACGGGGATGGCCTTTCCGGCTTCGACTACGCCTATACCTTTCCCGGGATGAACCGGGTCCTCCAGGCGGCCGGACGCCTCATCCGGACGGAAACCGACCGGGGCCGGGTTCTCCTGGTGGACGACCGCTTTGCCCAGGCCCGCTACCGGGCCCTCTACCCCAGGCACTGGAAGGGAATGCGGTATTTCTCGAGGGTGGAAGACTATATGAATGAGGAGAGGAAGGATCAATAATGGCGCGCAAAAAAGACGACATGGATGTAGTGATCGACCGAGTGGACTACCCCAACCGGGCCCGGGGCTTTAAGCTGGAGTCCATCGAAGAAAATGAGGCGGACCGCCTCCTGGAGATGGACTCCTATTATGACAAGAGGCCCCAGGGCCGACCCATCGTGGCCAAGGGCGGGATCCCGGGCCAGGTCTACCGGGCTAAGGGCAAGCGGGCCCGGGGGGAGGCCAAGGAAGTCCTCCTCCTGGACCTCCTCCGCCGGTCCCCCCTGGAGACCCCTGCCCGCTGCCCCCACTTCGACCGATGCGGGGGTTGTGTCTACCAGACCCTGTCCTATGAGACGGAGCTCATGCTCAAGGGGGGCCAGATCCGCCGCCTCTTCCAGGAGGCCGGCCTGGACCTGGACATCCCCATCTACCGGTCCCCCCTCTATGAGGGGTACCGGAACAAAATGGAATACAGCTTTGGGGATGAGGTCAAGGAGGGCCCCCTGACCCTGGGTCTCCACCGGCCGGGCCATTTTTATGAGATTGTCCCCACCCCCTTCTGCAAAATCGTTCCGGAGGATATGAACACCATCCGCCGGGCCAGCCAGGCCTTCTTCCGGGAAAAGGGGATTTCCTATTACCACAAATCCGCCCGCCAGGGAGCCCTCCGCCACCTGGTCCTCCGGACCGCTATGCACACCGGCCAGATCATGGTCAACCTGGTCACCACGTCCGACCCCTCCATCAGTCCCGACCTCCTCCGGGACTATGTAGACCGCCTGACCCGCCTCCCTCTGACCTTTGACCTGGTTTCCGTCTTCCACACCCAAAATGACGCCGTGGCGGATGCCGTCATCCCGGAGAAGGTCACCCTCCTCTATGGCCAGGAGGAACTCCAGGAAAGCCTCATGGGCCTGACCTTCCACATCGGCCCCTTCTCCTTCTTCCAGCCCAATGTCTTTTCGGCGGAGAACCTCTATGCCAAGGCCATGGAATTCGCCGGCGACTTGACGGGCAAGACCGTCTATGACCTCTACTCCGGGACCGGGACCCTGACCCAGCTCATGGCCAAGCGGGCCCAGCGGGCCATCGGGGTGGAGATCGTGGAAGAGGCCGTGGATAAGGCCCGGGAGACCGCCCAAGCCAATGGCCTGGCCAACGCCAAGTTCCTGGCCGGGGACGTCTTGGACGAACTGGACCGCCTGGCCCAGTCCGAAGACCGACCGGACCTGATTATGATCGACCCGCCTCGGGAGGGAATCCACCCCAAGGCCCTGGAAAAGATGGTCGCCGCCGGACCAGACAAGATCGTTTACATCTCCTGCAACCCCCGGACCCAGGTCCGGGACCTTCAGCTCTTCATTCAGGGAGGTTACCGCCTGGTCAAGGGCCAGGCTTTTGACCAGTTTCCGAGGACCAAGCACGCGGAGACGGTATGTTTGATGGTGCGAGATCCGCGGAGCGCAGGCTGAGGGGCCCGATGTAGTGGTGGTTTGGGGAAAAGGAGCAAACCACCACTCTTGTTTTGGGCGAGAAGTAGTGTTGGTTTGGGGAAAACGGCCAAACCACCACTATTGTTTTCGAGCCTAGGGTAGTGTTGGTTTTGAGAAATCAGCAAACCAACACTATTTTTTGCTCTAAACTACTCCCAAAGGTAGTGGTGATTCGTCAAAAAACACTAAACCAACACTATTGAGGTGGGAAAAGCATAGTGTTGATTCGCCAAAAAACGCCAAACCAACACGATATGCGCCGGACAAGGCCCCAATTTTGATGGGACAAGAGCTATGGAGGGTCGGTTAGGCGGCAAGCTGTCGACGGCGGAGGCGGTGGCACTTTTATTCAAACTTGTTATGATAAAAATCAAATGTGGAAATTGAGATGGATGAGCTTGGCTTGATCGGTGTCGAAAGCAAAGCGATTTATGCATAAAACAAGGAGAATATTTTAGAAAAACTCGATTTTAAAGGCTCCAACATAATTGCACAGATTAATAAAGTGTAGAATTGTACTGAGGGAGTATTAGAATAAATCGAAAGTGGAGATGAAAACGGTGAAAAAATATCTTGGAATAGCATTGTTTTTAATAACTATTTTGTCATTAACTGCATGTGGTAGTAATAAAAAAATAAATCTACCAAAAGCCGAAGAAGTAAAAGAAATTGAAATGATGAAAAACACTTTAGAAGATCGTTTGAAAATTGAGAGTCAAGATGAAATATCGAGCATTATTGCAGATATTGAGGAAAACACCAATGATACCGGGAGGGAAAGTGTTAACGATCAACCTACAAATATTAAGGATTATCTCATCATTAAATTCCATCACAAAAATGCAGAAGATAGTCCAAGCATAGCGTATTTATATAAAGAAAAAAATATTAGCTATGTTGAACAGCCATATTCAGGTATTTGGAAATTAAGAGAAGATATCTTTGATAAAATCAGTGGCAACTTGATTAAATAATGATATTCAACCAAAACCAGTTAATCACTTGAATTAAATTTGGATAAATACTTGAATTAAAAACGGAGCAGTCTTAATTGAAGGACCTAAATGGTGTGGTAAGAGCACAACAGCAAAAGAAAAGGCGAAAAGTTTTATATCCATGGACCAACCTGATATGACGAGACAGTATCAGCAAATGGCAGAACTTTCTCCTAGTACTTTACTTGAAGGAGAAACTCCAAGACTCATTGATGAGTGGCGAATCGCACCTAATTTATGGAGAAAAGGCTAAGAGATTACTTAAATCCTATGCAAGACATGTAGGTACACAGAGTTCGCTTGAAACGATTAGGAAAGATATGTTAGCTAATCAATCAGATACATTTGATCAGGTAACCCTTTATTCTTACCTTGATGCTTAAAAAAATTTTTCGTGATAGAAGATTCTCCGGCATGGAATCCAAATTTAAGGTCGGAAACATCCATACGAACAACGGATACTAGATACTTTTCAGACCCATCCATAGATGCTGTAAAGTCGTTGTTTGAAGAATTTCTTAATAGCCTTATGCAAATAAAGAGCTATTGTGGGGGAAGCTATGCGAGATAAATTCAAAAAAGTTTTAAATCAAGTTATTTCAGAATATGAATCAAATGAAAACATACTAGGATTGCTCTTATTTGGATCATTAGCTAAAGGAACGGAACACTCTAGAAGTGATATTGATTTGATTGCAATAAGTGAAGAGACTGAAGATAAGACTACAAATAAGCTTTATGGGGATATAGCTGTCCAAACCATATGGAGAAGTAAAGAGGATTTTCGATTTAAAACATCGAAAAGAACGAGATTTACTCCTGCATCTAAAAGCTACAAGGTTTTAATTGATAAAGAATCTTGGATAAAAGAATTTTTGAAATCTGATATTGTTCAAAATACTTGGAAAGAGCCACTTCCATTGACTGAAAGAGAAAAGCTATTAATGTCTACTGATTTTGCCTCAAGTTTAGACGCTATAAAAGGTTTAGATGAGCAGGGAAAACACATTGAAATAGAAATGTTTATTAATGATTACATATATTTAGGGTTAGAACTTCTTTATAATAACCGGAAATGGTTTATTAAGCCAAAAAAATATATTCTTGAAGATCTGAAAGTTAAATCACCTGAAGTATGGGATCTTGTAAGAGAAATATATTATTCTAAATCGGTTGATAATAGGTTAGGTAATTTTGAAAAATTTTATTTTAGAATTATTAAATCTATTGATCAGATTCAAAGAGAATATACTATCTATTGGTAAAGAATATAAAGGAGTATAGTTAGGCCTTAACGGGATAGTTTTTGGAGATGAATGATGAAATATACTTTTGAGAGACTAAACAAAGATAATTTTAGCAAGTATTTTGATTATTTATTATTGGCTAGTACATTAGAACCGGAACTGATGTGTTCCTCTGATATAAATAAAGAAGACCTTTATGAAAGGTTGGATGATGAATTAGTAAAAAGAAGCACTTCAATATTAGCTATGTATGACGATAAAGTGGTCGGAAGAATAGAATATCATTTTTATTCATGTTTTCAGGATGGTTATAGAATATGCTATGTCGATTGGGTGTATGTATTACCGGAGAATAGAAATAAAGGGATAGCAAAAGAGTTGTTTAATCAAATGACTAAAGATTGCGTTAGCCATAATATTGATGAAATTCGCTTAATAAGAGCTACTAATAAAAACGCAAACGACTTTTACGATAGTTTTCAATCTGCCAAGCTCTGTGATCTTCCATTTTTTATACAACATTTACATTAGAAGATTTAGGTGTATCCGATAAGAGATCTAGCTTTTTGAGGATGCACTAAACGAGGTGCTCAATGCTTAAAGTCATCCTATCCAACCGCTTCGAGAAAGATTTGAGGCTTGCCCAAAAAAGGGGACTTGATCTTCGTCTCTTCAATCTCTAAAGTCACTCCTTGCGGGGTGGCTTTTTTGTTATACCCATGTTCGCCCATAAGTGTTGTAATTCTCGAATGGCACTCACGACATGGATATGAAGAGGCCTTAAACATATGTACTAAAGGTGGCAATAATTCTAACTATTGAAAATGAACATCAACAGAAATATAATGTTAGCATAAGCTAACGAAAGAAGCGGATGCGTATGCGATAATTCCTAAGGGAGGAGCGGGGCGTAAGCCATTTCAGGTGATAGGGAATGAAGCGAAGTGATAAGGATCATTTCTAGACAGTGATTTGGCGAATTGGGATTAACGGATTACATAATGGAGTAAAATAAAATGAGTTTAAATTATACAATTGCATCAGGAATAGTAAGACTGCTTGGTTTCAAAAAGATATTTTTAAAGAATAAAGAGGAGATGCTGGAGTACGCAAAAGGAGAAAATGCCAAAGTTGTATTTGACCTAGGCAAGGCAATGAGAAGGGCAAAGAGAAGGAAGTATCATCTTTTTGATCGAGACGTGATGGGATATCGGCTTCTTTCTTATCAAAATAATCTAACCCCGGCCAAGGGGGCAGTCCTCTATCTCTTCGGCGGAGGAATGATCACTCAGCCGAATCCATTGGATTTTCCCTTGGCGGAAAGAATCATGGAAAAGACGGGGAAAGATGTTTGGTTTTTATTTTATCCACTTTGCTCAGAAGATGTTAAGGTGGATAAAACCTATGAAGTATCTTTTGAAACCTATAGGTTAATGACAGAAACGTATAAGGCGGAAAATATTAGCGTACTTGGATTTTCATCAGGCGCTTGTCTATCCATCGGGATTTTTTTACACAATAATGCTTTAGGTAGACCCCTTACAATGCCAGGTAAAATCATTTCCATTTCACCGGGAGGAATTCCCGATGTCAATCTTGATGAGAATAAAGAAATATGGGAGAGAGTAAATGAACTCAACCATAAAGACATCATGATTGACCCTACATATATTAAAACAGCAAGAGAAATAGCAAAGGGAGACGAAGATTTACCTGAATATATGTTAGACGGAACGGTGGGAGATTTTACCAACTTTCCGAAAATTTACTTTTATTTTGGAGAAAATGAATGCCTTTATGCCTTTGCGGGAGAGTTTAGAAAGGCAATGGAAAAATACCATGTCCCCTATGAAATCATTGTAGGTAAAGGAATGTGCCACTGCTATCCTTTGGCGAGGTTTTTTAGAGAAGGAAGAGAGGCGCAAGATCAAATTATTGAAATCTTAACCTAAAGACGAAGAAGGGATTTGAAAATCCATGCTTTTCATTGAAATCGTCATTTTATGCTCTGCATTTTTCGCCCTCTGTTTCTTGGCTACCGGCACGGATGAGAAAAATTTAAGAAATTACATGTCCTATCCTGATGAGGTTCAAAAGCAAATCAAAGAGATTGCAGAGTATCAGGGAAAATACAAGGAAACAAGCAGATTTACCGCGTGGATTGCAAATTTTTTACTATTTGCCATCTTATTTTTATTGTTGGGTATCACCACCCGTCAGACAAACTTTATGCATAACTTTATTCATTTGCTAATTTTAGGTGAAACGTTAAATGTTTTTGACCTCTTCGTTATTGACTTACTATGGTGGAGAAATACAAAGAGAATTAGGTTATCAAAAATACCCCAAAAGGAGCTCTACCAAAATCCCAAAAAGCACATTGAAGCTTTTTCTAGAGCCTTGGTTTTGTATTTCCTTGTTGCGGTGGTTGATGGATATCTATTGGCTCTGTTTTGAAAAATAACCCTAGGAATGTGTTTTTGGGCTACTGAAAGAATTTGCATCGAGTCTTGCTTGTCAAGTAGAACGAGATTAGGAAAATTCACACCAACGTAGTTGACATAATGAAAGAGAAAATTGCTTCCATTTCCGCAATGATTTATACCTTGAGAGAGGAGGTAAACGAAATTGATAAAAACACTTGCTATGTTACTCATTGTCTGCTTATTGGCATCAATTATGATGATGAATTTTATACTTATTATACCGAAATTTGGCTCGAAGCATTTCGGCGCACCTGATGACATCAAAGTGATGATGAGTATGTTGCCAGAAAAACCGATTTGGGTCAATATCATCGGCGGACTTATCATGATACTTGGATTGCTAGTTATTGCAGGCGTTCTGGTTTGGGCAATTGTTGATACAGTAAAATTGCATCTAACTTTTCAGCAAGCCTTTCTTAGATTTTTAATCCTATTTGAAGGCTATAAGCTTTTTGATATTATTTTTTTTGATTACCTCATGCTTACCAAGTTAAAATTACCCACTAAAGTGTACCCAGAGACGGCTGGTGCCAAGGGATATGATAATTTTGGGTTTAATGCGAAAAGTCAGATTGCAAGAGTTATCATCTTCTTTTTCGTGAGTCTCCTTTTGGCTTATTTACTTACCGTTCTGGTTTAACGAGAAATTTATAGCTTGGCGACGCTCTTCCTCACTCCCTTGTCCTATGCTTAGCATTCGAGTCTCAATAGTGTTGACAAGAGAAAAACAAAGAGTTAGTATTAGCTAACGTAACCGACGAAACCGTCGATGGAGGAAATGATGCGAGTGGTCAAATCAAAAAGGGAGCGTAAAAAGGAAATTATGGAAGCGGCGAAGTCTGTCTTCCTAGAAAAAGGTTTTGAAAAAACCACCATGGAAGATATCATTGCAGGAACCTCCCTTTCCAAGGGTGGTTTCTACCACTACTATACTTCCACCACCGATATCCTCCACGACCTCATGATTGAAGGCATCGCCTACCGCATTAACATCATAAAGCAGGCGGTCGGTCAAGCCTCTGCATGGGACAACGAAAGTTTGATCAATATGATGGTAGATAAGGTTTTGGATGAAAGCGACCTTATGAGCCTTTATGTGATCTTCCTTCAGGCCTCCCAGAGAAATCAGGCTCTGAGAGATCTTTTTCAGGAACTGAAGCAGGATAACCGTGCCATGTATGAAGAAAGTTTTGGCAGGGAATCGCAAAAAAGTATGGAATATTTCTACTCCGATCTTTTTCTCCATTTCATGAACTCTATTATGTTGGGATCAGAAATACTAGGTGCTCGGGAAGTTTTCCGTAAAAATCGATCGCTTTTTGTGGCTATGATGAAGCTTGCCTTTGATTATGTGCGGGAGGGCAAGATGATGACCTAAAAATTTTTGCCACGATGTTAGTCAATGTTAACTACCGAACCGTTTTTTGATTGTTTCTTTGAGCTTAACCAGAAAGGAGTTTTCTATGTCCGTTTACAAAAAAATGAAACCCTACGTGCCCGGCATGGGAGGCATTCTCACTCTAGCCTTCTTACTTATTATCGGATCTTCTCTTGCCCTTATTGCCGAGTACCGGGCAATTTACTTATTTTTAGAGAAGATTTTGGTCGAATCCGGCCTGGAGGGGCTAGTCCATTTGGTCACCATCCTTTGCCTTTGTGCCATGGCCTACGCCTTAATCTACTTTTTCGGTTGCATGGCCACCCATCTGATCGCTTTCCGCCTGGAGGCTAACTTGAAAAAAGCCGGCATGGATGCCCTTTTGGAGGCACCCTCGGCCTTTTTTGACAAGTATCCATCCGGGAAAATCCGGAAGATGCTGGATGATAATACAGCCTTAACCCACACCAGCGTGGCCCATCTCTTGCCGGATATGGCTGCCGCCTTCCTTGTCCCCTGCTTTGGCCTCATTTTGGCCGGAATGATCGACTGGCGGCTCTGCGTCTTTATGGTTTTGACCATCGTTGTTGGTGGCTTTATTGGCAGCAAGATGATGGGGGAATCCACCTTTATGGGCGAATATATGCAGGCTCAGGAGGCTATGGGGGCTCATGCCGTGGAATATGTTCGCAATATGGGCGTGGTCAAGATTTTTAATGCCAACGTCAAGTCCATGAAGAACTTTTATGATTCCATCGCCAGCTATGCGGACAAGGTGCTGGCCTACAGTATGTCCTGCCGGCTTCCCTACGTGACCTTCCAAACCTTTTTCAACTCCGTCTACCTCTTGCTCATTCCCTTGGCCTTCTTTTTCCTGGCCCGGGGGGAAGATCCCGAACTCTACCTGACCAAGGCCATCTTTTATGTCCTCTTTTGTAACATCATCTTCGTGGCCTTCATGAAGATTATGTATGTGGGCATGCATTCCTACCTGGCCTCATCCTCCATCGACAAGATCGAAAGCCTGATCAAGGAAATGCAGACCGGCAAGCTGGCCTCTGGCTCCGTTGACCAAGCCAAGGACTGTGCCATCGACTTCAAGCACGTCTCTTTTGCCTATGAAAAAGACAAGGTTTTAGGGGACTTGAGCTTTCATCTGGATGGGGGAAAGACCTACGCCTTGGTCGGCTCTTCCGGCGGGGGCAAGTCCACCTTGGCCAAGCTCATTTCCGGCTTCTATCCGGTCCAGGAGGGGGAAATCCTCATTGGTGGCAAAGCTCTGTCAGATTATTCTGAATTGGCCCGAACCCAGATGTTGGCCATGGTCTTTCAAAATGCCAAGCTCTTTAAGACCACGATCTACGACAATGTCAAAATCGGCAATCCGGCAGCTTCTCGAGATGAAGTCATGGAAGCCTTGAAGCTGGCTCGCTGCGAAGAGATTTTGGACAAGTTCCCTGACCGCGAAAAGACCCTGATCGGCTCCAAGGGTGTCCACCTGTCCGGCGGTGAGATCCAGCGCATTGCCATCGCCCGGGCCATCCTGAAAAATGCCCCCATCATTATTCTAGATGAAGCTTCGGCAGCAGCCGACCCGGAAAATGAATATGAAATCCAGCAGGCCTTCAGCAACCTCATGAAGGGAAAAACTGTTATCATGATTGCCCACCGGCTCTCTTCCATCCGCCAGGCGGATGAAATTCTGGTCGTAGATGAAGGTAAGATTATCGAGCGGGGCAGCCACCAGGCTTTAATGGAAAGAAATGGCCGTTATGCCTATCTGCAGGGCCTCTATGCCCAAGCCAATGACTGGAGGGTAGCCTAATGAAAAGAAAATTACAAGAAACTTTTGCTCTAACCGAAAAAGGGGCTAGGGGCATGATGCGGGCATCATTCGCTTCCTTTTGCGTGAACATCACCTATATGACAGCCATGATGGCCTTTTTTGCCTTTGCCCAGGACCTTTTGACCGATGGAAAGCTAAGCCACCTGCCCTTATATCTCCTGGCCGTGGTCGTCATTGTGGTCCTCATGTATCTGGCCTTGGATTTTGAGTATCGGGCCACCTACAATACGACCTACGCTGAGTCCCGGGACCTGCGCATTGCCATTGCCGATACCATGAAAGAACTCCCCCTGAGCTATTTTGCCAAACATGACTTGTCCGATCTGGCCCAGACCATGATGCAGGATGTCTTGGATATGGAGCATGCTTTTTCCCATGCTGTACCCCAAGCCATCGGAGCGGGGATCTTTTTGGTCATCATGGTCATCATGATTTTAATCAGCAATTTTTGGATTGGCCTGGCCATTCTTATCCCCACGGCAGTCAGCCTTGCCATCATCCTTCTTTCCAAACGCTATCAAAAAAACTTTGAGAAAAAGTTCTATAATCAAAGCCGGAAAAATGTGGAAATCATCCAGGATGCCATCGAAATGCAGCAAGAAATTCGCTCCTACAACCTGGTGGGCGAAAAAAGACGGCAAATTCACCAGGCCATACGGGCAGCCGAAAAAATGCACATGCAAGCCGAAGTGGGTCAGGGCATTCCGGTTATGTCGGCTATGACCATTGCCAAATTAGCCCTGGCCAGCACAATCTTGACCGTGGCCTATTTTATGGTCAAGGGCCAGATGACGGCCCTTTATGCTATTGGCTATATGATCGCCGCAACCCGTTTGACCTCCGCCATGGACGGCGTCAGCATGAACATCGCTGAACTCTTTCATATTGATGTCCGGGTCGATCGTATCAAGGAACTCAAAAACACACCGGTTCAAAGGGGACGGGAAGTGGAACTGAAAAACTTTGATATCGAAGTGAAGGACCTCTCCTTTGCTTATGGAAAAAATCCGGTTTTAAATGGCGTAAATTTCTCGGCCAAGCAGGGGGAAGTCACAGCCTTGATTGGACCTTCAGGGTCGGGCAAAACCACCATGATCCGTCTCCTCTCCCGCCTTTACGATGTTGACCAAGGCGAAATTACCATTGGCGGTCATTCCCTAAAAGACATCGCTCCGGACTGTCTCTATCGACAGATTTCCATGGTTTTTCAAGATGTAACCCTCTTTAATGGAACGGTCATGGAAAATATCCGCATTGGCTGCAAAAGCGCCAGTGATGAAGAAGTCATGGAAGCGGCCAGGAAGGCCAACTGTGAAGACTTTATCTTAAAACTTCCCAAGGGCTACCAAACCCTGATCGGGGAGAACGGCAGCAAGCTTTCAGGAGGGGAAAGGCAAAGACTATCCATTGCCCGGGCCTTCTTAAAGGATGCCCCCATCCTCCTCCTGGACGAAATTTCAGCTTCCCTTGATGTGGAAAATGAGATGGCCATTCAAAAGAGCTTGAATGCCCTGATGAAAGACAAGACCGTGGTCATCATCTCCCACCGGATGAAGTCGATTGAAAATGTGGATCAAATTGTCGTCTTTGAAGAAGGCCGGGTGAATGGCATAGGTCGTCATGAGGAACTGATGACCAGCTCAGCGCTTTATCGGAACTTGGTTGAGAAGTCGAGTTTGACGGAAGCGTATGTTTATTAGAAAGAAACAATCTGTAGACACCCATCCGGGACTCTCAATCCACGTTGAACCCCTAACTTTGATAGTGCGAGAGCTGCGGACTGCAGGCTAGGTGGCTCAACATAGTGTTGGTTTGGAAAAAAGGTTAAACCACCACTATGGTTTTTGGGCTTAGAATAGTGTTGGTTTTGAGTAATCAGTAAATCAACACTATTTTTTTGCTCCCTAAAGTAGTGGTGGTTCGACGTAAAAGCCAAGTCAACACTAATGAGGCGGGGAAAAGTGTAGTGGTGATTCGCCCACGTCCTGCATTTTGTCGGGTGAAAACATGGATAAAGTGGCGAAATAATGATAAAATTAAGCCAAAAGGAGGTACGTGATGATTACGATTCGACCCGTTTCAGATTTAAGAAATAATTTCAAGGAAATTGAAAAGACGGTCCAGAATGGCACACCTATTTATCTCACGAAAAATGGCTATGGCACGATGGTGGTTATGAGTTTGGAACAATATACCGCTCTAACAGAAGATATTGAAGCTAAACTGGATGACGCCGACGACTATGCAAAGGAGCATTCTGAGAGGTTTACAGCGGAAGAAGTGTTTTCGAGAGTCAAACAGCGGATTCAAAATCATGAAGAACTATAATCTTACTTTCTTACCGCTCTTTGAGGAAGATTTGAATCAATATGTGGTTCAGGGGACAACTATGGAAGTGCGACGCATTCTTTATGGTCGGCAGGACTGGAAAAAACATTTATAGATAAACCAATAGTAAGTAGCATCAATAGTAAGTCTCATTCCAAAGCGGCCCGCGAAGTCAAACGGCGCGCAGGCTAATTGGCAAGCCGCCGACGGAGACGGCGTGGTGTTGATATTGAAAGAGAAGAACTAAAAGAACAAAAAACACCTTGAAAAAGAGATGTTTATTTTTCGCACTTGATTATATAAGGCTAGAATTTGAGAAATTTGCGGTAAAATACCCTTAAATAAAGACTCGTAGATATTAAGTAGGTCATGTTAACAGTACGGATAGCAATAGAGTTATTCGTAAGTAGGTTTATATGGAATTAGTAAAAAACAATAAAATCTTAACTTATATAAGTATATGAGAGGGGTGTAGTGTGATAACACATAGAGAACAAAGAAAGCTGGCAAAAGAGTTTGCAAAAAGGTGGGAAGGAGTAGGCTATGAAAAAGGTGATTCCGCTAGATTTTGGATGTCACTACTTAATGAAGTTTATGGAGTAGATAGACCTGCTGAATATATCAGATTTGAGGATAAAGTAATGCTAGATAATACGAGTTTTATCGATGGCATTATACCTTCAACCCATGTTTTAATTGAACAAAAATCAATAAATAAAGACTTAGGAAAACCGATAAAACAGTCTGATGGATCTTTATTGTCTCCCTTCCAGCAAGCTAAAAGATATTCTATAGAATTACCATATGATGATAGACCAAGATGGATAGTTTTAAGTAATTTCAAGGAATTTCATATTTTTGACATGAATAAACCACAGTCAGAACCTGAGATAGTATATCTAAAAAATTTAGAAGAAGATTACTATAGACTTAATTTTTTAGTTGATCAAAAAGATGATTACATAAAAAAATCTGTTGAAGTATCTATTCAAGCTGGAGCACTTGTAGGATCCTTATATGAAGCTTTATTAAAACAATATCAAGATCCTGAAGATGAAAAAACTTTAAAGGACTTAAACGTTTTATGTGTTCGTTTAGTTTTCTGTCTCTATGCAGAGGATGCAGGATTATTTGGAAGACATAATATGTTCCATGATTACCTAGATAAATATAGCGATAATCCTGAGGGTTTTAGAGATGCCTTGATAAGGCTATTTGAGATTTTGGATCAGAAAGAATATGAAAGAGATCCCTATTTATCCGATGAAATATTGGCATTCCCATATGTTAATGGAGAACTATTTAAAAATGAAAATCATGTAATTCCTAGGTTTAATGAAAAAATCATTGATATTATTTTGAATAAAGCTGCTGCCAATTTTGATTGGTCAAAGATTAGTCCAACTATATTTGGTGGTCTATTTGAATCAACCTTAAATCCTGAAACCAGACGCTCTGGTGGAATGCACTATACTTCTATCGAAAACATACACAAGGTTATCGATCCTTTATTTATGGATGCTTTGAGGGAGGAATTTAAGGAAGCTATTTCTATAAAAACATTAAATTTAAAAACCAGAAAACTAGAAGACTTGCAGAATAAGATGGCTTCTTTGAAGTTCCTGGAGAACAAAACAACATATTTGATACATTTTAACGGCACAGCCGCTTAGGGTACGAACCTAATACTAAGGGGTACGAAAATTTAGTATGTGGTACGAAAATCAATAAGCTCACAGCGATGTTCATCCTAAAATTAAACTAAGAAGCATTACGCGTTACAAGAATCTTGTTCTATCTGGCAGGGTTCTTTTTTATGCAACATTAGGCGAATTGCCATTACCGCATAAAATTCTTGACAAATAAGTTAGTCTATGATAACTTGCTCCTTACCGAGAATAATCTCGGTAAGGAGAGGGAAATGATGGTCAGAGAACGATTAGATCCGGAAATGCGTAAGGAAGACATTCAAAAGGCTGCTATGGCACTCTTTTCTTCTAAGGGCTTTAATAATACGACGATGGATGATGTTCGTGAAAAATCCGGTTTATCAGCCGGTGGATTATACTACTACTACAAAAATACGGCAGAAATCCTCTACGACATTATGGACAGAGGAAGCAGGATGCGTGAAGCGACGGTAACAAACACGGTTCAACATATGGGGAACAGGCTCACACCACATGTCTTGGCTGAAGTTGTCGTCGATAAAATGTTGGCGAATAATCCTTTTACGCCTATCTATGTCATGTTTCTTGGTGAGATTAAGAAAAATGAACAGCTTAACGCATTATATGAAAAACTCAAGAGGGATTCGATTACTTACTTTAAGCATTTTATGAATGGGTACGACTGCGGATTGCTTACTGATGATGACTATGAATTTGTAACGAATCTCATCAATGCAAGCTTGTTATCCTGTGAAATTTTAGATACGCGTGAAAATTTTCTAAAGAACAGACAGCACTTGGTATCCATGCTTGAAGGTTATTTTACTCGTTCGACTTCTCAGTAAGCGGAAGTTTCCGGACTCTAAAATCTTCCATCAATTTCAGCATTTCATTCATTTACTAAGGAGGTTTTTTGATATGAACTTATTGAAAAAGTACATCGCCAAAAATAAGACCGGCTACTTTTTCTCGATTCTTTTTGCCGTTTTGGGTGTACTGGCAGGACTTTTTACCTATGTGCTCTTGAGCAAAATGATCATTGCCCTCATTGCAGGGAATACAGATTTTGCTTTTTATACTAAAGGAGTCCTCAGTATTCTCGCGCTGCTGTGCGCAAAAGAAGTTTTTATGGGTATTTCCACCACGATTTCTCATACGGCGACCTATGGTGCTTTGTGTGAAATCAGGCGAGATATCATGGACAAACTTTTCAAAATGCCGTTAGGAAACATTTTGAATTTAAGCACAGGAAAGCTAAAAGATGTCATCGTGAATCAAGTTGACAGCATGGAGACAACCCTGGCTCACCTGATTCCTGAAATGACCGCTAATATTGTTGGCCCGGTTTTACTTCTTGTTTACATGTTTGTACTCGATTGGCGCGTTTCGCTCTTGGCACTGGTTCCTCTTGTGATCGGCATGTTTTTTATGGCCGGCCCGATGAAGCGCATGCCTAAAATGTTTCCCAAAGCAGTCAAAATTGGTCAAGACATGAACAACTCGATTGTGGAATATATCAACGGCATCGAGGTCATTAAGTCTTTTAATCAAGGCGATACATCCTATAAAAAATACAGCGATAATGTTTATGCCAAAGCAGATTATTACTGCAAGTGGATGGGCTTGAACAACAACGATTATGCGGTGAGCATGTCGCTTGCACCGATGGGTATTTTAACCATCATTCCGTTTGGCCTTTTCTTCTGTATGCAAGGTAGCCTAAGCGGCGCTCATCTTTTGATGTTGATTATTTTATCGTTTGGCACAATCTCAAATATCATGCAGGTGATGTCTTATGAGGACGATATGGGTCGCATCAAAACCATTGCCGGTGAGATTGAAAAAGTTCTCAACTCAAAAGAGTTATCCCACGCAACCGGTACACAAAACATTTCACGCTATGACATCACTTTCGATCACGTGAATTTCTCTTACGATGACAACAAACAGGTTATCAAGGATGTCAATCTGCACATCAATGAAGGTAGTGTCAATGCACTCGTCGGGTATTCTGGCTCAGGGAAATCGACCGTTGCAAAGCTCCTCGCCGGATTTTGGGATACCGATAGTGGCACCATAACAATTGGTGGCATAGCTCTCAAGGATATGCCTTTAGAACAGCTTTCGGATGCTATTTCTTATGTATCTCAAGACAATTATTTGTTTGATATTTCCATCAAAGATAATATTCGCATCGGCAAAAAAAATGCAACGGATGAGGAAATTATAGAAATCGCTAAAAAATCGGGCTGCCACGATTTCATTATGAAGCTCTCACAAGGCTATGAAACGGTTGCCGGAGAAGGTGGCGGGCATCTCTCCGGCGGTGAGCGCCAACGCATCTCTATTGCACGCGCCATGCTCAAAGATGCACCGATTGTCATTTTGGATGAAGCCACTTCCTATATCGATCCAGAAAATGAAGCTATTTTGCAAGATGCCATCGCCACATTGGTAAAAGGCAAAACGCTCATTATTATCGCCCATCGATTGAAAACCATTGCAGATGTGGATCAAATATTTGTAGTCCATGATGGATATGTTGAAAATCACGGAACACACGATGAACTATTAAAAGATTCTCCGGTTTACCAAGAATTGTGGAGTGCGGCCATGCGAGGTGAAGAAAATGATTAATACATTTAAGAAGTTATGGAAATTTGCAGAGCGTGAGCAAGGAATGATTCGCTCCTCGGTGATCTGGAGTTTTTTGGGCGCGATTTTTAACGTTTTTCAATTTATGGCCATCTATTTGGTCATTGCGGCGATTATAAAGCAGGAAATTACGTGGCAGACGATTGGTATGTGCAGCGCATTCTTATTGCTTTCCTTACTGGGCATCATTATTTCTAAGAAAAATTCCATGCTTAAGCAAACGCATGCCGGCTATTTTACAGCCGCAAATAAACGTATCGCTATGGGAGAAAAAATCAAAAAAGTGCCAATGGGCTTTTTCAATGATTTTAGCTTAGGAAATTTAACGGCCATTGCGACGACAAAGTTGGACAGTCTCGAAACTTGGGTGCCCACACTTTTTATTATGGTATTCGGCGGTCTGCTTGTAACCGTGGTATTTATCCTGTCCCTTTTTATGCTGCATTGGAAAATTGCACTCATTGCTATCGCTGGGTCTTTGATTTTCTTGGCAGCGGCCGCTTTAATGCAGCAAAGATCTAAAAAGAGTTCGGATCGAGTTTCTGTTGTACAAAACGATCTCACGAAAGAAGTGCTGGCAACCTTGCAAGGTATGCAGATCATCAAGTCCTATAACTTGGGCGGACAAAATAACAACAAGCTGGATCAAAGTTTTGAAGAAACAAAAAAATCGACGTTGAGCCTTGAAAAGGCCGTTACGCCTTACACGGTACTGCTGAAAATCATCATTGCGATCACGATTTCGGTTATGATTGCCACAGCACTTTCATGCTACTTTTCGGGAGAGCTTGCTTTGGACTATACTATCATGACGCTGGTTGCCAGTTTTGTGATTTTTAACAGTTTATTGGCTTCTGGTAGTGCTATGGCCATGCTTAGAACCATTGACAACGCGATGGATTCTTATGATTACGTCAATCAAATGCAAGATATGCCGGAAGGTCATATCAATGATGCACTTCAGCAACACGATATTGAATTTAAAAATGTTTCCTTTGCCTATGGCGAAAAGCCAATCTTAAATAATGTGTCTTGCTATATCCCCGAAAGATCAATGACGGCTATCGTAGGGCCGTCTGGTTCAGGGAAAACAACTTTTTGCAATTTGATCTCTCGCTTTTGGGATGTCAATTCAGGAGAGATTCGCCTTGGAGGAAAGAACATAAAAGATTACTCCCTCGAAAATCTCATGAATCATATTTCGATGGTCTTCCAAGATGTCTATCTTTTTGCCGATACGATTGAAAACAACATTAAATTCGGATGCCCAAATGCCACCCGCGATGATGTGATTGCGGCGGCAAAAAAGGCTCAGTGCCATGACTTTATTTCCGCCTTGCCCGATGGCTATCAGAGCATGATCGGAGAAGGTGGAACAAGTCTTTCCGGCGGAGAAAAACAGCGCATTTCCATTGCCAGGGCAATGCTGAAAGATGCACCGATTATCATCTTTGATGAAGCTACTGCAAATGTTGATCCGGAAAACGAAGACAAGCTGAAAGCAGCCATTGAAGCCCTTACTCAAAACAAAACCGTCATCATGATCGCGCACCGCTTGAAGACGATCCGTAATGCAAACCGGATTTTGGTACTGAACAAAGCAGGGATTGAGCAGTGCGGTACACATGATGAATTGATGCTGCAAGGAGGTCTTTATCGAGATCTTATCGAATCGAGAAGCAAGGCGGAAAGCTGGAGATTCGCAAATTAAAGTTTGGAGCTAACAACAACATCTTCGACAAAAAAATGATTGTGCCTGATGTTGTCGAAAATTAAATATTCAGAAAGGAATTTTATGATGAAACTAAAAAATGTTGTACAGATCGCCGTATTGGCAGTAATTGGTTGTGTTGTCGCCTTTGGAATCAGTATGCTGACGGGACTTTTAGGCATGGCTGCTCTCTACATTTCAGCCGGGTTTGCCGCTTTTGTGATCGGACCGACCTTTGTGATTGCGGCTCGAAAAGTACAAAAGCGTGGCACAGCGCTTCTCTTTTGGGCTGTGCTTGGGTGTTGGTATATGCAATTTTAGGTTATGGGATCATGATTCCGATTACTCTGATTGCAGGGATTGTCTGCGAGCTGATTATCGGAAAGTACGATAATAGCAAACGCATCGCCATTGCTTTTAGTGTTGCCATGTTTATCGATTCGATGCACAGCATTCTTTTAACAAAAATTTTAGGCGTCGAAGGTTTAGTAAAATACATGTCATCTACCTTTTCTCCAGAACAAGCAGCACAAATGGTTGCCGCCTATACAAATGAAGTGATTTTGATAGCTGCTGCCGTTAATGTTGTGCTGTGCTTGTTAGCCGGATTTTTCGGAGCATTCATCAACAATAAGTTCTTTGAGAAAAGCACTCAGCAGAGCAAGCTCAAATAAGATGAGCCGATCATTTTCCCGCAGAAAAGACCAAGAGGGATATCTTCATCCGCTTACGCTATTTGCCTTAACGATCCTGTTTACCTTCTTGGTCTTTACTCGCAATCCATGGTTATATGGAATCACCTGTGCGGCAAGCTTTTTAATCTTGCTGTCTCGTTCCACTCGAACTTGCATAAAAAATCTCGTTTTTTATGCAGGTATATTTGGTGTGGCAGTGCTTCTGGCTCATATCTCGTCAGGTTTTACAACAGGAGCTTTTTTAGGACTTGCTATTTTAATTCTTCAGTTGTTTCCGATCATGAATATTGGTCGTGCACTGGTCATGACAAGTTCGACTAAAATTTTTACGGCTATGCACCAGTTGCATTTACCCATAAGTCTATCGGTCGGTCTTGTTACCGCGCTGCGCTTTCTTGACGAAATACTGCTTAGACTTAAGGAAATTAAAGCCGGAATGAAAATCCGCGGTTTTCATGCTTCACTTTTGCATCCCGTCCGTACTTTTGAGCTGTACTTTGTTCCCTTGGTCTATAAATGTTTGCATGTCAGCGAAACTCTCGTCTCTTCAATTATTGCCAAAGGTATCGAGTATGAAGGAGAAAAAACCAGTTATTATGATATGCGCTTTAAATTCGCAGATGGCATCAGCCTGTTTGCCGGCGTGGCGCTTTTGGGAGTTGCACTATGGACATCATGAAAGTCAATATTGAGCGCTTCACCTATCAAGGAGCAGAAAAGTCATCTTTGCATGCTATTCATTTTGCGATCGCACCGGGAAAACTGGTCGTACTCACCGGTAATTCCGGCTGCGGAAAAACAACGCTTACCAGAGTGATGAACGGACTCATACCGGATCAGTATGAAGGCACACTGGATGGCAAAGTCACATTATTGGATCAAAATCTGCATGATTTTAAGACGGGTACCTTGGCTAAGGTCATCGGCAACGTATTTCAAAATCCATCCGATCAATTCTTTACCCGCAAGGCAGAAGATGAGGTCGCCCTTGTCGGAGAGAACCTCGGCATGCCGCAGGCGGAACTGAGAAAACGGGTGAAGAAAGCTTTTGAGTACATGAGCATTGCTCACTTAATGGATAAAAATTTGAATGAACTTTCCGGCGGAGAAAAACAGCGGGTAGCTATTGCCTCTACCTTAGTTTATGACACAAAGATTATTTTCTTTGATGAGCCTTCAGCTTCCCTTGATCAAGAAGGTATCCGAGATTTGCAAGGCATCCTGAAATTACTCAAAGCGTCGGGTAGAACCATCATCATCGCCGAACACCGACTATATTTTTTGGAGGATCTCTACGATAAGCTCTATGTCATGAAAGACGGAACTTTTATCAAAGAATTTGATGCGGGCGAACTAAAATCATCCGATTGTAAAGACTTGGGACTTCGAGCGATAGATTTTTCCGCACTTGTTCCGCACAACACGACAAAGACAGGTGAGCGTGTTTTTTCTGCGAAGGATGTTCATGTCTCTGTAGGCAAAAAAGAACTCATCTCGAATTTATCCTTCGACTTACATTCCGATGAAATCATGGGGATTGTCGGCACAAATGGTATCGGAAAAAGCAGTTTAGGTCGTGTTCTCTGCGGACTTGCCGGCAAGAAGCAAGATATTTCATGGGGAAAAACTCAGCGAGAACGACTGAAAAATGCCTACTACATGATGCAGGATGTAGACTACCAGCTGTTTTTTGATACCGTAGAAAACGACGCGCTCGCAAACGGCAAAAAAATAAGCGATGCTTATTTGGCGGAGGTTTCTTGGATCATTAAGCATATTGATCTTTGGAATAAACGTAGCGAGCATCCGCAAAACTTATCCGGCGGGCAAAAGCAAAGGCTGGCTCTCGCCAATGCTTTTTTGAGTGAAAAGCAAATTCTTATTTTGGATGAGCCGACCAGCGGTTTGGATTACATGCACATGGATAAAATCGCCGAGCTTATCTTTGAACTTGCCAAAGGTCGCCCGACACTTATTATTACGCATGACATCGAACTATTACTGAAAGTCTGCCGGACGGTCCTTCTGATCAAACAAGATGGATATGAGAAACTTGATTTACAGACGGCAGAATATCATAAGCTCATTTCTTATTTTGAGCAGATGATGAAATAACGGCGGCTAAGAGCAAATCTCGCTGCCATTTCTGAAGGTTATGCGGATATCTTCTTTGCTGAATACCGTGATATGATCTACAAGAGCACAGAAGCTCTGTTCGTCGAATGTTTGCAGAAGCCTGTCTTGTTTTTGTAGCTGCTTCAGGCAGAACTTGATATCGGCTTTGGTCGCCTGCATCTTTTTGAGCTTTCCTTCGACCTTCGCTAAGGCCACCTTTTTTTCATTGTAGAAGCCTTCCAGATCTTCGTACTTTGCTTGGTACTCGCTCTGGTCTTGCGGGATGGCAGCATTTTGGCGGATAAGGTCTTCGATCATCTTGGCACAGACATCCATCTCACTTTCCAGCTTTGCTTTTTCGCCTTCCAAGGTATGAGTATCATACACGCCTCCGAAAATCTCTTGAAAGCTATTAAGAATCTCATCTTTATTCTCTATGAGCTTGTTGGTCGCAGAAAGGACGGCAGCTTTTAGCTCTTCATCGCTGAGATGCATTCCGTTTTTGCAGGGAGAGTTTTTCTTGCAGTGCTTGTTGCATTGCCAAATGACCTGCTTGTATTTGTCTGTGGAATGCCAGACTTTTGAACCAAGCCTTGTACCGCATTCTCCGCAGTAGATTTTGCCGGAGAATAGTCTCACACCGCTGTGCCTTCCTTTTTCACTTTTGCGCCTTTCCATCTCGCGTTGTACGAGTTCCCAGACCTCCGGTTCAATGATGGCTTCATGGTTTCCCGTCACATAGTACTGCGGGATTTCGCCTTCATTTATCTTGTGCTCTTTGGTGAGAAAGTTTGTGGTGAACGACTTTTGCAAGAGTGCGTCGCCTTTATATTTTTCATTGGTAAGGATGGATTTTATGTTGCTTGGGTTCCAGCGAGGTTTTCCCGCGGGAGATGGGATGCCATCTTCACTCAGTGCTTTTGCGATGAGATGGCAGGTTTTTCCTTGAAGATACATCGCATAGATACGTTTGACGATTTTTGCTTGTTCGAGGTTGACGACGAGGTTTCCATCCTTTCCGCGGTCATAGCCTAAGAAGCGTTTGAAAGGGACGGTGACTTTGCCATCGGCAAAGCGCTTTCTTTGACCCCACGTGCAGTTTTCGGATATCGAGCGGGATTCTTCCTGAGCAAGGCTTGACATGATGGTAATCAAAAGCTCGCCTTTGGAGTCAAAGGTCCATATATTCTCTTTTTCAAAGAAGCACTCGGTGCCGTGCTCTTTAAGCTTTCGGATGGTGGTTAAGCTGTCCACGGTATTTCTGGCAAAACGCGAGACCGATTTGGTGACGATAAGATCTATTTTTCCGTCAAGGGCATCTTTGACCATGCGTTTGAAGCCCTCTCGCTTTTTGGTATTGGTACCGGTGATCCCTTCGTCGGTGTAGACACCCGCAAATTGCCAGTCATTTCTGGCTTTAATGTAATTTGTGTAGTAGTCTACCTGTGCCTCGTAGCTGGTAAACTGCTCATCGGAGTCCGTTGAGACGCGGGCATAGGCTGCCACGCGGCGTTTGCGTGAAGTGGTGAGCGGTGTTTTGGAGAAGGGTTTGATGCTGGCGGGTATCGTGGTTACTTGTTTGGCCATAGCTTCTCCTTTCGTATCGGTTTGTGCCGCTCTGACGCGTAGCATTCTTTGATGGATGCTTTAAATTTCGCATGCTGTTCCTCTGTCCACTTGTGTCCTTCGTGCGTAGGTTGGATCAGCTTGCGAGCAATTTCCTTTCCATCATAAAAATGAAAGATAAGGTCTTCTCGGCTAAGGACGCTGATATGGTCGATCTTCGAAAGAAAAAAAGCGTCATCGAATGCATCAAGACCTAAGACCTCTGCGGTAAGTGAGCGCAAAAGGTCGTCTCTGAATCCTCTGGTGTCACAGCCGTTATGTTCGGCACATCGCCAGTATCTGCGTTTTCCGCTGGGAGATGTTGAACAGTTTTGTGTTTGCGCGCGGAAATTGCATCCGCAATGTTCGCATCGGATTTTAGTGGAAAAGCAGGTAACGTCTGAGCGTTTCATGGCGTGAGTGCGCCGGTAGTCTGAGGCGCGTTTGCGCGCCGCATCATCCCACGATTCTTTTCGGGCATTATTTTTCCAAGTTTCTCTGATCGTATGGCCATCTTTGAAATGAAAGATGAGAACACCTTGCTTAGGTACTGTAATTTTATCGATTTGCTCATTAAAAACAGCATCATCAAAGTCTTCAAGGCCGAGCACTTTGGCACAGCAAGTTTTAAGGATTCGATCCGGGATGGCTTTTGCCGAGCATGTACTGTACTTTTTCTTGCTGGAGCCGCATACCCAGCTGAAGACTTTATCCCCAAGATTGGAGTGCTTGGCACGGTTGTTTCGGACGTTTCGCATATAGCTTTTCCCGCACAGCTCACATTTGATTTTTCCGGTAAAGCAGTAGATGTTCAGGCTCTTGTTTGCCCGAGGTCCCAGAGCACGTCTTCTTGCCATCTCTTCTTGCACATAGTCGAAAGTTTCCCTGTCGATAATCGCTTCATGGGTGTTTGCGATGAAATACTGAGGAAGCTCACCGCGGTTTTTCTTGCGCTTTTTGGTAATGGGATCTTCGACAAACTCTTTTTGACAGAGCAAATTTCCCGTATAAGTGACATTGGTCAGAACAACCTTAATATTGGAGTCCGTCCAGCGGTTGCCCTTTCTGGTTGTAATGCCTTCCTCTGCAAATTCACGCTCGGTTTCAAGGCGGGATTTTCCATCAAGGAAGTTTTGAAAGATGCGCCGCACGATCCTTGCTTCTTCGGGAACAACAATCAGGGTGTCATCCTTCCAGCGGTAGCCATAGACGTTATTTCGCATATTCGGGTTTCCTTCAGACATGCGTTTTCGGATGGCCCATTTGACGTTGTTAGAGATGCTGATGGTTTCTTCCTGTGCGAAAGAGGCAAGGAGCGTGAGCATCAGCTCACCGTCATCCGAAAGTGAGTTGATTTTTTCCTTTTCAAATCGGACCTCGATGTTGAGGTCTTTTAACTGTCTTACGACTTTTAGGAGGTCGACCGTGTTACGCGCGAATCGGGAGATGGATTTCGTTAAGATGAGGTCTATTTTTCCGGCCTTACAGTCTTTCATCATGCGCATAAACTCGGGACGTTTTTCCACTGATGTGCCGCTGATGCCTTCATCGGCATAGACACCGGCATAATCCCACTCGGGGTTCTTCTGTATTAAATCAGAATAAAAACTGATCTGTGCCGCCAATGAGTGGTGCGGCCTTTGTGTTTCCATAGAGACACGGGCATAGGCGGCGACTTTTTTGCGGTTTGGCAGCGGTGATTTCTTTGCTTCGATTTTTATGATTTTAGCCATAGAATCGTCTCCTTTCCGTGTCTATACATCACTCTAAAGAGCTGAAATAGCAAGTAAATAACGCACCTAAGCCGGGATGGTATCGCTTTAGGAGTGCGTGGTCGAGACGAATGAATTCCTCTTTATCGATGATGTTTTGCTTGAGCAAAGAAAAGAGGATGGAGCGGGATACTTCATAGGCAAGCTCGGATGCGAAGGCTTCAGTCTTCATGAGAGCCTCCGAATCGGTCTTGGATATAGCAAGCATGACTGCAATACTTTCTGTGCACATTGCCATAGGAAGTGAAAGTTTTTCCGCAGCATGGGCAGGTGAATATATAGATTGCCTTTTTATTCAGCTCTTCCGGATGCTCTTTCCACCAGCTCATCCGGCAGTGCTCTGAGCAGAATTTTTGCTCTTTTCCTTTTTCCTTGACGGGCAGTGGCTTTCCGCAATACTTGCAGTAACGTAGTGTTGTTAAAGCTTTTGAGAAACCTGTTCTCAGACCTTCTTTTTGGCAAAAGGAAGCCACGGTGCTTTTCGATAGATTTAAGGTGGCAGCAATTACGGCATAACTTGCACCGTTTCGTCTCATGTTGTAAAGGCTTTGTTTTTCATCATTTGTCATATCATCCCTCCAGACAGAGGGCAGGTCTTGCTGTCCCTCTAACACTCCCTGAAGAGACGAGGACGTTATGGACGAATCTTTTTTTTGCCTTCTACTGTTCCACTGGAGGTTTTTGAAGAAGTTGGCGGACAAAATAAAAAAGTCCGCAAGGGAGTGAAGATCTCTCCTCACTGCCTTGCGGGCATATCAATGTATTCAGCTTACAGCAGTTCGTTTACTCTCTTTTGCACGGCGTTGTAGTCATATCCTGCCTTCGTCAGGCGGTTTACACGGTCCTTACCGTTTCCCCAGTCGCCGCGGATGACCTCTCGGGCAAGCGCATCGATGGACTTTTTCGGCTTTATGCCTAAAAGCTCGTTTACCCGTGCCTGCACCGCGTCGTAGTCGTATCCTGTTTTGGTAAGACGATTTACTCTGTCATCTCCGTTTCCCCAAGCACCGGAGATGACTTCATGGGCCAGCGTATCGACAGACTTTCTTGCGGGGGCGGAGCTTGTGCCTTTGCCATAGCCGTTAAAGCCGCCTTTCCTGATGATGGAGGGATAGTCCACATAGGCAAGATCCATATCGCATCTTCCTGCAATGCCCGGCACCGAGCCGCTCGAGGAATACTGCCAAAGACCGTACTGTCCCTGATAGGTGCAGCGACTGTTCCACTGCGCCACCCAGAAGGCGTAGCGGTTTCTCACATCAGCGGAAACGTTGTTCACTGCTGCTGAGAGCGATGTGTAGAATCCGGCAAAATAGCCGCCAGCTTCCATCTCATTGCAAAAGGCTCGAATGAGCGAGTCGCAAAAAGCCCGTCCGCGGGCAAGCTGTGACTTTTCTTCCAAATCAAAGTAGATGGGATAGTCAAACTGCTTGCCGGAGAGCACCTGTTTGCAGACACGTGCTTCTTCGCGTGCCTCTCCGGCGCTTCCCGCATAGGAGTACCAATAGGCTCCCACGTGAAGACCTGCCGCTTTGGCGCGGGCGTAGTTCGTCTCAAACCACTTGTCCTTTTGAGATAGTGCCGATCCGTAGCCTGCACGAATAATGACAAAGTTAATCCCGCTTTGTTTTACACGGTTAAAATCAATCGATCCCTGCCAGGTTGATACATCAATTCCTTTTATAGTCATAGTTATTTTTCCTCCTTTTCTGCGCGGTCATGAAGCTGTGCCAAGACCGCCTTGAGTTTGTCCGGGACAGGAAGTCCCAGATGAGTCGCGTTTTCCACAAGCGACAGCCCTTCGTTTGAGAGATAGAAGAAGATGACGGCCGTGCGAAGAATCGCGCCCTGTGTGATGACGTTGGTGTCAATGATGTTGGCAACGGCGACCAGAATGAAGATCACGACCTTTTTGGCGATGCCTTTAAAGCCGACTTCGCTTGAGAGCTTTTTGTCGGAGACGGCGCACATCATGCCTGTCACGTAATCGCAGATGACAAAGGCGATCAGCGCATAGAGAAGTCCGTCAAAGCCTCCTAAGTAATAGCCGAGCCAGCCTCCGATGGCAGCAAAGATAAGCTGCAAGGTGTTCCAGAATTCTTTCATGAGTTCACACTTCCTTTCTTGCCTTTATGAGGCATAAAAAATGCCGCTTGGAAAGCGGCTAACAAACAGATAGAAAAATAGAATCTATGCTTTGGAGATAAAGGTTATCGATCCGAGCAAGTTCAGCGGATAGGCCACAGGTCCCGGTATAAGAGCACCAACCACGCTATCGATTATAAAAGCCGGATAGTTTGCTGCGCCATCTCCATAAGCTATTGCCGTAGCAAAGCCGATGGAGGACTCATCTTCTGCGATAGGTGAAACGCAAAGCGGCTGCAATCCGTCCGTTGAGGTATTTTCCTTTACGGTGACGCTGAAAGATAAGACACAGATTTTGCCATATTTTTTAATTTTGCTCATATCGCTTACCACAACTTTGTCGGAAGGTGCAGTAAGCGTAAAGGCCTGAAACTCCGGAATTACAGATGTTAAGCGATGGTTCACCTTGGATAATTGGTCACTGACCGCTTTGGCATCGGCGACCTGACCTTGCTTGGTAAGCGTAGGGTCAATCAAGACCGCTCCGGCGCCGGCGATAGCCTGATCCAGCTGTTTAAGCTTGGTGTCGATGTCCGTCCTGAGTTTCGTAAACGTCGTCTGACGGGTGCTTTCCTGAGCGGTGCGCGTTGTCTCGTTATGCTTGCGGGTTTCTTCCTGCGCGGCTCTTGTTATTTCTGCAGATTTTCTTGCGTTTTCCTGTGAGATGCGCGTCTTTTCTGCAGCTATCCGCGCGCTTTCCGCCGCCGTGGTGGTTTCCACCTGCGTGTTGATGGCGGCAATCGAGTCGTGGATGGCTCCGCGCACGTCTTTGCCGTAGACGGCCGATAAAATTTTACTGAGATAGGTCTTCACGTTGGCCATGTTCTTTTTCCTCCTTCCCGTCCGCTGCGCTGATCTGCTCGCTCATAAGGGCTATGCGCTGACCTTTTTCTTCTGAGAGCAAGGCTTCTATGAGGAGGTCAAGTAAAAAGCCGGGAAGCTCATACTTTCCGGCAGTTTGGTTGAGTGCGTATCTCAGTTCGTTTCTCGCTTTTTCAAGGCGCAGGATGAGGGGCAGTTCGTTTTCTTTCATAGCGCGCCTCCGAAGAGCTTCACGAAGAAGTCGATGATCTTTCTGAAATTGCGGGCAGCCGCAATGAGCTCAGAGGCATCCTTATCTGAGATTTCTTCGTGCTTGTCGGTGCCTAAGATGATCTCGATGGCTTTTTGCCACTCATCGTCTTTGATTGGAAAGACCGTATCATCCGGCTTTGTTGCTTCTTTTTCGTTTGACTTTTGTTCGATCAGTTCATGTTCGTCCATTGCTGTATCCTCCATGTTTAAAATGTTGCTTCAATCAAAATTCCATTTTTAAACCGCATGCGACATCCGTTTGACCAGCTGGCGACCGTACCGTCGCTGCTCATGGCATTGATCTTTACAAAATGAAAGGCTCCGTTGATGGCTCCGTCAGGCCAGCTGACATTTCTCAGTCGGTTATAGTGCATGTCGATGTCACATCCGGCATTTAACATCCCGCCGGAGAAGTTTCCGAAAGATGATCTGGCATAGGTCCAGACCATCTCATAACTGCCACCACCCATAGGTTGCGCCGCCCATGTCATATAATCTCCGGTTCGCTCGAGGTCAAAGTTGAGGCCTGCAATGGTGTTGGAGCCGGCAAAGCCGTTTCCGCCGACAAGACCGAGTTCTTTGTTCTGGTAGTAGATGGAGAGCTTGCCATAGCCCAAACGGACTTTGGTATCCCCGGAAGAAGCAACGATACTGCCGTCAATATCGGCTCCTTTGGCGGTGAGGTGCCCATAAGTCGTGAGCTTAAAGTTCGGAGAATCCACCGAGAGCCTTTTGGCACTTAAAGCACCTGTGCTCATGTTCCAGCTGATGTTCCCGGCTCTGTCCTTTAAGGTTCCGGCACGAATCAGATCGGCATTTAGCGTGCCGGTCGTGATGTAATCGGCCACAATCGCACCGTTCATTGTGATGGCGGTGCCGTAATAGCCGTTGTAGCCGGTCTTGGAATAGCCCAGACCGTTCACGTTCCAGCGCCACACCTTTTTGGCTGTATTCTTGTCCGCCGTGTCCATGATGAGAATCTCGTTTTTGCGGGTCACGACGTGTCCGGTCGTAGCTGCTGTGATAAGCGCGGTGGCGTTATCCTTGGCAAGGCGAAGCGTGTCGGACTGCGTGGGAAGCCGCTCGATGCGCTCGACCAGTTCTTTTTTCTCGCTGATGCTTCGCTCAGAAAGACCTGCCTTCACTTCGGTTCCAAGTACCACCGTAGAGGATTCAGGGTGATCCAAAGCGATCGTAAGCTCCGTCAGCGGAAAGAACCTGTCCATGCCATGAGGAGGCGAGATGACACGAATACGATCTCCGATCTTCATCGCTTCCATATCGGCATGCACAAGATGCAGATCGACAGCGGTGAGCGCCAGGGTGACATCGGCAAACTGGCTGTCTTTAATATATTTTTCCGCCTTCTTCTTTAAGTTGGCAGGTACAGAGATATTTTCGAAGCTCACGGTTTTGGTGACGATACCGAAGTTTTGAATGGCGGAAGCCGACTCCACATAAGTCTTGCCACCGTTGACGCTCTTAATGGTGGTATATTCCTCAAGCGCGGCAATGCTTGATGTCTCAAGCCTTTTGCCAAGCGGAATCACACGGGTAGCGATGTCTTCTGCCAAAAGCGTGTCGGTGTAGTCAAGGAGGTTTTCTCCGAACTCAATCACCTGTGTGTTGGTGTTATCGGATTCTGCAAGATAGTCCAGATAGCGAACCTCTCCCACATGGCGCACACGAAGAAAGCCGCCCAAGCGTTTGACGAGTTTGTCGGTGATGGCATCAAGGGTAGTCTCCCAGTTGGTGTAGCGGTAAAGCGAGTCGTTGGGGTCGGTAACGGTGACCTGTCCGACCGTGAAGCGCTTATTGTGCGCGCCGTCTTTTGCCATCTGATTGTTGTGCTTGGCAATAAGCGTCTCAAGAAAAGCGCGGAGCGAGATGTCATGAAACTCAGAAGGCTCCTGCACGGAGTCCAAAAGATAGGCCAGTTCTCCTTCGCAGGTGATGCTCTTGGTGCCGTAAAAGTCCCGCTCAACCGATAAAATGCGGCCGTAAAAGAGTGCCACACCGTCACGCTCCACACGGACGGTGGAATCCAGCGCTTTGAGCTTTTCGTAGAGCGGATTGATCTTCGGTACGCGGGCAGAAAATGTGCCGGATTTTCCAAGCGCCAGCTCCAGCACCGGATCAATAAGAACAGCCTCATCATCGCCCGGTATATAGAGCACGTGCTCATCTAAAAACACTTGGTACATTAAAGGTTTCCTCCTCTCACAGATACGGTGACGGTGTAGGTTCCAAAAAAGCGCAGCGTGTCGCCGGATTCAGGAATGACAAGGTCGGCGAAACGATTTGTGCCGGCATGAAGCGTCCATGACTTTCTCAGCTTGATGGAGTAGACGTAGTTTTTCCTGCCTTCGGTTTCTTGGTAGTTTCTGACATGAAACGTCGGCACCATCGGAACATGCGATCCGGGAACAAGAAGGTCGATATAAGAGCTTACGCTCACATCCCGATAGTCCCGGATGATGCCGCTTTCAAAATTGAACGTATCCCAAAGCCAATCCTCATCGCTTGCGGCAAGATCCCATTTATACGGATCGCATTCGATCTCCAGTTCAATTTGTCCCAAAGCGCGGGTGCGCTCAAAGTTTTTTACTTCGGCTCGGCCTTCAAAATAGTATTCCGGCTCGGAGTCCAAGATGACCTTGACATGCTTTCCATGTATTTCGTTGAGGAAGGATCGGAGCCTTCCTGCCCAGCTTTCGATCTTTCCGATGCCGCCAAGCGTAAAGGAGAGCGTGCGTCCTTCGTATTCGCATCGTCCCGTCAGAGCCTCTGTGAGATCGAGGTGCTTGGATGATCCGGGAATCTCAACGATGAGTGTTTTAGGCTTTGGCATACCGACCACGTCGGTGTTGGATACGACAAGCCCGTAATTCTTCCATGTGTGTTTGCCGTTTAGAGTGGCTCCAAAGCTTATGTTTTGGTTCATTTCATCCTCCTTCCTACGTAAGCGGCGCGTCTTCCCAAGGCTCCATCCAGTTTTGGTGTGAGTGCTCCGACCAGCGTACCGGAGTCCAGTACGATGTCTTTTTCCGAATTTCCGGCAATGATGGCGAGGTACTTTTCCATGAGTGTTGTGTCCCGGGCGGCAAGCATGCCTTCGAGCTTGTCGTAGAAAGACTTGAGCGGCAAAATCGCCTCCGATCCCGCTTCGCCTCCCGCCATAAGGGCACTTCCGTTCATGCCGAAAAGCGTCGGTCTCGTCATGATGCCGCCTTCCTTGTACCAGTCAATGGAAAGGTGCGGCACTCTGGGCGGCACGATGGAAAAGCCGCCGGAGATCGAAAAATGCGGCAGCTTGATATGCGGAAGCTCGATGTGAAGGCTGGAGAAGAAGCCTTTGATCTTATCGATAATGCCTTTGATGGTGTTTTTGGCCGCTTCGATCGGTGCGGTGATAGCGGACTTGATGCCGTTCCACACGGAGGTGGCCGTGCTCTTGATTCCGTTAAAGATGTTTGTCACGGTGGACTTCAAGCCGTTAAACACATTTGAGACGGTTGACTTAATCCCACCTACCACACCGGAAATCATGTTTTTGATGCCGTTCCAGATACTGGATGCCGTGGTGCTGATGGCCGTGAAAACCGAGGAGACCGTGTTGGACACAGCACTTACGGCTCCCGTGACAACAGACTTGATTCCTTCCCAGATGCCGGTGAAAAAGGAGACGATCCCGTTCCAGGTGTTCTCAAAGAAGGTCTTGATCGCCGTCCAAACCTCGCTCCAGTTCGTGCCAAACCAGCCTAAAACGGTGTTGGTGACACCGACCAGCGTCTCCCACGCGGCCGTAAAGATGCCCGAAATTGCTGTCCAGATACCGGAGAAGACTTCCTTGATGCCGTTCCACAGCTGACTCCAGTTGCCTGTGAAAAGCCCTGCGAAGATGTCAAAGATGCCCGTCAGGATGTCGAGGGCTCCTTGTAAAATCGCGGCAATCGCCGAAAAGGCGTTCTCAAACACCGGCGCCAAAAGCTCGGTGAAGCCGTTCCAGATGGCAGATACCAGCTCGCCGAAGGACTGAAAGTCAAAACCTAAGGCGTTGATGCGTTCGGTGATGCCGGATGCGAAGTTTGAAAAAGCCTCCTTGATGGTGTTCCACGTGCCGATAATGGAATCCCTAAAACCTTCTGAGGTGTTCCAAAGATGCACAAAAGCGGCAACCAGTGTGCCGATAATGGCAACGACTGCCACCACGGGAGCGGAGATGCCGCCGATGGCAGCTCCTATTTTGCTCATGAGACCGGACATGCCGCCCATCTTGACCATAAAGCCGGTGACCGCTTTTCCTACACTTGAAAAGGTCGTGATAAGCGATCCGATCGAAGAGGTCAGCTTGCCGATCACAATAAGCGCAGGTCCCAAGGCGGCGATAAAGAGGCCGATTTTGATGATGGTGTTACGCGTTCCTTCGTCCATGCCGTTTAACTTGTCGACGAAATTTTGAAGCCAGGTGACGAGTTTTCTGATCGTAGGCATTAAGGCATCGCCGATGGAGATGGCAAGTTCCTGCAGCTGACTTTTTAAGATGGTGAGCTGTCCGGGCAGGTTATCCTGCATGGTTTCTGCCATCTTTTCTGCCGAGCCGTCACAGTTATCAATAGCAGACGAGAGCTTTTCGATATCGGCAGGGGCCGCGTTCATGAGGGCGAGAAAGCCGCTCATGGCGTGCTTTCCGACTAATGACTCTGCCGCCTGTGCCTTTTCGGACTCAGAAAGTCCCGAGAAGGCCTCCCGGCAGTCGCCCAAGATGTCGGAAAGAGAGCGCATGGAACCGTCCGCATTGGTCGTGGCCACTGTGACCTCACCGATGGATTTTCCTGAAATGGTGAAGTCCTTGCTGAGGTTGGTCATGACGGTACGAAGGGCGGTGCCTGCCTGTGTGGATTTAATCCCGGAATTTGCCATAAGGCCGATGGCCTCTGCGGTATCTTCAGCGCTAAAGCCCAAGGCTCCTGCAATCGGGGCGCAGTATTTAAAGGTTTCGCCCATCATGGAGACGTTGGTGTTCGCATTGGACGACGCCGCGGCGAGGATATCGGCAAAGTGTCCGGAGTCTTTCGCGGAAAGCCCAAAGGCGGTTAAGGCATCGGTCACGATATCGGAAGTGAGGGCTAAATCTTCTCCGGATGCGGCGGCAAGGTTCATGATGCCGTCAATACCGGAAATCATGTCTTTCGATTTCCAGCCGGCCATCGCCATGTAGTTCATGGCGTTAGCCGCGTCGGTGGCGGAGAACTTCGTCTTTTCGCCCATCTCACGCGCTTTATCGCGCAGGGCCTGAAAGTCCTCTCCGGTAGCTCCGGATATTGCAGAGACCTTCGACATTGCTTCATCGAAATCACCTGCGGTCTTGACCGCCAGTGCGCCAAGTCCTCCCACGGCAAGAGAAACCGGCATGATCTTTTGCCCCGCGCCCGTGATAGCGTCACCCGCTTTGGTGAAAGCGGCTCCTGCCGCATCCATCTTGGAAAAGACTGCGTTGGTGTTGACCGCTTCCTGCTGGAGTCCTTTGAGCTTTTCTTCGGTTTCTGCGATCTCACGCTGGAGCGCGTCGTATTTATCCTGCCCGAGGTCGCCGGACTCAAGCTGCGCCTTAGCCTGCTCCGAGGCAGTCTTTAAGGTGTCGAGCTTCTCTTTGGTTGCGACAATCGCGTCCTTTAGCATCTTCTGCTTTTGCGCGAGAAGCTCGGTATTTTTCGGATCAAGCTTTAAGAGCCGATTCACATCCCGAAGGGAGGACTGTGTGGTGCGAATTGTCGATTGAACGTTCTTTAAGGCCTTGTCGAGACCTGTGGTATCTCCGCCGATTTCCACGGTGATGCCTTTAATGCGAGATGCCATAGCTGTCCTCCTTTCCTAAAAATGAAGAAAGGCACCTGACGCATCAGATGCCTTAGAACCTGTCGTAGTCTTCCTGCGTAGCGACTCTCTTGTAAGTCGCCGAGTCGTTTGCTTTCTCCGTCCACATGTCCAATAGCAGCCCTATGGAGATAAGATCCATGTCCCGTATGGGCACGCCGATCTCGCAGGCGCGAAGCAAAAGAAGCGGCGTGGTCATTTCCCGTTCGCTTCGCGCTTGCCTTTTTTTGGCGTGACCTCGGTTTTGATGTTTTCTCCCCAGAGAGCGAGAATTTCCGGCAGCACCTGATAGATGGAAAACATCTCAAAGCCGTCCAGCCACTCCTCAATGGAAGACGGAACCGTGCTGTCTGCGTGAAGGGCCATGATATAGGCGACGTTTTCGAAGATCTCGAGGTCTTCAATGGGAAAGCCGCCGTCCTCGTCCTTTTTGCCTTGATAGCTTTTCTCGAGCTTGGCTAAGTCCTTGAAGATATCCCGACCGAACTTGGCGCGATAAAGTCTCGGGATCGCGGCAGACGATCTGAACTTTACAAGCTTTCCGGAAACAGTGATGGTTTTCTCGATCATTACTTGCCTCCCGTGCTCTCAGCACTCATAGTCGGCACGTAGACCGCCTTGTACCAGTTGGTATAGGTGGCAGAGTCGGTCGCATCTCCGGTCTTGGCTTTCACAAGACCGTCGGCTCTCGGATCTGCCGTCATGGAAAGCGTCTCAGTACCAGGCTCTATCGTGTCTTCCTTCGTTTCCGACTCAATCGAAGGGCGAGATGCCGTGCAGTTATATAAGGCATGTCGAATTGCCTTGACGTCGCCGTCAAACTCGAAAAGCAAAGCGAACTTTACTGACTCTGCGGTATTGGAGTTTTCGACCAGCACGCCTTTGAAATCGAGCGTCTCCTGCAGGATCTCGGTGCGAAACCACTCCGGGATGAGCGCGATCTCAAGGTCACCGGAGTAACCGTTGTTCGTGACGGTACGGAAGTAGACGATGCCGTCTGCATAGAACGGTGAGGATTCACCTTCTGCATCGAGTGACAGAGACACCGCTCCGGGGATTGCCTTCGGGGTTTCGTAGGTAAAGGTCGAAACACCGTCTTTGATGGTTTCTTCCATCTTGGCGGCATAGACGTTTTTAATGTTGTATTTGACTTTGTTGTTTTTATTTGCCATGTTTCATCATCCTTTCAGCTCAAATGAATAGGAAACCTCGTAGAGGTCTTCTGCGTTGATATAGACTTCGGCCTTGTCGAAAAACTGATCGTGGCGGATAAGAAGGTCTTCGATTCTTTTTTCGAGCGCACGGTCTTTTTTGTCGGTGTAAAGCTCCAGATAAAATCGGTTCACGGGAAAATACACCTGACCGTCTGCCGCAAAGTTATGCGACTCCGCTGTTACGTAGCAGATAAAGGGCGGATCAGGTGCCTGGCCTTCTTCAAAATGGTCGTAAGCAAAGGGAAGCGCGACCTCTTTCAATATTTCTATGATTTCATCCATCTTTGATCATCCTTTCAATCTCTTTCATAAGCTGCTCTTCACCGATTGTCTCGGCTGGCGCGATATGAGGAATTGCCCTCGTCCTGCCGCCGTTCCGTTTGGCGTGGCCGTGTTCCAAGAGGTGTGCCAGCTGGTAGCGGTTACGAGAGTAGACCGTCACCTGCAGGGCATGGGAGGACTCGGAGGTTTTCTTTTGCGTCCAGCTTTTTTGATAGTCGCCGTGCTTCTTTGGCGCATGCGCCTTGATTTCATTTTTGGTGGTCGTTGCCGCTTTGGTGACGGCTTGCTTCATGCCTTCCGTTGTTGTTTTGGCATAGGCGTTGAGTTCCTCCATCACGGCATCGGCAAGGCCGGAGATTTTGATTTTTCGGCTCATCAGGTTCTCTCCTTTACGCAGAAAAACTTGATCGCCCGCTTCCTGAAAGATAGGTGGTCAATTTTTTCGATGTCGTAGGCGCAGCCCTGAAAGACGATGCGAAAGTCTGTCGTGTTCATCGCTGCCGCTTTCGTACACCACCTGACCGTCACCGCCATGTCCGCCTTATCCACTTCAGAAGCTGCGATAAAGATCTCACGTCCGCCTTCTCCTGAGATGGTGGCGGCACAGGTGTAGTCGTCTTTCCACGTTTCGATTTGGTTTCCGATGGCATCACTTTCCACGGTTCTTTTTTGGAAGGTGACGGTGACATTGAGCAAAGCGATATCCATATCAGAAGCTCACCTGCCTTTCTCCGAAAAGAAGAGCGCGAAGCGTCAAGGTGAGCGCATGGTGATCGGCTTCTTCTCGGTGTTCGTAGAGATAGGCCACCGTAAAAAGCACGGCAATGCGCCCGTTTTCAAAAGAAGAGAGGTCTTCGGTGCGTGCCACGTTTTTGACCAGCTCGGTGGCAGAGGGTATGAGCGACTCGATGAGTGCGTCATCGTCGTTAAAATCCACGCGGAGATAGTTTTTCACGTCTTCAAGGCTCAGCATGCTTCCTCCTTTCCTGTAAGGGAAAGGCGGCTCCCTCGTATAAAGAGAGCCGCCTTATGGCTAAGACGTTTATTTTTACGCACCGGCTTTGAGAATCTGCACGGCCTCGGGCAAGATCAGTTTTCCGTCCACACGTTCTTTGGCAACGTAGCCCACCATGCCGTTTCCGGCAAAAAGCTCTCGAAGTTCCTGAAAGCTTCTGGTTCCGCGGTCTCCGATGTTGTAATAGGAAAAATCTCCGAAAGCCACGCCTGCTTTTCCCGTCTCCAAAACAGGGCAGAAGGCAGAGGTCTTAACCGGATAGCCGCAAAGACGGTCCGGTTCTCCCGCCTGATAGCTTGGCTGCCAGATGTAGGCCTGATTGTTATCCTTGAGCTTTCGAAGGGCGGCAAGTGTCGCATCGTTTAAGATAAACGCGGCGTTTTTGCGGTATGGGCGCTTCAAAGAGTAGATGAGCGTCAGGATATCGTCGGTTTTAAGCGCCGTGCCTGTTAGTGTGACGGAGACCTCTCCTCCGCCGGTTGCGGCAAAGATGCCGAGCGGCTTGTTTTTGCCGTCACCGTTTAAGAAGGCATCTTCTTCCGCATTGCCGAGCGCTTTGCCGAACTGATCGATGATGTAGCTTTCCAAATTGAAGGCATTGTCGTAGAGCAGCTCTTCAGTGACTTTAATCGCTACATGAAGCTTATGGGCATCGAGCACCACCTGATCAAATGTCGCCTCGCCGAAACTTAAGGCCTGACCTTCCTCGATCCATGCCGCGGCAGGCTTAGTAGCCGCGATATTGATTTTGTGTTCGCCGGACGTGGTGATGGTCGTGGCGAGGCTTCGGAAGATATTCTCTTCGGTCAGCTTGTCAATGAGGCGGCTGTCCCATTCTTCAGGTACCAGATAGCCGCCATTTTCGTCTTTACCTTCTTCCAAGATGTTCGAGATACGCTTAAAGCCGGTTCGCAGGGCAACGAGCATATCCTTGGCATAGGAAGAGGAGGCACGTCCGTGCTTTTCTTCCGTCTCTGTGGAAAGCATGGCCGGTTTTGCCGTAAGCGGCGTACCGAGTGGCTTGCTCATCTTGTCTTCGATGTCCTTTTGACGGCACATGCGCTCAATTTCTGTGCTATAGGCTGCGATCTCGGCTTCCATCTTGTCGTAAGCCGCTCCGTCTTCAGCGCTAAGCAGTCCGTCTTTGTCTCGATGGGATTCCAGAAAAGCCTTTGCGGCCTCCCAGGTCTTGGCACGTTTGTTCAAAAGTTCAGTAATCGTCATGGTAGGTTTCCTCCTTAAATAAAGTGTTTGATAAGATCAAGGCGTGTTTCCAAGTCCTTGACTTTGTAGCTGTGGGTAATCGGTTCTGCCGTTTGGGCAGGCGTTTTTGCCTCACAGGCCGCCGCATAGTCACAGAGCTTTTTGTTGATGGCGGCTGCGACCTTGCGGCGTGAAAAGAGCATCGGTGTCTCCGTGAGGCTTTCAGATTCTTTTCCGTTTAGCACGGCACTTTCACCATTTGTAGGATCTTCGTTCTCGCCTTGCGGATAGAGATCCTGCCTTGATGTGATGCGGTCGGCAAAGTGCAGCTCTACTGCCTTTTCCGCGTTCATCCAGGTCTCTTCATCCATGAGTGAAGCGAGCTTTGCATGAGAAAGACCGCTTTTTTGCTTGTAGGCACCGATGATGGATTCTTTGACCTCGGATAACATCCCGATGGCACGCTGCATATCCTGTGTATCTCCGATGGCCACGGTGGATGGGTTATGGATCATGAGCATGGAAACAGGACTCATGAGAATCTCATCTCCCGCCATCGCAATGACTGATGCGGCGGATGCCGCAAGACCGTCAATATTGACCGTCACCTTGCCTTGATAGTTCAAAAGCAGGTTATAGATCTGAGCGGCCGCAAAGCAGTCGCCTCCCGGTGAGTTGATCCAGACGGTGATGTTGCCTGTGCCGTCATCAAGTTCGGATTTAAAAAGAGCCGGTGTGACTTCATCGTCAAACCAGCTCTCCTCGGCAATCACGCCGTCCAGGTATAAAGTTCGTGTTTCATTTTCGTTTGGATCGGGACTTTTGTTTTTCGTCCATCTCCAAAATTTCTTCTGTCGGTTCATCGGTATCCTCCTTGTTTTTCGTATAAGCCGATCCCGCATCGGCAAGCTTCACGACATTGCCGTTTAAGACATGCAAATCGCCGCCATCTTCTTTTGAGAGCAGATCCATATCTTCTAAGCGCCTCACATCGTTGACCGAGAAGATGCCGTTTTGTATGCCGGTGGCATAACCTCGCATGCGGCTCTCATAATCGCCCCGCAAAATCCCGTCCACGTTAAAGCGAATGAGATAGTCTTTCTTTTGTTCGGGCAAAAGAAGCGAACGCTGCATGGACTCCTCAAAGCGCACGAGCCACGGACGCAGGGTGTAGGTCATAAACTCCAAAGATTGGTGCTCGATATTGGAAAAGGTCGCATGTTCGAGATCTCCGATCATATGGGGCGGCACGCGGAAGATGCGGGCAATCTCATCGATTTGAAACTTCCGCGTCTCAAGAAACTGCGCGGCTTCCGGTGATATGGAAATCGGCGTGTAGGTCATGCCTTCTTCCAAAATGGCGACCTTGTTGGAGTTCTGCGATCCGCCAAAGCCCTGCTCCCAAGACTGGCGGATCTTTTCCGGGTCTTTCACCACGCCGGGCATGGATAAGATGCCGGATGGGTTTGCGCCATTTTTAAAGAATGCCGCACCGTATTCTTCGGTGGCCATTGCCATGCCGAGAGCGTTTTTCGCCATCGCAATCGGGCTGTATCCTACAAGACCGTCAAAGCCGAGGCCCGGAATATGGAGTACCTCAGAAGGAGAAAGCCTTACCCGTCCGTTTTTAAGCGTTGGAGCATCGCTTTTACTGACCTGATATTCGTAGTAAAGAGTGCCATTTGCATCCCGGTCAACCGTCATTTTGTTGGCCATGAGCGGGTATAAGGCGACAACTTCACCTTTGCCGTTTCGGATAATCTGTGCATAGGCGTTGCCCCACAAGAGCAGATGGCACATGAGGGTTTCCCGGAAGATAAATGAGGTCATCTCCGGATTCGGCTCATCGTGCAGCAAAAAGTAAAGGGGGCTGTCCGTTGCTTTCTCTTTGCCGGCATTTCCTCTGAGGTGAAAGAGATGGAGCGGAAGACCGGCGACCGCCTCAGCTAAAACTCTTACACAGGCATAGACGGCAGTAATCTGCATGGCAGAGCGCTCCGTCACCGCTTTCCCCGATGTGGTGTGCCCAAAGTAAAAGCGAAAGGCAGAGCCGGCGGTTTGATCTTTCGGCTTATCTCTTGAATGAAAAAGTGACTGTAAAAATCCCATAGGCAAAATCTCCTTTACAAAAATAAAATGCCGCGGCTGTCATAGACCGACTCGCTCGTGTCACACCCCATGCGGATCGCTCGGTCAAGTGCCATTACAAGCGCAACGGCACCGTCGACTTTCTCGGTGGATTTGGCTTTATCAATTTTGATGTTTCCGGCAGGATCGGTTCGGATGAAGATGTTATCCATCATCCAGCGAAGCACGGGATGTCCAGCGTGTGCGATGCGATGGGAAAGCACGAGGTTCATCAGTTCCTTGGTGGGAGGCGACATCGAAGCAAAGCCCTGACCGAAAGGAACGACCGTAAAGCCGATGTTCTCTAAGTTCTGCACCATCTGAACGGCTCCCCAGCGGTCAAAAGCAATCTCCCGGATGTTGAAGCGCTCGCCTAAATTCTCGATGAATTTTTCGATAAAGCCGTAGTGGATGACGTTTCCTTCCGTAGTCTGCATGGTCCCTTCTTTAATCCAGATGTCATAGGGCACATGGTCACGGCGCACTCTTAATTCCGCATTTTCTTCGGGAATCCAAAAGTACGGAAGGATAGTGTATTTCTCGTCTTCATCACGGGGCGGAAAGACCAGTACAAAGGCGGTGATGTCGATGGTGGATGAGAGGTCAAGGCCTCCGTAGCAGATTCTGCCTTCGAGTGCCTTTTCATCCACGTCAAAGACGCAGGCGTCCCATTTGTCCATCGGCATCCAGCGGATCGACTGCTTTACCCACTGATTCAGGCGAAGCTGGCGGAAGAGGTTTTCCTCCGCAGGGTTTTCTTTAGCCTGCAGGAAGGCGGCTTTCACCTTATCCAGTCCCACCGTGATGCCAAGAGAGGGATTGGCTTTCTTCCAAACCTCAACATCCGACCAGTCATCGCTTTCTTTAGCACCGTAGATCACCGGATAAAAGCTCGGATCATGCTTTTTGCCGCGCAGGATATCCAGCGCCTTTTGATGCTGTTCATAGCAGATGGAGTGGGTATCGGTTCCTGCCGTGGTAATCAGAAAGTAGAGCGGCTGCATGCGGGCATCGCCCGAGCCTTTGGTCATGACATCAAAAAGCCTTCTGTCCGGAGCGGCGTGAAGCTCGTCGTAGACCACGCCGTGAATGTTTAAGCCGTGCTTGGTATAGGCCTCAGAGGAGAGTACCTGATAGAAGCTGTTGGTCGGCTTATAGATGAGCCGCTTTTGTGAGGCTAAAATCTTCACGCGCTTGGCAAGAGCCGGCGACATCTTCACCATATCTTCTGCCACGTTAAAAACAATCGATGCCTGCTGACGGTCGGAGGCGCATCCGTAAACTTCGGCTCGTTGTTCACCGTCCCCGCAGCATAAAAGAAGTGCTACAGCTGCAGCAAGCTCGGATTTTCCCATCTTTTTGGGGATTTCGATGTAAGCGGTGTTGAACTGGCGGTAGCCGTTTTCCTTCACGATGCCGAAGAGATCCCTTATGATGCGTTCCTGCCAGTCGATTAGCTCAAATGGCTTTCCCGCCCAGGTCCCTTTGGTGTGCGAGAGGCACTCGATAAAGGAGACGGCATAGTCGGCTTTTCTCCTGTCATAGTGAGAAGTCTCTGCCATGAACTTTGTCGGTTTGTAGTTTTTGAGTCTCTTCATCATTTTCCGCTTCGCTTTCTTCATCAATCTCGACGGGGCAAAGGCATCTTTCATCTGCAACCATTGCGTCATACGGCAGTTCATTTCGGTCAATCAGAAACTTTTTCATTTCAGAAGTTCTCCTTTCCGCGGCATAAAAAAAGACCGCTCCCGCGATCTCATCATCAATATATTTCTACGAGCAAAAGAGCCTTGCCAGCTCTTTTCTCGGGTAGGTTCGTTTTTAGTTATAGTTTTCAAGCAAAATGGCAAGCACTGTCTCGGCTTCCTTGCAGGTCGGCTCGATGTCCCAGCCTCTGTCGTAGTTTGCGGCATCTTGCCCGTTTATCCTGATTGTGAGCTTTGAAATTCTTCCTTCGTTGATGCCGTATTGGCTTGGCTCCTCAAAGTGTTTGACCCAGTAGCGGCAGGCGGTGTATTTCGTTTTGTCCTTGGCATCGGGAATGCCGATCGTTCCTTCGCTCCACATTAGCATACCGCCTTTCCTGCCGCGTAGGCTTCTTCCAGCATGGCTTTGAGTCCCCAGACCGAAACTTCGATGAAGTCGTCGCCGTCGTTATGCCTGGTTTCAAGGTCGCCTCGATCTTCGATTTCCCAGTTGTTTTTCTTTGCGATCTCCAGTAGTGTTTTTTCAATCTTCTTTGTCATGGCTTTTTCCTCCTTTTGCCTGCCTGTGTTCCTTTGGCATGTACATATATCACTCTGTTTGAAGGGAATAGCAAGTCATTTATCGAGGTATTTGACCTTATTTTTCCGTGTTTCTGAGAAGAAATTCATCGTAAGTGATCAGGCCGTTATCGTAGTCTTCATAGGCTTTGTTGCCTTTGAAATGCTCACGTTCCTTTTGCTTTCGCTCTTTGTATCGCTTCAGGTATTCGCTGTAGCCGATCTTTCCTTCGTCGTAGAGCTTCTGTTCCGGCTCCCGTTCGTAGAGCAGGCGCTTCTTTTCCTTTAACTTGGCGGTGGCTTCTAAAAAGCTCTGTCTTTTGGATTCTTTGTTTGTTATGGCTTGCCTCCTTAGCCTAAAAGCTCATCCAGTTTGCGGTATTCTGCAGCGCGCCGTGCATATTCCTGTTCGAAGCACTGTCTTCTGAATCCGTTTTTGCAGGCTCTGCCTTCACGCTCGATGCGCTGAAGTTCTGCTTTGCGTGCCTTTAGGTTGTCGTAGGCATTTGCTGCATCTTCTTGAATGGCGGCTTTATCTTTTTCAAAGCTTGTCATTTTGTCACCTCCATTTTGAAAGCTGGAATCAAGACGTGCTCATCGCTTCCGAAGTGCGTATAACGTTCTTTTACTTTTACAATGCCGTCCAGTTTGCAGCCGAGTTCCTCGAATTTCGCAATGGTTTCAATCAGGCTTGAAAAAGTGCTGGAAATCGTAAACTCCTTAATTCCAAACTTTTTTAAGTCCCGGATGATTTCTTCAATATCGTGTTCCCAGATAACATCGGCAAAGTTTGGCAGTTCATTTCCAGCTTCCTTGCTGTAAAGGTAGGCCTGAGCAAGTGTGGGATGGCAGCCGACATCGCTCCATTTCATTCCTGTTTTGGCGTTTTCTATGGCCTTTACTTCGTACTTCATCTTGTTTTCCTCCTTTGGCTTTCTGTGCTTCTTGCATGTACATATATCACTCTGTTTGGAAGAAATAGCAAGTTATTTATCGATATAAAAGCGCATTTTTTGAAAGAGTTATTCGCCCGTCAAGATGAAACGGATGTAGGCTTTCTTATCTTCTTCGATGAAGTTTACAAGCTCGTAGAAGTCCCGCTCAAAGGCAAGCCGCTGCACAGTATTGACGTCAAACATGTTCGTAAGACCGCTGTCCCTTATGGCAAGGATCTGTTCTTTTACTTTTTCGTCCATTTCTGAATTCTCCTGACTTCATCAATCCCGAAGATGACGTTTAGACCGGAGCCGTTATCCCAATCCACAAGGATGGAGCCGGTATCATCGACTCTGGTGACGGTACCGCGTGTTCCTGCAGGCGGTGCCTGTACGTCGTCCATGTGAAGAAGCTCCACACGGCAGCCTTTAGGAAAAGTAATCCGCAGCAGTTCCAGCGTTTCTTTCGTTGGCATTTTCATTTTTCTGCCTCCTTCTGGTACTTGAAAGCGGAGGAGCCTTGAAGACGGCTGAGCAAGATTTTCCTTGCTTCCTTGTAGGAATCACCGATCATCCCAAGGCGCAGAAGAAAACAGCGAAAGTAGTATTTTTCGTTTTCGACTGCGTGGTCTTTGCCGGTGATGCGCTTGGATTCCTTTGCCGCCTTGCCCAAAAGGGAGATGAAGGCGGTATAGGCGGAGAGCTCTGCAGAACTTGGCATCTCGGAAAACCATGGTAAGCTGATCTTTTCCTCATCCACCTCAAAGGCGACGCTTTCAATGCCAAGTGCATGCTTGATGATGCTTTCTTTTGACGAAAGAAGCTCGGAGAGCCTTTCGAGGTCCTCATCGGTGAATTTGTTTCTTGGAAGTGAGATCGTCACCGCCATGTTTTCCTGTTCCTCCGGCACAAAGCCGTGTTCCGATAAAGTCAGCAGGATGCTGTTTTCTTTTTCCGTATCATTGATGCTGAGCACGCCATGATTGTCCAGTGTGATGTGCTCGCCAATGTGGTAGCAGAAGGTCGGCGCTTTGGTGCAGGTGGCTTTCTCTTTTGTGAAGTCTTCCAAGGCTTTCACCAGCGGCCGCCTTGCCGAGCCTGTTAAATTGAAGTGGTAATCCATGTCTTTATCCTCCTTTGCAGGTGTTTTCTTGGTATGTCTATACATCACTCTTACCGGGAGGAATAGCAAGTTATTTTTGCAGGTAAATACCACTATTCTTTTTGATTGCGGCAAGTACGAAGACGGCGCATGGAAGCGCGATGCCATTTCCCCAGAGCTTGTAGGCGGCACTGTCCGAGTAGGGATTTTTAAGCCACTTTTTGATCTGCTTGTCGCTTTTTCTCTGGATGGACATCATATCGGTGTAGCGGTCAAAAATCTCACGCCAGAAGGTAAACTGAGCCTTGCTCGGATTTTCTTCTGCAAGACCATCGCACCAGCCGTCCGGAAAGCCCTGAAGCTTGGCACACTCGGTCGGAGTGAGCCTTCTTACGATATAGCCGCTCTCGTTTTCGGTGGCAACGGCACCCGGACCTTTGGCAACCATTGTCGGCTGGCATTCTTTTTCCACGGCAAAGTCGTAGGCGGCGTTTTGCACCTGATTAAAGGAAGCCCGGTCAAGCCCGTAGGAAAGAACCGCCATGCCGCCTTGATTGCAGACGGGATCGGAGCCTCTCGTATCCAGCGTGCGGGAGGTCTCGGTTATCTGGCTGTTGTCTTTGATGTCCGAAAACATCGCCTTGTTCTTCTTGGAGCAAAGCGAATAGGCGCACGGCAGATCAACAACAAGCGGCTGATTGTTTCCACCTGTACCGAAGCGGGAGACGATGGTCTGCGCCGTATCATTGGGATCTGTGTATCTTGCGTCCTGTCCGTGGTTTTCAAAGATCAGCGGAGGATGGCTTGACTGAGCACGCAGGGTTCCCGTGACATCTTCTGAGATGTCCATGCGCGATCCTCCCTGATCGTTTAGAACAAGCCTGCCTGTTTCATAAGCGCCTCTCTTAGGATTTCCGGCAGGTCTTTTCCTTTCGTCTTGGCACGCCTCAAGATCCCCAAGCACGCTCTCGGACTCAAATAATATTTTTCCGGCACATGTGTCTCCAAAATCTGCGACAAGAAAGATTCTCTTGCGTCTTTGGGGGACTCCGAAGTGCTGAGCATCAAGTACTCGCCAGCTGAGAGAAAAATAATCTGCCACGATCTCTCCGGCGGCATGCCACTTTTGAGGTCGAGGTGTATCAAGCGTATATCCTTTGACGGAGAGGAAGGCTTCAAGGACTTTTTCGAAGTCCGCTCCTTTGTGGGAGGAGAAAGCGCCCGGGACATTTTCCCAGAGCGCGTATTTTGGATAGTTCCCATTGGTTTTCCACCTCATTTCTTTGATGATTCGTATCGCCTCATAGAAAAGCGACGAGCGGGAACCTTCAATCCCGCTTCGTTTTCCTGCGATGGATAAGTCCTGACAGGGACTGCCGAAGGTGATGATGTCAACCGGTGGCAAATTTGCTCCGTCAAGGTTTCGCACATCTCCCATGTGAGCCACGAAAGGCAGTCGTTTGGATGTCACCCGTATGGCAAAAGGCTCGACTTCCGATGCCCAGAGCGGTTTCATCCCGACGGTAAGTCCGGCAAGCTCAAAACCTCCCGATCCGGAAAAGAGGGAGCCGAGCGTTAAGACGTTACTCATCAGTTGCCTCCCGTTCTTTCAGAAGGTCGGCATAAGGGGTGTCTTTGCCGTCTCTGTGACAGATGATGCCGTCCGTTGTTCCTTTCAGCTCGGCATAACGAGCACAGGCCACATCGACGTATTTCGGTTCCAGCTCAATCCCATAGCAGATGCGGCCAAGCTCCTCGCAGGCGATGAGCGTCGATGCGCTGCCTAAAAAGCCGTCCAAAACAAGAGCGTTGGTTTGTGTGGACTGCTTGATGAGGTGCGCGATCAGCGGCACCGGCTTGGAAGAGGGATGCCCGAATCCTTCGGTTTTGGAGTTTTTCACCGAGTCAAAATCAAAGCAGGCTTTCTGCTTCTGGTCACCGTACCATTTGTGTTTTCCGTCTTTTCGCCAGCCGTACAGGATCGGCTCAAAGTTAAACTTCCAATCGGTACGCATGAGAGGGGCCCGCTCTTTTCGCCAGATAAGGCCGGCTCCGAGCTTAAAGCCCGCATCATCAAAAGCATCGTAAAAAATACGAGATTTGGATGTGGCATAAAACTCATAGATCGAGGCGTCTTTTGCCATTGCTTCTTTGAAACAGGTAAAAGCCTTCATGAGGAAGTCGTAAGCTTCTTTATCGGTGAGATCATCGTTTTTGATCTTTCCGGACGCGGATTCGAGGTTCACAAAATACGGTGCGTCCGTGCAGACGAGATTCACCTTGGTATCGCCGAGCAGTGCCTTGTATGTCTTGGGATCGGTTGAGTCTCCGCAGATGACGGTGTGCCTCCCGATCGTCCAGATGTCGCCGGGTTTTGTAATGGCAGGCTTTTGAAGCTCTGCGTCTACATCAAAGTCATCTTCGGTGATTTCATCTTCGGAAATGTCCATCAAAGCAGAGAGTTCCTCGTCATCAAAACCTAAAAGGGAGAGGTCAAAGGCATCTCCTGCAAGATCAGATAATTCTACAGAGAGCATTTCCTCATCCCAGCCAGCATTTAAGGCTAAGCGGTTGTCTGCCAAGATGTAGGCGCGCTTTTGTGCATCGGTTAAGTTTTCGGCAAAGACGCACGGGACGGTTTTATATCCTTCCTCACGGGCTGCCGCGATACGTCCGTGTCCGACTAAGATGTTGAACTTGTTGTCAATCACAGCCGGTGAGATAAATCCGAACTCTCGAAGCGAGGCGCGAAGCTGTGCGATCTGCTCCGGTGAGTGTGTTCTGGCATTTCTCGCATAGGGAATGAGCTTATCGATTTCAACTTGAGCAAATTTTGTCGTATCCATCTAAATCAGCCCCCATTCCGCAAATTTCTCAAAGCCTCCGACTGCGCGAATGTAGTCTCGGGCAATTTCTACCATCTCGGCATACGGCTTGCCGTCAACAAACGCGTCTCCGATGGCGCAGGAAAGATGAATCGGTTTTCCGCTTTTCTGTGCCAGAAGATGGGCGTAGATATTGATGGTCACATCGGCTTTGGAGAGATCTTTTCCGTGAAGACCACCGCCGGTGACAGCAGCTCCCATATCGGATCCGAGTTTTCGGTTGGTCGCTCCGGTATCCACGTCCGTGCCGCCCGTCCAGTCGCCTAAAGGATTGACGATGGCGTTTGGATAGGCCGCTTGGAGCTTTTTCGTTTCAACATGAGACTGGCAGATGACGAGTTTTTCGCCGTCTAATATATATTTGCCGTCCGTCTGATAGATGGCATAGATACTTTTGGCAATCTCGGAGAGTTTATTTTCTTCTTCTGTGATGGGAAGTCCTAAGAAGATGCCGTTATCTCCGCAGCGCAGCTTCCAGCATTGGTTTTTGGCCAAATGTATGTCTTGTGGGACGAGCTTAATATCTACAGCTACATTTCCGGCAAGACGACGCACAGTTTTTTCAAGGTCTGCCTTTGAGATCAGCGTGCTTGTTTCCGCAATGATATGGCAGATGCCGTGACCGATCAGGACTTCGACGGCAATCTTGGGGTTTGTCTCGCTTGCATAAGCAAGGTCAACAATGGCTCCCGCGATGCGGTCTGCAACTTTATCGGGATGTGCAGGATTTACTTTTTCAAACATTTCTTCACCTCATTTCTTTTCTCGGAGCAGACGCTCCATCAGGTCATCCTGAGGATCGCCGTCGAAGGCTTCCGTGCAGTTTTGCTTGACGATGTCGTAGATTTCATACCAGAGAAGGTTTGCCTGCTTCTGAAAGTTGAGCGAGAGCTGCACGAACGGACTGGCAATGGCAGCACCGGTCGTTGGATGTTTGCCTAAGAGTCCGTATTTGCTGATAGCAAGCTCGCACTGGATAAAGCGGGCAAAGGCTGTCGAGTAACTTTCAAGAAGACGGCGGTTAATGAGCTTTTCGCAGCCGCGTGCCTGAAGCCACTCCCACGTCTCTTTATAGATTAGGTCAGCGCCTAAAGGCTCCCCGTCCCTTTGTTGAGCAGAAAGGTAGGAAGATGGCTCAGGCATATCCGCTCCTTCAAGTTCCACACCGTCTGTCATGTCTTCGCCGTAGAGTTCTGCGATCGGATATTCCGCACGCGGGAACTCAATGTGTGTCGCTTTTTGTCCTTTGCTGATTTTGTCGGCAAGTGCATCCGGCTTATGACCTGCTTTGATGCGTCTTCCGCCTCGGTTGGTTCCGTCTTTTGCCACGAGGTATTCCTCCTTTCGGTTCGTAAAAATCATCTTTGGGTTTAATAGGGCGTTTGAATTAAAAGTTCTTTACACGACCCTGCCGCACCGTTCCCGACCGGAAGCCCTGTAGAGATTCGACCCGCCCCCGGGTCACAGAATTTTTTATTTGTATTTCGTCGGCTTTTTGTTATGCCAGCGATCTCCCATAAGTGCCGTGATTCTCGAATGGCACTCATGACAAAGCGCTTCAAGGTTGTCTTCCTTGTGCGTTCCGCCCCAAGAGAGTGGAGTGCGGTGATGCACCTCTGTTGCTTTGGTGTAACGTCCTTCTTTCAGGCATTCCTCACATAAAGGATGCGTCGCAATGTAGCGGTCCCGGATTCTTTTCCAAGCATGACCGTATTTTCTCTTGGTGTTTTTGTCGCGGTTATATTTTTCGTAGTCACGGTTATATTTCTTTTCGTGTTCTTCGCAGAACCGGCCGTCCGTGAGATTCGGACAGCCGGGATAAGAACACGGCTTTTTTGGTTTTCTTGGCAATCCGCACCTCCTTTTTGGCATGAAAAAAGCTCCTCGGGGATTTCTCCCTTTGGAGCTTTCGTCTTATATTTTTCCTGACTATATATTACCACGTCAGGGCACGTGGCATGTTGTTGCAAAGTGTTGTAAAACGTGCATTATTCCAGCTCAATCGGACATTTTGGCATCTTAAAGTGCTGCAGGGCACGTCCATGCCATCTCCAGACTGTTGTGCGGTCAGCATGCAGTGTTTCGCCGATTGCTTCCCATGTCATACCGTCCATGTAGCGGTACTGAAGCACGAGTCTCTCGTCGATATTTTTCACCGTTGCAATCGCATCTTTGATCTGTTCTTTAAGGTCATAAAGTATCGACAGCTCATCAGCAATGCGTTCTTCGATCTCCCACGCTTTTTCCAGCACGCGGATAAATGGCGCTTCGATCGAACGAGTGGTTTGAATGGGATCCTCCCGGTAGCGAAGTCCTGAGACGCTTTCGGACATCTCCCGCAGATTTTTGACTTCCTCAATGTTTGCATTAATTCTCTGGTCAAGGCGGTAGGCTTGGCGCAGATATTCTTTTGGTGTCAGCATTTTTATTCCTCCGTGAAAACAAGTGATGGTTTCCCTCGGATTGACGGAGGTTGACTCTGATTGTCTTAGATTTACTTGGGTTGTCCTAAGGTTGCCTTGACCGCATCAATTAAGGCTGCCTGCGTTTTGTCTTTGTTTTTCAGTACCGTGAGGATATGTTCATCAATGGTGTTCTTACATACGATATGAGAAACCACTACGGTGGCAGATGTTTGCCCTTGCCGCCAGAGCCTTGCGTTGGTTTGACTGTATTGTTCCAAGCTCCAAGGAAGCGAAAACCATACAAGCGTTGAGCCGCCGGCTTGAAGGTTAAGCCCGTGTCCTGCTGATGCGGGGTGAATCAGCCCGACAGCGACCTTGCCTTCATTCCATGCTTGGATGGAGTCTGCCTTATCGAGCTTTCGGTAGTTCACCTTGAGCTTCTTGAGCCTATCTTCGATACGCGTTAGGTCGTGCTTGAAGTTATAGGCGACAAGAAGTGGCTTGCCGTTTGCCGCTTCAACCATGTCTTCCAAAGCGTCGAGCTTATGATCATGGAGATGAACGACTTTCCCATCATCGGCATAGATCGCACCGTTTGCCATCTGAGTGAGCTTTCCGGTGAGAACGGCGGCATTGGCGGCCGTGATTTCATCTTCTTTGACTGACAGCACCAGTTCCTTTTTCAGCTTCTCATAGTCAGCGTATTCACAGTCGGTCATTTCGACTTCGTGCGTGACGCTGATAAGCTCGGGCATCTTCAGGAAGTCTTTTGCCTTCATGGAAATGGTGATATCTGATATTGCTCGATAGATGGCCGCCTCTGCTTCCGGCTTTGGCTTGTAGGAAAAGATGACCTGCCCGTTTCGAGCGTCCGGGACAAAGTAACGCTCCCGGTAGTGAGAGATGAAGCGTCCGAGCCGTTTTCCCATATCGAGGAGCTTGAACTCCGCCCAAAGATCCATGAGCCCGTTTGCCGCAGGCGTACCTGTAAGTCCCACGATGCGTTTTATCTTGGGACGAACTTTCATGAGAGCCTTGAAGCGTTTGGCCTTATGATTCTTGAAAGAAGAGAGTTCATCGACCACAACCGTGTCAAAGGAAAAAGGAAGTCCGGATTCTTCAATGAGCCAGGAGAGGTTCTCCCGGTTGATGATGGTGATGTCTGCGCCCTGAAGAAGCGCGGCTTTTCTCTCTGTTGGCGTTCCGACGGCGACCGCATAAGTCAGCATGGAGAGGTGATCCCATTTCTTGATCTCGGATGGCCACGTTTCTCTTGCGACTCGAAGTGGGGCTACGATTAAAATGCGGTGAGCCTCAAAGCGGTCAAAGAGAAGGTCAAGAATGGCACTAAGGCTGATGACCGTCTTGCCTAAGCCCATATCCAAAAGGATGGCAGAAACATCGTGCTCTTCGATATAGCGGGTGGCGTATTTCTGGTAGTCGTGGGCTATGAACTTCATGTGGCATCACCTCCAATCTTTGTGAGTATTTCTTCGATCAGCTCTTGGTCGCCCAAGACGAAAACCAGAAAGCCTAAATCTCTTAGTTGTCTGTGCCGTATCAGCTGGAGCGGTCTTGGCTTTTGGCCGGGAGCTTTTACCTCGACAAAACCGATATGGCCGTTAGGTAGAAGCACGAGCCGATCCGGCATGCCGTCAAAGCCGGGACAAACAAGTTTTAAACACAATCCACCTTTGGATTTAGCGGCTTTGACAAGTTTTTGTTCGATTGATTTTTCATCCATCACTTTCTCCGTTTCGTTAAACACGTAAGCCGTCAGGCGATAAATCTGATATTTCAAGGCAAGGAGCGATTTTTCCTGCTGCTTCATCAGGGATGGGTATGGAGGGCGATGGAGGCCACGTAACATATCTATATTTTTCAAAATCATCACTACATATAGATGAGTTGATTTTTATTTGTGCGATAGATATAAATGGCTTCCATTGCCTTCCATAAAACCACGAAACTTATTGATATAACTGGGTTTTCTCGTGTTTTTGAATTTAGAATCGTCCTCCATTAAGAACACCGTTTTGTTTCAGATGAAGCCCTATCCATATGTTGCCTTCAGCGGTTTTTTGCCAAGTAAAACCTTGTGCTATCAGAACTCGCTTAAAATCAGCAGAGCTTCTTTTGTATTCACCGATCTCATCACAGTGCTCACGGTACTTCTCATAAAGCTCACCCGCTTTTTGGGTAGCTGTTTTTTCTTCCTCACAGCAATCACTTAAGAAATGGCTGATCCAGTCGTTTTCTTCACGGTAAGCATTCATGGCATCTTTGACGCATTTTGGTGGGACAAGTTTGTAGTCGGCATCAATGTATTTCTTTGCTCCCGCAATCATCCACGAGAGGATTGCCCCGCCGCATCGCTCGGACAGCACCTTGGCATAGTTCTTAATTTCTCCCTTGGCACCCCTGAAATTTGCCTTTAGAGGAATAACGATCAGGCGGTCCCAGGTGCCTTTGTCGATGGTCCCGACTTTGGGCAGATGGTTGGTATAAAGCACCGTCGTATGCGTCGGGATAAAGTTAAAAGGTGCTTCAAATTTTTTCTCAGCATGGATGGGATCTGTGCTGGAGAGATTTTTCAAAGAGCCTGAGTCGAGCCTTTTCCCTTCGGGTAGCTCGGCTGCGAGAATAAGCCTCTTGTTGTGTGTCTCGGCAAGCTCCGCACCTTTGTTCTTGGTCGGCTTTACGGTTAACAGCTCGGCGGAGATGGTACCGGCGTAGTCTCCTAAAACATAGAACTTGGCGTTATTGAAGGTGGATTTACCGTTTCCGCCCTCACCGTACTGGATCACAAGATTCTCATTTAAGACTTCTCCGATGCACTCTACACCGGATTCCAGCTGCAGGTAATCTTCGAGAGCCTTGTCTTTGCAGGTGAAGTCACGAAGGAACCGGAGCCATTCGTCCATACCTTTGTCATTTGGTGATACAGCACAAATTTTGGTGCAGTAGTCCTTCGGATCATGCGTCCGCAGTTTTCCTGTGCGAAGATCCACTGTCCCGTCTGGTGTATTTAAGAGAAAACCGTCTTGATCAAGCCTTTTCACATCGACTTGCACCATCGGTTTCAGTTCGGTGATGGTTGCCTTGATGTTGGAGGATTTCCTGCGGCTTAAGACAAACTTGTAGAAGGCTTCCGCTTTTTCCTGTGCCTCTTCGCTTTCCGCTTCGTTCACCATTTTCCACGCAAGGTAGAGCTGCTTATGGGTAAATCCCTGCAGCGCTTTCTGCACTAAGAGGTCATCGTCTTTCCAGACCTTTCCCGTGAAATAATAGAGACCGAGACCTTTGACATAGATGACCTTGTCAGTAGCCGCTTCGAGAAAGGCTTTTGCCTGTCCGACATCAGTAAAGTCAGACGGGATGAGACTTTCTTCGAATTCCATGCTGTTGTATTCGGCAGGCGAGATATAGTTTTTATCCGCTTTGATGGTGCTGTTGTAAAAACCGACTGCGCTGTTCCAGATGCTGGCGAGCTCTTCTTCGTAAAGGGGCGGTGTGCATTTTTTTGCTTCCTCAAGATAGGCTTCATGCGCTTTATTGTCATCGGTGCCATATTTCTTGAGCACCAGCCCGGCAAAATGGGACATGGTAGTGTTTCGCGCGCCTTCTGTGATCTTGGCATTGGCACGGCTCATAAATTCATCAATGTCAAAAGCACCATCGAAATATTCAACCTGTGGATACTCAACACCGAAGAAGAAACGTGCTGCATCGAGAGCACCATCATCGAAGGCGGGAAACCTTGCCCGCACTTTTTTCTTAAGGCGGTTATATAGCTTCGCATCGCTTATGGAAGTTTTCAGAGGAAAGTAGATGTGAAACTTGGGACGCGCGGCTTTTCCGTCCTTTTCCTTCATGTTATTTCGGGAATAAACCACAAAAAAGCGCACGTCAGGATATGCTGTTTGAACGTCTTTCGGAGTCTTCCACTCAGCAGGCGGAATATCTGAAGCTAATGGATCGGATGAAACATTGTCGCAGTCCAGCGGCAGGCAGTCGGATTCTTGAAACGTTTTATTGCTCCGGTAACCTTTGATAAACTTCTTGCGCTGGTTATAGCCGTCCTTGTAAATCGCACAGACATGATCAAAGGCAGCGACCTTTTTCAGGTCGTCTGCCGTATTGATCTCTGCAGTAAAGGGATAGCTGGTATTTGTTTTCTTGCCGCGAACATTCGAATAGCTGATTCTCATTCTTCAACCTCCTTCAAGTCCTCGGTGAAACAGCGAACGTTTCGCCTGTGGTATTTGGCATATCCGATCTCTTTGGTCATGCCGAGAGAGGGTTTTCCAAATGCCCAAAGCTCGGTGCATTTGTCGATCAGGATTTGTCCGAAGAAAAGAGCCAGCTCACGTTCGCTTTTCTCATCCATAAACTGCGGATACATGAGATGAGGCACGATCGGGATAAAGCCCTGATCAACGGCAAAGCGGGCATAGCGCTTGGCGGCTTCGGTGTTTTTCTCAACATCTCCAGCATAAGGAGAGGCGATATAGACAAGGGGCATATAGGGATAGCGATGCGTCTTAAAGATTGCTTCATAGGCGGTAGGATCCGCGTAGCCTTCTGCGTTTTGATATAGGTTTTCCATCAGCGCACCTCCTGTTCAATCTGCGGATAAATGCCGTTATCTTTCAAAAGTTCGTAGAGGAACAGACGACCTTTTTGTGTCCACTTGGTATGAACCGAGGTATGCTCCTCATTTTTTGAATCCAGGTAGGGATAGGTCTGTGTTTTCGTGTAACCACAGTCCGCATAGTCTTGGTAAAGAAGCCAGATGTTTCCCTGCTTAAACTGCACGCCCAGCTCGTGGAGAAGCTTGTTCATCCGTTTGGCGCTCATGCCGTAGTCTTTGGCAATGACCGATATGTTGACCGCATCCTTGCACCGAAGGACGATGTCACAGTAGCTTGCCTTTGGCTGAAGTTCTGCGATCTGCTGCTTCTGAATCGCTGTGGTTACTTCCAGTGTTTTGGACTTTTCACGCTCTGCTTTAAGCTCAAGCAAAGCCGAGATGAGCATGTCTGGATCTTTGAGCAGTTCCTTGGTGGCATAAACACCATGCTTTCTGATAGCGGGAAGAACCTCGGCGGTTACCCAGCGTTTGAACTTTTTTGCCTTGGGCATGTGGCTTGAAAGAATAAGAGAGTAAAGACCGGACTCGTTGATGAGTTTTGTGTTTTGCTCCCCGCCTAAGGGGTGAACGATTCGTTCAGTCCTTGCGTCCTCATCATCGACATGGTCACGCAGTGCCTTTTGCGGATTGCTGTAATCTAAGATCTCAGCGACATCTTTGCCGACAAAATAGGGCACACCATCAATGGTGGTTGTTCGGATTTCACCGAACTCGTTGTTTTGAAATACCTGTAACTCGTTCATATAAAAACCTCCGTTTCATTCGTTGAGGGAGCACCATTGCCGCCCTCATTACTGCCTGAAGAAACGGAGACGATTTGGACGAACTTTTAGAAAAGTTTTTCTCCGCTCCTTCTACTTCTCTCTGGACGTGAGAAAGCAAAACAGCCGGAGATCTTTGAAAAAATTTTAGAGAAATCAGGACTGTCCGATTTTGAGCAGTCCGAAACGAAGCCTTCGGCTCAGTCTTTCTTGTAAAACTTGCACTCGTAGCCGTCGGCTTTGAGCGGCAAGCCTTCAGCCCACGGCGGCGTGCGGCTCATCTGTTCACAGACTGCCTCAAGCGACATGCGCCTGTCAGCTTCGATCACCACTTCGTCGTGGATGTGCATGACAATGGAGCAGTGCCTGAGTGTCCGCATGGCATAGGCCAAGATGTCACGAGCAGTTGCCTGCACGATGTTTTCCACGAACTTTGGACCGTAGGAGTCAATGCGATCCCATTTCTTTCCGGTGATGACACCCTCATAGGTGACGCAGGGAGATCCGAAGCGGTTCTCACCGAGCTTTGGTTTTACGTAAGCTAAGGCTCTTCCGGAGGGCAGCATGATGAAGAGCATGCCGGAACGGCAGCGAAAGGTAAGACCGTGTGTCTTGGTGACTTTCTTATGGCGGACAGCTTCAAGGACGGCACGATCCATGTCCCACCAGAATTTGACGATGTTCGGATTGGCAGATCTCCACGCATCAACGATGGGTTTTAATTCTTCTTCGGAAAGTCCCATCTCAAGCGCGCCCATCGCTTTTAAGGCTCCGACCGAGCCGCCATAGCCACAGGCCAGTGTTGCTATTTTCCCTTTTTGGCGGAGTTCTCCATTGATACCGTGTTTAACGACGGGTACTCCGAACATGCGGGATGCCGTCTCACAGTAGAGGTCTTTGCCTTCGCGGAAAGCATCAAGCGTGTCGGTTTGCCCGGCATACCATGCGATGACTCTCGCTTCAATGGCGGAATAGTCAGAAACGATGAACTTATGATTTGTCCTTGGGATAAAGGCGGTGCGCACCAGCTGGGATAAGGTATCCGGCACATCGTCATAGAGGAGTTTCACGGCTTCAAAGTCGCCGGACTTTACCAAAGTACGCGCCGCATCCAAGTCGGGCAGGTGGTTTCTGGGGAGATTTTGCATTTGCACGAGTCTTCCTGCCCAGCGCCCTGTGCGGTTAGCCCCGTAAAACTGAAACATGCCACGAACTCTGCCATCTTTACAGGCGGCATTTTGCATCGTCTGATATTTCTTAACCGAGGATTTGGCAAGCTGACTGCGAAGCACAAGAGCATCCCGCAGCTTAGGCGGTGCGGTTTGAATCAGTTCTGCGACTTGCTTTTTGCCGAGCGACTCCGTGGGCATACCGTTTTGGGCAAGCCAGTCTTTCATCTGAACGACCGAATTCGGATTCTCCAAGTTGGTGATGGCTTTCATCTTGGTGATGAGCTCATCCTTTGAGCACCTGTCCATCTCAACGGCTGCATTCGCTAAAGTAAGATCGACTTTCACGCCGCGGTCGTTAATCTCCTGATCAATGGCGTATTCGCCCCAGAGAAAATCCGGCACTGGGTAATTTTTGAGCCTCTCTTTTATGGAAAGTTCCACCTCGACATCGCGCTTGTTGTAGGCCTTGAAGGTTTTCCACTTGTCCGGTGCATCAGAGGAAAGATGTCGTTTTCCGGTTTGCCTGTCCGGCATGCAGAAATAGCGAATGAGGTCTTTACCTTCTTTCATCTTTTGATTTTGAAGGCCGAGTACTCTACCGACACCTTCCAGTGATAGAGGAAGACCCAAAGTTGCTGCCCAGACCATCGAACAGCGCCAAGAGGCGGGATTAAGAAATCTTGCCATCTCTGTTGAAAGCGGATGATGGTCATGAAAGGGATCAAGGCTCATGCCCATATCTGATAGATAGCGAGATAAACAAACTCTCTCAAAATTCGCGTTATATGCCCATTTAATAACGGTGTCGTCTGTCAATGCATCCAGAATGACGTTGGGGATTTGTTCGCCTTGTGCAAGGTCGATGACCTGAACTTCACCGCCATCGATCGAGCAGCCGAAGAGCAGAATGTTAAAATCAGGCGCTTCGGCGTACTTATATACGCCTGCTTTGGCCAGTTCAACGGACGAAAATGACTCTATATCAATGCTAAGTGTTTTCAAAATTTCACCTCCTAAATAGGCAGAAAGGCAGACTGCATCTCCAGTCTGCCTCTCCGCATCATTTGCTTTTAACGGGTTGTGGTGTCGTTTTTTTTCTTCTCGCGCTTTTCCAGTCTTGCAATGAGCACGTTGGCAAAGGCGGCACCGAAGGTGAATCCGACAGCCATCGATAAGATGAGCTGGCACATGAAATCAAGTACAGTTGTCATGGCGCACCTCTTAGCTCAAGAAGTCATCGTCATCATCGGTTGCAAAATCCTCTGCAGCAGAAGCATGACCGCCGAGCGGCTCGCCGTCACGGATTTTCTGCAGGTTGTTGAGACCACAGGCGATGCCGCGGTTTCCGTTGGAGTTGAACGCATAAAAATTGATAGATGCTCGGCCGTAAACGCCTGAGTAGACCTCTGAGCTGTCGATGATTTCGTTTCGGTCGGCATCGACGATGCCCGGCTTGGTGGTGGAGTTCGCATTTACAAAGTAGCTGTTTGCATAGGCTTCATCGTCCGGACGTTCAGCATCTCCGTCACGAAGCGGCGTTTTGATTGCCGCAAGCGCAGGTACCGAGCGGCCGTTTCCTTTCAGCTTGGCTTCACCTTCCTTGTAGGCAGCTTCGATGGCAGCTTTGATTTTTCCTAAAGTGATGGTATCGGACTTGGGGATAATGAGCGAAACGCTGTACTTCGGTGTGCCTCCATTGATGGATTTTGGCTGCCACACATTGGCATAGCTCCAGCGAGTGTCTTTTCCTGTGATAACCTTCATCGGGTTTGTAAATTTTGACATTTAATTTTCCTCCTTAAAATCTTCTTTTGCTGAATTCATGGCCGGACGTTTATCGGACTCCGGCACGAGGGTTGGTTTTCCTTGCGGCTTTTCGATAAGAGATGAGAGCAGCTCTTCAAAGCGGTTTTTGCCTAAGAGCTTGGTCATAGCGGTGATGCCGAGGAGCTTTTCCTCATAAGGACTAAAGCCTGCATCGGATACCTTCTTTGCGACGGCATCTTCGTTTACGTATTTACGGTTGCTTCTTCCTGCGACGAGCTTATATCCGTGCCACTCTTTTCCTGCCACTGCACGTGTCAGGGCATAGGCCTTGATGTCTTCCGCCCAGCTTGTAAGTTCATCAAGAAGAGGCAAAATCGCTTCGATGTCCGCATCGGTTAAGGTAGGCGGAAGGGCAAAGTCATATCTTGCCAGCGCGAGATTGGCTTCCGCTCTGGCTCGGCAGTCGGCCTTTGCCTTGCAGAAGCGGCAATGTTCGCCGGCTGTAAAGTCGCCTTTACCTTCGGCGGCAAGTTCCGCCTTTGGTTTGAGTGTGTTCTCCGCCCAGTCCAGCAGATCCGATGCTTTCATCTCAAAGACGGATACGTTGTCACGCCGTGGCTGAAAGATCGTCATCGATACGGTCTCAATGTCATAGAGCGCAGAAAACATCTCATAGGCCCCGAGGGCATAGCACATGAGCTGCGGATTATGATCGGCTTCAACGAGCACGCCCCGTCCATATTTGAGATCTGTGATGGAAAGCTTGTCGTCGGCGATGATGAGGGCATCGGCAGTACCAAAACCATCCGGTACATAGGTGGAAAAGTCCACACGCTGTTCCACCAGAACGATTGGATCAGTCGTTGCCTTTTTAGCTTCGGCGACTTGCTCCAGCACGTAGCCAGCATAGGCATCGGTCGCTTCATCCATTTCCTCGTTAAAATAATCAAGATTCTCCGTCGGATCATCGGCTTTCCTGCCTAACGCTTTCAGCACCTTGTACTCGGCAAGAGCGTGCGCCGCGGTGCCTTCTTGTGCATAAGAGCTTGACGTGTCCTCATACTTTGCCGAAAGCAGAGCTGATGGCGGGCAGGCAAGCCAGCGATAGGCACTCGATGCGGAAAGCAGCGCATGTTTATTTGGCATGGAGCACCTCCGCGTCATGAAGCAGAGCTTCGTAATTTTTCGGATCAACTTTAGAGAGCCTGTCCGCGCCGTACTTTTCGATCAGGGCGCGCACTTCTGCGGTGTGACCCGCACGGGAGATGTCCGCTAAGACGGCCCGCACGTCTTCAAGCTTCAGCTCCGGCTTTGGCGTTGCTGCAGGAACCGCCACTTCTTCCGGTGCCGTGCTGAACATCGCTTCCAGCTCGGCAGCGATATCGCTTAGTTGTTCGCTACAGGAATGTAGGTCGTCTATAACAGCTTTCATCTTTTTCATCTGTCCCATAGGGATTGCCTCCTTTCTTTGTCTGAATCAGTTTTCTTGTCAGGTCTTTGGTGATAATTGATATGGCAGAGAGCACTTCGATGAGTTCTTCTCTTGTCACACCCGGCACATTGCTTTGTGGTCTCATGGCTACCTCCTTTCCTTCGGGGCCTGCCGTTTTGCCCCTCTATCCCTCCCTGAAGAAAGGGAGGGACGTTGGACGAAGGTTTAAGGTTTAGGAATAAGAGATGAGATCCAAAAGAAGGTCACGAAGCTCCGGATGCCGGCTTTTCAGCCGAGCAAAAAGCTGACGTTTTCGGTAGTTCAGTGTGGTGCGTTTGATGCCGAGGATTTCTGCCATGTCGCGCTCGGATTGACCGGCGACAACAAGACGGATGATTTGGCGCTCCTCGTCCGTGAGACCTGCGAAAATACGGCTGAGTTCTTCGCGCAATGTTTTACGCGCAAGGACGCCTTCCGGTGAATAAGCTTCCGATGCGGGAAGCACATCGGCGTAGGTAAGCGCGCTGTCTGTTTGTACGGTGTCATGGATGGAGACAAACTTCCCGGCAGAACGAAATGGACAGCCGACGCATATGCCATCGCAGCGGTTGATGTTTGCCTTGGTGACGTGGCATTCGCCGTGATACTGCATCTTCATGCGGATACGGGCGCATTCGTTCTCGTAGTCTTTCTTGTGTTCAGGGCTTGTCTCGACCAGACCGAGACCGCGAATATAAATCTTTGATACATTTTGAGCTGCCATTTACAGACCTCCTTCATCTCGAATCCGAGACGGAGAAGGGCAAGGCAAAATGGGCGCAGTAAACAGACCACAAGCCCCGCGGAAATCTCCGCTCGGGGTTGTGACTGCGCTTGCGCATAACGAAGTCAGAAATATTTACTTGCCGGATGAGAACCGTGCGCCACCGTTGATCAGACGATGCAGCCACCCATCAGGACTCGGATGTTCCAAGAAGGAAGCATCCAAGATTTGCCAAATTGAGATTTGCAAATGCCAATATTCTGTTGTTTAATATGAAGATTTTTGGTATAATTTGCTTGTCTCTCAGTGGTCATACTCAATATACGAAATGGTTCATCTCGTATTTGGACACTCTTGGACAACGTTGGACAGTTTGGACAAAATCGGAAAGAGGGGTGATGAAGATGCTGTTCACAGAACTTTTGCATGCCATTCATCCGCACCTCATGAAAGATGCTGAGGTTCCGGACTTTATGAGAGATTTAATTCAAAGGTTTTGCGATATACCAGAGGAAGAATGGAGCACAAAAAAGGATCCATCTTCAGACTCACGGTATAAAGATGCATCCCTATATAAGTTTTATAAGCGTGGTATTTCAAAGAAACTTGCCAAAGCCATGCTCGGTAGGATGACAAAAGATAATTTTGTAAACTCTTTGGCGTATATCAACGAATATGATGAGGACGAGTCCTTACTCAATGCTTTAGCCGAGGACGTCCAGCCATTCACTGACAAAAAAGTCACAAGGGCTAACGTGGCAGAGGTGATCTTTGACCTCATCAAGGAGTCTTTGGAATTTATCGTTAATCCTGAGCTTGAAAATGACCGCAAGATGGCAAAGGCTAATATGACATCCGAGCGGGCAAAGAAAAAATACGGTGCCACGCTCTTGGAAGACTGCAAGCACACTTGCTCAAAGCCTGGTTGTTCCAAACATCTTCAAACAGTGGCGGATAATCATCAAAGCAAAGATGACTACTGCGTTGCTCATATTTCCGGCAATAAAAACTGCTATGAAAACCTGATTCCGCTTTGCCATGACTGCTTTCAGTCTTACAGTCTAAAACATACTCAAGCCGACGAAAAAGAGCTGCAAAAGATAAAACAGCTGCAGGTCCAGACAAATAATGCCCGCACCACGCTTCGCGGAACGGACATAGAAAAAGGCATCAGGCGTGTATTGGAAAACCTTAGTCGAGCCAAAGTCTCCGATTTTGCGGATTTAAACTATAACGCCATTACGGTGACAAAAAAGATAGATCAGGATGCGGATTATTTTCTTTTAGATGAGGTAATGCGAAATGTCACGCGTTACTACCTTTTCATAGAAAAGAACATGAAACAACTGGTCAAGCAGGAAGTCTTCAGCGACGAGCTACTTAGGGCACAAATCAAAGTGTCCTACCAAAAGCTCGCGAAAAAGAATCTGCCGGCGGAGCTGATTTATCAGTTGTTGGCAGAACGCCTGCAAAGCATTACGAAACAGGATGTTCGCTATTGCTACATCTTGATTTCGTATTTTATACAGTCTTGTGAGGTATTCGATGCTCTTACCAAATAAATTATTTTCATACGAAGAGAGTGCATTGCCACTCATGCCTGAGATTTTGAGGATGCTGGATCATCCGAAATCTCCTCGCGAAATCTATCAAAAGCTTTCGCATAAGCATCAGGACACTGTGCGTCTCATCGAAGCTCTCGACTGCCTTTATGCCATGCAAAAGGTAGAGCTTGATGACGAAGGGAGGATCTTTCTGTGCTCCGAGAAATAAGCTGCGAACTGTTCAAAGAAAATAAAAGACAAAGACCACCTGTTATCTTTCATAAAGGACTGAACGTGGTGCTTGGAAGCATTCCCGGAAAAGCCGCATCCATCGGCAAATCCACCATGCTCCTTATTATTGACTTTGTTTTTGGCGGGAATACCTATCTTAAAAGCGAGCCGGTGAGAGAGCTGGGCAACCACACGATTTACTTTGTCTTTTCATTTGCCGGTAAAGATTATCGCTTTGCCAGAAATACAGCAGACGCAAAGCGAGTTTTCAAGGTAGATGAGAATAACGACCCCATTGATTCGATGGAAATCAAAGAATTCACGGACTGGCTTGCGAAAAAATATGACATGGATTTACCCGGTCTTTCCTTCAGAAATACGGTAAGTCGCTTTTTTAGGATCTATGGCAAGAACAACCTCAATGAGTTCAGACCGCTTCAAATGCGCGGTGGAAATGAATCACAAAAAGATGCCATCCATGTTTTGGTGGCACTCTACAACATGTATTCTTCCATTCTGGCTTTTGAAGAACAGCTTCATCTGGTGGAAGATAAGATTGATGCATTCAAAGCAGCCAGAAAATATGAGTTCATACCCTCTGCCGTAGACGGAATGGGAAAGTATCAAGAAAACATCGTAGCCATTCGTGAACTGGAAGAAAAAAGAGATGAGCTTTGTAATTCAGGGAGTCGTCCCATCAACGAGGCGGAAGTGGAAGAAGCAAATCGTGCCAACGAAATAGAACGTGCATATACCGATATCCGGCGCGTCGTCAAAGGCAAACAAGACGATCTGCATTTGCTTGAACTAAATCTACAGCGCGGTATTTATCCGACAGAAGCGGATCTGAAAAGTCTTGCCGAGTTCTTCCCGGAAGCAAATTTTAATAAGCTCATGGATATCGAGTCTTTCCATAGCAAGATCCAAGGCATTCTTCAAGAGGAATTGGAAAGTGCAAAACAAAAGATTACGGTCGAACTTGCCTCTTTGCAGGAACAGGAAGAAAGCATTCGAAATGCAATGTCTGAAATTCGGCCATCCATGACTTTTACTCAGGAATTCCTGACAGCCTACAGTGTATTGGAACAAAGAATCAATAAACTGCAGGACGAAAATAATGCCTTTGATCAGCGGAACAAACTCCAAGAAGAGAAGAAACAGGCAAATAACCGCTACCAAGAACAAATGAAATTCGTCCTTAAAGAAATTGAAGCCACAATTAACCGGAAGATGGAAGAAATCAATGACTACATAACAGATGATCAGTACAATGCTCCACATCTGACAATCTCAAAGTTTGACAGCTATGACTTTGAGACGCCAAAGGACAGTGGCACAAGTACAAATTATCGCGGGATGATGATCTATGACCTCGCCGTTTTAGATACGACAGTGCTGCCGGCGATTGCGCATGACTCCATCCTCTTTGATCCTATGCCACGTCCTGACATGAGCCGGATGATTGAAATCTATAACAAAGAAAAAGAGAAACAAATCTTTATAGCTATCGATAAGACGTTGAACTGCTCCGAAGAAGCACAAAGCATCATTGCAAAACAGACGGTCATCAAACTTGAGAACAATGAGCAGGCTCTCTTCGGAGACAAATGGAGCAGAAAGGCAAATCGATGAAAATCATATACAACAAGCTGTGGAAACTTTTAATCGATAAGAACATGAACAAAGTCCAGTTAAGAGATGCCGCAGATATCAGTAGTAATTCGGTAGCCAAACTCGGGAAAAACGAGCATGTACGCATGGATGTGCTGCTGAAAATCGCTGAGGCACTGGACTGCAAGGTGGAAGACCTGTTTGAGACCATACGAGAGGAGGATGAACGGTGAGACTGCCTGAAACATTACAAAAACTCATTCGCGCAGGAGAAAACATCAGCGTTGAGTTTAAACGCTCAAGAACGGATATTACAAAAGATGTTTACGAAACCGTCTGCGCTTTTTCCAACCGTGATGGCGGACATATTTTTCTCGGAGTAAAAGACGATGGAACAGTCGCAGGTGTTGAGCCGGATCGTATTATGCAAATCAAAAAAGATTTTGTGACGACGATTAACAATGAGTCGAAAATGTTTCCGCCGCTTTATCTCACGCCGGAAGAGTATGAAGAGGATGGCAAAACGATCCTTTATATTTACGTTCCTTCTGGAAAGACGGTTTATCGCAGTGCCGGGCGTATTTACGACCGCAATAACGACTCCGATATCGATATCACCGACAACGCTGATTTGGTTTTTAAGCTTTATGCGAGAAAGCAAAACACTTATTTCGTGAACAAGGTGTATCCGGCGATTCCTATTACTGCTTTGCGCAAGGATCTTTTGGAGCGAGCAAGACGAATGACTCGTGTTAATACTGAGCATCACGCATGGCTGGATATGAGTGATGAAGAGATGCTTCGAAGCTGCGGACTCATCTTGAAAGATCCGGATACCAATCAAGAAGGTCTGACGCTTGCTGCAATTTTGCTCTTTGGCAGCGATAACCGCATTATGTCGGTGCTCCCCCAGCACAAGACCGACGCTATCTTTCGCGTCTTTAATGTCGATCGCTACGATGACCGCGATGTCGTGATTACAAACCTCATTGAAAGCTATGACCGGCTCATTGCTTTTGGACAGAAACACTTAAACGATCTCTTTGTCATGGAAGGAATTCAGCGTATCAGCGCCAGAGATAAGATTTTACGTGAGATTGTCTCCAACCTCCTCATGCATCGAGATTTTTCCAGCGGCTATGTGGCGAAGCTCGTGATTGAGGCAGATAAGATCACGACGGAAAACGCCAATCTGGCACATGGCCACGGCAACCTCAACCTGAAGACGTTTAAGCCTTTTGCTAAAAACCCGCCGATTGCGAAAGTCTTCCGCGAGATCGGGCTTGCCGACGAATTGGGCAGTGGTATGCGCAATACTTATAAATACACTAAGCTCTATTCCGGCGGGCAGCCTACCTTCACGGAAAGCGATGTCTTTACCATCGCCATTCCGCTTTCTGAGGCAGCGACGGCAAGTGTGGGACCGACTTCCAACAAATCAACTACGCAAGTCAGTACGGAAGTTGGTACGCAAGTCAGTACGGAAGTCTATTCTCAGGTGAAACTATCAACAGAAGAAATCCAAAAACTACTGGACTATTGCAAAGAGCCACGCAGCCGGCAAGAAATGCAGACATTCTGCGGTATTAAAACAGCAGAGTACTTTAGAAAAAACATCATTCGACCGCTGGTAGATATCGGGTTATTGCGCTTGACCATTCCGGATAAGCCGACCAGCAGCAAACAGAGATATGCAACAACAGCTAACGGATTACTGTTTGCAAAGTCTGAAAACAGATCCATCTAAGTGCCCGAGAGGAGGAAATAAAAGTCCATGCCAAGAGAAAAGAACACAGATATTTATGTGGCTGAACTTCTGCGTGAAGCAGAGATCAAAGCGACTGCAGAAATCAGCGGCATTAAAGATATTGATGAAGCGTTAAAAACAGCGTCCAAACGTGGCACGGGAAAACTCGGTAGCCCGGAGTTTATTGCGCAAGTGAAAGACTTTGTGCTGATTATCGAAGATAAACGAGATACCAATTTTCATATCAAATGGAATGAGGATCAGAGTACTTTGGATCGCTCGGTGGATGCGACGGTAAATTACGCTGTCAATGGGGCAGTTCACTATGGCGAACACGTTGCCAAACATACACCTTTTAAGAAGATTTTTGCCGTCGGGGTTTCCGGTGATGAGGTTCACCACCTGATCCAGCCGGTTTTTTGTGATGGAAAAACCATCTCGATTCTCGATCCAGTTGAAACTTTCATCAATTTCAATGAGCAAAACATCGACGCTTATTATAACGAGCAGGTGAAAGGTATTCGTGCCGATGAGGAACTGGAACTGGAAGAGATCGTCAAACTCGCTGCCGAGCTGCATGAATATCTGCGCGACTATGCACAGCTTGGCGAAACCGAAAAGCCCCTGGTAGTCTCGGCGCTTCTTTTGGCATTGCAAGATCCCAGCTTCAAATTGGATGATCTGATCGGCGATGAGGTCAAAACGGATGGAGATATTGTCTGGGAAGCTCTCTCAAACCACTTAAAACGTATCCGGGTAAAACCCGATGTAAAACGTGAGATGATTCTGGATCAATTCACCATTATCAAGAACAGACAGTCACTCAATAAAAAGCGCGATGACTTGGGTATGACACCGCTTAAGTACTTTGGCATTTACCTACAGAAAAATATCCTGCAAGCGCTGCGTGCGAATGTAAAAGAAGATATCCTCGGACGCTTCTATTCTGAGTTTATGAGTTACTCCGGCGGTGACGGGCAGTCTCTCGGCGTTGTACTCACACCGAGCCATATTTGCGAACTCTTTTGTGACTTGCTGGATGTGAAACCGACCGACACTCTATTCGATCCCTGTACGGGAACGTCCAGCTTCCTCATCGCTGGAATGCACAGGATGCTCAAAAACGCGAAGGACGAACACCAGCGAAGCGAAATCAAGGAAAAGCAAATCCACGGCATCGAGTTGCGTGAAGACATGTTCACCATCGCTACAACTAACATGATTTTACGTGGAGACGGCAGATCAAACTTGGAATGCGACGACTTCTTTAATCGCTCCGCAGAAGAAATCCAGCGAACCATTGCGCCCAGCGTCGGCATGATGAATCCGCCGTACTCGCAAGGGAAAAATGATGCCACATCCAAGTTGCGAGAGATCTCCTTTGTGGAACACCTTTTAGATTGCATGGCCGAAGGCGGACGGGTGGCGGTCATCGTTCCGCAATCCACCATGATTGGCAAAAACGGTGAAGATAAAAAGACGAAGCGGCGCATCTTAAAAAATCACACGCTGGAAGCCGTGATTACCTTGAATAAAAACACCTTTTACCGCGTCGGTGTAAATCCCAGTATTGCTGTCTTTACGGCTCATAAACCACAGCCCAAAGATCGGTTGGTGAAGTTTTTTAATTTTGAAGATGACGGTTTCGTGGTACGAAAACACGTCGGACTGGTGGAGACAGAGACCGCCAAGGATAAAAAACAGCGCCTGCTGGATTGCTTCCGGGGAAAACGGGAAGCTCCGACCAAGTTCATGGTGGAAACCACTATTGAAGCGGATGATGAATGGCTGCACTCTTTCTACTACTTTAATGACGAGATCCCGACGGAGAAAGATTTTCAGAAAACCATCGCAGATTACCTGACCTTCGAGTTCGACATGATCACTCACGGAAGAGGCTACCTCTTCGAGGAGGTGAGCACATGCTGAGCTTGCAGGATAGAGAATGGAAGAACTTTTTTATCGAAGATGAGCTTACAATTAAGTCTGGGAAGCGACTCACAAAAGCTGATATGAAACCAGGCAAGATACCGTTTGTTGGCGCGTCTGATTCCAATAATGGAATTACGGCGTTTGTATCTAATGAAAACGAGAGCACTGATCAGAACATCCTTGGCGTTAATTATAACGGCAGTGTTGTAGAAACTTTTTATCATCCTTATAAAGCCACTTTTTCTGATGACGTGAAGCGTATTGGTATCAAAAAAACTGATTCGAACGACAAATATACACTTCTTTTTCTTAAGCAGTGCATTTTGCAACAAAAATCAAAATATGCATACGGATACAAATTCAATGCTGAACGAATGAAAAGACAAAAAATCCTTCTCCCCATCACTCTCGATGGTGTACCCGATTGGCAATTCATGTCTGACTACATGAAGGAGCAGGAAAAACGCATGCTGGAGAAAGTCCTGCCCTACTTCAAGGATCGACTACTGGATGACTTGCTTGCTTTAGGCGCCATGCCTGACACCACATGGGGAGGCGTTAGACTGGGCGATCTTTTTAACATCACTATTGGGAAGACGCTGGACGGCAACAAAATTGACAAAGAGAATGGTCGCATTCCTTATGTCACGCGCAAAGAGACGAACAACGGTGTTGACGGATTTACCGAAGGACATGATGAGGCTTATCTTTGGGATAAAGTACCTGTCATTACCATCGGCAATGAGACGGCAAAACCCTTTGTGCAGACCACACCATTTTATACGGGAACAAAGGTCAACATCTTGTCGCCGAAGCGAGCACTTTCCGCCGGAGCTTTAAAATTTATTGCCCGCTGCTTTGAATCGAATCGCGAGAGGTATTCCTACTCCTATACGGCAAACTCCACGCGTCTTGCCGAACAGCGCATCATGCTTCCTCTTACGGACAGCGGAGCGCTGAACCATGCTTACATGGAGCAGACCATCGCAAAACTTGAATCAGATTCCTTGTCATATGTTACAGAAATTATGCAAAATCGGTATGAAAAACTGGTATCGTGCATAAACATTCAGGGGGGGGGTACTGACCGATAGAGATTGGAAGGCTTTCGGGTACGAAGAGATATTCAAAAACATAGGTCGCGGAAAGCGATTAAAGAAAGACGATCATATAATAGGAAAGATGCCTTACGTTTCCTCTACTGCTCAGAACAACGGTGTTGATGGTTTCGTCGGCAACGATGAAAAAGTGCGTGTGTATCAGAACTGCTTAACAGTAGCAAATAGTGGATCTGTAGGAACAGCTTTTTATCAGCCATTTGAATTTGTAGCAAGTGATCACGTGACAGCATTAGGAAATAGCAAATTGAATGAATATAGCTATCAATTTTTAGCAACATTAGTTTCTCGTTTGCAAGAAAAATACAGCTTTAATCGGGAAATTAATGACGAACGAATTCGTAGAGAGCAAATACTTCTCCCGGTTTCCTTGGACGGTGATCCAGACTGGCAATTTATGTCAGAGTATATGCGGGCACAGGAGGCTTTGCAGATTTTGAATGCACTGAAACGATGAGCAATCTGAACCTTTTAACGATTCCTCAAACAATTTAACGATTTCCTAAACCTTTTAACGATTACTCGCTCAGGGGTACGAAAATCGGAAACAGGCACACCAACATGAGGCACAGAAAAACTCTAAAATCATACAAAAACTGCCACGAAAAGCAGCAGAGGAAGTTCTGCAGAAAGGCGAAAATCCCTGTAAATCAAGGGATTTCGAGGATAAACACATGACTTACGCACCAGCGTTAAATTGTATCAAATACAGTGTCGGAATAGATCCTGCTGCTGGAAGTGGAAATTTTTTGACTGAAACTTATATTTCATTAAGAAAATTGGAAAATGAAATCTTAAAAGAATTGTTAGGGAGTCAAATCGTTATGGGAAAAACCCATAACCCAATAAAAGTATCCATTTCTCAGTTTTATGGTATAGAAATAAATGACTTTGCTGTTTCAGTGGCTAGAACTGCCTTGTGGATTGCTGAATCCCAGATGATGAAAGAAACAGAAGATATTGTCAATGTAAATTTGAACTTTTTACCTTTGAAAACCTACTCTAATATTCTGGAGGCCAATGCTTTAAGGATCGATTGGGAAAGTGTGATTTCTAAATATGAACTAGATTATATTATGGGGAATCCTCCGTTTTCAGGAGCGAGGTTGATGAGTGCTGACCAAAAAAAGGATATGAATCTAATTTTTGGCAAAATGAGAGGAGTTGGAAACCTAGATTACGTTTCTGCATGGTATAAGAAATCCTGTGATTTTATCGATAAAACCAATATTGAGTGTGCATTCGTTTCAACTAATTCCATAGCACAAGGAGAACAAGTATCCATTTTATGGGAACCTTTATCAGAAGAGCATAATATATATATTAACTTTGCTCATCAATCTTTTGTGTGGGATAGTGAAGCAACTACGAAGGCTCATGTTCATTGTGTAATTATTGGGTTTTCGCAAATTGAGAGAAAAGAAAAACATTTATATTCTTCAGATAGTATGCTAAAAAAATCTGAAAACATTAATTCATATCTACTGCAAGGACCTAATGTATTTATTTCATCAAGAAAAAATCCAATATCAAATGTTCCTAAAATGGTTTTTGGTAGTATGCCTAATGATGGAGGAAATCTTTTGTTAGATAAATCAGAAAGAGATGAATTAATTAAAGATTATCCCAATTCTATAAATTTAATTAAATTATTTATGGGGTCTAGAGAATTTATTAACAAGATTGATAGGTATTGTTTGTGGATGAATTCAACAGATGCAATGAAAGGAATTAGGATTAAACCTATTAAAGATAGGATCGAATCCGTTCGCGATTACAGATTATCTAGCAAGAGAAAAGCAACACAAAAGCTTGCTGAAATACCATATTCTTTTGGTGAAGTAAGACAGCCTAATGGCGATTATTTATTATTGCCAAGGGTTTCCTCTGAAAGAAGAAAATATATACCGATTGGATTTTTACCTGGAGATGTGGTAGCAAGCGATGCAGCTTTGATTATTCCTGAGGCCACAATTTATGAATTTGGTGTACTTACATCAAATGTTCATAATGGATGGATGAGAGCTGTAGCTGGCAGATTAAAAAGTGATTATAGGTATTCAAAAGATATTGTATATAATAATTTCCCTTGGCCAAATTCAAATGAAAAACAAAAGGAGAGGATTGAAAAAACAGCAAATAAAATACTTGAAGCAAGAAATTTGTATCCAAAATCATCCTATGCAGATTTATACAATGAACTGACCATGCCACCAGAATTGAGAAAAGCCCATCAAGAAAATGATAAAGCAGTAATGGAAGCATATGGGTTTGACTGGAGAAATATGACGGAATCCGAGTGTGTTGCTGAACTTATGAAATTGTATCAAGAGGCTATTAATGAAAATGAATAACGAGTAGCCATGTTATTCAAGAAACTGAAAGGCTAACTATAAAATTACGCCTATAATTTAGCATACATGAACTCACAGAAAAAAGGCTTTTACAGAAAGAGATCGAAGTGGTTTTGATTGGAGAATGTAAGAAGTGCATATCTAAGAAGAATAGAGCACTACTTTTACTAAAAATCAAAGATGGTCAGAGAATCGGAGAGGATATATAAAATAGCGTGTTATATGCCTATTACGCACATATCCATTGTTTTTTGCCTTTTTTCTATTATCATATTCATGAAAGGCAGGTGATTGACACATGGCTAAAGTAAGTACAAATATCAACCTTGATCCGGTTCTTAAGAAAGAGTCTCAAGCTTTATTTAAAGATCTCGGCATGGATCTCACAACGGCAGTAACCATTTTTCTAAAACAATCGGTCAGGGAGCAGGCGATTCCGTTCGCCATTAAGCGCAATATGCCAAACGATGAAACCATTGCGGCACTTGATGAGTACGACGATATGAAAGCGAATCCTAAAAACTACAAGCGTTACGATTCTTTTTCGGATGCACTAAACGAGGTACTCAATGCTTAAAGTCGTCTTATCCAACCGCTTCAAGAAAGATTTGAAGCTTGCCCAAAAAAGAGGATTTGATCTTCGTCTGCTCAATGATGTCGTGGATTTGCTGGCTCAAGAAAAAGTGCTTCCTGAGCGCAACAAGGATCACGCCTTAACCGGCAAGTATGCCGCATTTTGAGAATGTCATATTAAGCCGGACCGGTTGCTGATTTATCGTGTGGAAGTGGAAGAGGAGGCTCTTGCACTTATGCTCTTTCGAACAGGTTCTCATGCCGATCTCTTCAATCTCTAAAGCCACTCCTTGCGGGGTGGCTTTTTGTTATGTCCATGATCTCCTATAAGTGCGGTGATCCTCGAATGGCACTCATGACATGGATATGAAGATGCCTAGAACATATGTACTAAAGTCGGCATGTCCATTTACCTCGACAGACCATAAGGTGGTGGGTTAGCATATTGATAAACAATGAGGAAAATCAAGATGCACTGATCAGTTTCCAAGTATGAGTCTAAGCCTTGAACAATTGGCGGAAGTCCTGGTATTGATGAGAAGGAGATACTAATGATCATAGACAGTTTTGATAAAGACACAGACCCGGTGATCAGTCTAAAAGACTTTTACGGAGAAAAGAAAGACTTGACGGAAAAATGCTTGATCATTTTTTCGAAAAAGATACTCGAATATTTGCTTGACCACTTTGAGTGTCAGGAAATTGGTCATATAGAATCTGTGAGAGGGTCAAGGCCAGTCTATAAAAGTCACTTTGAGGGTCAAGAATTTGCCTTCTACCTTACGATGATGGGTTCAGCCCTTGCCTCAACAGATTGTGTAGAAGTGAATTGGATAACAGGTGCCAATCAATTTATCATGTTTGGATCTTGTGGAAGCCTGGATAAGGAAAAGACTTTTGGAAAGTACATTATCCCTACAGAGGCCTATAGGGGTGAAGGGGCATCCTATTATTATGCGCCTCCTTCGGATTACCTGGATATTCAAAATCATGATAAGGTTGAAGATTTTTTTATCCGGGAAAAGGCCCCATATGTCAAAGGAAAGGTCTGGACGACAGATGTTATGATTCGTGAGACTCGTGGGCTTGTCGCGAAGAGAAAATCGGAGGGATGTATAGCTGTAGAAATGGAGCTTGCCGGTGTCCAAGCCGCCTGCGATTATTATGGGCTTGAACTTTATCACTTTCTGAAGTCTGGAGACGTTTTAAGCGAGAGTTCCTATGAAGTAGAGGGACTCCATACTGCCAACCATGATCTTGGAAAGTTGTATTTGGCTTTAAAATTTTTGAAGGAAATATAGCACCCCCCAGATATGCACTGGATATAGCCCTAACTTTGATGTTGCGAGCTCTGCGAATTTTCGCCTCCCTTTCATATTTTCCAAATTTAAATTTCATTCGACTTTGGGAAGTATGAAAGATAATAAAGAAGAACCAGGCTTTATCATAAAATGGAGATTCCATTTAAATTTGTAATGAGAAACAAATGAAGTTTTTAAGTCGTCTATTTTTTCTTGCCACAATAGGAATGTGCCTCATATTCCTTCTATCAGCATGTACAAAAGCCTGATGCCGGGATGTACGAATGGACTTGCAGCAAAGCATTAACGGAACTTTCCGGATTTGAATTTTCGAATGAGAACAATGGCTGTGGAAAGGGGAAATTCCAGAGAATTTTTAGAAATGTTTATTGATCGAGTGATAGAACAAAAGAAGTAATCTCTTTCTGTAAGTAGGAGAAAAATTGGAATGAACATTACCGTTTATCTTGGGGCAAACGAAGGAAATGACCCAGGCCTACGAAAGGCCGTTGAGGAATTGGGGGCATGGATTGGAAGTAGTGGAAATGCACTCATCTATGGTGGCTCCAAATCCGGACTGATGGGTGCGATCGCAGACAGCGTTTTGCAAGCTGGCGGTGAAGTGATCGGTGTTGAGCCGATTTTTTTTATTGAAAGTGAATTGCAGCATGAGGGATTAACGAAATTAATCGTGACCAAGGATATGACGGAGCGTAAAAACCTCATGATTGCCTTGGGAGAAGCCTTTATTGCCTTCCCCGGTGGCACGGGAACATTGGAGGAAATGGCAGAGGTGATGTCGAAGGTGTCTTTGAAACAGCTGGATAAGCCATGCATTGTCTACAATCTGAATGGCTACTATGATGATTTGAAAGCCCTTCTGAACCATATGATTGAAAAAGGACTGTCCTCTGAAGATCGGCAGGAGGGTATTTATTTTGCCAAGAATCTTGATGAGATCAAACGTATTTTGAAACAGGCATAAATTCCCGTTTGCAGCGAACTTTATAGAAAGCGGTTGGGTATAAGTTATAGACATACGTTACCTGTCTTAGAAAGAAAATATTAGGAGGTAAAGATGGCTGATAAAAAAGAGAAGACCAAGCATGATTTTATTAAAGCACCTTTAATTCCAAATGGGTCTGAGAAGGTTGATCCTGTCAAGGATAACGACAAGGTTAAAGATCTGGAGAAAAACAGGGTTGATAATAAGGATAAGGCTTTTACGACGAACAAGGGCCTTAAGATGGCTGAAGATGAATTTACCCTTAAGGCTGGCAGGAGAGGACCAAGCCTTCTTGAAGATTTTCATTTTAGGGAAAAAATCATGCACTTTGACCATGAGAGGATTCCGGAAAGAATTGTCCATGCTCGTGGTGTCGGTGCCCATGGCATTTTTAAATCGACCAAGGATATGAGTGAGTATACGAAAGCTAGCCTATTTTCTGGTCACAATAAGCAAACTCCTTTATTTTCAAGGATTTCTACTGTAGCAGGCTTTAGAGGTTCTACAGATACCCCCCGTGATGTGCGTGGTTTTGCTATAAAATTTTATACAGAAGAAGGAAACTACGATATCGTTGGTAATAATATTCCTGTATTTCTTATCCAAGATGCGATAAAGTTCCCTGACTTCGTCCATGCCGTTAAGCCGGAGCCTGATACTGAAGTGCCTCAAGCCCAGTCAGCACACGATACTTTTTGGGACTTTGTAAGCCGCAACCAGGAGTCCGCTCACATGGTCATGTGGCAAATGAGTGATCGGGCCATTCCTTTAAGCCTACGAATGATGGATGGTTTTGCTGTCCATACCTTTAGATGGATCAATGCGAAAGGAAAGTCATGTTTTGTTCGATACCAATGGAATCCACAGCTGGGTGTCCACTCCAGAGTGTGGGATGAGACCTTGAAGGTATCAGGAAATGATCCTGATAGCCAGAGAAAAGATTTGTATGATGCGATTGATGAAGGCGCATATCCTGTCTGGGATTTCTGTGTTCAAATCCTGCCGGAAGAAAAGGAATATGACTTCCCCTTTGACATCCTGGATCCTACCAAGGTTTGGCCTGAAGAAGATATTCCTAAGATTAAAATTGGGGAAATGATCTTTAATCGAAATGTCGATAATTATTTTGCGGAGACTGAGCAAGTTGCCTTTAACCCGGGAAATGTTGTTCCTGGTATCGACTTTTCGAATGACCCGCTCTTACAAGGCAGGCTTTTTTCCTACACCGATACCCAACTTTTAAGGTTAGGTGGGCCAAACTTTGCACAAATTCCTATCAATAGACCGATAGCTGAAGTTCATAATAATCAGAGAGATGGCTGGCACCAACACATGATCAATAAGGGGCCTGTAGCCTACCATAAATCAAGTATTGATGACCAGTCTCCATATTATGCAAGTCCGAAGGACGGTGGCTATGAGCACTACCAGGAAAAGATCGATGGCGAAGTGATCAGGGCGAGGGATGATAGCTTTAGAGATCACTTTAGTCAGGCTACAGCCTTTTATCAGTCCATAAGTAAGGTTGAACAAGAGCACATTATCAATGCCTTCTCTTTTGAATTATCTAAGGTGGAAAGAGAAGAAATCAGGCAAAATGTCGTCGATATGTTTGCCAATGTTGATCAGAAGATGGCAGAAGAAATCGCTAAAAATGTTGGTGCTGATAAGCCGGATGCTGATCGTGGCTTCGATCCTGTTGGAATTAGGCCAAGTAAGGAAGCGAAAAAGGTAAGAATGCCGGAATTTGCTCAAGCGAATACGATCTTTAAAACCGATACCTTGAAGGTTGGAATTTATTCTGATAATGATGACGACTTTGACTTTAAATCTCTAGTAGAAAAGATTAAGGATGCTAAGGCCAAGGCTGAAATTATCCAGGGAAACCTTCAAGATACGAAGGATGGACAAAAGGTGGCTCATAGGTATGAAACCGTTCATCCCGTTTTAGAAGATGCTCTTATTGTAGTTGTTCCGGAGAAACCATCCAAAGACTTCAATAAAAACATTGGTGAATTTGTCGATGAAAGTTTTAAGCACTACAAACCGATTTGGATTATCGGGGATTCTGAAGGCATCGTAGACAAGGAGCAAGGAGACGCTCCGGGTGTCATTGTCAGTAAGGACATGAAAAAAATAGATGATTTTATTAAAAACTTGGCTCAGCACAGATTCTGGGATAGGGATGGTTCGATATAGATGGAGAAAAAAGAGCTCGGTTTTCCGAGCTCTTTTTTATTATTAGACTATAGGAGGAGGTGATATCGACATACTGAATTAAGTTTCTGAATGATAATGACCAGTTAGGGCGGACACTAAGGCGATCATATGTCGGGTAACCCACCTGTATCTATGAGATGAAAGTTTCGTTAAGCCATGAAAACAAACGGAGAGAAGCGTATGGAAAAAATATGGCATGATTTATACAAAGCAGCGAAAGCTGTGCAAAAACCAAGAGAAATATCTGAACGGATATATGCCGGCGGCGTGGCAGCAGCGATTGAATCGGCAAGTGGAGCCATCTATACCGGGGTATGTGTGGATACATCGTGTACTTTAGGTATTTGTGCGGAGCGAAATGCGATGTTTCATATGATTACCAATGGCGAAAATGAAATCAAGAGAGTCTTGGCCATCATGCCTGATGGAAAGACTGGTGCACCCTGCGGTGCCTGCCGGGAATTCATGACGCAGCTGATGCCGGGACGTTATCAGGCAGTGGAGGTAATGCTTGACTACGAAGCCGAGAGAATTGTCAAACTTGGGGAGCTAACGCCGGAATGGTGGATATAATTGGAAAAACGGAAGAATTTGAGGGAAAAAATATAGAGCAGGATTGCTATGTTATTGATGGGGAAAAGAGTTTTCGATCAATGGGAGTATACGGTATGGACATTAAAGAAGAATTATTTGCCTTAAAGGATGCCCCCTATGGAGATTTTCAGGCCAAGCTGGTTCCGAATATTCCGAGGGACCTCTTTATCGGGGTTCGATTTCCAGAGATCAGAAAACTAGCCAAAAAGCTTGCCAGGGAACCGGAAGCCTCTAATTTCTTAAGCGACTTGCCGCATAAATATTATGATGAAAATATTCTCCATGGAATCCTTCTCTCTGAAATGAAGGACTACGATGCCTGTATTGAAGCCATCGATCGCTTTCTGCCCTATGTCGATAACTGGGCGGTTTGCGATATTCTGTCTCCGAAGATTTTCAAGAAGCATAAAGTGGCACTTTTGGAAAAAATCAAAGAATGGTCCGCATCGGAAAAGACCTATACCTGCCGTTTTGGGATTGAGATGTTAATGTCTCATTTTCTGGATGAAGACTTTCAGCCTGAGTATCTGGAAATCCCCGCTTCTCTTCATTGTGAAGAGTATTATGTACGAATGATGATTGCCTGGTTCTTTGCAACCGCCTTGGCAAAGCAATGGGATGTGGCCATTAAAACCATTGAAGATCACCGTTTAGAGGTATGGACTCATAATAAGACGATACAGAAAGCCCGGGAAAGCCGGCGGTTGACACCGAAAGAAAAAGAGTATCTGAAGTCACTAAAACGATAATAATTATTATTTGAAACAGAGAAAACAGCAGGCTAAGATGTTGGTAAGGATAGAACAAAAAGAATGGCCCAGGGAATTTATATGACAACATGGCCATCGACAATCCGGCGGTTTCACTTTTTCTCAATCATGGCTTTGTAGAAGTTTGCAGAGATTATGATGTTGCCTTGTTATCGGAGGGAAATGATGTTGATATTGAAGATGATATCTGTGCTATTGGGCTTGGCATTCATTCTATTTGGCTATTTTATTTATTTTCGAGAAAAGTATGATCTCATCAACGGTTTTGAGGCTGATTTCAAAATGGGTCGCAAGAATGAGGGCTATGCTAAGCATGTGGGGAAGGTGTATCTTGGAATTGGTATTTTTATTTTAATAATTGGAATTATACTCATCATATTTGCTTAGCATAGATGAATGATAAATGATATTTCGAGAATCAACATACATAAAATAGAAAAAGTAATGGAGAAGATGGCGAAATCGAGAAAGATGAACGTCCTTAAAATCTCTTATATCACGTTGGAGAAAGTGGAAAAGTATACATTTCAGGCTCTCTTATAATATACTCTATGCAAATGCTTGCAATTGAAAGCAAAAATGAATAAAATAAAGAAAAAGGGGGCGATATTATGGCAAATACATCTCCTGTTTATGCAAGAATAGATACTGATCTCAAGGATAACGCAGAGAACATTCTTTCTCAGCTTGGCATTTCTCCATCCAGTGCAATTCAGATGCTTTATAGCCAGATTGTATTGAAAAAGGGTATGCCATTTGAGTTAAGGCTTCCCCCTGCTAAGCCATTAGCTGTTGGAGCAATGACCAGAGAAGAGCTTGATACGGAACTCCAGAAAGGTCTTGATTCCATTAAAGAGGGGAAAGTATATTCTGTAGATGAAGTCGAAGCAGCATTCGCAAGGGAGTTTGGCATATGACGGATAGCTATGATGTCAGCTATTCTGCAGATGCATTCAGTGATTTGCGTGAAATCTATTTATACATTGCAAATGAACTTCTTGTACCGGAAACTGCTGTAGCTCAGGTGGGGCGTATAAAAAGAGAAATTCGTTCATTAGATTTTATGCCGGCTCGTTATGTCTTAATTGAATGGGAACCTTGGCATTCGATGGGAATGCATCAGCTTACAGTGGACAACTTTATTATATATTATTTTGTCGATGACAAGGAGAGGTCAGTCGTCAGTCACAGTAGTTCGAATATTCTACGGTGGCCGTGATATCGAAAATATCATAAATTCAAATACTTAATCAGTAGTGGAGTTCTTAATTAAAAGACAATCGTTCCAATCTATATGAATAATATTCCTTGTTCTTCATAGACAGAAGACCTCTATTATTTCCACAATAAATAAATCCCCCTTTGCTCTTATATCCAGCAAAGGGGGATTTGTATTACTTAGCCCATTTCTTTTTCTTTTCAAGAACGATGACACCTACTCCACAGGCGAATACGGTTGCTCCACTGAGAAGAAGAGTCGTTTCATCTCCGGTTTTTGGAGCTTTGGGTGGCTTAGCTTTCTCCGGCTGTTTCTTCTTGCTCGGTTTACTCTCCGGCTTGGGAACCGGAATTGGTTTTGAATCCGGCTTTGGATCGGGATTCGGCTTTGGTTCAGGATTCGGTTTTGGATCGGGATTCGGCTTCGGATCGGGATTCGGTTTCGGATCAGGATCCGGATTTGGGGTCGGATTCTTGCTCCATTTGGCATAGAAAACTAAATCGCCTTTCACCTCCGGTCCAATCTCAGTGATGGGAGCGCCTTCGAAGTTCGGATTATCGTACCAGCCTTCGAAGCGATAACCATTTCGACCGAGTTTATCTGCTGTAGGAAGTTGCGTGGTATCTCCCGCTTCATAGGAAGATGGAGCCTCATATCCTTCCACAAAGGAACCGTCATTGAGCACATAGGTTATAGTATAGGCTTTCTTATATACGACCTTAAGATCGGCCTGCCAGGGCTCCTGTTGATAATCGAGTTTGGTTGCTTCTTCTGCATGAGTTTTCGCGTCGTAGCGTGTTCCTTGGCGACCATCCTCAAACCAGCCCGTCGCTCGGAAGGGTTTCATCTTTCCGGTGGCCGTCATGCTTTTGCCGGTGGGAAGCTTGACCGTGTGGGCTTTATCATTATCAATTGTCATATCGTCCCCGGCTGTGGTCGCATGGTTATCATAGATAACCGATTGATCGTCGACTGCCAGGTCACATTCAAGGAGACCAATAGCACCTCCTCTTTTAGCCTGGTTCTGAGTAAAGATGCTTCCTTCTATGGCCATAGAACCGGTCGCATAAAGTGCACCGCCGGCGCTATCCGCTTTGTTATTCTTAAAAGTGCAGTTTTTCATTTCCAGAGATGTGCCGGAATAAATCGCACCACCAAATTGTGCATTATTTTCCTCGAAGACGGCATTTTCAAGATGGACGCTTTTCCCATAGAAGTTGGCAATGGCACCACCAAAGCCGTTCCCCCATTCGCCGGTCGCATAGTTGTTTCGGAAAGTACCACCATAGACATTAAGAACGGCTGTGGCTTCTGCCTGCCAAGGGGGAAGACCGATCCCGCCACCCATCATTTTAGACTGGTTATTTTCTACCTTTCCACCATACATATTGAAGGTACCATAAACCACAATCCCGGCTGCACCTGTCCCGCCATGCATTCTCGAATTGCAGACGGTGACGCCATCGTACATGTTGATAGTTCCTTTATCATGTGCGATTAATAAGGCATTGGTGCTGTACTGTTCCTTGCCATCGATAATAAGGCGGCTCTTTTCCGGTTCGCCTTTCTTTCCCAGATTGACCACCGCACCATCCTTGGCGAAGATCACGTTTTTGAAGGCATAAGTTTTCTCATCTGATCGGGAGATAGTGTGCCCATTTCCCAGAATGGTGTATGTTCCCGCCTGGTCGAATCGCAGGATTCCATCAGTGTCGGAAGTAGAGCTGTCACCCGTTCGGTTGCCGGAGAGCTTGCTTAATACGACATTTTTCAGTAGCTCGATGGTATCCCCATCTTTTGCCGCATCCACAGCATCCACCAGCGTATCGTAGTGCATATTGCCGATCTTGGCTTCATGGGGGCAGTCACCAGTACAATTATCGGTTGCTTCCGCATGAACAGTGAGGGGCATAAAAACCACCGCAAACAGAAATAAAAAGGAGAGAATAATATGCCCAATTTTATTTCTCATGACTCTTTTTTTCATAAATATCCCTTTCCTCTCTTGTTTTATGTCCGTATAGTATATCACAGACTGTATAATAGAAGATATCAGGAAAGTTTGGGAAAGCCCCAATATATCCATCTTTATTCAAGCTTGTCATGGTGTAATGAAACCGAAGAGGTGACCATATGAGAACCTATAGCAATAAGGAAGAGTTAAAAGCAGAGATTGAGAAAGCTTTTGAAAAGTATATTTCTGAATTTGATGGTATCCCTGAGGAATTAAAAGATAGGCGTGTTGATGAGGTTGATCGAACGCCGGCAGAGAACCTTGCCTATCAAGTTGGATGGACAAGTTTGCTCCTTCAATGGGAAGAAGATGAGCAAAATGGACGAAAAGTGCATTCTCCCTCCGATCAATTTAAGTGGAATCAACTTAGTGACTTATACCGGTGGTTTACTGATACCTATGCACACCTTTCCTTGGAAGAACTGAAGGCAAAACTAAAAGAAAATGTTAGAGCCATTTATGCCATGATTGATTCCCTAAGTGAGGAAGAATTGTTCAAACCCCATATGAGGACATGGGCGGATGAAGCAACTAAAACGGCGGTGTGGGAAGTGTATAAGTTTATTCATGTAAATACCGTAGCCCCTTTTGGTACATTTCGAACCAGAATTAGAAAATGGAAAAAGGCGGCTTTATAGAGTGGAATGATGACGATCCGGAAAGAGCGGTTCTCGGGGGGTACAAAAGCCTGAAAATAGTAGGGGATATACACTCATGATAATCGAAGAAAGACAGATAACAGACCAGCTTATCCAAGACTTGATCGACCTTTCCCGAGACTGGGCAGAGGAAGAGAGCTGTTATGGTTATCGTCCGAATAAAAAAGAGGACATTATTGGAAACAGGATTTTTGTGGCGGTAGAGGAGAAGCGGGTCTGCGGTTACCTTTTGGGAAATATTCATCCATCCAAAGGGATGAAATCCATCATGGAGGACGGGACGCCTTACTTTGAGGTGGAAGAAATCTACGTTATTCCTAGCCGACGTTCTCAGGGTCTGGGTGCAGAACTCTTTCGTTATGTTGAAGAAAGGCTGAAAGAAGACGTCAATGTCATTGTTCTGAGTACAGCAACAAAAAATTGGAGAGCCATTTTTCATTTTTATCTGGATGAGTTGGGCATGGATTTCTGGAGTGCCCGTCTATTTAAGAGGATCGTATAAATTCAATAGCTTTTGCCGGCACTTTTAATTCTTGACATTCCCGTGTCCGGATCTTGAGGATCGGGATTAGTTGGAGAATCCGAATTCCGTACATCTCCTAATTCTTTAAGGCGGAATAAATTTTGAATACGAAGTTTTCGCCTAGAGCGGATAGAGAACCCAGTCGATGTTATCCATGGGAAGCTCCGTCCGGCAAAATTGACATACTTGGGTACCGTCATGGCCACTGATCTGGTGGCTACCGCAATTGGGGCAGGTAAATTGATCAGGAAGATAGTGGACCGGGGTCAGGGTTCCGTATCTTCTGGCCAAATGTATAGTTATTTTTGTTTCCTTATCTCGTAAATGAACACGGCCCGGATTTCCATTGAGGTATAGGGCATCCACTTTTCCAATACATTCAACGATTTCTTGATCATTTTTCCGCTCATAACGGCGAAACTGCAGGCGGTGAACATTGCGGCAAATTACACCACAGGATCCCTTATTACTTTCATTTGTGGAAATCAGTATTTCCGGGTGTACGGTAAGCAAATCAATGAGGTGCATGGTAAATATTTCCCCGGAAAAATGAGGATCATGGCTTTTTATCTTGTGGAGTACGGCTTGATGTCGAAAGAGGATAAGGAGTCCTTTCACCAGGGCAAAACACAGAAGAAAGGAAAGGAGGAGTCCTCCGGCGTAGGAAAAGCCTTCAATTTGACGCTCGCCAATAATTCCTTTTGTCTGAAAAAAAGCCACGACAAAGATTGGAAGCAAGAATAATAAGGCATATTGGAAATGATGAAAGGCACCTTCGATGAAAAAACGGGCCATCTTGTACTCGTAGGCTTCTGCCTGATAGCGACTTTGACAATAGGGACAAAAGTAATTTTCACTTTCCGCTTCCATTTGTCCTCCGCAGTTCAGGCAGTGGGGTGGATGATGGCCATCATAGGATAGGGCCTGATTGGTTCGGAAGACGGTGCTTTCGATAAAGGCATGTCGAATCTTTCGCCGGTAGCATTTTTTATTTTGGCCATCTCGATAGGTTTCTTGAATTTTTGCCTTGGAAACGCAGATTATGGTGTCGACTTTGCCGTCGGACAGCTTTCTTGCTGCAGTTTTCTCTTCTTGTGATTGATCCAGACGAATATCCAGCTGCTTGTGCAAGCCGAATGCCTCCAGAGTCTCCAGCTCCTTGCGAAAGCGGTCCACTTGTGAGAAGCTGGCATAGTTTTTTATTTCATCGACGCGATTTGTCCGATACATTCGTTCCAGGACGGGGAGAAATTGCAAGTGATCAAATTCCTGAGTCGATAGTCCAAATGGCATAGCGGTCTCCTATTGGGGTCACAATGCGACGACGTCTGTACGACTCATTCTTTACCCGAAAATAGGAGGATTAGACAGGGGAGGGGGTGGTGGTTCGGCGAAAAGGCCAAACCGCCACTCCTGCGGAGGGGAGAAAGGCGGCTTATAATAGTGTTGGTTAGCGAAAAAACGTCAAACCACCACTCTTATGGCGGCGAAACGATAGTGGTGATTCGGCGAAAATGGCCAAACCAACACTCCTATGGCAGCGAAACAATAGTGGTGATTCGGCGAAAACGACCAAACCACCACTCCTGCGGAGAGCGAAAGGTGACTGCGGATAGTGTTGGTTCTGCGAAAACGACCAAACCACCACTCCTTTGCGAGGAAAAAGGCAGCTTATAATAGTGTTGGTTCTGCGAAAACGACCAAACCGCCACTCCTTTGCGAGGAAAAAGGCAGCTTATAATAGTGGTGGTTAGAGAAAAAACACCAAACCACCACTCCTGCGGAGGGCGAAAGGCGGCTGCGGATAGTGTTGGCTTGGCGAAACCGGTCGAACCACCACTATTGCACCGGTGGATAATAGAAAAACGGCGATAGCAAATAAGAAAGGAAGATGATTATGATCGGTGCCATTATTGGTGATATTGTCGGCTCCCCTTTTGAATTTCAACCGATAAAAACCAAGGACTTTCCGCTTTTCTCCCCGGATTCCGATTATACGGATGACTCTCTCATGACCATCGCTGTGGGGATGGCCTTGGATGAGGCGATTGAGCGGGGAAAGGAAGAGGATTCGGATTCTTTGCAAAGTCAATTTACCAGGGCTATGCAGGCCATCGGACGGGCCTATCCCAACCCCACGGGTGAATATGGCCTTTCTTTTGCCTCATGGTTGAAGGCCGACCATCCCCAGCCCTATAACAGCTGGGGAAATGGGTCAGCCATGCGGGTTTCCGCATGTGGGGAGAGGGCAAAGTCGCTGGAAGAGGCCATCTTCTGGGCCAAACAAAGTGCGGTGGTTAGCCACAACCATCCTGATGGCATAAAGGGGGCTGAGGCGGTGGCAGCTGCAATTTTTCTGGCGAAAGAGGGGCAATCCAGGCAGGCGATCCGGGCATTCATCCAGGAGCACTTTTATCCGGATATCCCTTCGGTGGAGGCGATTCGGCCAACCTATTCCTTTGATCCATCCTGTCAGGGGACAGTTCCTCAGGCTCTGGCCGCCTTCTTTGATTCAGCAGATTTCGAGGATGCCATCCGAAACGCCATCTCCCTTGGCGGCGATGCGGACACCATCGGTGCCATCACCGGGTCGGTGGCCTGGACCTTCTATGCTCGACAGACCGGGGTTGCGCTGGCCATGAGCCGGATGGCGGAAGAGGCCCTGGCAAAGATTCCGGAGGAATTCAGGGCGTTTGTGGCGGGAGATGTGAAGGATTTGAATTAAGGAGGAAAAAATGAAAGCATTGAGCATTCAGCCCCTTTACGCAACTCTAATTGCTTTGGGCTTTAAGTGGATTGAACTTCGTAGTTGGAAAACGGATTATCGTGGATGGATTTTGATTTGTGCTTCAAGGGCAATCAACAAACAAGAAAGAGCATCTTTAATGAATGGTCATGCTATTGCGATTGCAGAACTTGATGAAGTTAGGACCTACAATGCTCAAAGTGATCATGAGGATGCCTTGTTAGAGGAAGATGAGACTTTCGAGGGCTATTCCTGGGTCTTTAGTCGCATTATTCCCATTAAACCTTTTCCAGTCAAAGGAAAGCTTCATCTTTTCGAGGTCAATTGCGATCTGGACGACCTGGAGCCGATCGACCTCGATCTTAGATCTGAAGAATTGCCATATCAACTTCTTTCCTGGTGGAAGGAGAACGGGTTTATTGAAAATACGGATTTACTGGAAGAGAACTGACTGGACTATTTCCCTTAGCGTTCGTTTTAGGCCATCAATCAGCCCCATCCTCCCTGAAGCATTGATGGAGTTGGAAGCGGTCGATCAGAGCTTCAGCCCGCTGGGTGTCCAAAGTGAGGGGGAGTCCCTCAAAGGTCATAATGAGCCGGATCCCGGCGAAGATCCCATTTTCTTCATAGGTACGAATCTTTCTTATTGTATTGATTGCGTAGTCGGGCGAATCCATGAGGCCAAAGTGCTCCCAATAGATTTCCTGGTTTTGCGGGGGCAGGAAGAAGGTGAAGTCGGGATAGAAGACGATGTTGTTGGCCAGGTGCAAGGGGCATTCATATTTATAGAAAATGTTTTTTGAAAAAAAAAGAGGTCGGTTAAAATCTTTTCGGACTTGGACCGTACTCGCTCATCATTCAGGCACCCGCCAACTCTCCGGACAAGCCTAAGCCCCCACGACCTCTGCGGCCCCCACCCCCACACAACAAAATACAAAGGGGCTGGGTCGGAAAGCAATCAGCGTCCCGACTCAGCCCCTTTGTTAGGAGGGATTGATTCGTCTTTATTTCTTATCCTTTTCCAGGATTTGGTTGATGCGGTTCATGAGCTCTTCGTGTTGCTTGCCTTCGGCGACGGCACCCATGATGGGGTCACCGACCATGTTGCCCTGGCGGTCGACGACGATGGTGGTGGGGAAGGACATGATGTTTTGGACGTACTTGCCCGCTTCGCTATTGGAGGGGAAAGTGATGTTCCGGTAGGATGCGCCCTTCTTTTTCAGAATTTCCTTGGCTTCTTCAATGGCTTCCTTTTGGTCATCCAAGGTGAAGGAGTTGATGCCGATGACTTCGCCGCCCTTGTCCTTGAGGTCCTTGTTGAGGGCTTCGAGCTCATCCAGCTCGCCGATGCAGGGGTTGCAGGTGGAGAACCAGAAGTTGATCACGGTGACGGCGTTTTTGCTGAAGAGGCTGTTGTCGAGGGCGTTGCCATCCAGGTCCTTGCCCTGGAAGCTGGGGAACTTGTCGCCGGTGGCTGCGGTAGCCGGAGCCGTACTTTGGCCGTCTTGGGGCTTGGCCTGGGCCGGTGCCTGCTTCTTCAATTCTTCGATTTTCTTTTCAATCTCTACAATCTTGTCTGCACCTTCATTCAGGATTTTCAGCTCATCTGCCGTAAACTTGTCTTTCGCGGATTCGATGGTCTTTTTGAGGAATTCGCCGTAGTTGGTGCCATCGGTGATCATGCCGGAGTCCTTGTTGGCGGAGAGGAAGACCTTGTCCCAAAGATCCTTGTTTTTGGCAAAGATCTCGTTCTCCTCCTGGCTCAGCTTGTTGATCTCCTCTTCAGCACCGGACTTTCCGGATTCTGCCGGGGGTGTGGTGGGCATTCCGGCTTGGCCGGCTTCGACGCTCTCTCCGGCGACTTGACTGCTGGATTCTACGGGAGCCTTTTCTTTTGGCCCGCAGGCAGCCAGGCTGGCGATGAGGCCCATGAGGGCCATGGTCATGGTGATTTTTTTCAGTCTCATATGATATTCTCCTTTTCTTTCATTTCCATTTGTTGTGCCCCGCCTTTGGCTTTTAGGCCGTAGGTGAAGGCCAGGGCTTGGGTGGGACAGGCTTTGATGCACATTCCGCAACGGATACATTCCCCGTGACAGGGGGTTTTCAGGACCTCCACGTCCATCTTGCAGGCCTTGGCGCATTTGCCACAGGAGATGCACTTGCTTTCATTCACCCCAATCTGGAGAAGGGAGACCCGGTTGAAGAGGGCGTAGAAGGCGCCCAGGGGGCAGAGCCACTTGCAGAAGGGACGAAAGAAGACGATGGACAGGCCGACGGTGGTCAGGAGGATCCCCAACTTCCAGGTGAAGAGCTTGCCCAAGGCTGCTCGGATACCGGAGTTGACGATGGAAAGGGGGATGGCCCCTTCCAGAACACCCTGAGGGCAGAGGTACTTGCAGAAGAAGGGTTCTCCAAGGCCGATCTCGTTGACCACGAGAATGGGGAGGAGGAAGACCATGAGGACCAGGATGACATACTTGAGGTAGGTCAGGGGTTTGAACCTCTTGGTCGAGAACTTTTTGGTCGGAATTTTGTGCAGAATTTCCTGGAACCAGCCGAAGGGGCATAAGAAGCCGCAGATGAATCTTCCCAAAAGAACGCCTAAGAGGATGAGGATCCCGGTTATGTAATAGGAGAACTTATATTTGGAAGAGCCCACGACGGCCTGGAAGGATCCGATCGGGCAGGCACCCGATGCGGCCGGGCAGGAGTAGCAGTTGAGGCCCGGAACGCAGACCATCTTGCCATTGCCCTGGTAGAGTTTCCCGGTAAAGAAATTGGGCAGGTGGATGTTGGTCAGGAGGGTGGCGGCGGCCTGGACCTTGAACCGGGATTTGGTCAGCCATTGGCCCAGCTCCTTGAATACGCTAGCCAATGCCCACACACTCCAAGCATAATTTGATGGCCTTGGCGAGAACGGTCTGCACTTCCCCTCGCATGGCCCCGATGACGACCATCAGGCAGGCGGCCAAGATCATGCCCACTCTGACGATCCCGATTTTTTTCTCTTCCACTTCAGCTCCTTTCCTCAGCACTACATTCTATTGGCGGCAAGATCTTCCGCCTTTTGTTACCCATCCCGAAAGAATCGGGAGGAGATCTTTCAAAGAGATGATACAATTTTGGATATAAAGATCCTGTTAAGGAAAAGGAAATATTTTCTCCACTTCCTTTTTCTATTCTTGTGGATGAGGAGGAAGTGATGAGACTACTACTTGTTGAAGATGAAACCTTTCTTTGCGACACCATCGCCAAATGCCTGCGAAAGAATGGCTATAGCGTGGACCTTTGCTATGACGGGGAAGAGGCCTGGGAAAAACTCTCCGTCGAACCCTATGACCTGGTCCTCCTGGACCTCAACCTGCCCGGGATGGATGGGATGAGCCTCCTGAAAAACCTGAGGGCTCATGACCAGAAGACCCCGGTCCTCATCCTATCGGCCCGAAGCGAAATTTCGGACAAGGTGGATGGCCTGGATGCCGGGGCCAATGATTATTTATCCAAGCCCTTCCACCTGGAGGAGCTGGAAGCCCGGGTGAGGAGCCTCCTCCGCCGGCCCTTCACCCAGAACGACCTCTGCCTCCAGGCAGGCCCCCTGGCCTTCGATACCAAGGCCCGGACCACCCTGGTCCATGGGAAGGAAGTGGCTTTGACCAAAAAGGAGGCGGGCATCTTGGAATACCTTTTGATCCACCAGGGACGGCCGGTCAGCCAGGAGGAGCTCATGGACCATGTCTGGGACTCATCCGTGGACAGCTTCAGCAATGCCATCCGGGTCCACATCTCTGCCCTCCGGAAAAAGCTCCGGCCCCTGGTCGGCTATGACCCCATCAAAAATCGGATTGGCGAAGGCTACCTGATCGAGGTGGACGATGATGAAGGTTAAATCTCTCCAGTGGCGGATCGCCCTCATGACCTCCTTCCTCATCGCCATGACCTGTCTGGTCATGATGGTCCTTTTAGGCGATTCGGGTCTCCGACGGATCGATGAAATCGGGGAGTCCATCAAGGGGGCAGAGATCAGGGACCAGGTCCCGGTTGGGGAGGACCCGGATGTCTCCGCCCTCCCGGAAATCCAGGCTTCCTTTGACCCCAGCCAAGTGGGCAAGGAGGACCCCGTGACCATCGTTATTGATGAGGCCAGGGACCGGTTTACCGCCAACAACCTCTATATTACGCTAGCGGTGACCCTGGTCAGCGGGGTCATTGCCTACTTTGTGAGTGGCCAGGCCCTCAAGCCCCTGGCGGATTTTTCCAACCGGGTCAAGAAAATCCAGATCAACAACCTGGAGGATATGCACCTGGAAACGGACACCCTGGAAGAATTTCAGGATATGGCCCATTCCTTCAATGATATGTTGGACCGCCTCCATGCCTCCTTTGCCGCCCAAAAGCAGTTCACCGGGAATGCGGCTCATGAGCTCCGGACCCCCTTGTCCCTCCTCCAGATGAGGCTGGAGGTTTTTGAAGAGGACCATCCGGACCCGGATCCGGAGACCCGGGACCTGGTGGCCTTTCTCAAGAATCAGGTGGAGGGATTGGCGGGGACCCTCAAGACCCTTCTCGATATGTCCAACCTTCAGAATGTCGCCACCAACGAGAAGATCGACCTCATCCCCCTGCTGGATGAGGTTATGACGGACCTGGCCCCTCTGGCGGAGAAGAAGGAGATCCGCCTGTCGGTCCATGGTCCGGACCTGGAATTGCTGGGGTCGGACACCCTCCTCTTCCGCCTCTTCTACAACCTCACGGAAAATGCCATCAAGTATGGCCGTCCGGAAGGATCGGTGGAGATTGGGGTGGAGAAGGCGGCCGGCCGAGCCATCATTCGGGTCAAGGACAGGGGCTATGGAATCCCTAAGGAAAATCAAAAGGATGTCTTCCAGGCCTTCTACCGCCTGTCCTCGCCGGAGAGTCAGAAGGAAAAGGGGGTCGGCCTGGGCCTGGCCCTGGCTAAGGAAATCTGCCGCCTCCATGGAGGGAGGATTGAGGTAGAAGAGAGCAACAGCACAGGCACAGTCATGCTGGTGGATTTGCCTCACCGATGAGGCCATGATGTTCCCAATAGATTTCTTTTTCAGCAGAGGGATCATAAAAAGTAAAGTCCGTATAGATGGTGATCCCATCTTCCAGCAGGAGGGGGCATTCATATTTATAGGTAATGCCCTCCTTTTGAAAGAGGTCTGCAAGAATCTTTTCCGTCTTCGATCGCACCCGCTCCTTGTTATTGGTATAGAGGCAAGAGTCATCCGACAGGAATGGTCGCCCCCGGTAGGGTATGTTCTTCCACTCATGCAGTTTTTCCTCCAGGCTTGGCTGGATAGGATGAATCAGAGTCCTCCGCTCCGGGCAAAGCTTGAGGAGCTGAAGATCCACAGCCCGATCGATCTCCCGAAGATTCATAGGCTCCTTCTCCATCCATGGGAGGAGGCATGCCATAGACCGATTGTAGGCCTGTTGTGCCAATTTTCTGGCTAAATCTATATTGTTTACTGAAATATATTGGCGATGGGCCTTCCCTTCCAAGATCACCTGGTGGTAATATTCCGGCTTATTTCCATTGCGTTTAATAGCTAGGCTTCCGGGAACCGGATCCACCTGGATGGCCTGCAATTTGATCCTCAGATCTTTTATTTTCTTTTATTTTTCTGGTGATAGGTATTGCAAGGCCACTCCTTTGCTCTTCTTGGCATGATCGGATGACAACCCTATTTTTCCATAGAATGTGTCTCATGAATGACCCGAAAAATAGGAAAAACATCTCATGTGCGTTTCTTTTGTTAAGGGGGCAGGGAGTTGGGGGCCGAAGCGGGGAGCCGAGAACCCTGATGATTTGGGCGAATGTTGAGGATGTCAGGGTCATTGAAAGCCCCCAAACATCATCTGACGGAATAGTTTCACTCACTGTCAGCACGTGGGCTTGACTATTCACATTTGAATGAATTGATAATGCAATGCAAAAGATGTATTATTTATATAAAGGAGGTGGAAAGCATGGCAAACACGCAGAATTTTAGTGTACGTATGGATAAAAAGGTAAAAAAGGAAAGTGAGATCTTATTTCAGAATCTTGGGATGAATTTAACAACAGCGATTAATGTTTTTCTGAGACAAGCAATACGAACAGGTGGTTTCCCCTTTGAAATTAAGGTTGACCGGCCCAACCGGGAAACTCTTCTTTCCCTCATTGAAGCGGATGTGATCTCTGAAGATGAAAATGCTCCAGGTTATGATGATGTAGAAGAAGCCCTAAGGGAATTAAAACAATGAATTTGAAAGTAACCTGGACAAAACGCTTTAAGAAAGACTATAAACAAGCGATGAAAAGAGGACAGGCTATTGAAGAACTGGATCAGGTAATTCGCATACTCTCCAAAGGGAAGAAATTACCAGAGAAATATGAGGATCATCAATTAGCTGGAAATTGGCATGGTCATAGAGAGTGTCATATTCGCCCGGATTGGCTTTTGATTTATAAAATTAGTGAAAAACATCTTGTTCTCACATTAACTAGAACAGGCAGTCATGCTGAATTATTTGCTCTTTAAAAAAAGCCCCGAAACTCAGGATGGAGTTTCGGGGCTATTTTTTCTAGAGAGCTATTTATCATCATAGTGTCCTCGGCAGTGGACAATATAGAGTCGACCATCTTCAATATGATATACAAGGCGGTCTTTCTCATTAATTCTCCGGCTAAATTCACCTTGAAGTTTTCCAATCAAGGCCTCCGGCTGACCAATTCCTTCTAATGGGCCATTACGTTCAATATCTTTGATTAATCGATTAATGCGTTTGAGGGTTTTCTTATCCTGCATCTGCCAATAAAGATAATCTTTCCACGCATCATCGGACCATATGATTTCACTCATCGTCATCTTCAATAAGTTCGTGAGCGGTGCCCTTACCTGCCTTTAACTCCTGGACAGATTTAAGCACATAGGCTTGGTTATTGGGATTATAGAAGGGGTCCTCTTGTTTGATTTCAAAGGGGATTCTGTTTTCACGTAGTACGGCCTTTACATACATATTTATTGCAGAAGATGAGGTGAGCCCGACAGATGAACAAAAGGCATCAAAACGGATCTTATCTTCTTTATCGACGCGGGCTGTGAGTGTAGATAACGCCATGTTGATCCTCTCCTTTCTTTGATGAGTAAATAATATCACCAAAGAAAGACGAAAGCAATCAAATGTAATACAAAAGCACAGCCCAACACTCCCCCTACTTTACCTTCTCCACGATCCGGTACTTGGCGTGGAATCCGGAGCCTTGGCCGGTGAAGGAGGCATCCTTCTTGGCGAGATCGGACATGGCTTGGAGGATGTCGGCGATTTCGGGGATGTCTTCTATCTTTTGGCTGAGTTTGTCGATGCCGTCGGCCTTGAATTCCAGGAGTTTGTCGGAGAAGGTCTTCATATTCTCGGATAGGAGACCGCTCCCGTCTTGGAGACGGGTGGTTCCGTCTTCGAGCTGGCCCAGGCCATCATTGAGGCGGGAGATCCCGGCCCGGAGGGGGGATATGCCCTGACCCTGGAGTTGGGAGAGGCCGTTTAGGCTGTGGGTTCTTTCCTCGAAGGCGTTGAGTCCGCCGACGAGTTTTTCAGCACCTTCCGTGAGGGACTGTGAGTGGGAGGACAGGTCGCTGAGGGCGGAGGCCAGGCGGTTGACGCCCTGGACATTGGCCTGGCTTCCTTCGGCCAGGCGGTGGGCCCCATCCTTGAGCTGGCCGATGGCGGTATCCAGACTGACCAGAGGGGAGGCCATGGCCCCGGACTGGTTGGTCCCGGGATGGGTGGGATCGACATCCGGGTTCATCTTCTTCATTTCTTCAGCCAGAGTGGATTCCGCTTGCTGGAGGCCACCGGCCAGTTTTTGGGCACCGGCTTCAAGACCACCCAGGCCGGAGGACAGTTCTTGGGAGCCGTCAGCCAGCTGTTGGGAAGCAGTGGCCAATTTGCCCATATTGTCTTTCATGGCTCCTACTTTTTCCAAGTCAGAGAGGGAGCCCTGAAGGTCCTTCATGGACTGGAGGGAAGAACCGATATTCTGTGCCGACTGGCCCAGTTGGGAAGCGGACTTGCCGATGGTGGCGGCAGTCCCTTCTAAGGTCTGTGCCTCAGCCAAAAGGGCTTGAGCGGCTTGACTATTTCCTGCTTCTTCCAAACTGTTTGCCAGGGCCACCAGGCGGGCGATGGATGGCCCCAGGTCCTGGGCGGATCCGCCGATGGTGGTGACCTCCTGCCCCATGGATTCCAGATCGTCTTTGACATTGACCTGGCCCATCTTGGACAGGGCATCCAGGGGGAGATTTTGGACGGCAGTGTTCATGGCCTGGAAGTTGGCGTTGAATACCTCCTCATTTTTTGCAAAGGAGGCGGCTGCTTTCCCAGCCTTTCCCAGATTGTCGCTGAGGGCAAGGCTTCCTTGAGAAAGGTCATGGAGGCCGGTCACCAGGCCGGCAACAGAAAGACCGCCATCTTTGAATTTTTCAGTCATCGTCTTCAATTGGCCGAGTCCGTCATCCAGGGTTGAGGCCCCGGCTCGGAGGGCCTCCGCGCCCTGGGCCAACTCGTCCATATGGGAGGAGATCTCATCGACCCCACCGGCATACTGCTTCAGGCCGGCCAGGAGCTGGTTCCCCCCCTGGGCCATTTGTTCAACCCGTTCAGGCAGGGCAGCCAGCTGGCCCAGAGAGGGCATGAGCTTTTCCTCCAGGAGTCCGGTCTTCTCATCCAATTCCCGGGCCCCGGCGTGGAGCTGGTGGACACCCTCTCCCAAGTCGCCAATCCCCTGGTTGAGCTCATCCTGGGCCGTGACAAACTTTTGGGAGGCCTCGGCCAGCTTACCGGAGGCGTCTTCCAGGGCGGAGATTCCATCCTTTAGTTCATCAATCCCTTCCGGCTTGACCTCCTCCTGGAAGAATTCGTTGGAAGTGACCACATAGGCTTCGACCGGCTGATAGTCCGTCACCTCCATCTCCATTACCGCTTGGTCCTTGAACCGGTCCAGCTGGTCCTCTTTCAGGATGCCCTTGAAGTTGGCAGAAAGACCCGGGGTCAGGACCGTGGTCACCAGCTGGTTCTTCCCATCCTTGATCACCTTGGAATCCTCTGCCTGGATATTGGTGGCCATCTCTTCATTAAAGGAAAGGGTAGCGACGGTAAGATAGGGGGCATAAACCTCCCGCTCCTTTCCGTCGATGGTTTGCCGGGTCTTGTTCTTATTCTCCGCCTGGATGGTGATCTTGAGGTGGCCGGATTTGCCTTCCAATTCCCGGTTTTCCACCTTCTTTCCATCCAGCTCATAGAGAATACGGACATCAACCGGTCTTTCCTTATCCGATATTCCCTGGTAGTAGAGGTCCTTCTTATCCTCCTTCCAGTGGATGGCCCCGTTCTTGACCTCAATTTCCCGGTCACTCTTCAAGTCCTTGATGTCCTTGAGGTCGGTGGGGTCCTTTCCTTCTATATTATTATCTCCATGGAGCCAGACAGAGACGACCTGTTCTTTGACCTGTCCGTCTTCCTTGATGACGTAGACGGTTTCATTTTTCTCGATGAGGCCGGAAGCGGCAAAGATGGGTTGGCTGGCCACCAGGGAAAAAGCCACCATAAAGGCAAGGACTCTTTTGATTTTCTTATTCATACAAACCTCCTTATTGTAATGATTTGGTTGTCTTTTTGATAAAGGGAAAGAGGGTGGACAGGAGGGCCGGGAGCATGAAGAGGATGACCAGCATGCTGATGATGGCCCCCCGGGCAAGGAACATACAGATGGTGGAGACGATCTCCATCTTGGAGAAGATGCCGATGCCGACCGTGGCCGCCATGAAGGACAGGGCCGAGGTGACGATGGACTTGGAGGTCTCCCGGGTGGCCAGGCTCAAGGCCCGGTTGACATCACCCTGTTTTCTGTACTCATAGAGGAAACGGTCCGTCATGAGAATGGAATAGTCCACGGTTGATCCCAGCTGGATAACCCCGATGATGATGGAGGTAACGAAGGGGATGGTCTGTCCCATGTAAAAGGGGATACCCATGTTGATCTGGATGGCCAGCTCGATGGCCCCGATCAGGATGATGGGGAGGGCGATGGATTTGAAAACCAAGGCCAGGATCAGGAAGACCATGGCGATCGAGACCAGGGAAACCCGGGTAAAGTCCGAGTTGGAGATCAGGGTGAGGTCATCGGTGAGGACGGCCTCTCCGGTCAGGTAGGCCTCCGGGTCATAGCGGTCCATGATCTCACGGATGGCGTGGATCTGGTCCCTGACCTCATCCGACGCCGTTTGGTAGGCGGAGTTGACCATGATCATCTGGTAGCCGTTTTGGCTGAAATTTTCCTTGAGCTTTTGCGGTAAAAAGGCATTGGGGACGGTCGCCCCCAGGACCGAGTTGGTGGAGATGACGGAGTTGACCCCGTCGACATCCTCAACCTCATCCACCATGGCCGTGAGGGCGGAATCCGCCAGGTCCTCCTTGACCACCATAAAGTGGGTGGTGGCCATGTTGTAGTCTTTCTTCATCTTATTTAGAGCAACGATAGAGTCCAGATTCTGGGGGAGAGACCGGTCCAGATTGTAATAGACCTCGGCGTTGGCGGACCCGTAGATGGCCGGAATGAAGAGGAGGAGGAAGAGGACGAAGAGGGCTTTTTCGTGCTTGACGCTGAAATCGGACAGCTTATTAAAGGAGGGCAGGAGGACCCGGTGGTTGTATTTGCTAACGTACTTGTCCGTCACGAGAAGCATGGCCGGAAGGACGCTGACCGTGGTCAGGAGGCCGATCAGGACTCCCTTGCTCATGACCAGGCCGATGTCTCTACCCAGACCCAGTTCCATGAGGACCAGAACGATAAAGCCCGCAAAGGTCGTAAAGGAGGAGGCGAAGATGGAGGAGATGGTGTTTTCAATGGCCCGGGCCATGGCCTCCTGGGTGGTCTCCCGCTTCTTCTTTTCTTCCACATATCTCCGGTAGAGGAAGATGGAATAGTCCATGGTGACCGCCAGCTGGAGGGTGGCGGCGATGGCCTTGGTGATGTAGGAAATCTCGCCCAGGAAGAAGTTGGTCCCGAAGTTGTAGGCCACGGCGTAGCCGATGGTCAGGACGAAAACAAAGGGGATGATGGTCGACTCATTGGTCAGGGATAGAACGATGATGGCCAGAACCACCGCCAGCAAGACATAGATGGGCGTTTCTTTGTCGATGACATCCTTGGTGTCCTTGACCAGGGAAGAAATCCCGCTCAGGTACTTGGGGGCGGAATCCAACTTGCGGATCTGGTCGATGGCCGACATGGTCGTCATGGAGGAGGCGGAGTCCTTGAACTTCACCACCATGAGGGTGGATCCGTCCGCATAGAGGGCATCTCTGACCTTGTCCGGCAGCATATCTTTCGGCACCGTCTGCCCGACCAGGGAGGACTTGGAGATGACATCCTCCACGCCCTCGATCTCCAGGATTTTTTCGCGGAGGGCCTCGGCCTCCCGGTCATCCCCTTCCACAATGAGCATGCCCGTTGAAGCGTTGTTGAACTCCTCATCCAGGATCTTCTGCCCCTCCGTTGAATTGAGGTCTTGGGGCAAGTAGGTCAGGATGTCGTAATTAATTCCTGTTTGTTTGTAGCCAAAATAGGAAAAGACCAGCAAGATCGTCATGAAGAAGAGGACGAGCTTGGCGTGGTTGGCTATAAATTCCGAATATTTTCTCATCATTCACCAGTCCTAAATATTCTCTCTACCATCTCATACAGCACCGCTTTCATCTCATCAATGTCTAAAACCGCATTTTCCATGAGAGCGGACTTGCAGGTAGATAAGACGATGTTCATCGTCAGGGATAAAACAAAGAGCTGTTCATCTTCTGAATACTCATCAGGAAGCATGGATTCGTATTTATTCAAGATGAACTTGAGTGTGGACTCCGTAACCTTGAACCGGTCATTGTTCTCCACTTTGACATAGAGAGCCCAATTGACCCGGCTGATGATGAGGTCCAACTCGGCGGGGTTTGCAACTAAATAATTAATGATGTAATCAAGAAAAGAGATATAGCGGTCGAAGAGTCGGTCCCCCTGGCATTGGGCCTCCGCCCTGGCGATTAAATCGGTCATCCGGTCCAGAACAATATCTTCCACTAAATCTTCTTTATTCTTGAAATAGAGATAGAAGGTCCCCAGGCCATAATCCGTCTTCCGCATAATGTCGCGGATAGAAGTCTTTTCAAAGCCTTTTTCAATGAATAAGGAAAGGGCTTCTTCCTTGATCCGGATCTCTTTCTCTTTTTTGATTTCCTCAATCATTTTGTCACTTCCTTTCTGTACATTATTTTGAAAAATGAACATCGTTCATTTTTCCGACGGAAAACATCATAGCACACGAATGAACAATGTTCAACTTTTTTTACACTTTTTTGAAAAATTCGAAAAGGTCCTTCAAGAACCCAGATTTTACTTTCGTTAACTAATTTTTATTGACAATAAAAGCGAGAAAATTTAGAATGAATTTAATAGTGGGTTATTCTGTAATTTATCGAAAAGAAAACGCTACCCCCTTCCTTTTCTTTTATGGTTTCAGGAAGCGGAGTGTGCGTTTTTATCCCGTCTTCTCATTGGAGAAGATAAGACATCCTTTAGGGGGTCATCATGAAACAACGGAAGTCAAACCATATTCGAAAACGAGGCTGGGCCATCTTTTTAGCCATATGTATGGTTTTGCCCTTTCTCTCTCCATTTTTCTCCAATTTATCTCTTGCCCAATCCACCGGTCGCTTTTTCCCTTCCAATAAATATATGTTGGCAAACCCGGGGGAAAGTCAGACCTCAGTCATGGCCGAGCAAAACACCGGGACCTCATTTTCCGTCAAGGACCAGTACGGGCGACCGGTCAACAATATATACTTTGTCATCACGAACATATCCACCGGTAAAACCTATTTTGGAAGAGCCAGCGATGGCGTCCTTTATTTTTATGATTCAACCAGCTATTCCATTTCCTCCATTGAACAAGTAGGCTTCCGGGAAGGTCAATATCACGATGTTAAAGTCTATGACCAAATGGGTGATACCGAGAACTATACGCTGGATGCCGGTGTACTTCTTGCTCGATTCTATCTCAACAATGGACAGGTTTATTTTTATGAGGGAAGTAGCACAAATCTTGTTCTCCAAAGTACCTTGCCGCCCTCTCCGACATCATCGACCCAGATTACGGCACGGGATAATCATGACCATCCCGCCCAAGGGATTGCCTTCCGACTCTATAAAGAGGGAGAGACGAATATTCAGGAATATCTCCTTTCTGACGAGGAAGGGAAATTAGTCTATTCAGCGAATAATGCTCCTTTTGATGCGAAAGATTTGGATCCTGGAACCTATACGCTGAAAGTGACTCCGCAGTCTTCCACGGATCATGCCAAGGCCACTTATTCCATGGATGCCACCCAAGTTTATACCACCATCACAGTGACTGAGGATGGGGAGGGAAAAAAGGAAGTGGTCTTTTCTCCCGATGGAAGCCAGATTTTACACTTTCCTCTCATTGCGGATCTTCCCAAAGGGGAGGCGGACCTGACGGTGGAAAAAACCGGTGAAAATGGCGATCCGCTTTCCGGCGTTACCTTTCAATTGCAGGGTCCCGTTGATAGCGATACGCCCGGTCATTGGACCTCTTTGCCAACAAATGGTGATGGGGAGACCGTTTTTTCAAAGCTGGCTTATGGGGAGTATCTCTTGACGGAGATTTCCGCACCCGAAGGATACATCGTCAACAAGCAGGTGATCCATGTGATGCTGGGCAAGGATTCCGATGTTCCCTATGTGGGCGGGAAAGATGTGACATCGCGGCTGAGCTTGCAGTCGGTGGCTTGGAACGCGCCACATGTTGAGGGGGGGGTAAATACAATTTACCCAAACCAGGCGGAATCCCTATCGGTTGATGCGGTGATTCAGGTGCCGACCAGTGGTGAACCCATTGTGCCGGGAGACTTTTTTACCATTCAGCTTTCCGAAAATGTGGACACCTATGGCCTGGTTCGTTCAGAGGACCAGGGGTTGGATATTTTTGCCAATGGGGGGAAACTTGCGGAAGGGAAGTTCGATCCCGATACCCGAACCATCACCTATACCTTCACGAACCTGGTCAAGAGCTTTACCTCCAACCAAATCAAACTCCACACCGTTCTCTTTATCGATAAGGTTCAGGTCCCCGAGGAGGTAAAGGATCCGCCGTATCTGACAATTTCTTATGGCCTGGCGGGAAGGACAAGCTCGGAATCCGATTTTCGGGTTCTCTATCGCCCCTATTACTATCCCCAGGTAACCGGCGGCTCCAATATCGGGACCATGTATTCCATTTATAATCCGGACAAAAAAACGGCGACGACCTATATTTATGTCAACCCTCTGACCAACCAGCTTAAGAAATCCAAGCTGGAGATTTCGGGAAAGGGGTCCGTATTGGTCAATGCCCTGACCGATGTCACCGTTTACGAAGGTGGTCCAAATTCGGAGGCCATGGTTCCTTCCTGGGGGCTTATTCCGGATAATCTGACAAAGGTAGGGGATCTCAACCCCGTGATCGATGGCAATGCGAATAAGATCACCATCGACCTGGGGGACAAGCTGGCCGGGGGAAGTCAGTCCTACATTGTCAAGGTCACAACGGGATATGACCCCGCCTCCAAGGATGACCTGGGCATGGTGGCCAAATTATACGGTTATTATAACGGCTATTGGAGCCGGTACTATGGCTACCAGTACTACGATTATGATTGGTCCGCCGCTCAAACCTATATGAAGTTCTATGAACATGAAGGAACGGCAACCGGGGTGACTTTTACCGCTTCGGTGAAGGTGTCCAATGCCAAAAATAGGATCGAGTGGACTAAGGTGAATGCCTCCGGTCTTCCCTTGGAAGGGGCGGAATTCACCCTTGTCCGGGTGACGGAGGAAGGAGAAGTGGTTGTCTTGAATGACCTCCGGTCCCTTCGAGACGGCCGCCTGTCCGCTTCCGGCCTTGGACCCGGAGACTACCGTTTATATGAAACCAAGGCTCCGGAGGGCTATGAGGTGCCCAAAGACCGTGAAGGGAAACCCATGCCCATCGCCACTTTTTCAGTGGATGAAGATGGCGTCATTCAGAACCCCCAACCCGAGGACGGGAAGCTGGTGAACGGCCGAAATGAAGGGCGTTTCTCCATCCATAAGACGGATAATGCGGACGAGGAAGCGGATCGCCTGCCCCTGGAAGGGGTAGAATTTACCCTTACTCCCTTAATGGAAAATGATGGGGAATGGATTCCGGATCCTTCCAAGCCGGTAATAAAGAAAACAACCGATGCCGAGGGAAATCTGACTTTTGCCGGCCTGGCCATGGGAAAGTACCAATTGAAGGAATCCAAACCGGCAGGGGGCTATCTCCTGGGGGAAAAGACCTGGACGGTGGAGGTTAAGGAAGAAACGCTGGCGTCAACCCAGGTCAAGCGGATTGTCACCGTGGTGACAGAGGATGCATCCCCCCTATCCGCCCCCGTACAAGGGATGAATAAAGGGGGATGGGTAGAAAGTTCGACCGGGGACCGGGCTCTTGAGAAAGAGGCCGGTCAGGCCTTGAGTCTTCTTCCGGAAACTAAGGCTCTCCTTTTGAACGCTCCTGCGGAGCCCGGCCGTCAAGGGTCATCGCCCGTCCTGCGTGCCGCCGGGAATGGCAAGTATCAATATAAAAACCCGCTCGAAATCGATGGGACGACCTGGCCGGAGAACGTCCAGGAAGTGGATGTTGACGGAGATACGAAGGCGGACTACAAGATCAGCCAGACTATGGTGCCGGATGGAAATATCCCCGGGCAATACAAAGTCGATGTAAAAGTGGAGAAAATGCCGGAGACTATGGAGCTGGTCATTTTGATGGACAACTCATCGGCTTTCAGCCAACTTTCCGGCAACAAGATCGACCGCCTCCAATGGGGAGGTGTGGACGGTGGGGCATTAGAGGCAGTCCCCACAGCCTATCAATGGCTGGACTATTATTTTGGCGGCAATCGGAGCGGCCAGGGAGCACAGAAGGGCCGGATTACCGACCTTCTCAAGGAAGTCCAGAAAACCTACCCGGATGCCAAGGTGACGCTGATCGGTGCGGGGGGAGCGAAATCCTCCGTCAACTATTGGATGACCAATCCCTACACCAGCCTGCCCATCAATGAGGCCATTGCCAAGAACGGTCAGCTGAATGCCAGCGGGGTCTATAATCCGAATGCTCCCGAACCGAGATGGGACTTTATCGGCGGCTGGGGCCGAAAAGGATTAAAGGAAGCCATGCAATTGTCCTATGATACCCTGAGAAATTCCCCGGCACAGAAAAAAGTCTTCTTCCACTTGCAGGGAATGCCAACCTTTAAGGCCGATATTTTGACGAAACCCTATCTTGTCTGGTGGGATAGCGAAGAGACCAATGACGCCCGAAGAAACTTTGGTCGGATCCGGGAGATCGCACAGGTCAACTGGCTGGTCGAGTTGGATCCTTCCGAATATGATAGCGACTTTATTTCGCCCGACGAGTATGCAAGTTACGGTCTTCCAGATCCCGCCAGTGTTCATTTTTTACAAAAAGCCAAACAATATTGGAAAGATAAGGACCAATATTGGTATCAAGCGGATCATCAACCTATGGAGACAGCTTACAATACCGCCATGGCCGATATTGCCAGGAATATGACGACGGGGTCGCTTGGCAACGAAACTCTGGATTTCCGCATCAAGCTGGCGGACAATGTTCTTTGGCGAAATCCATCCGATTCCACCATGACCGATGCAGGAGTAACCTTTGATTCCGCCAACGGATCCCTGACAAAGTCCAACTTTAGTCTGAACGCCGACCAGCCCCTGACCTTCTCCTATTACGTTAAAGCGAATGCCCAGGCTGCAGGAGCCAAGCTCAACACTTTTGAGAATATCAACCAGTCGGCGACCAGCGGTCTCCGGGTCAATACGACGGCTGACGATGGGACGCTCACATCGGTGACGTCTCCCCTTCCCATTCCTCAGCTGCGTATTCCCGGGTGGGAGACCCAGGTATTTAAGCATTGGTATGGGAATTCTCCAGAGGATAATGCTCGTTTCCAGACTTTTCCTGAATCAGGGCCGAATCCGCCGATGGAACCGGTGAAACCGATTGGGCTGGGGCAACGTAAGGAATCCCAGGTCTTGATTTATTCGGATCAATCCTATGCTGATGATCCGGAAACCAGGATCGCCATGGCCCAGCGGATGAAGACACCTTATGAGGATATGACCTTTGCCCAACTCCTGCCCTACTACGACAACAATGGGGCAGTCATCAATTACCAGGCGACGGAATACCATGACCCCCTGTTCCACACCAAGACCAATCTGATCCAAGATGAAAACACTTTGAAGCAAACCTTCTATATCGGTGCCCAACTGGACCCGGTCATTGTGACGACGGATATTGAGGTGACGAAGGAGTGGGGGCCGGGAACGAAGGTAGAGGATCAGGTTCCCGTACAGGTTTATCTGGAAGCTTTCCGGGTGAATGGGGATGGGAGCCGGTCGGCACTTTCCGCGGAAGACCTGCAGGCCCTTTTGGAAGGGAAGGCAAGTGAGCTTACCCTTGATGGTTCTACTGGCTGGAAGGGGACCTTCAAGGACCTGCCGACGAGCCAAATCGTGGATGGACAGGCCAGTGAAATTGTCTACCGCGTGAAAGAAGAGGCATTGCCCGGGTTTGACGTGTCCTATCTTTATGACTACCGGGAGCTGGAAGATAATGATGGTTCGATTCGCCCCGCGCATTACTACACCATTATCAACCAGAAGCATGAACTATTGAAAGTGGCCAATGAACCCAACCAGGTTAATTTTTATAAGGTGAACGGCAGCGGAAAACCCCTGGCCGGTGCCAGGTTTACCCTGCAGAGAAAGGATGGAGAGGAGTGGATCGATGTAGAGGGCTATGTCGATTTTACAAGCCGAGAAGTGGGGGAAGGCGAAAGCAGAAGCCAGGAGATCCATCTGGAAAAGCTCGATTCGGGCCAATACCAGCTCAATGAGATCACTTCGCCCAGTGGCTTCAAGGAACCGACGAATCCCGTTGCCAGTTTTTCTGTTTCCCCAGAAACGGGTAAGATAGAAAAAGTGAAAGCAATGGGAGTGGCGGGTACATTAATTTCCGGTCATACCATTGCGAACATTCCGGAGGTGGAGTTCTATGTTTTGCCATCAACTGCAGGACCGGGCACTCTTCTTTTCACCTTTGTGGGGACCATGCTCATCGCTTTGGCACTGAGTTTGCAGGAGACTTCACCGATAAGGAGTTTTCATGCCGGAAGAAAAAACGGTAGGAATAAGGCTTAAGAAAGGAGTCAACATGGAATTTCAGAAAGTAGTGATCTTGGGAGGCGGTGTCCTGGGTGCACAAATCGGCCTCATGAGTGCCTATACCGGCCACGACACCACCCTTTGGATGCGGAGTGAGGGGACCATCGGCCGGACAAAGCCTCGCCTGGAGAAATACAGCAAGCAGATGATCGAATCCCTGGCCAGAGCCAAGGCCCTGATCGGGAACCCCCTGGGTGCCTACCTCTATCCTCGGGCTTTGATCAAGGACTGGAACAAGGTCACGGCCGAAGAAATTGATGACCTCATGGCTATGGCCCAGAAGAACTTTGAAGAGAAGATCCACCTGGAACTGGACATTGATAAGGCCCTGGCCGATGCGGACATCGTCATCGAGGCCATGGCGGAGAATCCCCAGGCCAAGATTGACCTCTATACGAAGATTAAGGACAAGATGGAGGATAAGACCATCCTCTGCACCAACTCCTCCACCCTCTTGCCCTCAACCTTTGCCGAATATACCGGCCGGCCGGACAAGTTCATGGCCCTGCATTTTGCTAATGAAATCTGGGCCCACAACACCGCCGAGTGCATGGGCCATCCGGGCACGTCCCCCGAGACCTATGAGGCGGTGGTCCGCTTCGCCCAGGAGATCCAGATGGTCCCCATCCAGCTCCACAAGGAACAGCCCGCCTACGTCCTGAATTCCCTCCTGGTCCCCTTGCTGGACGCTGCTCAGCAGCTTTGGGGGAAGGGCGTTGCCGATCCCGAGACCATCGATATGACCTGGCGGATTGCCACCGGCGCCCCCGCCGGTCCCTTCCAGATCATGGACATCGTCGGCTTGGAGACGGTCTACAACATCGGCTCCATGAAGCCCGATGCCCAGGATCCGGACTCCCTCAACCACAAGATCCTGACCATGATCAAGGAGAAGATGGACCGCGGAGAAACCGGCGTCAACGCCGGCAAGGGATTCTACGACTACAAGAAATAGAGTGGCTCATGGCCCCGCAAGGGGGAAGCCCGGCACATTGTTCTCTATGCCGGCCTAGCTGTTCTTTCAGTAGCCTGTCTTGGAAAACTCTATTTCCGGGCAAAAAAGATGATGAGGCATAAAAGATACTATGCAAGGCGACCCCCGCATCCGCTCCTGGCGGACAGCGGGGGTCTTTTTGTGGGGGAGATGCTGAATTCGACTCCTGGGGAAACCTCCAACTCAGATAATCTAGGATTTAGCTATTTATCAGAACTCTAGACCCTGCTATATTTGAGAACCAATAAATTGTCAGGGTTTCTGACCCTGATAATTTTATATTTTTACAAAATAGCAGGGCCTTTTTTGACCCTGCTATTTATCTGATCCGGCAAATTGTCAGGGTTTTATACCCTGATATTCTTGCGATTTGTTTAATTAACAGGGCCATTTTTACCCCTGATATTTTTGAGATTGACATGTCCCCCTAAAAGTAGAGTCTCAGAAGAGAACAAGTTACAATGAAGAAAGAGACTGAGGAGGATGACATGGCAAGACGCAGATATACGAAATCATTTCGAAAGAAAGTTGTTGACGAAGCATTAAGGCCGGAGATGGAGGGGAAGGAATTTTTGGTTGCAGAAAAATATAATATCCGGCCTTCAACCGTCTGTCGCTGGATGGACCTCTACCTAAAGTATGGAGAAACGGCCCTTTGTGCCAATGCTCAGCAAATTTATGCTTCTCAGAGTAAGGAGAGTAGAGCCTACAAAAAGTTAGAGACAGAGAAAAATAAGGAAATTGCTGAACTGAAAGAAGAGGTAGAGATCTTAAAAAAAGCCGCGGCCTTTCTAACCAAGATCCAAAGAGACTAAAGTTTGCATTGATGTACCGGTTCCGAAAAGAACATGCAATCGTTAGAATGGCCAAGGTATTAGAAGTCTCTGAAAGTGGCTACTACAAATGGCTGAGACGCCAAGCATCCTGGAGTCTACGCGACATTGAAAACATTGAAATCACCGAAGAGATCGAAAAGATCTATAGCGAAAGCCGGGCAGTGTATGGGATTCGCAAGGTGACGGCGGAACTGAATGCCCAGCGTCAGCAAGAGGGGAAGTCGCCGGTGAATCACAAACGTGTGGAGAAGATTATGCGAGAGAAGGGATGGCATTCTCGGGTAAGGCGGAAATATGTTGTAACAACAGATTCTTCGAAAACAAAAAAGCCGGCCGACAATCTCTTACAAAGAAACTTTTCCGCAAAAGCACCTGGAGAGAAGCTCATTAGTGACACCACCTATGTTTCCACTCACCAAGGCACCTTGTATGTCGCTGTTATTTTAGACCTCTATGGAAGAATGCCTGTAGGACTTGCCATGGGAAGAAGAAATGACCAGAACTTAGTCATCGACTGTTTTGAAGATGTGCTCGCCAGGCACCACCTAAAGCCGAATTGCCTAATTCACTCCGACCGGGGATCCACCTATGCTTCGGAGGCCTACCAGAAGCTCTTAAAGAAAAATCATGTTCGCTGCAGTATGAGTAAGAAAGGAGATTGTTGGGATAATGCGGCGATGGAAAGCTTTTTTGGGAAGATGAAGGCAGAGTGGTTGTACAACACACCAAAAACCATTCTTGAAGCCAAGCAGCTGGTCTTTGAATATGTATGGCACTTTTATGCGAAGAGAAGAAGACATGCTTCTCTTGCATACCGAACACCCCATGAGTTCTTTTACCAATAAGGTGGTGAAAAGACGAATGTAGACTCTACTATTTGGGGGACACTTCATCTTGCATACCGAACACCCCATGAGTTCTTTTACCAATAAGGTGGTGAAAAGACGAATGTAGACTCTACTATTTGGGGGACACTTCAGATCCAACAATTTGTCAGGGCTCTGATCCCTGATTTTATCAGAATTATCTATATTAACAGGGTTGGGCATCCTTGGGAGATGGCGGATTTTTAGTTTTCCAAGAGCAGCCCCCCACCCCGTTGCCATCCCCAGGCCCAACTTGAGCGCATTGCAAATCCGAAGGATTTGCCTAAGCGAAAGTGGGCCTGGGGATGGCCTTCTTGACAACCCACCCACGACTAGAATAATTTCGAACAATGTTCGAATCCAGATGAAAGGGGGGGCTTATGATGAAAAATCCGGGGACATCCAGGCGGAGCATATTGGCAGCGAGTCGAAAGTTGGTAGAGGAGAAGGGACTGGCTGCGGTCAATATGAGGAGCGTGGGCAAGGCCTGCGATCTTGCCTTGGGCTCCATCTACTACTACTTCCCCTCCAAGGATGATCTCCTTCTTGCCACCATCGCGAGCGTTTGGGATGATATTTTTTCCTGGGAGGGTCCGGACCTTGCCCCACCTGCAGATCCTTCATTCCCCGCATATATCGCCCAATTTTTTGATCATCTTGCGGAGGGAATTGCCCGCTATCCTCATTTCTTCACCATCCATTCCCTGAGCTTTTCGGAGAGGGGGCAGGAGAAGGGGTCGTCCATCATGAGGCAGTATTTGGCGTCCATTGAGGGGAGGATGGCCCTGGCACTGGAGAGGGACAAGGGGGTGAGCCCCCGGGCATTTTCAGGGGACTTCACGGAGGAGGCCTTCATCGACATGGTCTTGACCACCATGATCGCCCTCTTGGTTCAGAGGAAGGATGACCCCTCAGCTTTGGTTGAGATGATTCGAAGAAGCTTATATTTCCCGGAATAACTCTTCATCGATGAGGAGTTTTTCTTTTCGATCAATTCGAACAATGTTCGAGAAAAAAGTATCCAAGAAAAAGGAGGTTTCACGATGAAAAAGTATCTCAATTTAGCCTTTGTCTATGCCATCGCCGCTATGGCAGGCGGGGTATTCTACCGTGAGTTCACGAAATGGAATGGGTTTGCAGGGAGGACCGCTCTGGGCAAGGTCCACCCCCACCTCTTCCTTTTGGGAACGGTCATTTTTCTCCTCATTGCCTTATTTTCCCAAAGCATGAGGCTGGAAGAAGAAAAGAAATTTCGTATATTTATGAGGATATACAACCTGAGCCTTCCCATCCTGGCCCTGACCCTTTTTGTCCGGGGGATCATCCGGGTTTTGGGAATGGACCTTTCCTGGTCCATGGACCTGGCCCTTTCAGGTGTGGCAGGAATAGGGCATACAATGGTGGGAATTGGCCTGGTTCTCCTCCTTATGAGTCTGAAAAAGTGTGCGGAGGAATGAAAAAGAACGCGGGGATCGGTGAGGAAGAGTGACAGGAACAATTGATGAACATCGAGTCTTTTGCTATACTATGAAGTGTCAAAAAAGTCAGCGGAAAACATGATTATTCCTTTTATTTTATTTGCTTTCAGCTGCAGGTTGTTTTTACTTTATGAACAGTATAGGAGGACTTATGAGTACAATTACTGCGATGTTTCTTATTATGGCCATCGGGTATTTCCTGGGTCATCTGAACATCCTGGGCGTCAAGTTCGGTGCTTCCGCCATCTTGATTGTCTCCCTCTTCTTCGGGCACTTCGGGACGGAAATTCCGCCCATCCTCGGCTCCATTGGCCTGGTCTTGTTCCTTGCCCCGATTGGTCTGATGGCCGGCCCGACCTTTGTTAATAACATTAAGAAAAACGGTGTCAAATTCCTGGCCATCGCCCTCATCACCTGCATTATCGGCGGAGTGAGCATTGTATTAGCGAACAAGCTCTTTGATATTCCAATCGAGTTGGCTCTGGGACTGGGAACCGGTGCACTCACTTCAACAGCTATGCTGGGGTCCGTCACTTCTCTCACCGAGTCTCCTCTGCCGGGCGTGGGCTATGGCATTGCTTATGCCTTCGGTGTTTTGGGCGTGGTCCTTTTGGTCCAGATCCTTCCCAAGCTTATGGGAGCTGACCGGGACGTGGAAAATGAGAAGCTGACCGTTCCCGAATCGAAAAATGTTGCGGATACCCTGAGCCGGGAGCTTATGAATTTTGAGCCCCACGGTCTCTTCGGTGTAGCCGTGGCCATTGCCCTTGGTACGATCTTGGGCGGGTTCAAGATTCCCGTTGGTGACAAGGTGGTCGTTTCTCTTGGTGCAGGCGGCGGTTCCATCATTGCCGGCATCATCCTGGGCCACTTCGGTCACATTGGCCCCGTCAACTTCACCTATAAGAAGTCCAATATGCAGCTCATCCGTGACCTGGGTCTGGCCTTCTTCCTTATGCGTGCCGGGACAAATGCCGGTGCAGGCTTTGTTGAAGTCGTCGGACAATATGGCATCAAGCTCTTCTTTGCCGGCGTCATGATCACCTTCCTCAGCTCCGTCCTGAGTTTCCTCATGGCCTACTATATTTTCAAGCTTCCTCTCTTCGGTGCATTGGGAACCACCACCGGGTCCATGACCTCGGCTCCTTCCCTGGGTGCCCTTCTGGAAGTTACCCAGGATGACCGCGTATCTTCCTACTACGCCGCCACCCAGCCCATCGCCACCATCTTCCTGGTCTTTATGCCCCAGATCATCTGGATCTTCTTCGGAGTTCATTAAGACCGACTAGCGAATATTTGTAACGAGAAGCTGTATCCAGCGATTGGTTGCCGGATACAGCTTTTTTTTAGTGGGGAGGGGGAGCCGGGCGGACTTGGGCGGGCGGGGCTCATGGGGGGCGTCCCCGGGCGAGGAAACCTCCGCCGGCCCAAGATGGCAACTCGGTAAATTATTTTATGAATAGTAGAAATAATTTTTATAACCTATAATGAACAGTGATCAATAAAATTTTGACAATAGTATTATCGTGTTTCAGCATGACTTATTTAAGGAGGTTATTCTATGATTACCGACTATCAATCGAAAGTGGCTGTCATTACCGGTGCGGGAAATGGCATTGGGAAAGCCTTGGCTCTGGGGATGGCGGAGAGGGGGGCCAAGCTCTTTTTGGTCGACATTGAAGGGGAGGACGTCGCCCAGGTTGCCCAAGAGATCCGAGAAAAGGGCGGAGAGGCTCATGCTCTCCAGGCGGACGTCAGCCTGCCGGAGGAGTGCGACAGGATTTTTGACGGGGCCATGGACAAGTACGGGCGCTGCGACATCCTGGTGAACAACGCCGGGGTATCCGCATTGGGCGAGATCAACCAGTTTACCGAAAAGGACCTCCACTGGGTCACTTCGGTCAACTACTTTGCCCATGTCTATATGATGAAGCGGTTCCTTCCCCAGATGTTGGACCAAAAGACCCATGGCCAGATCCTCAATGTTTGCTCAATTGCGGGCATCATCACCTCCCAGTCGGCCCCACTTTACTTCTCGACCAAACACGCCGCCGTAGCCCTTTCGGAGGCGGTCTATAAGTGGCTGAAGAAGATTGAGGCGGATATTGATATTGCCGTCTTCTGCCCCGGCTTTGTCCAGACCAAGATGTATGAGACGGACAAGCATCGGCCCGACCGCTTCAAGATTGAAGACGAGCCCTGGTACCACAGCGAAACCTACAAGACCTATTCCGCTTTCAATAAGCAGGTTTTGGATGGCGGAAAGACTTTGGATGAGGTCATTCCCCAGGTTTTCGAGGCTTTAGGCAAGGAACAGTTCTATATCTTGACCCACGACCAATATGATGGCCTGATCCGCAAGCAAGGGGAATTCGAAGCCGACATGGAAAGGCCCATCGACTACGGCGACGTCCAATAATTGGCCATGGCGATCGGCTCATGGAGGCCGGCAGCCAAAGATAGGCAAAAAAAGAAAACTCTAGAGGAGGATATATGAAGAATCAAATGCTCTTTCAACCCGGAAAAATCGGAAAGGCCCACCTGAAGAACCGCCTGGTCCTTCCGGCCATGGGGTCCGGCTTTGCTGAAGCCAACGGCGATGCCGGTGAGAAGATCATCCGCTACTATGAGGAGCGGGCACGCGGAGGCTGCGGGCTGATCATCACGGAAATTTGCCGGGTCGATGATGAACACGGGGTGGGCATGCCCAACCAGATGGCCCTGACCAAACTCCACCACGTCTACGCCTTGGAGAACCTGGTGGAAGCGGTCCATAAGCATGGGTCCAAGGTTTTCGTCCAGCTCCACCATCCGGGCCGTCAGACCAAGTCCTACATGATGGATGGCCAGGACGTCGTTGCGCCGAGCGCCATCCCCTGCCAGGTGACCCAGGAAATGCCCCGGGCTTTAACGACGGAAGAGTGCAAGGGCCTGGTCAAAAAGTTCGTCACCTCTGCCAAGTATGCCCAGATGGCCGGAGCGGATGGGGTGGAACTCCATGCGGCTCATGGCTACCTGCTCAACCAATTCCTCAGCCCCCACACCAACAAAAGAACCGACGAATATGGCGGGAGCTTCGAGAAACGCCTCCGTTTTATCACGGAAATCATCTTGGGGATCAAGTCCGTCTGCCCCGGCTTCCCCATCAGCGTCCGCCTGAGTGCCGATGAGTTCGTAGAAGACGGAAACCACCTGCCCGAGGTCGTGGAAATTGCCAAGGCCCTGGAAAAACTGGGTGTTGATTCCCTCAACATCAGCTGCGGGACCTATGAGAGCGGGCTGACCATCATCGAACCCTACTCCATTCCCGAGGGATGGAAAGGCTATTTAGCCCAGACCATCAAGCAGGCTGTCTCCATTCCGGTCATCGCCGTCAACAACATCAAACGGCCCGCCGTGGCGGGGAAAATGCTGGAAGAGGGGGTTTGCGACTTCATCGCCTCTGCCCGTGGCCAGCTGGTCGACGCCGAATTCGGCAACAAGGCCTTTGAGGGACGGGATGAGGACATCCGCAAGTGCATCGGCTGCCTCTACTGCTTCAAGGAAGTGGGTGCCCTCCACCGACTCAAATGTGCCATCAACCCCCGCCTGGGTCGGGAGAACATCTACCAAGACCTCAACCCCTGCGGCGAGGGAAGAAAGGTCGTGGTCATCGGGGGTGGCCCGGCCGGCATGGAAGCCGCCATCACCCTGGCCGACCGGAAGTATGCGGTCACCCTCTATGAAAAGAGAGAGGCCCTGGGCGGTGCGCTGACCATGGCGTCCATGGCCAACCACAAAGACCTCATCAAAGAATACCGGGACTACCTGATCCGCCAGGTGGAGAAGCGGGACATCGAGGTCGTCCTCAACCATGAGGCGACCCTGGAAGAGATCCAGGCCCAAGAGCCCTATGCGGTCTTCCTGGCTCATGGCGGCCAGCCCATGGTCTTCCCCATTCCGGGATCCGAGGCCATGGATACCCTGGTTTGGGACCGGGTCCTCCGGGAAGGAATCAAGCCGGAGAAGAAAAAGATCCTGGTCATCGGTGGCGGCGTCACCGGATTGGAAGTGGCCGAGCTCCTCTCGGAAGAAGGACTGGGCAACCAGGTCAAGGTCGTGGAGATGAAGGGGGAGGTGGCCGATTCAGTCTATCCTTCCGTCAAGTATAAATTGGTGGAAGCCCTGACCAAGAACCAGGTCGACATTCTGGTCAACAAGAAGCTGGTGGCCATGGAAGCCGGCCAGGCGGAGATCGAGGACGTGGAGACCGGCGACAAGACCAAGCTGGACTGCGACCTGGTCGTCTATGCCACCGGGGTCAAGGGCCAGACGGATTTGGTGGATGAGTATAACAAGCACTTCAACCGGGTCTTCGCCTGCGGAGACATCAACAAGGCCGGGTCCATCCTGGAGGCAACCGGCCAGGCCTATGAGTCGGCCATGGCCCTGGTCTAGGAATACCTAAATTTCAGACAAAAGAAAACCCCGCTGCAGGTCCATCTGTAGCGGGGTTTTTTCTTGTGTGTTTCGATTGGATCCTGGGCCCTAGGCCATGAGGCCGGTAGATTGGAGGAAGAGGATGAACATGATGATGGGGAGGCAGTACTTGACCATGATCACATAAAGGCCCTTGCGGGAGTAGTGATGTCCGCTGCGCTCCATTTCTTCCAGGATCCACTTGGGCTTGACCACCCAGCCGATGAGGATGGAGGAGAGGAGGGCGATCAGGGGCATCATGAAGCTGTTGCTGATGTAGTCCATGATATCCAGGAGCTGGCCCGTGGATCCGTTGGGCAGGGGAACTTCGACGTAGAACTTGCTGTAGCCCAGGGCGATGACCCCGGTGGCGACCAGGTAGATAGCGGAGAGGACCAGGATGGTCTTCTTCCGGTCGGTGTGGAGGATTTCCGTCGCATTGGCCACGATGGATTCCAGGACGGAGATGCAGGAGGTCAGGGCGGCGAAGGCGGTCAGGACGAAGAAGACCAGGCCCACCAGGCGACCGGCCAGCTGCATCTGGGCGAAAACCTTGGGCAGGGAGATGAACATGAGGCCAGGACCGGCGGACATCCCTTCCATGCCCAGGAAGACATAGACGGCCGGGATGATCATGACACCGGCCAGGAGGGCGACGAGGGTGTCCATGCCCTCAATCATGGAGACGGACTTGCCCAGGTCCACGTCCGGCTTGACATAGGAGCCGTAGGTGATCATGATCCCCATGGATACGCTCAGGGAGAAGAAAAGCTGGCTCATGGCGTCCAGGGTAATTTGCAGGAAGCGGGAGAGGGTCATGCCGGTGAAGTCCGGGGTCAGGTAGACCATGAGCCCCTCCATCCCGGTCCGGACGCTCCCGTCCTCCGCTACGGAGCTCAGGGTCAGGGAGAAAATGGCGATCCCCACCACCATGATTAAAAGGATGGGCATGACCATCTTGGAAACGCCCTCAATCCCCTTCTCCACCCCGGCAAAGACGATGGCGGCAGTGATGGCCATAAAAATGAGGCCATAGACCAGGGAGGAGGGGGTGGTAATAAAGGAGGTAAAACAATCATCAAGGGCGGCCTGGCCCATGTCCCCCTGAAGAAAAAGGAGGATGTACTTGAGGACCCAGCCTCCGATAACTGCATAGTAGGTCATGATGAGGACCGGAACAAGGAAGGTGAGGACACCCAAAAACTTCCAATTTTTATGCATACTTTGGTAGGCATGGATGGCACTCATTCCGGTACGCCGGCCGATAGCCAGGTCCGAGGTTAACAGGACAAAACCTACCGTAAGGACGAGAATGAGGTAGATCAGGAGGAAAATTCCCCCGCCATCTTTCGCAGCCAGGTAAGGAAAACGCCATAGATTCCCTACGCCGATAGCCGAACCTGCCGCCGCAAACACAAAGCCCACTTGACCGGTAAAACTACTCTTCTCTTTCATCTTGCCCTCATTTCTCTCACAGTCCAATTCCTCTGCCCGGAAGTTCTCCCGAGCCTAACGATAATACCTAGTATTCTACTCCTTCTCCTAATTAATTTCCAGTATTTTTTATTTTATTTCATTATTTTTGAGGGAAAGTGTTGTGAGAGGGGGGCGATGAGGCCATGAGGCATGAGGCAGCCCCCTTATTTCCCGAATCCGCCAGATGAGGGGGCTCATGGGCCACAAGGGCCGGGAGGATTTCCACCCCAAATGGCAAAATCGAGGAAAAGGGCGGTGTGGGTTTTCCGCCCCAAATGGCAAAATCGAGGAAAAGGGCGGTGTGGGTTTTCCGCCCCAAAAGGAAAAATCAAGGAAAAGGGCGGTATGGGATTTCCGCCCCAAATGGCAAAATCGAAGAAAAGGGCCGTATGCGAGTCACCGCCCAAACTGGAAAAAACGAGGAAAAGGGCGGTATGAGGCCACCGCCCAAACTGATGAAATCGATAAAAAGGGCGGAGTGGAGTCACCGCCCAAGCCGGCGGAGTGGCTCTTGATGGCAGACAACCGGTGGGATTGAGGCATGAGGCGGCCTTGCCCTGTCCTTCCCTGGCTGGCGCCCGATTCCGTCATGAGCCAGGGCGGCTCTGCCACTGTCCTCCCCTGACTGGGGCCCGATTCCGTCATGAGCCAGGGCGGCATCGTCCCTGGCTCGCCCTGGCTGGGCCTCGATTTCGCTATGAGTCAGGGCATCCTCGTCCTGTCCTGCCCTGGCTGGGCTTCGATTTCGCCATGAGCCAGGGTATCCTCGCCCCTATTCCGCCCTGGCTGGATCTCGATTTCGCTATGAGCCAGGGCATCCTCGCCCCTATTCCGCCCTGGCTGGGGCTCGACTTCGCCACTAGCCAGGGCAGCATCGTCCTATCCCGCCCTGGCTAGGCCTCATATCCGCCGCTAGCCAGGGCATCCTCGCCCCTGTCCCGCCCTGGCTGGGCCTCGATTTTGCCATGAGCCAGGGCATCCTCGTCCTGTCCCGCCCTGGCTGGGCCGCGATTTCGCCATAAGCCAGGGCATCCTCGCCCCTGTCCCGCTCTGGCTGGGGCTCATATTCGTCGTTTGCCAGGGCGGCATAGCCCCCGGCTCGCCCAACAGTGAGGTGCGAGTCTTCCTTTGCCCGGGCCTTATCGCCGCCGGGGCTTGGCGAAGGAAAGGCGGCCGTTGGCCAGGTTGACGGTTAGGCAGATCAGACGGTAGATGGCCCGGCTCCCGCTTTGGCAGGCGACGGCATCTATGGGGCCGGTGGTGGCGCCGTGGATCATCATTTGGACCTGGGGATCTTCCGGCCGGCGGTTGGGGAACATCCGGTAGATGGCCCGGGTGACCAGGGCCCGGGTTAGGCGGGCCATGCGGGAGGTCTTGGCCATGTCGTTGAGGGTGGAGGCCAGGCTGTAGTCGCCTTTTCCCTGGCGGTCGAAGTGGGAGAGGGGGCGGCCATAGAGGCGGCGGAAGGTGTCCTGGCTGACCTCCAGGGGACCCTCCTGGAAAAAGTCGGGATAGGACTCCCGGTCATGGCCGGGAAGGCTAATGCCGTCGACTTGGACCTCTTTTTCCATAAGAATATCCTCGACCGACCGGCCTAGCTGGACCCGGTAGGTCCCGGCAACTTGGACAAAGCCCCGGCCCGGCTCATAGACCGCATAAGCCCGGTCATCCAGGGGGATCTCGACCTCCCAGGATTGGCCGGGATCCAGGTGGACCTTGCAGAAGCCCCGGAGCTCCCGGCGGGCTTGGATCCGGCCCCGATCAGGGTTCTCCACATAGACCTGGAGGACCTCCCGGCCGGCCCGTTGGCCCGTGTTTTCCACCCGGACCCGGACCGTCCGCCCCTGGTCCAGGACCCGGAAGTCCCGGTAGGCGAAGTCGGTGTAGGAGAGGCCATGGCCGAAGGGGAAGAGGGTGGGGACCTCATAGCTGGCGAAATAACGGTAGCCGACAAAGAGGCTTTCCCGGTACTCCAGGTCCTTAGAGGTCCGGTCGAAGTAGCGACTGGAGGCCACATCCTCCAAGCGGAGGGGCCATGTTTCCGCCAGCCGTCCCGAGGGATTGACTCGGCCGGTCACCAGGTCGGCCACGGCCTCCGAGCAGGCCTGGCCAGCCAGGTAGACCTGGAGGATGGCATCCATCCGGTCGGCAAAGGGGACCTCATAGGGGGCCCCGGAAAAGGAGAGGTAGATGACCCGGTCAGCCTTTTCCCGGATCCGGTCCATGAGGGAGATTTGGTTGGCCGGGAGCATGAGGTCAGCCCGGTCGAAGCCCTCGCCCTCGACCAGGTCGGTCAGGCCCCCGAAAAAGAGGACGGGTCGGCCCGAACGGATCCGGCCCAGGGCCTCATCCACCAGGGCCCGGTCTTCCTCCAGGGAGTCCATCCGGTAGCCCGGGGCATAGTCCACCCGGAAGCCGGCCTCCTCCAGGGCTTCCACCATATCCTGCCGGAGGCGGGCATTGACCTGGCTGGACCCGCCCCCCTGGAAGCGGGGGGACCGGGCCATGGCCCCGATGACGGTGATCTCGGGAGAGAGGGCGGGATCCAGGGGGAGGACCCCCTCATTTTTCAGGAGGACGGCGGATTGGCCGGCCATGCGTCGGGCCAGGTCGTGGTGGCGGTCGGCCAGGTCGGCGGCCCCGCCGGCTCCCTCGGACTTGGCTTCCTTGCCGGGCCCACCGGCCCACCGGTCCCGGTTCTCCAGAGAGGAGTTGATGAGGTCCAGGATCCGGTCCACGGCCCGGTCCAGGTCCTCCTCCCGGACCCGGCCCGACATGAGGCCCTCCTCCAAGTCCTCCCGGTGGATGCCCAGGGAGTCGGGCATCTCCAGGTCCAGGCCCGCCCGGATGGCCTCATCCAGGTGGATGATGGCTGACCAGTCCGAGACGACCAGGCCCCGGAAGCCCCATTCTTTCCGAAGGATGTCGGTCAGGAGCCAGGCGGATTCGCCGACATATTGGCCATTGAGCCGGTTGTAGGAGGACATGATGGTGGCAGGCTGGGCCGCCTTGACCACCATTTCAAAGGCCCGGAGGTAGATTTCCCGGAGGGCCCGTTCATCCACCTGGGCATTGGCCGTTTGGCGGTTGGATTCCTGGTTGTTGACGGCAAAGTGCTTGAGGGAGGCCCCCACCCCCATGGCCTGGAGCTCCTGTACATAGGCGGTGGCCAGGATCCCGGTCAGATAGGGGTCCTCCGAAAAATACTCGAAATTCCGCCCACAGAGGGGGGTCCGCTTCATGGTCACGCCCGGGCCCAGGAGGATGTCCACCCCTTTTTGGATGGACTCCTCCGCCAGGGCCCTGGCCAGGTCGCCCACCAGGTCGGCATCCCAGGATGAGGCCAGGCAGGAGGCGGTAGGAAAGCAGGTGGCCGACTCCGCTTCGTCATATTGAGTCCCTTCGATCTCTTTTCGGACACCATGGGGTCCATCCGTCATGAGGAGGGAGGGGATTTTTCCCTGGCCATCCCAGGTCCGCCACATCCCCATCCCGGTCACCAGGCGGATCTTCTCCTCTTGGGTCAGGTCTTCTCTTCTGATTCTCCGATTGGCCATCGTCCACTCCTTCCGTCCAACCCCTTCGGTGCATACCCCTGCCGGCGGGCCATGAGCCCCGTCAATTTTCTCCTTTCAGTCTATCCGATTTTTCGATGGAAAGAAAATTCTAGGTTAAAATAGAAGAAAGAAGCAGGATGGGCTTGGGCGACAGAAGATAGAAAGGAAGCGATTATGAACCAGACCCCGGAATATCCCCAGATGAACCAGGAATTCGCCCCTCTTTTTACCCCGTGGAAGATCGGAAAGCTGGAGATCAAGAACCGGATTGTCCTGACCTCCATGGGAGGAACCAATCTCTTGGGTTGGATGGAGAAGAACCATTTCGATGAGACCGGGGCCCGCTTTATCAAGACGGTGGCGGACAACAATGCGGGCCTGGTCCTCCCGGGCTGCCAGGCTGTCTACAACCCCATGTTCGGCCAGTGGCTCTATAAGAACAAAAAGATGTATCGGGACCTGGCTGAGTGGATGCCGGCCTTCCACAAGACGGGGGCCAAGCTCTTTGTCCAGCTGACGGCGGGCTTCGGCCGGTCATTCACCATCACCCCCATGATGGAGACCCTCTACACCAACCCCATCCTCCGGGTCCTGTCCAAGCCGGTCATGAACCTGGACAAGATCACCGCATCCGCCTCGCCCTCGCCCAACCGCTGGTCGGACAAGGTCCCCTCCCGGGCCATGAGGGTGGAGGAGATCCAAGAGATGGTGGAGGCCTTCGGGAAGACGGCCCTCCTCCTCAAGGAAGCCGGAGTGGACGGAGTGGAGATCCATGCGGTCCATGAGGGCTATCTCCTGGACCAATTTGCCCTCAAATACATCAATAAGCGGACGGATGAATACGGGGGAAGTCGGGAGAACCGCTACCGCTTTGCCGTGGACATCGTTCGGGAAATCAAGCGGGTCTGCGGGGAGGACTTCCCGGTCTCCCTCCGCTATTCCGTCCAGTCCAAGACCAAGGGCTTCCGCTCCGGGATCCTTCCCGGGGAAGAGGCGGAGGAAGCCGGCCGGGACATGGAGGAATCCCGCTGGGCCGCCCGCCATCTCCAGGAGGCGGGCTACGACATGCTCAACTGCGACAACGGGACCTACGACGCCTGGTATTGGGCCCATCCGCCCATCTATATGCCGGAAAACTGCAATCTGGAGGACGTCAAGGAAATCCGGAAGTCCGTCGACATCCCGGTCGTCTCCGGCGGCCGGATGGATCCTCATGTCGCCGCCCGGGAGATCGCCCAGGGGACCATCGACGGTGCCGGCTTCGCCCGGGCCTTCCTGGCCGACCAGGAGTGGGTGACCAAGCTCATGGAGGGCAGGGAGGAGGAAATCCGCCCCTGCATCCTCTGCCACAATGCCTGCTTCAACATGAGCAAGTGGAAGGGGACCCCCAACATGCAGGAGCTCAACGACTCCCTCAACCTCTCTCGGTGTGCGGTCAATGCGGAAACGATGCAGTGGGACAAGCACTATATCCAAAAGACCGACCGGCCCAAGACCGTCCACATCATCGGGGGCGGGGTGGCCGGGATGGAGGCGGCCCGGGTCCTCAAGCTCCGGGGCCATGAGCCTATTATTTATGAGAAGACCGGCGAGCTTGGCGGTGTCGTCATCCCGGGCGGGGCCGAGGGCTATAAGAAACCCATGCGGGACCTTTTGGCATGGTATCGGGGGGAAATGGAACGCCTGGACATTACCGTGAACTTCAACCAGGACATCCGGCCCGACCATGACTTCGGCGGCCAGCCGGTCATTGTGGCGACCGGCGGCAAGCCCCTGGTCCTGCAAAATATCCCCGGCTTCGACCGGACCATCGAAGCCACCGACTTCCTCCGGGGTCGCGAAGTCGGCGACCGGGTTGCCATCATCGGCGGGAGCCTGACCGGCTGCGAGATCGCCTATGAGCTGGCCCTCCAAGGCAAAAAGCCCTTTATTATTGAAATGAAGGAGGACCTCATCGCCAACAAAGGCGTCTGCTTGGCCAATTCTTCCTACCTCCGGGAGTGGTTCGCCCTCCACCAGGTTCCCGTCTTCCTGGAATCTTCAGTGGTCGAAGTCAAGCAAGGCGCCATCGCCTTCAAAGACCCCTCCGACCAGGTCAAAGAAGAAGCCTGCGACTCCGTCATCTCCGCCGTCGGCTACCGCCCCGCCCCCCTCATGACCAAGGACCAAGCCGGCGCCCAGGTCCGCCTCATCGGAGATTGCGAGGCCATCGGCACCATCAAAACCGCCATCTGGCAGGCCTATGAGGCGGCCATGGCGATATAGAGACGGCCCTGGGGTCGTGGGATGGGGCCGGGTGATGGCGAGGTCACTCCGGGGTGGTGGCGTGATGCCGCTGTAGCCTGGCTCGAGCCCGATTCTGCCTTGAGCCAGGGCAGCCCGGCCCCGGCTGTGGCTCTTGCCTCGGACTCTGAAGTCATCAGTTGTTCAATTCCTAGGTGTTTTCTGTTCCTGTTTTTCTTTGGATTTGGCGGGTTGTCAGGGTTTCAGACCCTGTTATTCTTTGGATTAAACAAAATATCAGGGTTTCAGCCCCTGACATTTTCACTATCTGCCAAATTAACAGGGTCATTTTTCGCCCTGATATTGTTGAAATTCTCTCATTTGACAGGGTTATCCCCCCTGATATTCTTGTGAATTGTACATTTGACAGGGCCTTTTTTGACCCTGATATTTTTCAGATTCTACGAATTGTCAGGGCTCCGGACCCTGATATTCTCATGATTATCTCAATTGGCAGGGTCGATCGTTCCTGGGAGATGGCTATTAAGGGGCTTTGGGGCGGTGGCGTGATGCCGCTGGACCCTGGCTCGAGCCCGTTTCTGCCTTGAACCAGGGCAACCCCAGCCCGCCATGCCCCCCTCGGCGACCCCCTCCACAAAAAAACAGCCCCGTCGACTTCGACGAGGGCTGTTTTCTTATTCACTCAGGCTTTTTTTCCAGGAGGACCAGCATGACGCCGTCAATCCCATTGAAGACAGTTGGGATCTGGCCCACTTCCCGGTAACCCAGCTTGCGATAGAGGGCCCGGGCCCGGTGGTTGAGGACATTGGTGTCCAACCGAAGGGCTTTCATGCCTTGGTTCCGAGCCAAGTCTTCATAGAAGGCGACGAAGGTTCGGCCATAGCCGAGGCCGCTGGCCAAGGGATCCACGGTCAGGGTGTGGAGGACCAGGACCTCATCCTCATCCGCCGCCAGCTGCCAGTTGGCCACCCCATATTCCGGGAGCTGGACTTGGTTGATGACCCCGGCGGCAACGATGGTCTCTTTGCCGGGGCCATGGCCCCCGTGGTTCGGCTTCGTGGCTTCCTCCGGGTCCGCCTCGGCCGGGCCCGTCTCGACCAGGACATAGAGGTCGCCCCGGTCCAGGGCCGCTCGGGCGGTGTCCAGGGTGGGGTAGACCCCGCGGATCCAGCCGGTGGAAAGGAGGCCGGCCTCCTCATGGTCATGGATCCGGTCGTAGATGTCCCCGATGGCCATGAGGTCCCGGGAGGTAGCCTTGCGAAAATTCATGCGACTAGAAGTCCACCTTCTTGCCATAGTAGGCGCATTCGTAGATCTTCTTGATGTCTTCAGGGGAGGTCTGACGTGGGTTGGTCAGGGTGCAGGCATCCTTGAAGGCGTTCTCGGCCATGACGTCCAGGTGGGCCAGGAAGTCCTCTTCCTTGATGACGGTGTTCTGCCCTTCCTGGATGGAGGCGGTCAGGCCAACAGAAGCGTTGAGCTTGCGGATTTCTTCAGCGATATCATCGATGCCCAGGATCTTCTCCAGCTCATCATAGCGGTTGGTTTCCTTCCGGTTGTAGTCGATGACGTAGGGGAGCATGATGGCGTTGGCTTCGCCGTGGGTCAGGTGGAAGATGCCGCCGATCTTGTGGGCCATGGAGTGGACGATCCCGAGTGAGCAGTTGGAGAAAGCCATGCCGGCCAGGGTGGAGGCGTCGTGCATCTTAACACGGGCTTCCATGTCGTCGCCCTTGTCGAAGGCCTTCTTCAGGTAGCCGAAGACCAGCTGGATGGCCCGGATGGCCAGGGGATCGGTGTAGTCATCCGCATTAGTGGATACATAGGCTTCCACCGCATGGGTCATGACGTCCATCCCGGTCTGGGCGGTGATTCTGGGAGGCATAGTTGCTGGAATCTTAGCATCCAAGAGGGCCGCATAGGGGACGAAGTCGGGGTGGACCAGGGGATACTTGATCTCGGCTTCGGTGTCGGTGATGACGGAGAAAGCTGTGATTTCCGAGGCTGTCCCGGAGGTGGAGGGGATGCAGATCATCTTGGCCTTATCGCCCAGGGGTGGGTTGTCGAAGTTGGCCAGTTTCTGGAAGTCATAGCCCGGGTGCTCATAGAAAACCCACATGAGCTTGGCCGCATCCATAGCCGACCCGCCGCCCAATGCAATGATCCACTGAGGACCAAATTCTTCCATCTTCTTTCCACCCGCCAAGCAGGTCTTGAGCGAAGGATCCGGTTCCACGCCGTCAATAATTTCCACTTCCAAGCCGGCCTTTTCCAAGAGTGCCTTGGCATCATCAAGGAAACCGCCCCGCTTCATGGAGTTTCCGCCGGTCACGATCACCGCACGGTCGCCGTCCAAAGTGGAGAGGAAGTCCATGGCCCCATCGCCATGGATGATCTTGTTGGGAACAGAGAAAATTGAGTAAGTCATAGGTCCTCCTTAAAGGGATTAAATGGGGATAGTTAAATAAGTAACAATATCCTGTTCCATAATAGTAGCAAATATTTGGATAATAAGCAATACCTAACATACACCACCCCCGTCTGTGCGCCGAGGTCGGGCTGAAGCCCGCCCAGGGCACCGCCAATACCCCTCCATCCTTCCGATTTCGCCAGTTGGGCCGGTACGGCAATACCCCTCCATCCTTCCGATTTCGCCAGTTGGGCCGGTACGGCAACACCCCTCCATCCTTCCAATTTCGTTATTTGGAGCGGTATGGCAATACCCCTCCATCCTTCCGATTTCGTCATTTGGAGCGGTATGACGATACCCCTCTTTCCGCCAATTTCGTCGTTTGGGCCGGTATGACAGTGAAAAAATAACCCGCTTCTCTGATTATCTCCTCAACGATTTCTTTTTTTTCACCAAATTTTTTTAGCAATTTACAATGTTTTTCTGATCAATAGATTTCAAAAAAGCCTTTTTTAACTCTTGAGGACAATAAAAATACTAAGTTCTCGCATTTTATCTCCATAAAAAAATGGCGGGATATTCATCCCGCCTAAGGTGGCCCAAAGAGTGTTAACCCAGGCCATATCTTTATACACCTACATATTATCAAAATAAATGTCCCAAGGTAAGGGCGATGAGATTGTGCGGTATAATAGGAGAAGCTTAATGAAAAGGAGATTGCTATGAACCAACGCGAAAAATCCGGTGCTGCCCTGGTGGCTCTGTCGGCCTTCGGATTCGGCTTGATGCCCATCTTTGCCAAGGTCTGCTATGCGGCGGGGTCATCGACCTATACTCTCCTCTTCCTTCGGTTCACGGCAGCGGCCATCTTCATGATGGCCATGATGAAGGCTCGCCGGCTCCCGCGTTTGTCCAAAAAGGAGGCATGGACCTTCTTTTTCCTGGGGGCCATAGGGGATTCCGCCCAGGCTTTCTGCTATTTCATGGCCCTCCAATATGCCTCGGCAGGTGCGGTTTCTCTGCTGCTATACACCTATCCGGCCATGGTCATGGTGGGGTCGGCCCTGATCTTCAAGGAGAAGATTACGGCGGACAAGGTTCTTTCCCTGGTCCTGGCCACAGGAGGTGCCTTCATCATTATGGGAGGCAACCTGAATGGGGAGCCCCTGGGACTCTTTTTGGCCCTGCTTTCCGCCCTGGTCTACACGACTTATATTCTCTATTCGGCCAAGTACCTTCGGCCGGGCGTGGGAGCCCAGTCCTCAGCCTATATGATGGTAGGCAACGCCGTCACTTACGGAATTATTTCCCTGTTTGTGGGCTTCGAACCCCCGCAGACAAGGGTCGGCCTTTTCGCTCTGGTCTTGATCACCCTGTTGTCGACCATTGTGGCTTTTTGGTCCTACATGGAAGGGCTGGGACGACTTGGACCCATAAAAACTTCCCTGGTCGCCCTTCTTGAGCCCCTCCTGACGGTCATTTTCTCCGTCATCATCCTGGGGGAAGCTCTCACAAGAGATATTGTGTTGGGCGGGTGTCTGGTGATGGCCTCACTTTTCATCACCGTTCGGGCCTCGCAGAAAGAAGCACGCCGAGAACCTGAAGCATGAAAGGAGACAGCATGGCCATTGATTGGACCATCTTACACTTTATTCAGGAACATATCGTTTCACCAACCCTAAACCCCGTCATGGTTGGGGTCAGCCAAGCGGGGAACAAGGCCTTGATCTGGGTTTTGGCCGGGCTCTTACTTTTGACCCGGAAGAAATACCGAAAGCAGGGGATTATCCTCCTTCTCGCCCTTTTGGCCGGGCAGGTGGTGAGCAATCTGCTGGTCAAGAACCTGGTCCAGCGGTCCCGCCCCTGCTGGATTGATCCCACGGTCCGCCTCTTGATTGAGGTGCCCAGGGACTATTCCTTCCCTTCAGGCCACTCCATGTTCTCCGCCATCGGTGCAAGTCTTTTGACCTGGACTGACCGAAGGCTGGGTTTTCTGGCCATTCCCCTTGCGGGCCTGATTGTCTTTTCCCGTCTCTACCTCTATGTCCATTTCCCCACTGACGTTCTGGCCGGAGTGGTTGTCGGTCTGTCCATTGCCTTTGTCGCCATTTACCTGGCTCGAAAATATGGCAAGAATAAGCCGCAAGCATCAAGCGAAAGGAATTGAAACAAGCGAAACGAATTGAAACAAGCGGAATAAATTGAAACAAATCGAAAGGCATTGAAACGAAAGGAGATCCCATGAAACTCTATGGAAGCCCACTTTGTCCCGATTGCGTGGATGCCGTTAAGGTCCTTGATGGGGTCGGCATCCCCTACGACTACCACAACATCACAGAATCTCTGCCCGACCTCAAGGCCTTCCTGGCCCTTCGGGACAGTCGGTCTGAATTTGATGAGGCCAAGGAATCCGGCTTAATCGGGATTCCCGCCTTCCTCATGGAAGACGGAAGCCTGACTTTGGATACCGATGAGGTGGTGAACAAGGAGAAGTAGGAGAAGTAGGAGAAGGGAGGCCACAGATGGCTGTCGGTTACCAACCCATCCGGGAAATCAGCGAAAAATATTTCGGAGAACGACCCCTCAAGGAAGTCACCTATGACTACTCCATTAATGGCGGGGCCATTTTGGCCCACCTGGTTATTTTGGCCTTCTTAGCCTTTTTTGGCCGGATGGCCCTTTCGATCTCGGAAGGATTTTTTGGGAATCCTTGGGGTCCCGGCCCGGGGATGGGCTTTGGCCCGCTCTCTCCGCCCGGATTTTTCAAGGTGCCCCTAACCATCATGGGCTTGGTCCTTCTTATCATTTGCTTGGGGACCCTCCATTCCCTTGTCGTCAACTACCGGAAGGGTCTGGCCCAGCTGGCCCGGGTCCGGGGCTTCTTCCGGGCCGACTCTTTCCTCCGGGAAAGGGGGTCGGATAGGTATTTTGTCCACCCGGCCGACAGCCGGATCCTTTTCAACGAAGACTTTCTTATTTATAAGGGATCCTTCCTGTCGGACAGCCTGGTTCCCTATAAAGAGCTGGATCTGGAGGAGGACATCCGCTATGAGCCGGCGACGAAAGATTCACCTGCCCAGTATGTTTTGATTTTCACCTATGGCCCCCGTTTTTGGAACCGGGTTGAATTGGATTTTGATAACCGGGCGGATGCCGCCTTCCTCCAAGAGGTCTTTTGGAAGCTCAAGGAAGATCATGGGATGGCATGAAAGGAGATTGTATGAACCCCAACTACACCATTCGCCTGGCTGGCCAAAACCCTGGCTGAGAAATATGGAGGGAAATTCAAGGCACTGGAATTCAAACCCTGATAAAGGAGGCGGATCCCGCTCTCTTCCAGGAGGTTTTTTGGACCCTCATTTTTTTGACCCTCAGGTCGGATTCGCCAAACGCAAGTTGAAGATTGCCCGGGCAAGGTGGTCATAGTCTTTGTAGGTGTAAATGCTTTCACAGAGGATGGTCGGCAGGGAGGCCTTTGTCAGACGGAAGTTGGAGACCAGGAGGTCGTAGGAAGAAAGATCCATTTCTTCCATCATGACCGGAGTTTCCCTGAGGACGGTCACCTCCACCTGGTTTCCGAAATAAAAGAGGATCTGGTCACGAAGGGCCATGGCATGAAAGAGGGAGAACTTGCTCAAGACGAGGATTCGAACAGGCTTCTGATTTTGGGTCAGCTGGTTGATAAAGTTCTCCCAGGTGGTGCAGATAACGTAAAAAATGTAGGCAACGAAAGTCTCATCCGTAGGAAGGGAAAAGACCTCATTGTAGGTACGGATGATGTCTCGAATCTTCAGGCAGACCCGGGGATAGCGGGTTTGGATTTTCTTCTCGTAAATCAGATAGGGGGAGTAAAAGATGGGCCGGCTCAGGCTCCTGCCGAAGGTTCCGACCAGGGCGTTGTAAATCGCCAGGATCAGGTCCCGCTCATTATCCAGATGGATGCCGAAGTCTCGACAGAGACGGGAGGAGACCTTATTGATATAAATGAAAATTTGGTTGGCAACGGGATCTTCTTCCGCCAATTGGACCAACTTCGGATATGTTTCCGCATCCCGGTCACCCACGAAAGGGGCTAAAAGTTCAGCATAGAGCCTAAGGCTTTGATCAAGTCCTTCGTTGGGATCGGAGGAATGGTAATGAAGGGTTCGGCCCCGGTCCAGGATGTCCTGGGCCAGGGTGCGAACCCGTTTATTTTGAGAGAGAAGGTCCTCCGTCAAGTGGAAACCCTGGCAGAAGCGTTGTAATGAGATGGCGATCTGCAAGTGGAAGCACTGGTAGTAGCGATAAAAGTGCTTTCCATACTTCATGGGGAGGACCTGGTTGAGGAAGTCGTCAATCTCTTCTTTAGCAATATAAGGAAAGGGCCAGTCCGAAAAAGGATACCTTTCTTTGAAAAAACTCATATAAAAGGTCCGGACTTCAGCCTCATCCCCCCGCATAACCAGAGGGTGGGTGCTTAAGTGAATGTCAAAAGCCCCTTCGACCGCCTCATTGAAGAAGTCTATCCAACGGTAGATGGTGGAAGGGGAGACAAAGAGCAAGCGGGCCATATCCACCACCGCATAATAAGGGTGGAAGAATACTTTCTCCAGAAGTTGGCAGAGAGTGTCCTGGGACATGGCAAAGGCGTAGGCATCCTCATAGGTTGCCGCTCCTTTGTAGGTAATTTCCACCCGGTCACCCTTTTCAATCTTCAGGAGACGGTCAAAGTAGCTATTCGCGAGATTGATGTCTACGGTTAGCGAAGCCGGTTGATAGTCATAATCCCGGTAGAGGACGGGCGTATCGACCGCACCGTTTTGAACTTCTAAAAGACCAATCAGGTCCAGGATCCGCTGGACCCTTTTGCTGAGAAAACTTTTCATCATAGGGAATCCTCCTCTTGATCCCGAATGCAGTCATGGATAGCAGACCGGAGCAGGTCAAGATCCTTAGCGATGGGAGTGATGTTGAAAAGGACAATGCGGCTGGAGACCCCTTGAAAGCGGAAAGGGTGATCGGGATCCGGGAGGAGGCTTTCCGGCGGAGACAGGTTGGTCCAGATGACATCGTAGCCCTCCTGCAAGATTTCCGCCCAGCGGAAGGTCTGCCGGTCGAAAAGGGAGATGGTTAAGGGGAAAAAGCCTGCCTCTCTTGCCTGGTTGCGAAGAAATAGAGCATGGGCGTGTCCCAGGGAAGTGATAATCAGAAGAGAAAGGCGTTTTTCTCGAGGGGGGGTCCTATACAGCAGTTTCCCCCATTTCATCAGGAGAGAAAAGAAAGAGCATTCCACCACGATCTTATTGCAGGGAAGCCCCATGGTGATAAAGTAGTCCTCCAAAAGGGAGCGGATATTCGCATAAAGTTGGGGAAAAGGGCGGATAAAGGGCTGAGAATAGGAGCGTGAGATTCGGAAAAAGAAGGGGACCATATCCGGCTCAATGTAGCGGGCAAAAAGGGTGTTATGGAGATCCCGGATCATTTCGTGGCGGTCATCGGGTTTGATCCCGTATTGATCCTCAATATCGTCCAAAATCTTTGATACGGAAAAAAAGGAGCGGTTAATTTCCGGATCGACCAAGGCAGTGTTGAGGAGGCCCTGGTAGGAGGTGAAGTACTCTCTTCGAAAATAGATGGAATAAAGGTAGATCAAAGCAGGCAGGGTCATGGGAAAGTCAAAAACAGCCTGGTATTTTTCTACCGATTGAAGAAAGTGGGGAAGATTGCCCAGGGCATCGATGGCATCTCGCTTGTGGCTATTCCGCGCTTTTACCTTTTCATGCCAATCTTGAAGAAAGGCATTCGGATCCGGCGTGGACTTCGCCCAGATTATGGACAGGACAACATAGTAAGTCACCATGCGGAATTCTGACAGCCCCATCTTCATCCGGCTGGCATCCAGCATGACCTGGACAAAAGCCTGGACGGCTTCCTGAGGATAGTCCGGAAAAGGCCAGGTTTCCACATCCGTTTGCTTGCAGAGAAAGATAGAAGAAAAAAGGAGACACTCTTCATGTCCTCCTCCCTCTAAACGAAAGGGGTTGGTGGAAATGGAAAGGCCCAGGTCGGCGAGCAGGGATTGATTAAAGACGAGAACATTCCGATAGAGGGAAGCTTCGGACATAGCAGCTTCGCGAGCGAGATCGCTTCGGGATAAGTTGGGATGAAGAATAAGGGCACGAATGAGAGCGAAAAGAGGCTCCTTATTCATAATATCCCGGTAGACATCGGTGATATTGCTTCCGGGCCGGTAATGGATGGCAAGGCGGTCCTCATCCGAACGGATGGAGACACGTTGCCACTCCTCATTAATCTGGTCTATATCGTTGGCTAAGGTTCGATGGGAAATGCCCATGATTTGTGCAAGGGAGACCGGACTTTGCGTTTCCTCCGAGTAAGTCAGTGCCTCAACCAGGCGAAGGCGGCGGTCAACAATATCGTTCAGCAAGTTATGCATAAGAAATCCCTTCGTTTTCAGGAGCCTTTATTCTCAAGAGCGGGTATAGTCACTTACCGTTGACGTGGTTTTTCATGCGATATAGGTTCATAATAAGCCATTCTCATCTTTTTGTAAATGTGTAAAAAAATTGGAATACTTTTCTTTTTGTCCAAAAATATCCCTCAAATTCCCTCAATATTTCGTCACAATCGGTGAAAAATCCCTCATTTTTCATTTTTTTCATAGGAAAAAGAAAAATTGGGAATAGCAGAGTAGATTGGTCTGCTATATCCGCTATAATAGTTATATATGATGCAAAAATTATATTGAAAAACATAGATGCGTTTGTCGCTTTTGCCGCAGACGCTTGATACGCAAGGTTTTGTCAGGAAAAGGAAACCCCGGTTGTTTACCGGGATCCAGGACCAATACAAGAGGGGATGACTATGAAAAAGTTCCGGAGATATCTTTCATCATTGTTAGCTGCTTTACTCATCGTAACCGGTCTGCCCATAGGGGCCTTTACGAGTGAGAGTCAGGCGAAGAGCGTAGACCAGGGCCTATTTCTTGCCCAGGGGACAAGAGGCTCCCTGCCTTCGCTTATGGAGCTTTTGCAACCGCAAAATAATCCGGGGAATAATACCCAACAGGGAAGAGAGTCGGAGACCGTCGTTACCACGCCGGACATCCAATCCACTGCTGTGCCGGAGGAAAGCCCGGAGACCAATGATGAGGATGGGGAACTTTTCGAAGGCGTCCGCACGGAGATGGAAAAAAGCACTCCGGACGGAGCCGATGCCCTTCCAGTCCGTGAACTCAGCCTTAACGGCAACCGGAGCTTAGTGAGTGTCAGCTATCAAATTCATGAGGACCAGGATGGCCTTCCCCAATCCATCTCCTGGGTCCTGACTTACTATGCCCCTCAAGAAAGTGAAGTCCACCAGGCTTTTGTTGTTAACAATGGCGATGGCCTGGGCCAGCCCCTCATCACCAACCGGGAATATGCACCCGGCGAAGCGGAGGTGATGGAAAGCCGGAAAACCGACCGCGAGGACCGACTCGCCCAAGGTCAGCCGGCCCCTGTTTTCATCTATGATACCGAGACAAGAGCAGCCAATCCGGACGGCTTCTTTATGTCCTGCATTACCACCCCCATCCACCGGGATGAAAGCCTGACGAAAAAAATCCAGGCGGCCAAAGCCGGCGATGAAATCGACCAAAAGGCTTTGGAAGAAATCAAATACAGCCTCCAGGATAAGATCTACTCCCTCACCCTGGTCTCCTTCTTTGGTCAGGAAAAAGTGGCTCAGCAAATCCAGGTCAAGGGCGACTCCACCCTGGCCGACCTTGATGCTTTTACCACCCCCATTGCGACGGAGTGGACAAGAAAAGATGAAAAGGAACACCGACTTCTTTTCGCTGTTCCTAATATGGATAAGAAGGCAAGTGATTATATTGCCCCGACTTTCCCGGCTTCCGCCAAGGGATCGGAAAAGACCAACATTCGCATTTTCGACCTCGTTCTCTCCTATGATGGCTTCTATGATTTCCTTGAAGTAGAAGAACAATCGCTTGACCAGTACGAGAAGAAGTTGGAAGAAATCCGGGCACAAGATTTGGATGAAGATGCCCTGAACCAGGCTCTGGAAGAAGCCACCCTGAAAGTTCAACCCGGGCAGATCGCCGTCACCGTGCAAAGTGAGACGGAAAAGGTGAATTCGACGGAAGAAGAAAAGCCAGAAATCCGACCCGCTGAGCCCGCAAATCCGAGCGAGGAAACCAGCACAGAAAATTCGGAAGACCAACCCGACAAGGAAGGAAGTCTGCCGGAAGAGGGCGAGACCTCTTCAAGACAAGGAAATGAGGAGACGGAAAAGGCTAGCCTGGAAACAAAGGAATCTGTAAAACAGACCCTTGGCATCCTGTCCTTAGCCCGTTTGCTTAAGGAAGCGGAAAACCGGACAGGCGAGTCCATGTTGGGTGCGGAAGATGGACTTTACCAGCCCATGGGAGCACCGGTCAATCCCTTTGTGGTTAACCGACCCATTATTATTGAAGTCGTCGACAGTGAGAACAAGGGTGTGAAGATTCCGGGTGCTGTGGTTCGCATTAGCGGGCCCGACATGGTCAAGGAAGTGACGACAGACGAGAACGGTCAGGCCAAGGTCGAAAACTGCAACGCCGGAAAATACCAGGTGGTTCAGATTTCCGCCCCGGAAGGCTATATGCCGAACCAGAAGAAAATTGAATTCTTCTTCTCAGCAATCGAGACCGTAAAGTATGTCCGCATTGAGGACAATAAAAATTTCGGAAAAGAAGTCTACTTCATTGAAGGAACTGTTGTTGATGACGCACTCACTCCTCCCTACACCGAGGAGGTGGTCAAGAAGTCGCGTAAGATTTCCAATGTCGAGTTGACCCTGCAAATCTTCAAGACCAACGCTGACGGAACGCAAGGCGAACAGATTGGCGAGAAGACCGCCTATACGGATGCCCAGGGACACTATATCTTCGGCGACCTGGATCCCGCCCATATGTATCAGGTCGTTGCTGCCTGGGCACCTTATGAATACAGTTTTGTCGAGGAGCCTTCAACGGCCAATGGCCGGATTTCTGACCCCTACCGCTTCCGCGATGAAAAAGGCCAGCCCATACCGATCGTCGATGAAAAGACCCAAGAGGTGGTTGGTAGCGTCTATAAATATGTACACAATTTCTTCCTGCATAAGAATAACAATGCAGATAGCCTCGTCTCGATTTATAACCATGAAACGGGCGATACTACCGTTCGTTTATCCGGCTCGACCTTCCAGATTCTGAACAAGGAGGGGGAGGCCATCAAGTCGATCGGTAAACTCGTCACCAATCGTGAAGGGAAGGTTGAATTCCGCCTCCGTCCCGGTCAGTACATTATTGAACAGTTGACAACGGATTCCGCCCACCTGATTCCCAAAGCCCGGACTATTATTCAGGTAAAAGGGGTTGCCTCAGATCCCACACAAAATGCTCACTGGATCCCCAACCCCCTGAGGGATATTACGTCTGTCACCTATGACCGTGAAGCGACCATCGACTGGGGACAGGTCACGCCTGATCCGGCTTTCCAACTTCTCATCAAGCAGAACGGCAAGGAATTAACCAATAAGAAATATGTGAAAGACGGATATGTCTACCGTTTTGAAAAGCTCCGTAAGTATGATGACAACCATCAACAGTATGCCTATCAGATTATCCTGAAAGAGACTCCTGACTACTACGCCACCTATGAAATCATTGATGGTGTTGTCAACATCAAGGTTCACGCCAAGTCCGATTCGAGCGGTCCCGGAGGTTCCGTTACCGTTACCGGTAATAAAATCTGGTACAACGATAGTAAAGATACGCTCCACCGCCCCGACAGCATCCAGGTCGTCCTCTTAGAAAACGGAAAAGAGACGGCCTATCAGGCGACAGTTTCTGCCCAAACCGGTTGGAAGTACCGCTTTAGCAACCTGCCGGAGAGAGATAATCAAGGCAAGAAGATTACCTATACGGTGAAGGAAATTGACCAGGTCAGTGGCCAGGGCTTCCCCGGTTACCGGACCGATCCCACCCGCCTGGAAAGAAATATCATCAACACCCGCATTAATGACACCAAGATTGCGGGCAGTTTCCGCCTGCAGAAATTGGATCAGAATAAGCAAGGATTGAAGGGGGCCTGGTTTGCCCTCAGCGGAACGATGGAAAACGGAAAGGCTCTTGACCCGGCACTCACAGGAAAGACGGACGACCAAGGCTGGTTGACCTTTTCCAACATTCCGGCCGGAACCTATACCTTAAAAGAAACTTCCGCCCCTGACCGCTTTGAACCTTCAACAGAAACCTGGAAGGTCGAAGTCTCCGGTGATGGAACGACCATCTTAACCGGTTCAGGCGTCCATCAAAACCAGCAAAATCAGGGGAACCAGCTTCCCGACGATATTGATCATGCCCTTGATGCTTATGTCATGGACGGGATGGGTAGCCAACCGCGTACTGTGGAAAACCGGAAGGCGAAAAACCCCAAGGAATTTAGAAAGACCCTTTATACCCAAGACGGCCTGAGCCCGGACGACCAGGCCAAAGAAGAGAACCAGGTCGGCGATATTTCCAAACGCATCCTCAATACCGTGGATAAGAACCTGAACGAGTACCAGGTTGAATTGACGGTGACCGGTCGTGGACGGCCTCTCTTTGGTAGCGGTGAGAAAACGGATATTGTGGTCGTTGCCGACCATTCCGGATCGATTCAAGGGGTCAACCAAACACAAGTCAACCAACAGGTTCGGGAAATCTTTAATGCTTTCTCCGGCTTTACCAACGTCAAGATGGGTTACATTGAATATGGTGGCCCGACAGTAGATAAGAATCAGTACCTGGGCACGAATTCCAATAACCTGAATGGCTACCACTTAGCCAGGGAAAATTACGAAGTAAATGCAGATTTTGATGGTGGGCACGATCCGGCGGTTCGCAAGAGCGTGGAATTAACTTCCCCCGAGAACCTCCTTCAAACCAATGCAATTACCGACAAATTCGGTGGATCGACCTTCACCCAACGGGCCCTTCTCCGTGCACAGGAAATTTTGGATAAGGGAGAGGGCGTCCGCAAGCACATTATCCTGATTACGGACGGTGGCCCGACCGTTTCATTCAAGGCGACCCAAACGAAGTGGGAAGATACCGCCAAATGGTCTCCGATCTATAAGCCCCTTCCCGGTGCAACCGGTGAAGTCAATATTCCGAACAGCGGGTTAACCTATGGTAAACGGGCGACGGCCTTTGATTATTCCGCACTGGCCGGTGATGGTCTCTTCTATAAATTCATCGAAGGACAGCAAGATACCCGCTTGAATTATACGTCATACGATGTGGATGGAGAGACCATCATCGATTCCGTCTTTGCCACGGTCTCAACCGTTCGTAACCTGACGGAAGCGGGAATCGAAATCTCCACCATCGGCTATAACCTGAAACCGGAAGGTAATGCCGGAATGTTTGGTGGTCAGGAGCAGTATTTCTTCCCTCAACTTGCTTCCTCTCCCCGTAACTACTCCGGTGTCGGCTCCGTTCTTGACCACAACAACGCAGCCAGTGAAATTTTCGAGGAAGTCCAGAAGCAGTACTACCTGAACCAGCAGAAGAAGGCGGATCCGACCATCAAAAATGCCACTGTTACCGACCCCATGGGCGATGGCGTTGAGTTTTCTCTGGGCGATGACGGTGTTTTCAATGAAAAAGACTATGTCCTGGTTGGATCGGATGGTTCCATTTACGAAAACGGACAAGCTCCATCGTCGGGACTCTTAAATGGAACATCCCTCCGCTACGATGAGCAAAGTAAGACCTTGAAAATCGAGGGGCTGACCCTCGGAAGCGATGAGTCGGTTTCCCTGTATTACACAGTTCGTCTTAAAGATGAAGCGAGAGATGGGAAATTCAGGGATACGAATAAGCCGACGACCCTCCTGAACGAGGGCAAGACCTACCACTTCCCCATTCCGGCTATCCGGGATAAGGTTGATGAACCTTACATTGAGATAAAGAATCAACCCTACTCAGCGACCGGAAGGTTCCGTATCATCAAGACCAATGAAGATGGGGAAAAACTGGAAGGGGCTTATTTTGTCCTCACTGATGAAAAGAATAATCATGAGATTCAGATCCAACCTTCAAACAAGGATGGTCTGATTGAAGTCAATAACTTGGCTCCGGGCGAATATATCCTTAGGGAGGAAGTCGCTCCTGCCGGCTACGTTGTCTCTTCTTATCGGTGGAAAATTACCGTCGATCAAAAGGGCGGGACCAAGATTGTCAGGATTGTGGAACCCCAGAAGGCCCCATCCTTCGAGTCGTCTGAAGTAGAAACTGTACAAGCCATGGCGGCCGGGCTTTCTCTCGCCCCCATGATGGGCTTTGCACCGGTTCGTGCGAATGCTCCCGGTCAGAGAAATTACCGGATCAGTGCGTCTTCAGTCTTTGAAGACGGTAACAATGAGAACAAATTCTTCCACATCCGTCATGAGGTGGAAGGGAAAGACCCGAAAACCAGTTTGGACCTTTACTTCCTCATGGTTCCGGATAACCAGGGCGATGTCACCTACTTTAACGCCCGGATCAAAAATTTAAGCACACAACTCAATAGAGACGGATACCAGGGACGGATCAATGTCATTTACGGCGGCTATGATGCGTATTCAAGCCAGCTGGCCAGCTGGGATATTTCCCAGACGCCCCAGGTCTTGACTAATGTTCCTCTTGGCGATAATCCAAACGGTGCCTTCATGGATCGGGCGCTTGCCTATGCTAACCGGATGCTTGAAAATGCACAAGAGTATAATACGGTGAAGATGGTGGCTTTCCTGTCCAACAACCGTGACTTTACGATTGAAGAAACCTATGCACAGAACCTGGAGCATATGGCAGAGATGGGCGTGGTCAGCCAGTACATCAGTATCACTCGGAACAACAGGAGAAAGGAAGATCTCTCCAATTTCTTGCTGGATTATAAAAACACCATGAGCCAGGCATCCAAACAGGAAATTCTAAGCCGACTCCAGTCCTGGGATGATGGCGAAGTCAATGTGCCAAAATTCAAGGAGAGGGTAGACGCAGTGTTTGCCTCGGAATCCGATGCTGAGGTGATCAATAACCAAGCTCTACGCATCCCCTTGGGTGCCAATATCCATTATCGACCCGACACCGCCCGGGCCATGATCGTCGATGGCAATGGCCAGATTCTGGATAATGTGACTGTTAGAGCACAGACCGTGGGCGGTTTCACCACCTTAGAAACCGATCCGGTCAGTTTATCTGCCGGACAAAGGCTGAAACTGGACTATCAAGTCACCTTGATGAACGACTATGAGCGTGCCGTTTCCTATTCCGTCTATGCTACCGGTGCTCCTAAGTGGGTCAATGGGGATGGGTCTACCGAGACGGCGGATATTCAGCCTTTGTATATCAGCGATCCCGGTCAAACTCTTGAGATTGAAGCCAAAGGCTTGGATGGCTATCCCGGCACCGTCCACATTGATGTCACCACACAACGCAGTAACGAAAAGGCAGGGTTCGATCTTCATAACCGCGAATCCGCAAACATGACCATCCTGACCTTTGATGCCCAGGGGAATACCCAAGGCCCCGGTAAGATTACGGTTACGGGAAGCGATCCGACAGACAAAAACTATACCTTCGATAAGGTTGATAAGAATGCCTATCCCCGTATCAGCGTGATTTATAAGCGTGAACTCCTCAATTTAACGGTACGCAAGGTCTTTAACAATCGCCTGCCTGAGCCCGGAGAAAAGGTTGAGGTGACCCTGATTGCCAAGGTGGACGGGCAGGAAATTCCCTGGTCGAATCTAGGAAATGTAGGACCGGCCACTCGATCCCTTGAGAAGAAATCCGATGGAATCTACGAAACCGTCTATCAGAATTTGCCCTTGAATTATCAGGGCAAGCCCATTGAATATTCGGTGAAGAAGGAGTCAAGCGAGACAACGCAAGGCGAAGTCACCATCAAACGTGAACAGACGGTGACCAGCTATCGACCCGAGGAAGACCTGATCCGGGTGGATGAAACGGAACTCCCCATTCTGACTGTCGTCAACGCCAACAATGAGCTCAAGTTCAAAAAGGTGGGGGCGAGCGGTTACCAATACGATAAAAACGGCAACATTATTGTCGATGATAAAGGCGAACCGATTATTGATGTAACGCCCTTGCCGGGCACCGTCTTTAAGCTCTGCAGAGAAGACTTACCCCCGGATAGCAATGGGGAAAAACAGGTTGTTCCGGGTTATGAAAATGTCATATCAGGACCGGATGGTAAATTTGTTTTCAAGAACCTGGCTCCTGGAGACTATGGCCTTTACGAGACCCATGCCAACCTGGGTTATGAACTTCCGGTTCAGGCCGTTGCTACCTTCACGATTGACGCGAATGGTAAACCGAAGGAAGGAACCATTCTTTCCTTCAAGGAAAGAAATAAAAAGGATGGCGACTACATCCTGGGAATTAAGAGGACGTTAGTCAATAAGGTCCAGGTCGAAACCGCAATTACCCAATTGGAAGCCACCGACCACAACGTCGGCCAGCGTAAAATGCTCTACACCCAGCGTGTCTATTTGAACCGCACTGGCGAGAACATGACCTCAGCAATCCTGAAGGTTTCCTCGGCAGGCGATAACCCCATCCTTAAAGGGTCGTATAAGGTCTACCGGGTAACGGGACGCAAGCCCGATGAGCTCGACTTTAATAAACCCCTGGATCCCAACGACAAGTCCAATTACGACTTGGAACTGGTCAAGTCTGTACCTGAGGCCAACCTGTCCGACATTACATTGGATGACCTCATGCCCAGCACCGACTTCTTTATTGTCGAGATCAAGGGTGAACTGGCGGTTCATGATGTCAAGTTCGCCACACGGTTGAACATGTTCGTTGCGGCGAATGAGAACCCGGCCCACAGGCCACCGCACGATACCGATGTTGACTACAAGAATAACGCCAACATCACCATCACCACGGGCTACCGCAAGGGCGATACTATAGGCGAACAAGCGGATATCCTGGTGCCGGCGGACAAAGACCAAGATGGAGAATCCTACCTGGTCAAGAACTACCGGGGTTCCACCTTCTTCTCTGTCCAAAAGACCGAGGAAGGGTCCGGACTCCCCCTGGCCGGAGCCAAGTTCAAGCTTTGGGCCGCTCTGGGACGTAACTTTGAAATTGTGGAAACCGAACACACCACTAAGGTGACAACGGAATCCGAAGAAATCACCGACAGAAACGGGATTGTCACTTTCGAGAACCTCCCGGCCAACTACAACTTCTATTTAGAAGAGACCAAGACCGCACCCGGTTTTGCCTTGCCGGATTATATGTGGATCGTTCAGATCCGTCCGACCTCTTATCTGAAGGAATTGCACAAAAAATCCAGGAATTGGGAGGATTATTTACCTGCCGGTATGACCGCCGGTCAGGCAACGCCGGAAGAGAAAGCAGCAGCTCAAGAACAGGCCAGAACGACCGCCTACAACCAGATGCTCTATCCCTTCGGATCCGGTCAAACTCAAGAAGAAATCGAAACGGATCAGACAGCGGAGAAATTAGGATTCAAGACCTTCGTCTACCGGACGGATAGTCGCCTCCCGCTGATTGTCAACCCTATGAATTCGCATGGGCAAAAGCTTCCGAAACCGGTCGATCCCGAAGCCTATGAGCGTGATAGAGAAGACGACGTTTACGCTGAACAGTCCTATGGTCAGCACCCGACCATTCACGGAATGTGGTACCGCAAGGGGTGGGTTAACTACGAACCTCAACCGACCAGCGGAGAGACCGGACAGATGATGCCGATCAATGAAGCCGGGGAGCCGATTAAACAGGAATGGAAGAACCCTGCCACCAAGTGGAAGGGCGAACAGATCGACGGTGTTTCCGGTGCTACGATCCGTCCTCTGATTGTCCGCGACTGGATCCAGGATGCGAGAGACTTTGATCCTACCCTGGCCAATTACGATGAAGATGTCAGAAAATTCAATGAACACATTCTGGAAGCCAGGAACCTCTTCTTAACGCAGGAACAGGAGACCCTAACCAACGTTCTTGGTATCACCAACAAGAAGAGCAAGTTCTTTATTAACAAGGTGGATGAAAACCGCGAACCTCTGGAAGGGGCAAAATTTGTCCTCTATAAACAAGCAGAGGATGGAAAGTGGGTCGAATCCGGTATTGAACCGAGAGTGGCCAAGAACCAAACGATCTTTGAAAACTTGGATGACGGGATTTACATCCTTCAGGAGAAGGAGCAACCGGCCGGCTACGAAAAGCCCAACACCCAGTGGCGGATTACGGTTGAAGACGGAGCCGTGACGAAGAAGACGGAAGAGCCCTGGCAGGATCTGGATAGTCAGTCGGCCAACCGGGCAGCCTTTGCCTCTCCGGCAGAGGAACCGACTTCGTCACTAGCCGGTGGACAATCCACTTCCAGTCAGCCTCTGTCCCTGCTTGAAGCCATACCAAAGACCCTCGACCTGGGAGCGGAGACTTCCGGAAGTGTATTTAGACGCTTCCTTCCCCAGCCTCTTGGGGCAACAGGAGACTTCTACGCCAAGGATAATGCCCATCAACCTACCATAGGTGACTTTAGGGCAAATAATCCGGAAGACGATGTTCGCTTAGGCGTGAAAATCACATCTATCAGCGACATTAACAAGGAGACCGGAAGAGGGACCTTCAAGGCGATCGCCTTTGTGGACGGTAAGAATTATGCCTCCATCGATGCCCGGAATACCGCCGGAGCTATTATCGAGAGGTATTTGGGGTTGAACCTCAGCTCCGGCCTGGCCTTAACCGGTGCCACGGTCTTCAATATTCCTGAAACCTTAAAAGAATCGGTTGATTTCGGCTTTACACCCTATCAGGCGAATGGAAGTTTGAAATCAGGAATCGTCAAAATAAATCCCATCAGCGATTTCCCTGTAACGACAAATGCACGGGTGAAACTCATTGAAGGGAAACGCTGGAACCAGCATTTCATTGAAATCGAAGGGACCTACGAGAACGCCGAGGACCTGCCGATTACCCTGGATGCTTCCTATGACGGCGAGGTCATTAACCGTCAGACGTTGAAACAAGTCCGAAGCCAGGCAAAGGCGACCAGCCAGGTCTACCACTATGACCGCTATCTGGTGACCTTTGATAGCGATGGGGGAACTCCAACACCACCGGATCAGACGATTCGTATCAATCGAACCATTGAGGAGCCTCCGGAACCGACCAAAACGGGTTACCGGTTTAAGGGCTGGGACGAAAATGGAAATCCGGCAGATTTCAATCGGCCGATCACCGAAGACCACAGCTTCAAAGCACTTTGGGAAAAGTCCGTATATACAGTCACCTTTCACCGGGAGGAGAATGATACTCCGGACACCCAGAAATCAAGAACGGTGACCAGCGGTCAACCGATCGGCAACATGCCCGATACCTCGTTTATGGGTTATAAGTTTGTTCTGGATAAGAAAGACCAAGGCTATCAATTTGCCGGTTGGCAGGACGAAGAAGGTAATCCGGTAAGCGAGTCCACCCCGGTGAACAGGGATATGGACCTCTATCCGATTTGGAGGAAAGAACACACCATCAACTTCCTTTATCGAAATAATGTTGTGGATTCCAAGATTGTGGAAGAGGGAAAGTCCTACCTGGATGTCTACCAGACGGAACCGGGTCAGTATCCTCCCAATACCACCTATCCCGGTTTTGAGTGGGATGGCTGGTACACAAGTGCCGGTGAAAAATATGATTTCGGCCAACCGGTGACGAGAACGATCAACCTCCATGGCAAATGGAAGAGAACCAGCACAGATTCTCGAACCATTACCTTCCAAATGATTGATAAGGATGGCTACATCCAGACCGGCTATACGCAATACCGGAGTGTGAATAGCGGAGAAGTTCTTAGAGATATTCCTGATTCCAAGCCGGAAGAAATCGAAGGCTTCACCTTCTCCGGATGGAAGCACTGGACCGGTTCAGATTACGTGGACGTCGACTTTACCCAACCGATCACCAAGGATATGACCGTTTACGGTTACTGGGTGGAAAAAACCTATCAGGTGACCTTCACTGATGGGTCGAAAGTCGTTGAAACCTATGATGACGTGCCGTATGGAACGACTATACCGGGACCGGTCGCTCCGACCAAAGAGGGCTATTATTTCTTGGGCTGGATGGATGGAGAGACCCGCTTTGATCCCAATAAACCGGTCACGGCGAATGCCAACTACACCGCCAAATGGCAGGAGATTGTCGACGATGAGTTTGTCATCCGCTTCGATAGTAAGGGCGGAAGCTCAATAGCGAACGTGGTAGTGAAGAAAGGCGACCGGTTGGCTAAGCCAGCACCGGATCCCACGCGTGAAGGCTACAATTTCAAGGGCTGGTATCTCCCCAACGGGCAACTCTACGACTTTAGTCAACCTGTCCAAAGCGGAATGACTCTCACCGCCGCCTGGGAAAGAATCCCTGATCCTGACCAGGGAGGCGAGCTGACCATTGAAAATAAGAAGAAAGAGTTCTTTGGTGAATTCACCCTGAGCAAGTTTGAGAAAACAGGAACGTCCAGAGTTCAGCTTTCCTCCGCTTTCTTCACGCTAAAGAAGCACGAGGGAGCCGAAAAGCCGGAATACTTCAGTGCCGAGGAATACGTCAAAACCTACAATAAGTCGGATATGTGGGCAAGTGATATTAAGGCCTTCAAGACCGATAAAAAAGGTGAACTCCACTTCGACAACCTCCAACCGGGTGTCTATGACCTGGAAGAGTACATTCCACCGGGTGGATACCTGAAGGATACGACCGGATATGTTATCGTAGTTAATACAAACGGTGACACCGTTATTGTCCCAAGGGATAGCTATAGTGCGGAGAAATATCCGGTTGATGTGGACTACGGCGAGGATCCCGGAACGAATCCCGACAAGCCGGAAGAGAGAACCGAAAAGCAATCGCTGGATGGCGAGATTCAACTGGTGGACTCCAGTCTGGTACCGTCAAAAGATGACGGCATCGTTCGTCCCCTTGAAGATCAGAACCTGCAGATGCAATACACCATCCGCCTGCCGGAGGATGCCATTCCCGGTGATACCTTTACGGTAAAGATTGATGATCGTCTCAACTTCCATGGATTGACCATGACACCCATGAATCCTGGGCCGATTGTCACGGAAAATGGAGAAGAGGTTGCGGAAGCACAGAATGTGGTCATCGATGAGAGCGGTCAATCGCTCCATGAGATCACCTATAAGCTGACGAACTACGTCAAGAACCGGTCCAACATCGAGATTAAGCAGCGAATGCCTCTCTTCGTTGATCCTAACCGGGTAACGGCGAACAATACCCCGCTTAAGGCGGAATATTCCATTGGAGGAAATAAAGTCCAAGCGGATCCCGTTGTTGTCTCCTACGATCCTTACTACGGTTCGATCTATATGTATGACCGCTACAATGTGAGCATCGACGGATACCGGCAGATGGCAACCATGAATCTTGGTGGGCGTCTCTATGATTATGAAGATGCCAATGATCCGAAAAAAGGAACCATCACGGCTTACTACTACGCTTTCGGTACCAACTGCTCCCTGTCCAGCGAATATTGGTTGACTCTGGAAGATGGAAAGGTCAATGACAAGGACAGTGATGTGGATCTCAGCGATCCGACAAAGATCCAGGTTCAGGTCTATGAGACCAGTGCTTTCCGGTCTGATGGTAACCTGAATACGGAGACCATGCCGCCGAGCTATGGCATTCGCTCCATGGATCTGACCGGAAGATCCTGGACCGTAAAGCCTGAGAAAGACCAGTATAACCGGATCAAGATCCCTCTGTTCCAAGTGAATCAGAAGGGACGCTACCAATTCGGCTATATCATTAAGGTCACCATGCCTTATGCGGCTAAAGAAGGTTCGGACAGAGTTACCCTCCACACCAAGGCCACTCTCTATACACTAAGCGAATTCTCCGACGGATATGGTTCTTATACGATGTTCAATGGGGTATACTATGCTAACTACCTGAACCGCTATCTCGCCTCCAGCGACATCAGCAGTGAAGACCGAATCAATGTCACCCTGACCAAGAGAGGCCTGACCGGAAAACCGGGTGAGGATCCTTCAAAGGCAAAATTGCTTGCCGGGGCAGGATTCCAGCTCACAAACAACGAGGGCTTCTCGGACTACGTCGTCACGAATGACAAAGGACAAATCATCTTCAAGAACCTCAAGCCGGGTAACTACTTCCTCAAGGAAGTGGTTACGCCCAAGGGCTATACTCCGGTGAGTACAGTTTGGGATTTGACCATTGATGAGAAGGGAAGAGTGACGATCGGTAATAAGGGCGTTGAGGATCAGATTCAAGGTGGGGACAAGGCCATCACGGTTTGGAACAGCAAGGTGAAGGTCAACAAGCCGGTCCTGGACGTGCCTAACCTGCCCAACCAGATCCGCTTTACCAAGCAGGATGAGCAAGGAGTACACCTTGCCGGAGCAAAGTTCACGCTGAAGAAGTACGACAAGCCGGCCTCCGCCACCGACCGAAAGGAAGTATGGGTGGATCCGGCGGATCAGACGAAAGTATCCGGAGACGATGGTATCGTGACCTGGCAGGCTCTTACTCCCGGCTATTACGAAGTCTGGGAGACGGAGGCTCCCAAGGGTTACGTTAAGCCGACCGTTGCCGTGGCTACTTTCCGGGTAGATAAAGAAAGTGGAGAGATTAAAGACCTGAAGATTAATGGCCGCGATCCGGTCGGTGACAACATCATCTACAACCGGCGGCCCATGAAGATTGAACTGGGCAAGCTGGATGAGAACCGAGCGGCGATTACCGAGGACAAGGTCATCTTTACTCTCGAAGCGGCAGAAGGCAATGCCAAATCGGTCCCGACCGACCTTCAGACGATTGAGCTCGATTTAAGTCAGCCCGGTCCCTACTTCCGGGAAATTCCGGACACCATGGATGGGGATTATATCCTGACCGAGAAGACCGCACCGGCCGGCTACGTCAAGTCTAACCACCGCTATCATATCCACATTGATCAAGCGGGACGGATCGTCCAGCTGACCAAGGTGACCGATGAAAATGGCCAGGAAGTGGCCTATCTGGACCACGGACTTCTTGGACAGGCTCAAAAACCCTTCTACCTCTACCAAGATCACACCGTCGACCAAGTTCGACTGGATATTGTTAACCACAGACTCTACACCTTGCCGTCCACCGCAGGACCCGGCACCTTCCTTTTCACCCTGGTCGGTGCCTTCCTCCTCAGCCTGGCCATCAGCCTATTGCGAAAGGATGATGGCCGGCAGGGTCGGCCCCGAAAAGGTCTCCGCCGATTGCGGAGGCAGTTGGAATGAACTCCTTGTCTATAGATTTTGAGACAAATGTCTCGCCCGTCCACCGAAGCCGACAGGTTTCTGTCGGTAACTGAAAAAGAAAAGAGGAATGATATGAAACATCTGAAGAAATGGACTGCTGTCCTTCTGGCTCTTTTGCTGGTTGTGACACTGGTTCCGGCAAATGTCTTTGCCGCGAAACCGACCACAAAGCTCATCGTAACTGGCGTTGAAGATGGTGCAACGGTAAACGCCTACAAGCTCACTGAAGCGGACTTTACTGCTGACGGTGGGTTCAAAGGGTATAAAAATTTGTTCGATAACGCCTTTGCTAACCCCGCCAACCCAACGACAGCCGAGTGGTCTGCCTTACTTAATAAGCCGGTCGGTGAGCTGGGAACGGCAATTCCCCTTACCCAGGCTGCGGCAGGCGGAGCTTATGAGTCCGAGCCTCAAGAAGCCGGTCTTTACATGATTCTGGTCACCTCCACTAAAGGTGTGGTCTATAACCCCATGCTGGTAGGCGTAACCTACACGAATAAAGACGGCGAAAAGGTAGAGGGTGGTTCGATTAATGTTCCTGCCGAGTTTAAGCTTGGAGAAGATGCGGTTCTTTATGCCAAGAAGAGCGAAGTCCCTCTGAAGAAGACCGTAAAAGATCCGACAGGAAATGAGCCTGAAGCAACGAATCCAACGGACCATGTTATTGGTTTAGGCCAAGGTGAAAAACCGGAATTTACCATTGAAACCACCATTCCTTCCTATCCGAAAACGGACAAGAATCTTGTTTTCACTATCACCGATACTTTGGATAAGGGCTTAACTGCACCAAAAGCGGAAGAGATCACCGTTACTGTCGCTGGCCAACCCCTTCCCCAGGATGCGGCAACTGTCGAAGTTGCAAACAATGTCATCACCATCACTTTCACGGATGCTTATCTGAAAGGGTTGAATGGACAAGCTACGGACGTTAAGGTTGTTTATACCGCTGAACTGAATGATCAGGCAACCACCAACGCTATTCCCAACAAGAACACGGTTAAGGTTGAATATACCAACGATCCGAAGACCGGTGATACGTCTGAACATGAAGATATTACCAGACAGTATACCTTCGAAATCGACGGCTTTACCAAGGGATCGGGTTCGGAGAAGACCCATGAAATTACCAAGCATGGCGAGATCACTAAGGAAAGCACATGGGAAGACAATCCGCTGGCCGGAGCTGAATTTACCCTCTATGATAAAGATCCGTCAAAAGATCAAACGGCAAAAGCGCTGCGGACAACCACAACCGATGCTACCGGTCGCATGACCTTCAGCAGATTGGATGAAGGCACCTATTATATCAAAGAAACCAAAGCTCCTAACGGATACCAGCTCAGCGACAAGGTTTACAAAGCTGAGATCAAAGCGGAGTATGATTCGACAAAACACGTACTGAAATCCTGGTCTGTCGTGATTGACGGAAAGTCTTCAACCTTTACCCTCGATCATACGAAAGAGGAAGTTACTGTTACCCAAACGGAAGAGAATAATACCCTGATCGAGAACACCAAGATCCCCGGACTGCCCACCACCGGTGGTATGGGTACCTACCTCTTCACCGGCATTGGCGTTGCCCTCCTCGCCGGCGCTGTCGTTCTGATTGCCGCTCAGCGGAAGAAGAATGTCCAAGCGGAGTAGTTGACGAAAGAAAGTTTCTTGTACGAAGCCGCTTTGCCCGGAATCTTTCCGGGCCGGCCGGCTTCCTGAAACGAGGCCCCGGGCCTCACGTTTGATGTGCGGATAGAAAGGAAAGCCATGGAAATGGAAAAAGAGGAAAAGGAGTCAGGGAAAAAATCATCGAAGAAAGTCAAGATCCTGGCGACCTTTCTTATTCTTGCCGGACTCTTGGTTCTCCTCTATCCGACCATCAGCAATCTCTTTAACCAGTGGCGGGCGGAGCAATTGTCTACCGTTTACCAGGAAGTGGTTAAAGAGATTCCTGATGACCATTTTGCCGAAGAGTTGGAAAAGGCACGGAAGTATAACGAGAAATTGACCGGAGAAAGCGTGCCGGATGTCTTCGCCCTTCGGGAAAAGCATGATGACCCCCTCTATGATTCCCTTCTTAATGTGACCGGCGATGGGATGATGGGGGAGGTGGAAATTCCGGCCATCAATGTCAAGATTCCGGTCTACCACTACACGACCGACCAGGTCCTCCAACAGAACGTGGGACACCTGGCGGGGTCCTCACTCCCTATAGGGGGTAAGGGGACTCATGCCGTTCTTTCGGCCCACCGGGGACTTCCCTCGGCCAAACTTTTCACCGACCTCAACCTCCTGAAAAAAGGGGATCTCTTCTTCCTCCGGGTCTTGAATGAGTTCATGGCCTATGAGGTGGACCAGATGATCGAGGTGGAGCCGACGGAAACGGCCTCCCTGGCCATTGACCGGGATAAAGACCTTTGCACCCTCTTCACCTGCACCCCCTACGGGGTCAACACCCAGCGTCTCCTCGTCCGGGGCCACCGGGTGGACTACACCCCGGAAGAAATCTCCAAGGCCTATGACGAAGAGAAGGACATTCGGATTGACAAGTCCCGTTTGCTCTTTCATATCCTAGCCGGAACAGCCGGTGCCGGGCTTGGCTTACTTCCCTACCTCATCGTGAAGAAGCGGAGAAAGAAAAATGAGGAGGACCGGCCATGAAAAAGACCCGCCGTCAGGGTTTTCTCTTCTTCTTAACCCTGGTCATGGTGATCGGTGGCTTGGGCTTTCTCCTTTACCCGACGGTCTCCGACCTCTGGAACCGCTACCGAAACAGTAAGCTGGTCGATGTCTATAACGAGGTCGTCCATGAATTGCCGGCGGATAAAACCGAGGCCATTTGGGCTCAGGCACGGGATTATAACAAAAACCACAGGTCCAACACCATCGTAGATGCCTTTAAAGAGGAAGATGACTATGTCCTCTCGGCACCCTACGATACCCTCCTAAACCCCTCCGGGGATAACATCATGGGGACCATCGAAATCCCCAAGATCCATGTCAAATTACCTATCTTTCATGGGGTGGGCGAGACCTCCCTCCAACGAGGAGCGGGGCACCTGGAAGGTACCTCGCTTCCCATCGGTGGAGAATCGACCCATTCCGTCATCTCCGCCCACCGCGGACTGCCTTCGGCCATCCTGTTTACCGACCTGGATCAGTTGGCTGATGGGGACCTCTTCTTTATTCATATTATGGATGAGGTACTGGCCTATAAGATAGTGGATATTCTCACCGTCCTTCCTCACCAATCCGAGGCCCTGGCCATTCAGGAGGGGCGAGACCTTTGCACTTTGCTGACTTGTACGCCTTACGGCGTGAACAGCCACCGGCTTCTGGTGATCGGCGAGCGAACGCCCTATATTCCGGAAGAGGCTCCGCCGGTGGAGGAAAAGGACGTCGCCATCTTAGATAGCGTCGTCACGAATTGGAAAATCACTTTGGCAGGCTTCATCTTGCTTTTGCTCTTCCTCCTCGGTCTCTGGATCAGAGGTCGTCGAAACAAGAAGAAGGAAGAAGAACATTCCGTAATCAAGGAAAGGGAGTAGACCATGCAGCAGTCTTTTTATCAACAGGATCGGCGTAAAGCCCGGGCACGTCTGCTCGCTTTCGTCGTTGCTCTTCTCTTTTGTCTGACCGCCATCTTTCCCACGGCGGCTTTGGCGGAAGAAGAGGACACCAATGCAATGATTCGTTCATACGATGCGGGGAAGTGGGGTTCTCTTACCCTCAATCTCTCCTATACGAAAGAGAAGGACCAGCCCGGCCTCCCTCTTGATGGGGCGGAAATTCGCATCGTCCGGATTGCCGACCTGGTCATGACGGACAAGGGTCCAAACTATGTTCTCCGCGAGGGCCTGGGCGACCTCCATCTGAATTTTCTTTCCATGTCGGCCGGCGGTCTTCGCCAGGCGGCGACAAAAATCGCCGACTATTTGAAGGCCAACCCCGATGTCCTGACCGCCCTGGAAAAGGAAACGAACCCCAAAGTCTCACCGGCACCGGATGAAACAACGCCCAAAGCCGTTCGCACCGCTACCTCGGATGCCCAAGGCAAAGTTTTCTTTGATCGCCTAATCCACGGCATTTACCTCATCACCCAAGAGGGGAGAACCGGAACAGCCAAAGACTATGCCCCCCTTTCTCCTGTCCTCTGCTTTATGCCGGAGTATCTGAACGCCGACGGCAAGGGAACCTGGATTTACGATGTTGTCGCAAATCCCAAGTATTCTCCCGACAAACCATCAACACCGACCAACCCCCCGGAGCCACCCACACCGGAGACACCAACGCCCAAGCCGTCCAAACCGACCACCCCCAAAAAACCGACGCCCAAGCCTCCTTACACAGGCGATATGATCCACATGGGTCTTTGGATTGGCATGGTTGTGATTGCCCTGATCGCTCTCATTGTGGTGCGGCGGAAGAACAAGAAGAAGTAGGGCTGAACAACTGATGAGAATAGGAATCCCCCGCAAACGGATGAAGGTTCGTTTACGGGGGATTTTTTATCTTTCCAGAGAGAATCTCACATTGCTCCAACTCTATGAACTCATGAAGAAAAAGAATGGCGTCCTGGTGATTGATAATGCTCCTCAACCAAGAATTATTGAGACGGGATGAGATGTGGCTAGTTGAAAGAAACCGATATAATGAATCTGAGCTTTTCTCGATCAGTGATTTTATGAGGCCATGAGGGAGCGGAGGATTGGAAAAGATATGTAGATGGTTTTGGAGGTGCATTTTATGATTGAAGATAATAAAGAGATTGTTATTGTAGATGATAAAACTATACAAGAAAGAATATATTTCATCCGTGGACAAAAAGTAATGCTTGATGCAGATTTAGCTGAAATATATGGTTATGAAACTAAAAACTTTAATAGACAGGTAAAAAATAATATTGAAAAGTTTGAAGGCGAAGATTTTATGTTTCAATTGACCGAGAATGAGTTTGAAAACTTGAGGTGCAAAAATTTCACCTCAAGTTGGGGTGGCTCAAGGTACCTACCAAATGCCTTTACGGAACAAGGTATTTACATGCTTATGACTGTATTAAGGGGAGAACTTGCGATTAGGCAAAGCAGAGCCTTAATTAGAACATTTAAGCAGATGAAAGACTTCATTGTTGAAAATCAAGATTTTATCGGTTCAAAAGAATTCGTACAAATAGCCATACAAACCAATCGGAATACAAATGATATAGCAAATCTAAATGATAAAATTAGCACCTTAGCCACAAAAGAAGAGTTGAAAAAAGTGATGGATAATTTTATTGACCCAGAAACATATAAACATTTCCTTTTGATGAACGGAGAAAAGATAGAAGCCGATGTTGCCTATACGAAAATATATAAGTCAGCAAAGAAAAGCATTTATGTTATCGATAACTATATAGGGCTTAAAACATTGGAACTCTTAAGGTCGGCAAGAGATAACATACAAATCATAGTTTTTAGCGATAATGTAAGAAATAAAGACATGCTTACAATAAATATCTTAGATGATTTTAGAAAAGATTATCCTGATATAGACCTGAAGCTGAAGATAGCCGGTAAAAAATACCACGATAGATATATTGCAATAGACTATGGAAGAGAAAATGAAGCTTTTTATCTTTGTGGAGCATCATCAAAGGACGCAGGAAATAAAATATCAAGTATTACCAAGATAGAAGAATCATCAAAGGATATGTATCATACAATGTTTGGTGGAATGTTAAACAATAAGAATTTGAAAATTTAATAGGCAAATTACCGATTAGACAGTGATAGGAGTGTGAATGACCGCCGCTCAAGCCCGTCCTCCCACCGGCGGCATGATCCACATGGGCCTCTGGATCGGCATGGTTGTGATTGCCCTGATTGCCCTCATTGTGGTGCGACGGAAGAACAAGAAGAAGTAGTGCTGGACAACTGATGAGAATGGAAATCCCCCGAAAACGGATGAAGGTTCGTTTGCGGGGGATTTTTTATTTCAGAGGGAATTTCACATCGCCTCAACCAAGAATGATTGAGACGGGATGAGATGTGGCTGGTTGAAAGAAACCGATATAATGAATCTGAGCTTTATTCGATCAGCGATTTTGACCAGGTTCGGTATGATACTGACATCCGAAAACTCTATCTCAATGGCCGATTTGGAGCGAATCCGAAAATAAGCTCTCTATTCTAGGAGGTGGCTTTTATGACAGAAGAAAAGAAAGAGATTGTGGTAATAGATGAAACGACAATTAAAAGTAAGATTTACTATATAAGAAATCAAAAGGTTATGCTTGATTTTGAACTTGCTGAAATTTATGGATATACAACGACAAGATTTAATGAACAAGTAAAAAATAATTCGGAGAAATTTGATGATGATTTTATGTTTCAGTTGACGAAATCAGAATTTGAAAACTTGATATCGAAAAAATCGACATCAAGTTGGGGTGGTCGTAGAAAACTACCATATGCTTTTACAGAGCAGGGTATTTATATGCTTATGACTGTATTAAGGGGAGAACTTGCTGTTAAACAGAGCAAGGCTTTAATACGAATGTTTAAGCAGATGAAAGACTTCATCATTGAAAATCAAGATTTTATCAGCTCAAAGGAATTAGTTCAAATAGTAATTCAAACAAATCAAAACACGAATGATATTGCAAGGATAGATAGCAAGATTAACACATTAGCTACTAAAGAAGATTTGAAAAAGGTAATGGACAATTTTATAGACCCAGAAACATATAAACATTTCCTTTTGATGAACGGAGATAAGATCGAAGCCGATGTTGCCTATACGAAAATATATAAGTCAGCAAAGAAAAGTATTTATGTTATCGATAACTATATAGGGCTTAAAACATTGGAACTCTTAAGGGCGGCAAGAGATAACACACAAATTATCGTCTTTAGCGATAATGTAAGAAATAAAGATATGCTTACAAAAAATATCTTCGATGATTTTAGAAAAGATTATCCTGGTATAGACCTGATTCTGAAAATAGCCGATAAAAAATACCATGATAGGTATATTGCAATAGACTATGGAACAGAAAATGAAGCTTTTTATCTTTGTGGAGCATCATCAAAGGATGCAGGAAATAAAATATCAAGTATTACCAAGATAGAAGAATCATCTAAGGATATGTATCATACAATGTTTGGTGGAATGTTAAACAATAAGAATTTGAAAATTTAATAGGCAAGTAACCGATTAGACAGTGATAGGAGTGTGAATGAAAAGGGCCTTGCAACACTACGCAAGGCCTTTTTTTGTCTTAATAAATGCTCAAATTCAATGCCTGGGACAAAAACTCCAGCATCCGGACGCCGGCGTAGGAGTTGCCGTGTTTGTCCAGGGCCGGGCCGAAGACGGCCAGGCCGAAGGGGTCGGGGGAGGCGGTGAGGATGCCGCCGCCCACGCCGGACTTGGCGGGGAGGCCGACTCGGAGGGCGAACTCGCCGCTGTAGTCGTAGGTCCCGCATGAGGCCATGAGGGAGCGGAGGATCTGGGCATTGACCCGGGAAAGGATGGGGCGGCCGTCCTGGTCTTTACCCTCATTGGAGAGGACGAAGGAGAAGTGGGCCAGGTCCCGGCAGGTAACCAAGAAGGAGCATGAGGTGAAATAGATGTCCAGGATCTCCTCCACCGGAAGGTCAGCGGGGAGGATCTTGCAGGAGAGCATGAGGTAGATGAGGGTCCGGTTTCCGTAGGCGGTGGCGGATTCGGAGGCTTTGACCTTCTCGCTGTAGTCCGCCTCTCGGCCGATGAGGTCGGCCAGGCGGTCGGCGATGACCTCGCGGGACCGGTCGCCATAGACCCGGTGGATGAGGGCAACGGTCACGATGGCCCCCGCATTGATGAAGGGGTTGACGGGGACATTCTTGTTGGACAGCTCCAGCTCGATGACGGAGTTGAAGGGCTTGGCCGAGGGCTGGACCCCCACATAGTGGCGGAGCTCATCCATGGAATAGTGCTCCAGGACGATCGAATAGAGGGCCACCTTGATGATGGACTGGATGGTAAAGGGGATGTCCGCATGGCCCGCCGTCAGGAGCCGGCCATCCTGGTAGGAGGCCAAACCCAGGAGGTGGGGGTTCTGCATGGACAGCTCGGGGATATAGTCAGCTACCTTTCCGTCCTTGGTGAAGAGTTTGCCCAGGGCAAGGGCTTGGTCCAATAGGGATTGCGTAAAAACTTCCATAAAATGATCCTTTGTGTGGTTTGGATGATGGGGGAGGCGAGCCTCTGGGGTCGTGGTGTCGTGGGGCGTGAGGTCGTGGAGCGTTTGACTGGATTATACCACGAATGAGCCGCCCTGCCCTGGCTCGGGGGGAAACTTTGCAGGTAGCCAGGGAAGACACCCACGGCGGTGGCTCCTCCGCCTCCAGCTCTGAACTCATGAGATGCTTGGATCCAAGGGACTCTTCGACCCTGACAATCTTGGAATTAAGGAATTTATTAGGGTTTCATACCCTGATATTTTTTCAATCCGCCAAATCATCCGGGCCTTTTTTTGCCCTGACATTCTTCAAATTTTTCCAATTGACAGGGCTCCTCCCCCTGACATTCTCATGATTATTCCATTTGACAGGGCCATTTTCGGCCCTGATTTTTTTACGATTTAGCAAATTGTCAGGGCACTCAACCCTGACAATTTTGGAATTAAGGAATTTATCAGGGTTTTGGATCCTATTTTTTGAGATTCGGCAAATTGGTAGAACCGCCAGCTTTGGATTCTCAGCAAATGCAGGATTTCAGACCAAAGGAGCGGGAGCTTTGTCAATGGACATACGCCGGGGGGAGCCCAAAAGGTTGGCTCGATACCCCTCCAAGTGGCGAAAATGCCGGGAATGAGGGGTGTCCTCCTACCGCCACCAGCCCGGCGGGGATTCATCTTCGGCAGCCTTCCATGGCACCCCACCTCATTTATGGTAAAATCAACCAGCAATATACAACGATACAACGAGCGGTTGAGAAATTTGGGGCTTTTCCAACCGCTAGGATATGGTTTTGCGATCCTCATGGTCCTAGAATAAAGGCAGATCAAGGGGCAGGCGCCTGGTTGCTGCCCAAGACCAAACTAGTTCCCTATATAGAAAGAAGGTTGCCATGAACCACCAAGCGATTTGCAAGAATATTGCCAAGTATCGGAAAGAAAAGAAGATGACCCAGGATGACCTGGCGGAGCGGATTGGGGTCTCTCCCCAGGCGGTGTCCAAGTGGGAGAATGGGGTGTCCTGTCCGGATATTGCCTACCTGCCGGAGATTGCGGAGGTCCTGGGGGTGGACATCAATGCCCTTTTTCGGGAGGAAGAGGAAGAGCCGGAGACTTATTTGGTCGAAGACCACCAGAGGAAGGATCCCTCCAAGATGCTCTTCCGGATCAAGGTCCTGTCGTCGGACGGGGATAAGGTTCGAGTCAACCTCCCCCTGCCTCTTCTCAAGATGATGATGAACACGGGGGCCTCCATGCAGTTGGGGGATACCGACCTGTCCAGCCTCCGGAACATCGACTGGGACAGCCTCTTTGCCATGATCGACAATGGAGTCATGGGGAAGTTGGTTGAGGTGGAGTCGGCGGATGGGGATTTTGTCGAAATCTATGTGGAATAGCCATGAAGATCATCATTGATCCGGCGGATGGCCCCCGCATGGTTATCCCCCTGCCCACTCGCTTCGTTTTTTCCGGCCTTTCCGGGCACATCATTCGAAAAAGTCTCCAGGCCGCAAAGCTGGAGGAAGGGGAGAAGGTTCCGGCCATCCCCTATGAGATGCTGCCCCTGGCCGGTCGAGACCTCCTACAAATGCGGAAAGATTTCCCCGGACTTCCCCTGGTCGAGGTGGAGTCGTCGGATGGAGACCACGTTGTAATTTTTCCCTAAAAATCGTCCCTCCTTTTACCCCCGGTTCGGACAAGCGTCTGTGCCGGGGGTATTTTCATGAGGTTTTTGCCAGGCCTCCCGCCCAATCCCTTATAATAGAAGCAAGAAAGAAAAGGAGTAGACTATGCGGAAAAAAGTACAAGTGGTGACAACGGAGGACCTCATCCTCCGCCCCTTCCAGATTTCGGATGCGCCGGCCATGTTCCAGAATTGGGCCCAGGACCCGGAGGTGACCAAGTTTCTGACCTGGTCCCCTCATGCCTCCATCGCGGAGACCCTGGAGATCTGCACGGAGTTTGCCTTCGACAACCAGGGCTTCGGGGCCAACTGGGCCATCGCCGAGAAAACCAAGCCCCAGGAAGCCATCGGGTCGGTCAACGTGGTGAGCCGGGATGAGGACATCATGGCCTGCGAGTTGGGCTATTGCCTGGCCCGGAAGTTTTGGGGACGGGGATATATGAGCCAGGCGGTCAAGGGGGCCATTGACTTCCTTTTCCGGGAGATGGACTACAACCGGATTGCCGCCCGGCATGACTCCAATAACCCCGCATCCGGCCGGGTCATGGAGAAGGCGGGCATGGTTCGGGAGGGGGTCCTTCGTCAAGCGGGAAAGTCCAATCAGGGAATCGGAGACTTGGTCTGCTATGCCATCCTTCGGTCAGAGTGGTTGGAGAGACGGAAATAGGAGAAGTTATTTGGAAAAGAGAAAGGGGGAAAGAATGTACGACGTGATCATTATTGGTGGTGGGGTGGTCGGCTGTGCCCTGGCCCAGCGCCTGTCCCGCTATGAAGGGAAGGTGGCGGTTCTCGAAAAGAACGTCGAGGTCTGCACGGAGACCACCAAGGCCAATTCGGCCATCGTCCATGGGGGCTTCGATGCCAAGCCGGGGACCCTCAAGGCCCGCTTCAATGTCCGGGGGAACCGGATGATCCCGGCCCTGGCCAAGGAATTGGATTTTGTCTACCGGGAGATCGGGTCCCTGGTGGTGGCCTTTGATGAAGAGGACCGGGAAGCTCTGGATATGCTCATGGAAAGAGGGGCGGAAAACGGGGTGGAGAATCTGGAGATCATCGACGGGGAGAGGGCCAGGGAGATTGAGCCCCGGCTCTCCAAGGAGGTGGTGGCAGCCCTTTGGTGCCCGGGTTCGGGGGTGGTTTCTCCCTTCGGCATGTGCTATGCCTTCATCGAAAACGCCCTGGAAAACGGGGTGGAGCTTTTCACCGAGCGGGAAGTCGTCGGCTTGGAAAAGACGGATGAGGGGGTCCGGGTTAAGACCAACCAGGGAGACCTCATGGCCCGCTTTGTGGTCAACTGTGCCGGCCTCCACTCGGATGAGGTGGCCCGGATGGCGGGGGATGAGGACTTTTCCATTATTCCGACCATGGGGGTCTACCGGATCCTCCGCAAGCAGGCGGACCGGGAGATTTCCACCGTGGTCTTCCAGACCCCGACGGCCAAGGGCAAGGGGATCCTGGTGACGGCGACCTATGAGGGGAATACCATGGTCGGGCCCACGGCCTCGGCCATCACGTCGGAGCTGGAGACGGACACCCTGGAGGATTCCCTGGACCTGGTCGACCGCCTGTCCAAGAAGTCGGTGCCCGACCTGGACCTGTCGACCTCCATCCGGGTCTTTACCGGGGTCCGGGCCAAGCCGGATACCCATGAGTTTATGATTTATCCCTCCAAGAAGATGGAGGGGGTCATCCAGGTGGGTGGAATCGAATCCCCCGGTCTGACCTCCTCCCCGGCCATCGCCGAGTATGTGGACGGCCTCCTCCATGAGGCGGGTTTCGATGGCCCAGAGAAGGCGGACTATGTCGGCCAGCGGAAGGGGATCGACCGGGTAGCTCACCTGCCGGAAGAGGAAAGGGCTAAGAAAATCCAGGAAGATCCCAACTACGGGGAGATCATCTGCCTCTGCGAGCAGGTCTCTTTGGGTGAGATTTTGGAGGCTATCCATCGGCCGGCCGGAGCCAAGACGGTGGATGGGGTCAAGCGGCGGTGCCGGGCCGGCATGGGCCCCTGCCAGGGGAGACGGTGCGGAAAGAAGGTGCCGGGGATCCTGGCCCGGGAGCTGGGCCTGGCCGAGGAAGACCTGGCCCAGGAGCAGCACGGGGATGCCCTCGTCCGGTCCTTCTACCGGGATCCGGACAAGGAAGTTCTTGGGGCCAAGGGCGAGGATCAATAACCCGGCTTCAAGTCCGGCCCATCCGGCTGGTCTTTTTTCCGAAAAACTATATAATAGAATGACTGAATCAATGATTGGAGGGGCCTTGAACCCCGTGGAAGGAGCAGAGCATGGACAGAGTTTGGCATTATTTTAGAGAGCTGTCGACAATCCCCCGCCCCAGCAAGCAGGAGGAGAGGGTTTCGAATTGGCTGAAGGAAGTGGCTGAGGGCATGGGCCTGGAGGTCGACCAGGATGGGGAGAAGAACATCCTCATCCGCAAGCCCGCGTCCCCGGGTTATGAGGACCACGAGGGGGTCATCCTCCAGGGCCATATGGACATGGTCTGCGAGAAGACGCCGGAGTCGGACCACGACTTCGACAAGGACCCCATCGAGCTGGTGGAGGAGGGGGGCTTCCTCACGGCCAAGGACACCACCCTGGGTGCGGATAACGGGATCGCCGTCGCCATGGCCCTGGCCATCCTGGAGGACAAGAGCCTGGCCCACCCGCCGCTGGAAGTCCTGGTGACCACGGATGAAGAGACCGGCATGTCCGGCATGTTGGCTTTCGATGCCAATAAGCTCCGGGGAAGCCGCTTCATCAACCTGGACTCCGAGGAAGAAGGGGTTCTGATTGCCGGATCCGCCGGGGGCTTCACTTACTCCCTGACCCGGTCTATGGAAACCACCTCACCCACAACCGGGTCCGCCTACCGCCTGGTTCTGGATGGCCTGGTCGGTGGCCACTCCGGCTCCGACATCGACAAGCCCCGGGGCAATGCCATCATCCTCATGGCCCGGGCCCTCCAAGCGGTCTATGGCCAGGACCTGATCCAGCTGGCCTCCCTGACTTCGGGCCGTCTGGATAATGTCATTCCTTCCCGGAGCGAGGCGGTCTTCGTCATCGATAAATCCGAAGCCGACATCCGGGCCATCCTGGACGGGGTTCTGGCGGATCATGGCGACCTTGAGGGGAATCCGGCCTTCCATTTGGAAGAGGCCGCCATGCCCGAGGAAGTCTGGGCCTCCGGCCTTTCGGAAGATCTCCTCCACTTCCTGGTAACCATCCCCAATGGCGTCTTTGCTCGCCTGAAAAACAGCGACCTGGTTCAGACCTCATCCAACATCGCCATCATCGACCAGAAGGAGGGCGACGTGGAGGTGGTCATCTCCTTCCGGTCCTCGGAAGAGGAGGACCTGGGCAAACTCCGGGCAAAGGTGGATGAAGCCGCTGACCAGGCCCGGCTGTCCTCCCGGACCTTCGCCGTCTATCCGGCCTGGAGCTTTATGGAAGAATCCCCCCTTCGGGACATTTGCTGCCGTACCTATAAGGAAGTCACCGGTAAGGACATGGAAGTTTTGGTCATCCACGCCGGCCTGGAATGCGGCTGCATCTATAACCAGCGGCCCGAGTTGGAATTCGTCTCCATCGGCCCCAACATGTATGATGTCCACTCCGTCAACGAACGGCTGGACATGGAATCCGCCGAACGCACCTTCGCTTATGTGAAGGAAATTTTGAAAGCCCTGTAAGAGAGGGGCTCATAAAGCCGCCACAATAACCCCAGGTCTGACCAAAGCAACCCCCAGATCCGCCTTCGCTTAGGCAAATCCTTTCGGATTTGCAATGCGCTCAGGTCGGGTCTGGGGGTTGCTTTGTGGTGGGGGCATGTGGGCTGGGGCAGTGTGAAGAGACCGTGTTCCTCTTTATTGGGATTACTCTAGGGGTCACCCCTCCTTTCCGCCGTTTTCAGCATTTGGAGGGGCATGGGGATACCCCTCCTTTCCGCCGTTTTCAGCATTTGGAGGGGCATGGGGTCACCCCTCCTTTCCGCCGTTTTCGTCATTTGGAGGGGCATGGGGATACCCCTCCTTTCCGCCGTTTTCAGCATTTGGAGGGGCATGGGGATACCTCTCCTTTCCGCCGTTTTCACCATTTGGAGGGGTATGGGCCAACCTTTTGAGCTTCGCTCCGACGCCACATGGTCCGGCTCTGCCCCGGAGCCCTTAGGCTGCCGTTGTGCCCTCTTTCTTCCGGAAGAAGAGGAGGGAGAGGACGAGGGCGATGGCTACGGGGGCCAGCCAGCCCATGCCCAGCTTATATAAGGGAAGGAAATTTTTGGGGAAGGAGAGGAGGGCGGTGATGGGGGCGGATTTGGCGATGGCTTCGGGGGTGGCGGCCAGGCAGTCGAAGAAGGCGGGGATGGCGGCCAGGATGATGGTCAGGGTGAAGGCGGCCTTCTTGAGGGGGGCTATGGCGTTGAGGAGCCAGAGGAGGATGAGGGTGATGGTGAGGGGGTAGAGGAACATGAGGGCGGGGATGGAGAGCTTGATGATGGCGTTGAGGCCGAAGTTGGCCAGGAGGAAGGCGACGCCGATGAAGACCAGGGTCCAGGCCTTGTCGGAGGGGCCATGGGGGAAGAGGCGGACGAAGGTCTGGGAGATGGAGACAGCCAGGCCGATGACGGTTTTGAGGCAGGCGACGGTGATGGTGAGGCCGAGGAGGAAGAGGCCGAGGTTGCCCAGGTAGTGTTTGGCGGTGAGGACGAGGACCTGGCCGCCATTTTCCTGTCCCGGCATGATCCCCATGGAGGAGGCCCCGATGTAGGTCAGGCCCAGGTAGAGGATGGACATGATGACCAGGGTGAAGAGGGAGGACCGGCCGGTTTCCCGGGCAATGTCGGTCTCATCTTCGATGCCCAGCTGGCGGATGGTGGTGATGATGGTGATCCCGAAGGCGACGCAGGCCAGGACGTCCATGGTCTGGTAGCCGTCGATCAGGCCCTGGGGGAAGGAGGCTTGGGCATAGGCGCCCTGGGCTTCAAATGAGGCGGGGTTGCCCATGGGATTAGTGAAACTCATGACCAGGAGGATACCCATGAGGAAGATGAAGAGGGGGGCCATGAACCGCCCGATCACGTCAAGGATCCTGGCCGGCCGGAGGGAGAAGTAGAGGGCCAGGCTGAAGAAGACCAGGGAGTAGATGAGGAGGGGGAGGGTGGTTTCTCCGGAAAGGAGGGGCTTGATCCCCACTTCGAAGGCCACCGTGGCGTTTCTGGGCATGGCGAAGAGGGGACCGATGGTCAGGAGGAGGAGGAGGGTGTAGAAGAGGCCGAACCCTCGACCGGCCTGACCGGAATAATCTTTCAATGTTTCCTTGCGGGAGAGGGAAAAAGAAATGATGGCCAGGATGGGGAGGCCGACAGCGGCAATAAGGAAGCCGATGGCGGCGGGGAGGTAGGACCCCCCGGCGTTTTGTCCGAGCATGGGAGGAAAGATGACGTTCCCGGACCCGAAGAGCATGCCGAAGAGAAGGCTGCCCACAGTCAGGGATTGTTTCCGAGTTAGTTTTTTCACGGCGAACTCCTTATGAATAAGTGCGAAGGCTCGAGTTTACCGTTAGGGTAGACGGAGCCAGGTAAAATGAATATACTAATTATACCAAAGTTTGAATAAAATTGAAGTCCGGGAAAAAATTTCATCAGTAAACGCTAAGTAGACGTTTTATGGTTATCATAGTAAAGGTGAAATCCTTTTCCAATGGAGGAGCAATAGGAAGAAAGGCCTCTTCACTGTCAACCGTATCCCTAATGAACCTAGAAAGGACAAAACGATGTCAAACAAAGACACCAAGCAAGTCCGCTTGCCGAGCTTCTTGGAAGCCATCATCCCTATCCTGGTAATGGTCTGCCTCATGGTTTACGTCTTCGGCTTCAGTAACGAAGAATATGATGCAGCTCATATGCCCCTCATTGTCGCGACGATCGTGACTTGTATTATCGGAGTTATTTGCGGTCATTCATTTGATGACATGATGGACGGAATTATGGAGCGTATCTCTGCAACGATGGGGGCCATTCTCATCCTCTTCACCGTCGGTCTCCTGGTATCCTCTTTTATGATGTCCGGTACCATCCCGGCCGTCATCTACTACGGTCTGGACCTTCTCTCGCCCAAGCTCTTCCTTCCGGTCGGCTGCATCCTGGTCGCCATTGTCGGCCTGGCCTGCGGATCCTCATGGACCGCCACCGCTACCATCGGTATCGCCTTCATGACCATCGGTGAAGGTCTGGGCATGAACCCTGCTATCACCGCCGGTATGGTTATCTCCGGCGCCTATGTCGGCGATAAGTTCTCCCCCCTCTCCGACACCACTAACCTGGCCGCCGGCGTTTCCGGAACCGGTCTTTTCGACCACGTCGCCGCCATGATCTCCTCCACCGGCCCGGTCTTCCTGATTTCATTAATTATTTATACCATCATCGGCTTCAACGTTTCCGAAGCCGGCTACGATCCCACCATTGCCGGTGGAATCCAACAAGCTATTGCTGATCACTTCAACACTAACCCTTTGGTTCTCCTGCCTATCCTGGTGGTCATCGCGGTCTGCCTCCTCCGGGTTCCCGGACTGCCTGGCGTCCTCATTTCCGTGGCCACCGGTGTCCTCTTCGCCTATATTTTCCAAGGGGGCGGCAGTGTGGGTGAAACCTTCACCATCCTCCACTATGGCCCCTCCATCGAAACGGGCAACGAGTTCCTTGATGAAGCCTTAGCCAAAGGTGGTATGGACAACCAGATGTGGACCATCAACCTGATCATCCTGGCCGTCTCCTTCGGTGGTGCCCTCGAACGCTGTGGCATCGTGGAGAAGCTCTTCGGTCACCTCAAGGAACGGATCCATTCTGTGGGCTCCCTGGTCCTCGCCACTATGCTCACCTCCATCTTCTGCGACGCCGCTATGTGCGACCAGTTCCTCGGCATTGGCGTTCCTGCTCCTCTGTATGAAGATAAGTACGACGAAATGGGCTTGAGCCGGAACATGCTGTCCCGGACCCTGGAAGATGCCGGTACCCTCTGGGCCGTTATGTTCCCCTGGACCGCATGCGGTGCTTACCAGTCCAAAACTCTGGGCGTGAATTCTATCAAGTTCTTCCCCTTCGCTTTCGTCAACCTCCTGAACCCCATCTACGCCGCCCTCACTGCCTTCATGGGCCGGAATATCTTCTGGGCTGACGGTTCTTACACCAACCTCCTCGGAAAGACCAGACAGGGTAAGGTTGCCGGTGCGCCTGAAGAGGCTCACAAAGTGGCCATGGAAGCCCTCCGTAAGGGTCGCGAAGACGGGTCCATTCCTAAGGTTCAGGCTTAAGCTTCATGTCCGGTTTCTTTCACCACGACTTTCCCTGGAAAGATCAGACACCCCAGGTTGTCAGCCGCCAGTATTCAGGTCAGAAGCCCATGGTGGCGAAATACGGGGTGATCATGGCCTTCTTTCTTATCGGCATGGCCTTCCTGACCCAATATAAGATCACTCTTATTCTGGGTCTTCTCCTCCTTCTTGCCCTGGTCACCAAGCGTTACGCTGCGGTAACCCCCAGGGGCTTGGAGTTCTTTGCCGATATGATTTTTCGGACCAACCACCGCCTGATCCCCTGGTCGGACTTGGATGCCATCACCTATGAGAAAATCCCCGGTCAAGCCGAAAGCAACATCTTTTATTTTACCCGGGGCGATGTCACCAAACGAGTGACCTTCCCCTCGGCCGACCGGAAGAGAATCTTGAGCATAGCTCAAGAGTATCAGCCCGACATCCGGATCTATGACGGGAAAGACTACCGACAGAACCTGAGCCAGAAGCTGAAAAAGAAGAAAAAATAAGCAAGAGAAAAAGAGGCTGTGTCCGAACGATGGCGTTTGGAACACAGCCTCTTTTTTGGGAGGGGGATAGGATTGGGCTGGATGCCTTCGGGGGTACTTGGGAAGCTGGGGGGCTTAGTGGCTAGTGGCTCGGGGGCCGGCCTGGCGTGTCCCTAAACCCCTCCAAGTAGCGAAAACGGCGGAAAGGGCCGGTATGGCGATACCCCTCCAAGTAGCGAAAACGGCGGAAAGGGCCGGTATGGCGATACCCCTCCAATTAACGAAAACGCCGGGAAGGGCCGGTATGGCGATACCCCTCCAAGTGACGAAAACGGCAGAAAGGGGCGGTATGGCGATACCGCCCCAAATAGTAAAAACAGAGGGAAGGGGGGTATTTCCCTCGCCGCCCCTTTCTCACACCTATTGTAGGTTATTGACCCGGCCCACCACAAGGGGGCTTTCGTTGAAGGCGGTCAGAACGAAGAGGAAGGGACGGTCGACCGTGAAGTCGTAGATTTCATCGGGAATCTGCATGGCCATTTCCATCTTCATGATGGTGTAGGCGGCGGCCTCGGCACCTTCTTCATCCATCTTAAAACGGGTGGCATGGGAGGCCTCGGCCAGGAAGGCCGGCGTTTCCGGGGTAAGGAGGCCGGTGAAGTCGGCCTTTTGGGAATCAAAGGCTTCCTGAATCCCCAATTTCCTCATGGTCTCCACCAGGGAGATTTTGTTGGTCAGGTCCAGTTTAGGCAGGGCCATGTGGACCTTGCCGCTGACCTGGTCGGGGTAATCGGCCGGGTTGGAGAGGAGCCGGGTCAGGTCGGCAGACCGGATGAGGCCATCGAAATCCCCGTCCTCCGGCCGGATGATCCAGAGGCGGGCCGGTCCTCCGAAAGAGAGGGAAAGGGCATCGAAGTCCTTGCCCCGGTAGATGGTATCACCACGTTCAGCGTGCATGAAGGGAACCCTTTGGTCTCCATCAACGCCGTGGAAGGTCTCATCTTTAGTCATGGCCTTCTCAAAGACCTCATTCCAGGCCCCCTTAAAATAGAGGGCAGAGGTCAGGGCAAAGACAGTAGAAGGATCCAGACTTTCCTCATTAGCCTGGTCATCCAGGAGGCCGCCGGTATTTTCCTTGAGCCAGGTTTGGAGGAGCCTGTCCATCTCGCTTGACCCCATTTTCCCCTGGAAAAGGGAGGCCCGGAAGTCCTTGTTGACCGCTTCGAGACCTTCTTGGCGGGTCTTGACCGCCTCATTCATCCAGACCGCATTCGCCGACTGGATGTGGAGAAGGCCGTCATCATAGTTGAAGATCTCCGTCATGGCCCGGCCATTTTTCCGGTTGGCTTCCGGAGAATCCAGGGCCAAGGCCTTGAGTATTTCCTCCCGGGTTTTGCCACCGGCGGTTTCTGCCAGAACCGACAGGCACATGTAGGTATTGAGGGGGGAGTAGACCACATTGTCTTTTCCCTCATCAAGGAGAATCCGGTTCATCTTTTCCGTGTAGCGGTAGAGGGGGTCCTTAAACCGGGAGTTTTGGACCTCCTTGTCCAGACGATCCCAAAACTCCCGGTAAGCCTCGGCAAGCTTTTCATCATATTCCCCTGAGGCTTCCGGATGTTGGTGAACCTCCAGGGGGGCGGCCAAGGCTAAGACCTCCTTGCCCGTCAGCTTTGTGGGGGCTTGGGTGGGATACTTTGTCGATCCGCAGGCTGTCAGGCCCAGGAGGAGGGCCAGGCCCATGGCCACGGGCTTCTTCAGGGGATGGAGAGAGCGGGAGCCATGGTTCCGGAACTTTTGCTTCTTCATGGTCGACTCCTTTCGTAAGAAAAAACTGTTTTAGGGAATCCTTTTCTTTCCTATATTATATGTAGGATCAGGAAGCAAATAATGGAGGCTTTGTGGGAGAGAGCAGGGAAAATAAAAAGCCCGACCAAAGGGTCGGGCTGGCTTGCGATAGGTTTTTGGCGGCAGGCCGCAGGTCTACTTGAGGAGGGCGGTGAATTCCTTCATCCAGAGGGGAAGTTGGGGCGGCTTCTGGGCAGTAACCAGGTTCCCGTCGACGACCACCTTGTCCTCCGAATAGTCCGCACCGGCATTGATGAGGTCTGTTTTAATGTTGGCCACCGAGGTCACCTTCCGACCCTTGAGGACATCCGCCTCCACCAGCATGGAGGGGCCATGGCAGATGGCGGCGACAGGTTTGTTCTGTTCCACCGCCTCCCGGGTGATCCGGACAGCCCCTCCATGGGACCGAATCCGGTCAGGCATGAAGCCCCCGGCAATGATCAGGCCGTCATAGTCCTTCATGTCGACCTCGTCATAGGTCATCTCCGCTGTCATGGAGTCGCCCTTTTTCCCGTGATAGGTGGTCTTCTCCTGACCCACCAGGATGACTTCATGGCCATCTTCTTGAACCCGATAATAGGGATAGATGAGTTCGCAGTCTTCAAAATTATCAGCAACAAAGGCAAGAATTTTCATCAAGAACCTCCTCTTGTTTATCACATTCGTCATTACAATTTTTATTATTTATACCCAAAAAACACTGAGGAGATGGGGTGCCGCTATGGTAGACTAACAGGAAGAAAAGAAAGGGGCATTTATGAAGAAAGTACCTGGCAATTTCAGGGAGAGGGTTTTTCGGTTGACCCATCCCCCTCTGTATTCTCCTCAATTGACCTTATTTCCACAAAAAAATATCGGACCGGAAGACCTGGCGGTCTGGACAGTGGAGATCCGTCCACCTTCGGTTAAGGTCGAGGAAGGTTTGGGGGCCCTTGTCGGCATCGTCCGCCTTCGTCCCGGAGATACAAGCAAAACCGGCCGAATCCTTTTTGAAGGAATGGCCGGTCTTGGCTTTAAGGAAATGTCGGATTTGGTCCCCATGGCCCTGAAAGGGGCCGGACGACATCTTTCTTTGTATTTTGTGTCGGTGAACCCTAAAGGCAATCCCCTGCTGTTGAGTCTTTTGGAGATGGAAGGCTTCCGGAAAGACCCGGAAAACGGGGAAGGGCTCATCCGGCCTTTATCCCTCCATACCCTCTTTTCGGTCATTTTATGTATGGCCATTGCCATGCCCCTGGGTGAGCTTTTTACCTCGCTCAAATTGGGAGCCTTGGTTGGCCTGGGCTTGGGCCTCATCTATAGCCAAGGTTACCGGAGAATCCGCAGGGACCGAGCATGGGAAAAACGATTAGGGGGAGAAAGTAGCCTTACTTGATGCCCAGATCCTCTCCAAAGGAGCGGAGGAGTTTTTCCAGCAATTCCTTGACATAATTTTCTTGTCCGGGGAGGGCGTCACATAGGGCCAGTCCTGAGGAGACCATGCCGCAATACTGCTGGGCTAACCATTTTGCCTTTTCATCTTGACCCTCCAAGTCGAAAGCGACCTTGAAGAGGTCAATGTAAAAGTCGATAGCGGAGAAGTAGTAGTTATCCGTGAAACTCTTCGCATTCTTCCGGGACTGGTAGATCTCCAGGCGGTGGAAGCGGCGAACCTTGGCAAAGGCCGTGTTTGCTATGAAGAGGTGGAAGCGGTGTTTTTCCATAATAACCAGGTAATCCATGATCTCACCGGTCGCTTCTTTTTCCGCCTTGATCTGGTCAGGGCCATCTTTCAGGATCTCTTCCAAGGTCTCCTTATAGACCAACTTTGCTCGCCGGACCACTTCATCGTAGATGGCCTTCTTGGATTCAAAGTGTTTGTAGAGAGAGGGGGCCTTTACTCCAACGGCTGCACCAAGGTCCTGGACCGAGGTACCGGCATAGCCGTACTTGGAAAAAAGGTTGAGAGCTTCATCCAAAATTTTTTCACTCGTGTTTTTCTTCATATTGACCTCGAATCTAATGGTTAAAAAAATCCAACATCTTTATTTACATACCCCAAATGTTTATTACCACCCGCTATTAAATAAAATTGTACCCTATATTTGAATTTTTTGAACCCCTTTTTATGATATATTGAACACAAATGGAGCAAAAAATAGAGATTCTGCCTTTTTTATGGTAAGTGGAGGCAGGAGCTATCATGCAGGGGAGGAAATAATGAATCACCAGGTATTCAACAACAGGGGTAGGAAGGTCTTGGCTCTGGTTCTGGCCGCCTTTCTTTTTTTCATGCCCTTGGGGCAAGAGGTCCATGCCTACCGTTTGGACCACACGCTGGGGAAGAGTCCCCGCTATGACCTGACAGACGGGGGAGATGCCCGACTGACCCGGATCTTTGAAAAGGAGCTGGGGCCCGGTCTCATCCTGACCCGGTTCACCCGTGTCGACAAGCGGGGTCGTCAGACCATGGGGGCCATCCTGGAAGCCGACATGACCAACAAGAATGTGAGCCTGGACTACCTCTATAACGGCAAGGTCAACAACCGGCGGTCCCTGACCCGGATGGCTGATGGGAAGCCCAACCTGGCCGGGGCCATCAATGGGGACTTCTTTGAGATTCGAACGACGGGAAATCCCACAGGGAACAGCCAGGATGAAACCCGGGAGATCCTCAATGCCTGGTCCCACCGGACCCGGGATTCCCTGGTCATCGATGGTCAAGGTGGGGTTCACATGGGGGAAACCGCTCTGGAAGGGGTCGTCACCATCGCCGATACCGCCTATATGATCAATTCCGTCAACATGAATGCGGCCTCCAAAGGAACTTTTGCCGTTTACACGGATAAGTGGGGGAACTACCGCCGCCTGTCCCGGAATGAAGAAGGGATGGAAGCCTTCCTGGATGAAAACTTCCGGGTCATCAAGGTACAGGAAGTTTCCCGGGAGGCCATTCCTCAAGGTCATCTGGTGATCGCCTCCCCGGGCGGGGATTCCCTGGAGGCCCTCAAGACCCTCCAGGTCGGCGACCGGGTGGACATTTCCTATCGCCTGGCCAGCGGACAGACCTCGGATCCTCAGCTGGTCATGGCCAATGGCCACCGGCTCCTGACCGGTGGGAAGATCACCATCCAGGACCGCCAGGTCCACCCCCGGACGGCTGTCGGCACCAATGCCGCAGGCAACAAGCTCTTCATGGTCGTGGTGGACGGAAGAAGTCGTCAATCCGTCGGTATGACCATGGTCCAGCTGGCCCGGCTCATGCGGGACATCGGCTCCAGCGATGCCGTTAACTTCGACGGGGGCGGGTCGACCACCATGGTGGTCCGGGAACCCGGTGCCGCCAAGACCCGGGTCATCAACCACCCCTCCGATGGCAGTCAGCGGGCAGTCGCCAACGGGCTGGGCGTCCTCCTCAAGGACTTCGCCCCACCGGAAAAGAACTTCTTCAATGATATCCATGTGGGTCGGATCACCGGGGAAAACCGGATTGAGACGGCCTGCAAGGTAGCCACCCTTTCCATCAAGAAGGCCGACAAGGTCATCCTGGCCCGAGCCGACCTCTTCGCCGACGCCCTCTCGGCCGGCCCCCTGGCCCACCAGGAAGGGGCCGCCATCCTTCTGGTCAACCGGGATCACCTGGATCCCATGGTCAAGTCCACTATCAAAAAAATCGGCGCCAGGGACATCATCCTGGCCGGAGGGGACTCCGCCCTATCCGACCAGGTGGCCAAAGAAGCCGCTGCCCTGGATAAGGACGGCAAGGTCGAGCGGATCGGCGGGTCCAACCGCTATGAGACCTCGGCCCTCATGGCCCGGCGGGTGGTTGCCCGCTCCGGAGCCAAGGAAGCCGTGGTCGCAACCGGCCTGACCTTCGCCGACGCCCTCTCCGTCGCCCCCTTTGCGGGAGCCAAGGGTGCTCCCATCCTCCTGACGGCCCCCAGGGAGCTCCCGGCTTCCACCGCCTCGGCCATCAAGAGCCTGGGCATTACCGGAGTCCACATCATCGGTGGCGATGCGGCCGTATCCACAGCCGTCGAATCCCGCCTCCCCAAGACCCTGTCCCGGATGGGCGGGTCCACCCGGTATGAGACCGCCGCCCTGGTCGCCAAAACCATCGGTGCCGGCGACATGGCCTTCGTCGCCTCCGGCGAAAACTTTGCCGACGCCATGGTCATCGGCCCCGTCGCCGCCGCCAAGGGTGTCCCCATCCTCCTGACGACCAAGGATAGCTTACCTGCCGCCATCTCCAAGTACATCCAAACCACACAAATCACCAACTTCCTCATGATCGGAGGTAAGGCGGCCATCAGCGAAAAGGTGGAGTGGGCTTTGTGGGAGTAGGGGGGGGTTAAGGAGACTCTTTGTAAATGCATCTAATTGTCTAAAGGTTACCTAATTGACATGGGAAATCTCAGTTATGTGATATTAGCAGTAATGTCCCAACAATAAAGATTACTAATCTAGATTGTTGGGGCATATACTATATTAGTTTTTAGGTTTCATATGTTACTAATTATACTGTGAGTAATTAGATGAGCGAAAAACATCAATTGTTTTGTCCATATCTAAATTTATAGGCTCTTAAACCATTGTATTTTTCTAGATTTTTCATCATGATAAAGAAAATAATTTTCCTATGACTCAACATTTAGAATAAACATATAATATTATCATTAGTAGAAAACGAATTCACTCATGTTCTATAAAAATTTATATTTTTTTGATTTCTATTACTGTTTAAAACTTAATTCAAAAATATTAAATCATTTTTTTTACTATTGAGGTAAGTAACAATACAATCTATATCAAGATAGATTAACCAATTTTGGTGGAAGATAATTTTAAAAGATTGATAATAGCAAAGAAATAAATTATAATATTTCCTAAGAAACAATATTATATGAGTGCCATAGATGCAATAAAAACAGAAATATTAGGAGAAATGATAGATTTTCTTTATTTATATTGACAGGGAATAGAACAAATGGTACATTTGATTTACCAGGAAACAATATTAGGAGGAATACCATTAATAAATTATATAAAGAGGCAGAGAGCTATATAGTTCAGATTTTAAACTGCTATGAAGAAATGCAACGGAAGAAGCATAATTATACGAAAGAAGTGAGTCTGTATCCGTCTGAAATTCACGCAATCGTTTGCATTGCTGAAAGTAGCACAATCAACATGACTGAATTATCTAAACAACTTGGCGTAACAAAAGGGGCTGTAACTAAGATTGTTGTAAAACTAGAAAAACAAGGATTGGTTAGACGGTATAAGTATGTTAGTAATCGAAAAGAAGTTTATCTCCATCTGACCGAATTAGGTGCCGAGGCATATAGCGGACATAATAATTACCATGCTTTACTATCAAATTATATAGATGATTATTGCGCTAACATTTCAAAAGAAGAAGGATTGGCAATCCTTAGTTTTTTGAAATTTTATTTGGAAGGAATGCACAAACTTTCAGGGGAGAACTAAGTTGGCTTCATTTCGAAAGGAGAAAAGAATGGATATCGTTATTTCGTCTGCTTCACATCATGCCATGCTATTTGCTTATATAGCGAAGGCTGTAATTGACAAATACGGAGAAAAGGGAAGAGAGGTCATCTCAAAAGGAGTTAATTTATATGGATGGCAAAGAGGGAGGAGAATGGCATTACGAGCTTTAGCAGATGGAAAAGAGCTTAATGTCGAGAATTATTTATTATACGGAGAGTGGGAAGCTTTTCCTGGACAAATGGATTTAAGGTTCCCTTCTTATAGCCCGGAAGTACGTATGCAGAATTACCGTTGCCCTTGGCATACTGAGTGGAGCCAAAGGGGACTTCTAGAATACGGATATCTTTATTGCAAGGATGTTGATGCAGCTCTGGCCAGAGGTTTTAATGGGATGGATTTGCAGCTAAAAGGAAATCGTTCCCTTGGCGATGAATGCTGTGATTTTGTATTTAAAGATAATGGGATACCAGAAGAGAAGATGGAGGAGTTTTATAAAAACCAGAAAAAGATCGGAAACAAGGCAAAAATGCCTTGGCCCTATCACGTTGGTCATCTTTATTCAGCAATGCGGGAAGTAATTCTTGAGGCCTTTGGCAGTGAGGGCCAGAAAGCTCTTGAAGAAGCATTAGATGAATATAAAAAAGAATATGGCAAGGCAGCATATGATCTTGTTCTTGAATATGCAGATTTAGACTACAATGTTCTTCCGGATTATGAAGGAATCGAGGGTTAAGATGCAAGACAATATAGATAGAATTGTAGAGACCGATATTCTTTCGGTTGGTGGATCAGGTGCTGGTATCACAGCGGCAATTTATGCATCTCGTAATGGAAAAAATGTGGCTCTTGTAAGTAAAGGGAAAATTGGAAGAAGTGGAAATGCCATTATGGCAGGCGGTGGCTTCGGTATCGATGGTGAGAGTGGTAAGGAACTATTGGGCCTAGAATTTGCCGATCCTAGCTTCACTAAGAAGAAGATGTTTGATTGCATAGTGAAAGAATCTTTCTATCTAGCAGATCAGAACATGGTTAAACAGTATGTAGAAGAGGGCCCTATTGTTGTAAAAGAATATTTAGGTTGGGCTAAACGTGCTAATCAAAAGTTCTTTGAATGTCCACCTGCTAACTGGATAGCTTCAGGCTTAAGTTTTACTCGTGCTTTGGTGCAAGGATTAAAGGAAGCGGAAAACATAAGTATTTATGAAGATGTAACAATTGTTGAAGTTCTTACAACTGATGGGAAAGTTAGTGGAGCTATAGGTATAGACATTTATTCTGGAGAAATAATTTTATTCAAGGCAAAATCAATTATTTTGGGCACAGGTGGATTTATGCCTTTTTCCATGAATAATACAGTTACTGATATGACAGGCGATGGTATAGGGATGGCTTTTCGGGCTGGAGCCAACCTAACAGATATGGAATTTATATTGTCATTCCCCACCGCAGTAGTACCAAAAACCATGAAGGGCTCAATTTATCCTTATGTTTTTGAATATAATATGCGGAATCTAAAATATACAATTAAAGATAAAAATGGGAATCCATTACCAATTCCGGAGGATGTTATTAAGCTTTCTAGAGGAGGAAAGCTAAGTAAATTAGTTGCTTCATATTACTTTGGTTACGCTGCTTCAGAAGGTTTAGCAGGTCCAAATGGAGGATTCTATTACGATTATTCGGAGAACAGTTTAAAGGAGAAACAAAAAGGCTTTGATATCTTTTATAGTCGTTTCGATAATTGGCACAAGCATGGATACTATAAAGGAGAGAGCTTAGCTGAAGTTGAGAAAATGATATTTAATGATATACCTCTTGAAGTTGGTATTGGTGCCGAATACTGCATGGGTGGGGTTGAAATCAATGAAAACATGGAGACAGAAGTTGAAGGGTTATATGTAGCTGGAGAGGCAGGTAGTGGAGTATTTGGCGCTTGCAGAGTAGGTGACGGTCTTGTTGAAATGATGTGTCAAGGAATGAGAGCAGGTATTAGTGCTGCCAAATACTCATCTACAACAAACGTGGTTGAAATTGATAATAATTATTTAGATGCCGTTCTAGAAAAGATCCTGGGAATCTTTGAACATGATGGAGAACTAGGGTCAACAGAGTTACATCAGAAAATCCAGGATGCATGTGATAAAGGGTTTGGTTTGATTAGAGATGAAGATAAATTAGGTAAAGCATTAGAAGAAATCAAATCATTAAAAGAGGAATGGAAAAATGTCACAGTTAAAAGTAAGAGTCGCTCTTACAACTTTGAGTGGATCCAGGCGATGCAATTGGAAAACCTATTAACATGCTGTGAAGCTGGAATTAGAGCAGCCCTTTTACGAAAAGAAAGCAGAGGATGTCATATTAGACGGGATTATCCCAAAGTTGACCATGATAATTATTTAATTAAATTCATCCACAAGAAGAAGGAACAAGGTATTGAGACATATACTCGTATTCCAAAGGTTGCTGGAATGGAGCTTCCTAAAGGCAAAAAGGATTCGGTCATCAAATATTTCCAGGATCCGGATTTAAACTATCATCGATGAGGAGGGAAGGATATATGAAAATATACATTGATCGATATGATCCTGAAACTCAAAGAAAGTGGACGGAAAATTTTGACATTGATGAATCTGTTCTCGAGGGAAAAACAGTTATGTCATTGCTTAATTACATATCTTTAAATTTCGATTCCTCAATTGCTTATTACAGTCATAGTGTGTGTGATCATGGCATTTGTGGTAGATGTCTTATTTCACTGAATGGAAAAACTTCCCTCGCCTGCTTAACGCCAGTTAGTGGTTTGAAAGAAATTCATTTGTCTCCGGTTCCTACCCGTAGATTGGTACGGGATCTTGTAACAAAATAAATTTATTTTTGAGGAGGAAAGAATGGAACAACTTAAAAACAAAACGGATGATATATTTGATATGCCAAAAGGTGGTATCTTAAAAAAACTTGCCTATGTGCTAGCCTTTGTAGGGCCTGCATCTATGTTAACCTCAACAGCGATGGGGCCAGGAACTGCAACTTCGGCCATCCAAGCTGGAGCTCATTTTGGTTATAGTCTGCTCTGGGCAATCCTACTAAGCGGAGCGATGTGTGGCTTCGTAGCTTATATTGGAGCAAAGACTACCGCGATTTCAGGTCTTGATATTTATCAATTTATTGAGAAAAAAATTGGTAGGGTTTTAACACTCATTTTATTTATGGTTGTTCTTTTGACTTGGAATATGGTGATTTATAGTCAAGGTTCAACTATGATGCACTTAAGTAAAATTATTTTTGGTGAACAATTTGGTCCAATTGCTTTTATTATTACAATTGCAATTATTGCCTACTTATATGTTGTTTCTTCAAATGGAACTGTAATTAAAATTGCATCAGCAATGTGTACCTTTATGGCTGCGATCTTTTTCATCAACATGTTCGTTGTACGACCAGATCCAGCACAACTTGCAAAAGGCTTAATTCCAACCATTCCAGAGGGTTCAGCTACAGTATTAGCGGGAATTATTGGCGGATCCGCTCCAGGAACTTCTGCTCTTTGGTATGCATACTCGATACAAAATCAAGGTTGGGATAAGCCAAAAGCCTTGAACTTTATTAAATACGACCAGCTAATTTTCGCTGGAATGTTTACTATATTTTCTTTAGGTATTTTTCTTTCCGGAGCAGCTGTTTTAAATCCTTCTGGAGTTCAAGTTACCTCTGCTTTAAACGCAGCAAGCTCGCTTGAGCCACTTGCTGGAAGCTTTGCTACATATATTTTTATTGCAGGATTCTGGGGGGCCGTTTTTACCACTATCGGCGGTATGAGTACCTTATCGTCTTATGCAGTCAATTCAATGTTCCATATTAGTGAAGACAGAACGAGCAAAAAGTTACGTATCTTCATCTTAATTAGCATTTTAATCAGCTTGTTAGGTGGGCTTCAAGGAGGCAGCGCTTTAGCTCTGCTGGTTAATTTTATGGGAGCACTTAACATAGGCGGCCTAGTCATTATAAGCATCCTTGTTTTCAACACAAGTAAAAAAAGCTTTGCTGGAGAATATTTAAACAAATGGTATACAACAGTAATGGGGTTAATTATCGTTGGATTTAACTTATATTCAGCATGGGCATTTTTATCGAAATTCTTTAAATAATGATTGATATCAATTTAGAAAGGATTAACTATGGAGTTGTTAAACCGAGTAGCCTTAATTACAGGAGCAAGTTCGGGTATCGGAGAGGTAATTGCCAAAAATTTTCTGGATGAAGGTGCATTCGTTTTTGGGTGTGGCCTTGAAGAGCATGCGAATATTGATCATAAAAACTTTCACTATAAAAAAGCAAATATTTGCGATGAAATGAACTGTAAAGAATTAGTAAGCAAATGCTCTGATGTTTTTGGAGGCATGGACATTCTAGTTAATTGTGCTGGAGTTACAGGTATAGGAACTATAGATGATACTTCAGTTAGTGAATTCCGTCGCCAATTTGAAATTAATGTCTTTGGGCTTTATACATTAACACAAGCTAGTCTGCCTTTATTAAGAGAGTCAAAAAATGCAACTATAGTCAATATAGTTTCTGAGTTGGGTGTTAAATGCATACCGAATAGGGTGGCGTACTGTCCATCTAAAGCAGCTGTTGCCATGCTGACCAAATGTTTGGCAGTAGATTGTGGTCCTTCAATTCGGGTAAATGGAATTTTACCTGGTTTGACTGAAACTCCAATGACTCAAATGCGGTATCTGCAGGCCGATGACCCAGAGAAAGAAAGACAAAAAACCCGTGACAGATATGTTCTGAAACGCATGTGCACACCTCAAGACGTAGCAAATGGAGCAGTTTTCTTAGCGTCAGATAAAGCTTCCTTTATTACTGGCGATATGCTTGCGGTCTGTGGTGGTGGTCAATTTATCACTTGTTAAATTTGAGGCATAATATGAGTATTTATGAGGAAATTAGGCAGGAGAAAGATAGATTAGTCCAGATACGAAGAGATCTTCATGCTCATCCGGAATTAGGATGGAAAGAGTTTAGAACACAAGAGATTATTTGCAAGGAATTGGAATCATTACAAATTCCGTATGAAAAAGTATGCAAAACAGGAGTTATTGCTGTAATAAAAACAGAATATGATCACCCAGTAATTGCATTAAGAGCGGATATGGATGCATTACCAATAGAAGAAAAGAATGATGTAAAGTATGCATCAGAAACCCCACATTGTATGCATGCTTGTGGACATGATTGCCATGTTGCCTGGCTATTAACGGTAGCCCGAATTCTCAAAAAACATAGTGCTGAACTACGGTGTACAGTAAAATTTATATTTCAGCCTGCGGAAGAGATTATTGAAGGTGCGCGTGAAATGTCCAAACTATCACAATTAGACGATGTTGATCATATTTTTGGGGCACATGCATGGATTGAAGTACCTGTAGGAAAGTTTTCTATTCAAGAAGGCCCTCGATTCGCCAGTGCAGATAATTTCACTATTAAAATAAAGGGTCAAAGTGCTCATGGAGCTCAGCCACAAGATGCAATAGATGCAATTGTTGTTGCTGGTGGTGTGATTCAGGCCATACAATCAATAGTAAGCAGATCTATTTCACCTCTAGATTCAGGAGTGGTTACAATCGGTACAATGAATGGTGGTAGTTCTTCCAACATCATTGCAGATGAGGTTGAAATGACAGGAACTGTGAGATGCTTTAACTTGGATGTCCAGAATCAGATAGAGGAAAAAATAAGAGAAATTTCAAATAAGGTAGCATCTGCTTATGGGGCTAAATGTGAAGTTCAATATATTCGATGCACTCCAGCTGTAATCAATCAGCCTTTTGAAACTGCTATGCTTAAGAATGCAATAACAAAGGTGTTCGGGAATGATTCAATATATAGTCTTGAAAAAACAATGGGAGGTGAAGATTTTGCCTGGTTTTTACAAAAAATCCCCGGTAGTTATGTAAGGGTTGGAGCTAGGAATGAGAACACAGGAAAGTGCTGGCCTCATCATAGTAATAGATTTGATATTGATGAGGAAGCACTTATTAATGGCGCCACAATTCTTTGTGAACTTGCCTTATCTGTAGGAAAGGAATAGAAAGACCACCAACTAGAAAGTCTAGCTTTTAATGTTTGTTGCAACCAAAAATTGAAAATAAACCTTTCAGCTTTTGGTTGCAACTATAATTTTATGAGGGATGTCACCATGGACAAAAAAACCATTGAAACATATTTATCTATATTAAATGAAGAATTAGTTCCGGCAATGGGTTGTACGGAACCTATTGCCATTGCCTATGTTGCCGCACTAGCTCGAAAAACATTAGGCGTAATGCCCTCAAAATGTAAAGTGTTATGTAGTGGTAATATAATTAAGAATGCAATGGGGGTAGTTGTTCCTAATTCAGGAGGAAGACGTGGAATTGAAGTAGCAGCAACTTTAGGGATTATCGCCGGTGACTCTGATAAAGGGTTACAAGTGATAGAGGGCGTAAAGCCTGAAGACATTCAAACAATGAATCAATTACTAAGCAGTAGATTTTGTGAGTGTGAAATTGTTGAAGGGGTGGAAAACCTCTTTATTGAAGTAAGAGTCTCCGATAATGAAGGGCATTATGCTACTGCACAGGTTAAAGATAAACATACTAATATAACCTTGCTACAAAAAGATAGCGAAGTCTTAATTTCAAATAAAGGAGCAGGAGAGAATAATATTAATAAGGCCGATCGATCTCTTCTTTCTGTAAAGTCAATTTTAGAATTTGCAGATAAGGTCGCACTCTCTCAAATAGAACCGTGTTTTTCTCAGCAAATTAAGTACAATTCTAGTATTGCTGAAGAAGGCTTAAATCATGACTTTGGAGCGTCTGTAGGTAGCACTATCATTAAAAAAGATGAACATAGCATACGCAATCGAGCAATAGCTTTAGCTGCCGCAGGTAGTGATGCAAGAATGGGAGGATGTTCATTACCTGTGGTTATAAATTCTGGAAGTGGGAATCAAGGTATCACGGTTTCCGTGCCTGTAATAGAGTATGCCAGAGCTTTTAATATTAGTGAAGAAAAATTATACCGAGCTTTAGCTGTATCTAACTTAATTTCAATTCATCAGAAAAGATATATTGGTAGTCTCTCTGCTTATTGCGGAGCAACAAGTGCTGCATGCGGAGCTGTTTCAGGTATTGCATATATGCTTGGCGATAATTATGAAGTCATTTCTAAATTAATTACTAATATGATCTCAACAGTTGGTGGGATGGTTTGTGATGGAGCAAAATCATCTTGTGCAAGTAAAATTGCCACTGCTTTAGAGTGTGCATTCTTAAGCTGGGATATGGCTAAATTAGACAGGACTTTTCAGCCTGGTGAAGGACTTGTCAAAAATGATGTAGAAGAGACAATAAAAAGTGTTGGTCGTATGGGGAAAGAAGGAATGCATTCTACAGATTTAGAGATATTGCATATTATGCTAGATAAATAGATAGTAATCTACTATATTTTACTTGAGGAATCTTAAAATGATTTTTATTAATTAAAGAAATGGCGGGGAGGTCCGCCATTTCTTTAATTAAACTAGTCCTTTCATGCTCATAATTAAGACGAACTCTCATTACTTATTTACCACATTCACAGGGTTGCCCGCAAGGAATGCCTTCACATTATCAACTACACAATCCATGATCCGTTGGCGAGATTCCTTAGCCGACCAGGAAATATGGGGGGTGATCAAGCAATTTTTTGCTTGAAGGAGGGGGTTGTCAGCTTGGATAGGCTCTGTTGAAACGACATCCAAACCTGCCGCATAAACCTTGCCCGAATTTAAGGCTTAGGCAAGGTCTTCCTCAACAACCAATCCTCCTCGACTGTTATTAATAATGATCACGCCATCTTTCATCATAGCGATATTGTCGCTGTTAATGATGCCTTGAGTGGAAGGGAAGAGTGGGCAATGGAGGAAGATGACATCGGACTCCTCCACTTATTTTTTATATGTTAGTGGGATATGCCTGTAAATTAAAAGGCCTAATTGATAAGGATCTAGCGCTTAAAATCAATAGCTTGGTATTTTCCTTATTCATGCCGATGAACCTTTTCTTAAGTTCTAGTCAGTCTTTTGAAATAAGAAGGGAGCTAGTTGGTGTCATTGCCTTCACCCTGTCCGGCATGCTTCTTGTATTCTTCATCTCCTGGTTTTTTTACAGCAGATGGGTCACGGAGGATAAGTATCTTGGCTCCCTAATTCAATCCAGCTATCGGACGAATTTAGGTTTATTTGGTTCGGCCCTCACATATGCTCTCCTACAAGGTAAGGGAACGGGAATAATAGAGGTTTTGGTTGCGGTGTATATTCCTCTTGCCAATGTGCTCTCTATTTTTATCTTGCAGTACTATGGTTCAACAAAGACATCAATGAAGGATACCCTGGTACATGTTCTAAAGAATCCTCTGATCGATGCTGTATTATTGGGGCTGGTATTCTCGCTTCTAGATATTAAAATCCCAGACCTCCTCTATGGACCCATGAAGTCTATTGCAAACATTGGGACACCTCTGGCTTTGATTTCGTTAGGGGCCATCTTCTCCTTTGAAGCCACAAAGAAGATTTTTAAGGCCCTTGTAGTTTCAACGATCGGTCGTCTGGTCATTGTTCCTCTCTGTATGCTATCCCTTGCAGTTCTCATCGGTTACCGAGGAGAAACTCTGGTTGCTCTTTTAGCGGTCTTTGCTTCGCCTGTAGCAGTTGTTACTTATTCCATGTCATCCTCCATGGGACAAGATGAGGAATTGGCTGGACAGATCCTGATTTTTACTTCGATCTTCTGTGCATTCAGCTTATTTTTCTTTATCTATGTTTTTAAGAGTCTTCAACTGATATAGAATGATGGAGCCAATAAGGATTGTTAGCTGAGAGCTATAGATTTTTAATCAAAGCCTAGAAATCTTAGTCGTTAGGCGACAGTTCAGAAGCATAAACATCTAGGCTAGTGAGACAGAAAGCAATAACGATTAACACTAATCCAAATTTATTGGATTGTTTTCATTTCAATCTCACTGTTGTCTCAACTAAGCAACTAATGTGTGAGATGCAAGTGAGAAATCCCTCCTAAGAAAGAACCTAGTTTTCAAGACTAGGTTCTTTCTTTCGCTCTATTTCTATTCTCCAAACACCTATCTTTTTTTCTTAGTCAATATTTTTTTTATTTATGACGTAGTTATATGAGCAAGCATGTTAATTAAATCTAAAAAAATAAGTTTTTTTGAATATTACGCAAGAAATCGCTTGCAATAGATGGCTTATTTTGATATAATTTAGAAAATAATGAGCAAAAAAGAAATAAATTGAAACAAACCATATCTTTTACTCTATTTTAGAGCAAGTTTTTCTGCTAATAAAAACGATTGCAAGCCTATTTTGGAATCCTGTAGGAGGAGCTCGATGATTCAAGCTGAACGTTTAGAGGCCATTCAAAACCTATCAGATACCAATGATATTGTCACATGGGAGTATTTAGAGGACCTTTTAAGTGTTTCACGTTCGACCATACGCCGTGATGTTAATGAATTAGAAAATGCTGGCATATTAAGAAAGACTACGGGCGGTTTTGTTTTTAATCCAAAGACGCATCGTAGTGAGCCAAGTAATCGAATGCGTCAGGTTTCCAATACTGAGGAAAAAATAAAGATTGCAAAAGCTGGTCTCGAATATATTGAAAACAATAGCTTTATCATGCTTGACTCTGGTTCGACAGTTACAGAATTAGCCAGGCAAATTCCAAATATATTAAATCTATATGTTGTCACTTATGATTTTCAACATATTACTTATTTGGAAGAAAAAGAAAACATCACATCATATCTTGCGGGGGGGGTGGTTCGAAAAGGATTTACGGCATGCCACGGACATTTTGCAGAAAAGATGATGTCCAACTTTCATGCAAATACTTGTTTTTTAGGTGCTGACGGGGTGACCCCATCGTTTGGAATATCTGGTTTCAATTCTTATGATGTTCATTTGAAACAAATCATGATCGAGCAATCTGAGCGGGTCATACTATTAGCTGATCATTCAAAGTTCGGGAAGGATGCATTTACCTTTGTTGCTTCAGTCAAAGATATTGATGTCATCATTACAGATAATAAGACGCCTGAGAATCAAGTGGAAGCTCTGAGAGATTTGGGCGTAAAAGTCGTTGTTGTCGAATAGGCTAGGGAGGCTGTCATGGATTTTCCAACAACTTTTTTTGGATGGGTGAGCTTTTTACTTGATAAATATTCTATGGATTTTCTCAGGGGACTCTTAGTTACTCTAGAGCTTGCAATTATCGGCACCATTTTAGGATGCCTTATCGGCTTTATTGTGGGAATGATACGAACAATCCCGATTGATGAAGATTCCTCAATGGTGCGAAAAACACTCACAAGAATTATAAAAGCAGTTTTAAGCGTCTATGTCGAAGTAGTTCGTGGTACGCCAATGATGGTTCAAGCTATGGTTCTTTATTATGGAACGATGTCGATTTGGGATATGGATATTCCGTCATTCCGTGCCGGTATCGCAGTCCTTTCTTTAAATATAGGTGCATATATGGCTGAATCTGTTCGGGGTGCGATTAAAGGGATTGATCCCGGTCAGATGGAAGGAGGAAAGGCGATAGGAATGAATTACGGACAAATCATGGCCCGGATTATTCTTCCACAAGCCTTTATTAATCTTATTCCACAGATTGGGAATACTTTTGTTTCTGCGATTAAGGATACTTCTGTCTTAAACGTCATTGCTGTCACAGAATTATATTTCACAGCAAAGACAATTACCGGTACTTATTACAAATTCTTCGAAACCTACATAATCATCTGTGCCATCTACTTTATCCTCACCTTTACCGTGTCCTATCTACTAAAATTTGTGGATAAAAAGTTAGCAGGTGGACAAAACTATGAATTGATTCTTGATGATAGTGAAAGTGAGGTGGCCTAATGGCAGAACCCATCCTACGTGTTGAGCATCTGAAAAAAACATTCGGTACACATGAGGTTTTAAAAGATATTAATTTTGAAGTGGACAAAGGTGAGGTTATTTCTGTAATCGGTTCTTCAGGATCAGGAAAATCAACTCTCCTGCGTTGTATTAATCAGTTGGAAAGAGTTACAGATGGAAAAATCCTTTACAAAGGGCAGGAGGTTCCAAGATCTACTAAAGGAAAAAGCCTATTTCGGGCTAAGGTTGGCATGGTTTTCCAGTCTTTTAACCTCTTTGCCAACCTAAATGCAATAGAAAATTGCATGATTGGTCCCCAAACAGTTCTGAAAAAGAGCAAGCAAGAGGCTCAAGAACTGGCCATGAAATACTTGAAGGCAGTAGGGATGAGTGCTTATCGAAACGCTCGCCCCCATCAATTATCCGGTGGACAAAAACAAAGAGTGGCTATTGCCAGAGCCCTTTGTATGCAGCCCGAAGTTCTATTATTCGATGAACCTACTTCGGCCCTTGATCCGGAGATGGTGGGTGAGGTACTACAAGTAATTGCAAAGCTAGCTGAAACAGGTATGACCATGGTTATTGTCACACATGAAATGATGTTTGCAAGAGACATTTCCAGCCGTGTTGTTTTCATGGACCATGGAGTTATTGAGGAGCAGGGCCCGCCTGAACAGCTGTTTAATAACCCGAATAGTGAAAGAACCAGGGAATTCTTAGCTAGATTTCAAAGATAGGGGATAGACCTGGATAAAAGAGGAGAGAGGAGTTTCCCTTGATTACGGCAACAAAGATCGCCGGTATGGGAATACATTACCGATATTTTTCTCGTTCATATATGTTGGAGGCACAAAAATCAGTTGGCTTTTCTTCCATTGAATTATATTGCGGAGAGCCTCATATTCACATTAGCTCTGAGGGAATAGCGGATGAAAAGGAAGTGATAAAAGATATTAAAGATTCAGGGTTACAAGTGATATGTGTTACTCCGGATAATTGTATGAGCCCTTGGCAATACGCCGTCAGAGGTGATACAGCTCTGCAAGAAACTAAGAGGTATTTTTTGAGTACACTTGACCTCGCTCTTACACTCCAATGCCCAAGAGTAGCCTGTCATTCCGGCTGGGGGATGAGAAATGAATCAGAGAAAGAAGCCTGGTTGAGGAGTCTACATTTTTTTGAGTGGTATGCAGAACAAGCAGCTGACAGGGGGATAATCCTAGTGATGGAATCCCTTCGGGAGCAAGAATCAAATCTGGTCAACTCCTTGCCTCGCCTGAAAAGATATTTAAAGGAACTGGACCATCCCTCCGTTCAGCCTATGATTGATACCTGTGCGATGGCGGTAGCGGGTGAAACTTTGGAGGATTGGTTCAATGCATTTGAAGGCAATATTCAGCACCTCCATTTTATCGATGGAACCCCTTACGGTCATCTTGTATGGGGGGATGGGAATCGGTCATTGACCGATTATATTGAAACACTTAATAAATTTGGCTATCAAGGATACCTAACTCAAGAGCTCACGGATAATAGATATTATGTTGATCCCAAGGAGGCAGATAAAAAAAGTTTTAAGGCTATTTGTCAACAGCTGGATTAACTTATTGAAATAATCTTAAAGAAATGAGGTATTTATGTGGACAAAAGAACTGTTCGGGACAGATAAACCAATTATTGCTTTATTACATTTAGATTCACTGCCGGGTGAGCCCGGGTATCAGGGTTCACTGCAAGATGTTATGGATCATGCAAAGACTGATTTGGACAATTTGCAGGAAGCCGGTGTAGATGGAATTCTTATTGCCAACGAGTATTGCTTTCCAATTACTGCAGATACAGGAACCGTTACTTTAATGGCCATGGCAGCAGTTATAGGTTATTTATATCCACACATTAAGGTCCCCTTTGGTACCAACGTGGTGTATAACCCGGAAGAAACCATTAAGATGGCGGCCGTCTTTGATGCCTCTTTTGGAAGAAGTGCCTTCAGTGGTGCTTATACAGGAACCTATGGCATTCATTCCGTGGATTTTGGCAAGAATGTCCGTCTGAAATATTCATTAGGGAAACCGGAAATTCAGTTGCTTTGTAAATTCAATCCCGAAGGTGATTCACGCCTTGGTGATCAAACAGAAGAAGAGGTATTTAAGACCTTAACGGATGGGGGTTTTGTAGGAGCTCTGTGTGTTTCCGGACCTGGTTCAGGACAAGAAGCTGACTATGGCTATCTGACTAAAATCTGTGAAATGGCGAAAACTCGCAAGGTTCTCGTTTTTTGTAATACCGGATGCCGATATGACACAATCGATAAAATTCTAGAAGTGGCGGACGGTGCTTGCGTTGGTACTGCTTTTAAGGATGAGAGCGGCAGAGTATCTCTTGAAAAGACCAAGAAATTTATGGAATTGGTTAAGGAAAAACGCAGTTAAGTTAGAGAGATGATCATGAAAAAGTATTTTATGGGTGTTGATGTAGGGACACAACAGACAAAAGGCATATTAATTGACCAAAATTTACGGCCAGTTACTAGTTATGCAGTCAGTCATACCATTGAAAACTCTCAACCTTACCACTATGAAATGGATGCCAATATCTGGTGGGATGAATTTTGTCAGATCAGTAAGGAGTTACAAAAATCAGCTGGAATCGAATCCCAAGAGATTGCAGGCGTAGGTGTCAGCGTAATGGGTTGCGACTGCATATCTGTGGATCGTGAGGTCAAGCCCATTAGAAAGGCGATTTTATACGGAATTGATGCTCGATCCGTGGACCAAATTAGGAAGCTTGACGAGGATTTTGGGGAAGAAAAAGTTTTGGAAATGTTCGGTCATAAACCTAATTCCGATGATATTTCCACTAAGATCCTATGGATCAAGGAAAATGAACCGGAAGTTTTTAAGAAAACCTATAAATTCCTTACCGGTTCCTCTTATATGGTCGCTAAACTCACTGGAAACTATTGGATTGACCAATATCTGGCTAAAGGCTCCTTTCGCCCTCTTTATAACGATGATGGTTCCTTCAATAATGAATACTCCTCCTATTTCTGTACCAGTGATCAGTTGGCTAAGACCGGTGTAGTCACCGATATTGCCGGGGGAGTCAATCAAAAAGCAGCAGAAGAAACCGGACTTAAAGAGGGAACACCTGTCATTATCGGAACCGGTGATTCAACGGCAGAATCCGTGGCTTCCGGTTTGTTAGAAGAAGACATCCTCTTTGCCCAGGTTGGTTCAACCCTCTTCTATATCTTTTCAACAAATCAGAAGATTCCCTCATGTGATTTGGATAATTTCCCGGGAAGTGAGATTTTTACCGTTCCCGGTATTTATGCGGTGATGGGGGGGACAAATGCAGCAGGCTCTCTAACCGGATGGATTAGGGATGAATTTTATTTTCCTGAGAGAGACCGGGAAAAAGGAGGCGGCCAAAACGCCTTTAAGATCATGGCTGAAGAGGCAGCAGAAATCCCGGCTGGTAGTACGGGGCTAGTTATCCTGCCTTATATTCATGGAGAAAGAAGCCCTATCCATGATCCTAAAGCCAGAGGAGTAATTTTCGGACTAAGAGGACAGCATGATAGGAAGTCGATTACCCGTGCTTCTTTAGAAGCCGTTGCTTATTCTATCGGTTCCCATTTAAGATTATTTAAAAAACATAATCTTATCCCAAATAAAATAATTTTGGCAGGAGGTGGTACAAAAAACAAAGTGTGGATGCAGATCATGGCTGATGTTCTTCAAAGTGAAATCTGTATTGCCGAAGATTGGCAAACTGCTAGCTTTGGAGACGCATGTATGGCAGCAGTAGGAAGCGGTGAGCTGGCTGACTTTAAAGAATTGGCAGACGCTTTACCTCATGGAAGGATCATCCGTCCCAACCCAGATAATTTTGAGATTTATCAAAAATATTTGGATATCTATGAGGAGTTGTACCGCCGAAATAAGGATCTAATGCACGCATTATCCTAGAACATCTTTAAATGACTCACCGGAATAAAGCGGATGATGAAGATCTCATCTATTGAAAAAGGAGAAACTATGAAAAAACGTAAATTCACTGTGTTAGCACTGGTCCTATCTTTTGCTTTCATCTTGGCTGCTTGTGGCAACAACAAGCCTAATGATACAAATTCATCTGAGGATCCCAATGCATCATCTCAAGCTTCGGAATCTCAGGAAGCATCGAATACTGAAGAAAAATATCCTGCCGGTTATACTCTTCGTGTCGGGATGAACTGTGGTGCCGCTCCCTTCAACTGGACTCAGGATGATGACTCCTATAATGGTTATCCCATTGATGGAACACAGCAATTTGTTGCTGGATATGATGTTGAGATGGCTCGTCGAATCTGCGATGCTAATGGTTGGAAATTGCAAGTTATTAAAACGGATTGGGATGGCATGATTCCTGGAGTAGTCTCAGGAAAACTTGATTGCTGCATTTCCACTCTTGGCGTAACCAAAGAACGTCTCCAATCCGTAGATTTCTCGCACTATTATTGGAATAATGGTTGCGTTATGGTTGTACGTAAAGATAGCAAATACGCCAATGCCACCTCTCTTCAGGATTTTGATGGTGCAAAGGTAACTTCTGAACTCGTTTCCATTTGGATGCCTCTCGTTGATCAGATCCCGAATGTGGACAAACAGCCTGGCTTATCAGATATGTCCCAGCTTCTAGTTGGTGTAAGCTCCGGTAAGTTAGATGCCATTATCACTGGCCTGACTGAGGCACAGTCTGGATGTATGTCCAACCCTGATCTTACATATGTTACTTTTGAGGAAGGCAAAGGATTTGATGTTGAGCTGTCCGCTCTGTGTGCAGCAATTCCTATTCAAAAGGGAAATACCGAGTTGATTGAAAAATGCAATAAGGTCATCGATACCCTGTCTGATCAAGATAGGTTGGATATTATGACCAAAGCTTTGAACTCCCAGCCCTTGAGTGATGGATCCGATGCGGAAGCCATCCAAGCAAGTGAGACTGAAAGCTATAATGATGAACACTAATCCAAGTTTCTAGGATTGTTTTCATTTCATTCTCACTATCATTTCCACTAAATAACTGCGTTGTGGAATGTTCGTGAGAAAACCCTCCAAAAGAAAGGACCTGACCCTAGGGCCAGGTCCTTTCTTTTTAATAAAAGACTGAAACAAATCAACTATCTCGCATTTTTAGTGCTTTATTATCGCCTTATTCCAAATTTACTGGTCAAGGCTATGCAAATCCTGGATGGTCATGGTGTACTTTACGGAGTCAAGATAATGGTCCTCATGGAAATAGTGGTGGTGGGGCGTTTTTTCGCCAACCACCACTACTCCTGACTCCAATCCAACCCCCTCCCCGTGTCCTACCGAAAAAGCGGGGTATATATGATCAGATGAAGATACGGCAGGACCGGGAAGGAGAGGGCATGGATCAGGATTTTTCAAAATGGTTGTTATCGCAGATCAAGGACCCTGACCTGGTCGACCGGATGAAGGCCCGGATGGCGGAGAAGGACCTGGCGGAGACCCGTGAGGCAGCCCCCTCCGATGAGGACATCCTCGAGGTATCCGGGGTCGTCGGGTCGGACATCCGGGCATCCGGAATGAAGGAGGGGGCCCGTCTCCAAGAGAGGGAGTCTAGGATGAGGCAAATCCGCCGGGGCCATGAATACCAGCCGGACGGTTTTTGGCTCAACCGCCTATATAGTGGGCCCCCCATGGATGAGGCCCGGGCCCGGTGGATTTTTCAGGACATGGGTCCGGAGCCGGATCCTTGGACTGAGAGCAATCGGTCGGAAGATGAGGAGAGGGAAGCCCGGATGGCCCGGGAGGGCGGCGAGGCCATGAGGACCTGGGCCGAGGGCCTCTATGAGCACCTGGCCAACTTCGCCAATGGCCTGGCTTTCACCTGGTCACCCCGTTATGCCGGCCAGTCCGGGGAGGAGGAAGCCCGCTTCCAGGGGGTCTTTCTTTCCTCTGCCCTCCTACGTCGGCTGGCCACCTATGCCCGGGACCGGGTGGAGGCCCACTTCTCGCCCGACCGGGAGGAGGATCCTTCTTTGTCCCTCCCCAAGGACCTCCGGAGCCTCCAAGGGGCTTTTGGACGCCAAGGGGTGGAGGACCTGGTCCTCCTGGCGGATGCCCTGGTCGAGGAGATTCCTCCGGCCGGGCCCCGGGAGTACCTGGCCATGGGCTATACGGAGACCGGGATCCGGAAGACCTGGTGGGATCCGGAGGGAAGGATCCAGGCCCAGGGAAATTACAGCCCCCTCCAAATCCGGCGCTTTGACCATGAGCCCCTGAAAAAGACCTTCGTCTGGACAGCCCCGCCTCTGGCGGAGCGGATCCTGGCCCTCTATGACCGGGTCTGCGACGTCCTCCGGGAGGCCCTGGAAGACGACAGCATCCGCTGGCGGTCCCTGGCCATGAAGACCTACCTCTATAGCTCAGTGACGGGTAAGAAGGTGGACAATCCCAACAACTACACCCTCCTCTCCAACATCTTCCGCCTGTCCGAGGACCGGGTCCGGGCTCTGATTCCCGGCCTCCCGGCCCTGGCCATTGGGGAAGATCTGCAGAACCTGGAGAGGCGTCTGCCCTTGACCGTCCGAAAGGCCGTCCTGGCCACTATCGAGACCTACCAACTCCCCCCCTTATCCGGGGAGGAGATGGCCGGGATGATCCACCTCTCTCGCTACGGGGTCAAGATGGCGGAGGTCTGGGGTCAAGAGGGGGAGGACCCCCTGGCCCGGAAGCGGGAGATCATCAACAAGCTGAGCCCGGAGGATGCCTTCACCCTCCTTCGGCGCTGGTCGACCGACGACGTCGACCTGGAAAGCCTCCGCCTGATCCTCATGGCGGTCAAGCGGGAAGGGGAGGGGAAGGAGCCCAGCCCTGCCCAGGCCAGGAAGAGGGCCCGGCTCATGGACCCCTCCTGGGAGGGGACCTATCTCAAGATGGTCCGGACTCTGTCTCGGGCCGACCTGGCTCGTTCCAAGGAAGAGGGACCACCTCGCTCCACGGACCTCCAGAACCTCTATGACCGCCTCATGGAGGACCCGGGCCTGGCTCGGGAGCTAGTGCCGGAGGAAAAGGAGCGTCGTGCCGGCCTGGTCCACCAAGGGGCCTGGGCCGACCTTCTGATGGCCATCCTGTCCGGTTTCCGGACGCCCAAGGCCAGGACCCTCACCCTCAATCGGTCAGCCATCCGGGCTTCCCGGGAGAAGCTGGCCGATACGGTGGACTTCCTGGGCCGCTTCCTCGATGAGGAAGATCAGGACGCTGAGGGCCCGCCGAAAGAGGAGGACCTTTCGGAGGCGGAAGAGGCGACAGAAGCCCCTCCCGCCCCCAAAGAAGCCTTCGGCCGCCCCTTGGATGCCCGGGCGGAGACCCTTCTGGAAGCCCTGGTGGAGAATGAGGACTTTGCCCTCCCCATGGATCGGGCCCAGGCCCTGGTAGGGGGACCGGATGAGCCCCTGGCTCCGGTTCTCGGCCGGATCAACGATGCATTTTATGACGATATTGGAGCCCAGCTGGTCGAAGTTGAGGGGGACCGGGTGGTCATGGACCCCTATGACGGCGAATGGCTCCAGTCCCTGAGAAAGGAAGAAGCTCATGAGTAACCGACGCCCCATACGAAAACGAGAAGCCCAACAGATCATCCAGGCCCTGGAAGGGGGGATTGTCCCCCGGATGGGCCTCCGCCACCTCCTGGTGGGTCGCCAGGCCCAGGTCCGGGAAGTGGCTGACCGGCTGAGCCGGGTGGAGGAGGGGGGAAGTGACCTTATGATCTGGGTAGGGGATTTCGGGTCCGGCAAGTCCTTCATGCTGGGGGCCATCCAGCAACTGGCCCTCCAGAAGAATTTCGTGGCCTCGACTGTGGACCTCTCTCCCTCCCGCCGCTTTCAGGCCAGTGACGGCAAGGGCCTGGCCCTTTACCAGGAAGTCATCCGGAGGCTCCAGTCCCGGACCTCAGGAGAGGGGAATGCCCTGGCCCATATCCTGGATGCCTGGATGGCAGGACTGGGGGAGGACTTCGAGGTCGTTCAGGAAAAAATCTTTGCCAGTGTGGAGGACTTCCAGACGGGGGGCCTCCGCTATGAGCTGGGCCAGGCCCTGGTGGCCTATGCCTCGGGGATGATGGAGGGGAACCGGGATCGGAAGCTTCAGGCCCTCCGCTGGCTAGGGGGGCAGATCCCCACCAAAACCGAGGCCAAGCAGGTCCTGGGGATCAGCCAGATCATCCGGGACGACAACTGGACCCTCTTCCTGCAAAACCTGGCCGAGCTCTTCCGGGTCATGGGCTTTGCCGGCTTTGTGGTGAATTTCGATGAGCTGGTCAACCTTTACAAGCTCCCCCGGACCCAGTCCCGGGACCAGAACTATGAGCGCATCCTCAACCTCTACAACGACCTCAAGTCGGGGGCGGTCCCCGGCCTCTATGTCAATTTGGCGGCCACCCGGAAGACCGTTTTCGATGGGCGCCGGGGAATGGCTTCCTATGGGGCGCTTAAGAGTCGGATCGGGACGGAGGACCCCGGCCTTCGGGACCTGGTGGACACCTCATCCACTCTCCAGATCCTCCACCCCCTGACTCCTGAGGAGATTTTCACCCTCCTGGAAAAGCTCCAGGACGTTTTCCTGACCCTCTATCCGGAGGGGCGAGCCCTGTCGGATGGGGAGATCGCTCGCTATATGCAGGCCCAGCTTAACCGGCCGGGGGCGGATGAGTTCCTGACCCCCCGGGCTGTAATCAAGGACTTCCTCCTCCTTCTCCAACTGGCCCGCCAGAATCCGGAGGTCTCGGCAGGGGACATCCTGGCCAAGCAGTTCGGCCGGATGGGCCGGGTGGTCCGAGACCAGGACGACCATGATGATGACGTCATTGAACTCCTTTGACCGGCTGGATCCGGCCATCCGCCACTATATCTATGACCAGGGCTGGCAGGCCCTCCGCCCCATCCAGGAGACCGCCATCCGGATGGTCATGGAGACCGACCAGAACCTGGTCCTGGCTTCGCCCACCGCTTCGGGAAAGACGGAGGCGGCCTACCTCCCCGCCATCTCCACCATGGACTGGGGGGAGGGGTCAGTCCGGATCCTGACCCTTTCTCCCCTGATTGCCCTCATCAACGACCAGTTCAAGCGGATCTACGACCTCTGTCGCCACCTGGACATCCCGGTCGTGGCCTGGCATGGGGAAGCCTCATCGGCCAAAAAGAAGAAGATCCTGGAAAGGCCTGCCGGGATCGTCATCATGACCCCCGAATCTTTGGAAGCCATGTTGGACCTCCACCCCGAGCGAGCCGACCGGCTTTTCTCCGGCCTGGAATGGGTCCTGGTGGATGAGGTCCACAGCTTCCTGGGCACGGCCCGGGGGGGCCAGGTTCGCTCCCTCCTTGCCCGGCTCATGAACCGGATTCCGGCTCGACCCCGCTTCATCGGCATGTCGGCCACCCTGGCCCGGGACAACATTGGCGAGGTCAAGGCCTTTTTCCCCTCGGACCTCCCCACCCGGATCCTCATGGACAGCCGGCAAAGGGAAATTGAGTCGGATCTCTTTTTGTATCGGGAGGAGGAAGACCTTGTCGGCGGGAGGGGTGGGGGATTCCATGAGGATGCCGGGAACCGCCTCCTGGACGGGGTCTTTGACTGCCTGAAAAAGGAGAACCTCCTCATCTTCCCCAATTCCCGGAAGAAGGTGGAGGAGACGGCCGACGGGCTCAAGCGGCGGGCTCGGAAGGAGGGGATGGATGTGGCCATCTTTGCCCACCATTCCTCGGTGGAAAAGGCCCTCCGGGAGGAGGTCGAAGCCTTCGTCAAGCAGCCCAACCGGCCCTTTGCCATCTGTGCCACCTCCACTCTGGAGCTGGGGATCGACATCGGGTCCGTGGATGCCGTGGCCCAGGTGGAAGCCCCTCCCTCGGCCATCTCCCTCTCTCAGCGTCTGGGCCGGTCGGGTCGTGGGGAGGTCTTCGACCCCATCTCGGGCAAGATGAAGCCCCAGCCGGCCCGCCTCCACTTTTTCGCCAGCCGGGATGAGGCCTTCCTTCAGGGGGTGGCTGCCCTGGACATGGTCCGGGCCGGCGACCTGGATGGGACCGCCCCCCTGGCCAAACCCTATGACGTCCTGGCCCACCAGGTCCTAGCCCTCATTTTAGAACGGTCGGGGATGACCTTGTCCGAGATTTTCGCCCTGCCCGACCGGATCCCGGCCCTCTCCTTTGCCAGCCGGGCTGACCTGGAGGACCTCCTGGACTTTTTCCTGGACCGGGACTACATTGAGATCCTCCCGGGCGATGAGGAAGAGGGCATCATCGGCCTGGCCGGGGAAAAAATTGTCGGCAGCCGGGACTTCTATGCCCTCTTTCAGGCGGAAAATGACTACGAAGTGGTCCATGGCAAGGACCGGGTGGGCCACCTCCCCCTCACGCCTGACCTCCAAGTCGGCTCCCGCTTCCTCCTGACGGCCCGGGTCTGGGAGGTGACCGAAATCCTGGACCGGACCCGGAAGATCCTGGTCAAGCCCGCATCCCAAGGCAAGGGCCCGACCTTCGGCGGCCAGGGGATGGAGGTTTCCGGCCGCCTCCGCCGGCGGATGGTCCAAATCCTCCGTAATCCCCCCGAAGACATCCTATCCCGGCCCGATTTTCACGAGGCCTTCAGTCGCATGGCCGAGAAATACCCCGATCCCACCTACATCCAAGCCCACGAGACCGGAGAAGGCGGGGTCAAGCTGGCCCTCTTTATTGGAACCGCCATGGAAAGGACTCTCTATCTCCACCTCCTGGCCATGGTCCCGGAGTCACCCAACGGCATCCTTTGGAATGCCGGCCAGGGGACCATGGAGGGCCCCGCCCTGGGCCAGGCCCTCTCCCTCCTTCGCCGGAACCTCATGGACCAGGGGACCCTGGACCGGACCGGAGTCCGTGACCTCCTGGAGGAAAATGAGCCCCTCCGCAACCGCCTCTTGACCGGCATCAAGTACGCCTTCCTCCTCCCCGTCCGCCTCCAGGTCGACTTTATCCTGGACAACCTCTGCGAGGACGGCCTGGAAGACCTCCTTGTGGACTTCTGGGAGGAGAGTGGCCCTGGGAGTCTTTGGTAGGGAGTGGCCAGGGCAGCCTTGCGCTGGCTGGGCTCCATACCCCTCCAAATGTCGATAATGGCGGGATGAGGGGTATCCCCATGCCCCTCCAAATGGCGAAAATGTCGGGAAGGAGGGGTATCCCCATGCCCCTCCAAATGACGAAAACAGCGGGAAGGAGGGGTATCCTCATGCCCCTCCAAATGGTGAAAATAGCGGGAGGGAGGGGTATCTCCATACCCCTCCAAATGTCGAGAACGGCGGGAAGGAGGGGAAACCTCATACCCCTCCAAATGGTGAAAACGGTGGGAAGGGCGGTATCCCGGCCATCTGGTTCCGGGCTCTTGTCTTTTTGGCCTGCCTTTGCTACACTAGTTTCATCTTTAATGGAAGGCCGGCGATGAGCGTTCTTACAAAACGGGAGCGGGCCAGGGTGATGCCTTTATCCATCATGAGGCTTCGGCAAAGAAAGGTGGTACCGCGAATGCGCCCTTTCAGTGTCGGAGCATTTTTTATGAAGGGACAGGCTCATGGCCCGGCGGCACCCCAAGGCACCCCAAGGGACCCCAGGCCACCCCAAGGCAGCCCCAGTCGGCCTATGGCACTAGTCACGTGATCGGAGGAGATAGTATGGTGATGAAGTATGAGATGGAACATGATAATATCGTCGATGAACTGAAGGAAAGAGGATATTTTGACAATACGACGGATGAGGAGGGGCTTCGAGATTACCTGTCCCAGCCGGGGAGGAAGTTTTACATCGGCTTTGATGCGACGGCGGATTCCCTGACCATCGGCCATTTCATCCAGATTATGGTCATGATGCGGATGCAGGCGCATGGGATGGTGCCGATTGCCCTGCTGGGCGGTGGGACGACCATGATCGGGGACCCCTCCGGGCGGTCGGATATGCGGACCCTCATGACCAAGGAAACCATCCAGCACAATGCGGATCGGTTTGCGGAACAAATGGGACGTTTTCTGGATTTTGAGGAAGGAAAAGGGATCATCCGCAACAACAAAGACTGGCTCCTCCAGCTCAACTACTTGGAATTTATGCGGGATGTAGGGGTTCATTTTAACGTCGGTGAGATGGTCAAAAAGGATGCCTACAAGAACCGCCTGGCGGAGGGGGGACTGACCTTCTTCGAGTTTTCCTATATGCTCCTCCAGTCCTACGACTTCCTGGTCCTCTTCCGGGAGGAAGGCTGCCGGCTCCAACTGGGTGGGTCGGACCAGTGGGCCAACATCATCGGCGGGGCCGACCTCATCCGCAAGGCGGAGAATGAGCAGGCCTTTGGGCTGACCTTCAAGCTCCTGACCACAGCGGACGGGGTCAAAATGGGCAAGTCCATGAAGGGGGCTGTATGGCTGGATGAGGAAAAAACCTCGGCCTACGACCTCTTCCAGTACATGCGCAACGTCGATGACCGGGATGTGGAGAAATTCCTCCTCCAGCTGACCTTCCTCCCCACCGCCAAGTGCAAGGAGCTGGGATCCTACCGGGATGAGCGAATCAACCAGTCCAAGGAAATCCTGGCTTATGAGGTAACCAAGCTGGTCCATGGTCAGGAAGCCGCCGACCGGGCCATGGAAACCTCCCGAGCCCTCTTTTCCTCCGGCATGGATCATGAGGATATGCCCAGCCAGGAGATTGAGGTTGAAGGGGAGAGCCTGGGCCTCCTCAACCTCCTCACCCAGGCCGGATTGACCAAATCCAATGGGGAAGCCCGTCGCCTGGTCCAGCAGGGAGGGATCACCATCGACGATGAGAAGGTGACCGATCCCGGGGTGGAGATTGCCAAGGCCCGCCTCCAGGAAGGGATTACCGTCAAAAAGGGAAAGAAAATTTACCTCCGGGTGATCGCCCGCTAGTCGGGGGATTCATGGGCCGGCGGGCCCCGGCTCCGCCCCTATCCCCTATATATAAGGAAGGAAATGGAGATCAGGATGGCAGACGCCGCACAAGATCGAAAGCTCAACATACAAAATATGGCCATGAACTTCCTCTTTTTCATGGCCTACTGTTCCGTGATTATGTTTGCGGCCCTCTATATGTCCGCCAAGGGCTTTGCCCCCCTGACCATCGGCCTTATGTTGGGTCTGGGCAACCTGATGGCAACCTTCCTCCAGGACCTCCTGGCTCGGTGGGCCGACCGACCCGATGGCCCTGCTCTCAAGAGTCTGGCTTTGGGTCAAATCTCTATCGCCTGCCTCACCATGGCCCCTCTCCTGGTGGTTAGCCTGCCTAAGGCCTACATTTTCTTCGCCTTTTTGGTTCAAACGACCATCCTCATCTCCACCCAAACTACCCTATACACCATGACCATGACCTATGAGGAAATGGGCCACCGCCTTCACTTCTCCATGATCCGGGGCGTGGGGTCCATCGGCTTCGCCGTCACCTCCCTCTTTCTGGGCTTCCATGTCAAGACCGCCCCCATCGACCACATCCTCTGGGTGGAGGCCCTGGCCCTCCTGGCCACCGGTCTGGTCATCCGGTCTCTTCCCGTCATCCCCAAGTCCGAAGGGAGGGGGGGCATGACGGACCCGGTGGAGGGTTTATCGGAAGCCGCAGAGGGCTTGCCGGAGAATTCCCCCTCCCTCCTCCGCCAATATCCCGTTTTTCTGGGTCTCCTGGTGGGCTTTTCCCTGCTTTTCGTCGGCCACACCGTCATCAACAACTACATGGCCTTCGTCATCAACCGAGTCCATGGCGATCCCGGACACCTGGGTATCGCCATGATGCTGGCCGCCCTATCCGAAATGCCGGCCATGATTTTCTACTCCAAGATCCGGGAGAAGAGGGGGGATGTCTTCTGGATTAAGGTGTCTGCTCTGGCCTTCACTATCAAGCACCTCATTTTGGCCCTGGCCGTCACCATGGCCATGGTCTTCTTTTCCCAGACCATCCAATTTTTCTCCTTCGGTCTCTTTACTCCGGCCCTGGCCTATTTCGCCGCCGGGACCGTCACCGTCCGGGAGAAGACCCGGGCTCAGGGGATCGGCATCGCTGTCCAGTCCATCGGCGGGGGCATGGGGGCTCTCTTCGGCGGGGCGGCCATCCAGTTCCTGGGGGTTTCCGCCACCCTCTATCTCATGGCGGCCCTATCCGGCCTGGGATGTGCTATTGTTTTTTCTGCCCTTCAAGGACAGAAAGCATCCGGATTTGAAAGCAAGTGAATATGCGGGGTTTCCTGCCATCAGGCCCGGTATTTTGCCGGGCTTTTTCCTGTTTTCATTTTGTAACTTTCTCTTGACCTTTTTGTAACTTTTCTGTTATCATAGTTCGTAGAGAACATACAAAGGGGTCGGATTCTGTGACCTCCGGAAAACACGAGGAGTTGAAATGGATAAGAAGAAGTTAGGATCCTTAGTTGGCTTGGTAGGAACCTGCGGAATTTTGACCGTGGCCGGGATCGGCTATTTCGGTCAGGATAAAGCCAATGACGTTCGTGCTGATTATGCTATGGAATCCGCTTTTATTGATCAGGTTGATGGCCGTAATGATCTTCTGGATCAGGAAAAACCATCGAAAAATCATGACCAGGCCCATGTCGATGTGGAAGTGAAAAAGGCAGAGGAGACCGAAAAGATCGAAGCGGCAGAAGAGACGGTGAAAGTCTCCAAAAAAGCCGATGAGGCTAAGGAAGAAAGCCTTCCTTCAGTGGAAGCGGTTTCGATGAAGCCTGAAGTTAAAGAAGAACCGGTCAAGGAAGCTCCGGTTAAGGAAATCCGGACGGAAGATAAGTCAGATTCTTCAGTAAATGATCGGAAGGCAGAAGAAGCCGCGAAGAAAGAAGCCGAGAAGAAAGCTGCTGCTGAGAAAAAGGCGGCTGAAGAAAAAGCGGCTAAGGAAGCGGCAGAGAAAAAGGCGGCTAAAGAAGCAGCCGAGAAAAAAGCTGCAGAAGAAGCTGGTCAGAAGGAAGCTGAGAAGAAGGCAGCGGCCGAGAAAAAAGCTGCCGAAGAAAAAGCAGCCAAAGAAGCAGCTGAGAAAAAGGCGGCTGAAGAAGAAGCCGCGAAGAAAGAAGCCGAGAAGAAGGCTGCTGCTGAGAAAAAAGCGGCGGAAGAAAAAGCAGCAAAGGAAGCGGCTGAGAAAAAGGCAGCGGAAGAAGCCGCGAAGAAAGAAGCCGAGAAGAAGGCTGCTGAGGAAGCTAACCAGGCACCACGCCTTTATTCTTTGCGGAATTTGATGTTCCACGGTGTCATCCGTTGGAACGGCTATAAATTTACTTACTACTCCCAACGGGTTCTGCCCGGTCGGGGTCTCCGGATTCCCGGACGTCACGTCAACGCTGACGGTTTTGTGGCAGATAAGGATGGCTATATTGTTTTAGCCAACTCCGCTCCTAAAGGCACCGTCATTCCCACTCCCTTCGGTTATTGGGGCAAGGTCTATGACCGGGGAACCACCGGCAACCACTTTGATGTCTACACTCGGTAAAAAGATAATAAGAATGGTCTAGTCCTTTGGACTAGACCATTTTTTTATGGGAAAAATGAGGTGACATGGAGAGGTCGCCCTATTCGGCCATTTTGCGAATAAGGCGGTGGAGGATTTCCGCCTCATTTTGTCATTTTACGAATAGGGCGGTAATAAAATACCGCCCTTTCTGCCGATTTCCTGATTTGAGGAGGTATGAGCATACCGCCCTTTCCGGCGATTTTGCGATTTGAGGCGGTAGAGGGATACCGCCCTTTCCGGCGATTTTGCGATTTGGGGCGGAATGAGGATACCGCCCTTTCCGGTGATTTTGAAGTGTCCCCCAAATAGTAGAGTCTACATTCGTCTTTTCACCACCTTATTGGTAAAAGAACTCATGGGGTGTTCGGTATGCAAGAGAAGCATGTCTTCTTTTCTTCGCATAAAAGTGCCATACATATTCAAAGACCAGCTGCTTGGCTTCAAGGATTGTTTTCGGTGTATTGTATAACCACTCTGCTTTCATCTTTCCAAAGAAGCTTTCCATCGCCGCATTATCCCAACAATCTCCTTTCTTACTCATACTACAGCGAACATGGTTTTTCCTTAAGAGCCTCTGGTAGGCCTCCGAAGCATAGGTGGATCCCCGGTCGGAGTGAATTAGGCAGTTTGGTTTTAGGCGGTGCCTGGCGAGCACATCTTTAAAACAGTCGATGACTAAGTTCTGGTCATTTCTTCTTCCCATGGCAAGTCCTACAGGCATTCTCCCATAGAGATCTAAAATAACAGCGACATACAAGGTGCCTTGGTGAGTGGGGACATAGGTGGTGTCACTAATGAGCTTCTCTCCTGGCGCTTTTGCAGCAAAATTTCTTTGTAAGAGATTGTCGGCCGGCTTCTTCGTTTTCGAAGAATCCGTTGTTACAACATATTTCCGCCTTACCCGAGAATGCCATCCCTTCTCTCGCATAATCTTCTCTACACGCTTGTGATTCACCGGCGACTTCCCCTCTTGCTGACGCTGGGCATTCAGTTCCGCCGTCACCTTGCGAATCCCATACACTGCCCGGCTTTCGCTATAGATCTTTTCGATCTCTTCGGTGACATTCGTCTTTTCACCACCTTATTGGTAAAAGAACTCATGGGGTGTTCGGTATGCAAGAGAAGCATGTCTTCTTCTCTTCGCATAAAAGTGCCATACATATTCAAAGACCAGCTGCTTGGCTTCAAGAATGGTTTTTGGTGTGTTGTACAACCACTCTGCCTTCATCTTCCCAAAAAAGCTTTCCATCGCCGCATTATCCCAACAATCTCCTTTCTTACTCATACTGCAGCGAACATGATTTTTCTTTAAGAGCTTCTGGTAGGCCTCCGAAGCATAGGTGGATCCCCGGTCGGAGTGAATTAGGCAATTCGGCTTTAGGTGGTGCCTGGCGAGCACATCTTCAAAACAGTCGATGACTAAGTTCTGGTCATTTCTTCTTCCCATGGCAAGTCCTACAGGCATTCTTCCATAGAGGTCTAAAATAACAGCGACATACAAGGTGCCTTGGTGAGTGGAAACATAGGTGGTGTCACTAATGAGCTTCTCTCCAGGTGCTTTTGCGGAAAAGTTTCTTTGTAAGAGATTGTCGGCCGGCTTTTTTGTTTTCGAAGAATCTGTTGTTACAACATATTTCCGCCTTACCCGAGAATGCCATCCCTTCTCTCGCATAATCTTCTCCACACGTTTGTGATTCACCGGCGACTTCCCCTCTTGCTGACGCTGGGCATTCAGTTCCGCCGTCACCTTGCGAATCCCATACACTGCCCGGCTTTCGCTATAGATCTTTTCGATCTCTTCGGTGATTTCAATGTTTTCAATGTCGCGTAGACTCCAGGATGCTTGGTGTCTCAGCCATTTGTAGTAGCCACTTTCAGAGACTTCTAATACCTTGGCCATTCTAACGATTGCATGTTCTTTTCGGAAGCGGTACATCAATGCAAACTTTAGTCTCTTTGGATCTTGGTTAGAAAGGCCGCGGCTTTTTTTAAGATCTCTACCTCCTCTTTCAGTTCCGCAATCTCCTTATCTGTCTCTGCCTTTAATTTTTTGTAGGCTCCACTCTCCTTACTCTGAGAAGCATAAAATTGCTGAACATTCTCACAAAGGGCCATTTCTCCATACTTTAGGTAAAGGTCCCTCCAGCGACAAACGGTTGAGGGCAGGATATTATATTTCTCTGCAACCAAAAATTCCTTCCCCTCCATCTCCGGCCTTAAAGCTTCTTCTACAACTTTCTTTCGAAATGATTTCGTATATCTGCGTCTTGCCATGTCATCCTCCTTCGTCTCTTTCTTCATTGTAACTTGTTCTCTCTTGAGACTCTACTTTTAGGGGGACATGTCATTTCGCCATTTGAGGGGGTATGAGGATACCACCCTTTCGGCCGATTTTGCCATTTGAGGGGGTATGGCGACCCTGCCGAGGCCCTGACTGAATCGTCCATCTCGACCAGACCGCCGCCGGGCCCCAAGCCCTCCTACTTCTCCTCCAGGCTATCCCGGAGGGCTTGTTGGAGATCATCTTTGATTTTGACCATCCGCTTTTCGGCGTCGGCTCGTTTTGCCCGGGCCTCCTTGGAGATTTCGAGGGAGCCTTTGATGGTATCGATGAGGTCCTGGTTGGCGGCTTCCAGGGATTCGATGTCCACGGTTGACCGCTCCGCTTCTTCCCGGACCCCTAGGCTGACCTGCTTGAGCTTCTGGGCATTGCCTTGGATGAGGCGGTTGGTGGCTTCGGAAATATTCCGCTGCATACTGAGGGCGTCTTCCTGCTTGGCCAGGCCCAGAGCGATGACGGTCTGGGACCGCCATAGGGGGATAGTGTTGACGACGACGTCATTGATCTTGTCGACCAGGAGCTGGTTGTTATTTTGGATGAGCTTGATTTGAGGGGCGGTTTGGAGGGCCAGGGTTTGGGAGACCTTGAGCTCATGGATCTTCCGGTCAAAGCGGTCGACATTGGCCTCCAAGTCCTTGACCACCTGGAGGGCCATGGGATTGTCCGAGGTCTTGGCCTGGTCATAGAGGCTGGGGAGGGCTTCCTGGCGCATCTCCCGGAGTTTGGCTTCCCCGGCCTGGATATAGATTTCCAGGTCGCGGTATTCCTGGAGGTTCTTGGCATAGAGCTGGTCAAAGAGGGTGACCTGCTTCATCAGGGCCTTCTGCTCATCCTGGAGCTTGGCGGATATGGCGTCGATATTCTGGGAGAGGGACCGGTAGGAGGCCAGGTAGCGCTCCACGCGGTTTTTCCCGGAGGAGAAGAGGCGGTCGAGGAAACCGCCCTTGTCCTCACCATTCGAGGAATCCACCTTGACCAGGAGGTCTGTCAAGAGAGCCCCCACCTCCCCACTGTCCTTGGCCTGAACTTCGGACAAGATAGTGTTGGAGAATTCGGCCATATTCTCCTGGGCGACCGACCCATAGAAGGTGGAGAGGGAGGAGTCCCTGAGGTCCAGTTCCTCTTTGAGGGCTTGGACTTTGGCTTGGTCCTCCTCCGAAAGCATGGGGAGGTCCTCATGGGTGACTTTCTCCGCTTCCTCAGGGTCCATGATCCCGGCCGCTTTTTGAGCAGGGGCCGCCAAAAGGTCGTCCAGTTTGTAGTTGGTTTTTTCTTCCATAACAATACTCCTTCTTTATTGGTCGATGGCCTTCATGAGCCGGAGCATGACATCGATGTCCGGCATGGGCATGACCTGGTCGATGGTGGCCGGGAGGCCCTTTACCGAAAATTCCTTGGGGTCGGCGGTTCCGGAGACGATGGTCCGGAAGCCGTGGTTTTTCCAGGCCATTTTCTGGGTCTCAGGGTCCTTCAAGGCCTCCAGCCCCCTCTGGCCATTCTTGCTGAGGGCGATGTAGACGTGGGAGGACCAGACGGTGGGCTCTGGATAGAGGATGAGGACCTCCTCCTTGATTTGGTCGAAGACCTGGGGATCCGTTTTCGATAGCTCCAGGATCTGATTCTCATAGCCCGCGATGATGGGGTAGGACCCCATGCCCAGCTTGAGAAACTGAGAAAACATATCCGAGGAAGAGGTCTGCATATTTCCGATCTGCTGGTAGATAGCCATGATCTTGGGGAGGACGGCGGGTAGGCTCTCTCCGGTAACAACCTTGTTGCCGTTGAGGGCATTGGCCAGGAGGCCCAGGAAGATGTTTCCGGAGTTGGAGGCCTTGGGGTCCGTGGTATCCACGAAGATGTTTCCATAAAGTTGGGGGAGGCCGATCTTGGCCCATGAGGTCCCGTCAGCGATGAGGGTGGCCAACTTCTCCATATTGACATAGAGGATGGCATTGCGCTCCGTGACGATTCCCAGCTTTTTGAGGGCATCCACCACCGGCTTTCGAGAATAGAGGACGATGGGGGAGTTGAAGATGATGTCCTCCTGGAGGGAGGATCCCCCTAATTTCTTGTAGTATTGGGCCGCCAGCTGGGAGGCGGGGAAGAGATAATCATAGGAAGCCTCATTCTTGTTTTGGGCGGTTTCCTCCACCATGGCAAAGGATCCGGCCTTCCGGTAATTCATCCGGAGGGCGAATCCCCGGTCCATGTGCTTTCGGAAATCCTGACTTTCAAACAGGCCGATCTTCTCCCCGCCCAGGAGGCCTGAAAGTTCCGCTTTTTGGGGCTGGTTATCCTTAAAAAAGACATAGGATCCGGCTATCAGGATGACGGCCAGGACCAGGACCAGGCCGGCCCACTTTCCTTTTTTCATTCCTTCCCTCCTTTCGATAATTTCACGGTTTTCTCCAGGAGCTCGGACTCCGCTTCCAGGTCCATGATGGTATTTTCCTGGTAGGAATCCCTCTGACGGCTAAAAATATCCAGGAGATAGGTCATGGATTCCTGGACCTTATCCTCCACCCGGGCCAGTTTGTCCGGAGAAACACCGGACTCCTTCAAGGAAAGATAGTTGGTCAGGATCCGGTTGCCCGAGCCCATGTAGTAGTGGATGAAGTGTTCGGACTTGGAGAGGGCTTGGGGGTGGTTGGCCAGGTAGTTCATGATATCCTTCCCCACCGCATGGAGCTCCCAGACCTTTCCGGCAATCTGGGCTTGGGCAATCCTTTGGTAGCCGGTGGCCAAATCCTCCAGGGCAGCCTGTCCATCTCGATAGATCTCGGCCAGGCGTTCCCCCTGGTCCAGGTCATCAATGGCCGTGTTCCCGATTTTTCGGACGGGCTTGGTTAGGAGGTAGACCCCGGCCCAGGAGAGGATGGCCAGGGGGGCGGCGACGAAGAAGGACCACTTGAGGATGAGGAAAAGGAGGAGGAAGAGGCCCCCGCCCAAGATGCCCGAAAGGAGGGAGACCCGGGTTGCGCGTCGGTCATCCATCAGTTATATCCCTTCACTTTCTTAAAGGCATCGATCAGGTTCTCTCGGCCGTTGAAGACCCTCGCCCGGGTTCGTTCGGCCAGGTCCTTGACCTCCTCATCGTAGGCATCTCCGAAGGTGATGGTGAAGACGGGGATATCCTTCCCGAAATCCTTGTACAGGAGCGAGAAGCCCTCCATATCCATGGTTCCATTGGCCCTCCCGTCGGTTAAGAGGACGACCGCGGGCGTGTAGTCATCGAGATTGTCCACCTGGGAGAGGAGGTCGATGGCCTTGATGGCCCCTTCAAAGAGGTAGGTGGATCCCCCAACCCTGGTGTTTCGGGCTTCGTTCAGGAGGGATTCCAGGTCCCCGCCTTCGACGGTCACCGGCTGGCCCACAGAGGAGGCGAAGGGGAGGAAGACAGAGACATCGCGGTCAGTCCCCAAAAGGAAGTTGGCCTTGGCCTTTTCCGGCTGCCAGATTTCTTCCAAGGCCCGGATCATCTCCTCATTCCCCTCGCCGGCCATGGACCCGGAATAGTCCAGGACATAGACCGTGTAGGCTGGTTTTTTGAAGGAGGTTTGGTAGAGGGTCAGAGCTTCCTGGATGGTGTCGTTGGCCGGGAAGCGGATGGGGGAGAGGGTCCGGTCGATGGAGATCCCCCATTCCCTGGGATAGTACTTCCGGTTGCGGTCGGAAATCTTCCCGAAGGCATTGCGCTTGCCGGTTTTCTCGATGGCATCCTGGCCCTGGTCGGAGAGGATGAAGTTTTGGAAGTCCAGGAAGGTCTTCTCCTTATGGTCGTCCCCCTTATCCACATAGGCCAGGGGGGCATCCGAGAGGGAGAGGCCATCCACCGGATAGACGGCATAGAGGGGCTCCTCTTTTTGCCTTTCCAGCTCTCGGTTGGTCTGGATGATGATCTGCTCATAGTTAACCATGGCATCGTAGCCCCGGCTCATGAGGAAGAGATCCATAAGCCAGTTGGAGGAGCCGGAGGACCGGTTGACCCCAGCCAGGAGGGCCGTGATCTCCTCGCGCAGGGCGGGGCTTTGAAGGTCGGCAGGGGTCAGACCCTTGTCCGGTGATTGGGCCATGGAGGTCAGGAAGGCCAGGTAGGCAGAGGCCCCGGAGTTGGACTGGGTGGCTGAGGTCATGCAGAAGGACAACTTGCCCGCCCGGATGGCCCGGGTGATTTCCGCTATCTTGACGTCATCGCGACCCACAAAGCCCAATTCATGGGCCAGGGATTTTCGAATGCCGAAGATGACCGGGGTGACGGCAGTCGTTTTGGTGTGTTTAAGGATGTGCTTGGTGTCCCCCATATTGATCCAGAGGGTGGATGCCGGCCAGACCGCATCATAGGGGATGTCCTCCGAAGAGAGGAGATTCATGATATCCAATGAGCCCAGGTAGTCCACCTGGACTTTTTGCCCGGATTCCTTGGCGTATTCTTCGATGAGGGGTTCCAGGATCTTATTTTCGGAACCCGCCACAATGGTCAGGGGGGTCCCGGATCCGGACCGGGTTTCAAAATCTGCCGACCGGGAGGGGGCATCGGATGGGCTTTTGTCACAAGCGGCAAAAAGGACAAGAAGGAAAAGCAGAAGGGGGAGGACCAGCCTCTTTCTTCCAGCAGTCATGGGGTACCTCCAATCATTTCATTCGAATAGGATTTTTTTGATCTTCTCTCATTATTATAGGAGAAGGGGCCGAATTTTTGTTCGTCAGCCCCCAGACGGCGGACGATGAAAATGGCCATTTTCAGCCATTTAACACAGGATTCCCTTACATTTAACCCGGATTTTACAGAAGATCCCGGAAAAAGCCGGATTTTGGGGGAAGGGTTGGCCCCTCTTTTCTCCTCATGCTATAATTTAGCTATGTTTACGGGCCATACAGGCATTGACCACGAGATCTTCGGACCCGGTGTCCGACGAAAGGAAGGAGATCACCATGTGCAAGAACCATAAGGGGGAGCCCTTTTATATCACTGCCCCCATTTACTATCCCTCGGCCAACCTCCACCTGGGGAATACCTATACCTCCATCATCTGCGATGCGGTCCGCCGGTATGCGGATGAGCTGGGCTATGACACCTACTATGTGACCGGATCGGATGAGCATGGGGAGAAGCTGGAGCGAGCTGCGGCGGCTAAGGGAAAAAAGCCCCTGGAATACATCGACCCCATTGTCGACTCCATCAAAGACCTGTGGAAGCTCCTGGATGTGGAGCCGGATAACTTCGTCCGTTCCTCTTCTGAACAACATGAGAAGGACGTCCAGGCCCTCTTCCAGAAGCTCTATGACAAGGGGGACATCTACAAGGGCGAATACAAGGGCTACTACTGCACCCCCTGCGAGGAATTTTGGACCGAGGCCCAGCTGGAAGATGGGAATTGCCCCTCCTGCGGACGGCCTGTGGAATACCGGGAAGAGGCCTCCTACTTCTTCCGCCTGTCCAAGTACCAGGACAAGCTCCTGAAATATTATGAGGACCATCCCAATTTCATCATGCCGGAGAACCGGAAGAAGGAGATGATCGGGTCCTTCTTCAAAGACGGTCTGGATGACCTCTCCGTCACCCGTCAGCGGCTCAAATGGGGGGTTCCCGTCCCCTTCGACCCCGACCACGTTATCTACGTCTGGATCGATGCCCTCATCTGCTACCTGACCGGGATCGGGATCGGCGACAAGCCGGAAGATTTCGACCGCTATTGGCCTGCTCGTGTCCACTTCATCGGCCGGGACATCGCTCGATTCCACACCATCATCTGGCCGGCTGTCCTCATGGCCCTGGACCTCCCCCTGCCGGACCAGGTCTTCGCCCACGGCTGGATCCTCTTTGATGAGGATAAGATGTCCAAGTCCAAGGGAAATGTGATTTATCCGGAACCCCTGGTCGAGCTCTATGGCCGGGATCCCCTGAAATACTTCGTTCTCCGGGAGTTCAACTTCGGGTCGGACGGGAACTTCTCCACGAAGAAGTTCATCGAGCGGACCAACTCCGACTTGGCCAACGACCTGGGCAACCTCCTCAGCCGGACCCTGGCCATGGTGGACAAATACCGGGACGGCATCGTGCCCGCACCAGCCCAGGCCAGCGAATTTGATGAGGACCTGAAGAGGGTCCAGGCGGAGACCCTGGGTCTGGTCCAGGAACACATGGAGCATTTCGACTTCCAGAAGACCTTCGAGTCCATCTGGACCCTGGTCCGCCGGTCCAATAAGTATATCGATGAGACCCAGCCTTGGATCCTGGCCAAAGATGAGGGTTCCCCTGTTTTGGACACGGTCCTCTACCGTCTGGTCGATGCCCTCCGGACCATCGCCAATCTCCTGGCTCCCTTTATGCCGGAGACTTCCAAGGAGATGCTCCGCCAGCTGGCCATTGAAAAAGAAGACTACCTCCTTGCCTCCGAAGTCGACCGCTATCCCGCCGGGACCAAGGTCCAGCGGGGCCAAGCTCTCTTCCCCCGGATGGATGTAGAGGAAGAGATGGGGAAGATCTATGCCAAGAACAACGCCCTCATGGCCCAGCGCCAGGGGATTTCTTTGGAGGAGCTTTTAGCCCGGCAGAATGAGGCGAAACAGACCCCCCATGAGGAAAAGGAAAAAGAAGAAGCCAAGGAGGAAGCCGTGGACTATATGACTTTCGATGACTTTGAAAAAGTGGAGATGAAGGTGGGCCAGGTGGTCAAGTGCGAGGTCCATCCTGATGCCGACAAGCTTTTGATTGAGACGGTGGACTTTGGGGATGAGACCCGGACCGTGGTCTCCGGCATCCGCGAATGGATGAGCCCGGAGGAGATGGAGGGGAAGAAGTTCGTCTTCCTGACCAACCTCCCGCCCCGGAAGATCCGCGGGATTGAATCTCAGGCCATGATCCTGACCGCCGAGGCGGAGGAAGCCGGCGTGGTTTGCCCCCTGACCCCGGTGAAGGATGTGCCGAACGGAAGTTTGATCGGATGAGCTTCCTGGTTGATGCCCACTGCCATCTCAATGAAGAGGACTATGCGGACCCAGGGGAAGGCCTAATTCAGGCCTTCCCCTCTTTTGGGCTCTTGGGGGCCGTGGTTCCGGGCTGGGACCTGGCCTCATCGGAGAAGGCCCTGGATCTGGCCCACTGCCACGACCGGATTTTCGCCTGCTGCGGGACCCACCCCCACGACAGTGACTCCTACAGCCCGGAGGTGGAATCCCGCTACCGGGCCATGGCGGAGGATCCCAAAGTGGTGGCCATGGGGGAGTTCGGCATGGACTACCACTACATGACCCAGCCCAAGGCGGTCCAGCAGGCGGTCTTCGAGGCCCAGCTCCAGCTGGCTTCGGACCTGGGGTTGCCGGCGGTCGTCCACTGCCGGGAGGCGGCGGAGGACGCCCTGGCCATCGTCCGGGACTTCCCCGGCCTCAAGATCCTCATGCATTCCTTTACGGATGGTCCGGAGGCCTTTGCTCCCTTCCGGGACCTGGGCTGCTATGTGTCCTATGGGGGGATCCTGACTTTCAAAAATGGGGAGGAGGTTCGGGCCCAGGCCAGGATCTCAGACCCGGACCGGATCCTCATGGAGACGGATGGTCCCTACCTGTCCCCGGTTCCCCGCCGGGGGAAGCTGACCAAGCCCTGGTGGGCTTGGTACACCCTCCAGGTCCTGGCCCGGACACTTGACCGGGACCCCCAGGACCTGGCTGACCGGGTCCTGGCCAACACTCTGGATTTCTACGACCTGGAAGGGGCCCTGGCTCCCTTGAAAGAGGCCACCCAGCCGGTGGACCCCTGTTTGGAATTGGACTTTTAATATGGATAAGACATGGGATAAGTGGATGGTCAGTGAGGTGATCGTTGTAGAAGGAAAGGACGACGTGGCCCAGGTCAAGGCGGCCGTGGACTGCGAGTGCATCATCACCCACGGGTCGGGCTTCGGCCAGGACCTCCTGGACCTCCTAGAGGTGGTCCAGGAGAGGCGGGGGATTATCGTCCTCACCGACCCGGACTATGCAGGGAAGAAGATCCGGTCCCGGATCCGGGAGAGGATCCCCAATGCGAAAATGGCCTACATCCCCCGGGAGATGGCCCTCCGCGGGGACGATATCGGGGTGGAGAATGCGCCCCCGGAGGCCATCCGCCAGGCCCTGATCCAGGCTCATGCGGGCCTGACCCAAAGGCGGCGAGAGTTCACCATGGAGGACCTGGTCCGCCATGGCCTGGAGGGGAAAGAAGGAGCTAAGGACCGGCGGATCCTCCTGGGCCAGGCCCTGGGGATCGGCTACGGGAATGGGAAACAGATTTTAGCCCGCCTCAATGAGTATGACATCCAAAGGGAGGAGTTTGAATCGTGCATGGAGGACATTCATGACCAAAGAGGGGAGACTCTACCAACCGAAGATCATTAAAGAGGTCATGGACCAGGCCGGCCTCCACTTCACCAAGTCCCTGGGGCAGAACTTTCTGATCGACGGGAACATCGTCCGCCAGATCGCCCATGCGGCCCGGCTGGGGGAGGAGGACCGGGTTCTGGAAATCGGCCCGGGGATCGGGACCTTGACCGAGGAGCTCCTCCTCCATGCGGGGAAGGTTCTGTCTGTGGAGATCGACCGGACCTTTATCGACGTCCTCCAAGACCGTTTTGGGGACCGGGACAATTTCCTCCTCATGGAGGGGGATGCCCTTAAGCTGGACCTGGCTCCGGTCCTGGCCCAGGCGGCCCCGGGCCGGTCCTGGAAGCTGGTGGCCAACCTTCCCTACTATATTACGGCTCCCCTCCTGGAACGCTTCCTCCGGACCGACCTCCCCATCGAGAGCCTGACCGTCATGGTCCAAAAGGAGGTGGCGGACCGGATCATGGCTCGGCCATCGACCCCGGACTATGGGTCCCTGACCCTGTTTGTGGCCCTCTATGCGGACCCCATCCGGGCTTTTGAAGTGCCCCGGACCGCCTTCATGCCGGCCCCCAAGGTGGACTCCACAGTCCTGGTCCTTAAGCGGCGGCCGGCCAGGGAGGGAGAGCTTTCCTCTGAAGACCGGGACCGGGTCAACGGGATCATCCGCCTGGCCTTCCAGCAGCGGCGGAAAATGGTCATCAAGGCCATCCAGCGGGGGACAGGCATGGACCGGAGACAGGTGGAAGAGGCTTTCGAAGCCCGGGGCCTGTCGACAAAAGCCCGGGCGGAAAACCTCCAACTGGAAGATTTCCGGCATATTTTGCAAAGTCTTGGGTATATAAAAACCACAAGCAAGATGTAAAAATTGAGAGAAGGAGATCAATGATGGCACAAGTTACGGTTTTCACCTCACCCACCTGCACCTACTGCAAGGCAGCAAAGAAGTATTTGAAGGACAATGAGATTCCTTTTGATGAAAGAGACATCTCTGTGGACAAGGAAGCCCGCAAGGAACTCCTGGCCAAGGGATACACCGGCGTCCCCATCATCCGCGTAGACGGGGAAGACATCGTCGGCTTCGACCAACAAAAACTCAACGAGCTGCTGGGACTGTAAGGGAAATCAACAATGAGAGGGGCGGTATCCGAAGGATCGGATACCGCCTCTTTTTTGGGGGGTGTGGGGGGTGCCCTGCCCTGGCTGGAGCTCTGAACTCACTAACTAGTCGATTCTTGAGGGCTCTTTGACCCTGATTTTTTTGGCTTTGGTGGATTGTCAGGGCTTCAGACTCCTGATATTTTCGCTTTCTGTTAAATAATCAGGGTCTTTTTTTACCCTGTTATTCTTGAAATTCTCCAATTTGACAGGGTTTTTCTCCCTGACATTCTTGCAACCTGCTCATTTATCAGGGTTTTCTAACTCCTGCTTATTTTGAGATCCTACGAATTGTCAGGGCTTCGGATCCCTGATTTTCATAGGATTTGGCGGATTGGCAGGGCTGGGGCAAGGTTTCATCATTATCCTGGGTCGCCACCTTTGACGACAGGGCAACCCCACCATCCGGCCAAACAAAGATGGCGAGCAAGTCCAAGGGGTGTGATATAATTGACCATACCTGTGGGCTTCATGGCCCGGATGACAAAGGCTCTCTGCTTTTCGGCAGGTATGAGCTGACCTGTGACCAAGTAAGGGATAGATATGAAGAACTCCGTTGAACAAATGCCACCTGTTTTTGATGACCAGAGACGGTCTACCTTTCGGGCCATCTCTTCGACCTTGATTGTGATCCTGACCACCTTGCCCTTTATGTGGCTCTGGTTCCAGTTTGTTTCCGAAAACAACATCACCGGCCACCTCTTGGGAAAGGGGAATCTCTTCATGGCCATCGGAATCTATATGATTCTCATTGTCATTTTTTTCCATTCTTTCGGGGCTTTCCGGATTGGGACAAACCGGGCTTCCGAAGTCTTTGCCTCCCAGATCCTGGGCGTTTTCCTGGTCAATATTACCGAGATTCTTATCTCCATGGCCATCACCGGCCAAGTCCGCTTCTGGGATAACTTTTTTGTTCTCTATCTTATGCTGACCATTTTCCAGGTCATCCTCCTCCTCATCTATACCAAGTTGGCGGTTTCCTTCTATGTGGAGAAATTCCCACCCATGGAGGTGCTGGAAATCTACGGTAGTTATGTCAACCACCTGGCGGAAAAGATCAATGGCCGGTCCTATCTTTATCGGATCAAGGGTCGGATGTCCGCTGACTCCCCCATGGCCCAGATTGAAAAAGTTATTCCTTTTTATGATGCTGTCCTGATTAATGATGTGGAGTCGGAAAGGAAAAATGACATCATCAAGTTTTGCTATGGGATCAATGAACGGGTTTACTTCACCCCAAAAATCTCTGACATTCTCACCCGGTCGGCCTCAGTCCTCAATCTTTTCGACACCCCGATCTATGTGATGACCAACGGGAAACGCTGGGTCATTCAGTCCGCCCTCAAGCGGGCCTTCGACTTCCTCCTGTCCCTTATTGCTCTGATTATTTTGAGCCCCCTCCTCCTTTTTGTAGCCATCACCATTAAAGTCAACGATGGCGGTCCCGTCTTCTACAAGCAGAAGCGAGCCACCCTGGGCGGAAAGACCTTTGACATCCTCAAATTTCGGTCCATGATTGTTGATGCAGAAAAGGATGGAAAATCCCGTCCCGCCCAAGACGGCGATGACCGGATTACAAAAGTAGGCCGCTGGATCCGTCCCACCCGGATGGACGAACTCCCCCAGCTCATCAACATCCTGAAGGGCGACATGTCCCTGGTCGGCCCCCGGCCCGAGCGGGTGGAACATGTGGAAAAGTACTCCGAAGAAATACCCGAATTCATCTTTCGGAACAAGGTCCGCGGCGGCCTGACCGGCTACGCTCAGGTTTATGGCAAATATAACACCACCCCCCTGGACAAACTCAAGCTGGACCTCATGTACATCCAATCCTGGTCCCTTCTCCTCGACTTCCAGCTCATCGTCGAAACGGTGAAAGTCATCTTCAAGCCCGAGTCCACCGAAGGCTTCAGCAAAGAAGACAGTCAGAAAATCCACGACCTGACCGGAAAGTAGGGGACAGGCGGGCTCCGATCTGTGGGCTGTGGTGAGCTCGAGGTGCCATGAGCCCTCCTGTAGGCCGTGTGGAAGCTCGGCAGCCGTGGGAAGCCCCCTCGTTCGGTGAAATTGGGAAAAAAGAGGGCTAATCAAAGCCTCCTCATTTGGCAGAATCAGGGAAAAAGGAGGCCAATCAAAGCCTCCTCATTTGGCAGAATCGGGGAAAAAGGGGGCCAATCGGAGCCTCCTCATTTGGCAGAATCGGGGAAAAAGGAGGCCAATCGGAGCCTCCTCATTTGGTGAAATCGGGGAAAAGGGCGCCAATCAAAGTCTCCTCATTTGGTTAAATCTGGAAAAAGGGTGCCAATCGGAGCCCCCTTGTTCGGTGAAATCGAGGAAAAAGAGGGCCAATCGGAGCCTCCTCATTTGGTGAAACCGGGGAAAAAGGGGGCTTCCTTTGAACTTGACCCCATCCTCTTTGGACGATATAATAAATCCCAGTCAAATTTAGTTTTTTGGAGACGTATCGAAGTGGTCATAACGGGGCTGACTCGAAATCAGTTTGGCGGTCTCCGCCACGTGGGTTCGAATCCCACCGTCTCCGTGGAAGCAAAATGCCCAATCCCTCAAGAACCAAGGGATTGGGCATTTTTATATTTTCACAAAAAGGCGGGCCATCTACCGCTCAAGCCATGCGATCCGGCCCCTCCAACTAATTCCAACATCCCCTACTCCAAGGGCTCCCTCAAGACCTCATATTTCCGTCCGGTCAACAAATCTCCCAGGAGAGAGTCGACCATGTCCTCCATGATCCGCTTTTCTCCGGAGGTATAGAAGGTATAGGAGGGAACGGATTCCTTGGGTTCTTTCGGTGAGACGGCAGAGAGGTAGTTGGCCAGGTCATCAACCATACCCTTGGCCGGGTCAATCAGGCAGATGTTTTCACCGACAAAAGTCTGGATTTCCCGCTGGGCTATGGGAAAGTGGGTGCAGCCCAGGATGACGATGGGGGGGACCATGCCCTGCCAGGGGGCCAGGTCTTTTTCCACGGCAGCCCGGTAGAGGTCGTGGTTGAAGCTGCCCTCCTCGATGACCGGGACAATGGAGGGGCAGGGGAGGCCCAGGACGTGGAGGAGGCGGTCCCTTTCGAAGAGGGCCTTCTGGAAGGAACCGGATTCCACGGTGTTGATGGTTCCAATGACCCCGATGTCGGGGGTCTCATGGTCCATGGTCCAGGGGTGGTCGGATTCCTGGTAGGCCTTGAGGGCTTCCCGGGCGCCGGCTTCGATAGTCCCGATGACGGGAATGTGGTGACGGTCCCGGTATTCGTAGGGCATCCAGGATGACATGGTATTGCAGGCCAGGACGAGGGCATCCAGATGGAATTGGGCCAGAAAATCCACCATATTGTGGCCCAGAGCCTTCATCTCCGGAACCGGCCGGCCGCCATAGGGGGCATGCCCGCTGTCCCCAAAGTAAAAGTAGTGGTTATCCGGCAAGGCCTCCAGGAGGCTTTTCATGACGGTAAGGCCGCCGACTCCGGAATCCACCACGCCAATTTTATAATTTTCTAAACGAGTCATGTCTCCTCCTTGTTCAATATCTTACTTTACCACATGAGGGGGTGGCCGTCTTTTTTTTTTGAGATCAAAAAAAATAATAAAGGAGAAAAGATGGGATATGATGAGATAGTTTCATACAAAATAAAAACACAGGCTTTGACATAATGAAAACAGGAAGAATTCTTCCTATCCGGGTAATTTTTTGATTGATCCGGTCAGAAGAGAGGAAACACATATATCATGTGTGAAAGGAGTTCATATGCAAAAAAGAAAACTCTATACAAGGATGATGGCTCTGGCCCTGTCTTTTGCCCTGGTTTTAACCGGATTCGGTATGCCCAAGGTTCTTGCTGAAGAGCCTGTAACACCTCCCGTTGAACAAAAAGAGGACGGTTTTACCCTTGCTATTGAAGTAAAGGATAACAAGGTAATGATTACAGCCACCGTAACGGCGGATCTTGCTGATGCGGTGAAAAAGATGGATTTGACCAAGGGGAATGACGGTGCCCCATCTTTTACATTGACTCGCAAATAGGGAGAGAAGGTGCTGACCGATAATTTCGACCTGGCAAAGTTCAAAGGTCTTTTCCCGAGTGATATGGACCAAGCTGTTCTCCTTAAATCAGGCGATGTCAGCTTAAACGGTAAGGTCAAGAAAGAGGATGCGAAGAAGGTCAATGAGGCCATCCAGGCGTCGGAAAAGACGACTGCCGAGCAAATGTATAACGAATTGCTGAAGACAATTAAGGAAGATAAGGAAAAGCCGGAGTACAAAGATGCTTCCGCCAAGTACACGAAGACTTCCTAGGAAGCCTTCACCAAGGCCCAGACGGTTCCGGATGAGGCTAAGACCGATTTAACAAAAACCCAAGAGGCTAAAGCGGCTTATGAAGCAGCAAAAAATGGCCTCGTCAAGGTTGACAAGCTCAAGGAAGCCATCGAAAAATTTGAGAAGGCAAAAGAGTATAAGGACAAGTATTATACGGAGGATTCCTTAAAAGCCTACCAGGCTCAGGCAGATAAGTTGGATGACTACAAAGCCCTTCTTGTCAACGGAAGTCAGAAGGATGTTGATGCGGCCGTCAAGGCTCTTGAGGATGTGAAGTTGATCTTGGTGGATGTTGAATTCATTGACTTTATCTCACGGGTTTCCGGAAAGAATCGGATTTCCACAGCCGTAGAAATTTCCAAGAAATACTTTGAAAAGGGAAAGGTGGATGCGGTTGTTTTAGCCTGTGCGGATGAATTCCCCGATGCTCTTGCTGCAGCCTCATTAGCCAAAGCTTATAATGGCCCCATTCTGCTGACGAAATCTGACCATTTGGATGAAGAAGTCTATAAAGAAATTAAGCGTCTGGATCCTGACCGGGTCATCCTGGTTGGCGGTGTCAAGGCCTTAAGCAACGAAGTAAAAGAGGGACTCAAGGGAATTACCCTTTTCGGCATTGACCGGATTGAGGGAGAGAACCGTTATGAGACTTCTGCTGCGGTTGCTCGTAAGGTCGTCGAAAAGACCGGCTATACCATGAAGGCTGTCATAGCTACCGGTGAGAAATGGCCGGATGCCCTGACTGCTTCTAGCCTTGCTGTGGAAAAGAATAGCCCCATCCTCCTTGTCCGGAAGGACAGCGTTGAAGCTTCGGTAAAAGAAGCCTTGAAAGATCTGAAGATCAAAGAAGTCTTCATTATTGGCGGAACCGATGCTATCGCGAAGTCGGTAGAAGAGAATCTGCCGAAGTTGGCTACGCGTCTGTCGGGCGAAACCCGCTACGAAACCGCCAAAGCGGTGGCGGAATTTGCCTTTGCAAAGAGCGACCATGCCTTCCTGGTATCCGGTGAAGAGTTCGCCGATGCCATGGCCATCGGTCCTGTCGCCGGCACACTCAAGTCGCCCATCCTTTTGACGAAAAAAGCCAAGCTCCACAAGGCTGCTCAGGATGTCTTAGAAAACGGCATTATCGACCACTTTACCATCATTGGCGGAGATGCCCGGATTGCTATTTTTGCCTTAGAGGAAGAAGAGGATACCCGCGATGCGAATGCAAAGCTGGGCCTTCCCATTACCAAGAGATACAACGGAAAGGTCCCCACACTGAAGGAAGCATTGAACAGATAAGGGGATTCTTCCCTAGAAAAAAGGGAGAAAAAAGGGCTAATTAAAAAAGGCGGTGGGCGTAATGAACTGCCCCCAAAAAGTTGGATTTTTGGTCCAACTTTAGGGGGTCAGCTCATAATAGCGTCCATCGCCTTTTTCCTTTTCCCCTCCTATGCCAAGCTTCCGGCTTTCTGTTATACTAAGAATAGGCAAACCGGAAGTGATCCAAGCCAATGAATGGCGTGAATCCATAGAAATTGAGGGACTATGAAAGCAATTGTTTTTGATATGGACGGGACCCTGCTGAATTCCATGCCGGCATGGAATGCGGTTAACGCCCGGCTGATTGAAGAGTTTGATATTCCCATGGACCAGGTGGACTATGATGTCGTCATCACCCAGGGGTTTGAAGATTTAGTTCGGATGCTCAAGGAGAATTTCGACTTTGCACCTGACGTCGATGCCATGTACAAGCGGGCGAACAGCATCATGTCCAAGTGGTATAAGGAGAATTCCGTTACCCGGGAAGGGGTGGTGGAAACCCTGAACTGCTTCAAGGATGCGGGGATTCCTATGGGAGTGGCAACGGCGACCAATTATGACTTGGCCATGATTGCCCTTGAAAAAGCAGGGATCCTGGATTATTTTGACCTGGTTTATTCTTCTTCCACAGACGGCTTTCCGAAAAATGATAAACGGTATTGGGAGGCGGCAGCCAAGGCCATGGGCCAGGCTCCTGAAGATATGGCCCTTTTTGATGACGCCCTCTATGCCCTGATTACGGCCAAGGCGGCCGGCTATACGGTGGTCGCTTTGGAAGATGAGGCCTATGGTCAGGATATTGACCAGATGAAGCGGCAGGCGGACTATTACCTGGTCGGCTTTGAGTACTTTACGCCGAAAGAATGGCTGGAAAAAGAAGATCAAAGGAGGGTCCAATGAAAAAATTTGTCGGGGGATCCTGTTTCGTAGCGAACGAGGTTATTGACACGGTGATTGCCCAAGCGGCCGCTAAGGTCGAAGGGGTCAGTCAGGTCCGCGGCTATGATGCGAAGAACGGCCGTTTGCGGGCCCACTATGACAAGCAGATCCAGACGGAAACCCAGGATGGCCACCTGACCACAGTCCTGGTCCTCTCCGTCAGTCGGGATGCGGTTGTCAAGGACGTGGTTTACCAAGCTCAAGTTGCGATCAAGGAAGAAGTCGAGTCCATGTTCGGCCTTAATTGCGACCGGGTAGATGTGGTTGTCATCTGATGCAAAACACAAGAGACCTCTTAACGGAGCCGATTCCGCAGACCCTCCTGCGGTTTTCGGCTCCCTTTGTCTTAACGGCCTTTGCCCAGATGGCTTACGGCCTGGTGGATATGATGTGGATTGGCCGGATCAATGCCGAGGCTGTGGCGGCGGTGGGACTGGTCGGTCTTCTACTCTGGTTTGGCGAAGCTCTTTCTCTCATTGGGAAAAACGGGATGGGGGTCCTGGTGGCTCGGTATTTCGGCCAGGCTCAGTCGAAGAAAAAAGAGGATCATGCCCTTCGGGAGGGGCTTCTCCTCCGATTGGGTCAAGGCTTCCAGCTCTCTTTCCTGGTTGCGGTAACCTATTGTTTCCTGGGTCAGGTCTTTCTCGTTCCTTTCGCTGACCTCTACCGACTGGGGGAAACCGTCTTTATCTACCTTATCCAATATGCCCGGGTGGTTCTTATTGGTATGGTTTTTATGATCATGTCGGTTTCCTATTCCCAGTCCTACTCCAGCCTGGGCAATTCCATGGTCCCCTTTTCCATCAACCTGGTTGGTCTGGTCCTCAATATGGTCTTAGACCCCCTCCTCATCTTCGGAGGGGGGCCGATCCCGGCTATGGGGGTTTTCGGAGCAGGTTTAGCCACCTCTCTTTCCCAAGCCCTGGTCCTTTTTCTCCTCATCACCTATTCTCGGCGGAGGGATCCCATTGACCCCCTGGGTCTGGTGGGGCGGGCTTCCCTCCTGGGGCGGCCCAAATGGAGCCTTTACCGGGAGATGGTTCGGATTGGCCTTCCCATGGCCCTGATGTCCTTAGTATTATGCCTTATCTCCATGGTCACCAACCATATCCTCTCCAACTTCGGGGCCATAGCGGTGGCGGTGGGTGCTCTCGGCACTCAGATTGAGTCCATCTGCTGGATGACTACCGAGGGTCTGGGATCTGCCCTGACCTCGATGGTGGCTCAAAATATCGGGGCCGGACAAAGGAAGCGGGTTCGGGACACGGTTCTGGTCGGCTGCGGAATTTCTCTCGCTATCGGTTGCTTTACTTCCTTTCTTTTTGTTTTCTTCGGCCGGGAGATTTTTGCCCTATTTATGCGGGAGAAGGAGGCCATCCTTTTGGGCGGAACCTATCTTCTGATTTTTGCCATTCAGGAGCCCTTCATGGGTCTGGAATCCGCGACTTCCTCCACCTATGCCGCCCTGGGGGATACGGTTTTTCCCTCCATGGTCTCCCTGGTGACCAATGTCGCCCGGGTACCTCTCGCCCTCTTATTGATTCCCATGGTGGGCGTTCAGGGGATTTGGCTGGCCATGTCCCTCATGGGTGTCCTCCGGTCGGCCTTTATGGGCCTGGGCCTTTGGAAGAAGATGAGGGACTATTTGAAGACGGGTCATCTCAAGGGTCGGACTGCCTAAGGGCATCCGACTTTTGTTTGCAAGAGGGGGATCATGGGGTATAATGAAAAGTCAGAAGGTCAAAGAAAGTCAGAAACCTCTTCCTGTCGGGCCATCGACCTGCCGGACCGACGAAGAGGGGATAGAAATAGTGACGGGAATAGAAAGGATTTGTCAAGATGAAAAAATTTAAGGCGGAATCGCAGAAGCTCCTGGATATGATGATCCACTCCATCTACACCAACAAGGATGTCTTCCTTCGGGAGCTGATTTCCAACGCTTCGGATGCTTTGGATAAGCGGTACATTATTGATCTGGAGGAGAAAGCTTCGGATTTCGACCGGTCGACCTACAAGATTGAACTCATCCCTGATGAGGAGGACCGGACACTGACCGTCCGGGACTACGGGATCGGGATGACGGAAGAAGAGATGGACAAGAACCTGGGGACCATCGCCCACTCGGGCACCCAGGAGTTCAAGCAGGCCGAGTCCAAGGGGGATGTGGCCTCCATTATCGGCCAGTTCGGGGTCGGTTTCTATGCTTCCTTTATGGTGGCGGAAAAGGTGGAAGTGGTCACCAAATCACTGGAAGACGGGGCTTCCCACCGCTGGATCAGCGAGGGGGTAGACGGCTATAAGATCGAGGAAGCTGACCGGGAGGAGGTGGGGACCGATGTCATCCTCCATCTCCGCAAGGATGAGGGGGATGAGGACTTCTCCCGCTACCTGAATGAATACACCCTCCGGTCCCTGGTCGAGAAGTATTCCAACTACATCCGCTACTCTATCGAGATGGAGGTCAGCCGGCAAAAGCGGGTTCCCCTCCGGGAGGATGCGACGGAAGAGGAAAAGAAGGCATGGGAGGACAATCCGGAATATGAGGAGACTCAGGAAACTCTGACTCTCAATTCCAAGACCCCCATCTGGAACCAACCCAAAAAAGACCTCAAGGACGAGGACTACATCAATTTTTACCAGCAGGAAGGTCTGGGCTTCGGCAAGCCCCTCCGCTGGATCCACTTGGTGGCTGATGGGACCCTGTCCTACCGGGCCATCCTCTACATCCCCTCCCAGGTCCCCTGGGATTTCTACACCCGGGAATTTAAGAAGGGGCTCAGCCTCTATTCCGCCGGGGTCAAGATCATGGACCATGCGGACTCCCTCCTTCCGGACTATCTTTCCTTTGTCCAGGGGGTGGTGTCCAGCGAGGATTTCAAACTCAACCTTTCCCGGGAGACTCTCCAGGAAGACCGGCAGATGATGGCCATGGCCCGGCGGATTGAAAAGCGGGTATTGGAGGAGCTCAAGAAGATGATGGAGGAGGATGAGGAGGCTTACAAGACCTTCTTCGGCCTCTTTGGGACCACCCTCAAGGCCGGCATCTACCAGTCTTATGGGGCGAAAAAAGATGACCTTGCCCCCCTCCTCCTCTTCGATACCTCCCTGGGCCAAGGGCGTTCTTTAGACCAAATCATCGGTGAGGACGGGGATCATGACGGGGATCATGAGCCGGCGGATGCCGATGGCTTGGAGGCTGACGGCCAAGATGGGGCAGAAGATAAGGCGGAGGAAAAGGAAAAGACAAAAATCCTCTATGCCACCGGGGAATCCCTGGAGGGGATCCGCCAACTGCCCACGGTCCAGGCCCTCATGGAAAAGGAAGAGGAAGTGGTCTTCCTGACCGATACGATTGATGAATTTACCATCAAGGCCATGGTGGACTACCAGGGCCATGCCTTTCAGTCCGTTCTTTCCGACGACTTTGCCTTGGAGGGGGAGGAGAAAGAAGATCTCTCTCCGGAAGCCGAAGAACTTTTTTCCGCTATGAAGGAGGTCCTGGATGGGGAAGTGGTGGATGTCAAAGCGGGCCGGGGACTGACCCGGGATGCGGCCATACTGACGGCCCAGGGAGATATTTCCATCGAGATGGAAAAGACCCTGGCCGGCCAGCCGGGTGACATGCCCAAGGTTCAGGCCCAGAAGGTCCTTCAAGTCAACCCCGACCACCCCGTGGTCAAGAAGCTCCTGGCCTTCCGGGACCAGGGCAAGGAAGAGGACTTCCAGGCCTATACCCAACTCCTCTATGACCAGGCCCGGATCATTGCCGGATTGAGCGTGGAGGATCCGGTGACCTTCACCCGTCGGATTCAGGAGCTCATGTAGGGGCTCCAGACTGTTCGTTCAGCCCTTTCTTTGAACCAAAAAGGAGTAAAAATGAAAAAATTTATTGTCGATTCTTCATTCTGGGAACTCTTTCCGGAGGCCAAGATCGGTGTCCTCCTCATTAAAGACATGGAAGCCGGGGAGGAGTCTCCGGAGGCCCTCCAGTCCCTCCTGGCCGAATCCAATGAGATGGCCAAGTCCTATTTAACGGCCGGCGTCTTCAGCGAGAACCCGGTCATCGCCGTCTACCGGGAGGCCTTCAAACAGTTCAAGACCAAGAAAGGGGCCCGGTCGTCCATTGAAGCCCTCCTCAAGCGGGCCTCCAAGGACAACCCCGTACCCTCCATCAACCCCCTGGTCGATATTTACAATGCGGCCAGCCTCCGCTTCGCCCTTCCTTTTGGGGCAGAGGATATGGACACCTTTGAAGGCGACCTCCGCCTGACCATCACGGAGGGCGATGATGCCTTCTATCCTATCGGAGATGGGGAAAACCAGCCCACCCTGCCGGGCGAGCTCTGCTATAAGGATGATGCCGGGGCCGTCTGCCGTTGCTTCAACTGGCGGGACGGTCAGCGGACCATGATCACCGAGGGTACGAAAAATGCTTTCCTGATCAGCGAGTTGGTGGATCCCTCCCGGGAAGATGCCTTGGAAGAAGCCCTTCAATTTATTGAAGATCAGGTGGGAACCTATCTCTCCGGAAAGGTGGAAAAAGTCATTTTGGATAAGGAAAACCCCAGCCTCTTGTTAGAGGATTAGGCCAAGTGCCGATTTGCCCTTTGGCCAGGGCGGCCCCACCCTAACCGGACCCTGGCCGGGGCCTGATTTGGTTGCTGGCCGGGGCCGCTCGACCCTGGCCCCCTAGATCCTACGGACCTCGTCAAAGAGGTCCTTTTCTTTGTCTATGGCTTCCTTGGAGCCAAGGACGACCATGGAGGCCTGAGACCAGGCTTGTTTCAGGGGGTTGGCCATGGCCCGGAGGTCGTCCAGGCGGGTCTCCTTGATTTCCCGGAGGATCCGGTCATGGAAGGAGCGATCGACTCCCCTGAGATAGTTGGAGAGGTCGAAAAGGCCTTTCTGGTTTTCGGTCATGGGGCCATCGACACGGCCCACTGACCCGATGATGAAGCGGACCAGGTCATCGTCAGTGAGGTCCAGTTCGGCCACCCGGTCGGGGAGGGTGCGGAAGATGTCCAGAGTCCGGCGGAGCTGGGGGTCCCGGTAGGAGAAGGCCCCGGCGACCTGGTTGGTTCCCAGGGCAAGCCCCTGACCGTAGGCCCCGCCCTTAGCCCGAATTTCTGTATAGAGGTAGGTGTTGGACATAATATTAGAGAGGACCTGGAAGTGGCCCCCATAGGCCGCCCGGTCGGGGTCCATGAGGGAAGCCATGGCCACGAATTGGACATCCGAGGTCAGGCTGAAGGCCAGGGCCTTCTTTTCCGGAAGGAAGGGGAAGTCCTGGGCAGGCTCGGATTTGACGGGCAGGGAGGCCAGGAAGCCCTCCACCTCATCGACTACCCGGTCCAGGTCCTTACCCGACCCGGTGATATTGACGAGGGGTCGGGCAGTCAGGAAGAGTCGGTGGTAGATTTCCTCAAATTTAACTAAGTCCTCAGGACCGAAATTCCTGGCCAGATCCTTCAGCCAGAGGTAGTAGGACAGGCCCTTGAGTCGGTCGTTGTAGGCCCCGGCGGGAGTCACCTGGGCCATGGCCCGTTGGAGGGCGACCCCGGATCCGTCATCCACCATCCCCATTTCCATGGAGGAGAGGATGATGGCCATGACCTCCCGGATACGGTCGGTCTCATCGAACCGGGTCCGGAGGACCTGGTCGGCCATGAGGTCCAGGCCGGCTGACAGGTTTTCCAGGCCCAGAAATTTGGTGGAAAGGAGGAGCTTTGCCTGGAAGTCCATGGATCCCTGGCGGTCGTAGACCTTGGGGGTCAGGGTGATCCCTCCGGTCAGGAGGTCCTCTAGTACCTCATAGTCCCGGTAGGAGAGGGTCCGGGTGGAGAGCCGTCCCATGAGGTCGGAGACCAGGGTCACATAGGGAAGGTCGGCTTCGGCGAAGTGGGCCAGGTCGAAGACCAGGGTCAGGTAGGTGATTCCTGATGTGGGGAGGTCATGGAGAAGGTAGGTTGCCCTGTCGCTTTCCCGGACTTCCCGAGGCACACGGACCAGGTGGTCGGGGAGGTCCTCCCGGCCCAGGCGGGGGATGGTAGCCTTGGCCTCCGGAGAATCGGGCCGGTTCTGTCGATCTTCCAGTTTTCTGTTGGATTTGATGAGGGTCTGGATTTCTTCCTCCGAGAGACCGGCCTTGTAATCAGCCAGAGACTTGGCCAGGTCTCGGTCCCTTTGGGCATTTAAGCCGGCCTGGGGCAGGTGGACCAGGAAGACCCGGTTGGGGTTGTCCAGGAGCTTATCCCGGATGTAGGCCTCCAGAGCCCCCTCCCGAACCATGGCCCGGACCGACCGGAGTTTGTCCGCATAGGCGATCCGGTCCATGGGATCGGCCCCATAGATCCCTTCGGACAGGGCCATGGCCATGAAGAGGATCCCCTTGGTCGCCATCCCCTGCTTTTCCCTGAGGTCGAATTCCAGGGATTGGAGGAGGCCGGCCAGGAGGTCACGGTCCAGACCATCCTCCACCATCCGCCGGATCTCCCGGTCGACCACTTTCAGGAAGAGGTCCTTTTTGTCGGGGTCCACCCCCTTGGCGACCAGGGAGAAACCCACTTCCTTGAGGTCCCAGACCTCGGAAAGGAGGTCCTTGGCCCCGACTTCCTCAAGAATGGCCCGGCGGAGGGAGGAAGACTCCGACTTGACCAGGACCTGGTCCATGAGGTGGTAGAGATAGCGAACCTCGTCCGTTCTGGCCCGGTCGACCAGCCAGGAGAGGGAGAAGAAGGCTTGGCCCTCCTCATCCTCGCCTGTGTCGATGGAGAAGGGAACTTCCTTGGTTATGGGAGCCTCTACCTTGGCCACTGTTTCCGGCTGGCTCCGGACTTCTTTCTTATCGAAGGCATCCAAATAGGAGGCCAGGTGGTCGAAGGTGGCCTCCTCGTCGATGGCCCCATAGAGGAAGATGTAGGCATTGGAGGGGTGGTAGTAGGTCCGGTGGAAGTCGCAGAAGGCCTCATAGGTCAGGTCAGGGATCCGGTAGGGGTCTCCGCCGGCATTGTTGGCATAGATGGTTCCCCGGTAAAGGGACCGCATGATGGCATCGAAGACCTGGTCTTCGGGGGAGGACATGGCCCCCCTCATCTCGTTGTAGACGACTCCGCTTAGGGTCAGGGGGTCCTCCGGCCGGTCGATGGCGTAGTGCCAGCCCTCCTGGCGGAAGATCCTTTCGTCCTCAAGGACGGCGGGGTAAAAAACGGCATCCAGATAGAGGTCCATGAGGTTACGGAAGTCGGCCGGGTTCCGGGAGGCGATGGGGTAGACCGTTTTGTCGGGATAGGTCATGGCGTTAAGGAAGGTTTGGAGGGAAGACTGAAGGAGGTCCATGAAGGGTTCCTTGGTCCTGTACTTCCGTGACCCGTTGAGGACACAGTGCTCCAGGATGTGGCAGTTCCCGGTCGACCCCAGGGGCGGGGTGGGGAAGGTGATAGCGAAGACCTTGTTGTCATCAGTCTTCTTCATGTGGAGGACCCGGGCGCCGGTCTTCTCGTGTCTATATAAATGAAGGGTAGAGGCCTCCTCGGGGACGGCCCTCTCCTTGATTTGGGTGAATCCGTGGATTGTGGTCATGTTGGGCTCCTTTCATCAGGTGATGAGACTATACTACCAAAAATGGGGAGGGGGAAGAAGCCCGGAAAGATGGTTTTGGGACCGAAGTAGTGGTGGTTTGGGGAGAAACGGCTAACCACCACTATGGTTTTGGGCTAGAAGTAGTGGTGGTTTTGGGAAAATGACGAAACCACCATTATGTCTTTTTGCATGAGGGTAGTGGTGGTTTGGAGAAAAACGTCAAACAAACACTATAGATTTCGGGAATATGGTCGTTGCAGTCGTGTTGATTGGCGAAAAAACGGCGAACCACCACTAGTGAGGTGGGAAAATATAGTGTTGATTTGGGGAAAAATGGCAAATCAACACTATGGGGAGCTCAGATGGTATTCATATCGATGGAATGATTCAAAATGGGGAGGGGGAGGGAAGAATTTTTCTTGCAAAAGATGGGCCATTTAGTATAATGTATTGGTATGTTCAGTGGTTTAGGGATTTTTGTGCCCTGCCATGAGCAATCTCTGGTCCGTTCAAAAGCGGGTCAAATCCAAAGGGAGGTGAAAGACATGAATCAATATGAGATGGTGGTCATCTTACGAGCTGATGTTGAAGAAGAAGACCGCAAAAAAGTCTTGGATCGCTTGATTGATGCGATCGATGAGACCGGCAAGGTCCTGGATCTCGATGAGTGGGGAAACCGCAAGCTTGCCTATCCGATTGACTTCAAGAAAGACGGCTATTACGTTGTTCTGACCTATGAGGCAGAGCCGGAAACTGTCCAGGAAGTCGAGCGTCGGGCAAGAATCTTGGACAACATCTTACGCTATCTGACCGTAAAGAAAGAGGCGTAAGTCCTAGGAGGTAGCGATGAACCAAGTCGTTCTGATGGGAAGACTGACAAGAGACCCCGAGTTAACCTACAATAATTCTACAGGCAACGCCATGGTCCGCTTCACCCTTGCGGTGGACAAGAGACTATCGCGTGAGAAGAAACAGGAGATGGAAGCGAATAATCAGCCCACGGCCGACTTCATTGGCTGTGTTTGCTGGGGAAGGTTAGCAGAGAATGTCAACCGCTTTTCTGCAAAAGGGAAGCGGGTCCTGGTCGAAGGACGGATCCAAACCGGATCCTATGTTGCCCAGGATGGATCTCGGCGTTACACCACCGATGTGGTGGCCAACAATGTTGAGTTTGTGGACTGGAAGGAACGCAATGATTCCTATAACCAGGGCGGTTCCGCTCCGGCCCCACAAAACAACAACTACCCCGAGAACCGGAGTGCCCAGGGTAGCCAGGAAGCTGGCGGATCGGGCGATGACTTCTTCGGCGATGACTTCGCCCCGGTGGATGATTCCCGCATCCCTTTCTAAAAAGGAGATCGTATGAGCCGCCGCACATTTAGACCCCGCAGAAAGGTCTGCCAATTCTGCAAAGATAAAGAAAAAGTACTGGACTACAAGGATGTGGAACAGGTCAAGAACTTCATCAGCGATGCCGGGAAGATCCTTCCTCGCCGCGTGACCGGGACCTGTGCCAAGCACCAGCGCGATGTCAACAAGGCTGTCAAGAGAGCCCGGGCCATCGCCATCATCCCTTACGAAGACAAGTAAGAATCAAAAGGTCGGCCGTCTGGCCGATCTTTTTTTTGCGATGACAAAAAAATCGTTCTCCGATTTATCGGATTTTATCTTGGCTTTGGGAGTAGGACAAGAAATAATAAGATAAAAACAGACCAAAAAGCTTGTGTTTTCAATCCTTTATGATGAAGAAAAAATGCTCAGGAGATGGGTGAAAGAGATTGAAACTTTTTTGTAAACGTGATAAGCCAAGTAAGCCATAGTGGAAGGGTCGTAGACATTTTTATACAGTTTATGGCCGAGACCACAAGAGATAAATGATGATTATTTATTTTAAGGAGGAAAAAATGGGATAGAAATTTTCAAAGGTTTTAGGGATTTTCTTAGCTCTGGCTCTTATCCTGACTGCTGTTCCTACAGCATTCGCTGAGTCCAAGGATAGCGACACAGGTATTGTTGAGGGCAGAGAAGGAAAATTCACCGTCACCATCAAGACCAGCAGCAATAAGATGCTGATGCTGGGCGATGATGACATGGCAAAAGTGAACGTCTATGCGGCTTGGTCCGCAGAGAAGGCCGACGGGACCAAGGTCCAGGAAGCCCTGGCAACAACTCCTCAGCCCCTCACCGTTGATAAGACTACGGACATCTCTTTCGACGTTGACGTGCCCGAGCAGATTGCCGGAAACGATGTTGACACTCTGAAGAACATCACCCTCAAGGTTTGGGCTGATGCCGCTTCTCTGAAGGCTCTTGTTGAAGCCAAGGTCGGCAAGGTTGAAGTGAAAGCCCCGACCATCAAAGCTGAAGAAATCTTCGGAACAGATATGGACCTGATTTTCTTGGGCAATGCCGTTGGCGGAAGCAAGGAAGATCCTGCTACTGCCGCTCAGGAAATGGGAACTCGGACCTTCGATCAGATTGTCGCTTGGGTTGGCGGAGATAAGACTATTGCTTCTCCTGATGTCACCCTGAACTACAACTTCACCTTCGAGTGGGTCCTCAACCAGACTAAAGACTCCACCATCCGTGTCTTTGAAGATGGAACCGATAATCCGATTGAAGGGGCTAAAATCAAATTCTATAACGTCAAAGTAGATGGAGATAAATACGCCCTTGATGAGAATCACAATTTAATGATTGATGATGAAGTAGAAGGCATTACAGGCAATTATATGACCGATAAGGATGGTATGATCAAGCTTGGTGCATCTACCCTCAAAAACTTGCCTCTAAAAGCGAAGACGGTTGTCATCGCTGTCAAGGCTGAAAAACAAGGTTATGCTAACTCTACCGTCTCCTTCATCTCTCTCCGCAACGACCTGAACGACCAGATCCCCGGACTGGAAAGAAAGAACGGTGTCAACGCGGTTCTGAGAATGTACAACACCGAGGAACAAGCTCCCTTTGAAGTTCGCGTTTTCGCGGAAGGTCGCAAGACTGATCTTCACGCTGTAGAAGGCGTTGAAGTCACCATCAATAAGGATGCTTCCGAGTTCATGCAGGAACTCAAATTAGGTGAAGTCCTCTATAACGGCAAGACCGACAAGAACGGCGTTGCTTATGTCAAGGATCACAATGTCCTGATTTATTGGGTTGAGAAGACCCTTCCTCAAGATGGAGACTGGACTCAGGTTCCTTACAGAGCCTTCTCTATCATCACCGTCAAGAAGGACGGCAAGGTCATCGCTCAGCATAAGATTACTGACGAAGATATTGATAATAACTACTATGAAGTAAAGATCAATGAAGGCCGCAAGGCTCTCTTCCCGCGGATTGAGGGTGAAGACCGGTATGAAACCGCTGTTAAGATTGCCAAGGAACAGTATCCCAATGGTCTCGAGAACAAGACCGTCATCCTGGCCACCGGACAGAACTTCGCCGATGCTTTGACCGCTAACGGCCTGACCAACCTCTATCAGGCTCCGATCCTTCTGACCAAGTCCAACAGCATTCCTGAGTCGGTCATGGCTTATCTGAAGGCTCAGCAGGCTGCCGGAAAGCTCGAGAACGTCCTGATCGTTGGTAAGAGCGACGCTGTTTCCAACTCCATTTCTGAAGTGCTGACCAAGATGCGTCTGAGCGTTGCCAGCGTGGGTGGTGCTAACAGATTTGAAACCGCTATTGAAGTGGCTAAGCTCCTGAAGGCTGATCCGAGCGAAGGAAAAATCCCCTTTGCCGAGAATGCTATTCGAGTAGCTGATCGCGTCAATCCGAATACCGACGGTTATAGCGAGACCTACTTCCTGGCTAACGGCTTCAGCTTCGCTGATGCTCTGATCGCCTCCGTACCTTCTTCCCGTTACGGCTATCCCATCCTTCTGACTGATGGATCCAACCATCTCCGTCCTGAAACCAAGTCCTTCCTGGATGATGCGTTCAAGGCCGGCAAGCTGAACAAGATCCTGGTCATGGGCGGAACCGCTGTAGTTTCCGAAGGTGCCAAGTCTGATGTTCCCGGTTCCAAGGTCGACAGACTTTATGGACAGAACCGTTACCAGACCAACATGGCTGTTAATGAATACTTCAAGAACGCCACCAAGGTCTATGTGGTAACCGGTGAAAAGTATGCTGATGCTCTCGTTGCCGGACACCTGGCTGCTGAGAACAACGCTGCTATCCTCATGGTCAACCCCAAGGGCTTGACTAAGGAACAGTCCGACTGGATCAAGAAGAACGACAAGATCACCGACTACGTCATCGTTGGTGGTGACAATGCCGTTTCTGAGAAAGTCGAAATGGAAATTGAAGACATCGTTCTTGGAATCACCAAGTAAATAATCTTCATTACCACGGCAAAAAAGCTGGGCCCCGAAGGGTCCAGCTTTTTTCATGTCCAAAATCTCTTGTGGATCTTGGTGGAGTATTGCCTTATATCGAGAGGTCCTTTTGTAGTTGTTTGAGGATTCGTCCGGTCAGCCCCCAGATGGTTTTCCCTTCCCAATAGAAGAAGGGGGTTATGGATTCGCCTTCGATGAAGGGGTAGTTTCGGCCACCCGGGATGTCTTCGTAGGGAAAGCTTTCCTCCGGGAACTCACGAACCTGAGACCGGTAGACTTTGGCTTCCAGATGGGCCAGGGCCTCCAAAGGAATGGTGAAGATCCGGTCGACTTCATCTGTTGAGAATGTTTCACCGTAGCCTTCCAAAAGGCCTAAAAAGCAGTCGATCTTTCGGCCGTAGGTGGAGACGTAGGTGTAGGGGTGGGCGAGAATATGGACCTGGTGGGGGGAGAGGAGGAGTTCTTCGCCGGTTTCACGAATGGCTGCTTCCGCAGGGCTTTCGCCGTCTTCGATGGCCCCGCCGGGAAAGGAGATCTCTCCGGGTTGGGTCTTGAGGTGGGAAGCACGGACTTCAAAGAGTAAAGAAAACTCCCCCTTCCCGTCCGGGATGAGGGGGAGCAAAATCGCATAGTTTTTCCATTCACCCTCCCCGATGATTTGGGGAGGGTGGTTTTGTAAAGAAGCGAGGCTTGTCTTGAGGCGTTTGTTCAAGGGGATGACCTCCATTTCTTTTCTATTCGATGATGCCAAAGGAAAAGCCTTCTTTTCGGAGAGCCTCTACGATGAGAGGGATGGACTTCCGGGTCACTTCCTTCTTGGGCGTATCGTGCATGAGGAGGGTGATGCAGTTGGGCTTTCCGTAGGCTGTCCAGCCCTTGAGGACTTCTTCAACCTGGGCTAGGGGTGTCTTTGGCCCACCCTTGTGGGCAGCATCGCCGTTGGTGGAGTTCCAGTCAATCCAGTGGACGCCGCGGTCGGCCAGGGCCTTGTCTGCGGCTTCCAGGTTTTTCCAGGACATATGGCCCCCGGGGTACCGCCAGACATTGACCTGAACATCTTCGCCCATCAACTTGTTGAGGAGGGTGTGCAGTTTATCGTATTCTTCCATGATGTGGTCTTTGTTACCTGACCGACCGGGATAGAGGTAGGCGTAGTCGTGGCTGAAGGAGTGGTAGGCGAGACCGTGTCCTTCATCCATCATCCGTCTCATCAGAGGCTTGGTTTCTTCATTCATGGTCCGGCCACAGAGGAAGAAGGTGGCGGGGACACCTTCCTTGGCGAGGATGTCCAGAAGTTCTCCGGTGGATTTGGAGGAGGGGCCGTCGTCGAAGGTGAGGAAGGCAATCTTATTATCTCCTGCCAGGGGCTTTCCTTCAAACATGGCTTCTTTGATGGCCTGGACGGGATAGGCATAGACGGAAGCAGCCTTATTGTGGTTGGTCCCTTTGCCCTGGGCATCCTGGACCGCATCTCCGGTGTTGGCCTTGGCCTGGATCTTCCCTTCGCCGTGACCGGCAGGGCTTTCTGCATTGGATTCCCGATCCGATGAAGTGTCGGATTGGTCCTGGCTTTGGACGGAGGATTCGGATTCTCTTGGAGTCTCTGTTAGGGAAGATTCGGGGTCAGTCCCGACCGGAGCAAACGTACCCTGACTTTGGGGCGGGTCCGTGGGATTGCCTTGCTGGGGTGGGGGGACGAGTCGACCCTCCTTAACCTCCCGCAACCGGTAGCCGATGAAGATACCCATGGCCAGGGCAACAATGGCAATCAGGAGGAAGACAAGGAGCCTTCTCCGTCCGGCTGCTTTTCGGGCCTCCGCCCGCCTCTGGTGAAAATCCGGATGATCATGAAAATTGTTATCCATATTTCCTCACTTTTATCTCATCATTGTCGATGTTTTCACTTGCTAACTCACCCCTTTATTCTATCGGATTCGGGTGGGCCTGTCGAACATCTTTACTCCATATTTGGGGGATTTTGGGGAGGATAATTCCGCCCTAGACATGAGGATGGGGAATTGGGCGGTTTTTCTGCAGGAGGGAATACCCCTCCAATTGGGGATTTTGCCGGAATGGACCGGTATGAGGCCACCCCTCCAAACGGGGATTTTGTCGGGAAGGGCCGGCATGAGGCTACCCCTCCAAACGGAGGTTTTGCCGGAGAGGGCCGGTATGGGGTTACCCCTCCAAATGGGGATTTTATTGGGAAGGGCCGGTATGAGGCTACCCCTCCAAATGGAGGTTTTGCCGGGAAGGGCCGGCATGAGGCTACCCCTCCAAACGAGGATTTTGCCAAGAGGACCGGTATGGGCATATAGACCAAGGTTTTTGGAACAGATCCGGGACGAAGTTTATGTCAAAATGTAAGGGATAATCCGATGAATGATGATTGGAGACAAGGAGGAGTCTTGAATAGAAAGCGAGATCGGAAAAATGAGAAGATTCGGGCCTTAAAAAAGGGGTTGGAGTCGATTAAGGTGGAGGAAATAGCGGGGAACCTTTACATCAAGCGTGGGCGGGGGACATGTCAATATTATCACCGGGTTCGTATGGAGGGAAAGATCCAGCGTCGTTATATTTCTATTCAAGAGATGGATTTGGCTCGGCATTTAGCTCAGCAGACCTACAATCGGTCGGTAGAAAGACTGATTTCTTCTTTGGAAAGAGAGGATTTGGATAATGATGAGATTGACCGTCTGGTGGACGACCAATTTCTTGCTTTGTCCCCGGAGAGGAGAAGCTTGATTCGACCGGTCCAGAAACCTCTCCTCCAGAAGTTAGCGGATTGGAAAAAGAGGGCCTACCAGGGGCTCCCTTTCAAACCGGAGGATCCTTTGATTCTAACTTACCAAGGAAAGCGGGTGAGATCCAAGACGGAGAAAATACTCTGTGATCGCTTTGATCAGATGGGCATCACCTACAAATACGAATGCCCCCTGGTCCTCAAGGACGGGGTCATCTTCTATCCTGACTTCACCTTCTTCAATCCCTATACCGAGGAGGAGATTTATTGGGAGCACCATGGCCTCATGGGAGATGGGGACTATACGATGAGGACCATTGAGAAGATTCGGACCTACGAAAAGAATGGGATCGGGCTGGGTCGGCGGCTCCTGGTGACTTTTGAAGGGGGAAAGCTGAGCGTGGACTACGACCGGGTCAAGGATTTGATTCGGGACTTCCTCCTGCCTTTAGTTCCTCCCGGAGCCCGGCCAAGGCAAAAAAAGGACCGCCAAAGGGAGGTCCTTTAGCGGTCCAATCACGAGGCCCAGAGGGCGCCCGGCATTAGATTTCCTGGTCGAAGTAGACTTTAGCGGCTTGGAAGAACTTCATATCGTAGGTCCCGGGGATGTTGAGGTAGAGGCCGGAGCCGGAGCGTTCGGTGTGGCCCATCTTGCCCAGGATCCGGCCGTCGGCGGCCATGAGGCCTTCGATGGCGGCGGTGGATCCGTTGGGATTGAAGGCGATGTCCATGGAGGGCCGGCCATCGGGGTCGGCGTACTGGAAGGCGACCTGGCCATTCTTGAAGAAGGCTTGGACGTCCTCATCCCGGGCCAGGAAGCGGCCTTCGCCGTGGGAGATGGGTGCCTTATAGAGGCGGTCGGGGTCCAGGAAGCAGAGCCAGGGGGAGTCGGTGGAGGCCACCCTGAGGTTGACGATCCGAGATTGGTGGCGGCCGATCCGGTTGTAGGTCAGGGTGGGGGCGGTCTCCTTGGGGTCGGTGATGTGGCCGTAGGGGAGGAGGCCCAGCTTGACCAGGGCCTGGAAGCCGTTGCAGATGCCCAGGGCCAGGCCCTCCCTCTTATACAGGAGGTCTTCGATGGCCTGGGCGATGCCTTCATTCCGGAGGAAGGATGCCATGAACTTGGCTGACCCGTCGGGCTCATCCCCGCCGGAGAAGCCGCCGGGCAGGTAGAGGACCTGGGCCTGGTCCAGGGCCTTGCGGAAGGCCTCCGTGGACTCGGCGATGTCTTGGCTCGTTTGGTTGCGGACGACGAAGACCTGGGGTTCCAAGCCCCCCTCCCGGATGTACTGGGCGGCGTCGTATTCGGTGTTGGTGCCCGGGCAGACCGGGATGAGGACCTTGGGACGGGCCTGGGACAGTTTGGCACGGACTTGGGACATGGGGTTGTCGGCAGGGGCCTTGGCCTTGGGGGCGGGGAGGTCGGCTTCATCGATCTCGGGCCCCTCCAGGGGATAGACCTCCTCCAAGGTGTCCTCATAGGCCGCCAGGAGGTCGGCCAGGTCCAGGACCTCATCCTGATATTGGAGGGTCCGGTCGTCGTTGGTCCGGCCCAGGAGGGTCAGGTCGAAGGCCTTCGAGGGGGCCAGGTCCTCACGGACTTCCAGGATCAAGGAGCCGTAGTTCCGGTCGAAAAGGTCCTCCAGGTCCCGGTCCTCATAGACAAAGCCCATCCCGTTCCCCAGGGCCATTTCGAAGACCTTGTGGGCGATCCCGCCCATGTCGGGGGTCCCGGCAGCCAGGATCTTGCCCGACCGGTTGGCCTCATCGACAGAATCGAAGAGGGCCCGAAGGGAGTCGGTTTCGGGAAGGAGGTTGTCGTCCTTCTTGGGCGAGAGGAGGTAGACCTTATGGCCGGAGCCCTTGAATTCCGGAGAGAGGACCCGGTCCAGCTTGCCGGTGGTGACGGCAAAGGAGATGAGGGTGGGGGGGACATCCAGGTCTTCGAAGGAGCCGGACATGGAGTCCTTGCCCCCGATGGCGGCCAGGCCGAAGTCCATCTGGGCCTGGTAGGCGCCCAGGAGGGCGGCCATGGGGAGGCCCCAGCGCTTGGGGTCCTGGTCCAGGCGGAGGAAGTACTCCTGGAAGGAGAGGTAGGTCTCCTCCAGGTCGGCCCCCGCAGCCACCAGCTTGGTCAGGGAATCGACCACCGCATAGTAAGCCCCATGGTAGGGGGAGGAGGCGGTCAGGTAGGGGTCAAAGCCCCAGGCCATGAAGGAGACGTCCTCGGTGTCGGCCTTCTCCACGGAGATCTTCTGGACCATGGCCTCCGGTGGGGTCAGCTGGTTCTGGCCCCCGAAGGGCATGAGGACCGTCCCCTTGCCGATGGTGGCGTCGAAGGATTCGGCCAGGCCCCGCTGGGAGGCTCCGTTCAGGCCGGTGACCACATCTTCCATGGCGGAGGCGAAGTCTTTGGGGTCCTCCACCAGGCCGGCGAAGGAGGGGGTATACTTGGCGGTTTCCACCGTGATGTGCTTGTCCGCCCCATTCTCATCCAGGAAGGCCCGGTCCAGGTCCACGATGGTCTTGCCTTGCCAGGTCATCTTGACCCTAGGCTCCTCAGTGACCACGGCCACCTGGGTGGCTTCCAGATTTTCCTCATGGGCCATGGTCAGGAATTCCTCCAGGTCCTCGGGGTCGATGCAGACGGCCATCCGCTCCTGGGATTCGGAGATGGCCAGTTCCAGCCCGTTCAGACCCTCATACTTCTTGGGGACCTTGTCCAGGTCGATCTCCAACCCGTCAGCCAGCTCGCCGATGGCTACGGAAACCCCGCCGGCCCCGAAGTCGTTGCAGCGTTTGATCATCTTGACGGCCTTGGGATTGCGGAAGAAGCGTTGGAGCTTTCTTTCCTCGGGGGCATTCCCCTTCTGGACTTCGGCCCCTGCGGTCTCTGCCGAGTCCACCTTCTGGGCCTTGGAGGACCCGGTGGCTCCGCCGATCCCGTCCCGTCCGGTCCGTCCGCCCAGGAGGATGATGGGGTCGCCCGGCTGGGGGGTCTCCCGGCGGACCAGGTCCGCAGGAACGGCGGCGACCACCGCGCCTACTTCCAGCCGCTTGGCCACATAGTTGGGGTGGTAGATCTCCCGGACCTGGCCCGTGGCCAGGCCGATCTGGTTGCCATAGGAGGAGTAGCCCTGGGCGGCTTCCCGGCAGATCTGGATCTGGGGGAGCTTACCTTCCAGGGTCTCTTCCACCGGGGTCAGGGGATCGCCCGCCCCCGTCACCCGCATGGCCCCGTAGCAGTAGGCCCGGCCGGACAGGGGGTCCCGAATGGCCCCGCCGATGCAGGTGGCGGCCCCACCGAAGGGCTCGATCTCCGTGGGGTGGTTGTGGGTTTCATTTTTGAAGAGGAGGAGCCAGGGCTCTTCCTTGCCGTCGATGGTGACCTTGATTTTGACCGTGCAGGCGTTGATTTCTTCGGAAGCGTCCAGACCGTCCAGTTTGCCTTGGGCCCGGAGGGCCTTGCCGGCGATGGTTCCCAGGTCCATGAAGGTGATGGGCTTGGTCCGGCCCAGTTCCTCCCGGGTTTTCAGGTAGTCCTGGTAGGACTTTTCCAGGAGGGGGTCTTCAAAAGTGACTTGGTCCAGGACGGTGTTGAAGGTGGTGTGGCGGCAGTGGTCGGACCAGTAGGTGTCCAGGATGCCCAACTCGGCCTCGCTGGGGTCCCGGTCCTTCTTCTTGAAGTAGTCCTGGATCAGGGTCAGGTCGTCCAGACCCATGGCCATGGCCCGGTCCTCCCGGAAGGCGTCCAGGGCGGCGGAGTCCATGGCCCGGAAGCCCTCCATGAGCCGGACGGGGTCCGGGGGAGTGATCTTCATGGCCAAGCTCTCCTTCTTGTCCAGGCCGGCCTCCCTCGAATCGACGGGGTTGATGAGGAGGCGGCGGAGCTTGGCTTGGTCAGCCTCGGTCAGGACCCCATAGAAGAGGTAGACCTGGGCGGAGAGGACCCGGGGGCGGTCACCGCCCAGGAGCATCTGGATGCACTGCTCGGCGGAGTCGGCCCTTTGGTCGAATTGGCCGGGGAGGGCTTCTACGGCCAGGATGAAGTCAGCCTTCCGCCCGTCCTGGGCCTCTTCCAGGCTTTGGTAGGTCAGGTCGACCGGGGGGTCGGAAAAGACTTCCTCCAGGGCCAGGTCAAAGAGATCCTCGGAGGCCATGTCCACATCGTATCTTTTGAGAAGGCGGACTTCTTCCAGGCCCTCGATCCCGTAGAGGGTTTGGGCATCCGAGAGGATTCGGTCTTCTTCGTTTCGAAGGCCGGGCTTCTTTTCAACGTAGCGGCGAAAGATCATGATAACCTCGCTTTCAAGGCCTCTTGGCCAATATCTTTCCGGTAGTAGGCATGGTCAAAGTGGCAGTCCTGGATGGACCGGTAGGCCTTCTTGATGGCCTGGTCCAGGGTCTTGGCCCGGTCGGTCACGGTCAGGACCCGGCCGCCGGAGGTCAGGAGGGACTCCCTCTCCAGGCGGACGCCGGCGAAGTGGACCTTGTCCAGGACTTCCTCGGAAACGGTAACCGGGTAGCCGGTCTGGTAGGCTTGGGGATAGCCCTCAGAGGCCAGGACCACGCAGCAGGCGGCATCCTTGGAGAAGCTGACTTCGACCTGGCCCAGCCGCTCCTCGGTGACGGCCTCCATGATGGTCAGGAGGTCGGATTCCAGGAGGGGGAGGACCACTTGGGTTTCGGGGTCGCCGAACCGGCAGTTGTACTCGATGACCTTGGGGCCCTCTTTCGTCAGCATGAGGCCGAAGTAGAGGCAGCCCTTGAAGGGACGGCCCTCCTTGTTCATGGCTTCCATGGTGGGGAGGAAGATGGTTTCCATGCAGGTCTTGGCCACCTCATCCGTATAGTAGGGGTTGGGGGCGATGCAGCCCATGCCTCCGGTGTTGAGGCCCTTGTCCCCGTCCAGGGCCCGCTTGTGGTCCATGGAGGAGACCATGGGGACCAGGGTCTTTCCGTCGGTGAAGGTCAGGACGGTCACTTCCGGCCCTTCCAGGAATTCCTCGATCAGGCAGGTCTCGCCGGACTTGCCGAATTTTCCCTCCACCATGCAGGCCCGGACGGCCTCCCGGGCCTGGTCTTCCGTCGGGCAGATCATGACTCCCTTGCCCTTGGCCAGGCCGGAAGCCTTGACCACCAGGGGGGCGCCGACTTGGTCGATGAAGGCCAGGGCCCGGTCCAGGTCATCGAAGACCTTGAACTTGGCCGTGGGGATGCCGTATTTTTCCATGAGGCCCTTGGCGAAGGCCTTGGATCCCTCGATCTCAGCGGCTGCCTTGTTGGGGCCGAAGCAGGGGATCCCCAGGGCTTCCAGGCGGTCGACCAGGCCCATGACCAGGGGGTCGTCGGGGGAGACGACGGCATAGTCTACGGGGTTTTCCTGGGCGAATTCACAGACCCCGTCCAGGTCCTCGGCCGAGATGTCGATGCAGTCGGCATCCATCCCGTAGCCGGGGTTGCCCGGCAGGGCCCAGATGGTCCGGACTTTGGGGTTTTCACGAAGTTTTCTTACAATGGCATGTTCACGGCCGCCACCGCCGACTAAGAGGATGTTCATGAGGACTCCTTTTCATGCATGGATGGGGATAGGGGAAAAATTCAGAAACGAATCAGTGGTGGAAGAGGCGGAGGCCGGTCTTGCACATGACCATGTTATAGCGGTCGGCCACCCGGATGACGTCATCGTCCCGGATGGACCCGGCGGGCTGGGCGACGTAGGATACGCCGGACTTCTTGGCTCGCTCCAGGTTGTCGCCGAAGGGGAAGAAGGCGTCGGACCCCAGAGCCACTCCGGTGATCCGGTCCAGGTAGGCCCGCTTATCCTCATCGGTCAAGGGCCGGGGTCTTTCCGTAAAGTACTTCTGCCAGTTCCCCTCGGCAGTCACATCCTCCTCATTGTGGTTGATGTAGCCGTCGATGACGTTGTCCCTGACGGGCCGCTTGAGTCCCTTTTTGAAGGGGAGGGAGAGGACCTGGGGGGAGAGGCGGAGGAACCAGGTGTCGGCTTTGTCCCCGGCTAAGCGGGTGCAGTGGATCCGGGACTGCTGGCCGGCCCCGATCCCGATGGTCTGGCCCTGGTAGGCGAAGGCCACGGAATTGGACTGGGTGTACTTGAGGGCGATGAGGGCGATGGTCAGGTCCCGGATGGCTTCCTGGGGGAGGTCCTTATTCTTGGTCAGGATCTCCCGGAAGAGGTCGGGGGTGACCTTGCAGGTGTTGTGGCCCTGGCTGAAGGTGACCCCGAAGACCATCTTGGTCTCGACGGCGGGAGGCTGATAGTCGGGGTCCACTTTCAAGACCACGTAGTTTCCCCCCTTTTTCTCTTTGAGGATGTCCAGGGCTTCCGGGACGTAGCCCGGGGCGATGACCCCGTCGGAGACTTCGCGTTTGATCAGGCGGGCCGTGGTCTCATCGCAGGGGTCGGAGAGGGCCACAAAGTCCCCGAAGGAGGAGAGGCGGTCGGTTCCTCTGGCCCGGACATAGGCCTGGGCCAGGGGGGAGTCATCCAGCCCCTCTACCCCCTCCACAAAGCAGGCCTTCTTCAGTTCCGGAGAAAGTGGGAGGCCGACGGCGGCGGAGGTGGGGGAGACGTGCTTAAAAGAAGTGGCGGCCGGGAGGTCCAGGGCCTCCCTCAGCTCCTTGACCAGCTGCCAGGCGTTGAGGGCGTCCAGGCCGTTGATGTAGCCGGGCCGGCCGTTGAGGACCTCGATGGGGAGGTCGGACCCGTCCTCCATGGAGAGGAAGGCGGGCTTTTGGTTGGGGTTGCATCCATATTTGAGTTCCAGTTTTTTCACACTTGCCTCCTATATGGTGAGTTCTTCGTCGATGACGGTTTTGTGGTAACGGTCCAGGATCTCCTGAACCTCGCCCCGGAGATAGTCGGTGACCTGGGCGGGGGCCCGGCCCACATAATCCCTGGGGTCCAGGTGGGCCTGGATTTCCTCCAGGGTGAGGGGGATGTCGGGATCCTCGGCCAGGCGGGCGATGAGGTCATTTTCTCCCCCCTCCAGTTTGACCTTCCGAGTGGCGGCGTGGGCGTGTTCCCGGATTTTCTCATGGATGGCCTGGCGGTCCTTGCCCCGCTTGACCGAGGCCATCATGATGTTCTCCGTGGCCATGTAGGGGAGCTTTTCCATGACCCGACGGTGGACTACCTTGTCGTAGACGGTCAGGTCCTGGGTTACGTTGATGTAGATGTTGAGGATGGAGTCCACGCCCAGGAAGGCCTCGGAGATGGAGAGTCGGCGGTTGGCCGAGTCATCCAGGGTCCGTTCGAACCACTGGCAGGAGGCCGTGACGGCGGGGTTGAGGGCGTTGACCATGACGTGGCGGGCCAGGGCCGTGATCCGCTCCGACCGCATGGGGTTCCGCTTGTAGGGCATGGCGGAGGACCCTACCTGGGTTTTCTCAAAGGGCTCTTCCATCTCCTCGAAGGATTGGAGGATCCGGAGGTCGTTGGCAAACTTGGAGGCGGCCATGGCGAAGTTGGCCATGGCGGCCAGGTAGTGGAAGTCCACCTGACGGGAGTAGGTCTGGCCGGAGACCGAGACGGTGTCCTCGAAGCCCAGGATCCGGGCCACGCCCTTGTCCAGGGCCTTAACCTTGTCCTCATCCCCATCAAAGAGGGACAGGAAGGAGGCCTGGGTTCCGGTGGTTCCCTTGGCCCCGCGGAGGCGGAAGCGGTCCAGGAGGTCCTGGAGGAAGGTCATGGCCAGGACCATGTCGTTGATCCAGAGGCAGGCCCGCTTGCCCACGGTGGTCATCTGGGCGGGCTGGAGGTGGGTGTAGCCCAGGCAGGGGAGGTCCTTGTAGCGGTCAGCAAAATCGCCCAGGTTGGCCACGACCTGGGCGGCCTTCTTGAGGACCAGCTGGGAGGCATCGTAGATCTGGAGGAGTTCAGCGTTGTCCGTCACATAGCAGGAGGTGGCACCCAGGTGGATGATGGGCCGGGCCTTGGGGGCCACCTGGCCAAAGGCGAAGACGTGGCTCATGACGTCGTGGCGGATTTCCTTCTCCTTTTGCCGGGCAACCTCATAGTCGATGTCCTCGGCGTGGTCTTCCATTTCCTTGATCTGTTCCTCACTGATGTCCAGGCCCAGGTCCTTTTCTACCTTGGCCAGGGCGATCCACATCTTCCGCCAGGTCCGGAACTTGTAGTTGTCCGAGAAGAGGAATTCCATCTCGGCCGAGGCATAGCGGGCGGAATAGGGGGACTGATAGGCATCATGGTTTGGGGTCATTGGTCTTCTCCTTCCCGGGCATTGGTAATGATTTCTTCCACCTGGCCGGTGGCCAGGTCCTGGGTCCGGACGTAGAGAGCCACCTTATTTTCCCTGTCCAGGCCCGCCCAAAGGGCTTGGCTGAAGTCCTCCAGGGATTCGTCTTCGATCCGGAGGGCCACCGGCTCTCCCCGGAAGGAGGGGATGGGGTCTCCGTCCGTCTGGTAGGTGGAGAGGAAGTGGCCCAGACCGGCCCGGGCCTCATAGTGGAAGAAGGACCGGGAGCAAGCCCCGCCTTCCGGGTCCTGGGCCTTGAGGATGGCCATCTCATAAGTAAAGGGGGTCTTTTCCGTTTTTTGGGTCCAGTCGGCCCGGCCGGAAATCCGGGGGGTCCAGTTGGGCCCGTCGGGTTCAAAGGTCCGGGAGAAGAGGGCCTGGTCAAAGATCTTTCCCTCATTTTCAAAGTCCACGATGGTGTCGGTCTGGTCCCCATTGGTCAGGATGAAGTGGTCGGGATAGGCCGCCGTGGCCCGGTAGATGATGAGGGAGGGGTCCTCCACCAGGGATTCATCGAAGGGCTTGGTGTAGAGCTGGCCTTGGTCCAGGCGGAAGACCCGGTTCCGGGAGTTCTTGGACCGGCCCATGATGAAGTAGGCCGAAAGGACCTTCTTCCCATCTGGGGTCAGGCCCAGGAAAATTCCCCGGCCGGGGTAGGGGTTGCCCTGGACCCATTGGGCCAGGGTCTTCTTGCTTGCGATAAAGTCCATCATGGTCTCTCCTCTCGTCTTTTGCTTGCATTTTCACCGGTCCTCCGGGTCACAATATCCCGGGCCAGGCTTTCCGTGGCCTGGGGGAGGAGGACCCATTCGGCCTCCTCCATGACCCGCTTCTGGAGGGTCTCGGGGCTGTCGCCCGGAAGGACCTCTACGGCCTTTTGGAGGAGGATAGGCCCTCCATCCGGCTCGGCATTGACCAGGTGGACTGTGGCCCCCGTCACCTTGACTCCCCTTTCCAGGGCCGCCTCATGGACCTTGAGCCCGTAGTAGCCTGGTCCGCAGAAGGAGGGGATGAGGGAGGGGTGGATGTTGAGGATGGGGCCGGCGAAGGCCCGGAGGAAATCCTCGGACAGGATGGCCAGGAAGCCGGCCAGGACGACCAGGTCAATGTCCGCTTCTTTTAGGGCCGCCAGGAGTTTTTCTTCGAAAGCCGCCCCCTTCCCTTTTTTTCGGGGGAGGGCGAGGGCGGGGAGGCCCGCCTTCCGGGCCCTCTCCAGGGCATAGGCCCCCTTCCGGTTGGAGACGACCAGGCAGATCTCCCCATGGGGGAGGTCCCCGGCCTTCTCCCGGTCCAGGAGGGCTTGGAGGTTGGTCCCGCCCCCGGAGACAAGGACGGCGATCCGGGCCCGGTCTCTCATTCGAAGGCCACCCTTTCTTCCGACCGGACGACCTTGCCCAGGCGGTAGGCGGCCAGGCCGTCTTCTCTTAGGATGGCCTGGGCTTGGTCGGCCGACTCTTCCGGAAGGACCAGGACCATGCCCACACCCAGGTTGAAGGTGTTGAACATATCGTGGTCATCCACTCCGCCCAGGTCTTGGAGGTAGGGGAAGACGGGGTGGACTTGGATGGCCTCCCGCCGGATCAGGGCCCCCAGGCCGTCCGGGAGGGAACGGGGGATGTTCTCATAGAAGCCCCCACCGGTGATGTTGGCGACAGACCGGACGGCCACTTTCTTAAAGACGTCCAGGACTTCCTTGACGTAGATTTTGGTGGGCTCCAGGAGGACCTGGCCCACGGTCTTTCCGGCCAGGTTGAGGTCCAGGAAGGACCCGCCCAGATTGCCCGGGCCCTTGGCCAGGATGTCATCCACCGGGAAGGGGTCATCCAGGGAGATCTCCCGGTCGGCCAGGATCTTCCGGACCAGGGAGAAGCCGTTGGAATGGAGGCCGGTGGAGGGGAGGGCCAGGAGGACGTCCCCTTCTTGGATGTCTTCGGGGTTGGGGATCTTGGACTTTTCCACGATGCCTACGGCAAAGCCGGCGATGTCGTATTCGTCTTCGGGGTAGAAGCCGGGCATTTCAGCGGTTTCTCCGCCGATGAGGCCGGCGCCGGACTGGACGCAGCCCTCGGCCACGCCCTCGACGATGGAGGCGATCCGGTCGGGGTCGTTCTTCCCGCAGGCGATGTAGTCCAGGAAGAAGAGGGGCTCGGCCCCCAGGCAGATGATGTCATTGACGCACATGGCCACGGCATCGATTCCGATGGTGTTGTGGGTGTCCATGTCGAAGGCCAGCTTGAGCTTGGTCCCGACCCCGTCGGTCCCGGAGACCAGGACGGGCTCTTCATAGCCCTTGGGGAGTTGGAAGAGGCCGCCGAAGCCCCCGATGGAGGAGAGGACCCCGGGGCGGTTGGTCCGGGCCAGGTGGTCTTTCATGAGCTCAACGGCCCGGTAGCCGGCGGTGATATCGACGCCGGCCTGGGCATAGGCGGTGGAGTGGGATTGGTTTTTATCGGTGGTCATGCTTATTCCTTTCCATTCCAGCAGTAGGTGCAGAACCTGCAGGGATCCAGTTCGATAGAGTCCAGGAGTCCCTTGAGGGATTGGTATTCCAGGGAGGAGAAGTGGAAGTGTTCCGCAATCTGCTTGCGGAGGGCCTTCCCTCTCTCGCTTTCCCCGTCGGCGTAGTCGTCCAGGTAGTTAAGGCCTTCTTTCCCTTCCAGGTCCACGATGGTCCGCCGGGTCAGGAGCTCCATGTCGTCGTGGGACCGGGAGAAGCCCAGCCAGCGGCAGACATACATGGTGGGGGGTGTGGCAGACCGCATATGGACTTCTTTGGCCCCGTTCCGGTAGAGGAAGCCCACGGTCCCTTGGAGCTGGGTCCCCCGGACGATGGAGTCGTCCACGAAAAGGAGCTTTTTGTCTTTGATGAGGCCGTGGACGGGGACCAGCTTCATCCGGGCTACCTTCTCCCGCTGACGTTGGAATTGGGGGGTGAAGGACCGGGCCCAGGTGGGGGTGTACTTGACCATGGCCCGGGCATAGGGGAGGCCGGATTCGTAGGCGTAGCCCAGGGCGTGGCCGATGCCGGAGTCGGGGACGCCAACCACGGAATCCAGTTCGGGGAGGAGGCCCCTTTCCTTGTCCTGCTTGGCCATGAGGGCGCCGTTCCTGTTCCGGACGGCCTCGACGTTGACACCGTTGTAGACGGAGGCGGGATAGCCGTAGTAGGCCCAGAGGAAGGCACAGATTTTTTCTTCCTTCCTGGGGGGGACCAGCTGGAAGACCTTGTCTTTGGTGATCTTGACGATCTCTCCGGGGCCGACTTCCTGGTAGTCCCGATAGCCCAGCTTCTGGTAGGAGAAGGATTCAAAACAAACAGCGAAGCCCTCATCATCCCGCCCGATCATGACGGGGATCCGGCCCTTGAGGTCCCGGACGGCGATGATGGTCCCGTCGGCTTGGAGGATGAGGAGGGACATGGTTCCGTCAATGACTTCCTGGACGAAGCGGATGCCGTCGATCATGTCCTCTTTCATGTTCATGAGGGCGGCGATGAGTTCGCAGGAGTTGATTCCGCCGCCGGAGATGGCGTCGAAGTGGGCTCCGGGCTCCCGGAGATAGCGTTCCACCAGCTCGTCCTGGTTGTTGAGGATGCCGGTGAAGCAGATGGCATAGGTCCCGAAGGAGGAGTGGATGAGGAGGGGCTGGGGGTCCCGGTCGGAGATGCAGGCGATGGCCGAGGTCCCGTGGATTTCTTCCAGGACGTGTTCGAAACGGGTCCGGAAGGGGGTGTTTTCGATGTTGTGGATCTCCCGTTGAAGGCCTTCTTCGGGGTCATAGCAGGCGATGCCGGCCCGGTGGGTTCCCAGGTGGGAGAGGTAGTCCGTTCCGTAGAAGACGTCTTCGATGGCGTCCCGGGCGGACACAAGTCCAAAAAATGCGCCCATGTGGCGGGTCTCCTTTCTGTAAAGGAAGCTGTCTCAAAAAAATGTCTTTGAAAAAGAAAGAGCCGTCCCAAAAAAGATACAGTGGGACGACTCGGGGTCGGAATGCTATTTACCGGAAGTGACCCGGCGGAACATTTCCTGGTAGGCGTCTTCGATCTTGCCCATGTCGCGGCGGAAACGGTCCTTGTCGAGTTTTTCGTTGGTCTCGGTGTCCCAGAACCGGCAGGTATCCGGGGAAATCTCATCGGCGAGTACAATGGTCCCGTCGGGGAGGCGGCCAAATTCCAGCTTGAAGTCGACCAGTTTGACATTGTGCTTGAGGAAGAATTCTTTCAGGGTCTCATTGACCTTGCGGGAGAGTTCTTCAATCCGGTCCAACTCTTCCTTGGTGGCCAGCTTAAGGGCCAGGACGTGGGACTTATTGATCAGGGGGTCATGGAGGTCATCATTTTTCAGGGAGAACTCAAAGGTGGGTTCGTCAAAGTCGATGCCCTCTTCCACGCCGTAGCGCTTGGCGAAGGAGCCGGCGGAGGTGTTGCGCATGATGACTTCCAGAGGAACAATTTCAACCTTCTTAACGACGGTGTCGGTATCCGACAGTTCTTCGACAAAGTGGGTGGGGACGCCGACTTCTTCCAGGAGCTGCATGAGGATGTTGGTCATCCGGTTGTTGATGGATCCCTTACCGACAATGGTGCCCTTCTTTGCACCGTCACCGGCGGTGGCATCGTCCTTATAGGAGACGATCAGCTTGTCGTCTTCGTCCGTCAGGAATACCTTCTTTGCCTTGCCTTCGTAGAGTTGTTCTTTCTTTTCCATAGGTCGATTCCAGTCCTTTCTCCCTTAGCGGGGCGGGTCATGGGCGGGAGATCCGTCCAGGCCGGCCTTCCTTGTACGATTTCCAGGAACTTCTATTGTACTATTTATTGAGCTTTTCTTCCACCCTCTTGTTCTTTTCCAGGTTGGCCTGGTGGTCGGCTTTCCGGCGGGCCTTGAGCCGGTCGGCCAGGTCCTCATCCTCCAGGGCTAGGATCTGGCAGGCCAGGAGGGCGGCGTTCTTTCCGCCGTCGATGGCCACGGTAGCCACGGGGATGCCGGAGGGCATCATGACGGTGGAGAGGAGGGCATCCATTCCTTCCAGGCAGGCGGACTTGCAGGGGAGACCGATGACGGGGAGGATGGTGTTGGCGGCAAGTGCACCGGCTAGGTGGGCGGCCATGCCGGCAACCCCGATGAGGACCCCGAAGCCCTTTTCTTCAGCCGTCTGGGCGAATTCCTTGGCTTCTTCCGGGGACCGGTGGGCGGAGTAGACATGGGCCTCAAAGGGGACCTCCAGCTCCTCCAGGATCTTGGTGGCTTTTTCCACAATGGGGAGGTCGGAGTCGGACCCCATGACGATGGCAACTTTTTTCATGACACTTCCTTTCTGGATTTTCCGGTCCGGGTTTAGAGGTCGTCGACCAGGGCGCCGGACTTGGCGTATGCGGTGGACCGGGCTTCAAAGAAGTCGGTCTTGATCATGTTGGCGTTGGAGTAGTTGGAGACCCACTTCATGGACTCGGGTTCTTCCCTGTGGCCCTCATAGATGGGCTCCAGGCCGATGTCCACAGCCCTTTGGTTGGCCAGGTATTTGATGTAGTCTTCCACCATGGACTCATTGAGCCCTTGGATGTCGTTGCCGATGACGTACTTGCCCCAGGCCATCTCCTGCTCAGCCCCTTCCTTGACCATGGCTTGGTACTCGGCTTGGAGGTCTTCGGTGAACATGGAGGGTTCTTCTTTCCGCAGCTCGTTGATGATGTTGCGGAAGAGCCAGAGGTGGGTGTTTTCGTCCCGGTTGATGTAGCGGATTTGCTGGGCGGACCCGGTCATCCGGCCGTTGCGGGCCAGGTTGTAGAAGAACATGAAGCCGGAGTAGAAGTAGACTCCTTCCAGGATGTAGTTGGCCACGAGGACCCGGAGGAAGTTGTGGGGGGTCTTTTCCTCCTGGAAGGCGTTGTAGATGTCGCCGATGTACTTGTTCCGCTTGGCCAGGAACTCATCGTCCCGGTAGAGGTAGAGGATCTCATCCCGCTTGTCGGGCTCGCAGATGGAGTCCAGCATGTAGGAGTAGGACTGGGAGTGGATGCACTCCTGGTAGGTCTGGATGTGGAGGCAGAGGTTGACCTCATTGGCCGTGATGTAGTCCGACACGTTGGGGAGGTTGGCCGACTGGATGGAGTCCAGGAAGATGAGGAAGGAGAGGACCTTATCATAGGCCACCCGCTCCGCTTCCGGCAGGTTGGGGTACTGCTTCTTATCCTGGGCCAGGTTGATCTCCTCCGGAATCCAGAAGTTGTTCATGGCCTGGCGGTACCAGTCCGAGGTCCATTCATACTTAAGGTTGTTGAAGTCATTTAAGTTGGTCGTATCCCCATTGACCATCCGTCTAGCGGTCAGGGAGATGTCCCCATCAGGGTTATACAGGGGCTTTTTATTGATCGTTTCCATGAAAACTTCCTTTCTGTATGTAGGATGTCAAATCTAAGTCCATCGCCTCCATTATATACGATGTGGGGAAGATAGAGCAGGGGAAAGGGGGAAGGATGAGGAATAAAAATGTTTGCACACCGAGAAAAAATACTATAATTTATATATAAGAAGGAAAGGATGGATGTCGGAAAAGGAGGGCTCATCATGATTTCATCTCAAAAGAAACTTGTTCATTGCTTCTTCATCTTAGCTAGCTGCATCCTTCTCGTATCATGCACTTCTTCCAAAGACCCTTCCACTTCGGTAGAATTGAGTAAGGAAGGTGTAGGAGAAGAGAGGGCTTCTGAGCTGGTGGTAGATTCCCAAGAATCAGAAGAGAGAAAGCCCCTCGCCACGACGACGGATGTCATTGCCATCGAGCAATTTTCTCCGGAAGAGCAGGACAAATACTGGAAGGATGGCGGCACTCATTATTTATTCGATCCGGAAGGGAAAAGGGTTGATCTTGACCACCTTCCTCTCCGGGAGATGACACACTACTTTGACGGCCAGGAGATTTTTTCTATTGGACCCTCATTGATGAAGCCCATCAGACTTACCCCATTCGCCATCATTCCGGAGGAGGGGGGAATCATTTTTAATCCTGATTTCTATCGCCATACCGGCATAGCGATCGCCAGTATTTTTTCAGGAGAAAAGATTAAGGAAAAATATCAATCCTACCTGCCCATGGCGGAACAATTACAAATTGGAATGGATGTTGAACCTGTTGATGTGGAATATAAAAAACACATTGGAGAAAGCCTCACCTGCTTTTTTATTCCCATTGCCAACCACTTGGTATATGGAGAAAAAGAATCCTATATTTTACAAGCTAAGCCGATATCGATCAAAAATTATGATAAGTCTGTCATGAAGGCGCTTGAGAAATACGGCAATCCTGAGCAAACGCTTTATGAGCCGGTGGCCTATGGTCTCTTTGATTTTGTCTACTATCCAAAAGATAGGGTACCTGATCGGTAAATTACTTTGTTGGTTGATTCCGGAGAAGGGCCTTAGGCGTTAAGAGAGGAGGAATAAAATGAAAAGCATAAAAAAGTACTGGCCGGCACTTTTTTTGATCCTCGTGTTTGCCCTATTGTTCATTTACCTTTTTACCTTTAAGGAGATCACCTATGAAGAGGACCGCAGCCTTCTCTTCGTCACCCTGCCCTCCCCACCCCAGGCCAAGATCATCACCGATGAAGAGGAGATTCGTTCCATTATCGACCTTCTGAATGACGCCAGCAAATTTGGAAGGGGGTTAGGCCTGACAAAAGGCTGGATTGGCCAAATCCGGTATAAGGGGACTGACTACATCATCAACAACACGACCACGATTGCAGTGAATGGGGTGATGTATAAACTAGCCGAAGAGAAGGGCGAAGAACTCTTTGAAATCTACCGGAAATCGCAGGCTGCGGAAGAGGACTTCAGCGACGAAGTTTTGGAACGATTCAATAAGGGGAAGAAGGGCGAAAGTTCAAATGGGAATACTGAGCCCTATGATAAAAATGATCAGCTTGCACTAGAAATTGTAAATCCGAAAGATATTCGCCCTTCAACTAAAGAATTGCTCTTGGTTTTGGAGAATCAGAGTGATCATGATATCAGCACTGGCGAAGCTTATGATCTAGAGAGAAATAATCAGGGGGAGTGGACAGTAGTGGATAATCCCATCTCCTATGAGGACCTTGCTTATATTATTCGGCCCGGGGAAAAGAAGGAATTCAAATGTCTACTAAGTGTCGACCTCAAACCAGGAAGCTACCGGATTAAAAAGGATTATTCTCTTGAAGGCAGTGATCTTAATCTTAATACCCAGGAAAAAAGCCTTTATGCGGAATTTGAAGTCAAAGAATAATCTTCTGTCAAAATACATTCTAGCTGATCGGTAAACTCGCTGGCTGGCTGCTTTGGAAAGGGTCATGAATTAAATACCTCATAGTCCAATATGACAGGACTATGAGGTGAAATTATGATAAATACAACGAATATGATGCTTGAGTCATTAAAAGAATATGCTAATTCGAAAGCCAACTCTCAAGCATGGTTCAGTTGAGTATGCATTGTTCTACCATCACTTCATTCCGGGAGCCACCTATGAGATGACTCCGGTTCTTACGATTAGGGATTTCGCTGACTTGCTCATGGAAGACCTTCGGATCGATGAGGCGGATCTCCTGACGTTGGATGTCGAGAAACTGACTGCTCTATCTGATCGGTACCGGTCAAGGAATATTAAAAAGCTAGTGTCATTGATAAGGAGGATGCAAAAATGAGCGCGGTTATTGAGCAAATGCTAAGTAGCTATAATTAACCGGCTATATCCTGTATGAACACATTTCAGTAGGTAGGTAGAAATTGGTGCTAGGAAAGGAGGAATGAAATGAAAAGCATAAAAAAATACTGGCCGGCCCTTTTCTTGGTCCTTGTACTTGTCCTATTATTCATTTACTTTTTCACCTTCAAGGAGATCACCTATGAGGAGGACCGCAGCCTTCTTTTTGTCACCCTGCCCTCCCCACCTCAGGCCAAGATCATCACCGATGAGGAGGAAATTCATTCCATCATCGGCCTCTTGAATGACGCCAGCAAATTTGGAAGGGGGCTAGCCCTGAAAGGAGGTTGGATTGGTCAAATTTGGTATGAGGGGAAGACTTACATCATCAAAAACAAGACCACGATTGCAGTGAATGGGGTGATGTATAAGCTAGCCGAGGAGAAGGGCGAAGAACTCTTTGAAATCTACCGGAAATCGCAGGCTGTAGAAGAGCACTTCAGCGACAAGGTTTGGAGCGATTTAATGAGGAGAAGAAGTGAGGGACAGTGATCCTAATCTCAAGGCCCAGGAAAAAAGTCTTTATGTGGAATTTGAGGTCAAAGAATAATCTTCTATCCAAATACAATCTAGCTGATCGGTAAACTCGTTGTCTGGCTGCTTTGGAAAAAAGGGACAAGCGGAGCCCCCTCATATGGCAAAATTAAGGGGAAGGGGGGCAAAGTAAAGCCTCCTCATTTGGCGGAATCAGGGGGAAGGGGGGCAAAGCAAAGCCTCCTCATTTGGCAGAATCAAGGGGAAGGGGGGCAAAGCTGAGCCCCCTCATCCGGCGGAATCCAGGGGAAGGGAGGCAAAGCGGAGCCCCCTCATCCAGCGAAATCGGTGGGAAGGGGGGCAAAGTAAAGCCCCCTCATCCAGCAAAATCAAGGGAAAAGGGGGCCGGGATACCCCCATTCCTCAAAATCATCCACTATAGGGGGAATATAGAAGGACCTCGCCAACCGGCGAGGTCCTTTCTATCTTGATTCATCTATCCTGCCGCCCCATCACAAGGCGCAGGACTCACATTCTTCGACTTCCAGGGATTTGGACCGGATGTAGTAGACGGTCTTGACACCTTCGTGGTAGGCATCCAGGTAGAGGGAGAGGATTTCCCGGAAGGTGTAGTCGTTGGTGATGTAGAGGTTCATGGAGGTGGCCTGGTCGATGTGGCGGGTCCGGATGCCGGCCGACCGGATGAGCCAGGATTGGTCGAGCTGGTGGGCCGGCTTGTAGTAGACCAGGTTGTCCAGGCTGAGATCGGGGGCCACCCTGGGGATGAGGCCGTTCTTCTTTTCGTCGTAGTAGAAGCGGTTCATGATGGGGTCGACACCAGGGGAGGTCCCAGCCACGATGGAGGTGGATGAGGTGGGGGCGACGGCCAGGAGGTAGCCGTTGCGGAGGCCGTGGTCATGGACCTGGGCGGCCAGGGCGGTCCAGCGGTCGGAGTGGTAGCCCCGGTCGGTGAAGTAGGCGCCTGTATCCCAGTCAGAGCCCTTGAAGTAGGGGTAGGCTCCCTTGTCCTTGGCGTTCTCCATGGAGGCCTTGATGGCATAGTAGTTGATGTCTTCGAAGACCCGGTCGACGAAGGTCAGGTGGTCTTCGGACTCCCAGAAGATGTGGTTGTTGGCCAGCATGTGGTGGTAGCCGGAGACGCCCAGGCCGATGGGCCGGTAGTTGGCATTGTTGACCTTAGCAGCAGAGACGGGGAAGTAGTTCATCTCGATGACATTGTCCAGGGCTCGGACGGAGGCGGTGGTGACCTCTTCCATTTCGGCGGGGTCTTGGACATCGATCTTGCCCAGGTTGAGGGAGGCCAGGTTGCAGACGACGTAGTCCCCGGGAACCATCTTGGTCACGACGATGGGGTCGCCATCTTCTGTATCGATCTCCTCGGAAATGATGGTGGAGGGGGACATATTCTGGGCGATCTCGGTGCAGAGGTTGGAGCAGTAGATCATCCCCTTATCCTTATTGGGGTTGGCCCGGTTGACGGCATCCCGGTTGAAGGCGAAGGGAGTCCCGGTTTCGACCAGGGACCGGATGATGAGGCGGACCATCTCTTTGATGGGGATCCAACGCTTGGAAATCGTCTCATCGGCCATGCAGTCCAGGTACTTCTGGGTCCATTCCTGACCATAGGAATCCTCCAGGGCGTAGCCCTTTTTGGTCAGGACCTCATGGGGGTCCAGGAGGCCCCACTGACCTTCCATATTGGTCTCCACCTGCTGCCAGAAGTAGTCGGGATAGCAGATGGCGGGGAAGATGTCGTGGGCCTTCATCCGGTCGTCCCCGTTGTTGGTCCGGATCTGGAGGAATTCCGGCACATCCTTGTGCCAGACGTCCAGGTAGCAGGCACAGGCACCCTGGCGGACACCCAGCTGGTCGACTGCCACAGCTGTGTCATTGGCCAGGCGGACCCAGCGGATGACCCCGCCGGCAGCCCCCTTGAAGCCACGGATGGTCGAGCCCTGGGCCCGGACCTTGCCGAAGTAGAGGCCCATGCCCCCGCCGAACTTGGACACGTTGGCGAAGTTGGAGATGGACTTGTAGATCCCCTGGAGGTCGTCCGGCACCGTGTCGATAAAGCAGGAGGAGAGCTGGTGGAAGGGCTTGCGGGCATTGGAAAGAGTGGGGGTGGCCATGGTCACCTTGAGGGTGGAGAGCATGTTGTAGAAGCGGTGGACCCAGTCCATCCGGTCCTCTTTTTTCTCCGGAATGGCCAGAAAGAGGGCGATCCCCAGGTACATCTCCTGGAGGTTTTCCAGGGGGAGAAGGTTATGGGTCCGGACCACATACCGGTTGACCAGGAGATCATACCCGCTGTAGTTGAGAAGGAAGTCCCGGTCCATGTCCAGCCATTGGGCAGCCCGGTTGAGTTCCTCCTCCGAATAGGTGGAAGCGATCTCATGGCAGTAGAGGCCCAGACTTTCCATGGCTCGGATTTTTTGGGCAAAGGTCAGATCCTCGGTCCGGATTGTGCCGGGGGCTTCGCCGGCTCCGGCGACCTTGCCCTGGTCGATCAAGGACTGCCAGTGGTCGGCCAAATCCCGCTTGTAGGCCAGGTCATAGAAGTAGGAGGCGATGAATTCCCACCGGGTTCCCTCCTCATCGGTGAGTTCGATGGCGGCATGGGTCAGGGCCGAAAGCCGCTCATCCGCAGTCCGATCCGTTTTATAGAAAGATTCGAACTTGAGGAGGAGGCGGGAGAGGTCATATTGGGGGTCGGTGTATTTGTCCTCGATGGTCAGGAAAATGTCGTGGAGTTCGGGGAGCTCGGGGAAGTAGGATTCCAGCTTGGACCGGGCGGAACGCTTCTTTCTCCGCTCCTCCCGGTAGAGGATGTAGCCCTTGGCCACGGTGAAGTACTCCTCCTCCATCAGGACCAGCTCCACCTTATCCTGGATGGCTTCGACAGTGAGGCGGTTTGCTCCGTGGAAGCGGTCTTCCACCTGTCTGACTAAGTCATCCAGGGCCTGGTCGGTGATAGGAACCTCATATTGGACAAAGGCCTTGTTCATGGCGTTGCGGATCTTTTCCCTGGTGTAGGGGACGACCCGGCCATCCCTCTTTTGTACGCTGATGTCTTGGACGTTCATGGATTCTCCTTCAATTACAGAATGGGGACAAATAACGGATTGGATGAGAGATCCCCGGAAGGACCTCTTTTACCTCGGTTTACTGGCCTTTGTTGATTCGGCGGATCCACTGGTAGGAGCGGACCTGGCTGGCCACGGCTTCTGAGATGACGGCATCTCCGCCGACCAGGAAGACCTGGTTGGAAGCGGAAGTCCTTTGGAGGACGGAGGCAGTGGGACCGGGTAGGGCGTTTTTACCGGTGAGCAGGATAGGGGCACCATAGCGGGCGGCCAGAGGACCGGCAGCTAAGGCATCCGGGAAGTTATCTCCCACGGTCAGGTAGGCCCGCTGGGCATCGGGGAAGTTGGAGGCGACAACAGCAGCCGTTTCATAGCGGTTGGATCCCGACAGGCGTTGTTTCGCTCCGGGAAGAGCCCGGGCAACGCGGTCCGAGACGGCGGCGTCCCCGCCTACAATCACGGTTTGTGAGATTTGGAGGGCTTCCATCCCCTCCTTGACTTCAGGAGGAAGGCTATCCCTGGTCACCAGGAGGATGGGGAGGTAGGATTGGGCGGCCAGGGGGGAGACAGCCAGAGCGTCGGCGAAGTTGGTCCCGGTGGTGACAAAGGCCTGGACGAACTGACCGCCTTGTTTACGAAGCTCCTTGGCGATGGCCACGGAGGTGTCGAAGCGGTTCTGTCCCCTAAGGCGGACTACCCGGCCTTGCCCTTGGAGGGCTGATTCTACCTGGCCGGAAATGGCGGAGGTCCCGCCGACGATATAGATGGTCCGGGGGCGGAGGCGGCGAATTTCCTTGCTGACATCCGTGCGGAGCTTGTCGGTGGGGTTGAGGAGGATGGGTCCGCCCAGAGAATGGGCGAGGGGAGTGGCCGCCAGGGCGTCGGCAAAGTCATCCCCCCGGGCGATGACGACCGCCGGAGCGGAGGGATAGTCCTTAGCCAGGGCCAGGGCGGTGTCATAGCGAGTGGACCCGCTGATTCGCCGGGGCTGGGCGTAAGTCGGCCCCTGGTAGGCTTGATTGGCTGAGGTCTTGTTTCGACCGATGTAGACGGAGAAGACGATTTGGTTTCCTACCTTAAAGGAGACCGCCCCGTCCACCGTCCGGAATTTTTCCATGGCCTTGAGGGGAACAGGCTGGGTTTCAACACTTTTGAGCTCCCTGTTTTTCCCTAAACCCTTCGCCTGGTAGTTAATCCAGACCTTGAAGCTTCCTCCGGAGGGGAGACAGGCTTCCTTATTGACGGTCACCAGCTTGGATCGGTCAAATTCGATGTTCCGGATTTGGGCCCGGGTGATGGTAACGCCGGGACTGGCCGAATAGTAGAGCTGGGAGTCCATCCGGCTGATGGGAACGGGTTTGTCTGAACGGTTGGTAAAGACGACCTGGATTTCCTGGGATTCGGCATAGTAGGCAGGGGTCTGGCTTTCAAAAAGAAAACCGGCTGCCCGGCCGGACGGACTGAGGAAAAAGCTGAAAATAAGGGCCAAAACCAGGATTCGGCCGGTCCATTTTTTGGGGTTCATACTACCTCCTTTAGGGCAAAATCAAGAAAAAACCACTAGATATAGTTTATTTTGGGATTTTTGTTCCATTCCTATCCTACCATAGAATCACCCTTTTTTATGGGAGATTTTTCCGACTGGAGAAAAAATTTCCGGGTCTCCACCTTTCCCATCTCCATCGAAATGAGGTACTCTAGTCTATGAGTCTTTGGACCCTTTTTGATTGTTGATGAGCCGGTCTTTGCCGGTCGGGTTGGGATAAAAATGATGAAAGGTGTTGACGATGAAAAAAATTCATTCGGTAAGAGATTACATCACTACTGTGCTCAATGGGATGGCCTGGGGACTTTTTGCCTCTCTCCTGATCGGGACCATCATCCGGACCCTGGGTCAGGTATTCGGCCTCCCCCTTTTGGTTTCCTTCGGCACCATGGCCATGCAGATGATGAGTCCGGCCATCGGTGTTGGCGTCGCCTATGTCCTCAAGGCACCGGCCCTGGTGGTCATGTCGGCGGTCGCCTGTGGGGCCATGGGGGGCGGAGCACTCCAGCTGGCGGAAAGCGGAATCACCATCCGCTTGGGTGAGCCTGTCGGTGCCTTTGTTGCCGCCCTGGGAGCGGTTGAAGTGGGTCGGCGGGTTGCCGGGAAAACTCCGGTGGACATCCTCCTTGTCCCCTTGGTCACCATCCTTGTAGGCGGCCTTTTGGGAAAGTTTGTTTCACCGGTCATGTCTGAAGTCATGACCGGCCTGGGTCAGGTCATCAACCGGGCGACCGAACTTCAGCCCCTTCCCATGGGTATTGCCGTTTCCGTCCTCATGGGAATTATCCTGACCCTCCCCATTTCTTCCGCTGCCCTGGCGGTTTCCTTGAACCTGTCGGGCCTTGCCGCCGGGGCCGCTACGGTGGGCTGCTGCTGCAACATGATCGGCTTTGCCGTTGCCTCCTATAAAGATAACGGCTTGGGTGGCTCTCTGGCTCAGGGGATCGGGACCTCCATGCTCCAAATCCCCAATATCGTAAGAAAGCCCATCATCTGGCTCCCGGCTATTGTCGCCTCAGCCATCCTGGGCCCCCTTTCTTCGGCTGTTTTGGGCATGACCTCCAATGCCACGGGAGCCGGCATGGGTACCTCCGGCCTGGTCGGCCAGTTTGCCCAGGTCTCTGTCATGGGAACCACCCCTTCGGTCCTTTTTCAGATCGCCCTCATGCACTTTATCCTGCCTGGACTCATTGCCGGACTTGTTGCCTCATTCATGCGGAAGAGGGGATGGATCCGGCCCGGTGATATGGCCCTTCGGACAGAATAGGAGGAGGATGTGACGAAAAGACAGCGAAAAATTATGCGGGGAAAAAAGCTCTACCTGGCAAAGAAGGAAACCAGAAAAACAGTCCGAGCCAAGGCAGAGACGATTCCTCCCTCTTACTATAAGGAAACGGGCAGGGCCATGACCCGCCTGATCCGGGATTGGCCTGGCTTCCGGGATGCCCGGTCGGTCATGGCCTTCATGCCGATCAAGGGGGAGGTGGACATCCTTCCCATGGTCGATTTGATTTTGGACTCCGGGAAGACCCTCTACCTTCCCCGGGTGGATTCGGCCAAGGAGGGAATCATGTCGGCGGTGGAGGTTGCTTCCCTGGACGACCTGGTTTCCGGAACCTGGGGGATACGGGAGCCGGCCAGGGACAAGCCGGCTGCTCCCCACCGGGCCATCGACCTGGTCATCGTTCCCTGTCTGGCCGCCAGCCGGGACGGTCTTCGGATGGGGAAGGGAGGGGGCTTCTATGACCGGTTCATGAAGGGATACCGGGGGCAAACCATCCTCCTTTGTCCCGAGGCCTTTATCCTGGACCAGGTTCCCATGGGCTATTTTGATATTGCCTACACCTATGTCCTGACGGAAGAGGGTATATATAAAGAAGGTGAAAAAATCGTTTGAAAAAGGAGGTCCACATGCAAGCGTCCTACGAGCTTTTAGGTCAATTTTATTTGGGCAAGCGGGTTGATCCGGACAAGGAGGTCCGGGAGGAGGGCTACTACCTCTACGATTCGGCAGACTTGACCACCCACGCCGTATCTGTGGGGATGACGGGGTCCGGCAAGACGGGCCTGTCCATCGACCTTTTAGAAGAGGCTGCTATGGACGGGATCCCCGCCATCATCATGGACCCCAAGGGGGATATGGCCAACCTCCTCCTCAACTTCCCGGACCTGGCTCCTGCTTCCTTCCGCCCCTGGCTGTCCGAAGAGGAGGCTCGGAAGGAAGGAGTGAGCTTGGATGACCTGGCCGAGAGGACCGCAGAGACCTGGAAGAAAGGCCTGGCCGATTGGGACCAGGACGGGGACCGAGTGGCCGCCCTTCAAAATGCGGTGGACCGCAAGCTCTACACCCCGGGATCCAATGCGGGCATTCCCCTTTCCATTGCTTCCATGGGGGCCTTCCCCGGCCACGAGATTATGGACAAGCGGGAGATTTTCCTGGACAGCGTCCAGGCTGCGGCGACCGACTTTCTCACCCTTGCCGGGATCCAGGCTGATCCCATGACCTCCCGGGACCACATCCTCCTTTCCACCATCATTGAAAAGCTCTGGGGTCAGGGGAAGTCCATCTCCATAGAGGACATGGTAGCCCTGGTCATGGACCCGCCTTTGGATAAGGTGGGGGTTATCCCCCTGGAGACCTACTATTCCAAGAAGGACCGGATGGACCTGGCCATGGCCATGAATAATGTTCTGGCTGCCCCCTCCTTCGGAATCTGGATGGAGGGGGAGCCTTTGGACATCGGCAAGCTCCTCTACACCGAGGATGGCCGTCCCCGCCACTCCATTCTGTCCATCAGCCACCTTTCGGAATCCTCCCGGATGTTTTTTGTGACCATGGTCCTCCACAAGCTCCTGGCCTGGATCCGCCGCCAGCCAGGAACCTCTTCCCTCCGGGCCATCTTCTATATGGATGAGATCTTCGGCTTCCTTCCGCCAGTGGCCAACCCGCCCTCCAAGACCCCCCTCCTGACCCTCCTCAAGCAGGCCCGGGCCTACGGGTTGGGTCTGGTTCTGGCCAGCCAGAACCCTGTGGACCTGGACTACAAGGCCCTGTCCAACATCGGAACCTGGTTCATCGGTCGCCTCCAAACCAAGCAGGACAAGAGCCGCCTCCTGGACGGCCTGGAGGAGGGGGAGACCGGCCTGGGTGGGGACCGGGACCGGATCGACCAAATTCTCTCCGACTTCCCCAAGCGGACCTTCCTGGTCAAGAATGTCCATGCTGACCGCCTGGACCTCATCCAGTCCCGCTGGGCCATGTCCTACCTGGCCGGCCCTCTCAGCCGGCCCCAGTTGGCCCTCCTGAAAGAGGAGGAGGGGGAGGCCGGGGCAGCCGGTCCGGCAAGCACGGACCCGGTTCCGGGGCCTGGCTCGGAGACCGGCTCGGCTCCTGTTGAGACCCCGGCTCCGGCCCACCAAGCCCCCTCCGGAGAGGAGGACGTTCAGGCCCACCTGCCCTCCCTGGACGGGGTGGACCAGTACTTGGTGGACGGAGGGGAAGGGGTCTATATCCCCGTCCTTTATGGCCTTGGTGAGACAACCTATTTTGACCGGTCGGTTAAGACGGAGGCCAGGCGGGAGGTCATCTGGTCCACGCCCCTTCGAGAGGGGCCCATCCCGGTGGATTGGTCTATGACGGCCGGGGTCACGGCCCGGCCCGAGGACCTGAGGAAGGACCTCCCCTCGGGCGCCCGCCTGGCCCCCCTTCCGGCCGGCGGGGTTACCGGCAAGGCCATGAAGGCCTGGGCTAAGGACCTGGAGGACTACATCTACCGGAATGACCGTTTCCTCCTTTATGAGAACAAGAAGCTTTCCCTGGTTTCCGACCCGGAGGAATCCCTGTCCGACTTCCAGGTCCGGACGGATTTGGCTTTCCGGGAGGAGAGGGATCGGGCGGTTCGTGCCCTGAAGGCTTCCTATGAGAAGAAGATTCGGGCAGCGGAAGCCAAGGTCGAAACTGCCCGTAAACGCCTGGAGAAGGAGGAAGACCAGGCGGCCAAGGCCAGGTCCAACACCATGATTTCTGTGGGTTCGGCTATTTTGGACGGCCTTTTGGGCAAGAAGATTTTCGGCAAGACCACGGCCAGCAAGGCAGCAATGGCAGCCCGGGCCGCCGGCCGCCAGAGGGAGCAGGCTTCGGACATTGACCGGGCCCAAGCCGGCCTGACCGGACGGGAAGAGGACCTTACCCTCTTGGAAGAAGAAATGGACCGGGAAATCCAAAGCCTCCAGGAGGAGTGGGAGGCCGGGGGCCGGGAGCTTACTACCCTTGCCCTCAAGCCCAGGAAGGCTGACATCCACCTGGCTACCTTCCTTTTGGTCTGGGTCCCGCGTGACCGGGTCCAAATCTCCAAGCGGGAGGATCCGGCCCAACTCCAAGCGGGAGGATCCGGTCCAACTTTGACCGAACGCTGAGAAAAAGAAAGCAGGTACCATGTCCTTTGAATTTTGCCCTAACGGCTGCATGCAGTGTACCCGACAAATCGATATTTTCTCCGCCCTTCCTCCGGAGAGTCAGGAGAAGGTCTCCCGATTGGCCATCCACCGGATTTACGAAAAGGGGGAGACCATCTTCCGGGAAGGGGACCAGGCGGACGCCTTTTATGTCATCCATGCCGGCCAGGTCAAGCTCAATTCCTTCGACAGTGAGGGGAAGGAGACCATTTATGAGATCCTCTCCGACCAGGAGGTGATCGCTGAGGACATCTTCCTGGAAAAAACCGCCTACCCCTATTCGGCCACCTGCCTGGTGGATACCTGGACCTGCGAGATCTCCCGGGCCGACTTCATCCAGCTTCTCCTGGAAGAGCCGGAAACCACCTTGACCTTCCTGGGGTCCATGAGCCGGAAGCTTCGGGCGGCAAAAGAGCGTTCGGCCCTTCTCTTCGAGAACAATGCAGAGGTTCGGCTGGCCCGCTTCATCTACCTCCAGACCCTAAATAGCCACGGGCGGGATCTGGAGCTGACGGTGGATGAAATCGCCGGTTCCATCAACCTCCGCAGGGAGACGGTCTCCCGAAAGATCGGTCTTCTCACCAAGCGGGGCTTTATCGAGCGGTCCGGCCAGTCCGGGATCCACATTCTTGACCTGGAGGGCCTCCATCAATTTGTTACTGACCGAGGGTCATCCGTGTCCATCCAATCCCTCGATTGAATGTTTGGAGATTGTTATGTTAGATGTATGTTTGCTGGGAACCGGTGGGATGATGCCTTTGCCGGGCCGTCACCTGACTTCCCTCCTCCTCCGCTACCAGGGTCATTCCATCCTGGTTGACTGCGGGGAAGGAACCCAGGTCGCCATCCGAAAATACGCCTGGTCCATGCATTCCATTGATTGTATTTGTTTCACCCATGTTCACGGGGACCACGTGGCGGGCATCTCCGGCCTTCTTTCCTCCATGGGGACGGAAGGGCGGACCGAGCCGGTCCATATCATTGGTCCTGGTCAGATTGAGCCCGTTATTTCCCATCTTTGCGTCGTTGTGGCCGTACCCTTTGACGTTATTTTCCACCGGGTTGACAAGGAGACCTTTGATTTTTCCGGGGTTACCATCACCCCCTTTTCGGTCAACCACAACATCACCTGCTATGGCTACCGCTTCGACATCGACCGTCTGCCCGCTTTCCTGCCCGACCGGGCCAAGGCTCTGGATATTCCTGTTCAATACTGGTCCAAGCTCCAAAATGGGGAGAAGGTCCGGGTTGGCCTGAAAAAATTCACTCCCGACCAGGTCCGGGGACCCTCCCGTCGGGGGATCTCCCTGGTCTATTCCACCGATACCCGGCCCTGTCGGAGCTTGGAGGATGCGGCCTATGATGTCGATCTTCTGGTCACCGAGGGGATCTATGGTGATCCCGACAAGCTCCAATCGGCTAAGGAGAAGAAGCATATGACCGCCCAGGAGGCCGCCCTCCTGGCCAAAAATGCCGGTGCCCGGGAAACCTGGTTGACCCACTACTCTCCTTCTTTCCGGAACCAGAGGGACTATGCCCCGGCCATCGCCGCCATTAACCCCACCGTCCGCTTTGCCAGGGACGGCGACCGGAAAACTATCCTATTTGACGACCAGGAAGAGGCCTGAAGTTCGGACAGGTCAGAATTTAGACAAAAAAAAACCCGGATCGGGCTAGGCCCGGTCCGGGTTTTATTAGTCTTCGCTAATTCCTTAGTTGGAAGCAGCTTCAGAAGACTCAGCAGGAGCTTCAGAAGATTCAGCGGGAGCTTCAGAAGACTCAGCAGGAGCAGAAGATTCTGTAGGAGCTGTAGATTCAGCAGGAGTCTTGTCCTTGTTACCACAACCAACGAGGGCAAGAGCTAAAGCCAGGAACAGAGCACCTTTGGTCAAAACTTTTTTCATTTCAATCCTCCTAAATTTCCCTCCGTCAGGGAGGGCTTTCTCACCTCAATATAGAGGCATCTAGTACATACATAGAGTACCACGATCAGATTTTGAAAAGTGTAGAGATTGTGAATACCGGCTAGCCGGATTCTATCTCCTTCCCTTCCAAAACTGATACCTGTTAGTTATACCACGTTAAAAGCAGGTAAGACAAGTGTAAAAACGAAATTTTGCAAAAGATTTTTTGGGAAATTTTCGGGATAAAAGAGGGGAAAGTTGGGCAATCTCCGGGACATCTTTTGCCTAGACTGGTGGTGGAGGGGGAAAGGACAGGTCTTCCCCTCCGGCAAAGCCTTTCTCCTTTTCGGAGAGGCGGTCGTATGGAAAGCCCGTCGCAACGAAAGGTGGTCGTATGGAAATTTATCGGATTCCTTTTTACTTATTCCTTCCCTTTGTCCTCTGGGCCGGCCTTGTCGATGAGCGGGATCGACGGATTCCCAATAGAATTATTTTGGCGGGCCTTTCCCTCTTCGGCCTGTCTTCCCTGGTATTTGCACTAACATCAGGCATGGGACCACCATTCTTAAGTCCGAAAGAATACGCGAGCTTATGGCTTGAGCACTTGGCCTGGGGAGTGGGAGCTTTTCTTTTTCTTTTGATCTTTGTCCTCCTTTTTAAGGGAGGTATGGGTATGGGGGATGTCAAGTTGATCGCCACCCTCTTCCTCTTCCTGGCTTCTGCAGGCCTGACCGTCCTGGCCATGGCCCTGGGGCTGACCATGGTCCGCTTCCTTTGGCTTCGCCTGTGGAAGAAGTCCGAATCTCGCCTTCCCTTTGCCGGCTCTCTATTTCTGGCCTGCCTGGTTTTTCTAATACTTGTCCATTGCTTGTGAAGTCAAGTAGTAGGGGTGGGCATATTCAGCGGTAAAGAGCATAGCCAGGTGGGTGCAGTCATCCGGGTGCATGGGCAGTCATGTTCCCAATCAATTGCACTTAAACTGATTAACCACGAGATAGCTTACTATTGACATAAGGTATCGACAAAACCAGGAGGATGGCTGGAACAAGAAGAAACCATGCTCTCGCATCCTCTGTTAATTCAGAATATATACCAGATAATCGCAATATTAAGAAGAAAACAGCAGTCAGAATGGAAATAAAAATCAGACTTTTAGCACATAATCTTTGAGCTAAATCCCAATTTTTCTGTGATGAAGTAGATTTTTTTGTTCTAAAACCAATCAGGCTGTTGATATTCTTTGGCGGTTTGACATAAAGTACTACTCCAAAAATAAGTAATAGTATAGGAATAAAAATATATCCAATATACACTTCCATATTAAATCCTTTCTAATAACATGCCTACAATTAGTTACTATAGTGTTGGTTTGGTTACTCACATTATAGCCAAGATATAATTTTGGCTCTTTCTTTGTATATTCTCTTACACTATTATATGGACATTGCTCTGCGAAGTCCTCTCAATCGGCAAAATGTCCATTTAAGGGGGAATCATTTGTCCCCCTCATTTGCCAAAAGGGCCATTTAAGGGAGAATTATCTGTCCCCCTCATTCGGCGGAATCAGGGAAAAGGGGAGTCGCCAGGAGCCCCCGCCGCTCTGCCATGAGCCTCGTGGCAGGCCTCCATGGCCCTACACTACTTATTCAGATAAAAGCTTTTGTCGATGGTATTGAGGAGGTAGGAGAGGTCGTCGTAGCGGGAGGAGTCGGATGAGGAACCCAGACTGATGATGAGGAACTCCTTCTTTTCTGTCTTATAGAGGACAATGAGGTTGTAGTCTTTGCCCAGAGAGCCGGTTTTGATCCCCTTGACTCTTTCGTTGTAGTAGGCACTTTCTTTGGGGTTGAGGAATTTGTTGGTGTTCTTCCAGGATTTGGATGACCCGTCGGGGAGCTTGACCTCATAGTTTGCTTGTGCAACGATGTTTCGAAACCAGTTCTCTTCCAGGAGGAGGTCACAAACTCCCCTGAGGTCCTGAGCTGTGGTGGTTCCTTCAAAGTCATAGCCGCTGGGGTCGAGGAGGAGGGTGTCCGTCCACCCCTTCTTTTGAAGATGCTTGTTGAGGTCGTCCATGAAGAGGCGGATCCGGTCATCGGCATTTCGGGCATCCGGATGGTTGAGGCCGCCGATGTAGTCGGCCAGGACATAGGCGGCATCGTTCCCTGATGGGACCAGCATGGCGGCAAAGAGATCCTCCAAGGTGTAGACCTCTCCCGGTTGAAGCTGAGCCAGGGAAGACCCCTTCTTAACATGAGCCAGGGGGTCTTTTTTCACTTTAATTTTTGTCTCGAGGTCAGCAAAGTTTCGAGCATATTCAATGGTGAAGAGCTTGGCCAGGCTGGCCGGACACTGCTTTTCATCCTCTGACTTGGAGGCATAAACTTGACCGCTTGACCGGTCGACCAGAACCATAGACTTGGCGTTATAAGAATCCTGACCATCGAAGTCCCTCCAATAAAGCCGGGCACGGACTTCATTCTTTAGTCCCCTGAAGCTTCCGGGTTGGATAGCATAGAAAACCAGCCCGACGGCAAAAAGAAAAACAAGGACCAGGGGAAGGAAGCGGGCCCTCCTCCTCGACTTTTTTCGATCTCTCATCTTTTTTTCCTTTCATTCCCATCTTTCTTCTTTCTTCTTTTATCTTAGATGAAGTGCTCTTGCTAATTCGTAATAAAATATGAAGATTGAGGGGTTTTCGTCCTTTGGAGCCAAGCGGAGCCCCCTCATTTGGCGAATCAGGGGAAAGGGGGCCATGGTGAGCCTCCTCATTTTGCGGAATTGAGGGAAAAGGGGGCCGCCAAGAATCCATGGCACCCCGTCATGAGCCCCCCTTCTAAAATTTCACTCACTTTTTACAAAACCCCCTTGTTGCGATCTCATAAGTTTGTTATCATAAACTGTATTGAAGGAATAACACAGTAGACATATTTCAGACTGGCGAAAGGCCTGTTTAAGGAGGACCTATGATTGAACTGAACGGATTGTGCAAGCAATTTGGCAAGAAGCGGGCAGTGGACAATGTTTCCCTGACCTTGAGAGAGGGGACCATCACCGGCTTTATCGGTCCAAATGGTGCCGGAAAGACGACCACCCTCAAGATGCTGACGGGAATCCTTAAACCGGACCAGGGTCGGATTGTTCTTAACGGAATCGATTTGGCGGAGGATCCGGTAGCGGCCAAGGAGGAGTTCGGTTATGTTTCGGATAATCCTGACCTCTTCACCAGTCTCAAAGGTGTGGAATACATCAAGTTTATCTGCGATGTCTATGGGGTGGAGGAATCGGTGCGAAAGGACCGGATGAACCGGCTTTTAGAGGACTTTGAAATGGCCGAAGCGGTCAGCCAGAAGATTGCCTCCTATTCCCATGGTATGCGGCAGAAGATTCATATTATCGCTACACTTATGCATGATCCCAGTCTTTGGATTATGGACGAACCCATGACCGGTCTGGATCCTCAATCCTCTTACCTGCTTAAGAAAAAGATGAAAGACCATGCCAACAAGGGGAACATGGTTCTCTTTTCCACCCACGTTTTGGAGGTGGCGGAGAAGCTCTGCGACCAGATCGCTATCATCAACAAGGGGAAGATCACCTATACGGGTACTTTGGAAGCTCTTAAGGAAGAGTATCCGGATAAGAGTCTGGAAGAGATCTTCCTGATTGTCACGGGCTCCCGCTTCCTGAATGAGGAAGAGGAGGCCTAGGATGAAGCGGTTTTTGTCGCTGGTAAAAATTTCCACCAAGTCCGGTTTTGAGGCCCTTTCGCCTTCAAAGAAGGAGAAGTCCACCCTGGCTAAGCTGGGAATGGTTCTTCTCTTCATCTTCCTCTTTGCTTACATGGGAATGACCTTTGGAGTAATGGCGAATAAGATGGCCAAGTCCGCCATGGCCATGGGGGAGATGGACCGCTTGGTGGGGATGTTCTCCATGATCGTGACGGTGGTGTCCATTTGGCTGGGCCTGGTTGCCCTGCCATCCCTTCTTTTCTTTTCTCAGGACACCCCGGTTTTCATGACTATGCCCTTTGCTTCCTGGGAGATTGCCTTAGCCAAGTTTGCCTCGGCTTATGTCTACCTCCTCAGCTCGATCGTCTTTTTCGGCCTCCCCATGGCCGGAGGCATCCTCATCGTGGACTTCAGCCTCCGGGGGCTCCTGGGCTGGCTGGTTACCATCCTCCTCAGCCCCATCTGGCCGGCAGTCCTGATCAGCCTGATCTACATGGTCCTCCTTCAAGTGGCTCCTGTCCTACGCAATAAGGACCGGATGGGGATGATCACCGGAGTCCTCTCTCTGGTTCTGGCCGTGGTCTTCTATGTCCTCTTCATGCAGGCCGGCGAAACGATGGGGCTGACCGAGGGCGACATGACCACCCTCCCGATCAGTCCCGGGGTCATCCGGACCATGTCCCTTGTTTTCCCCGCCATCAAGGCCGGTCAGCTCATGGTGGCAGGGTCGGGAGCCCTGACCTTCCTGGGAGGTTTAGCCCTGGGCCTGGCGACCTCCATTCTCGCCATCCTCATCCTGGTCATCTTTGCCCGGCCCTTCTACTTCCGGATTCTTACTTCGGTTGCCGGGGGCGGATCCAATGGAAAGACCATGGCCAAAGGAGAGATCGACAAGGCTGTGGGCCAGTCCACCGGAGCCTTCTGGGCCATAGTTCAGTTTGAGTGGCGTCAGCTCACCAGGACCTCGGCTTATCTCCTCAACGTAGTCATCTCCTCCATCTTCGTTCCCTTTTGGATGGTTTTCGTCATCGGCTTATCCGCCTATATGGCCCGGGATGAAATCTTTGAGTCGGGGATTTCTCTCGAACAGATCCATCATTTCATCGAAGAGGCCATGGAATTCATGGGCGGCCCCCTGGTCCTGGGCGTCATTGTCGGTGCCTTCATCGGCATTATGGCTCTTTATGGAGGGGCACCGTCTACGGCGGTTACCCGGGATGCCAAGAATATCGAATCCTTCAAGGCCCTCCCGATTAAAGCTTCCCGCCTCTTCCTTGCCCAATTCTTTACCTCCTACATGGTCAGCATGATCCCCGGCCTCCTTCTTTTAATCCTGGTCATGGTTTTGGTAGGGGTCAATCCGGCCTTCTACCTGAGCTTGGTAGGGTCTTTCTTCCTGGTTTCCCTTGCCCTTTCCATGATGGAATTTACCTTCGATGTCATTGCCCCCAAGCTGGACTGGGAGGATGAGACCAAGGCGGTCAAGTCCAGCTTCCGGTCCACCATCTTCGTCCTTCTGACCATGGGGATTCCTTTTGCCCTGGGTTTCCTGGTTTGGAAGACCGGTATCCCGCTGGATGTGACCTCCCTTCTCATTGTGGGCATTTCCGCCGTCATCCTTGTTGTCGCATCCCTTCTTACCTTTGGTAAGGCAGAGGCTCACCTGGCCAAGATGAACCGCTAGTCTTCATACGCATAAAAATGCCCCACCTCCGATCCCGGCCAATCCGGGTTCAGAGATGGGGCATTTTTTCCTTTCAGATGGAGGCCAATCCTATTTTTTCAGGAGGGAGTCTTCCCAAAGTTCAGGTTGGTCGAAGCCCATGAGGTCGACGACCGTTCCAGCTACATTGGCGATCCCGGCCTTTCCGTCCTGGGTCCGGTCCAGGTCCGCTTTTCCCTCAGGGTCCACCAGGATGAAGGGGACGGGGTTGAGGGAGTGAGAAGTTTTGGGGATGGTCTCTCCGGTCTTCTTATCCTTCTGGATCATGTCATCCGAGTTGCCATGGTCCGCCGTAATCAGAAGGGTATAGCCCAGCTTTTCAGCCACGGGGAGAATTCGACTTAAGGCCAGGTCAACGGCTTCGACGGCAATCCGGACGGAATCAAAGACGCCGGTATGACCGACCATATCGCCGTTGGCAAAGTTGACCCGGAGGAAGCCGTACTCTTCTTTTTTCATAGCCTCGATGAGGGCATCCGCCACCTCGGCTGACTTCATCCAGGGGCGTTGGTCAAAGGAGACCTTGTCGGAGGGGATCTCCAGCCAGTCCTCCAATTCCTCGGAATACTTTTCGGACCGGTTTCCGTTCCAGAAGTAGGTCACATGGCCAAACTTCTGGGTCTCGGAGCAGGCAAATTCCTTGATCCCCTTATCGACCAGAAATTCAGTCAGGGTGTTCTTGATCTGGGGAGGTTCTACCAGGTAGTTAGCAGGGATGTGGAGGTCTCCGTCGTATTCCAGCATGCCCGCATAGTAGCAGGCGGGACGGCGGCCCCGGTCAAAGAAGGGGAAGTCCTCGTCTTCAAAGGCCATGGAGATCTCAATGGACCGGTCGCCTCGAAAGTTGAAGAAGTAGACCGTATCGCTATCCCGGACGGGACCGATGGGCTGACCATCTTTTTCAACAACGAAGGAGGGGAGGTCCTGGTCGATCTTTTCCGTCTCCTGGCGGAGGGTCTTGTAGGCCTCAGTAGCGGAGGAGAATTTGTGGGGGGACTGGCCGTGGACGTGGGCCTGCCAGCCCCGTTCGACAATGGACCAGTCAGCCTGGTAGCGGTCCATGGTGACTACCATCCGGCCCCCGCCGGAAGCAATCTCGGCTTGGAAGTTCTCATCTCGAAGGCCATTCAGGAAGGCTTCCAGGTCATCCAGGTAGGAGAGGCCGGAGGTGGGGGGGACGTCACGGCCGTCCAGGAGGGCGTGGATAAAGACTTTCCTGACCCCCTCAATTTTAGCCTCTTGAATCAGGGCCTTGAGGTGGTTGATGTGGGAGTGGACATTGCCGTCGGAGAGGAGGCCGATGAAGTGGACAGCCCCTCCCTGGTTTAGGGCGTGGGCCATCCCATTTTCCCAGGCAGCGGATTCAAAGATCCGACCCGAGGCAATGGACTGGTTGACCAGCTTAGCCCCCTGGGCATAGATCTGACCGCAGCCCAGGGCGTTATGCCCCACTTCGGAGTTGCCCATATCGGATTCATCCGGCAGGCCTACGGCAGGACCATGGGCCTTGAGCTTGATCCAGGGACGGTCTTTCATCAATTGATCCAGGACGGGAGTGTGGGCCGCAATAACGGCGGATCCCTCTTCCTTTCCTTCAGGGCAAATGCCCACACCATCCATAACGATGAGGGCGACTTTTTTTTGAAGAGTCATAGAGCCTCTTTTCTAGTGTTCTTATTTGTGCCGTCTTATAGGGTGAAGGAGGTCTTTCGGTCTTCTCCCTCATGGTTTTTCACCGCTTTAGCGACCGCTCGAGCCATCTCCTTGAGGGCTTCCCGGTCTTCCCCGTTGGCAGAGGACCGGATGTTGGGCTGGATGTCGATAACCTCGTAGTCCTTTTGTGCCTGAGCAAATTCCCGGAGACCTTCCATGGCCCCGGAGGCCCAGGAGTAGTTCCCGAAGATGCCCAGAACGTGGTTCTTCATTTTGTTCTCGTCTAAAAGGCCGACCAGGTGCTTCATCGGGGGGAAGAGCTTCTTATCATAGGTGCAGGAGCCCAGGATGATCCCCCGGGACTTCCAGCATTCGGTCTGGATGTGGGAGGCATCGGTTTTGGAAACATCGAAAAGCTTGATGTCCTTGATCCCCTCTTCCGCCAGCTCCCTGGCCACGATCTCCGCCATGGCCTGGGTGTTGCCGTACATGGATCCGTAGACGATGGAGATGGAGGATTCCACCTTGAAATCGGTCAGGTTCCGGTAGAGCTGGAGGACGTCCGCCGGCTTCTCCCGCCAGATGGGGCCATGGTCCGGGCAGATCATCCGGATGTCCAGGCCGCCCAGCTTTTTCAGGGCATTCCCGGCCATCATGTTGTACTTGGAGACGATGTTGACATAATAGCGGGCGGTTTCCTCAGCGTAGTGGGATCGGCGGGAAACTTCGTCATCGAAGATGGCCCCGTCCAGGGCTCCATAGGTTCCGAAGATGTCCTGGGAAAAGAGGATGCCGTCCTTCTCAATGAAGGAAACCATGGACTCAGGCCAATGGACCATGGGGGTCTTGTAGAAGGTCAGGGTCCGCTCGCCCAGATCAAGGCTTTCACCATCATCCACAATGACCTTATCCTCTTCGTCAATCTGGTAGAAATTTTTGAGGAATTCAAAGGTCTTTTTGTTGCCGACCAGCTTGGCCTCGGGATGGAGGGCACGAACGATAGAAAGGGCGGAAGAGTGGTCGGGTTCAACGTGGTGGACCACGATATAGTCCAACTTACCGCCGTCCAGACCGTCATCAAGGCAGGCTAAAAACTGGTCCACTTCCGTGACCTTGACCGTATCCATCAGGCAGGTCTTCTCATCCCTGATGAGATAGGCATTGTAGGAGATCCCGTAAGGGAGGGGCCACTGGTTTTCAAAGAGTTGGGTGTCGCGGTCATTGACACCCAAATAGGTAAGGTAGTCATTGACTGGAATGGCAGAAATCATAGGCGTTTCCTTTCTGTATTATCTTTTTGTATTTTGTTGAGATTCTTTTCTATTCTAACCCATTCTAGGGGGCCTTGTCTTTCTTTTCCTTTGACTTGGGTCAATGTGATAAAATAGGCTTTCAGATTATCCTAAAAAGTGGTTTTATCGATCTTCCGGTGAAGCGGCAGGCTTTGTCAGCAAACCGGTCAGCATTGAATATTTTATCGAATGGACATAGAGAGGAGGGCGACCGATGCATTTACACATTGGCCTTGATGTGGGTTCAACCACAGTAAAAGTCGTTGCTGTTGACGAAAGTGGGGAGCCCGTTTTTTCCGTCTATCGACGCCATAAATCCGATGTTAAACGGACCGTTCAGGAAGTCCTGGTCGAACTCAGGGAGACGGTAGGAGAGGTTCCCGTCCGGATGGCCGTCACCGGTTCGGGCGGGATGATCCTGGAGGAACTCCTGGGGATCCCCTTTGTCCAGGAAGTGATTGCCGAAACCCGGGCCATCCGGACCTATATCCCGGATACCGATGTCATCATCGAACTGGGGGGCGAGGATTCCAAAATCACCTACCTGGACGGAAATATTGAACAGCGAATGAATTCCATCTGTGCCGGCGGGACCGGTGCTTTTATTGACCAGATGGCTAACCTTCTGGATACCGATGCAGGGGGTATTAACCGGATGGCCCGGGGTTATGGGAAAATCTACCCCATTGCCTCCCGTTGCGGGGTCTTTGCCAAAACCGATGTCCAGGCCCTCTTAAATGACGGGGCATCTAAAGAGGACATCGCCATGTCGGTCTTTCAGTCCGTGGTCAACCAGACCATTTCCAACCTGGCCTGCGGCAGACCCATCCAGGGGAGGATCACCTTTTTAGGCGGTCCCCTCCACTTCATGGACAGCCTCAGGGACCGGTTCAAAGAGACCCTGGGGCCGGAAGGAAATACTTTTACCATCCCCGAAGATGCCCAACTCTTTGTTGCCCTGGGTGCAGCTCTTATGGCCCGGGAGGAGGCAGAGGAGACCGGTCTTGGGGAAATCCTCCACCGCCTGGAGAAGGAGCGGGTGGTTGCGATCGAAAAGAAGACCCTGGACCCCCTCTTTAGCTCGGAAGAGGAATACCGGGACTTTGTCCGGGACCACCAAAGCGGTGACCTTCGGGAGGAGGACCTGGCCTCCTATTCCGGGCCCACCTACCTGGGCATTGATGCCGGATCCACCACCTCCAAGGTCGTCCTCCTGGGTAAAGACGACCAGGTCCTCTTTACCTCTTATGCCTCCAACAAGGGCAAGCCCCTGGAGCACGTCATCGAAAATATCCGGGCCATTTACGCCCTGATGGGCCCCCATGCCTGGATTGCCCAATCCGGGATCTGCGGCTACGGGGAGGACTTCATCAAAGCCGCCCTGAGCGTTGACCTGGGTGAGGTGGAGACCATCGCCCACTACCGGGCGGCCAGCTATTTCAACCCCAATGTGGACTTTATTCTGGACATCGGCGGTCAGGACATGAAGGCCATGCACATCCGGGAAGGAGTCATCGACTCCATCCAGCTCAATGAATCCTGTTCCTCCGGCTGCGGATCCTTCCTCTCCACCTTTGCGGCTTCTGTCGGCCTGGACGTGAAAGAATTCCAGCAAAAGGCCATCCAATCGAAAGAACCAGCGGACCTGGGCTCCCGGTGTACCGTCTTCATGAACTCCAAGGTCAAGCAGGCCCAGAAGGAAGGGGCCTCCGTCGAGGATATTGCGGCCGGCCTCTGCTATTCCGTCATCAAGAATGCCATCCAGAAGGTCATCAAGGTCAGGGACCCTGAGAAGCTGGGAGACCACCTGGTTGTTCAAGGGGGAACCTTCTACGGGGATGCCATCCTCCGGGCCTTTGAAAAAATCACAGGCCGAAAGGCCACCCGGCCTTCCATTGCCGGCCTCATGGGGGCCATGGGGATGGCATTGATTGCCAAGGAGCGGTCCACAGGCAAGTCCACCCTCCTGAGCGATGAGGACCTGGCCGCCTTCCACTACCGGCAAAAGTCGGCCCGGTGTGGCCGCTGCACCAATAACTGTGCCCTGACCATCAACATCTTCTCGGACGGGAGCCGGTATATTTCCGGCAACCGGTGTGAGCGGGGGGCCGGAATTCAGAGGGAGAAAAATGACCTCCCCAACCTCTACGCCTATAAATATGACCGGCTCTTTCATTACTACTCCTCCCTCCCGGAGGAGGGGGCGGCCCTGCCCACGGTGGGGATCCCCCGGGTTTTGAATATTTATGAGAACTACCCCCTCTGGCATACCTTCTTTACCCGCCTGGGCTTCCCGGTCAAGCTTTCCCCCCGGTCCTCCCGGGAGATCTACGATAAGGGACTGGGATCCATCTCCTCGGAGACCGTCTGCTATCCGGGCAAGATGGTCAACGGCCACATCGAAGCCCTGGTCGAGGAGGGGGTCCCCCTGATCTGGTATCCCTCGATTTTCTATGAAAACAAGCAATTTGACCAGTCACGGAACCAGGTCAACTGCCCGGTCGTCTGCGGCTTCCCGGAGGTCATCCGGAACAACGTGGATGCCCTGAAAAAGAAGGAGGTCACCTACCTCTACCCCTTCCTTTCCTTTAAGGATAAGAAGGCTCTGGCCGACCGCCTGGTGGAGGTCTTTACTTCCTTTGAGGTGGGCAGAAAAGCTTATGCCCTCCCCCCCGACAAGATCCGTCGGGCCCTGGATGCGGCCTGGACCGAGCAGGCCAACTACCGGTCCGACATCCTCCGGGAGGGGGAATTGGCCCTGGACTGGATCAAGTCCCACAAGGGCCGGGGGATCGTCCTGGCCGGCCGCCCCTACCATGTGGACAATGAAATCAACCACGGGATTCCCGAGCTCATCAACGGGATGGGTCTGGCCGTTCTTTCCGAGGATTCCATCGCCATGAAGGCGGGGGACATCCGGGAGGACCTCCGGGTCCTGGACCAGTGGGTCTACCACGCCCGCCTTTACCGGGCGGCGGAATTTGTCGCCGACCACGAAGACCTGGAGCTCATCCAGCTCAACTCCTTCGGCTGTGGCCTGGATGCCGTAACCACCGACCAGGTCCAGGAAATCCTGGAAGCCAGGGGGCGGATTTATACCGTCTTAAAAATCGACGAAGTGTCCAATTTAGGTGCCGTCAAGATCCGGATCCGGTCCCTCATCCAGGCCATCGACAACGCCCGGAAGGCCGGGTTGACCTTAAAGAAGCCTATGGATTCCTATGCTCCCAAGAAGGTGACCTTTACCAGGGAAATGCGGAAGGATTACACGATTCTTGTTCCCGCCATGGCCCCGGATCATTTCCGAATTTTGGCAGCGGGTATGGAGTCTTTGGGTTACCATATGGCCTTCCTGGACAAGGTGGATCAACATACCATCAATGAGGGGCTCAAGTACGTTAACAACGACTCCTGCTACCCCTCCATCACGGTAGTGGGTCAGATGATGGAGGCTCTGGACAGCGGAAAGTATGACCCGGACAAGGTCGCCCTCCTCATGACCCAGACCGGGGGAGCCTGCCGGGCATCCAACTACGTGGGCTATATTCGCAAGGCCCTCAAGGATATGGGTCAACCCCAAATCCCGGTCATTGCCCTTTCCGTCCAGGGGATTGAGACTTCACCCGGTCTCCAGATCACACCGGGTCTGGTTAACCGGGGGGTCATCGCCATTGTAGCCGGCGATGTCATTATGCGATGCTCCAACGCTACCCGTCCTTACGAAGTCAGGACCGGGGAAACGGACCGGGTCAAGGAAAAGTGGATCCGGACCTTCTCCGATTTTGTCATCAAGCCCAGGATCAAAGGGTATGGCGATCTGGTTCGGGCATGCGTCCGGGACTTCGACCAAATTCCCCGTCGCAACATCGTCAAGCCCAAGGCCGGGATTGTGGGAGAGATCCTGGTTAAGTACCTCCCTGAGGCCAACAATAACCTCCAGGCCCTCCTGGAAGCGGAAGGGGCTGAGGTGGTGGTGCCGGAGCTGGCCGATTTCTTCCTCTATTGCTTCCGTAACGCCACCCACAAAGCGGACCTCTTAGGGACCTCCAAGGCCATGGCGGCTCTCAGCAACCTGGGTGTTTCCCTGGTGGAATTCTACCGTCGTCCTGTCCGCCGGGCCCTTCGTGCCTCTACTCATTTCACGGAGATGTTCCATATTGAAGATGTGGAGGACTTTGCCTCTGAGATTATTTCTTTGGGCCACCACTACGGGGAAGGCTGGCTCCTGACCGGGGAGATGGTGGAGCTCATCCATGAAGGGGCACCCAACATTGTCTGTATCCAGCCCTTCGGCTGCCTGCCCAACCACATCACCGGCAAGGGGGTCATGAAGGCCATCCGTGAAAGCTACCCCGAATCCAATATTATTGCCATCGACTACGATCCCGGGGCTTCAGAAGTCAACCAGGTCAACCGGGTGAAACTCATGATGACTTCAGCCCGTGAAAGGGCGTAATTTGTTACAATAGAGAAAAGATGAATGGGAGGTGAGGCGATTGACGACAGAACAAGAGAACTTACGGAAGACCCGCAAGGACAAGCACATTGAAAATTACCTCCAAACCGAGTATGTGGGGAACAGCCTTCTCGAGGATGTTTACCTGGAGCCCCGCTCCTTCCCTGAAGTGGATATGGAGTCCATCGATACCGGATTGGAGATTTTCGGCAAGCACCAGGCCATCCCCCTCATGATCAATGCTATGACCGGAGGGACGGAGGTCACCCGGACAATCAATGAAAGCCTTGCTCGAATCGCCGTAAGGGTGGGCCTTCCTGTCCAGGTCGGGTCCATGCGGATTGCCCTGGACGACCCCTCCACCATCCCCACTTTTCGCGTGGTCCGGGACATCATGGGTCCCCAGGGGGTGGTCCTGGCCAACCTGGGGGCGGAAGCGGAGGTGGATGAGGTTAATCAGGTTATGGACATGATCGATGCCGATGGAATCGGGATCCACCTCAACGCCCACCAGGAAGCCGTCATGGAAGAGGGGGAGAGGGACTTCCGGTCCTGGAAGGACCGGGTCCGAGCCATTGCGGAAGCCTTCCCCGGAAAGGTTATCGTCAAGCAGGTGGGTCTGGGCATGGACCGGGAAGCCTTAGCTTTCCTGGAGGACCTGCCCCTGGCCTATGTGGATATTTCCGGCTTGGGCGGAACCAACTTCTTTGAAATTGAAGACCTTCGACGCTTGGATGAGGACTTTACCGAGTTCTATACCTGGGGAATCCCCACCGCCAAGGCCATCCTCAATGCCAGGGCCCAAGCCCCCGGCCAAAAGATTATCGCCTCCGGAGGAATCCGAACCGCCAGCGATTTGATTCGGGCCATGGCCCTGGGGGCGGATATGGGAGCCATCTCCGGTGAAATTCTCCGCTTCCTCTTGAACGGGGGAGAGGACTATACGGCCTACTACCTGGAGAGCCTGGCTGACCACTTCCGAATCGCCATGTCCTTCATGGGTTGTCAGGATCTTGATGACATTCACCACCTTCCCTACCAGTTGACCGGGAAATTAGCCCAATTAGCGGAAGGCAAGGTTTACCGACAATAGTTCCGATCGAGACTTCCCGGTTTTTATCGGGAAGTCTCTTTGAGCCGGAAGGCTCCTTGAACACAAGAAAGGTCACAGAGAAATGCCAGAAATGAACCGGCCTCTCCAAAAGAAGGCCCACGAGAAATCAAAGATTGACCATGTCATCGCCGTCATGTCGGGTAAGGGCGGGGTGGGAAAGTCCATGGTGACTTCCCTGGCCGCCTTGGCTACCGCCCGGTCGGGCTGGAATACGGGGATATTGGACGGAGACATCACCGGCCCCTCCATCCCCAGAGCCTTCGGTTTGAGCAAGGGCTTTGAGATGGTGGGCAAGGTTCCTCATGCCCGGGAATCCAATGCCGGCATCCAAATCGTTTCGGCCAACCTCATCCTGGGCCACGAAGAGGATCCTGTCCTGTGGAAGGGACCCATGGTGGGTCAGGCGGTCACCCAGTTTTGGACCGATTTTGTCTATTCCAACGTGGACTACCTTTTTGTTGACATGCCCCCGGGAACGGGCGATGTTCCTCTGACTGTCTTCCAGTCCCTCCCGGTGGATGGGGTCATTATCGTGACCTCACCCCAGGACCTGGTGTCTATGATCGTAGGCAAGGCCATCAATATGTGCCAGATGATGGGAATCCCCATCGTGGGCCTGGTGGAAAATATGTCCTATTTCGAGGCTCCCGATACAGGAAAGAAATACAAGATCTTCGGGGACAGCCATATCGAAGAGGTCTGTGCGGACAAGGGTCTGGATCTTCTGGCCCGGGTCCCCATCAACCCCGACCTGGCCCGGCTCATGGACCGGGGCCGGATCGAAGAAGCGGATACTGCGGTTTTCAAACCGCTTGTTGATAGAATTGTCCAAATGACCCGGAAGTCCGTTGACTAACCCACAAGGAGGTATGAACGTGAACAAGATGGACCAAGTGGCGATCAATGCCATTCGAATGTTAAGTGTTGATATGATCAATAAGGCCAAGTCCGGCCACCCCGGTCTGCCGCTGGGATCGGCCCCTATGGCCCATGCCCTTTTCACCCGGGTCATGGACCAGAATCCCGCGGATGCCCATTGGCCCAACCGGGACCGGTTCATCCTCTCCGCAGGACATGGGTCGGCCCTCCTTTACTCCCTCCTCCACCTGTCCGGCTATGACCTGACCATTGATGACCTGAAGAACTTCCGCCAGCTGGATTCCAGGACTCCGGGGCACCCGGAGGTCCACCACACGGATGGGGTGGAAGCCACGACCGGCCCTCTGGGTCAGGGGATTGCCATGGCTGTTGGCATGGCCATGGCGGAAAGGCACCAGGCTGCTCTCTATAACACCCAGGACTACAAGGTCATGGACCACTTCACCTACTTCCTCTGCGGGGATGGGGACCTCATGGAAGGGGTGTCCAATGAGGCGGCTTCCCTGGCCGGCCACCTGGGCCTGGGCAAGCTGATCGGCCTTTATGACTCCAACCGGATCTCTTTGGACGGCCCCCTGGACCTTTCCTTCTCGGAGGATGTGGCGGGTCGCTTCCGGGCCCTGGGTTGGCAGGTTCTGACGGTGGAAGACGGTAACGATGTGGAGGCCATTGAATCGGCCCTTCGCCAGGCCCGGGAGGAGGAGAAAAAGCCCAGCCTGATCGAGGTAAAGACCGTCATCGGCTACGGTGCTCCGGGTCAGGGGACTTCCAGCGTCCACGGGGCTCCCATCGGCGACGAGGGACGGGTCAGCCTGGCGGAAAACCTGGCTTGGGCTCGCGAGCCTTTTGATGTGCCCGATGAAGCCTATGCCCTTTATAAAGAAGCGGTAGCTGACCGGGGGCGACAGGCCCAGGAAGCCTGGGAGGCGACCTTTGCGGCCTATGAGGCGGCCTATCCGGACAAGGCCAAGGCCTTCCGGGATGCTTTCGAGGGCATCTTGGAACCGGACTGGGCGGAAAACCTCCCCACTTATGACGTGGGCGAGTCCAAGGCGACCCGGGTCAACTCCTTCGAGATGATTCAGGAAGTGGCTAAGGCTGTCCCCTATTTCTGGGGTGGGTCGGCTGACCTGTCAGGGTCAAATAAAAGCGACATCAAGGGGGAAGATAAGTTTGTCATCGACTCGGATGAGGGCAGAAATATCTACTACGGCGTCCGTGAATTTGCCATGGCGGCCATCAATAACGGGATCTACCTCCACGGGGGATCCAAGATTTTCTGTGCCACCTTCTTTGTTTTCTCGGACTACCTCCGTCCGGCCGCCCGCCTCTCGGCCCTCATGAAGCTCCCCACCATCTATGTCACCACCCATGACTCCGTGGCCGTCGGGGAGGATGGCCCCACCCATGAGCCCATTGAACACCTGGCCTCCTGGCGGTCCATGGTCAACATGGACCTGGTCCGTCCGGCTGACGGAAACGAGACCCGGGCGGCATGGATTTTGGCCATGGAATCCACCGACCGGCCCACCATGCTGGCCCTCAGTCGTCAGAGCCTCCCCATTCTGGAGGGAACCAGGGAAAAGGCCATGGACGGAGTACGAAAGGGAGCCTATGTCCTCTCTGAAGCCCAGGGTCAGGCCCAGGGCATTCTGATTGGAACGGGGTCGGAGGTCCAGGTCTGTCTGGAAGCCCAGAAGATTTTGGCTGACCGGGGGATCCCTGTCCGGGTGGTTTCCATGCCTTCCATGGCCCGGTTTGAGGACCAGGATCCGGCTTACAAGGAATCGGTCCTTCCTCAGGCTCTGACCAAGCGGGTTTCCATCGAGGCGGGAGCCGGTTTCGGTTGGGACCGTTACGTGGGTCCTCAAGGCAAGGTCATCTCCATCGACCGCTTCGGCCTTTCCGCACCCGGCGGCCAGGCCCTGGAGCACCTGGGCATGACGGCGGAAAATGTCGTCGATCGCTTTTTAACGTTATAAGGTTTCTGAACGATACTATGTATATTCTCATCCTCGGAAACGGCATTCCGACCCCGACCTATCCCAAGCAAGGGGCCTTTGCCTTCGACCAGGCCTGCCTTCTGAAGAAGGCAGGCCTCCCGGTTGTTTATGGGTCCATCGACCTCCGATCCATCCGAAGAAAACGCCCCCTGGGCTTTCTCCGGACAAACAAGGAAGGGGTTTCCTGCTACCAGGTGTCCCTTCCTTTAGGCTCCATCCCTCAGGGGGTCAAGGAAAAACTGGGTACCCGGGCTTTCCGCCGGCTCCTGGACCGGATTATGGAGGAAGAGGGAGAGGCTCCTCTTTTTGTTCACGCCCACTTTCTCAAGGTGGGGGAAGTGGCCGCTCCGGTTTGTGAAAGGAAGGGCCTGGCCCTCTATTTAACGGAGCATTCCTCCCTCCTCCATGAATCCCCGTTGAATCCGGGAATCAAAAGACGGGCTAAGGATCTTTATCCCCGGATCCATCGCCTGATTACGGTCTCTTCTTCCCTCCAAAAGAATATTCGGAGGGAAACCGGCTTTGATTCCACGGTAATCAACAACGTGATCGATACCTCCCTTTTTGTCTCATCTGCAGGTAATAAGGAGAATGAACCTTTCACCTTTGTTTCCGCCGGCAACCTCCTTCCCATTAAAAATTACGATGTCCTCCTCCGGGCCTTTGCCTTCCACCGGGAGCATTTCCCGAAGAGCCGTCTGGTCATTTTCGGGGATGGTCCGGAAAGGGAAAAGCTGGAAGCCCTGGCTGAGGACCTCCACATCAGGGAGGCGGTCACCATGGAAGGAATGGTGGAGAGGGCAACCATCGCCCGAGCCTATGGAAAAGCCCAGGCCTTCGTCCTCCTCTCCCGGAAGGAAACCTTTGGGGTGGCTTTTGTGGAAGCCCTGGCTTCCGGCCTTCCTGTCATCGCCTCCCGCTGCGGGGGTCTGGATGATTATATGAAGGAAGACTACGGAGAAGTGGTGGAGGTGGGGGATGCCTTTGCTGCCGGCCGGGCCATGGACCGGATGGTGAAAACCATCGATAGCTATGACCGGGACAAGATGGCCCGGGAAGTGGCGGAGAAATTCTCCTGGGGGACCATTGCCCGGGAATTGGTCGACCTCTATCGAGAGGACTATCCCCAGCTGCCGGAGGCTCAAGTGTGATTGGGATCAAAAATCCGGAAATGTGATTATAATCAATGGAAGAGAAGAAACCATCCCCTATCTTGAATAGTGGATGGTTTTATTGTTCAGTTTCCTTTTTCCCGACCGTCTTAAAAAGGGAAAAAGCGGTATATAAAAAAATGCACGCTGTCAGAAAGAATGAGGAGTGAATATGGCAAATTTACTGGAAATAAAAGATCTGCATGTTGAGATTGAGGGCAAAGAAATCCTGTCCGGGGTCAACCTGACGATCCATCCCGGAGAAGTCCATGTTGTATTAGGACCTAATGGTGCCGGCAAGTCCACCTTAGCCAACGCCATCATGGCCCATCCCAAATATAAGATTACTCAGGGAGACATCCTTTTTGAAGGGGAGTCCATCCTGGAATGGACGGCGGATGAACGGGCTCGGAAGGGGATTTTCATGGCCTTCCAGAACCCCCAGGAGGTGCCCGGGGTCAGCGTAGAGGACTTCCTTCGGGCTTCTGTTGCCCAGAAGACGGGGAAGAACCCCTCCATTATGAAGTTCAATAAGGAAATCAACCGGAAGGCAGAAGACCTGGAGATGGGCGGGGACCTGTCCGGCCGCTATCTCAACGTGGGCTTTTCCGGGGGTGAAAAGAAGAAGACGGAAATCCTCCAGATGCAGACACTGGACCCCAAGTTCGTCATGTTGGATGAAATCGACTCGGGTCTGGATGTGGATGCGGTCCGGGTGGTCTCCCAGGGGGTAGCGGACTTCCTCAACGAAGACAAGTCCTGCCTCATCATCACCCACATCTCCACTATTCTGGCTTCCCTCCATCCCGACTTTGTCCACGTCATCATCGGGGGCAAGCTGGTCAAGGAGGGTGGTCCCGACCTGGTTGACAAGGTTCAGGAAGAGGGCTACGGCTGGATCCGGGAGGAACTGGGTCTGGAGACCAAGTCGGAAGAGGAGGCCTAAGATGGACCAAGACCGTATGGACCTGGCCCATGCCCGTCACCTGGAAAGGAAGGCGGAGAGGGACCGGAGAAAACAATCAAAGCGGGTCACTCCGCCGGAGAGGACGGATGTGTCCGACCAGCGGCGGGGGGTCTACGATATTAAAAACAGTCTGGACTATGATTATAAAACGGAAAATGGCCTGTCGGAGGAGACCGTCCGGGAGATTTCCAAGGAGAAAAACGAGCCTGACTGGATGCTGGAAAAACGGCTGGAAGCCCTGGAGATTTTCAATGCCTCCGAAAACCCCAATTGGGGTCCTGACCTGACCCCGGTGGACATGGACAAGATTTCCGCCTATGTCCGGCCCAAGGCCCAGAAGGCTCGGGACTGGAAGGATGTTCCGGATGAGATCCGGGACACCTTTGAGAAGCTGGGGATTCCGGAAGCTGAGCTTAAATCCCTGGCCGGGGTGGGAGCCCAATTTGACTCCGAGATCGTCTACCATAACATGAAAGACTTTTTGGGCGAAAAAGGGGTGGTCTACACCGACTTTGAGACAGGTGTTCGGGAGTATCCCGAGATCGTCAAGAAGTATTTCGGAACCCTCATTACCCCCCGCCTCCACCGATATGCGGCCCTCCACTATGCCGTTTGGTCGGGTGGATCCTTCGTCTACGTCCCCAAGGGAGTCAAGGTGGACTTCCCCCTCCAATCCTACTTCCGCCTGAATGCCCCGGGGGCGGGACAGTTTGAGCACACCCTGATTATCATCGAAGACGGGGGAGATTGCCACTTCATTGAAGGCTGCTCAGCTCCCAAGTACAATACCCTGAACCTCCATGCCGGGGCCGTGGAACTCTTCGTCGGAGAAGGGGCCCACCTCCGTTATTCCACCATCGAAAACTGGTCCCGGAACATGTACAACCTCAACACCAAACGGGCTCAGGTGGAGAAGAAGGGGAAGATTGAGTGGGTGTCCGGCTCCTTTGGATCCGCCGTTTCCATGCTCTACCCGGCTTCCGTTCTCAAGGGAGAAGGGGCGGTGTCGGAATTCACCGGGATTACCTTCGCCGGCAAGGGCCAGTACCTGGATACCGGGGCCCAGTCCATCCACCTTGCTCCCCGGACCTATTCTTCCATCAACTCCAAGTCCATCTCCAAGGGTGGGGGAACCTCCATCTACCGGGGAACCGTCGTCATGGGGCCGGACTCCCAGGGGTCCCGCTGTGCCCAGGACTGCGAGTCCCTCATGTTGGATCCGGAATCCCGGACCGACACCATCCCTTCTATCCGGGTGGAAAATGAGGATGTGGAACTGGGCCATGAGGCCAAGATTGGATCCATCGATGAGGATGCCATCTACTACCTCATGACCCGTGGAATTCCGGAAGATGAGGCCAAGGCCATGATCGTTCGGGGATTCGCCGAACCGGTGGCCAAGGAACTGCCCATGGAATATGCCGTGGAGATGAATAACCTGATTACTTTGGAACTGAAAGGAGCGATTGGCTGATGACAAGTGTTAAACAAGGCCGCGGGTCCGTCCTACCCGCACTGACCAATCGCTGGATGAAGGCCAACGATGTGGAGACTGACCTCCTGGTCATGGAGAAGAATGCGGTCCTGGATCCCTTCCAACCCGACTTTGAGTCGGATCGGAAGACCCAGGTTCCCTTCCATACGGCCCGGGACCTGGAGGAGGATCCCCGGGGAATTTCCCGAGACCTTATGGACCAGAACAGGATCTTTGCCAACTACAAAAACCATACCGAGCTTGAGGAAGGGGACCATTACCGGGTGGACTTCACCCTGTCCGATGATCAGCCCATTTTGGTGGATTCCCACCAGTTTGACCTTCCGGAAGGCCACCGGGCAACGGCCATCATCTCCACCGCCTCCCAAGGGGAGGGGGCCTACTACCGGAACGGAGCCGTTCGGGTCCAGCTGAAAGAAGACGCCCTTCTCCACTTAATTGTACTTGACCAGGTGGATGAGGGAGTCAGTTCCAACCTCTCCTTGATCGCTGACATGGAGGACGGGGCTGAGCTCAAGCTCACCACGGTATGTCTGGGTTCCGGTAAGTCCAACTTCTACCTCTGGGGAGACCTGGTGGGTTACGAATCCAAGGCCGACATCCACACCGCCTACTTGGGTTGGGGTCAGGCCAGGATGGATTTTTTTTACAATGTCACCTTCTTCAACCACTTCACCGATGGCCACATCGAAGCCAATGGAGCCCTCCTGGACCGTGCCTACAAGTCCTTCCGGGACACCCTGGACTTCAAGGAGGGCTCGGTAGGAGCCGTCGGGGGAGAGGAAGAGTTCACCCTCCTTCTCTCGGAAGAGGCCAAGTCCCTGGCTGTCCCTATCCTCCTCTGCCATGAGGACCTGGTCCAGGCCAACCATGCCGCCTCCAACGGCAAGCTGGACGAGGATATCCTCTTCTACCTCATGAGCCGGGGCTTCCCCCGGTCCGAGGCCGAGGGCCTCATCGTCGAATCCCGGATGCGGCCTTCCCTGGACCGGATCCCGGATGAGGACCTTCGGGAGAGCCTGAAGCAAGTGATTCACGAAAGGATTGTCAACCGCCATGGAAAATAAGAAAGAAAAGCTGAACGAGATCCCCATGACCATGGACCGGGTCCTGGCCATCCTGGATGATCCGGGCTTTGACCTGGAGGCTGTCCGGGCCGACTTCGACTATCTCAAGTCGGAGGGGACCCCCATCACCTACCTGGACAACGGGGCGACCACCCAGCGGCCCAACCCCGTCATCGACCGGGTGGCGGACTTCTACCGCTATGAGAATGCCAACCCCCTCCGGGGCAACCACCGGCTTTCCCTCTATGCCACCCAGGCCTATGAAGAGGGCCGGGCAAGGGTAGCGAAATTTATCCATGTCGGCCACAAGGAGGAGGTCATCTTCACCCGGAATGCCTCCGAATCCCTCAACCTGGTCTCCTACATCTGGGCCCTCCACTACCTGAAGGAGGGCGACCGGGTCATCATCTCCCGGATGGAGCACCACTCCAATTCGGTGAACTGGCAGTTCGCCTGCCAGCAGTCGGGGGCGGAGCTGGTTTATGTCGAGCTGGACGATGACTTCTCCTTCGACATGGAGGACTACAAGTCCAAACTCAACGACCGGACCAAGGTGGTGGCCTTCACCGGAGCCTCCAACGTCCTCTCCTCGGAGCCCAATGCCAGGGAAATCATCCGTCTGGCCCATGAGGTTGGAGCCATCGCGGTCATGGATGGGGCCCAGGCCGTCCCCCATGACCCTATCGATGTCCAGAACCTGGACTGCGACTTCCTGGCCTTCTCCGGCCACAAGATGTTGGCTCCCTTTGGGATCGGGGTTCTCTATGGGAAGAAGGAGATCCTGGAGAAGATCCCTCCCTTCCTCTATGGGGGAGAGATGATCGAATATGTGGAGGACCAGACCTCCACCTTTGCCCCCCTGCCCTACAAATTTGAGGCAGGGACCCAGAATGTGGGCGGGGTGGTCGGCCTCCATGCCGCCATCGACTATATGGAAGCTATCGGGATGGACAAGATCGCCCGCTATGAGAAGGCCCTGGCCGAATACTGCGCCCTTAAGATGGAGGCCAGGGAGGACCTGGAAGTCTATCGGCCCCGCCATTCCGCCAGAGGAACCGCCGTTGCCTTCAACATCAAGGGGGTCCACCCCCACGACGTCTCCACCATCATGGACTCCATCGGCATCGCCATCCGGTCCGGCCACCACTGCACCCAGCCCCTTCACCGGGGTCTATGTATCGCTGCCTCATGCCGGGCTTCCTTCGCCTTCTACAACACCAAAGAAGAGGTGGACAAGCTCTTCGAAGGGATCGACCTGGTCCAGGAGACCATGCATCCAGAGGAGGTCCGCTGATGGATATGAAAGCCCTGTATTCCAAGATCGTCATGGCCCATGCCAACTCCTCGGACTATAAGTATGACCAGGAAAACCCCGACATCGTCGAAGCCGGCCACAACCCCTCCTGTGGGGATGAGATTGAGCTGGAACTGACCATGGACGGGGATGTGATCAAGGAAGCCTCATACACCGGCCAAGGCTGCGCCATCTCCCAGGCCTCCACCTCCCTCATGTGCGAACTCATCGAAGGGGAGACTGTCGACCAAGCCTACCAAAAAGTGGAAGACTTCCTGGCCATGATCACCGGACAAAAGACCGATATGGAAGAACTCGAAGAATCCCTGGGTGACGCCGTCGCCCTCCAATCCATCGCCTACATGCCCCAACGGGTCAAATGCGCCGAACTCGCCTGGCACACCCTGAAAAACCTCATCGACAAGAAGAGGTTGGGCGAAGGGAAATAAGAAAACAAAAAAGCCCCCGGCCGCTTGGCGGTCAGGGGGTCTTTTTGTGGAGGGGTGGGCTCATGGCAGCATGAAGGGCTCATGTCGGCCCCCAGTCCCACCGGCACCCGCGGGGCCTTCTGTTAGCTTGATGGGGATTTTAGTGAAAAAAAGACATCGCCATACCCCTCCGAAATGAGGTTTTTAGTGAAAAGAGGGGCAACGCCATACCCCTCCGAAACGAGTTTTCAGCGAAAAGAGGGGCATCGTTATACCCCTCCGGAACGAGGATTTTGGCGAAAAGGGCGGCTCAGCTTGGCCCCTCCCCGAAATGGGGATTTTGGCGGGAAGGGGGGCTTCGCCAGTCCTCCCGACCCCGCCGGAACCTCAGCTTGTCTCCGCCGCCCCGCCCGCGGGGCCTTCCCTCACTTGCCCGGATTTCCCAGGAAGTCTTTGCCGGGGGCGGGGACTTTCCGGAGGCTTTCCCGCCCTTCCCGGTAGCCGGGGGTCAGGGTTTGGTCCCGGTCGACCAGTTGACCCAGCTCCGGGAGGAAGGCTTCCAGGAAGACCCCGTCGGTGTAGGGTTCGCCGTAGGTCACGCTTCCTTTCATGAGCCGGAGAACTTCTCCGGCCGCCGTGTCACAGGCCTTGGCAAATGGAGATCCCGTCATCAGGAGGCCCAGGAGGATGGCGGAGTAGAGGTCACCGGTTCCCTGATATTGGACATCAAAGTAGGACTGACTGAAGCTGATGAACTCCCCGTGGTCATATACCCGGCAGGCAATTTCGCCTTCTTTTTCTCCGGGGCAGGAGGTAACGACGATCTGTTGGGGACCCATATCCGCCAGTTCTTCCAGGAGGCCCCGGAAGGCTTCGGGGCCGACCTCGGGATTGTAGGGCCGGTCTAAGAGAAGGAAGAGCTCGGTCAGGTTGGGAGTGACGACATCGGCCTGGGTAACCAGTTTCCGCATTTCTCCCGCCATATCGGGGGAAATTGAAGCGTAGAAATCGCCCCGGTCCCCCATTACCGGGTCAACCATGACCAGGCTATCCTCCCTGCGAAAGTCCCGGATCAGGCCGCTCACCAGGTCACATTGGCGGGGGGAGCCCAGGAAACCGCTATAAATGCTGTCAAATTCCAAATGGAGGTTTTTCCAGTGGGCGAAAGTGGCCTCCATGGTGTCAGTAAGGTCGCAGAAGGAGTAGCCCGGGAAGGCTCCTCCGGTGTGGGTGGAGAGGACGGCCGTGGGGGCGGGAACAACCTGGATCCCCATAGCAGAGAGGGTAGGGATAACCACCATGAGAGAAACCCGTCCGAAGCCGGAGAGGTCATGGATGGCACAACAGCGTTTTAGTCTTGGCATACTATCAGCTCCTCGTATTCCGATAACTTTCTATCCCGCAGTAGTTCACCGTTTCCAGTCCACCAAGCGACTTGAGGGTCCGGATAAAGGCTTCCGTATCCTTTACCCCTCGTTCTTCAAGGAAGTGGACCAGCTCGAACCGGTTCATGGGGTGACGCTTGCAGATGGTCAGGACCGCCTGGAAGGGGTCCTCCTCCGCACTGGTGAAGTCTTGATCAGTCAGGTAGTCCAGGGCAATCCCACCCAGGATGTCAACCGCCGCCTGAACCCTTTTGTGGTCGGGTATCTTGACGGTAGAATCAGCCGGGGGACGGACCGGGGTGTTGACGTAGACCCGGTCGGGCTTAATCTCATCAACCAGAGCCTTGATTGCTTCCAACTGGTCCGGGCTGTCATTTATCCCTGCCAGAAGCATGACTTCCAGCCAAAGCTGGCCTTGGAAATCCTCGGCAAAGGACTTGAGCCCCTCAATGATAGCCGGGAAGGAGATATGGGGAGAGGGGCGGTGGATGGTCCGCCAGGTAGCCTCATCGGCAGATTCCAGGGAGGGAAGGACAATGTCCGCCTTCATCAGGGCCTGACGAACTTCCGGCCGGTCCATGTTTCCGGAATTGGTGATGACGGCCACCGGCTTGGTCTGGCGGGTTTTTAAGCCCTCAATTAATTCACCCAGTCTGGAATAGAGAGTGGGTTCCCCTTCTCCACAGATAGTAACCGTATCGTAGTCAATTCCTTCAGCCAGGAAGCTGTCCAACTCATCCAGAAGTTCATCCAGAGGGATCCATTCCTTCCGCTCTCCACTCATCCGGGTGGTCGCCCCCAACATACAGTAATTACAGGCATAGTTGCAGGTCTTTCCGGGAATGGGGCTGACCCCCAGGGACCTGCCCAGTCTCCTGGAGGGGATTGGCCCATAAACGTGTTCATGCTCCTTCACCATTGACTCCTCTCGTTCGGCGATTTCTCTTTTAGCGATTTGCCACAAAAAAAGAGATGACCACAAAACCTGTGATCATCTCCCGGTCTTGTTCAGGCTCGTTCTGTCACTTTTCCTTAAAGGGGGCAGGTGTTTCCACCAAGATCATCGGCATCCTCCCCTTGCCCATCAAGGAAATGATCCCTGAGGTATTGGATGATGTCTTCAGATTCGTACATCGCCTGGTCATCAATGAAAAGACAGGGGACCATATCCTGCCCACCCTTTTCGATCAGGTAGTCTTCGTTGGCGGGATCGGCCTTGATGTCCACTTCCTCAATGCCTTCAATGTGGTTTTTCTCGATAAAAGAGCGAACTTTCTTACAAAAGGGGCAAGTTTCTTTATAAAAGAGACGGTACTGTGTCATGGCTTTTCCTTTCTTTTCTTTCTGCTTTGGTATTCCGATGAAAGATCATGGATTTCCACCGGATACCGTCCACTGAAGTCTATTCATAAATGTACCCACTTCTTCGCTCTCTAAAAAGGAAAGGGAGATCTTACGGAAGGACTTGATATTTATTAGTCACCCTCCCGTGATTTGAGAAAGGTCATGAATACATATTCGAGCTTTGGGTCAAAAATAAAGTTGGGCCATGAAATAATCCGATGATTACTCACATAATTATTATTCGAGATTTTATGAATAGGGTCAAGATCTTGTTACCATGGTCAGAAAGACCACAAGAGAATTGATAAGTTTGCAGACCTTTGTACATTTTATTCTTGACCGGTCTTGGCCTAGCGGTTTTGTCATAAAAGTCAACCGGATCTTTTTTGGGAAACTTATCCACCGTTTTGTGGAAAGAATGTGGACAAAAATCCCGCAAACATGGCTTATCCTCAAAATTATCCACATTATCCACAGGGTTAGGGAAGAGATTTGTCCACAAGTATCCCAAAATGTTCCAGGGCTTTTCTCACCAACTATTTATACAAAGGGCTATGTTAAGCCCTTGTAAAAAAATCTATTCATCCGGTACCCAATTCTTATTGATGAATAGGTTTTGTAAAAAATAGAGTGGGGTATGTAAAGAGAAAGTAAATCAATAGAAGGAGGCTCCATATGAAAGTTCATTTTGTTGGAAAAAATATCTCCATACGTGATAACTTTAAGGACCTGACCCTTGAAAAACTGGAACGACTGGACAAGTACTTTGACGAAGACGTCAAAGCGACCGTCACCATGTCAACCGAGGGGAGCCAGGAGAAGAGGGTGGAAGTGACTATTCCTGTTCCCGGCTCGGATGCCATTCTCCGTGCTGACCAGACCTCCTTTGATATGCTCCAGAGCGTCGACCAGTGCGTTTCGGCCCTGGTTTCTCAGATCCGCAAGTACAAGACCAAGCTGAAGAACCGTCATAAGGATGGAACAAAGACCGGCTTCCTCTTTGATCAGATCGAAGACCTGCCTGAGGAGGCGGTTGCCGATGATGTACCGGACATTGCCCGTGTCAAAGAAATCGACGTCCAGCCCATGACTCCGGAAGAAGCCGTTCTTCAAATGGACCTTCTTGGTCACGATTTCTTCCTCTTCCTCAATATGGAAGAAGACACCCTCTCCGTAGTCTACCGGAGAAAGGCCGGAAACTACGGCATGATTACACCAAGTGAAGGAAGATTCATTAAATAAGATTTCCGAAAAAGTATTCAGGTTATCCAAAACGTCTTTTCATGTCTATTCAGGTCCCGTCCTTGCGACGGGATCTTTTTTTGTCATATTATGAACAAGATTTTGTGTATAATGAATCTGTATGATTATTTTGAAATTGGCTCATGAGCAAGCAGGGAGAATCTTCCCTACTCAGGAGTCACCTGCTTGATTGATGAACTCTGTATAAGATAGGAAGAAGGGAAAATGGGTTTATTTGATTTCTTGACCAAGTCCTTCAGTGAAAAGGAAATTGATCGGATTCAACCGCTGGTCAACCGGGTCCTGGATCTGGAGGAAGAAATGGGGGCCTTGTCCGACCAAGCCCTCCAGGCCAAGACCGAAGAATTTAAGAAGCGTTACCGGGAGGGCGAAACCCTGGATGATCTCCTGGTGGAAGCTTTCGCCGTTGTCCGGGAAGCCGCCTGGCGGGTCTTGGGCATGAAGCCCTATCCTGTCCAGATCATCGGGGGCATCGTCCTCCACCAGGGCCGGATAGCGGAGATGAAGACCGGTGAAGGAAAGACCCTGGTCTCCACCATGCCGGCCTACCTCAACGCCATCGCCGGCAAGGGGGTTCATGTTGTCACCGTCAACGACTACCTGGCCACCCGTGACTCCGAGTGGATGGGAAAGGTCCATGAATTTCTTGGCCTCCGGGTAGGATGTATTCTTCAGAACATGTCCACCGGTGACCGTCAGGCCGCCTATAAAGCCGACATCACCTACGGAACCAACAACCAGTTCGGTTTTGACTACCTGAGAGATAACATGGCCATCTACCAAAGCGGTTTGGTACAAAGGGGCCTCCACTACGCTATCGTTGATGAGGTGGACTCCATCCTGGTCGATGAAGCCCGTACTCCTCTAATTATTTCCGGTCAGGGAGACCCATCAACCGAAATGTACTCCCGGGCCGACACCTTCATCCAAACTCTGGAAGGCCGGATCATGGACCCGGATGAAGATAATATCAACCCCCTGGACCAGCTCCTGGATGGAGCCCCGGAACTGGAAACGGTGGATTACCTTGTCGATATGAAGAGGAAATCCGCCAACCTGACCGAGCAGGGTAATGATAAAGCGGAAAAATTCTTCCATGTGGACAACATTTCCGACCCCTCTCACATGGAGCTCATGCACTACATCAACCAGGCCCTTAAGGCCCGGACAACCATGAAAAGGGACATTGACTATGTGGTTGTAGACGATGAGGTCAAGATTGTCGATGAATTCACCGGCCGTATCATGGAAGGGCGCCGGTATTCCGACGGCCTCCACCAGGCCATTGAAGCCAAGGAACGGGTCCCCATTAATTCGGAATCCAAGACCCTGGCCACCATTACCTTCCAGAACTTCTTCCTCATGTATGGGAAACTGTCCGGTATGACCGGAACGGCCATGACGGAAAAGGACGAGTTCTCCGAAATCTACCACCTCGACGTCATCGAAATTCCCACCAACCGGCCCATGATCCGGAAGGACCAAAATGACCTGATTTTCAAAAATGAGAAGGGGAAGTTCTCCGCCATTGTGGACGAAATCCGGGCAGTCCATGAAAGCGGCCAGCCTATCCTGGTGGGCACCGTGGACATTGAAACATCGGAGCTGATTTCCGGCCTTCTGAAAAAGGTGGGGATCAAGCACTCCGTCTTGAACGCCAAGTTCCACCGCCAGGAGGCCGAAATCGTGGCCCAGGCGGGACGCTTTGGGACAGTCACCATTGCCACCAACATGGCCGGTCGTGGTACCGATATTGTCTTAGGTGGAAATCCGGAGTGGATGGCCAAAAAGGAGATGTCCAACAAGGGCTATTCGGATGAGTTGATTGAATGGGCCGACTCCTTCCGTCACGTGGAGCCGGAGGACCGCTTTCCCCTGTCGACGGTCGTCACCGAAGAAGAGGAAGCGGATGCGGAAGTTCAGTTCATCACCGGCCGAGAAATCATGGATGCCCGGGCTCTTTTTTCCCAACTCAAGGAGAAATTCAGTCAGGAAACCAAGGAGAATGCGGAGAAGGTCAGGGAGGCAGGGGGTCTCTATATTCTGGGGACCTCCCGCCATGAGTCCCGCCGGATCGACAACCAGCTCCGGGGCCGTGCCGGCCGTCAGGGAGACCCGGGTGAATCCCGCTTCTTCATCTCCCTGGAAGACAAGCTCATGTACCTTTATGGGGGAGAGCGGATGCGGAACATGTCCCAGTCCTCCATGTTCCCTGATGATGAGCCCATTGAGGCAGGCATGCTGACCAAATCCATCGAAAGGGCCCAGTCCCGTGTTGAGGCCAACAACTTTGCCACCCGTAAGCGGGTTCTGGAATATGACAACGTCATGAACGTCCAGCGGAAGACTGTATACGGAGAAAGAAAGCGGGTCCTGGACGGGGAGAACATGAAGGACTACATCAAAACCATGATCGAAAGCACCGTCTCCGATGCCGTGGATTCCTTCTGCCCGCCCGCTGTTTCCTCGGAGAGTTGGGAACTGGAGGGGCTCTTCACCTACCTTAACACCCTCTTCCTCCCCCAGGGAATCCTGGCGGTCACGGACATCCGGGAAATGAGCCAGGAAGAATTCAAGGCCAAGCTCCTTGAGATTGCCTTTGATATTTATGAAAAGAAGGAAAAGGAGCTGGGTCAAGAGAACATGCGGGAGATGGAACGGATCGTCCTTCTCCAGGTGGTTGACAGCAAGTGGATGGACCACATCGACGCCATGGACCAGCTCCGCCAGGAGATTGCTGTCCGCTCCTATGGTCAGGAGGATCCGGTTCGGGCCTACGGCAATGAAGGCTTTGATATGTTCGCCGCCATGAATGAGGCCATTCGGGAGGATACGGTCCGTCTGATTTACCATGTTGTTCCCGCCTCTTCTCTGGAGAGGACCCGGGTAGCGACGCCCACCCGGGAGATTTCCGGGGACAGTGAGGAAGAGGAAAACAAACCCTTCGTCCGCAAGGGAAAGAAAATCGGCCGGAATGATCCCTGCCCCTGTGGGTCGGGGAAGAAGTATAAAAACTGCCATGGAAAGAACCAATAAGAAGAACCAATAAGGAGGAAAGCCATGGATCACCACGAAATCATCGGACTCCTCGCCTCCATGGGAGAGGTCCTGGACGAGCTTAGGGGGTCCCTTTGACATCGAGGGCCTGGAAGAATCCGTCCGCCAACTGACAATACAGACCATGGAGGCCGGATTCTGGGATGATCCCGACCGGGCCAAAAAGGTCATGATGGACCTGGATGCCAACAAAGAAACCATCGATCGCTATAAGGGGCTGGTGGAAAGTCATCGTGACCTGGAAGAGATGATGGACATCCTTTCTGAAGAAGAATTTTTTCAGGCCCGGGAAGATCTTTCCGAGGAGGTCCGCCTCCTGAATAAGAAGGTCTCCGCCCTCCGGACTCATGCTCTTTTGTCCGGGAAATACGACCGGAACAACTGCTACTTCTCCATCCATGCGGGTTCCGGCGGGACGGAGGCGACGGACTGGGCGGAAATTCTCCAGCGAATGTATGAGCGTTGGTTTGAATCCCGGGGCTGGAAGTTTGAACAGACGGCTTTGACCCTCAATGAAACAGGCGGGGGGATCAAGTCGGTGGACTACTTCGTCACCGGGGCCTATGCCTATGGCTACTGCAAGGGAGAAAAAGGCGTTCACCGACTGGTTCGGATTTCGCCCTTCGATTCTCAGGGCAGACGTCATACCTCCTTTGCTTCCGTGGACGTTTATCCGGAAATTCCGGATGTGGGGGAGATTGAGATCGATGAAAAGGACCTCAAGATCGACACCTATCGGTCCTCAGGAAAAGGGGGCCAGCACGTCAACACGACGGATTCCGCCGTCCGGATCACCCACCTCCCGACCGGGGTGGTGGTGACCTGCCAGAATGAACGATCCCAAATCCAAAACCGGGCCAAGGCCTATGAGGAGTTGGTGGCCAAGCTGGTTCAGATCAAGGAAGAGGAACACCGGGAAGAAATTGCCGACATTCAGGGAAAATACACCCAGATCTCCTGGGGAGCACAGATCCGCTCTTACGTCTTCCAGCCCTACACCATGGTCAAGGACCACCGGACAGGCCATGAAATGGGCAATGTGGAGAAGGTTATTGACGGAGACCTGGATGATTTTGTTGAGGCTTACTTAAATTGGAAAGCACAGGAAGAGGTGTAGCCATGAGAATGAAACGATTTTATATGCCCACCCTAAGGGAGGTGCCGGCGGACGCGGAGATTGCCAGCCACCGCCTCCTCCTCCGGGCCGGAATGATCCGGATGACGGCTTCGGGCATTTATTCCTACCTCCCCCTTGGGGAGAGGGTCCTTCAGAAGGTGGAGCGGGTAGTCCGGGAGGAAATGGACCGGGCCGGTGCCCAGGAAATCCGGACCTCCATCCTCCAGCCCCGAGAAATCTGGGAGGAGTCGGGACGGTGGAGAACTTTCGGCCCGGAAATGTTCAAACTCAAGGACCGGAACGAGCGGGAATACTCCCTGGGCCCCACGGCCGAGGAATCCTTCACCGACCTGGTCAAGGAAGAAATCCGGTCCTACAAGCAACTCCCCCTCAACCTCTACCAGATCCAGTGGAAGTACCGGGATGAGAAGCGGCCCCGTTTCGGGATCAACCGGTCTCGGGAATTCCTCATGAAAGATGCCTACACCTTTGATGTGGACCGGGAATCCATGGAAGCCGCCTACCAAAACATGTGGGATGCCTATGTCCGGGTCTTTGACCGCCTGGGCCTGGACTATCGGGTGGTCCTGGGCGACAGCGGGGCCATGGGAGGGAACCTCTCCCATGAGTTCACCGCCCTCTCTGAAGTGGGGGAAGGCGTGATTGTCTATTGCCCCGACTGCGACTATGCGGCCACGGATGAAAAGGCCGGGATGGCCGGGGAGGAAGCTCCGACCGAAGAGGCCGGCCAGGTAGAGAAGATCTCCACCCCCCATGTGACCACCATCGAGGACCTGGTGGACTTCCTGGGCCTGGATGCCGCCAGGATGGTCAAGGCCATCTGTCTTAAGGCCGGCGGGGATCCCATCATGGTCTTCCTTCCTGCGGAAAGGGAGCTCAATATGGCCAAATTGGTGGCCTACCTCCAGGTTCCTGAACATGAAGTGGAGATGATGGACGATGAGACTATTGAAAAGCTGACCGGAGCTCAGGCAGGTTACACCGGGCCCATGGGCCTGGATGAGTCGGTCCGGGTTCTAGTCGACTGGACGGTGACTCAACGGTCCAATCTGATCTGTGGAGCCAACGAGACGGGCTTCCATTTGAAGAACGTCAACTTCGGCCGGGATTTCGATGGGGAAGTGGTGGATGACCTCCGGATGGTCAAAGAAGGGGACCGGTGTCCCAAGTGCGGTGCCCCCCTCCACTTTGCCCGGGGAATTGAAGTAGGGAACATCTTCCAGCTGGGGACCAAGTACTCCGAATCCATGGGGGCCAGCTTCCTGGATGAGAATGGGAAGTCCCAGCCCATTATTATGGGGTCTTATGGAATCGGGGTCACCCGGTCCATCTCCGCGATCGTTGAGCAGAACCACGATGACAAGGGAATCATCTGGCCCCTCCTGACCGCCCCCTACCAGGTCATCATTTCCATCATGAACATGAAGGACATCGTCCAGGTGGACCTGGCGGAAAGAATCTATGCCGACCTCATGGATAAGGGGGTTGAAGTCCTTTTGGATGACCGGGATGAGCGGGCCGGTGTTAAGTTCAACGACCGCGACCTGATTGGAATCCCCCTCCGAATTACGGTGGGAAAGAAGGCCGGAGAAGACCTGGTGGAGTATTCCACCCGCAAGGAGATGGTCAATGAGGATGTGACGAGCGAGGAAGCGATCGGCCGTGTTTCGGCCCTTTGTATGGACTTATGGGGAAGAAGTGCAAGAGGAGAATTAACCAATGAAAATGAATAATAAATTCTTGCTGGGAGCCTTGGTCTTAGCTATCACTTTAACCGCTTGCGGGCAGAATAAACCGATAGGAGAATCCGAGTCCGGTCAAAGCGAGTCTGTCAGCCAGATGGAATCGGGAGGGGAAGCTTCTTCGGAGGAAGAAAGCGAAGAAGAGAAGGCGGAGAAGAAAGCCTACAATGAATTAGTGGGAACTTATCCCGCCATCACTATTGACCAGGTGGAGGAAGCTCAGAAAAAAAAGGAAGACCGCCTGATTTACATGGGGGCGACCTATTGCCCTTATTGCCGAAAATTTATTCCATTATTGGATGAAGTGGCAAAAAAAGAGGGCTGGACCCTTTATTATATGGACGCGGAGGCTCAGGGAGAGGAATTTGACCATTTTGCCAAGGAATTGAAGGTCGAATACATCCCGGCAATCCTCCTTGTCAAAGAGGGCAAGGTCATAGCTTACGACACCAACAACTTTACCCAGCCCTTCACCAAGGAGGACATCCAAAGCAAAGTTGAAAGCTTGCTGAATAATTAGTGAATAATGGAAAAAATCCGGGAAAAATACGGTCGCTTGCATAATAATTATGCAAGCGACTTTTTTATTATCATTATAAATTTCTCTCATTCCTTGAAAAAAAGCTCCATTGTGCTATACTGAATCAAAATTACTACACGATTGAATCGTGAAGGAGGGAAAAATGAAAAAGAAATTGCTGGCATTGTCATTGGCACTTGCTTTGACCCTGACCGCTTGTGGAAACAATGGTGGCGGAGAGAGCAAGTCCGGAGAATCTCAGGAAGCCCCCGGCTCTCAAGCTACGGAGAACATTCCTGAGAAAGAGCTCACCATTACTTATGGAACAGACTTGGCGAATATGGACTATGTAACCACTGCCAAGGAAACCGACCACCGGGTCAATGCAAACTTAGTCGATGGACTTCTTGATAATTCTCCTACCGGGAAACTAATTCCCTCTATTGCGGAATCCTGGAAGTCGAATGATGATAAGACGGTTTGGACCTTCAAAATTCGTCCTGATGTTCAGTGGGTCACCCATACCGGTGAGGCTTACGACACCGTTAAAGCAGAAGACTTTGTCACTGGCGTTCGTCATGGTGCTGAATTCAACTCTGAGGCCGTTTATCTCTTACAGGGTGTTTTAAAGGGATATGATGAATATCTTGCTTCCGACTTCTCCGATGAAGCCTGGGATAAGGTCGGCGTAAAGGCCGTTGATGATACCACATTGGAATTCACCTTGGAGCAGCCTACTCCCTACTTCGATTCCATGACCACCTATTCTGTGCTATATCCAATTAATAAGGCTTTCCTCGAAAGCTCCGGCGATGGCTGCAAACTGGGTGCTCCCAACAAAGACAAGTGTGACTTTGGTGCCGCAAAGTTGGACTCCATTCTTTACAATGGTGCTTACATCCTCACCGAAAACACCGCTAAATCCCAGCGCGTCATGTCCAAGAACACGGCTTACTGGGATGCCGCCAACGTACACGTTTCCAAGATCACTGAAGTCTATGATGATGGATCCGACAACTATTCCGGAATCAAGGGCTTTGAAAACGGCGTTTATAGCCAGGCTGCATTAAATCCGGGCTGGGCTGACTATGAAGACTATGTAAAGAAATATGAGGGACAGACCCACTACACCCTCCCCAACGGAACTGCATTTGGCGTTGTCTTCAACTTTGATCGTCAGACTTTCAATGAAACCAACTATGCGACTGACGAGACGCTGAAAAAGAACACCCACGATGCAATCCTGAACGAGAACTTCCGTAAGGCTCTTCGTGCCGCCTACGACGTTGTCGCTGACCAGTCTGTCGACAACCCTGTTGATTTGGCAAAAGCATCTCAGCGTAACATCAACAACGCTCCTGATGTCGGCACCCTGTCCGATGGAACCATGTATCCTCAACTGGTTACCGATGCTTATAATGAAGCAACCGGCGAAAAACGCGACTTGAATGATGGGCAGACGCCTTTCTACAGCAAAGAAGAAGCCATGGAATTCATCGAAGCAGCGAAGAAAGATGGCGTCGTCTTCCCGATCCATCTGGATATGCTGGTCATTGAGACCTCCGATCGTCTGGTCAAGAAGGCTCAGTCCATGAAAAAGTCCATCGAAGACAATACGGAAGGCAATATCATCGTTGAGCTCGTTATGAGATCTGAGGACACCGTCACCAATATTGCTTACAAGGAATCCGATCCTACGGCCATGGACTATGATATTTCCACCTTTACCGGTTGGTCTCCTGACTACAATGACCCCAAATCCTTCGTTGACATCTATTCCCCAACCACCGGCTACTATATGATGGCCACCGGCCTTGGCATGATGGAAAAGACCAAAGATGGTAAAGAGGTCATCGCTAACGAAGATCTGAAGAAGCAGTTGGGCTTTATGGACTATGAACAGCTCTATCGCGATGCGGACAAGATTACTGATGATATGGACGCCCGCTATAAGGCTTTTGCTAAAGCTGACGCTTTCTTAATCGAAAAATGTCTCTATATCCCCACCGGGATGAAGGCACGTGGTGATGTGGTTTCCAAGTACGTCCCCTTCACCAGAGCCTATGCCTCTTATGGTTTGGCCGATTCTAAATATAAAGGCCTCCAGATTTCCGATGAGATCATCACAACGGAAGAATACGACAAAGCCTACGAAGAATGGCAGAAGAATTTCGGAAAATAATTCTGGAAACTTGATGCCGATAGTGGAACTATGATTGAGGGGGTTGAGTGCATCTCAACCCCCTCAATTCAATCGTTGCTGGAAAGTGTAAGGAGACAAAATGACTCGATATATCATCAACCGATTGATAAAGTCAATAATCTCTCTTTTGATCGTCGTATGCATTGTTGTGGGCATTCTCTATAAGCTCGTCCCGGTATCCAAAATCTTCCTTCAGGATGATGCCTATAAAAAGCTTAAAGGCAATCCAAAAATCGCCTATAAGCTAGCCACCATGGAGTCCCTGGGTTACTTAGACTATGTCACAATTCCGGAAATGTGTGCCCTGAAAGAGGGCGGATCCGGTTGCACAGAAAATGGTTCCGACGAACAAAAAAGAGTGATCGAAGAATTCGAAAAAGATGGTTATAAGGTTCAGCAGATGACGGAGTCCGGGGAAGGCTATGGAGCCGTCTATGCAACCAAGGAGTATGGTGTTTTCCGCCTGGTCTGGAACTACTTATCCCAGATGGTTCAAATTGACGGTCCCAACCGGATTCAGGATCCGAATAATCCGGACCTGGAACGGGGTTATTCCTTTGGAACCGGTCCCAACGGTGCTCCGGCCATCAAATGTTCAGGATGTAAATACAAGTACCAACTCTATTTCAATGGGCACTTCCCCTTCATCCATCAGAATGCGATTAAACTCTTTTTCGGGAACTCCTACCCGACCAACCAGGGCATTCCTACTCTAGAAGTTATTAGTCAGGGTCAGGGTCAGTTAAAAGCGACCAAACAGACCTTCCCAACAGGAGAAGTCCTTCAAAGCCCGGTCAACCAGTTCACTTTATCCTACAAATCCGAGTTGGACCATTTAGACCAAAAGCGTTTTACCGATCACTATGCGAACGGACGAACGGTTCATAAGAACCCTTCGATGATCTCTACCTCTTATATTTTTGGGGTGAGTTCGCTGATCCTGACTTACCTCTTCGCCATGCCCTTTGCGATTGCCATGGCCCGGAACAAGGATAAGCTCATCGATAAGATCGGCATCGTTTATATTAATGTCCTGATCGCCGTGCCTTCTTTGGCTTTCATTTTCTTTGTCAAGTATATCGGGGTTTCCTTAGGGATGCCGGATAAGTTCCCTCACCTGGGCTTTGAAAATCCCTTGTCCTATGTCTTGCCCATTCTCATTCTGGGACTCTTATCCACACCTTCCCTCATGCTCTGGGTACGGCGGTATATGGTCGACCAGGAGACAGCGGACTATGTCAAGTTCTGCAAGGCAAAGGGACTGTCACGCAAGGAGATCTCCTCCCGCCACATCTTTAAGAATGCCATTATTCCTATCGTTAACGGTATTCCGGCTTCTATCATCCTGGCCATCTCCGGTGCCGTTTTAACCGAGGCTGTATTCGCCATTCCCGGTATGGGCAAGATGCTGCCGGATTCCATTAAAGCCATGAACAACAATATGGTCATCACCTTGACCTTTATCTTCTCGGCTTTGGCTATTTTCTCCGTTTTCCTGGGTGACATCTTGATGACCATTGTTGATCCTCGGATTTCTTTGAACTTGAAGAAGGGAGAGTAAGGATGACCGATCAAAACAAGAAAAGTCCCAACCTTCGGGATGAGATTGCTGAAGTCCTTGCTGAGGATGAAAAATCGGCTCAGTCCTTTGAAAAGACTACCGAAGAGAAAATTGTCCAACCCCCTTCTGCCGAGGAAACCCACAGCGGGCTTGAAGAAGTCGATCAGGTAGATCCCTTTTCTTTCTACCGGGTTGATGAGAAGGTTTCCGAGAAGATTGCCGCCCCGGAGTATTCTTACTGGGGGTCCGTCTTTAAGAAGTTCTTCTCCTCCAAGGTGGCGATCACCATGCTCATCATCTTGGCCCTTATTCTTCTCATGTCCTTCATTCAGCCCATGATTTCCGGCTTCTCCAACATGGATGCGACAAATATCAACGATAAATCCCAGTGGTTCCTTCCGCCATCATCGGAACACCTTTTCGGAACCAACGATAAAGGCATTGACCTATTTAACCAGGTCTGGGCAGGAGCAAGAACTTCACTGTCCATTGCCATCATCGCCACCTTGATTGTTACCGTCATCGGCCTGGTGGTCGGGACCTGGTGGGGCTTCTCCAAACGGGTGGATATGGTCATGATCGAAGTCTATAACATCGTATCCAATATTCCCTTTATCCTTATCGTCATGGTCCTGTCCTATGCTTTGGGCGCCGGTGTTCCCCAGCTGATCTTTGCTATGACCGTGACGACCTGGGTGGGGGAGGCCTATTTCTATCGGGTTCAGGTTATGATTATCCGTGATCGTGAATATAACCTGGCGTCAAGAACCCTGGGTTCTTCCAAACCCAAGATGATCATTCACAATGTTTTACCCTACCTGGTTTCCGTCATCGTCACCTCCATATCCCGGTCCATTCCGGCCTTTATTTCCACGGAAGTTTACCTCTCCTTCCTCGGTACCGGTCTTTCGGAGGAATCAGCTTCCCTGGGACGTATCGTTCAGAAGAACGTGAGCTATATGACCTCAGCTCCCCACCTCTTCCTGATCCCCCTGGGACTGACGGCCCTGATTTCCATTACCACCTATCTGGTTGGCCAGACCCTGGCAGATGCTGCGGATCCGCGCAACCATATGCTGTAAGGAGGCGACTATGGAAATGAATGTTAATAATCCTATTATTTCCGTCAAGGACCTTGAAGTAAAATTTAAGGTTCGTGATAAAGAACTCACCGCCATCCGGAACATCTCCATGGACTTCGAAGAAGGCCAGGTGGTGGCCATCGTCGGCGAATCCGGTTCCGGAAAGTCGGTCTTCACCAAGACCTTTACCGGGATGCTTGACTCCAACGGAAGAATCTCCAATGGAGAAGTATGGTTTGAGGGTCGAGACATCTCCAAACTGACGAAAGACAGCGAATGGGAGAAAATTCGGGGAAGTAAGATCGCTATGGTCTTCCAGGACCCCATGACCTCTTTGGACCCGGTTCGTACTGTTGGCTATCAGATTTCTGAAGTCATCATCAAGCACCAGAAAAAGGACAAGAAGGAAGCTCGAAGAATAGCCGTTGACCTCATGTCCCGCGTCGGTATTACGGATGCGGACAGGCGTTATGATGAGTATCCTTTCATGTTCTCCGGTGGTATGCGTCAGCGTATTGTTATCGCTATCGCTTTGGCCTGCCAGCCCAGAGTCCTGATCTGCGATGAACCGACGACCGCCCTTGATGTGACCATCCAGGCACAGATTATTGAGCTGATCAAAGAGCTCTCCCACGAATATAATTTTACGACCATCTACATCACTCATGACCTGGGTGTGGTCGCTAAGGTTGCAGATTTGGTTGCGGTGATGTATGCCGGACAGATTATTGAATACGGGACGATTGAAGAGATCTTCTATGATCCCCGCCATCCATACACTTGGGGTCTCTTATCAGCACTGCCCCAGCTAGGCGATAAGGAAGAGGATCTGTTCGCCATTCCGGGAACTCCACCCTCCCTTTTCAAAAAAGTGGTTGGTGATGCCTTTGCCCCTCGGAATCAGTATTCTCTAGGCATTGACTTCCAGGAAGAACCGCCCATGTTTAAGATTTCGGACACCCACTTTGCCAAGACCTGGTTGGAAGATCCCCGGGCTCCTAAGGTTGAAAAACCCCTAGTGATACAGGATTTGCATGATAAAATGAAGGCACTGACATCGAAGGGAGGAATCTACAGTGACAGAGACAAAGACGAATAAAAAGCAGATCTTCGAACCTGTCGAGACTGGCGAAGTTCTCTTGGATGTTAAGAATCTTGATGTCACCTTTTACAATGGGAAGAATCCATTCAAGGCCGTTTCCGACGTCAATTTCCAAATCCATAAAGGGGAAACTTTCTCCCTGGTTGGGGAATCCGGCTCCGGAAAGACCACGATTGGACGAGCCATCATCGGTCTGAACGAAACCTCTGCCGGAGAGATTATTTACAAGGGACGGAAGATCAACGATCGCCTGCCCAAGGATGTTCGCCGAGAGGTAGTCCGGGAGATCCAGATGATCTTCCAGGATCCGGCAGCTTCCTTGAATGAGCGTGCTACCATTGACTACATCGTGGCAGAAGGCCTGGATAACTTTCATCTTTACAAGTCACGGGAGGAGAGGGCGGAAAAAGTAGCCGAGGCTCTTCGTTCCGTTGGTCTTTTGCCCGAGCATAAGTCACGTTATCCTCATGAGTTCTCCGGTGGTCAGCGTCAACGGATCGGGATTGCCCGGTCCATCGTCATGGATCCGGAGTTTATCATTGCCGATGAGCCCATCTCCGCTCTGGACGTCTCCATTCGTGCTCAGGTTCTTAACCTCATGAACAAGTTCCAGAGGGAGCAGGGGATCACCTACCTCTTCATTGCCCATGACCTGTCGGTCGTTCGTTACTTCTCCGACCGGATTGCGGTTATCCACCATGGACGCATCGTCGAGCTGGCTGAGACCAATGAGCTCTTTGCCTGTCCGGTCCATCCCTACACCAGGTCTCTTCTTCAGTCCGTTCCGATTCCGGATCCCCGGATTGAAAAGAAGAAGGAACTGATTGTTTACGATGAGTCTAAGTATGAGACGGACCAGGGCGTCCATACCCTTCGGGAAGTTGCTCCCGGCCACCTGGTCTATATGTCCGACAGCCAGGTTCCCTTCTTCCAGAATGAATACAACCGGTTGAAGCAGCAAAGAGCGGATAGTAATGCCCTCAACTAAGTCCTGCTGGGAAAAACTGGATACCTGTCTTAAAGAGGTATTCGCTTTAACAGAAGGAAAAATTGGAAACCCTCAGAAGACCAAGCCCCGGGTGGGCTTGGTTTTGGGATCCGGCTTAGGCGGTTTGGCCGACCAAATCCAAGATCCTCTTATCCTTGACTATCAGGATATTGAGGGATTTCCGGTCTCTACAGCTCCGGGTCATCTTGGACGTTTCATTTTCGGTCAGCTGGAAGGCCTTCCTTTAGTCCTCATGCAGGGTCGCATCCATCTTTACGAAGGGTATGATGTTGAGGATTGTGTCCTCCCCATCCGCCTGATGGGCTTAATGGGGATCGAAAGCCTGGTTTTGACCAATGCGGCCGGTGCCTGTAATCCGGATTTCAGCGTCGGTGATTTTTGTATCCTTCGGGACCATATCACTTCTTTTGTCCCCTCACCCTTGTTGGGACCTAATCCGGAAAAACTCGGGCCTCGCTTTCCCGATATGACCCATGTTTATGATGACCATCTCCAGGACCTGATGGAAGAGGCGGGGAAGGAAGCCGGTTGCCGAATGCACCGAGGGGTTTACATCCAGTTCACCGGACCGGCCTATGAAACGCCGGCTGAGATCAGGATGGCCCGGAGTCTGGGTGCCGATATGGTGGGGATGTCCACTGCAATTGAAGCGACAGCAGCCAACCATATGGGCCTTAAAACTTGCGGGGTCTCTTTCGCCTCCAATATGGCAGCGGGGATGTCCGGGTCTCCTTTAACGGAGACGGAAGTAATTGAGGAAGGTAAACGACAAGCCGGTCATTTCCAACATATGATCCGGCTATTCCTCAAAAAGCTGTAATTCCAATCATCAATGAAGAAAAAGCAAGTGTTCACCAGCCGTTCTACGGACGGTTGAGGGGAGGCTTGCTTTTTTTCTTTGCCGAGGGGGTATATTAGTAGTGTTATTTAAGCGAATAGAAAGAAAAGAAAGGACGAACAATGATCCCAAAATACCGGTCAGCGGATGAGCCGAGCAGGGAGAAAAACGACAATTCCATGGAATACGCCTCACCCTTTAGAGAACTTTTGGGGATAAAGGTGGACAAGAAAGACGATGATCTTGCTGTTCTCTCCTGTATCATTGGCCAGAGTCAATTGAATGGGGGAGGCATAGCCCACGGTGGGGTAGTCATGGCCCTGGCGGATACGGCTATGGGAACCTGTTTCAGCAACAGGGAGGACAACCGATCCTATGTCACCCTGGATATCAATTATCGTTTTCTGGGCCGGGCCCTGCCCGGGGATAAGGTTGTTGCGACGGCTCGGGCCCTTCGAGAGGGGGGGCGTATCCTCACCTCTACCTGCCGGTTAACGGTCAATGGCCGTTTGATCGGTTCTGCCAGCGGATCCTTTTACCTTCTTTCCGACTAGGGTGGTGAACTGGAATTTAATCCCTAAGAGCCTTATAATAGCTCTAGAAGCGGGTTATGCCATGTAGACCCCTCGCTTAATCAGATCCGGGTCCGATAGGGACCGGTCGATTTTCAAGAGAAGAAAACCTTCTCCACCTACTTCCTATTTCAGAAAGGGGACACCTGTATGAGTGATTTTCAATCGATTTATCAAGAGAAATTGACTTCGCCTGAAGAGGCGGTAAAGATCGTTCAATCCGGGGACTGGCTGGACTACGGTCATGCCCTCTCCGTTCCAAAGAAGCTGGACCAGGCCCTGGCCGACCGGGCAGAGGACCTGGAAGATGTTAATGTTCGCGGCTACCTCCTTTACCACCCTCTGGCCATCTTAGATGCCAACGACCGGGTGGGTCGGGATGTCTTTACGTGGAACTCCTGGTACTATTCAGGAACTGATCGAAAGAACGTCAAGCGGGGGAACGTCTACTTTGCCCCCATGCGGTTCGCCCAGCTCCCCCTCTACTTCCGCAAGGGAGACATTGAAAGCGTCGACGTCCTCTTCCTCCAGGTGGGGTCCATGGACAAGCACGGCTACTTCAACCTGGGGCCCTGCATTGCCTCCACTTGGGAGACCATCAAGCGGGCAAAGAAAATTGTCGTAGAAGTGAATGAGAATATGCCCCAGGTCCCGGGAGCCTTTGGAGATGTCCTCCATGTGTCTCAAGTTGACGCTATTGTCGAATCCTCCGAACCCATGGATACCATTCCCGATGCCCAGCCCTCCGAACTGGATAAAAAAATTGCGGAAAATGTTCTTCCCTACGTCGTTGACGGGGCCACCCTCCAGCTGGGAATCGGTGGCATGCCTAACGCCGTTGGTGCCATGATCGCCGAATCCGATATCAAAGACCTGTCCATCCATACGGAGATGTATGTGGATTCCATGATGAAGATGGCCAAGGCCGGCAAGCTTACCGGACGCTACAATGAGCTTCATCCGGGCAAGCAGATGTTCGCCTTTACCATGGGAACGGCCGACCTCTACGAATACCTAGACAACAACCGGTCTGTCATCGCTGCTCCCGTGGACTATGTCAATGACCCCTATGTCTGCGGACAAATGGACAACTTTATTTCCATCAACAACTGCATCAACGTTGACCTCTTTGGCCAGATCAACGGGGAATCCGTGGGCAACCGCCAGATCTCCGGAACCGGTGGTCAGTTGGACTTTGTCCTGGGCGCCTACCTCTCCGAGGGTGGGAAGTCCATTATCGCCCTGGCTTCCACCTTTGAGAATGCCAAGGGGGAGAAGGTCTCCAATATCCTTCCCACGATGAAAGAGGGAACGGCCATTACTGACCCCCGTCATACCGCCCATTACATCGCGACCGAGTACGGGTCCGTCAACCTCATGGGCAAGTCCCTCTGGCAGAGGGCGGAAGGGCTGATTTCCATCGCCCATCCGGAGATGCGGGATGGTCTGATTGCCCAGGCTCAGGAAATGGGCATTTGGAGAAAGTCCAACAAGAGATAAGATCGTCAAGGCAAAGAGAGAGGGACCCGACCGACCGGCCGGGTCTCTTGTTTTTTACGACCTGGTCGATCACATTTTTTATTCAAAATTACTCGATCGTTCGTGGTATGATGGATAAGATAGGAAGGAAGGTGTACGCATGGACAACCCCCTATATTTACAAATCTGTGCCAACCGATCCGCTCTCTACACCCATTTGTGGGAGGGAATGCAGGATATGGGTCTGACTATCCAAAGCTTCCATTTTTCTCATGAGGAATTGGGATTGCCGGAGAAGGGGAGCCCTTTTGATAAAGAGTACATCATCTCCACCCTTCCGTTTCAAAACCGGGATCGGCTTTCTTTTTTTTTGAAAGAGAAAAAGATCTACCGCTCTCTTGTTGACAACATCGATGTGAGCAGGGTTTCCATGACCCACGCCCACACCCTTTTTACGGATGGCTATTTGGCCTACCGTTTGAAAAAAAGCCATCAGATTCCCTACATCGTAGCCGTTCGATCCACGGATCTTCTTTTTTTTCGCCTGCGTTTTTACCTCAGGGGACTGGGAAGAAAGATTTTGAAGGAAGCGGAGGCGGTGGTTTTTCTTTCTGCGTCATCCAAATGGGAAGTTCTGGACCGGTATGTGAGCCGGGATCAGGCCCGGACTTTGGAAGAAAAGAGTCATATCCTTTATAACGGAATCGCCCCGGTTTTTTTAGAAAACCGGCCGGAAGGTCCGAAGAGGTTTGAAAAAGACAGAGAACTTCAGATTCTGACTGTCGGCAACATTGAGGATAACAAGAACCAGATCCTGGTTTGCCAGGCCCTTAGTCAGCTGGAAAAAAGTCGGCCTCTTTCTTATCGGATGATCGGGAAAGTGAGGGATGCCGATTATGCGAAAAAGCTATCCGCCTATCCCTTCGTTCAAATTGAGCCACCAAAGGCCCAGGAGGATCTCATCAAGGACTACCGAGCTGCTGATCTCTTTGTCCTCTTATCCAAACGGGAAACCTTCGGCCTGGTTTATGGTGAGGCCATGAGTCAGGGGCTCCCCGTCATTTACACCCAAGGACAGGGATTTGATGGGCTTTTTCAGGAGGGGGAGGTTGGTTACCACGCATCCAGCCAAGATCCTCAAGATCTGGTCAGGACGATAGATAAGATCCTGATAAACTATGAAAAGCGGTCACAAACCTGCATGGATCAGGCCCATTGTTTTGATTGGGAGAGGATCTGTCATGCCTATGTAGACCTTTATCAAGGAATTACGATATGAAGCATTTCTTAAAACGACTCGCCGGTTTTTCACTGGGTTCCTTTGTCGGTGCCCTCATCTCCGTTGTCCAGATTCCCATCATGACCCGGTTGATGACCTCAGCGAACTACGGCATTTTTACTTTTTTCAAAAATATTGTGACCCAAATCCCTCCCTTTCTTTGCCTGGGATTTGACCAGGCCTATGTCCGGGAGTACCACACCGACCACCGGAAGGTGCATGTCTTTCAACAGGCGGTCATTGTTCCTTTTCTGGTATCCGCCTTTCTTTTTCTCCTATCCATTCTCTTTCGCCACCGCCTTTCTCAGTGGTTCTTCGGACGGCCTGAGGATGGTTATCTCGTCATCTTAGGTGGCCTTTGGTGCCTTATGGGGGTCCTGGAGCGTTTTATCTTCCTCGTTGTCCGTATGGCCGAGCGTGCTTTGGACTACTCGAAAATCGGCATCGGCATTAAAGCCATGGTCTTTGTCGCTACGGTAACCATCCTTCTCTCCGGTAACCGTGAGTACTCGGGTGCGGTTTTAGGCATGACCCTGGGTTGGCTGGCAGCGGATATTTATCTCCTTTACCGTTTTCGTTCTTTTCTGGACTTCCGTCTTTTTGAAAAAGATCGGGTTCTTTTCGGTCGCATGGTTCGTTACGGCCTTCCCCTCGTTATCGGAATTGCCCTGGGTGCTGTCCTCAACACCCTGGACAACCTCTTTCTCCGTTCTTTTGCTTCTGCGGAGGAATTGGGCATTTATAATGCGGCTGCGGCCATCGTCAACCTCTTTGCCCTGGTGACCAATGCCTTCATGAACTTCTGGGTTCCCACCGCCCTCCGTTGGTATGAGGAAGACCGGGCCGTAAAGCATTATGCCTTCATTTCCGATGCTCTTCTCCTGGTTTTGACCGGCATTTTTTTCTTCCTCCTCCTTTTCTCCCCCTTGGTACCCAAGGTCCTGGGAGAAGGCTATCAAAACGTCGACCTGATTTTAGGTCTTCTTTCCATCCGCCACATTATGCGGATTCTTTCGGAAATCTCCTGTTTGGGGATCATGTTTCAAAGGAAGTCGGAATACAATATGATTATCTCCCTGATGATCTTTTTGTCCTCTCTCCTTGTGAACTTCTTCCTGACCCCCCGGCTGGGTTTTCGTGGAGCGGCCATTGCCAATGCGGTGTCTTTTATCGTATTCTATCTGTCGAGGACCTTTTTTTCACGAAAGTGCGGATTCCGGATTCCTCAAAAAAAGCAGATCATTACGGTGTTCCTTCTTTTCGGAACAGGCATTTACTATGCCCTTAATCTTCCCGGACGCCTCCCCGTTCTGATCATTGCTTTCGCTTTGGAACTTCTTGTCCAATCTTCCACCTTTACCACCATGCTGGAAATTTTCCGGGGAGAAGGGGAGTGGAATTTTGATTAGACAGCAAAGAAAGGAGAAATGAATGGCCCTATATTTGGCAATTATGGCCGGTTCTGTCTTTTTGGGGACAGAGCTTTTTGCCCTTCCTCTGCCCTTTGCTCAGTTGTCCATCTATCGGTTCATGGCCTTTCTCCTTATGCCGATGATGGTTTACCACCTTATCATCAGAAAAAAAGACCTGGTCTGGGAACCTCACCTGGGGGCATCCCGAATCTACCTGGGTTATCTTGCCTTCTTTGCCTTTTCCCTGGTCGGCATTCTCTGGGCAGAGTATAGACCGGAGTGGTTTCGGGCAAACTTTCTGATTTTCCTGGGATTACTTTCCATTACGGGTTTATTTTTCTATATCCGGACCATGAAAGAGTGGAGGCTGGTTTTTCACATTGTCTGGTGGTTTATGGTGGCCCTTCTTTTTATGGGCCTTTATGAGAGTTTGACCGGCCGCTATATTTTAGGCGATGAAGCTTTCATCACCTTATGGGGGGAGAACCGTGCCCCTTATGAAAGACGGGTTGCCTTTACTATTTTTGCCAATCCCAACGATTTTGCCAGCTTTGTCACCGCTTTTGTCGCCTTATCCACGGTCAGGATTTTCAGGATTAAGAATATTCCCTCTCTGGTTTTTACCGTTTTTCTGATGGTAATTTCACTTGTGCTCGTCTATGAAAGTGAATCTCGCCTTTCCCTGGCTTGTTTGGGCCTTATCCTCATCCTTTTCATCTATTTGTCCTGGGTAAAGACCGACATCACCTTCCATTTGAATGGGGAGTGGGCCTTTATTCTCGCCGGAGTGGGCATCAGTCTTCGGGCTCTCTATCCGAAGATTGCTCAAGTGGTTTACATCATGACCAACCCGGGGACCCTTTCCTACACCTCCTCCGGCCAGATCCGATTAGGCTTGCTGAAAAATGGATTGGTTTTTCTCGCCCGATCTCACGGCCTGGGCATCGGGTCCGGCAATATTCGGCCGACCATGGTCGTTGATGCTATTTTTGAGACCGGGAAAAAAGCGGATCTTCATAACTGGTGGGGAGAGATCCTGGTGGGGAACGGCATTATCGGCTTCTTCATCTATTTGGTCACCTATATCCTGACCATTATGGGCTTGGTGGATCGAAGGAAGAATCCTCGTTTCCGTCCTGAGGCGAATGCCCTCCTGATTTTCGTCATTGTCTGGATTTTACTTTCCCAGATTTCATCAAACAATATGTCTGTCGAATGGCATTGGGTTATTTTCGGCCTGGTCATCAGCTTCCTTAAAGTAAGCGAATTAGAAGAGAGGAATGAACAATGAGTTTAACCGTAATTATTAAAGAATTTTTCCGTCTCCTGCGTGAGAAGATCCTTCTGGTCGTCCTCTTTGTTGCCCTTTTTGGAGGCATGGCCTTCTTCTTGGGATCCAAACAGATGAAAGAGGGTGGGACTGAAAAAGTTGTTGAAGAAGAAGTCGCCTATAAGGAAGTCCTGGCGAATGTCTATGCTCAGCAGCCGGCGGTCTTTGAAGTCTCCATCATGTACGATGGTGGAACCTACTTCAGCAATGCCGCACTTCTGGATGCCTATTTTTCCAGCCCTGATATGGTGAAGACCGCTCAGGCGAAAACAGGAATTCCCCTGGATAAATGGTATGAGGCGGAGATGTTCTTTTATGACCCCAGCCTTCGGGATGAACGGGGGGGAATCTTTGTTAACAGGAATCGAGCAAGTGAAGTACAGAAATTTTACGTGAATAATGGGGCAAGCGCAGAGGAAAACTTAAAACTGGCCAACTATTACTTTGATCAGATTATGGGAGGAGATGTTCCCATTCTGACAAACACTCTTCGTTACGTCATCACCAGCCCTCACCTGATCGACCATGAAAGAGACGCTACCGGTCAGCTGATCAACGTTCCTGACCAGGTCAAGGTTAAGCGGGTGGGAACTTCCCCCAAAACCTTAGCCATGGCGGGAGCCATTTTAGGCCTGATTGGCATCTTCCTCCTCCTTTTCTTCTTCTATTTGCTCAAGGATACGATTCGCTATGCCTTCCAGTATGCCTGGACTATGGATGATGTATTCCTCATGTTTAACCGAAAGAAGGAAAAGGATCGAACCCGTCTTAAAGATTTCTTCGCCCACAACCGGGGACAGGTTATCCTTGCTCAAAATGCCATAGAAGGTTTGGATAGCCTCCCTGACATCCTATCCTATTCGGGAGAGAAGGCAGCCATCCAATCCCTGGCAATCCTTATCGAAGAGGGGAAGACTTCCCGGTCCTGGTACAGTCACCAGCATGATTTGATCAAGCCCTATCACGTCCCAGTATATGTCCTCCACGTCCGTAATTAGTTTGGCTTTCCAGTGAAGAGGAAAGAATATGGTAAAATAGATCCGTGCAGAATAAAGAGTTGAAAGATGGGATTATTTCTGTCTTTACAGGTGAAGTATATTTTCAGGAGGATGCAATGAAAGAGGAGATTCTGAAAAAAATAGAGGGAAAAGAAATGGTCTGCGGGGTTGCCGGTCTGGGTTATGTCGGCCTCCCTCTGGCTGTGGAAATGGCAAAGGCGGGTTTTCACACCATTGGTTTTGATGTCCAGGAAGCCAAGGTTAATAAGGTCAACCGGGGTGAAAACTATATCGGTGATATTCAAGACGATGACCTTGCCCAAAAGGTGAAAGAGGGGATCCTGGAGGCCACCTGTGACTTCAGTCGGGTGGGCGATGTGGATTTTATTGCCATCTGCGTTCCAACCCCACTTGATATGTACCAGCAACCGGATATTTCTTATGTAAAATCCTCGACCGAATCCATTGGCCAATACATCACCGAAGGAACGACCGTGGTATTGGAATCCACCACCTACCCGGGAACCACCGAAGAACTCCTCCTTCCCATTTTAGAAGAGGAGTCAGGATTGGCCTGTGGAGAGGATTTCTTCCTGGGCTTTTCCCCCGAAAGAGTGGATCCGGGCAATGCGGTTTACAAGACCAAGAACACTCCAAAGGTGGTTGGCGGAATCGGAGAAGAGGCGACAGAGATTATCGCCGCCATGTACGAATCCATCCTGGACACGGACATCCACAAGGTGTCGTCACCGGCAGTCGCAGAGATGGAAAAGCTTTTGGAAAACACCTACCGCAATATCAATATCGGATTAGTGAATGAATTGGCCATGCTCTGCGATCGAATGGGGATTTCCATCTGGGAGGTCGTTGATGCGGCCAAGACCAAACCCTATGGCTTCCAGGCCTTTTATCCGGGCCCGGGCCTGGGAGGTCACTGCATCCCCCTGGATCCTTATTACCTCTCCTGGAAGGCCCGTGAATTCGGCTTCCACACCTCAATGATTGAAAGCTCCATGACCGTCAATGACCGGATGCCTGAGTATACGGTCGATCGTGCGGCTCGTCTTTTGAACGACCAGGAGAAGTCCCTGAAGGGGTCCCGCGTTCTTTTATTGGGCGTGGCCTATAAAAATGACATTGATGACTACCGGGAAAGCCCGGCCATTGACGTCTACGAGATCCTGAAGGAAAGAGGAGCCAATGTGGATTTCTATGATCCCTATATTCCCTCCTTCAAGAGCCAGGGGCATGTTTATGAAGGCTTAAAGGAGCTCACCGCTGACCAGGTTAAGGAAGCGGATTTGCTGGTCATCACCACGGCTCACCAGGCTTTCGATTATGATATGCTGGTGAAAAATGCCAAGATGATTTTTGATACGCGAAATGGAGTTCCCGGTGGCCATGCCCTGGAGAATGTCGAGGCCCTATGACCCGTCCGATGAAAATTTGGATTGTCAATAACCACGCTGTCCCCCCACAACTGGGGGGACTTGTTCGCCATTACTATTTTTCCCACTACCTCCAGGAGTGGGGGCACTCGGTTCGCATTTTAACGGACTCCATGGTTCATAATACCGAAAAAAATTTTACGGCAAGGGGTCAACTGATCCGGGAAGTGGATTTTGATGACGTCACTTTTACCTTTGTTCGGGGGATGGATTACCACAAGAATGACTACCGGCGGATCCTCAACGGTATTCAGTTTAACCGGAATTTAACCCGGGCCATGGACCAACTTTATTCAGCGGGGGAGAGACCGGATGTCATTTATGCTTCCTCGCCCACCCCTTTTTCCGGGCAAAAGGCGATGAAATTTGCACGAAAGCACGGGATTCCCTTTGTCTTTGAAGAAAGAGACCTCTGGCCCCTTTCCCTAGTGCAATATGGAAATTTGGAAAAAAAGATCCTAGCCAAGCCCATATTAGCCCATCTTTACCGTTTGGAACACCGTCTTCACGGTAATGCACAGGCTTCTATTTTTACCATTTCAGGGGGAAAAGACTATATCAGGGATATGGGGTGGGATGATATTCCTCAAGACCGGATTCACTATATTAACAATGGGGTGGACCTGGAGGAATATCGAGAAAATCTTGCCCACGTTCATTACGAGGATGAGGACCTGGATGATCCTTCAACCTACAAGGTGGTCTATACCGGGTCCATACGGCGGATCTATGAAATTGATCGGATCTTAGACCTGGCTTTCGCCATCCGAGAGGAACTTCCCCAGGTTCGGTTTCTTTTCTATGGAGAAGGGCCTGAGCGTCCCCGGCTGGAAGAAAAAGCCAGGGCCATGGGGATCACCAATGTTCTTTTTAAGGGACGGGTACAAAAAAAGGAGATTCCTTCGATACTCAGTCGGGCGGATTTGACCCTCAAACACCACAAAAAAGTCGGCCTTAACCAGTACGGATCTTCCAATAATAAGGTCTTCGAATATCTGGCTTCGGGAAGGCCTATCTTTTCCACGGTCTGGAACAATCACTCCGTCATTCGCTCGTATGATGTAGGCATTGAGTGCCCGGACCAGGAGGTGGAAACCATGGTAGAGGGGTTAAAAGAAGTCCTTTCCTGGGATGATGACCGTCTATCTGAGATGAAGCAAAGAGCAATAAAGGCTGCTGAGGACTTTGATTTTGAAAGCCTGAGCCATAGGCTGGAAAAGATTCTTTTCGAGGTTATTGAGCAGTAGGAAGGCTATATTCTTACTTTTGGTCATCCGGTGGGAAAAACCATCTTCCGGAATTTGCCCTGGCATGGCCTTTATGCTATAATTAATAGGCTATTCAGTTTAGGATCATCTTGAGTTATGGAAGGTCACGGCGAGCGAGGCCGTTGAAAATCCAAGGCCATCGAGTCGAGACAAATTGGATAAAGATTCTACAGGGAGAAGAGGTGAGTGCAGTGCAGAAGGAAATCCAACCTGAATTCTACGAAGACGCCAAGGTCACTTGTGCTTGCGGTAATACCTTCACAACAGGTTCCACCAAGAAGGAAGTTTCCGTCGAAGTTTGTTCCGAATGCCATCCTTTCTATACAGGAAAGCAGAAGACAGCGGAGCGTGGTGGACGGATCGAACGCTTCAAGAAGAAGTACAATTTAGACTAGCAAGCATGAAAGGTCAGCGGTCGCTGGCCTTTTTTTATTTTTACATTTTCGTATTTATTCAAGTATTCTTTTATTGAAAGGCGAGGCCGCTCCATGAACATCAATCAAGCGAAGATCCTTTTTCCTCAGGGAGAGGGAGATATTGCCCTATCCTATGTATTGGAGCGACCTCTGTCTTGGATTCGGACCGCGGGGGACATAGAACTGTCGAAAGTCCAGGAAGAGGAGGTCTGCCAAAAAGCCCGGGACAGGCAGTCCGGACGACCCCTCCAGTATGTTTTAGGGCGGTGGGACTTCTACGGAAGGACTTTTCTGGTCGATGAGCGGGCACTTATTCCACGCCCGGAGACGGAGCTCTTAGTGGAGGCCGTTTTCGAGGAAATGCGGTCGGGCGACCGTATTTTGGATCTGGGAACCGGATCGGGAATTATTCCCCTTACCCTCGCTTTGGAAGCCCGAAATAAAGGGGTTCAATGGGGTAAAATGATGGGGAGTGACTTATCCGGGGAAGCCTTGGAATTGGCCAGGGAGAACCAAGCCTTTCTTCATCTGCCGGAAAGGGATGTGGAGTGGGTCCATGGGGACCTTTTTGAAGCCCTGGCTGAGAATGAAGCTCCTTTTGATTGGATTATTTCCAATCCGCCTTATGTGGATCCGGACCTAAAGGGAAATCTTCAAAAAGAACTGGACTATGAGCCGGACCTGGCCCTTTATGCATCTGACCATGGCCGGGCCGTTTACGAGAGGATCCTGGCCCAATCTCCTTTCTATCTCAAGGAGGGGGGATGGCTGGCCCTGGAGATCGGGGACGACCAGGGAGAATGGATTCGAGACCGCCTCGAAGAGCGGGGCTTCGATGACATTGAAATACGGAAAGATTACAGCCACCGAGACCGGATGGCTTTTGGACGATGGAGACAAGGGAGGGAATCATGTTTGAGAACTTAAAAGATGTTAACGAACGTCTTCGGGCAATGGAAGCCAGGCTGGCGGATCCGGATCTCTTATCCGATATGGATCGTTGGCGGGTGGTCAACCGGGACTACAATGCCCTTAAGCCCATTGCGGAGACCTATAATAGATATGAAGAAGCCGTGGCTAAGGTCCGAGAAGACGAAGAAATGCTGGAAGTTGCTGAGGACCCCGAAATGGTGGATATGCTTCAGATGGACAAGGAGGAAAATCGGATCCTGTCTGGAAAACTGGAGGAGGAGCTGAAAATCCTCCTCATCCCCAAGGACCCCAACGACTACAAAAATGTCATTGTGGAAATTCGTGCCGGAGCGGGGGGCGATGAGGCCGGTCTCTTTGCCGGCGACCTCTACCGGATGTACCATATGTATGCCGACAAGCAGGGTTACGCGACCGAAGAGATTGATGCCCAAAGCCAGGGCATCGGTGGGATCCGCGAGGCCACCTTCATGATGAAGGGGGAGGGAGCCTACTCCAGGATGAAGTATGAATCCGGGGTTCACCGGGTCCAGCGGGTTCCGGAAACGGAGTCCCAGGGCCGAATCCAGACCTCTACAGCTACAGTTGCCGTCCTCCCGGAGGCGGAAGAGGTGGATGTGGAGATTGATCCCAACGATATTCGGGTGGATGTTTACCGGTCCACGGGCCATGGGGGACAGTGCGTCAATACGACGGACTCGGCAGTTCGCCTGACCCATGAGCCAACAGGGATTGTAGTGACCTGCCAGGACGAAAAATCTCAAATTAAGAATAAGGCCAAGGCTATGCAGGTTCTCCGTGCCCGTCTTTATGAGATGAAACTGGAAGAGCAGCAAAAGGAATTATCCGAGGACCGAAAGAGCCAGGTGGGAACGGGAGACCGGTCCGAGCGGATCCGGACCTACAATTTTCAGCAGGGCCGGGTGACCGACCACCGGATTAACCGGACCATCTACCAGCTCCAGGACTTTTTGGATGGAGACATTGAAGAGATGATTCACGCCCTTCAGCTGGAAGATCAGATGAAGAAACTGGACATGATGACCAGGAAAAGCGGAAGCCAAAACGAATAAGAGCAGATGGAGGAGATATGGATAAAGACGCATTTATGACAGAACTCGAGGCCCACCTGCAAACGAAATTTTCAACGGATTTTGAACACGCCAGCGATTACGAAAAGTATGGTGCCTTATCTTCCCTGGTCATGACTAAGGTCCAGGACGAGTGGGTGGCAAGCCGAAATAAAGCCCGGAAAATTCGGAATGAATACTATTTTTCAGCGGAATTTTTGATTGGACGTTCCCTGGGCAACAATTTACTTAACCTGGGCATCTTGGATGAGGTCAAGGAAGTCCTTCAGTCCATGGGGGTAGACTTCGAGGATTTGGAAGACCAGGAAGAGGATGCTGCCCTGGGAAATGGCGGTTTGGGCCGTTTAGCCGCTTGTTTCATTGACTCGGCGGCTTCCATGGGCATGCCGGTACAGGGGTATGGGGTTCGCTATTCTCAAGGTATCTTCAAGCAGACCTTTGTCGATGGCTTCCAGCGAGAGCTGGGGGATGACTGGCTCCGACGGGGAGATTTCTGGTCCATCCGCAAGGACAAGTATGCTCGTCCGGTTCGATTCCGAGACGAAGTCGTCATGGCTGTCCCCTATGATATGCCCATCGTCGGCTTTCAAAACGGGGTGGTCAATACCCTCCGCCTCTGGCAGGCCGAGCCCATCGATTCGGGCTTCAACTTCGACCTCTTTAATAACTTCCAATATTCGGATGCTATCGCGGGGATGAACCGGGCCCATGATATTACCCGGGTCCTCTATCCTAATGATATTCAGCGAGCCGGGAAGGTCCTCCGTCTCAAGCAGCAGTATTTTTTCACCTCGGCTTCCATCCAGGACCTGGTCATCCGTTATAAGAAAAATTTCCCGGGGGATCGCAAATTCGACCACTTCTCCGATATGACCGCCATCCAGCTCAATGACACCCATCCCGTCATTGCTATCCCTGAGCTCATGCGGATCCTGATCGATGAAGAGGGCCTGTCCTGGGATCGGGCTTATGAGATTGCGGGCCAGACTTTTGCCTTTACCAACCACACCGTCCTCCAGGAAGCCCTGGAAAAGTGGCCCCTGGATATTGTCGATGAGGTCTCTCCCCGTTGTCTGACCCTGATTAAAGAGATTGATGCCAAGATGATTTCCGACCTGGAGGCCCATTATGGGCAGGGTGGGGATAGTCTGGGTCAATACCGGATCATCCATGATGGGGTAGTGGAGATGGCCTACCTGGCGGTTTGGATGTCCACTTCCGTCAACGGGGTTGCTCGGATCCATACCTCTATTCTCAAAGCGGAGACCCTTAGCCAGTGGTTCAAACTCTTCCCGGATAAGTTTAATAACAAGACAAATGGGGTTACTCCCCGTCGTTGGCTGATGTATGCTAACCCTGATTTAGCCGGATTTATCAGCCGGAAGCTGGGTTCTGATGACTGGCACCATGACCTCACCCTGCTCAAGGGACTGGAAAAGTACATGGATGATGAGGAGACCCTCAAGGAACTCAATGCCATCAAGTATCGGAGAAAAAAGGATTTGGCCGATTACGTCCTCCGCACCGAGGGGATTGACGTTGATCCGGATTCCATTTTCGACATCCAGATCAAACGCCTCCATGAGTACAAACGTCAGCTCCTTAACGCTTTTCACATCCTTTATCTTTACAACCAGCTCAAAAGAAATCCGGGCATGGACATGGTCCCCAGAACCTTCTTCTTCGGGGCTAAGGCAGCACCGGGTTACTTCCGGGCCAAGGCCATCATTAAGTTCATCAACGAGATTGCCCATACGGTCAATTCAGACCCCGATACCAGAGGCAAGCTCCGGGTGGTTTTCCTTCAAAATTACCGGGTTTCTTCGGCGGAGAAACTCTTCCCGGCTGCGGACGTATCGGAGCAGATTTCCACTGCCGGCAAAGAAGCCTCAGGTACGGGCTGCATGAAGTTCATGATGAATGCCACTCCAACCCTGGGAACCTATGATGGAGCAAATATTGAGATCTTCCGGGAGGCCGGTGAAGAGAATAACTATCGCTTCGGAGCTACGGTGGAGGAGCTCAATTCCATGGCTGACTCTTACAATCCCAAGGAATACTATTTTAAGGACCGGGAAATCAAGCAGGTGGTGGATTACCTCCTGGATGATCGAACCTTCCATGACAACGGGACTTTTATGTTCCTGGATATTTACAATTCTCTGGTCAAACCCCAACACGGAGAACGGGGAGACCAGTACTATGTTCTCTATGACTTCCGAAAGTATGCGGAGGCTCAGGAGAAGATCGACAAGGATTATCGTGACCGTCTGGGCTGGGCAAGAAAGTGCCTGGCCAACCTGGCTAATTCCGGCTATTTTTCTTCTGACCGGACGATAGGAGAATATGCCCGGGAAATTTGGAAGATCGATCCCATGGGCGTGTGAATTTGTGCCAAAAACGAAAAAAAGTTAATTAATTTATGGTCTCGGGCTTCCCGAGACCATTTTTTTTGATAGAATAAGAAAGAACAGGATAAAGTTTATGAGGCAGGGCAGGTTTCATCGGCCCAAATGCTTTCAAATAATCCTTTTACACAATTTTTTCTTATTGTTTTAATAAGATATTTGGGATGGTTTGTATCTCTGGTCATTCATCTTCAACAGATAAACAGGAGTTCATATGAAAAAGTTTATATCCGGCGTTCTCGGTGTCCTCTTCCTGGTCGCCATGATTGTCTTTGCTGCCATTCTGCAATATTTTAATCTGCTTGTTTTTTGGCAAAGGATCACCCTCCTTCTTCTCTTCCTGATTCTCGGTATCTTAGCCTACCATGGGATTAAGAATCGAAACCACCTGACTTCAGTCGTCTCGATATTGATTCTCGTGATGGTGGTTTCCTTTTCTTCCGTGTCCTCCTATTCCATTGTTTCTCTTTACTCCACCCTTGGACGGATGTCTCGTTCCCGTGATGGGAATGAGGGAGAGGAGTCCGTTGACCATCAAGTCGTGGAAAGTCATATTGATGAGGGTTTTAATGTCTACATTTCCGGAATTGACACCTATGGCCCACTGGCCACGGAATCCCGGTCTGACGTTAACATGATCGTTTCTGTCAATCCCAGGACCGGTCAGGGCCTGATCACAACAATCCCTCGCGACTCCTATGTTCGGATTGCGGATGGAGGACACGACCAATATGATAAGTTGACCCACGCCGGGAACTACGGGGTGTTCTCCTCTATCCATACCTTAGAGAACCTCTTCGATATTCAAATCCCCTACTATGCCCGGGTTAATTTTGATTCTCTAATCCGCATTGTTGATGCCCTGGGCGGAATTGAAATCTATAATCCCACTGCCTTTACTGCAGAGAGGGTCTACTTCGAAGAAGGGAAGATCACCTTGAACGGAAAATCGGCCCTGATCTATGCGAGAGACCGGAAACACCAGGCGGGCGGGGAATTGGAGCGGGGACGGAATCATGTTGTTCTCCTTAAAGCCATTATTGATAAATGCCTGTCGCCGGCTATTTTAACCAATGCCCAGGAAATGATGGATATCATGGCGGAAGATGTTCAAACCAATATGCCGGCTGCCCTCTTAACCCAGCTCATCAATAACCAGCTGTCTTCCGGGACCCATTGGTCCTTCGGGTCCGCCCAGGTTAAGGGGGAGGGGAGGATGGATCTTCCTTCCTACGCCATGCCCAATAACCAGCTCTTTATGTATCAGTTGGATCCGGAGAGCGTGGAGTCCATCAGCCAGCAAATCAAGAGCTTAGCACCGTCTAGAGGGTCTGCAGCCCCGGCCCTTTCCGGTGGAGAGGATGTGCAATAGGTGATTACCGCGTGCAAAATGATAAAGAAAGAGGAAGAGATAACCGCCACTGCCGGATCTTGGGAGGAAAGAATGAAGGATTACCATTCGCTAAAACTGATTGAGCTTCGGGAAATCGCCAAAGAAAAGGGGATAAAAAGCCCTTATAAATATCGAAAGAAGGACTTGATCCAGCTTCTGGAGGGTTTGGGCGAAGAAGAGGCTTGTGGTGACCAGTCTCCTCCCCCTGTTGAAGATGAGGGAGAGAAGAAAACCAGGGATAAGGAGAAGGTGCGGAAGGATCTTCCCTCCACAACCGGTCACCTGGAGGTCATGCCGGATGGATACGGCTTCCTGCGATCAGAGGGCGATCAGGGGGAGAAGAAAGATTATTATATGCCGGCTGCCCACATCAAACGCTTTTCCCTCAAGTCCGGGGATATTGTTTCCGGTGTGGTAGGGGACATTAGGGAAAGAGATAAATATGCCCCCATTATCTATATCAATACAGTGAATGGAACATCTCCGATCGAGTATTCCAACCGGTCTGATTTTGATGATCTGACGCCCATCTATGCCAATGAGCGGTTTCGTCTGGAGCAGGGCCAGGGAGATGTCGCCAACCGGATTATTGACCTGGTCGCCCCCATCGGAAAGGGACAGCGGGGATTGATTGTATCACCCCCTAAGGCAGGCAAGACCACTCTTTTGAAGTCCATTGCTCATGCCATTGAAAATAAGTATCCTGAGGTTTTTCTTTTTATCCTTCTCATCGATGAACGCCCGGAAGAAGTGACTGATTTTGAACGTTCGGTCAATGTTAACCGTAGCCCGGATGACCCTATCCGGACTGAAGTCATCGCCTCCACTTTTGATAAGATGGCCCAGAACCATATTGAAACGGCGGAAAAGCTCCTTGATCGGACCAAGCGTCTGGTGGAATCCGGCCAGGATGTCTTTATTCTTCTGGACTCCCTGACTCGTCTTTCCAGGGCCTACAACATCACCACCACTCCTTCCGGTCGGACCCTTTCGGGTGGCCTCGATCCGGTTGCGCTCTACCCGCCGAAGGCCTTCTTCGGAGCGGCTCGCAACATTGATGGTGACGGTTCCATGACGATTCTGGCGACCTGTCTGACAGATACAGGATCCCGGATGGATGATATGATTTATGAGGAGTTTAAGGGTACCGGAAATATGGAAGTCCACCTGAGTCGGGAACTCTCAGAGCTTCGCATCTTTCCTGCTATTGATATTTTCGCTTCAGGGACACGGCGGGATGACCTCCTTCTCGAAGATTGGGAGGAAAAGGCGATTTTCCGTATTCGCCGTCAGGGTCGTCAGGGTGATCCCATTGAGATGATTGACCAATTGGTTCGCCTCATCCGCAATACCGCATCTAACCAAGAGTTCTGTGCACTTGTCCAGCAGAAGTATACTAACTAGAGGAGGAAACAATGATGAAAAAAACGGCCTCATGGATCGCTTTGGTCTTCACCCTCCTCCTTCTCACCTCCTGTGGTTTTGGGGAGCCTAAGCCTCAATCGGGCACCTATGTTGGCGAAGGAAGAGGGTATAGCAAAGAGGCACCCATCCGTATTTCCGTAACGATTGATGAGAGCGGGGCCATCTATGACCTTAAGGTGCTCAGCCACAAGGAAACCGAAAAAATCGGGGGAAAGGCCCTGGATGATTTGGTCCAGGCAGCGAAAGAGCAGAATACCGCTGATCTTGATACGGTATCAGGAGCGACGAGGAGTTCAGAAGGTTTCCGCCAGGCTCTTGAGGCAGCCTTACAAGAGGCAAGAGAAAACCGGGGAGAATCAGAGGAAAAAAAGTAGACAAATAGGAGGGAAGTCGTCCCTTGTGTTTGATATTAGCGGTGATTTCCGCTATAATTAGACGATATGAGAACTTTTTAAGGAGGAGCTATGGCAAAATATAGTTTGAATGTACAAAGCCGTGATGCCATCGGGAAAAACCGTGTCAATAAATTGCGGAACCAGGGCATTGTTCCGGCTGTTGTCTACCATAGAGGGGAAGAAACCGAATCTGTTCAGGTCAATGAACTCGAATTCAATAAGGTCTTCAGTAAGGCCGGTACTTCTACCCTGGTAGATCTTAATACCCAGGAAGGCCCCATGACCGTCCTTATCAAGGAAGTCCAGAACCATCCGGTTCGTGGAAACATCATCCATATTGACTTCCAGGCCGTTAACATGAATGAAGAGATCAACGTCACCGTTCCCGTTGTCTTGCGTGGTCGTGATGAAATTCGTGTCCAACCTTCGGTTCTGCTTCAGTTCATTGATGAGATCTCCGTGACCTGCTTGCCGGGTGACATTCCTCAAACTGCGGAAGCGGATGTTGAGAATATGCAGATTGGCGACACCCTGACGGTTGCTGACCTGGATATTGCCGGAAACGACAAGCTGACTTTGGAATTTGAATTGGATGAGCCCCTTTGCTCCCTCAACCAGCCTGAGGAAGAGGTTCTGCCTGAAGAAGGAGAAGAAGGGGAAGAAGTCAGCGCAGCAGATGTTCCTGAAATTGGTGAAGAAGACAAGGAAGAGGGCGAGGAAGAATAACTCCCCGGACCTTCCTGATCAGGTTTTTGTGGAGGCGGCCGAGTCCGCCTCCTTTTTCCTTTCCGACAGGAAACAGGCTCTGGGAAAAAAGCCCAAAGCCTTTGAAAGGACGTATCTCATGAAGATTATTATCTGCGATTCCTATAAGGAGCTTTCCCAAAAGGCGGCTGATCTGGTTATCGATCGAATGATCCGGAAACCGGACCTGGTTCTGGGTCTGGCTACCGGGTCCTCTCCTGAGGGTCTCTATGCCAACCTGGTGGAAGCCTACCGGGAAGGTCGGATCGACTTCGGCCAAGCCAGCTCCTATAACCTGGATGAATATGTGGGCATCGCCCACGACCATCCCCAATCCTACCACCGCTTCATGGAGGACCATCTCTTCTCCCAGGTCAATCTTTCCCGGGAAAGGATCCACTTCCCCGACGAAGAGGCGGATTTCGCCCATTATGACCGGGCCATTGAAGAAGCCGGAGGCATTGATTTCCAGATCCTGGGTATCGGCCCCAACGGCCATATTGCCTTTAATGAGCCCCAGGACCGTCTCTACCTGGACACCCATGTGGCCCAGTTGACCCCATCCACCATCCAGGCCAACTCCCGCTTTTTTGACTCCGAGGACCAGGTTCCCCGGACCGCCGTTACCATGGGTATGGGATCCATCATGAAGGCCAAAGAGATCCTGATCCTGGCCAATGGCCCCAAGAAAGTGGAAGCGGTGGCCCCTCTCCTTCGCAGAGACCGGGTCTACACCGGATCCCCTGTTTCTCTCTGCCTCCTCCACCCCAACTGCACCCTGATCCTAGACCGGGAGGCGGCAGGCGACCTGGCTAAGTAGGAGAGAACCAACAGCTAGCCATGAGGTTACCGCCGAGGGCGGCTCGCCTTTGATAATTTAAGGGAAAAATTCGAAAAGAAAAAGGGCTGTGCCGGAACGAGCAATTCGTTCTGACACAGCCCTTTTTTTAACCGAAAGAGGAACTAGGCTTGTTTCTTTACGGATTCGATGACGGCATCGGCCAGGTCTTCGATGGCTTTCTTGCCGTTCTTGTCCACGGAGGACATGAAGGAAACTTCGGCGTTGAGATAGTACATTTCGAACATCTGGTCAATGATCTTCCGCATCTCCAGACCGGAGTTGGGAGCCCAGGTACCATTTTCAAGGATACCTACGGTCCGCTGCTGGACGTTTAAGGCAACCATATCGTTGAGGAAGTCTTTCATCGGGGGGAAGACGCCCAGGTTGTAGGTCGGGGAGGCCAGGATAATGTGGCCTACACGGAAGGCTTCAGAGATCAGGTAGGAGCAGTGAGTTTCAGCGACATCCCAAACGGTGACATCGGTGTGTCCACGCTTGACAATTTCAGAAGCAAGGAGTTGGGCGGCATTGGCGGTGTTTCCGTACATAGATCCATAGACGATCATGACGCCATTGTCTTCGGGGGTGTAGGAAGACCACTTGTCATACTTATCTAAGATGTAGCCCAGGTTATCTCTCCAAATGGGACCATGGAGGGGGCAGAGGATCTTGATGGGGAGCTTGGCGGCAGCGGCCAAAACCTGTTGAACGTGGGGGCCATACTTGCCAACGATGTTGGTGTAGTAGCGACGGGCTTCCGACAGCCAGTCCTTGTCAAAGTCAACCTCATCGGCGAAGAGTTTGCCATCCAGAGCCTTGAAGGAACCGAAGGCATCGGCAGAGAAGAGGACGCCGTTGGTGGTATCCAGGGTGACCATGGGTTCAGGCCAATGGACCATGGGGATCTTGACAAAGGCGAATTGGTGCTTGCCGGTGGACAGGGTGTCGCCGGAATCCACAGTAATTCTCTTGTCTGCCTTGAAGCCGAACTGAGTCATGAAGTAGAAGCCCTTTTCTGTGGAGATGACTTCCGATTCGGGGTGGCGGAGGAGGACTTCCTGGAGGGAAGCGGCATGGTCAGGCTCCCAGTGGTTGATGACGATGTAGTCCAGGGGCCGACCATCCAGGACGTATTCCAGGTTTTCCAGGAATTCGCGGCAGAAGTCCCACTCCACAGTGTCGAAGAGGGCAGTCTTTTCATCCAAGAGTACATAGGAGTTATAGGAAACACCTTCCGGGATGGGATGGATGGATTCAAAGAGATGGGTTCTATGGTCATTGTAGCCAATCCAATAAAGATCATCTACAACTTGACGGACGTTATGCATAATTTCCTCCTGTTTATCAATTAGTCGCTATGCGTAAAAGAACGTGGAGAAGGGCCGGGGTATCTGAGAAATGGCAGGGCCCCTCTCCTTATGAAGAACAATCAATTAGACTTCAGCTGGGATGAAGCCTTCTTTGCCATCACCGCACTTGGGGCAGAGGTAGGTATCAGGAACCTGGTCGAAGGGAGTGCCCTTAGCGACGTCTGCTTCCGGATCGCCCTTAGCCGGGTCATATCTGTGGCCGCAGCCATTGCAGACATAGACACCGGTTGCGGTCTTAGGATCCTGGGGAACATTTCTCTTCTTCTTCTCAAAGCCCTCGGCTTCGTGGCGTTTCTGGCCCTGGTCAAGTTCCTTGGCCAGAAGAGGCATAATTTCCATGATGTCGCCGACAATACCGTAGTCCGCATTGGCGAAGATGGGCGCCTTGGGATCTTTGTTGACGGCAACGATGGTAGCCGCATCCTTGATTCCCTTGAGGTGCTGTCCGGCACCGGAGATACCCATGGCCATGTAGAGGTTGCCCTGGAACTTTTGTCCGGACATACCGATATAGCGTTCAATGGGCATATACTTGAGGTTTTCAGCGACAGGACGTGAGCAGGAAACTGCAGCACCCATAGCTTCAGCCAAAGCGATGGCTTCGTCAACGTTGGCTTTTTCTCCAATACCTTGACCCACAGAGACCAGACGTTCTACCTCACCGACGTCGGCCATGGGGTCGACAGTGGTATCAAAGGTATAACCGTCTTCCTTGAGGTGTTTGGCCAATTCCTTAACCTGGTCCTTAGGGCTTCCTTCAATCATGATGTTTTTCCGGGGACCGGTTGCTCCGCCAAGGTGTTCTTCTTCCGCGTCAGCAACTCTGGCCTTGCGACCCAGTTTACCGACAGTCTGGCTGGCGATGACCACCCGCATGATCTCGTTGGTTCCTTCATAGATCTGGGTAATCTTGGCATCACGGTACATCCGCTCGATGGGCAGGCCCTTGATGAAGCCGTTGCCACCGTGAATCTGCAGTGCTTCGGAAGTGACCCATTCGGCGGTGTCTGAAGCAAAGAGCTTAGCCATTGCGGCTTCCTTCGTATATTTACCATGGTTGGTTTTGAGTTCGGCCGCTTCATAAACCAGAGCACGGGAAGCGTGAATGGCGGTTTCCATATCGGCAAGCTTGAAGGAAATTCCCTGGTTGGCAGCGATAGGACCACCGAACTGTTTGCGTTCACGAGAGTAGTTTAAGGCTTCTTCAAAAGCACCCTGGGCGATACCCAAAGCCTGGGAGGCGATACCGATCCGACCGCCATCCAGGGTTGCCATGGCGATCTTGAAGCCTTCACCTTCTTTGCCCAGGAGGTTTTCCTTAGGAACCTTAACATTATTAAAGGAAAGCTCGGCCGTAATCGAAGACCGGATACCTAACTTGTTGTAGTCGTTGGGGAACTCAAAACCTTCCCATCCTTTTTCAACGATGAAGGCGGAAATGCCGTGGTTGCCTTTTTCAGGGGAGGTAACGGCAAAGATGACATAAGTATCTGCCCGGTGACCGTTGGTGATGAAAATCTTGTGTCCGTTTAATACGTAATGGTCGCCTTCAAGTACAGCAGTGGTTTCTGTTCCGGAAGCATCTGAGCCGGCATTCTCTTCAGTCAGACCGAAAGCACCGATATGCTCGCCCTTAGCCAGGGGAACGAGGTATTTTTTCTTTTGCTCTTCAGTACCGAAAGCCCAAATTGGCCAGGAACCTAAAGAGGTATGTGCCGAACAGATAACACCCACACCGGCGTCAACACGGGAAAGTTCCTCAACGGTGATCGCATAGGAAGTGGTGTCCAAGCCCTGTCCACCGTATTCCTTTTCATAGGGAATACCCAGGAGGCCCATTTCACCCATCTTTTTTACGACATCTTCAGGAAAGATGTCATCTTGGTCCCAACCAAAGGCATTTGGTTTTACTTCTTTTTCAGCGAAGTCGCGGACAACCTTACGCAGCGCTTCATGTTCCTTTGTGGTTAAACCCATAAATTCCTCCTTCTTGTTCGCTGTCATCGGCCTTGGCAGACGATGTGCGAGTTACAACCTTCCGTTCAACATAACGTTTTCCAATGGTGTTCAAGACTATTATAACCAATAAGTACCCTCTCCAACCATTAACCTTCTCGGATTGAAGGGAATTCAAAGTAAAACACTATGCTTTCACAGATATTATACAACAGAAAACCTTTAATTAAAGGGGAGATGACGATTTTTTTGAAAAAAATGAGAGAAATTCGGAATAGAGTTATGGTTTGATCCCTCTAAGAATTGGGGTATAATACAAATGGTTCCTGATAGGGAACTTTTCTTTCTCCTTCAAAGGTCAAAGTTGGTCAGAGAGATTCCGGATAATGATCTTAATAGATGAGAATTATTGGCATAACCGGACCCTTTGGAACACTTATCTTGGAGAAAGACGATGATGAAAAGAGTTTTTTCGTGTACATTGATGGAGGAGGATGAACCGAATGGCTGGACTTACTAACGACATTGAACAGTTCCTCCTTTCCTTATTAGAGGATTGTAGTGACGGTTCCCTGGAAATCGGGCGGAATGAACTCGCCCAGAAGTTTGATTGTGCCCCATCGCAGATTAATTACGTATTAATGACAAGATTTACCCCTTATAATGGATATTATATTGAATCAAGGCGGGGAGGTGCCGGTTTTATTCGTATCGTCCGTTTAAGCCGGGAACCCCACAGCCTGGTACAACGGATCCTGGAGGATCCCGGTTTGGACCAGCTCACCACCGATAAGTGCAAGCATATTATAACCGCACTGGAAAACCAGGGGATCATCAGCCGTGAGGCCATGTGGCTCATGCGGCTTGCAACCGATGACCAGGCCCTGAGAGGGCTGGATAATAAGGACCGAAAAACAGTTCGAGCCAGGATATTAAAGAACATGCTTCTGGCCTACGTGAAATGAAAGGAGCCTCTCCATGCAGTGTGATTTTTGCCCAAATGAGGCGACCATTGAAATTGCGATTAATATGAACGGAGAAATGAAAACCCTCCACCTCTGCGCCTCCTGTTATGAGGAAAAGATGGAAGAGTTTCTCCAACAGATGCCTGTAGAGTGGGGAGACCAGAATTTAGCCCACCAGCTTAGGACAATGTTAAGACAGGGCTCGAAAGTAGAAGAAAAAAAGACGGAGTCATCACCTCAGGAAAAAGCCTATGACATGCAAAGAAGAGCCCTCCGTCGCCAACGGAAGGATTATATGCGGAAGCTGGAACAGGCATTGGCCGATGAAAACTATGAAGATTGTGCACTTTTTCGGGATGAAATCAACCGAATAGGTGATGCTATTGTTCAGTTAAATGAAGAAAGGAAGGATGTTCATGGCGCTTAATCGCACCCCGATCCAGCGGCTTATGCACTATGCTTCAGCGGAGGCTACCTCCTTCCGCAAACCAGCGATTGATACCGAACATATTCTTTTGGCGATGATGAAGACCGGAGGGCCGGAGACCGAGGCGTTGACTCGGGCAGGGGCGAATTACAATACCCTTCGAAAGATTGTCGCCTCCAATACAGAGGCCGGTTCCTCCGGTCGACCGGCCACCAATGCCACCACCGCTTCCCGCCAGCTTCTTGCCCAGGCATCGGCTATTGCCCGACAGAATGGAGAAAATGAGGTTTTTGCCGACTATCTTCTCTTTGCCATCTTGAACGATCGGTCCTCCATGGCTTCGGTGATGATGACGATAGCTGATGTGGATAAGCGGGCCGTTTATCAATATCTTATGGAAGCCCTTCGCCAAAAGCAGGAAGATGGAGAAGAATCCAACCTGGCCAAGTACGGGAAAGATTTGAATGCCCAGGCGGAAGAAGAGGGTATTGATCCCGTTGTTGGGAGGGAGAGGGAAGTCAATCGTGTCATTCAGATACTGTCCCGTCGGACAAAGAACAATCCCGTTCTCATCGGGGAACCCGGCGTGGGAAAAACCGCTATTGCGGAAGGCTTAGCCCAGCGGATTGTTCATGGGGAAGTGCCTGATGTCATGGCCGACAAGGTTATCTATTCTATTGATATGGCTTCTATGGTGGCCGGGACTAAGTACCGGGGGGATTTTGAACAACGTCTCTCCGATACTATTGATGAGGTTATGGATCGGGAGGAAGTGATCCTCTTTATTGATGAACTCCATACCATTATCGGTGCGGGGTCATCGGAAGGGTCCCTGGATGCCTCCAACATTCTCAAGCCCGCCCTTCAAAAGGGTAGGCTCCGGATGATCGGGGCGACCACGATTGAGGAATATCGGAAGCGGATTGAGAAGGATTCGGCCCTGGAACGTCGCTTCCAGCCGGTTACCGTGGAAGAACCATCTAAGAGTCAGGCTAAGGACATCCTCCGCGGCATTCGGGACAAGTATGAGACCTTCCACCATGTCCGGATGTCGGATGAAGCAATCGAGGCGGCCGTTGATTTAACGGATCGCTATCTGAGCGACCGCTTTCTTCCCGATAAGGCCATCGATGTGATGGATGAGGCTATGGCCCGAGTTCATGTGGATTCTTACGTTCTTCCCGAGGAGACCCTTCAAAGGGAAGAGAAAAGGGCCCGGTTGGAAGAGGAAAAAACCAAGGCCGCATTGACCCAGGACTTCGAGCGGGCGGCAGCCCTTCGCGACCAGATTGCCCAATTGGATGAGGAGGCGGAAAAGGAAGGGAAGGAAAATCGGAAAGATCGAGCCGATTGGCCTGTGATTGATGTCGACCAGATCGCCTCCATTGTGTCTCAATGGGCTCAGGTCCCGGTGACCAAGCTGACGGAATCAGAGTCGGATCGGTACTTGAATTTGGCGGATAAACTCAAAGCTAAGGTTATAGGCCAGGATTATGCAGTTGATACGGTCACTTCGGCTCTTAAGCGAGCCCGGGTGGGTCTCAAGGCTTCTGACCGGCCCATCGGGTCCTTTATTTTCGTCGGCCCTACCGGTGTCGGTAAGACCTATCTGGCTAAGCAGATCGCCCAGTCCCTTTTCGGGTCGGAAGAATCCATGATTCGTTTTGATATGTCGGAATACATGGAAAAATATTCCGTATCCCGCCTCTTGGGTTCAGCTCCGGGCTATGTTGGCTATGAGGAAGGGGGGCAGCTGACCGAGGCGGTCCGCAACCGGCCCTATTCGGTGGTCCTTTTTGATGAGATTGAAAAGGCCCATCCGGATGTCTTCAATGTCATGCTCCAGATTCTGGATGATGGCCGGGTGACGGACTCCCAGGGAAGAACCGTGGATTTCCGCAATACCGTCATTATCCTGACCTCCAATATCGGAGCCGACCGTCTGGCTAAAACGAATACCTTGGGCTTTGTGCCTGAGGAAGAGGTGGAAGAAAACGACTATGACCGGATGAAGACCATTGTCCACGAGGAGCTCAAGCAGAACTTCCGTCCGGAGTTTCTTAACCGTCTGGATGATATTGTCGTCTTCCACCGCCTGAGCGAAAAATCTGTTCTTCAAATCGCCCGGCTTCTCCTGGGTGAGCTGATGAACCGGGTGGAGGACCTGGGCTATTCCCTGACCTTCACCGATGCGATTGCCCAAAGGTTAGTTAAGGAGTCCTACCAGGCTGAATTCGGTGCCCGTCCCCTGGAACGTCATATTCGCACTCAGGTGGAAGACCTCCTGGCCGAGAAGATTTTAGCCAAGGAAATTGATGAAGGCGGGGCCTATGAACTCTGCATCCGACAGGGGAAGATCGATATTATCCCGGTGAAAAAGAAGGCAGGTCGAAAACAGATCCAAGATGATGGTATGCGGCCGGCCCTGGTGGAGGAAAGTCGTGGCTAAGCGGCGAAGGTACGTGTGTTCTTCCTGCGGACAGGTTGAAACCGGCTGGACAGGAAAATGCCCCGCTTGTGGAGAATGGGGGACAATGGAAGAGCAGGTCATTGACACTTCCATTTCCGGAAAAACCAGGGGGAATGCTGACCGGGATGAAAGGGTCATGCCCGCCCTTGCTTTATCCCGGGTTCCCTCAGCAACATCGGATCGACTGGACACCGGTTTCCAGGAAGTTAACCGGGTCCTGGGCGGGGGGCTGGTTAAGGATTCAGTGACCATGGTGACGGCACGCCCGGGTGCCGGCAAGTCCACCCTTCTCCTCCAACTGGCGGAAAAGCTGGCCCGACGGGGGTTAACCACCCTCTATGCCTCGGGGGAGGAATCTCCCTCCCAAATCAAAGGTCGGGCAGACCGGATCTTTGACCGGCTTCCGGACAAGGTCTACCTCATAGCCACTAACTCCATGGACCGGGTGGAGGAGGAGGTCAGAAGGCTCAAGCCTCAGCTCCTGGTTCTTGATTCCGTCCAGACTTTTGAGCAAAGAGACTTCGCTCAAAGGGCGGGAACACCGACGCAGACCCTGGCTGTTGCCGATGCCGTAGTCAGTTTGTCCAAATCCTCTCCTCGGCCCATGGCCTCCTTTATCGTGGGTCATATGACCAAGTCCGGAGAAATGGCCGGACTCAGGACCCTGGAGCACCTGGTTGATACCGTTCTTTTTCTGGAGGACGGCTATGATGACCGCCTTCGTATGCTTCGGGCTTCGAAAAACCGCTTCGGCTATACCGGCGAGGTAGGCCTATTCCAAATGGGGGAGAAGGGGATGGAAGAAGTCAAGGATCCCTATGCTCTTTTCTTGACAAAAAGAGATAAACCGGTTGCCGGAGCAGCCATCTCTTTGCAAAGGGAGGGGTCACGGATGATTCCAATCGAGATTGAAGCCCTGGTTTCGACAGCCTACGAAGCTTATCCCTCTCGGATCGGTGATACGATTAAAAGGGACCAGCTCAATACCCTAATTGCCATCCTGGAACAGAAAGCCGGCCTTCCGCTTTCGGGAAAGAATGTTGTCCTCAAGGCGACAGGGGGCTTGGCAATTAAGGAAAAAGTCTGCGACCTTCCTATCCTGTTGGCCATTGCTTCCTCCTTGAAAAACGCCCCCATCGACTCCCGGGATGTTTTTTTAGCAGAGGTGGGATTGACCGGAGACTTGAAAAAGGTAGATGGTTTGGATCAAAGGCTGAAAGAACTTTCGCGTCTGGGCTTTCGGAGGGCCTTTGTGCCGGCTTTTACTGAGGAGGAAAATCGAGATGGTTTAGAGGTGGTTCCCTGCCGAACAATAGGCGATGTCCTAAATCGGGTTTTGAGAAGTTGACTTTTTCTTGGACAATCAGATATAATAACTCCTTTTGAACAAGACAACCTTTTCTTGTATAATAGGAATACGGAGGTGAGTCTATGTACAAGGTAGGTGACAGGGTTGTTTATCCCATGCAAGGAGCGGGAAAGATCGTTGATAAGGTGACGAAGGAAATGCTGGGTGAGGAGCATGATTTTTTTATCCTGAAAATGCCGATTGCCAGCATAAAGATTTCCATACCTGTAGATAATATCAACAACATAGGAATACGGCCTGTCATGTCGGAGGAAGAAGGAATCAAGGTGATGGAAATCCTTCATGCCGAGACCACTGACATGCCGGATAATTGGAGCCAACGCTACCGGGAAAACATGGAAAGTCTCAAGACCGGAGATCCCTTCGAAATGGCAGCCATCATCCGCAACCTTCAGGTTCGGGATATGGAACGTGGCCTTTCGACTTCAGAAAAGAAAATGCTTAACAAGACGAAGAAAATGCTGATTTCGGAACTGGTTATCGTCGGATCCATGACGGCTGAAGAAGCCCAATCCATGATTGATGAAGCGATCACTTTGGATGAAGACTTGGATGAAATTGAAGAATAATTCTAGGGAATGCCTTTAGAGCTTCTGGACTTTGGCGCAATCCATGGTAAATCAGGGTTGCGCCAAAATTCTTTCCTCGGCATTTCGAACCCAAAGAAAGGAGGAAAAAAATGGGACGATTTTTTCAAATTATTTCCGGATTTATTGGTGGTTTGATCGGCTTGGCCCTCGGTCTTCTTTTACGAGGTTTGGGATTATTTGAGAGCCTGATTAATCCCTGGCCGATCATTCTTTTCATCGCACTTATTCTTGTTGGATTTATTCTTTTTTATGCCTTGTCCCCTTTTTTTTCAAGAACCCTGCGAAAAACGCAAGACTCCATGATGGAGCGTTTTGAGAAAGTGCCTCTGTCCGATGTTGTCATAGCTACAGGAGGCTTACTAATCGGTCTTTTGATCGGAACCATCCTTTCCTCACCTATTCTCGCCCTCTCCATGGATGTACTGGGTAACACCATAGGCGTCATCCTCTCCGTGATCATCCATCTTTTTCTGGGCATTCTGGGTGTTCGTATTGCTCTTTCCCATAAGGAAGACATTATGAGCCTTTTACCGTCAAACTTCGGTAAGTCCGGAGGAGAAGGACGGTTGACACTGAAAAAATCGAAAAGGCAGGAAGCGGTTTCTGATGAGGAAGATGAGCCGGTTCCACCGGCTTCCCAACCCATACCGAAGATTTTGGACACATCTGTTATCATCGATGGACGGATCTTTGAAGTCATGAAGGTGGGATTTCTGGAAGGGCCGATCATTGTTTCCCACTATGTTCTGGAAGAACTCCAACATATTTCCGATTCCTCCGATGCTCTGCGGAGAAATCGGGGAAGGGGAGGTCTTGACCTTCTCCATGAAATGCAGAGGATGTCCGACCTGGAGATTATCATTGATAATACGGAGATTCGCCGAGCGAAAGAAGTCGACGCCAAGCTCCTTGTTCTCACAAGGAAGTACAAGGGCTATATTGTCACAAACGACTATAATCTCAATAAGGTCGCTTCGGTGCAAAATATTCGTGTCCTCAATGTGAATGATCTTGCTAATGCCTTAAAGCCCATTGTCATTCCGGGGGAAGAAATGGAAGTGTCCATTATCAAAGCCGGTAAAGAACCCGGCCAGGGTCTGGGCTACCTGGATGATGGAACCATGATTGTCGTTGAAGATGGCTATGAAGCCATTGGACGGAAGGTGAAAACCAGGGTAACTTCGGTTCTCCAAACCTCCGCCGGAAAGATGATTTTTACCCGGATCCACCCCCAGGATAAGGGCTGAACCCATCATTCAGAAGGGACAAGTGATATTGCAGACAAAAAGGCTGTGCGGGAAAGATCCTGCACAGCCTTTTTTGTTTGTTTTGCTTTGGATGATGGAAAAAAAGAGGTCCGGAAAGGCTGGGGGCCCTGACAATTTGGGAATTTGCAAGAAAGACAGGGTTATGAACCCTGATCATTGGCAGAATCCCGAAAATATCAGGGGGAAATTAGCGATCAAGAAGGACCTGAAGGAGGTCTTTTCCGGTCAGGGGGAGGTCGGGCTGAACCCGAACATCTTTAGTCAGGTCGGTCCCATCCAGGCTTTGTTGGAGAGTAATGTCAAATTCGAGAACAAAGCCCGAATGTTTGAGTTGGAGGTAGGCCGGGGGAATATCCCAGGCGTTGCCCATGGTAGGTTCACCGGCAATGGTGGCCAATTGGTTGTGCTGACAAAAATCGGCAAAGGATTCAGCAGCATTCCCGGTATTTTTATCGACCAAGAGGATCACCCTGCTTTTCGACAATTTCTGTCCTCGACCGACCAGAGAGAAGGTCAGGAGTTTTTGATAACTCATGTCGCTTACCTTTCGCCGTATGGATTCCGGAACCTGGAAGGAGAGGTCTTCCCGATCATCTTGAAGGTCAAGATGCTCCAGCTTCTCTTCGCTGGACATATAGGAGACAAAGGAGTCAAAACCTTGAGAAAAGTAAAGGGTGGTTTCGGCGGAAAAAGATCCATGACAAAGAGGGGTAGCCAGGGCCTGGATCCAATAAGAATGGGATGGCCCCCGGACGCCTCTGAGGTCAATGATAAAGCGACTGGCGGATTGGGCTTGGCGGATGTAACCCGGTAATAGGCGGCTGGCTTTCTCCACATCCCCTTCCTCAAAGGATAGTCCGGAAAGGATGAGACTCTTGCCTGATTTGGTCAGGCGAGGTTGGTTTTTGGCGGGGTCGACTTGTATGGGAATGAGGCGAGCGTAGCGTTCCTTGACGCGAGGATCCGTCAGAACCCGGGCATAAGGGGAGTTTTTTTCAAGGTATCCCTTTCCGACATTTTCTACCGCTCTTTGATAATCTCCCTGGTTCAAAAGATGGGCAGGTCCACCGGAAGACTTGGCCAGCTTATCCAGAATAGCCATGAAAGTTTCGTCTGTTCCTTCCAGAGTCAGGGCTTGCCGGGCTAAAGACTCCTCAGCCTTGAGTTGGCCATCGACCTTTCCCGGACAATTGGCCGGGGGGATGGCCTCAAGGTGGCGAATCAACTCTTCCAGGTCAGCCTTTTTTTCTGCCGGTGTCAGCATTCGGCCTCGGGTGTCGGCCAGGGCCAGGTCACCGGTAATCGCTTTATTGATCATGGCCCTTTCTCCGGGGATACTTGTGGGCCGGTCAGTGAGGATGAAACGCTGAACGAGTTTGAAAAGGCCAAAGGTAAGAAGGATGAGGAGGATAAAGAGAAGGAAGCGTCTTTTTCGGCGGGATTTCATCTTTCGTTTTTTCGCTTGTTTATAGGCCATCTTTCGTTGGCTTTTTTGTCGGCTTCTCTCCACCTCTTCTTCCAGGTTTGTCATTGGGCCTCGAGACCCGGTTCGGTAAGAATGAGGTGGAGAAGAATACTGTTTTTTGGGCATTCCTTCCTCCTTTGCTGTACTTTCTCTATGTTATCAAAATGAAGGGAAAAGGTAAATCAGGAGAAAAGAGACGTATTTTGAAAAAAGTTTTTGAAAGAATAGAAAAAAGCCTTTGAAAAAAAACGTTTTTATGGTAGAATGAAGTCAGAAAATCCATTTACAACAGTTATCTGTGCAGAGACAAGCGTGAGGAGCAGGTATCTCCCCGGGAGAGCTCTGCTTTTTTTGTGCCTGGAAAGACTGGTAAATGGACCCTGCACTGAATCTCCTGATCAAGCCTACATAGAGATTCGGGAAATAGGGCAAGGAAAGGAGGTAGGATCAGAAGAAAGAATAGCCCGGCTTGACTACAAGTAAAAAGGTTTGCAAATGAAGGCTTATCGTACCCTACGTAATGGACCTGTTCCTATAATTTATGATCCCTTTGATGGGATAAGCAAAGGAGAAAACGATGAGAGAAATTATAATGGGTGAGTTTTTCGGTACAGCTCTACTACTCCTCTTAGGTAATGGTGTTTGTGCTTCTGTAAACGCAAAAAAATCCGGCTTTGAAGGAGCCGGTGGCTTGACGATTATTATTGGATGGGGTTTTGCAGTTATGATCCCGGCCTATATCTTTGGTGCCTATTCAGGCTCCCACTTTAATCCTGCCGTTACATTAGCGTTATGTATGACCGGAGCAGTTCCCTGGGAACAGTTCCCTGTCTACGTCATTGCTCAGTTAGCCGGTGCCATCGTCGGTGCTTTTACCGTTTACCTTCTCTATCAGAAGCACTTTGATCTCATGGAAGGACAGGCTGAAGGTATTCGTGGTTGCTTCTGCACAGCTCCCGGCGTCCCCTCAACCTTCCATAACTTCCTGAGTGAAGCTGTCGGTACATATGTCCTCGTCTTCGCTATCCTGGGTATGGCCCAATATGGGCAAGCGGCAACCAGCGGTGTTGATAAATTCTTCCTCTATGGAATCATTGTTTCCATCGGTTGTTCCTTAGGCGGTCTGACCGGCTATGCCATCAACCCGGCTCGTGATTTAGGTCCCCGGATTGCTTATGCTCTCATGCCTCTGAAACATAAAACCGATCCTAACTGGGGATATGGTTGGATTCCTGTAGTCGCTCCTATGGTAGGTGCTGCTGTTGCTGTCGTGATCTACAACTTCATTTTCGCCTAATTTAAGCAGGTGAAGTACAGTCGACTCAAGTTATTTTTGAGTGAAGAGAGAACCCGGAAATTTCGGGTTCTCTTTTTTTTATGGAAAACGTACAAAAAAACCCGAATTTTTCTTCCTATGGCTTGACAAGCCCGGAAATTTCGCTCATAATTGGATAAGAAAAGGATTTCCTATATCTTTTTTTGGGGATTGAAACCATAGGGCGTTAAGATCAGTAAATGGGAAAGTGAGGCAGGATATGGTAGAAAAAGAGATTAATGTAAATAATGAAATCGGCTTGCAGTCACGGGCAGCTTCTAATTTTGTTTCCACCGCTCAACATTTTATTTCTGATATTTATCTGGAAAAGAACAGGATTATTTTTAATGGAAAGTCCATCATGTCCCTTCTTTCCATGTCTCTAAGTGGGGGAGAAAGCGTTTTAGTCCGTTGTGACGGAGAGGATGAGGAAGAGGCATTGAGTGCGATTGAAAATTATTTGAATACCGGAATCCGAAGGTTTTAAGGAGAAATGGACAGATCTTTCCCCGGGAGAGTTTTCGGGGAAAGTTGAAAAGAAGGTCTGCGTTCTTTTTTTGCCCCATCCTATGATAAAATAGGTTGATGATATAGAGAGGGGCATAGCAATGGAAATACTGGAAAAATTCAGACAGCTTATCGTTACCTTTCGCTGGACCGATTTGATTGATATTTTGGTGATTGCTGTCATCATTTATTATATGATTCTTTTTGTGCGGGAGACCAGGGCTCTCCAGCTGATTAAAGGTTTTGCTGCTCTTTTACTTTTGGCTCAGCTTTCTGAATGGTTTGATTTATATACCTTGAATTGGCTTTTATCCAACTTATTCACCGTTTCTATGGTTTTAATCATTGTAGTGTTCCAACCGGAGCTCCGGCGGGTCTTTGAACGTTTGGGCCGATCTCAACGCTGGGTTTCTTTTTTCATGAACACGGATGATTCGCAGAATTTGGACCAGGTTGACGAAATTGTTCGTGCTTCCTCCTCCCTTGCCCGTCAAAAAATCGGTGCCTTAATGGTCATTGAAGGGCGAGTAGGTCTATCCGATTTATTGGAATCCGGAACAGAGATCGATGGGCAGGTAACAGCCGAACTTTTAATTAACATTTTTATTCCTAATACGCCCCTCCATGATGGTGCCGTCGTTATTCGTAATGATCGGGTCCGTGCAGCCGGAGTCTTCCTCCCTCTGACGCAAAATAACTCTTTGAGCAAGGAGCTGGGGACTCGTCACCGGGCTGCACTGGGTATTACGGAGAAATCCGATGCCCTTGTTGTGGTCGTTTCTGAGGAGACCGGCTTGATCTCCGTCTGCCAGGAGGGCGAAATCGCCCGCCGTTTGGACGAAGACAGCTTGCGTACCCGTCTCAAGGACTTCTTTATCAAGGGCTCCAATATCAACAATATAGCCGGCCTGATCGAAAGCAGGAGGGAGGCTTCTCATGAAGAATCTCAAGAATAATTTAGGGCTGAAAATCATCTCTCTCCTGGCCGCCTTCTTTCTTTGGTCCTACGTGGTTGCCGGGGTGAATCCCACTCAGAAATTAACCATCTCCAATATTCCCGTTAACATCGTCAACAAGGAGAAGTTAGCTCAGAAGGATTTGGAGGTCATGACGATGGAACCGGAGAAAACGTCCGTGTCTGTTTCCGGGAAGAGGCAGGCCCTTGGAACAATCCGACCCGGTGATATTCGAGCGTCTATCGATGTCGAAGGGCTGGAGGAAGGGGTTCATTCTCTTCCTGTCCGTTTTGACCTGCCCAATAATGTCCTTCTGAATCCGGATGCCTCATCAGGACAGGTGAGCGTTAAAATTGAGAAAATCATTGACCAATCCCTTCCTGTACAGGTAGATACCACCGGTGAAGTGGAAGATAATTATGTAGTGGAGAAAATCACCGCCAGCCCCAACAAAATCCCTTGTACAGGTACTCGTTCCCGTATTGAACGAATTGCAGGCCTTCGCACCTTCATTGATATTTCTTCTCTTTCTTCAGACTCCTCCATTTCCGCTAAAGTAGTTCCGGTTGATGGAGATGGTCAGGAAGTGGAAGGCGTATATCTCTCTCTTTCAGAGGTAAAGGTCTCCATCCTCATCAGTAAACAAAAGCTTCTTCCGGTAGAACTTGTTTTCGAAGGAAAGAGCCCGGAGGGCCATAGAATTAAAGAGACGAAAGTGGATCCTCATGAAATCCTGGTCAAGGGTGCTCCCGATCAGATTAATCAACTGACTGTCCTGAAGACCAAGCCCCTGGAGAGAGAGAAGATTACGCAATCCGGACTTTATCCTCTCAAGTTGGATCTTCCTGAAGGAATCAAATTAGCTGATGATAATCAATCCATTTCCGCTGATATTACGGTGGAGACGAAAGAAAAGAAGACCATCACCCTTCCTCTTGATAAAGCTACTTTTCCGGGTCTCCCGGACAACCTCCAAGCTCAGGTCAAGGAAGATAAACTCCAAGTGACCCTTGAAGGTTATCCTGAGGATCTGAACAAATTGGAGGAAGAAAATTTGTCCATCGCTGTTCCCGTAACCTCCTCCAGGTGGCTGGTCGAAAGCTCTCCCTTGACCCTCCCTGTCCAGATCTCTCCTCCGGGAGAGATCACGGTAAAGGAGATTCGTCCCAAGGAGGTCCAGGTCGTCATCCGAAGAAAATAAAACCTGTGCTCGGGAAAAGTCTCCGGATTTTTCAACAAAAAAAGCCCCTTCTTCGAATGATCGAAGAGAGGGGCTTTATCTTTTTTTCACCAGTGAATTATATAATTTTCAGACTGCCCATAAATTCGCGGGAATGGATAATCAGGGTTGTTTCCGGTTCCACTTGATCCTTGAGTTCTTGTGCTGAATAGAAGTGCTTATTATTCACAATAACATGCCAGTCAGCCGGTAATTGAAGGGTGACGCTGGAAAAATTAATCTGTATATCCATGAATATTTCACTATCCAAGGGCCATACATTTTTCAAATCCAAGGTGACATCGGAGAAAGAAGCTTCAACCTGGCCACCGGAGAAGGTATCCGACCGGTAGACCTTGGTATCGTTGGTAAAGATAAAGCGATCATTCAAAACGTCTTTATTCTCAAAGAAGTTAGCTTGTTTGGAGTGGCTGCCGACCTGTCGACGATGACCGGGGTCGGTATTCTCTTCTTCGCCGACAAAGGAGTCTTCCTCGTTTTGAAAAGATCTTGTCTGATTTTCTGCACCGTCCTCCTCGTTTTTTACTTTTGTCTTGGAAAAGGCCTGTGCCTGGCGGTTTCTAAAGGCTTCCTTCTCCTGCCGGTCGTCGACAATAATCTTAATGCCGATAAGAACCAGGCCCATGGCCAAAAGAATGACAAAGGCGGATCCCTGGATGTAACCTAATTTCTGCAATTGGAAGAGGATACCGGATACAATGATCGCAGCGGATAAAACCCGACTTCCTTTTTTGGAAAACAAGCGGTAGACCCCATAGATAACGACGAGGACAGGCCAATAAAGGCCAAAAAAGGTCCAAAAACTCTGATTGAACAATTGGGTCAAAATAATAATAAGGCCTAAGGCCAGAAGGAGGATACCAAAGAGCATGATTAGTCCTTTCTATTTTTTCAACGAACATGGCAGATTCGTTGTTGCTTATTGAACGATTGTACTATAAAGAAGGACTTTGTTTCTATTATGTATTAAAGAGATCCGGCAACTTCTATTACAATCCCGGAAATAGGGCCAGGTGAGCGGTTGGATACGTGGCTTTGACTAATCTGTGATAAAATGACCTAGATGATAGAAAAGACTCCTTTCCCTCCAAGCCTTGGTCAAAAACATCTTTAACCAAGTTGGCCGGGAAGGGTCAGTAGGTATAGATAAAAGGAGGCATTATGGACCAGCCCGTTTTGCGGTTTGCTCCTTCTCCCACCGGCTATCTCCATATCGGTGGCCTGCGGACCGCTTTATTTAATTATTTGTATGCCCGCCACCATGGCGGGACCTTTACCCTTCGGATTGAGGATACCGACCGGACACGTTATGTCGAGGGAGCTTTAGAAAACCTGATTGATATCCTGAAGTGGTCCGGTTTGGACTACGATGAAGGTCCCAAAATGACTGCCGGAGGTGAAGTAGTAGAGGAAGGGGGCCGAGGACCCTACATCCAATCAGACCGGGTCAAGGAAGGAATTTACGACCGCTATATTAACCAGCTTCTGGAAGAGGGGAAGGCCTATTACTGCTTCTGCTCCAGGGAGCGGATTGACCGGGTAAGGGAAGCACAGAAGGAGGCCGGAGAGACCCCTCGCTATGATGGCCACTGCCGGAAGTACAGTTTGGAAGAAGCCCGGGAAAAAGTGGCAGCCGGAGAGGACTATGTTGTCCGCCTGAAGTTGCCGGAAAACCAGGACATTACCTTCCATGACGCCATCAAAGGAGACATCACCATCAACACCGATGAGATGGATGACCAGGTCCTGATCAAGTCTGACGGATTTCCTACTTACCACTTTGCCGTTGTTGTCGATGACCACCTTATGGGAGTCACCCATGTTGTCCGGGGGGAGGAGTGGATTTCTTCCACCCCCAAGCACGTCTTCCTCTACCGGTCATTGGGTTGGAAAGCCCCTGAATATGTCCACCTGCCGACCGTCCTTGGCAATGACCACAAGAAACTTTCCAAACGGCAGGGCGACGTGGCGGTTGAGCAGTTCCGTGATAAGGGTTACCTTCCTGAAGCCCTGATCAACTACATCGCCCTTTTAGGTTGGTCACCAAAATCCAACCAGGAAGTCCTCTCTATGGAAGAACTCATCAAAGAATTTGATTTCGACCGGATTTCCAACACCGGGGCCATCTTCGATACCAAGAAACTCAACTGGTTCAACCAGGAATATATTAAAAAAATGTCATCTGAAGACTTAATCGACCGAGTGGGGCAGAGCCTGAAGAAGGCCGGTCTTGTGGATGAGACCACTGACCCGGAAAAAATTGCCCTGACTGCAGAAACCTATGGCAATAGGATTGAATACTTCGACCAGGTGCCTGAAATGACCCGCCATCTTTTCTGCTCAACAGAAGAAGTCATTTATGAGGAGGATGCGGTGGAGGCCATCCGGTCGGAATCCGGAAAAATTGTTCTTCCTCTTTTTGAAGACAAGGTTTGCCAGGCCTCATCTTTTGACCGGGACTTTGCCGGCTCCCTGGTTAAGTCCATTCAAAAGGAGACGGGAATCAAGGGTAAGGACCTCTGGTGGCCGGTCCGGGCAAGCGTAGTCGGCTCCACCTCGGGACCGGATTTCACCAACACCCTCCTTATCCTGGGTAAGAAAGAAGTTTTGGGCCGTTTGGAACGAGCTAAGACTCTGTGAAGGCGAGGATAATACGATGAAGATTTTTAATACACTGACAAGAAAAAAAGAGGATTTCATCCCTCAGGAAGAGGGAAAGGTCAGGATGTATGTATGCGGACCGACAGTCTACGATTATATCCACATCGGCAATGCTCGTCCCCTGGTGGTTTTTGACACCTTCCACCGCTACCTGAAATTCAAGGGCTATGATGTGGACTATGTCGTCAACTTCACGGACATCGACGATAAGATCATCAACCGGGCCAATGAAGAAGGAGTTCCTTTTACCGACATCACCGAAAAATACATTCAGGTTTTCATGAACCATGCCCACTCCCTCAACCTTCTGGAAGAGGAAACCAACCATCCCCGATGCAGCCAACATATTGATGAAATCATTGATTTTGTCCAGGGGCTGATGGACAAGGGGGCGGCTTATGAAGCGGAGGATGCCGTCTATTTCGATGTCTCCTCCTATGCCCATTACGGAGAGCTGTCCGGGAAAAAAGTGGAGGAACTCCGGTCAGGTGCCCGGATTTCCGTCAACGAGGCCAAAGAAGATCCCGTGGACTTTGCCCTCTGGAAGAAACAAAAGGATCCCAGCGAACCGGCCTGGGACTCCCCTTGGGGACCGGGCCGGCCGGGTTGGCACATTGAATGCTCGGTCATGTCCCAGTCCCTCCTGGGGACCACACTGGATATTCATGCGGGTGGTTCCGACCTGGAATTTCCCCACCATGAAAATGAGCGGGCCCAATCCGAATCCCTCCATGATCAGACCTTTGCCAAGTACTGGATGCACAACGGGATGATCACCGTCTCCAATGCCCAGGGTCAGGCGGAAAAGATGTCCAAGTCCCTGGGGAATTTCTTCCGCTTAATTGATGTGGAGAAGGAATATGACCTCATCGTCGTCCGGATCTGGCTCCTGTCCACCCAGTACCGAGCCCCCATCAACTTCTCCCGGGAGGTCATGGACCAGGCCCAGGCTAACTATAACCGGCTCATGAATGCTAAACACGAGATGGAGCGTTACCTGGACCATGCACCCGAAAGGGAAATGACGGAAGAAGAGATAGGGATTATCGACCGGGTCATGAGCCTCAAGGAGGACTTCACTCGGGCCATGGATGATGACCTCAATACTGCTGATGGTCTGACCGCCCTCTATGAGATCTCTAAGATCGGGAACGGCCGGCTTTCGGAAGCCAATGCCAAGGCGGCAGTGCAGGGAGTCCTGGATATCTATCTGGAGCTTTTGGGTGTGATGGGGATTGCGGATAAGAGCAAAGAGGAAGTCCTGGACGAGGACATTGACCGCCTGATCCAAGAGCGGGAAGAAGCCAGAAAGAATAAGGACTACAGCCGGGCTGATGAGATCAGAGACCTCCTTCAAGCGCAGGGCATCGTCCTGAAAGACACCTCCACCGGTGTGGTATGGGAGAGAAAATAATATGGATGACTACATTTTTGGCCGCCGGCCGGTCATGGAGTACTTGAAATCCGGCCGTCAACCCGAGAAGGTCTACCTGGCTAAGGGGGAGAAAAAGGGTTCCATCAACCAAATTATCCACCTGGTCAAACAGACGGATGCGGTCATCGTGGAAGTGGATCGGGACAAGCTGGATACCATGACCGGGGGACAGAACCACCAGGGGGTGGCCATCCTGGCCTCGGACTTCACCTATTCCAGCCTGGAAGAGATTTTGGCGGCAGCCAAGGAGGCGGGCCATCCTCCCTTCCTGGTCATGTTGGATGAAATTACTGATCCCCATAACCTGGGGGCCATCATCCGGACGGCTGAATGCTGCGGGGTGGACGGAGTTATCATCCCAAAAAGACGGTCAGCCACTGTCACCTCCACGGTTCGGCGGACCTCCTCCGGAGCTACGGCCTACCAGAAAATCTGTAAGGTGACCAACATCAATCAAACCATTGACCGTCTAAAGGAAGAAAATATTTGGGTGTATGGGGCGGCAGGGGAGGCGAAGCAATCCCTTTGGTCCACGGACTTTTCCGGAGGTTGCTGCCTGGTCATCGGAAATGAAGGGGAGGGTCTTGCCCGCTTAACGCGGGACAAGTGCGATGTTCTGGTTTCCATCCCCATGGTGGGGAAGATTGACTCGCTCAACGCCTCGGCGTCGGCTGCAGTCCTGATGTATGAAGTACTTCGGGGGCGGATCCGGGGGAAGTAGAGGAGGGGTAGGATGAATCGAACGACATTCAAGGAGAAAAGCTCGGAATGGCAGGCACCCTTTTTTGTGGTGGACCGGGAGCCCATCCTGGTTCGCCTTTCGGTCAATGCCAAAGGTCTTGATTCCCTTGATCTGCCAGGAGTTTACATTGCAGTGGACGGTTTTTTCCGTCTCCTTCGCGATGTCGACGTAAGCTCTTACCGCCATAGTCTTGGCCGGGAAGGTCTGGCTTTTTTCGTTGAAGTCAATGACTCCCGTTCGGCCATCCGAGCCTATCTCAACAATCTTAAACGCTATCATTTCCTGGGTTTAGCCTGGAACTTCACCATCATCGAAGGCTCCAGGCTGACCGCCATTACCGGGGACCCCGGAAGATCCCGTCCCCTAACCGGAAGTGAACTGGAAGACTTGGCCATGACCCATCTTTCTATGGGCTCCCGTCCCCTTCGTTACTCCCGCTATTTCCTTTACTCGGCCCTGGCTCCTTTTATCCGTAAGAGGGGCTATGGAACCTGCCTCATGGACAGGGAGGACGCCAAGGGAAGGGAGAATTTTTACATGGTCCTTAAAGGGCTTGATGTTCTTCGCCGGGCCTACCAGTCCATTGATTTTTCCGGGATGACTTCCTTGACCGACCTCCGCTCTCGCGGAAAGCTCCTCCAGAAAGCTCTGGCTGACATGACAGGTCTTACCGGCTTCATGAAAGGGATCCTCTTTCAAAGCCTCATTTTTGCCTGGGTCTACGAGCAAAAAACGCCTTTTGCCGAAATCCCTTCCAGAATTCAGGACCTCTGCCAGGACTTGGATCGGGATTTCGACCTGGATGTCCGGTCTCCAGGTGTGGAAGCCTTTCGATGCCATGGCGTTGGAGGGATTCGGGCCCTGGCCATGGATGGCTTCCGTCCGCTCATCGACCGGGTTTTACCCATGCATGATATTCGAAAGAACCTGGACGACTTGTCCCTTTTTCTCCTGGCGAACACCGTAGATACGACCACCCTCGCTGACCTATCCATGTCAGACTATGCCGGTCTCCAGCAGCTTGCCCGACGGGCCATCTATCCGGGAGATACGGACAGGGAGGCCATGGATGAGTTTTTCTATAAAAGAGGACTGGTGACCAACGGCATCCGGGACCTGGTCATGACGACCCAGCTTCTCGCCCTGATTAGGCAAGAGGAGGGGGAAGAAGGGGATAATCTTCCTTCCCAAGAGTGACCGGAATCGAGAGAGATTTCATCCCGAGCCGGGTTCAAACTGCCTGTTTATCATTAATGACTTACCTGCTTTTATCGTTTATTGATTAAGGAGATAGATTCTCATGAATTCCGAACAAACACCTACTTCTGACCAAGCACTCAGCAAGGAACTCCTGGACTTTATTCAGGCGTCTCCATCCATGTACCACGCCGTAGATACCATCCAATCCACCTTTAAGGAGGCCGGTTTCCTGGAAGTCAAAGAGGGGGAAGATTGGGAACTTCAGGCCGGAAAGGCCTACTACGTGAACCGCAACGGGTCATCCGTCCTGGCCTTTCGCTTGCCGGAGACTCTGGATTCTCTCCACTTTCAGATCACCGCTTCCCACACTGACTCTCCCACCTTCAAGCTAAAGTCCAGGCCGATTTTAGATGGCCCGGACGGTTACCTCCGCCTGAATGTGGAGGGCTACGGCGGCATGATCGATTCCACCTGGTTTGACCGTCCCCTAACCTTAGCCGGGCGGTGCCTGGTAGAGACTGAAACAGGAGTGGAAAGCCGCCTTCTCTATATAGATAAGGACCTTCTGGTCATCCCCAACGCCCCTATCCACTTCAACCGTCAAGTCAACAAGGGGTATGAATTCAACCACCAGCGGGACCTCATTCCTGTTTTTTCAGCCGGCCTTTGCACTGCCGAGGACTTCTATGCCATGCTGGGTCAAAGCCTGGGCATATCGTCGGATAAGATCCTGGCCACCGACCTCTTCCTGGTTAACCGGACCCCACCCGCCCTCTTGGGCTGGAAAGAGGAGATGGTCGGCTCACCCAAGTTGGACAACCTCCAATGTGCTTTTGCCTCCATGAAGGCACTCATCGGGGCAAAGAAGTCCGGAGCCATCAATGTCTACGCTTCCTTTGATAATGAGGAGGTGGGTTCCTTGACCAAGCAGGGGGCCATGTCCACCTTTCTAAAGGATTGTCTCCGTCGAATCATCTTGGGGTTGGGCTTGGGGCAGGAGGATTATCAAAAGGCCCTATCCAAGTCCTTCCTGGTCTCCTGTGATAATGCCCATGCTCTTCACCCCAACCGGGCTGACCTCTATGATCCCGTCAACCGGGTCTACATGAACAAGGGGGTAGTCATCAAGGAGAATGCTGCCCAATCCTACACCACCGATGCTTTCTCTCAAGCTGTTTTCAGAAAGATTTGCCAGCGGGTAGGCGTTCCAGTTCAGAATTTCGCCAACCGGTCAGACCTGGGGGGAGGGGGAACCCTGGGGAATATCTCCAATGTTCAAGTCTCCCTTCATAGCGTGGACATCGGTCTAGCCCAGCTGGCCATGCATTCCGCCTATGAAACCGGCGGAGTCAAGGATACCGCCTATATGATCCGGGCCCTGGAAGAATTCTACTCCACCGTGATCAACATACAGGGTGCCCAATCCGCAAGTTTTGATTGCTAGATCAAGACAAAGAAAAACCGCTTGAAAGCAAAACTTTCAAGCGGTTTATTTCATCCACCCTCACGGACTCGAACCGTGGACACCCTGATTAAGAGTCAGGTGCTCTACCAACTGAGCTAAGGGTGGGCAGAAAAAAAGCTGTCTGCCGGGATTGAACCGGCGACCTCAGCCTTACCATGGCTGCGCTCTACCTGCTGAGCTAAGACAGCATATGTGACTCATCAAGTTCTTCTTCATGAAGGCGTTCAGTGAGTAACAAAATCATTATAGGGAAGAAAATGACGAACGTCAAGCAAAATCTCAAAAAAACTTGTCCTTTCTTTTCGCATCCGGTCATACGGCTTGTTCAGGCTAGTTAAGGCTTAGCTTTCAGGAAGAATCCTACTTTTTCCGGTGATTTTTTTCTCGTCTTTTTCGCCTTTTGGTATAATAAAATGGTGCTTGCATATATCCTGCATAATTGAAAGTTTAGTGTTAGAATAATAACGATACTATGTAGAAAGGGGGAAGCCTATGGCAAAAGAAGCGATTCAAGAAGTTCTTCAGGCTGAAGACAAGGCCAAGGAAATCATTAACCGGGCGAGGGAAACCGCACGAAAGATTGCCGGAGACCTGGCTGAAGAAAATCAAGCGGAAGAAAAAAGAATTCGCCAGGAAGCCAAAGACAAGGCCCAGGCCTTCAGCGATGCTGTGGAAGCCCAAGCAAAGAAGGAAGCAGAACCCATGTTGTCTAAGGCCAATGAAGAGGCGAAGGCTTGGAAAAGCCTGCAGGAACGGGACTTGAAAAAGGCTGTCGACCGTATCAAAGAAGAGGTGGTGAACTATGGCAATCGTTGATATGACGGAATTCCGTCTCACCTTATTTGCCAAGGATCGAGACCGCCTACTTGAACGGATTCAGGATTTTGACCAGGTACATATCCGAACTCTGGATAGACAAGCGGAGGAGGAATGGGGAGGAAGAATCCACGCAGCAGATACCGGAAAATCGGTTACGGCAGTCAATGAGGAGATGGGCCGGGCTCAGGAAGCCCTGGACATCCTCTCCGCTTACGTGGTTAGGGAGAAGGGACTCAAGGAAAAATTCTCCAATCGCCTGCCCAGTTTAAGCTTGGAAGAAACAAAGACCTTGGTTAAAGAAGAGGGGGCCCTTGCGGCGATTGAAGATACCCTCCGCCTCCGGGAAGCCATCCGCCATTCTCAAGAGAGGATGGACCAGCTCAAGGAGGAGAAAAAACAATTGGACCGGTGGAAGACCCTGGACCTCCCATTAGGCGATTTACAAAAGCCGAAAAAGGTGAAGGTAAGCTTGGGTACACTGCCCTCCCGGTGGATGGACGAAGCGAGGAAGTTCCTGGCTTCCCACGCCCAAAGAACTTATATGGAATTTTTATCGGCTGATGACAAAACCGCCTATGTTATGGTCATCAGCGATGGGACTGACCCCGACCTGGACAGCTTTTTCCGGGACATCAACTTCACTCCTGTTCACTTTGAGGGTGAGGAAACTGTTGAGACCATGATCCGGGAGAGAGAAGCCGGAGTGGGGGAAGAGAAGAAGAATATCGCCCAGGTGGAAGTGGAGCTGAAAAAGCAGGCTCGGGACAAGAAGACGGCCATCGAAGCTTATTATGAGCTTCAGTCCTATAAAGAGGACAGGCTGGAAGCGGAAGGCAAGACTCTGGAAAGCGAAAAGATCACCTTTCTGGAAGGCTTTGTTCCGACAGACCGGGCTCAGGAATTCAAGCAAGTGGTTACTGAAGAGCTTCCTGACGGACGTTTTGAACTGGAAACCGGGGAAGCCGACCGGGAGGATCCTGACGTTCCTATCCTTCTGCGAAATAATGGATTGGTCACGCCCTTTGAAAATTTGGTGGAAACCTATTCCATGCCCTTATATAAAGAAATGGACCCCACGGGGCTTCTTGCTCCATGGTATATGTTATTTTTCGGCCTCATGATGGGGGACGCGGGCTACGGTGCACTAATGCTTCTGGCTACCAGTTTTGCCCTCCACTACTTTGACTTCAAGCCAAGTACGGCAAGGTCCATCCGATTTTTCCAGATTCTCTCTGTCCCAACGATCCTGGCAGGTCTGGCCTTTGGCTCCATCTTCGGAGGTCTGATCCCCATGGACCCCTTGATCATCAACCCCCAGGTTGAGATCATGCCCATGATTGTCTTCTCCGTCATCTTGGGTATTGTTTGTATCTTTGTTGCCCTGGGTTTGGGTGCGGTCCAAAGCGTGCGAGAAGGGGATCCGGCAGGGGCTGTATGGGATTACTTCTCCTGGTACTTCCTCATTGGTGGCCTGATCGTAGGCGGCTTGTCCAAAGCCTTTGAGTGGAACTCCATGGTCAGCTCGGTGGCCTTTATCTTTGCCATCATCGGTGCTCTTCTCATTATTTTCTTCTCTGCTCGAGATGAAAAGTCTACGGGAGCCCGGATTGCCTGGGGAGCCTATAATCTCTATGGAGCGACAGGCTATATCGGTGACTTCGCTTCCTTTACCCGGGTGACCGCCCTCATGCTCTCCGGTGCCTACATCGGGTTTTCTTTTAACCTGATTGGCCGAATGATCATGGGGATTGTCGGATCAGACGCATCGGTCTGGGAAGCCCTGGGGCAAGGCCAGGTGAATATTTTCATGTTCATCATCGCCATGGTCCTCCTGGTCTTCCTCCATCTCTTTAACTTATTTCTCAGTGCACTTTCCGCATATGTTCACTCCATGCGGTTGATTTACGTTGAATATTTCGGCAAATTCTATCAGGGTGGAGGAAAACGCTTCAAGAAACTCCGTCCCGAAGGCAAATACTTGGACATCAAATAGGGATGTCAAATAAGAAAGGAAAACAATCATGGTAGATTTCTTTGTTCAAAACGGTGGAATTCTTTTTGCAGTCTTAGGAGCCATTTTAGCCGCAGCACTTTCCGGCGTTGGCTCAGCCAGAGGCGTAGGCCACGTCGGTCAAGGGGCTGCCGCTATTGTCATCGACGACCCCGCTAAATTCGGACAGTCCCTCATTCTCCAGCTCCTTCCGGGAACCCAGGGCCTCTATGGAATGATTATTGCTATTATCGTCATGGTGACCAAGTTTGACATGGCCCTTCCCCTTCAGGAAGGTGTTCGGGTCTTCCTCTCCTGCCTCCCCATTGCCATCGTCGGCTATGCCTCTGCTATCCATCAGGGTAATGTTGCCTATGCAGGCTTAGAGATTCTGGCCAAAAACGAAAGCCAGTCCATGAAGGGCGTTATCTACGCTGTTATGGTTGAGACCTACGCCATCCTGGCTTTCATTATCTCTCTGATCTTCATCTTTGCCGCTTAGTCCTCTAATGAGGCAGTTGCCCAAAGACCGGGACCGAAACCACCAGGGTTTCCAACCAAGTCTTCAAAGGAGGATTTATGTCGAATTTAGATAATATTGTCAACAGCATCATTGAGGATGCCAACCAGGAGGCCAAGCGGATTATCGAAGAAGCACAAAACAAAGCCCAGACGGATAAAAAGGAAAGTTTGGACCGCCTGGACCGGGAAGAGCGTGCTTTTGAAGGCCGTAAGTCCGTCCTGGAAGCACAAATCCGCGACCGGGTTCAAACCGGGGCTGAAAGAGAAGCACGGAACATGGTTCTTTCCGCCAAGCAGGAGGCCGTTAATCGTGCTTTTGCCCTGGCTAAGGAGGAACTGGCGAAGATGGGAGGAGTCCAATATAAGAAGGTTTTGGACCGCTTCCTTCAGAATGTGCCCAAAAGCTCGGATCTGGTTGTAGAGATTCCCCGGAATAGGAATTATGAATCCGAGGATTTTACGGTCAAAAAAGTGGATGATCTCCGGTCCGGATTCCGGATCAACCGGGGAGGAATTCGGGAGAATTTTGATTTTGACCAAGTGGTCGACAGCCTGCGTTCCAGCCTGGATACCGAAGTGGTTCAGCTGATTGCGGAAAGGTAGGTGGCCCATGGCACAGTCGTATTCCTTCGCCTCCATGCGAGTTCGTATGTATGAGCGGGACTTGATTACTGACGGCCAGTGGAAACGCCTCCTTGCCAGTCAGGACTTAGACCAGGCCATCCAAATCTTAAAAGAAACCCGCTATGGAGACCTTCTTGAAGGCATGGACCATGCGGAAAACTTTGATCAGGTCCTCCAGGAAGAACTTGCCAAGCAGGCAAAGCTGGTGGAGGACTTGGTGGAAGAGGATGCTCTTGAGGAATTCCTCTTTCTCAAATATGACATCCATAACCTTAAGGTTCTGATTAAAGAGTTCAGCCGAGAAGGTGAGTCAGATGAAGAAGGGGAGGATGACAATCTGTCCTCTTTAGCCTACCCCTTCGGTCATCTTTTCCTTCCTGACGTTAAAGAGTGGATCCGTGAGCCCAACCGCAACCCCAAGTTGACGGACCTCCAAAAGGCGACCGCAGAAGGGGTGGATATTTGGGAAGAAACCCACGATGCCCAAGCCCTTGACCTGGTCCTGGACCGCTGGTACTTCAAGAGTCTTGACCGCCTATCCACCACCCTTCCCGGAAGATTTTTTCCGACGATCGTTCAGAAGTTGGCCGATGCGACCAATATCCTGTCCTTTTTCCGGGCTACGCGTCAGAAGCTCACCAAGGATTTTTTGGCCAGGGTTTTGGTCGAAGGAGGAAAAATTCCTCCTGAGGACTTCTTTAAGCTATTCGGCTTGGATCAGGCAAACTACGGTCTTTTTTTCCAAAAAGCTGACCTGGGCATAGCTTTCACCAAAGCCCTCGATCGATACATGGAAACAGGATCCATTGCCCAACTGGAAAGGGCAAAGGACCAGATCCAACGCCAATCCGCTCTGGAAGCCTCCCGCTATCCGGAGGGACCTGAAGTTATTTATGGCTATTTGAATGAGGTGGAAACAGAGGCCCAAAACCTCCGGATTCTTCTCAATGGGAAGCGACTTTCTCTCCCCGAGGAAGAAATCAAGGAAAGGATGAGAACAAATGCATAAAGTAGCTGTTATCGGTGATCGCGGCTCGGTTCTTGCCTTTCGGGCCATCGGCGTAGATGTCTATACTCCGGTGGGCGATGATGAGATTCGGCGGACGGTCGACCGACTGGCTAAGCAGGATTATGGTGTCATCTACATGACCGAAGCCTATGCCGCTCGCATTCCCGACACGATTGACCATTATAAAACACGGCCCATACCGGCTATTGTGTTTATTCCTAGTGCTCAAGGTTCCTTGGGCATCGGCATGCAGACCATCTCCGACAATGTGGAGAAGGCCGTAGGCATGGATATTTTCTAGAAGGGAGGAGACCCCTTGAAAAAAGGAACAATTACTAAAGTGTCCGGCCCCCTCGTGGAAGCGAAGGGGATGGAAGAAGCAAATATACAAGACGTTGTTGAGGTGGCGGAAATCGGCTTAATCGGCGAGATCATTGAAATGAATAAAGACGTCGCCTCCATCCAGGTTTATGAAGAGACCACCGGTGTCAGCCCGGGCGAGCCTGTTGTTTCAACCGGTGCCCCTCTTTCGGTAGAGTTGGGGCCGGGTCTGATCGGACAGATCTACGATGGAATTCAGCGACCCCTGGATGATCTGGCTGAAGGCGGAGATTTTCTGGAACGCGGTGTGTCCGCAGATGCTATCGACCATCAGAAGAAATGGGACTTTGAAGCTCGGGTCAAGCCGGGGGATGAAGTGGTCGGCGGAGACATCATCGGTGTCGTCCAGGAAACGGAAGTGATCGAACACCGGATTATGGTTCCTCCCCGTCTGTCAGGGACAATCACCAAAATTGAATCAGGAGCCTTTACCGTTGTGGATACGGTGGCCCAGCTGGAGGACAGCCAGGGCAAGGTCCATGACTTGAAGATGAGCCAGCGTTGGCCGGTTCGTACTCCACGTCCTGTGGAAAAGAAAAAGGATCCTATCCGCCCCCTGGTAACCGGTCAGCGGATCATTGATACCTTCTTCCCCGTGGCTAAGGGAGGGACAGCGGCTATCCCGGGACCCTTTGGATCCGGAAAAACCGTCATCCAGCACCAGCTGGCCAAGTGGGCAGATGCGGAAGTCATCATCTATGTAGGCTGCGGTGAGCGTGGCAATGAGATGACCGAGGTTCTGAACGAGTTCCCGGAGATCATCGACCCCAATACGGGTAAATCCCTGATGCAAAAGGTGGTATTGATTGCCAATACCTCCAATATGCCGGTGGCCGCTCGCGAAGCCTCCATTTACACCGGGATCACCTTAGCAGAATACTACCGGGATATGGGCTATTCCGTCGCTATGATGGCGGACTCCACCTCTCGTTGGGCCGAAGCCCTTCGTGAGATGTCCGGCCGTTTGGAAGAAATGCCCGGCGATGAAGGCTACCCGGCCTACCTGGCTTCTCGAATCGCTTCCTTCTATGAACGTTGCGGCATCGTCGACTGTCTGGGGACGGACGACCGCGAGGGATCGTTGACGGCTATCGGAGCCGTATCCCCTCCGGGCGGTGATATGTCCGAGCCGGTTACCCAATCCACCCTCCGGATCACCAAGGTCTATTGGGGACTGGACTACGATCTTTCCTACGCCCGCCATTTCCCAGCCATCAACTGGCTCAAATCCTACTCCCTATACCAGGAGAGCATGGACGACTACTTTAACAAGAATATCGCAGAGGATTTCTCTCGCCTGAGAATTCAGGCCATGGCCCTTTTGACCGAAGAAGACTCCTTGAATGAAATTGTTCGCCTGGTTGGGATTGATTCCCTCTCCGCCCAGGACCAACTCAAGCTCTTTACCGCCAAGTCTCTGAGAGAAGACTTCCTCCAGCAAAACGCCTTTGATGATATTGACACCTACTGTTCAGCGGAAAAACAGTATTACATGTTAAAAACCATCCTCTTCTTCCATGACCTGGCCAACGAGGCATTGGACCATGGTGTCTATCTCAAGGAAATTGAGACGATGAACGTCCGTCCCCGCGTCACTCGGATGCGTTACATCGCGGAGGATGACTTGGATCAGGTCAAGAACCTGGCTCAGGAAATGAAGGAAGAATTTGCTGCCCTCACCGCAGCAAGGGAGGTTGAGGATGCCTAGAGAATACCAAACCATTCAAGAAATCTCGGGACCTATTATGCTGGTCACCGGCATTGAAAATGCACACTATGAGGAGATGGTCGAGGTCCAGCTCCAAGACGGAACCCGGCGTCGGGGGAAGGTCCTGGAAGTTTCTCAGGAATCCGTCCTGGTCCAGCTCTTTGAGGGATCCGCCGGAATCAACATGAAGGGGACCTCCTGCCGTTTCTTAGGGAAACCTCAGGAATTGGGTGTTTCCCCGGATATGGTGGGTCGGGTTTTCAACGGGATGGGCGAGCCCATTGATGATGGTCCGGAGATCCTTCCTGAGAAACGCCTGGATATTAACGGATCGGCCATCAATCCCTATTCCCGTCTCTATCCGGAGGAATTTATCCAGACCGGGATTTCCGCCATCGATGGCCTCAATACCCTGGTTCGTGGTCAAAAGCTCCCTATCTTCTCCGGAAACGGCCTTCCCCATAACAACCTGGCCGCCCAGATCGCCCGCCAGGCCACCGTCCGTGGGACGGGCGAAAAATTCGCCGTTGTTTTTGCTGCCATGGGAATCACCTTTGAAGAAGCCCAGTTCTTCATCAAGGACTTTACCCGAACCGGGGCCATCAACCGTGCCGTCCTCTTTATCAACCTGGCAGATGACCCCACCATCGAACGAATTTCCACTCCGCGTATCGCCCTGACCGCCGCCGAGTACCTGGCCTTTGAACAGGGTATGCACGTCCTGGTTATTCTGACCGATATGACCAACTATGCGGAAGCCCTTCGTGAAGTTTCCGCTGCCCGTAAGGAAGTTCCCGGTCGGCGTGGCTATCCGGGTTACCTCTATACCGACCTTTCCCAGATTTATGAGCGTGCCGGCCGGATTAAGGGAAGAGAGGGTTCAATCACCCAGATCCCCATTCTATCCATGCCGGAGGATGATATTACCCACCCCATTCCGGACCTGACCGGCTATATCACCGAGGGGCAGATCATTTTGTCCAGAGAAATTTATAACCGCGGAATCAACCCGCCCATTGACATCCTTCCCTCCCTGTCCCGTTTGAAGGACCAGGGGATCGGGGAAGGCAAGACCCGGGATGACCATGCCCAGACCATGAACCAGATCTATGCCGGCGTTGCCCGTGGCCGGAACGCCAAGGAACTCTCCACGATCCTGGGTGAATCAGCCTTAAGTGAGGCAGACCAGGCCTTTGCCCGCTTCTCCGACGCCTTTGATAAGGAGTATGTGGACCAGGGTTTCCAGACCAACCGGACGATTGAAGAGACTCTGGATCTGGGTTGGGACCTCCTCAAAATCCTGCCCCGTGAAGAACTCAAGCGGATCAAGGATGCCACCCTGGATAAATACCTGGGGTCTGTTGAAGAGACGGAAGAGAAGGCAGAGAAATCCGAGCTTGACCGGGTCAATGATGACGTTCAAGCATCCCAGCTCCAGTCTAAAGCAGAGGAGCTTGCGGCTGTATCTGGTAAAGGAGATGGGAAAGCCGAGGTGAAATAATGGCCAGGCTCAATGTCAATGCAACCCGGATGGTTATGGCCCAGCTTAAAGCAAGACTGGACGTGTCCAAGCGGGGCTATCAACTCCTAAAAGATAAGCAGGATGAGCTCATGCGCCGCTTTATCCAGCTGGCACGGGACAACCGGGCCATGCGGGAAGAAGTTGAGGCGGCTCTGGAGAAGTCTTTTGCTTCATTTTCCATGGCCTCTGCGGTCATGAGCCCGGAGATGCTGGAAAATGCCCTTCTCGCTTCCAAACAGCGGATGATGGTGGAGGTGGATGTGGAAAACGTCATGTCCGTCCGCATCCCCACCTTTTCCTTCCGCCGTCTTGGGGTAGAGGAAGGAAAAGAAGGAACGACAACCCCCTATGGCTATGTTCAGACGTCAGCAGAGCTGGATTTAGCCTTAGAAGAGCTCAACCTGGTTATGGATAAGCTTCTTGAGCTGACTCAGATGGAAAAATCCGCCCAGCTTATGGCGGATGAGATTGAATCCACCCGTCGCCGGGTTAACGCCCTTGAATACCGGACGATTCCGGATTTGGAAGAGACCATCACCTACATCCGGATGAAGTTGGATGAGGAAGATCGGGCGACCATAACCCGTCTATTAAAGATTAAGGACCTTATCTCCCAGGCCAAACAGGAGGGGAGGGACGATATTACCGCCCGTCTCCAGACCAGCTCCGTAGAGGAGGAAGCACCTGTTCAGGCACCGGAAGGTCCGGAGAAAGCGACGAAGACCCCCTCTCAAAAGATCACAAAGCCCAAAAAGAAGGACAAGGTCCGGGTTCGTGCAAAAGCGGATGGATCGTTTGAGGAAGTCAAGGAGAAAAAGGGTAAGACCAAGAAGGCAGAGCCCAAGAAAAAAGAAACACCGACAAAGGTTAAGCCCCCCCAGACGGAGAAAGCGGCGAAGAAAGAAAAGAAAAAGGCTTCTCCGAAAAAGCCAAGTCCGAAGGAGACCGCCCCGAAAAAGGCAAATTCTTCGGAGAAAAAGACTGACCATCTGAGAACGGGAGTAGTTCGGCTCGATGAGGCGGATTCTTCGTCCATCCTTTCCGAGGCGACAAAATCTGTCCTCGCTGAACTGAAGAATAAGTAAGGCCTATTTGGAGATCGACCAAGGGCTGTGGAGGGTCAAGGTGACTGATCGCAGCCCTTTTTTTGTTGTAGGCTCATTGGGGGGATCCATTGCCATTCTATTGGAGGAGGAAGTATGATTGATGTCAATATGATTGCCTATGGCCAGGATGTAAAAGGTCAGGGTGTAGGATCAGCATATCAGGAGTTGGTCCAACTATTGGAAAACTTTGCCGGGGATGAGATTCGTTTGCATTTTAATTCCGACAAAGGTTGTCAAATCAACCATGTCCACACCATCCATCCTTTTTGCTATACCCAGATGGCGGCATCTTCCCTTCCCACCCTAATGCATGTCCATTTTTTGCCGGAAACCCTGGAGGGATCCATCTCTCTTCCCGGCATCATTCAACCCGGATTTATTAAATATGTCCTTTCGATGTACAAGGCCGCCCAGGAGCTGGTTGTCGTCAACCCTATTTTCATCGACCCCTTAGCCGACTACGGAATCGACCGTGACCGGATTACTTATATGCCCAACGTTGTTGCCTCTAAGGATTTTCGGCCCCTCAAGAGAGAAAACCTCAGGGCTATCGGAAAAAAATACGGGGTTAAACCGGATCGTTTTACCGTCATGGGTGTAGGCCAAGTGCAGACCAGAAAGGGGGTCTTGGACTTCCTGAATATTGCCCAGGCCCTTCCTGATGTCCAGTTCCTTTGGGCCGGAGGCTTTTCTTTTGGTGCTGTGACCGATGGCTACAAAGACTTGAAGAAAGCCGTAGATAACCCTCCCCCCAATGCAAAATTCCTGGGCATCGTTGACCGGTCGGATATGAACGCTCTATATAATCTCTCTGACCTCCTCCTTATGACCTCCTACAATGAACTTTTTCCTATGTCGATTCTGGAAGCCGTCAACGCCGGTCTGCCCATCCTGGTCCGAGACCTGGACCTCTACCGAAAAATCTATTTTTCCGATTACCCGCGGGCAAACGAAAATGAAGAGTTTATCGACTGGATAGGCCGTCTCAGGGATAATCCTGAGACCTATCAGAAGGCCCGGGCGGCAGCCCAAAAGATCCAGGAGGATTATTCCGAAGAATCCATTGCCCGCCTGTGGAAGAATTTCTACCGAGGCTTTTTCGATCGGTGGTCATAAAAAAAGAAAGCCGACTCCTTAAGGAGTCGGCTTTTTTGGTACAAGAGCCGGCTTCTTTCCAAGAAAAATGGTACATATCAGGCACCCTTCTCTGTCTATAATGCAAGAAAGGAGGGGCCATGAAATACGAGATCATCCGAAAAATCGGAGATGGAGGAGAGGGCCGGGTTTATCTGGTCAGGGACCGAATTCTGGACAAGACCTGGGCCATGAAAGTGATCCCCTGGGTCGGGGAGGAAGGTCATATGAAGCGGGACCTTCCCTTTCCCATCCGGATCATGAAGAACTTTGACCATCCCCTTCTTCCTCGTCTGGTTGACCTTTTTATTCGCCCTCCCTTTCTTTGCCTGGTCATGGACTATATTCCCGGAAGAAATTTGGAAGATTTGGTCAGGGAGGAGGGCCCCCGGGACAGGGAGGAAGTTCTTGCCTGGGCCAAGGACCTTCTTTCCATCCTGATTTATTTTCATTCCCGGGTTCCCCCCATCTACTACCAGGATTTGAAACCGGCCAACATCCTTCTGACCAAGGAAGGAGGGATCAAACTCATTGATTTCGGGGCGATTTTCAGTCCACAAGGACAGGAAAATGAAGGGGATCAGGGTCAAAAAAACAAGGGTAGCCTTGGCTATGCCGGCCCTGAGCTTTATGGAGGCGGAGAGGTGGGCCCATGGACAGACATCTACTCCCTGGGAATGACCCTGTCTTTTCTTCTCACCGGGAAGGACCCCGGAGAGGTCGATTTCAAGCTTTTGTCAAAAGCAAATTCTTCTTCTTCCTCAGACACTTGTTCAGGGAGATTAGAAAAAGCGATTTGCCGGGCAACCAAGCCCCTTCCCCGGGATCGTTATCCATCCTGCAGGGCAATGGTAAAGGATCTGGAAGGGGGAGAGAGGAAAAAATCCGGGAGAAGAGGGAGCCTTGTCCGGGGCATGGTTTTTCTTCTTTCTCTATGCCTTCTCTATCTGTTGGCCCAAGCGGGCTATCAGAACGATCGTTATCGGGCGAAAGTTCGGGAAAGCATAGAAGGGGAGGATGAGACTGTTTTTGAGGCAATAAAAATGAAACCGGACAGGCCGGAAGCTTACCGGGTCCTCTACCACCATTACCAAAAGGATAAGCGGTTAAGTGATGAGGAGATGCAAATCCTGGATTCTCTACCCTTTCCCTTGGAAAGGGAAAAACACAAGGAGGATTGGTCCTTATTCTTTTTCGACCTGGGAACCTTTTATCTTGAAGAGGGCATCCGTAGGGTGAAGAAAGGTGAGTTAACGCCTATGGCATGTCGTGCCGGAGACTACTTTTCTCTTTGTCTGGAAGCTTCGGGGAAAAAGGATGATATGGCTGACCAAGTCCGCTACCGTCTAGCTATTTGCCGCCTTCACCAAAAATATCTCATGAGATGTCCGGCAGTAGAAAAAAAGACAAAAGAGGACTGGGTGGAAGGAATGGAGAACATTCGCTTTGGAATTGACCATTGGAAGGAAATGGAGGATATGGACCGGGCCCTTTTTGCGGATGCCGGCTTTTGGACCCTTCAAGCTTTGATAGAGGAAAGTGACAATATCGGATTAGTCGATGAAGCGATTCATCTCCAGGAAGACTTGGCTTGCCTGCTAAAAAAGATGTCTTTGAAGGGGGATTTGGATATCCTTCAAGAGCGAGTGTTGAATTTTCAAGAAGAGAGGAGGTCAGATTGATGAAAAAAAAGATGATCATTGCTGTCTCTATTCTCCTTTTTTTGAGCCTGATCTCCTCTAGTAGGGTTCAGGCCATGGAAAGGCCTCTTCCTCCTCCTGAGGCTACTTTTGTTGGAGCCTATATTAAAAAAAGAGAAGAGGAAGGGCGGATCCGCTATCTCTACACCCAACCACCCCAAATTTGTATAAGACTTCCTGATGGTCCCTATTCCTATGGTGGGGTGGATTTTCTTGCCAGGGCCATCGGAAGGAAGGGTCAGGAAAAGCAATCTCGTTTTTCCCTCCCCCTTGACCATTTTCATAGAGACCGGGAGGGAGGGTGGACCTATCTTTTGGATACCGGAAATCTGGATTGGGAAGGGAAGTCTTGGACCTTCTCTTTTCGGGCATTTTCCAAGGAGGAAAGGCCCTCTCCATGGAAGAAAATGGAGGGGTTTCTGGACCTTGACCAGGAAGAAGGAAGGGTGGACCTTACCTTTGATCCCCTACCCTTGGGTCGTGACCGGGGAATTTGGGTATTTGACCGCCCTTTTTGGATCAGACTTAACGTTATGGATGATCAACCGGCTTATATTGATGACTATTTTTACCTGGAAAAGGGAGGTCCGGAGGGGAAAAGAAGAGAGAGGATCCCCCTTCAAAAATCAGGGAAAGAAGTTCAGGCAAAGATCAGGGTTCAACAAGAAGGTCGGTATACCCTCTATTTTTTCATCAAGGATGGAGCCGGCCGTCCCATTCCCGATCCGGAGACCGGAGACAATGTCATCAAAATATCCTACCGGCTTGATTTGAACCGAGGGAAGACGAAAGCAAAGATCCATCAGGCTCCGGGAGAAGAGGAGGAGAGCACGGACCGAGAAGGAGGTTTCGAGCAGGAAGGGGAGGAGGGTTCGGACAAAAAAACACTAACCGGGAGTTCAAAAGATAAAGGAGGAGAACAAGCTCCGACGGTTCAAATTGATCATTTGGAAAAAGGAAAGGACGTAAAGGTGGAGTATGGGAAGGGTCTCCGGAAACTTCTTGCGGAGAGTCCTGTTTCCTTTCATGATTTGACGGAAGATCCTTTGGTTACTTTTTCTTCGGAAGAGGCTTTATTGACGGGCAATCTGCGATTATATGGAGTTTTGAATGGACAACCTCTGGATTTACACCCCCTTCTTGAAAAAGATCCCTCCTTGTTTGATAAGAAAGTTAAGATCACTCTTCCTAAAGAGTCCTTTTCGTCCTCCGGTTACTATACTCTTCAACTGGTAAGGGAAAAGGGGGAAGAGGAAATTTCCACCAACCTATTTTCATTCGAGATGGATTCTCAGCCGCCGAGAATTATTCCGGTCAAGGGCCTGGACAGAAATTTCTGTTGGGGGAACCGGTTGGAAATCCAGGTGGACATACGAGACCAAGGGGGCCTCTCGGAAATCCAACGAATTGTGGATGGGAAGGTGACGGTGGTTGATCCGAATGGACAAGTGAATTATAGCGACCGGTTCACATTAGGAGGCCGGAAGGAAGCCTACCTCATTGCCTACCGCGTGAAAGATCGGGCAGGAAATGTAACCGATACGCGATCAAGTGCATATCCCGGAAGAAGATTCTTTACGGAAGCGGTTGAGGTCAGTCGGTCTCCTATTCGGGCAATGGCCCGATTATCTCCTCTTTTCTGGTTATTTTTCTTTATGATCATTGTCGGAGTCATTGTATATTTTTCCCTCCGTTCCTGCCATCTTCACAAATTCAACGCATAATTTTGCTAGGATTTCCTGAAATGGTTATAATAAGAGTTGTGAGAAAAGGAGGTTTTTATGCGGATTGCTTGTATCGGCGATGCACACTATTCAGCGATGCATTGGCGCACCAAAGCCTTAAAAGAACAAAATGAATTTTTTTATAATAAAATATTCGCCAGCCTTTTTGCACAGGAGGCTGATTTATACCTCTCACTAGGCGATTTGACCCACTATGGTTCTCCTCGAGAGTTCCGGTCGGTATATAAGATCATCAACAGTCATCGCAGGGAAAATCAACGCTTTGAGAACCTGGTTGGCAACCACGATCTTCTGGTGCAAACAAAAGCGTCCTATCAGGCTTTGACCGGCTCCAAACTGTATTGGTCTGAAGATTATGACGATGTCAAACTGATTTTTATGGATACCAGTCGGGCCCTGCATCCGGGGAAGAGTTCTTCCTCCATTTCCTGGGAACAGGCAGAGTTTGTAAAGAAGGAGCTGGAAGAAGCAGGGGATAAATTAGCCCTGGTCTTTGCCCACCATCCTCCTGAGCGGATGACTTTTCGCAATGAAAAAGGAAGGGTGGACAAGAGTTTGACTTTAGATCAAATCCTCAAGCATAAAAAAGGCCGGGGGATTGTGGTTAATGGCCACCTCCACCAAGACCGTTTTTATACCAGGGGAGAATGGGGCTTCCTCCAATTCAACGATCTTCTGGATGAGCCCACTGTCCGCTGCCTGGATATCAAGGACGGGGAATTGACCATGTCGACCATTTCTTTTACCCAGCATGAGATGATTCATGCCGCTCGAAATATTGCCCTGGCTCTTCTCACCTTCCGCCGCGTGGATAATCCCTGGGAATATGCGCAAGTCCGTGAGTTGCTGCTTTCCACACCCAACAATGTTCCGATGACCGGGTGGACCATGGATTATCTGTCAACCTTGGATTCCAGCCATGTGGGAAGACACTAACGCCTAATACTATTTTGACACATCAAGGCCACTCTCATGAGTGGCTCTTTTATTATGAAAATGTTTTCAGCCCATCCTTTTTCGGTTATAATGGAATGGAAGAATTGGTGAAAAAAGACAAGGGAGGTATCGGGTTGAAGCTGGAACTTTTCTCGTACATCGACCAGGTTATTGACTATAAGAACGCTTTACGCTTTGATCTTGAACAGGCACAAAAGGCGATTGATGATCTTTTCTATTCTATTTTTTCATCCGAAGATTGGTTCGTCAATTACAGTTCACGAATCAAGGAGGATGACTCCTTAAAAGAAAAGATTATTCGTCAGGACTATTTTCGTCGCTACAGGGAGCCCAGGGCCATGTTCCACCAGCTGTCGGACATCATCGGCAGTCGAATCGAATGCCGCTTTATCAATGATGAAGAGGTGGCCTACCAGGCTCTTTTTCAGCATTTTCCTTATCCGGATAATGGTGGCTACTTTCGGTCGGATCGTGACCCTCGAATTGAACTTCGCTTGGGGGACGACCAGCCCAAACAGCAGAAAAACGGTTTTTCCTCCTACCGAATCGACGGCCGTTTCTTAGGAGGGACGGTTCTTAACTTTGAACTCCAAATTAAATCCATCGTCAATGTATTTTGGAATGAAATCGACCATAAGATCCTCTATAAAAACTACAATTATGTGGTCACAGAGGCCTTTGTCCGCCAAATTATGGCTTCCATTAAAGGTGACCTGGAGTTGATTGACCGTCAACTTCAGATGGTCTATGAGCACTTGACCAGCCTTGATCAAGCGGGTTCTTGGTCGCCCAACCGGCAATTGGAAGCTTTTATCGGTCGGACCATTCAAGACATTTATGTTCTTCCTTTAAGAGAATCCTCCAACCTTTTTTTCGATTTTCGTTCTCCCACCGATCTTCTGACAGAATTCCTTTTCACTCGGGTCAAATACGAATCCAAGGAAGGGATGGCCTCCGAATTCATCCGAATTCTGGATGAAGCGGGCCGAGCAAAGATGGATGAAGTTCGGTTTGGCTATACCCTGGATTTTGACCCGCCCATCGATTACCACTCCGATATTACCAAGGAGATGGGGGATCTCATCAACAAGGCAGTCAATGAGAATTTGGCTTGGAATTTTATGGTAGCCATCCTCTTTGATCTCAATCCCCACCAAAAGCAGCGGGAAATATTCCGGACTTTTGTGGATTACATCTACTTCCGGATCATTCATTGTGTCCGGTCCACCTTTGAGGAAGAGGGGGAGAATCCGGCGGACCATGAAGGCATCATCGATGAAATTGCCATGTTCTATATCCGCTTTTCCATGGTTTATCCGGATACCTACTATTTCACCATGAAGGGGTTGGAGGATTTCAAGAAGGTTCTCCGCCACATGATAGACATCTGGTTGACGGAAGAGGATTCGGAAGCGGTTTTCCGGGTTTTCACGGAAGCCTATGCCTCTCGGAAGAAGGAAGACCGCCCCGGGGAGATCGGGGAGCTGGCGGAATGGGAAGAAAAAGGAGGCGAGGACCATGGCCATTACCATTAATAACGCAACCATTGTCACGATGAACCCCGACTGCGACATCCTGTTCGGGGGGCAGGTCCGGGTGGAGGACGGACGGATTCGGGCGATTTCTGTGGAAGAAGATCTTGCCCTTCCCGGAGATGAAGTGATCGACGGGACCGGACAGGTGGTCCTTCCGGGTCTGATCAATGCCCATTGCCATGCTGCCATGTCCGTTTTCCGGAACTACGGCAACGATGTGGACCTGGACACCTGGCTCAATGACTACATATGGCCCCTGGAGGCCCAATTAAGACCCGAAGACATCCGGAAGGGATCGCTTCTGGATATTGCTGAAATGATCTCCCACGGGATCACCTATTTTGTGGATATGTATTATGAGATGGACAAGGTAGCTCAGGCTGTTGAAGAGGGGGGGATTCGAGCCCTTCTGACCGAAGGAATGACAGCCAATGACTACCGGGCCTGTTTGGACCGTCAGGCGGGCTTCTTTGACCGCTGGGACGGGAAGGCGGAGGGACGGATTCGGACGGGTCTCTCCACCCACGCTATCTATACCAACACGGTGGAGTCCATGAAGGCGGCTGTTGCCCTGGGGAAGGAATTGGGGGCCTGCCACCACATCCACCTCTCCGAGACGAAAAAAGAGGTGGAGGACTGCCGGGCTCGTTTCGGCATGAGCCCGGTTGAGGTCTTCGATAAGATGGGCTATCTCAACGACAGGACCATCGCAGCTCACTGCGTCTGGCTGTCAGAGAGGGATATGGACATTCTGGCCGACCGGGGGGCCCACCCGGTCTACAACCCGGCCTCCAACATGAAGTTGGCATCCGGCTTCATGCCCCTGGAGGGTCTTCTCTCCCGGGGAATTCCGGTGGCCATGGGGACAGATGGAGCCGCCTCCAATAACAGTCAGGATCTTTTCCGTGACATGACCATCGGGTCCCTCATCCAAAAGGGCCGGAACTTGGATCCCAGAGCCGCTTCGGCACATACCATGCTCGAAATGGCCACGATTAACGGTGCCCGAGCCCTGGGTCAGGAGGAGGACCTGGGGTCTGTTGAAGTGGGGAAGATGGCTGATCTCATCATGGTTGATTTTCGGGGGGTAGGGATGACCCCCATTCCGGGCGACATTGAGGCAGCCTTGGTCTATTCCACGTCCGGCAGGGATGTATCTATGACCATGGTGGCCGGAAAGATTCTCTACCGGGACTACCGATTCACCGAACTGGATGAAGAGAGAATCAAGGCGGACTGCCAGGACACCCTCCGCCTCCTCCAGGAAAGGAGGGAGCGAAATGGAAGCGGGCATTGACCTCTGTACAATTTCCCGAATTGAAGAGGCTATGTCCAATCCATCCTTCATCCGGAAGATCCTGACGGAAGAAGAAAGGGAAGCCCTGGGTCCCCGCCTGAATCGGGCAGAAAGTGTGGCCGGGATCTATTGTGCTAAGGAGGCGGTCATGAAGGCTCTGGGGACCGGTTTTGGCCCGGTCGGCTTTCATGACGTCCAAATTTTCCACAGCCCAAAGGGTCAACCCCAAGTCAGATTGATGCCAAAGGCCCGGCAGGTCCTGGAAAATCTGGGCCTTGGAGAGGTTGCGGTCTCCATCAGCCATGAGGGGGGTCTGGCTATAGCTACGGCGATGGGGGTGGAGTTCCCGGCTTTCGGGAAGGATGAATCCTCTTCTGCCCTCCGCTTTGATCCCGACCTCAACCGGTCATTCCTCCGGAGGGATAGGGCGGGCTACAAAGGGCAATACGGGCGTTTAGCTATCTTGGGCGGATCCAAAGGGATGGTGGGGGCTGTTTGCATGGCTGCCCGTGCCGCTCTTCGGTCGGGCACGGGCCTGGTCTATATCGTTGTTCCGGAATCCATCAGCACTATTGTTCAGGTCAAGTTGACCGAAGCCATTGTCATTCCTGTCCCGGATGGGGGAAAGGGCTATTTCACTCCTGCTTCCCTGTCCACTATTTTGGATAAGCAGGAGAATTGGGACTGTTTAGCCATCGGCCCCGGCATGGGTCGGGAAAAAGAGAGCTTGGCCTGGTTTCAGGAGCTCTTGCCGGAGGTGAACCAGCCCATGGTTTTGGATGCGGATGGTCTCTTTACCCTGAGCCGGGACCCCGCCCTTTTATACCGGGTCAAAACGCCCCTGGTCATCACGCCCCACGAGATGGAGATGGCCCGCCTCTTGGATTGGGAAGTGGAAGAAGTCCGAGGAAATCGGGAGCTTGCTGCCCGGACCTTTTCCGAGAAATATGGGGTCATTACCGTGTTAAAAGGACCGGATACGCTTATTTCCGATGGTAAAGCTATTTACACCAATTTCACCGGGAACCCCGGCATGGCCACGGCAGGGTCAGGGGATGTTTTGACGGGCATTTTGGCCGGCTTCATCGCTCATGGCTACCCGCCCATCATAGCCAGCCGCCTGGCCCCCTATCTCCATGGTCTGGCCGGTGATTTAGCAGCAGAAGATCTGACTCAGGAAGGGATGATCGCCGGGGACATCATCGCATTCATTCCATCCGCTTTTTCCCGGATCAAGCAATGGAATGAGAGGGAAGGGGATGACCATGCCCAAGATTAAGCGGGGGGACATCTATTATGCCGACCTCAGCCCTGTGATCGGATCTGAGCAGGGTGGAATTCGTCCGGTTGTCATCCTTCAAAACGATATAGGAAATAAGTATTCACCAACGACCATTGTTGCTGCGATTACTTCACAAATTAATAAATCCCGGATGCCCACCCATGTCAGCGTGTCCGGCAAGGGGACAGACCTACCTAAGAATTCCGTTGTTCTTTTAGAGCAGGTCCGGACCATCGACAAGAAACGTCTTCAAAAGAAACTGGGTAAGTTTGATGATTCTGTCATGGAAGCCATTGGTCGGGCCCTGGATATTTCTCTTGGCCGGGCAAAAAGTTACCGGTAAGAGGTTAGTAAAGATAGAAAAGGAAATCATATGATTACAATAAAAACAGAGGATGCCATTCAGGGAATGAAGGAGTCAGGGAAGATCCTGACCAAGACTCACCATGCTATCCGGGAAATCCTTCGACCGGGCTTGACCACCATGGAACTCAATGACTTTGCCGAAGCCTTCATGCTTTATCAGGATGCCATTCCCGCCCAAAAGGGCTACTCAGGCTTTCCTTTTGCTCTCTGCACCTCAGTCAATGACGAAGTCTGCCATGGCTTTCCCAACGACCGCCCCCTCCGGGAAGGCGACATCCTCTCCGTGGACAATGTGGTGAATTACAAGGGCTTTCTGTCGGACTCCTGCTGGTCCTATCCCATCGGCCAACTTTCCGACCAAGACCGGGACTTCTTCGACACCGCCAAGGAAGCCCTCATGGTGGGCCTGGCCCAAGTTCGCGTGGGCACCCACCTTAATGAGATCGGCAAGGCCATCCAGGCCTATGTGGAAGGCAAGGGGTATTCCGTGGTCAGGGAGTTTACCGGACACGGAATCGGACGGGAGATGCATGAAGATCCCATGGTCCTCCACTATGACCAGGGATCCCGGGGACCTCGGCTCAGGGAGCGAATGGTCATGACCATCGAGCCCATGATCAACATTGGTCACTGGAAGACCAGGATGGACGACAACGGTTGGACCGCCCGAACCATTGACGGCCAAAAATCCTGCCAATTCGAGCATACCTTCGCCGTCCGGGAAGATGGCCCGGAAATCCTTACCGACCAGGCCGATACTTCACTCAGTCCGGAAGAAAAGGAGTGGATTGCCGCCTATATTAGGGATAAGTGGCTCTTTGATTGAGGATAGGATTCAGATAAGACTTGTCAATTTTTACGGCTTGTTATAGAATTTAAACAGCAATTGGAGTATGTGTTTGCGGACACATACTTTAGAAAGCCGGAGAAATCCGGCTTTCTTTTTTTTTATAAAACATAGCAAACTTATCATTATAATTAACCAATTATAGAGTTTTTTCTCTCTTATTAGCTATCAATAAAACCTCTCCAGAATAGGTGGAATTATAGAGCATATATCGAGATGATGTACAGCCATTGTTAAATTCAGTTAAAAGCATTTTTTTAGCTATTTGCGTAATAAGTGTTTTGACAGTTAAGAATGAAAGTTTATTTTAATAATATTAATATTGACTTTAATATTATTAAAGTCTAAAATATAGTTAGGAAAGGGAGAATGTATAATGAAGGATTTAAAATGGCTAGAATATCTTGATAGTGAGGAGGTTGACTTTATAAAAAACTTTATTATTTCCTCTGGATCTTTGAAAAAACTAGCAGAAATATACAACGTTTCTTATCCTACCGTTAGAATACGACTAAATCGTTTAATTCAAAAGATACAACTAAACGATAATGTGGAAAACGAGCCATATGTCAAGTTTATAAAAAGTTTAGCTATTGACGACAAAATTGAAGTAAATATAGCCAAATTGCTCATTCAAGAATATAGGAAGGAGGAAATTGACAATGAATAATTCGATAAATGTATTTTTTATCTTTCTTTTCAGTTTTGTATTTCCCATATTTCTACAGATAGTAATATGCCGAAATACCAGGGGCAAGCTTGGCCTAATACTTCCAGCACTCTCTTTAGTCATTTCTCTGATCTATCTGGCTAACATTACTAGTATTGGAAACAAACTGTTAGCTTTCTTTACGAGCTTATTTGTGGTAAATATTCGGACGATTATCTTATACGCAATTTACCGAAGTTTTTTGAAAGCATATCAGCGACAATCGGAAATTGAGAAAATGAAATTACAGGATTATTGACTATATACAAAGGCTGTGTTGGAAAGGAGAAAGAATCATGAAAAAAATTACGACAAATTTTAGAATTTTGTTGGTTATTCTCTTATTCTTTATAGTATCAAGTCAAAAGGCTTCTGCCAATGAAGCGATTTTAAAATCCTCAACTGAATCACATTTTAATAATAAACCTACCTACTCCTTGTTAAATCTCGAAAAAAGGAGATTCAACGAGTTTTCAGAACTTCTCGTCTCCAATTTAAAAGCTTCAAATGAAACCGATTATAGCAAAGTTATTCGAGAATCCTATGAAACATATATGAACTCAATATCCATAGAGTGGAGTGAGCCAAACTCACTGATAAAAGATATTAGAGAATATAATTTTCAAGAAATGGTAAATAAGAATGAAGGATTCTTTAGGATATGCGATCTTAATGACTATGATACAGTTATTATAACTCCATATTATGTGATTTTAGATGAATTAAAAATTGAAGATGAGCAAATTGTGCTTCGATCACCGGCTACAAGGAGCCGATTTGCGACCAACACTAGAACGGGTTATGGGTATTTAGGAAACAAGTTATTTGATGTCACTGTAGAATGTGCTTTTTATTATAATGGTAATAGTGCTTGGTATAAAAGTGATTTTGATTATTATTACACCAGGGGAACTTTGAGTTTGTGGCAAGTTAATAATTGGAGGGGGTGGAAGGAGTTTTCTGGAACCTCCTATAAAGCAAATTGTTCAGGAAACTTTCATTTTGGTGTGGAATATGAGGGTAATGGATTGATTATCCAAGAACTTTACTGCAAAAATAGCCTAACTTGTACTAAAGACGGTTCAATCATCAAAAACACCGATTGGCGATAGGAGTATATAAGAAGGAGAATGGCTATTCCAAATCATATGGCGTATAGCTTTGATCCCAACATCTTCAACTCTTATTCTTAGTAACTCTATTGGATCTATGAAAACAAGTTTATTTTTGCTATCAAAATGATTTGGAAGACGCATCTTCCAAATCATTTTTCCTTTTAAGGAATTCTTATTCCCCGTCACTCTTTCTCAACATATCATTAAAAAGCCGATAACATTTTTGGCGACTTGTAAAATGAAATGCAACAAATAAAAAAATCCATGGCTAATCTGTTAGAGTGTTAATAACGACAAAAACACAGAGGGAGAAGCCATGGATTACGTTTATAGTACCACGACTCGAGAAAAAGGAAGCCATTTTACTTACCAAGATCGTCAAAGCTTGGAAAAGATGGTGATTGAAAACCACAGAAGAGCGGTAAAGAGGAAAATATCACAAATCGAGATGAAAGAAAGACTGGGTGTTCATCGTTCAACCATTAGCTGGGGCACTCTTCTTTCTCAGCGCTTTTCAAGAAGATTTCCGTAGATAATGGGAGTGAGTTTTTAGATGTGGAGGGCCTGATGTCTTCTTTATTCACAGTGAATGAGCGTCGAACAGAGATCGACTATTGCCGTCCCTATTGATCTTTTGAGCGAAGAAGTAATGAGCAGTTGAATGGGCAGATTCGTCGGTTCATTCCCAAGGGCTCAGATATTCCAGAGGTGAGTAAGAAGTGGTTGAACGAAATAACTAGCCATTTCAATAGCTACCCGAAGAGAAGTTTAGAAGGGAAGACGTCTGAACAACTATTTCACCGGGAGCTTGAGAAGTTGGGCATTGTTGTTTAAATTTTTCTTCCCCCATGGGGGAAGAAAAGGACTCTAGAGATTGATCATGATTTGTTGCATTAGAAGTTACAATTTACATGTGGATTAGATGACAGAAAAAATATAACATAAACTTAGTGATTATGTTATAATACATATTTATAGATGAAGGAGTTCGAGATGATGAGCTATAAGGTTTTAGATGTGTGTCGTCATGTAATTAATTATAGCAACGAACATGACTATGGAATTTCAAATTTAAAACTTCAGAAAGTACTTTATTTTATCCAAGCTTATTTTTTAACAAAAAGCAAAGACCACACTTCTTGTTTTGATGAGAAGATAGAAGCTTGGGATTTTGGACCTGTTGTTCCAGAATCTTACCATGAATATAAGCAGTACGGAAGTGGAGACATACCTACAATAGAATCGTACATTAAGTTTGATGAGAATGATATATGGAATGCTAAAAGGATTGAGTTTGAGGACTCTACGATTACGGATGAAGACAAAGCTCTTATAGATAAGGTTGTAGACAAATTTGCAGATTATTCAGCAACAGATCTTGTATCATTAACCCATCGACAGTCACCATGGATTGATGCTTATGTTCCATATCAAAATAATGAAATTACAATTGATTCAATAAGGGAGTACTTTAATGACTGATGACAATTTAGATGTATTACTCCGGACGACTGACAATACAACAATATCATTAGAGCGATCGAAAGAATTTAAAAACACTAAAAGAAAAATCAATGGAATTTGTAAAGCTTTATCCATGAATACTCAGAAGTACGATCCGAAGAAAACTGTTGAGAATATCAGATCATATATAACATCAACAAATAAGTTGGACAGGATTCTTTATTCGGAAATCAGCAATTATGTTTATTCGTTAGAAATGTCACAACGAGGAGTTTTTGCTACAAATTTAGAAAAACTATTGTTATATTCGCTTGATGATCATAATTCGGTAAGTGAAGACTGTAAAAAAATGATTGTAAAAATCTATGATCATTTTCAACTAGCGTTACATCAGATCGAAAATGTCAATAATATTTTTGCAGACAGCATAGAAGAAGCGAAAGAGAACTTGCAAAAACAGATAAAAGGCGTTGAAAAAGAATATATCTCCATACTTGGTATTTTCGCTTCTATTGTACTTGCTTTTGTTGGAGGGATGACATTCTCAACATCTGTTTTGCAGAATATATCTGCGGTTAGTGTTTTTAGATTGCTGTTGGTTGTTGATTTTTTGGCGTTTGTTATTATTAATGTGATTTATATTTTGGTTAAATTCATTTTTACTATAAACGAAAAAAACTTAAAAATATTCAATGTCAAAGCATTGAATATTTCATGCTTGATTATTGCCATAATAATAGTGGTTTCATGGATACTTAATGTTGATCAGATACCAGATTTTATTTCGATATTTTTACCTTGGTGTGGCTACAATAAATAGTACAATTTAATATCAAACACATGATACAAGAAAACTAAGAAACGATAGAGGGATTTTAAATTGAGAAAGCACTACACAGACAGAGGACGAGAATTTGATAACAAAGGTATAGATAAAATACTAGATATATTTGGAATTGAAAGATCGCTAAGTAAAAAAGGAAGTCCTTATGATAATGCAGTCGCTGAAGCATTTAACAAGGTGGTTAAAACAGAGTTGTATACAAGAATAAATTTAAAATTTTAAACCGGCTAAAACTATCAGAATATATTTATTGGTACAACAACCTAAGAATCCATGGTTCTTTAGATTACTTGTCACCAGTTGAGTATAGGCACTTAAGATTAGCTAAAGCATATTAGTTAGTCTTATTTTAAAGTTTTTGATTTCAAATTGTACAAATATGTAATGTAGTAAGACATATGTGACACTTTCAACAAAATAAAAAGAGGCACTCTGATACAATGTTTTCGTCAAAAAAACTCGTTGCATCGAAAGGAGCACCTCTTGAGTAAGATTATAACTGAAGAAATGAGATACCGTCAAAAAGTCTGTGAATATGCGTTAAAGTACGGTGTGACCAAAGCAGCACGCAGGTTTCATACCTACCGGCAATTCGTTTATCGCCAACTGGAGAGATATGATGGGACAGCCAGAAGTTTGGCCCTACGCTCAAGAAGACCGAAAACAAGTCCCAATGCCCATCGGGAAGAAGAGCTATGTCTAATCCGTCGTATGCTGAAACGAAATGGCGTGTATGGTTTGGCGGAGGTATACGTACGCTGTCAATCGAAAGGGTACACCCGATCTTCTGAAAGCATGTGTCGTCAAATTCGACAAAAAGGCTATCGAAAAGTGCAAGGTCACCGAAAGAGTTATACACGCCATGAAAGTCTGGATGGAAGTTCCCGGGAGATAAAGTGCAAATCGACATTAAATATGTTCCAAAAGAATGCTTCCGCTTTCCAAGCTATGGACTACTGTACTACCAGATCACTGCCATTGATGAATTTAGTCGAAAGCGTGTTCTAAAAATCGTTGAGGAGAAGTCGACCTATGAGACGACAAAGTTTTTAGAGAATGTAGAAGAAAGAATGGGATTTTCCATTCACACCATTCAGGTGGACAACGGCTATGAGTTTGTCAATGACGAAGATCGAACGAGTCGGGAAAGTCGCTTTGAACGGGCGGTAAAGAAAAAAGGCTGGGATTTGCGAAGAATAAGACCCTATTCTCCGTGGCAAAACGGGAAGGTAGAACGAAGCCACCGAGAGGATGGAAAAATCCTCTACAGTCGACATGTCTTTATAAGAAAAAGAGATCTTGTTGAACAGGTAAAAAAGCATGAGCAACGTTACAATACGACAGCCAAATACGTTCTGAATTTCAAAAGTCCAGAACAGGTTGTGCAAGAATATTTTGAAACTGTAGTTGCCTAGGCGACTGCTTTTTCCGGGTGAAAAGGATAGGTACTTCCTTTCTCCTAGTCAAGGGACGCTCCCTTGGTCGCTCTTCGCCCTTGACACGTCGAAAAGGAAGCACATGGAAAAGAATCGTCGGAAAAAGCCAAGTGTGTCAGAGCCTTGAGCTGAATGTGTAACATATGCCTTGACAGTTAAGACAGAAGTTCTACAATTTTTACTGATTTAACTTGACAAGAACACTCTTATTCCTTACACTATCTTAGTAACCCAATTTTTGAGGCCCTATGGTCAAGCGGTTAAGACATCGCCCTTTCACGGCGGTATCCCGGGTTCGAATCCCGGTAGGGTCATTTTGGGCGCTTAGCTCAGTTGGGAGAGCATCTGCCTTACAAGCAGGGGGTCGTAGGTTCGAGCCCTACAGTGCCCAAATCATTGAAATAGGTGGCCCGGTAGTTCAGTTGGTTTAGAATGCCAGCCTGTCACGCTGGAGGTCGTGGGTTCGAACCCCATCCGGGTCGTTCACCACTAACTTGCAGGGTGGTTTTGCTGGTGTAGCTCAATCGGTAGAGCAACTGACTTGTAATCAGTAGGTTGAGGGTTCAAGTCCTTTCACCAGCTTACAAAGGTCACTTAGGTCAAGTGACCTTTGATTTTTTCAGCGCCCCCATTATTAATAAGCGCCTATAGCTCAGCCTGGATAGAGCAACGGACTTCTAATCCGTGTGTCCGAGGTTCGAATCCTCGTAGGCGCGTATCGTTGGGGTATAGCCAAGCGGTAAGGCATCAGACTTTGACTCTGACATCTCGTAGGTTCGAATCCTGCTACCCCAGTTGGGCCCGCTTCCCTTGAAAACTAAATAAAGCTCTTTATGATGGGGTATAGCCAAGTCGGTAAGGCACTAGACTCTGACTCTAGGATTCGCTGGTTCGAGTCCAGCTACCCCAGTCCATGATCCATTAGCTCAGTCGGTAGAGCACTTGACTTTTAATCAAGGTGTCCGGGGTTCGAATCCCCGATGGGTCAATCTTATGGAGAGATACCGAAGTGGTCATAACGGGGCGGTCTTGAAAACCGTTAGGGTGCAAGCCCACGGGGGTTCGAATCCCTCTCTCTCCGTAGGGCTCATGAGATTCCCGATGTGACCCCCTTTCGGGATTCTTTGGAGAAATACCCAAGTGGCTCAAGGGGCTCCCCTGCTAAGGGAGTAGGTCGTTTACTCGGCGCGGGGGTTCGAATCCCCCTTTCTCCGTATTATGGGCCATTAGCTCAGTTGGTTAGAGCAGGCGGCTCATAACCGCCCCGTCCCGGGTTCAAGTCCCTGATGGCCCAGTAAAAAAAGTATGACAAAATGAAAATTTTGTTGTAAAATAGATTTCGTCGACTGTAAGTATTTGCTATATTCATATTTGCCCAGATAGCTCAGCAGACTGTTTCAGGAATCGATGCTCCGCATCTCTTCGGACTGCAATTAGAAACAACTTCATATTTGCCCAGATAGCTCAGTCGGTAGAGCAGAGGACTGAAAATTCTCGTGTCGCTGGTTCGATTCCGGCTCTGGGCACTCCTCCGAGGCTTTTGCCTCGGAGTTTTTTTATAGATAATTCTCGTAACTTGTATATAATGTGGTTTACAAACGTTTTTTAGGGATATAATAGTATTAACCAACATGGCAAATGAAAGGAGGTACTTTATAGTTGTTGGGCTTTTTTGAGAGAGAAAAATAGTGGTAAAACGCTTCCTTACTTAAGCAAAAACTATTGTAAAGAAACATTGTGTTGTTTTTTGTATTTATATTTATATTATTTTAATATCTTTGATAATAATATAAATATGTCTAAAGACTAGGAGGTTAATATGGCACTATTAAAAAGAGGTCTGGCTTCTAAAAAAAGTAAATTCTTTTTTCTTTTTCTTCTTATTTTCATGTTAAGTTCTTCAACATTTGCTTTGGCTGATTCAGAAAGCTTTAAGGATAAAATATTATTTCAAGGAAATGTCAGCTCACAAGAAAAGGAAAGAGTGACACAGGAAATTCAAGAGTATATCAAATTAACAGGTCAAGAACTGAGAGATGCGGGACAGTGGAAGGTGGTTTATGGAAGCCCCAAAACTGTAAGAAAAAGCGGTTACTGTGGCAATCAACCGTCAGGTGGAACACGGTTTAAAAGTGGTGGAGGTTTTATCATCACTACTGGGGTTGGCCCAAAAATGACTATAAATTTTTCATTTCCTTCACCTTATAAGAATATAAGTTTTGGTTTTAGTCTAGGTAGTGTTTCACAAGGAGTAACGGGTGTTTTAGTTACGGTACCTTCAACTTATTATTACTATAAAGCTCGTGCCACGTGGACAGCTACTGTTGAACCCTATGCCACATATAAAAAAGTAAATGGTAAGTGGCAATTATTTTATAGTGGTGGAAATATTTTAGAATCGAGGGATGAGTATGAAGCAGTCCGTGTCCGCTAGCAAGTGTATTTGGATCGCCATCATTGCCTTTGCCCTGGGTGCGGGTCTCATTTTTCTTATCAAACCTGGGGAAAAGACCCCGGATCCTACCGGTCTTTATCAAGAAAAACTTTCAGATTTGATGGCGGATGAGCCCGGAGTACAAATGGTTATTGATAAGGGGAAATTCATCTTTGGTACGCAAACGGAAATTATGTATGAAGGGACAGTGGAGAATAGGGACGATAATAGCTGGAAGCTGGTGAGTCCATCGAAAATCTTCCTTTTGATTCAATCGGGAGAGTGGGGATATTTGATTGATGGAGGAAAGATTTATAATCTCTATCATCCTAATAATAATGTGACCTATGTTGGTACATGGAATAAACATATTGAATAGTTGGTCATTTTTACAGTTCAAGAGAGAAAAGTCGTGCCAGGAAGGGCCAACTTTTCTCTCTTGTTTAATAGCAATGAAAAAGTTTGGAGATTATACTATACTAAAATAGTCATTTGACAGACGGTTTTAGCAAGGTAAATAACATCCTTGTTTTACAAAATAAGATGGGTAATCTAAATGAATAAGTTTCGTATATTGAAAAGAATCAAATTTTTGGTGAGACCTTGGGTAAAGGAAGAGCCATTGTTAGTCGTCAGTTATATGGTTATTTTATCGATTCTCCCACCTATTTCATCCTATTTTTACACAGTTCTTCCTCAAAAAGCTTTTTTGACTTTGGAAAAAATGGGGCTCAATGCTGCAGTTTATTCTTTTTTTCTATACTTGATAATCGGGTTTTTGTGTGATCTGTTGCCCAAGATTTTTGATGCTTTTTTTGCATGGCGAAGTCGACCTATTTTGGGTAAAATTGAAGCAAATATTTACAGTAAGGCATTAGAAACAGATCAGGTAGATCTTGAATCCCCTGAATTTTACGATGCCTATAAGTTGACTACGGAATCTTTTGCAGATAAATCTTCCTCTGCGATAGGACATATCATACATATTATAAGCAGCATTTTAACTTCACTTTTTATGGGGGTCTTGATTTTTTATCAAGGTGGATGGGCACTCTTCCTAGTGCTGGTTTTTTCAATGTTTGCCATATTATCAAATATTCTATGGTCGAGTTTAGTATCAGATCGATCGATTAAGGCCGTTTCGCCGAAAAGAAAAATCGATTATATTCGTCGTCTTTTTTATGATCCTAAAGTTGTAGCTGACTTAAAATCAAGTAAAATTCGCAAGCCCTTGTATAACATGCTAAATAATGCTATTAAGGATGAAACCATAGTATATCGATCATTTTTTACAAGAGAATGTCTAGTTGATTTATGTATTGTATTGTCAAATGTTGGAGCCGTCGCCATTATTCCTCTTTACAGTATTTTACAATATGCAGAAACGGGAAGATTTGATATTGGATTGTTTTCAACTTTACTATTGGCAAGTACGCATTTAAAAAGCTCATTAAATGAGTTAGGGTGGTGGCTATCTCAGTTAAATGCGGATGCTCGATATGGACAGAGCATAATAGATTTTTTTGAGAGAGAATCTAGAATAGAGTCTACATATTCTGGAATCAAACCTCAAAATATGCCCTTTTTGCTTGAAATACAAGATCTTTTTTTTCAATATCCCGGGAATCAGGCGTTTTCACTTTCAATTGACCATTTAGTGGTTCATCCGGGACAGAAAATTGCTATTGTTGGTGAAAATGGTGCAGGAAAATCAACTTTATTTAAACTTCTTTTACGATTATACGAAGCTGACCAGGGAAGCATTCTATACAATAATGTAGAAATTGAGAAATATCAAATTCAAGCCCTTCGACAATCTATTGGAGTAGCAATGCAAACACCAATAATATATGCTCTAAGTGCTTTTGAAAATGCGAAGGCCTACCATGATGTATCAGAAGAAGATCTTAAGGATCTATATCAGAGATTACAACTCCCTTTAGAAATCAACAATCAGTTGACTAGAGAATTTGATCCTGAAGGCGTTGTATTATCCGGCGGGCAAAGACAAAAGCTAGCCTTAAGTCGCTTAATGCATGGATCCTTTAATCTTCTTCTCTTTGATGAACCAAGTTCCTCACTTGATCCTTTTGCAGAACTTCAGGTGGCAAAATTAATTCGGGATATTCCTGATACTACTTCAATTTTAGTCGCTCACCGACTGTCGCTTGTTAAGGATGTTGATTATATTTATGTGATGAAGTGCGGATCAATCTGTGAAGCAGGAACGCATAGAGAACTTCTTGAAAAGAGAGGCGTTTATTACGAAATGTATGAGAGCCAAGCTAAATCCTATGAAAAAATGGAATGAATAACAAGTTTGTGCTCCTTTTCCTAATATTAAGTTTAAAGCCAATCTCAAAGGGGCTCCTGCTAGTGTTCCAGCCATCCTTGGGGAGAGCCTGCCATTCGACCTGAGAGGGAGGGTTATACACTTTTTACGTTATACGCTTTACAATCAATCTTTTTAATATTATGCCCATAGTGGTGTACAAACGTTTTTTTTTGCTATATTATTATCTTAACCAACGTAGTAATCGATAGGAGGCCTTTTATGAAGCAGTCCGTGTCCGCTAGCAAGTGTATTTGGATCGCCATCATTGCCTTTGCCCTGGGTGCGGGTCTCATTTTTCTTATCAAACCTGCGGAAAAGGCTCCGGATCCCACCGGCCTTTACCAACAAAGAAGACCGGATTTGATGCCGGATGAGCCCGGAGTTCAGATGGTTATCGATAAGGGGAAATTCATCTATGGCACGCAAACAGAGATTTGGTATGAGGGAACGGTAGAAAATAGGGATGAAAATAGTTGGACCTTGGTTAGTCCATCGAAAACTTTCCTCCTGATTCAATCGGGAGATTGGGGATACTTAATCGGCGACGAAAAGACCTATAATCTCTATCATCCGAATAATGACGTGACGTATGTTGGGACCTGGAATAAGCATATTGAATAGCTGATCATTTAATGAATAGAATCGTTAAAAGAAATTTTGTAGGTTTGTAAATGATGTGAGACCAAAAAAGTAAGTTGAGATCTCCTGTGCGCTATCCCAATTACTGGCGAGCTAGCCCGCCAGTAATTGGGCTCTTTTTTCCATAGGAGTTAGCCATTTCGGCTGGCTTCATCGATGATGGTGTATTGAAAAAACGGTCGGGCATTTTCCCCACGTAACTAGCTTTTGAACACTTGTAGCGTCGAATAACGAAGTTGACATAGAGAGAATCCTTTCTTTGTTTGCTTTTCACTTTCATTGTACAGGATTTCTCTCTATTTTTTTTTCTTCTTGGTCTCACATCGATTGTATCTCTTCATTTGGGAAACCCCTTGGCACGCGAAGGCATCAACAAACAAGGCGTGAATATGATATAATTCATTCGAATAGTTTACTTTTCCAACGAAGGAAAACGATTCGAAAAAAGGAGGATTTATGTTTAAGAAACTAACGGCACTATTATTGGCCGGGGTGATGACCCTATCTCTTGCCGCTTGCGGCGAAAAGAAACCGAGTGAAACGTCTGGTACGGAGGGGCCTGCTGAAGGTTTGAAAGGCGCCATCAGTGTTCAGGCGGAGACAAAGTGGATACCTTATTATGAGGCCGCGATCGAGCGCTTGAAAAAGAATAATCCGGAAGCAGAAGTTACGATTGTCGAGAAAAGTGCCTTTGATCACTTGGATGCCTTGGATCAAACGGGGCCAGAGAACAAGGATATTGCCGATGTCTTTGCCATTCCCGCGGACCGTCTCTATGGCCTGGTTGACAATGAGAACCTGGCGGCCGTTGATGCGGAATCCTTAGCAAAAACCGTTGGGGGCTGGGCAGACCTTGAGGCCTTCAAACAAGGCTTAGGCGGCAACTTCAAAATCGATAAGGAATATTTTGCCTTCCCCATGAACATTGAATGCCTGATTGCCTTCAAACAGAAGGCCAATGCGAAGACCCAGGGAATCGATTTGTCGAAGCCAATTGACATCAGCGCCGAAACAGGAAAAACTGTTTTAGTGCCGGCCCATGATGCCTGGTACGGGGTGGCACTTTTGAATGCTGGCGGCATCGATCTATTGGCAAAAAAAGAGGATGGCTCGCTCTATAGTGATTTAACCACGGAGTGGTCTGAACTGGACGCTGAAAAAAAGGCCGTCATCGAGGCCCTGTATGATTACTGGAAGGCCAATGCTGAGAATAACACCTCCCTCTTTGATAAGAAGGCAGGATACGCCTATACTGACTCCGCCTTCAAGACCGGAGAGAGCGGTGTTGTCCGTCTGGGCGGCCCTTGGGATTACGACGGCATTGCCAAAGTTGCTGGCGAAGAAAACCTGGAGTTAGGTTCGCTTGAAGACATTACTGTTGCTGGAAAACCGCTGGTTCACTGGAAAGGCGGCTGGGGTTATGCGATCAACGTCCGCGATGAAGGCGACCAGGACAAGATGGCCCTGGCCCATGCTTTGATTGCTGAGTTGGCCAATCCGGAATTTTTCGAAGATTTCTTTAAGGCAACCGGTAAAATCATGGAACAAGTGCCGGCAGATAAGTATGAAGGCTCTGGACTGAGCGAGGTTGAAAAATCAACCATTGTCAACGTCATCAATTCTTATACGAATGCGGTTAGCCGGCCTCTCTTCACGGAATACGGCAAAGTATGGGACAGCTGGCAAAATGCTGTTCTTTCATGGAATTCTGTAAAACCGGCATCGGCGGAGGATGCCTATAAGGAACTGAAGTCCTCCTTCGATTCGATGATGAGCAGCTTTTCGAAATAGTATCAATAAAGATGGATTGCAGCGGAGGATTGCCCTAGGCAATCCTCCGTTCTACCATATCCCTTTGGTGGTGTGTCAAAAAGGGCGGGCCTTCTAGTGCTGGATCCGCCGAGCGGAGGGAAGTCTGGAAGGAGTTTTAATGTTTCAGCAAAAGCGTCTGTCTCGTAAAATGGTTTATGCCGTTTTAGGCTTGGTGGCTGTGCTGGTTTTGGTCCTTTGTCTGGAGGCACTTATTTTAACCAAAGACCGGGCCCTCTTTGAGGCTTGGCGTGAGAAGGTTTCTACGGAGCTGACCATTTCAGACTACGCTGCCCTACAAGTGATGCAGCTCTTGCAGGCCGTTTTGATTCCGGCGGGTTATGCCTTACACCTTTTCTTCGCCCAGCGTAAGGCAGGCTTACTTAAGATCGCCTACTGGGTGTGGGGATTGCTTTTATTTTATGCCTTCATTATGCAGATTCTTCAGTTTCAAATGGGCAATCTTTTTTGGTGGATCCGCTGTTTTTTATTTTTCGCACTCTTTATTTTACATGCCAATCTCAGTTATGGCGTCAAGGCGCCATAGAAGAGGGGATAATCAGACAAGCCGCCCCTTAAAGGCGACAAGCGTATGGGCATCGTTGCCGTATCGCATCGTCAGTCGGACGGAAAGGAGTTTTTATGAAGTACCCCGTTGTCCTTCAGGACCGCGTGGGGCGAGAATATCCACGCAAGAACCGCTATTTAGCGGAGCTGGCCCTAGCACAGCAGGAGGGGGATTCAGCAAAAGAGCAGGCGCTTTTGCAGGGCAAGGGGACCCACCCCTACATCCAAAAGCTGCGTGCCTATGAGTCGTCCGAAAAAAAGTTTCTTGAACAATTAAAAGCGGAGGAACCGGCGGCAGAAAAGCAGATCGACGACACGGATAAAAAGCTGCGCACTTATATGATGGAACTCTTCCGTGCCGAAAAGCAGGTTGAGTTTTATAAGGACTACGTCGATTTGTCCTATGATGCCGAGATGGCTTACCGGATTGCACAAAAAAAAGTGGACTACCTGCCCGCCATAATCGTTGATTACCGCCTCCTCCTCCTTGACCTGGCTTATGCCCGTCAGGAAAAAACCAATCCCCAAGAAGAAGCTGCCTATCAAAAAGAGCTGGCAGACTATAAGGAAAGCCGAAAAAAGGTCTATGATGCGCGCATGGCCCAGCTTCGAGAGTCCTATAAAAGCGGCAATATTTCGCGTACCGCTTTTGAAAATGAACGGAGAATTACGCGCAAGGAATACCAAGAGGACTTGGACCTAAAAGCCTATCGCTCGCCCGTCCGCTACCAACGTGATCTTATTCGAAACCTCAAGCACCACCTGAAAAATGACAACAAACAGCAAGAGGCGGTCTTAGAGGAAGAAATTTCCGCTGTACGTCGCAGCACCCCTTCGGAAAATGAAAAATTATCCCTTTGGCGTTGTTATTTGTCCATTCCCTTCCCCGGACTTGGCCAGATTCTTAACGGTCAGGTCAAAAAGGGCCTCCTTTGTCTTCTTGGTGCCCTCTTTATTTATCTCATTGCCATTCCTTACGCCTTAGGCTATGGCAATTATCAGGGCGACGGCATTGCCGGCTTGATTACTTTGGCCCAGGATGGAAGGCGGGTCGATCGTTCCTTGATTTTCATGATTGAAGGACTCATATCCATTCTTTTCCTCTTTCTATCGGTCGTGATTATCGTTTTGGCCTATCGTGATGCCCGTCAGGTGGAAAAAGATGAGCGTATTGGCATTCGCCCCAATCTTTGGTTTGAGACCAAGCGGGAAATCAGCGAACATGGCTTCCCCTACTTCGTGAACATTCCTGCCATCTTATTGATCCTTTTCATCACCCTGGTCCCCATTTTCACCGCTGTCCTCCTGTCCTTTACGGGCATGGACCCCGATCATCAGTCCAAATTCGGCTGGGTCGGCTTGCAAAATTACGCCACCATCGTCAAGGCCCAGGGACTCCAAGGCTCCCTTTTCTGGCGCATTTTAGTCTGGACAGTGATCTGGACCCTCGGTGCCACCACCCTGGCAATTGCTATCGGCATGGGGCTGGCGATTTTAGTCAACGGCGAGCATATCCGCGGGAAGCGTTTTTTCCGTACGGTCTACATTTTGCCATGGGCGGTTCCGGCTTTTATTACCATCATGTTCTTCTCGGTCATGCTAGCCCCCAATGGCTTTTTGAGCGACCTTATTTCAAATCTCGCAGGCACAACCGTCAATGTCAAAAACGATACCACCTTGACACGAACGGCCCTCATCCTCATTCAGGGTTGGTGTGGAAATGCCTATGTCTTTTTGCTGGCCACCGGTGTTTTGCAGTCGATCCCCAATGACCTCTACGAGGCGGCGGAGATGGACGGCGCCAATGGACGCCAAAAGCTACTCAATATTACACTTCCCATGCTGCTTTTCCAGACGGCGCCCATCCTGGTTGGCCAATACACCTTCAATTTCAACAACTACACCATTATTGATTTGTTTAATCAGGGCGGGCCTTTCAATCCGAGCCGCTACGGGAACTTGGCCGGCTCCAGTGACCTCCTGATTTCCTATATCTTCAAATTAACCATGGATAACCAATACCAGGCCTTCGGCGCCGCGATTTCAGTACTGATTTCTCTGGCGCTCATTGTTATTGCTTTTATGGGCTATCGTCGAACGGCTGCTTTTAAGGAGGACTGATATGAAAAAGAAGAAAAAGACCTCCGGACTTTACCTCAAGGATCAGCAGCCCTTAACCGGGGCAGGGAAAGTGGGTGTTGCCATCACCTATGCGATTTTAATCTTGTGGAGTTTCATCGTTTTATGGCCGATCCTACAGATTCTTCTGGCTTCCTTCAATGGGGCTCAGGGGAAATACCTGATTTTAAATGGCGCTTATGAGTTTTCACTGGATAATTTTCGAGAATTATTCAGTGACACCTATTTCCTCTTATGGCTGAAAAATACGATTTTTATCGGCCTGGCCTCAGCGATTATCCAAACTTTAGTGGTCGCCTTTACCGGCTATGCCTATTCGCGTTTCCGCTTTAAGTACAAAAAAGGCTCACTTTTGGCCATCCTCTTGATCCAGGTCGTTCCGACCTTTGCCGGAATCACGGCCTACTTTACCCTCCACCAGATCATTTCCGGAGTCATCCCAGCCTTCTCCAGACAGATGCTCTTGGTCTTGATCTATTCGGCCGGCGGCATTGCCAACAACACCTTGATTCTCAAGGGCTACATTGACTCCATTTCCTCGGAGCTCGATGAGGCCGCCCGTATCGATGGCTGCTCCAACTTCCAGGTTTTCCGCATGATTATTATGCCCATTGTCCGTCCCATGTTGGCCATTATCGCTCTATGGGCCTTCATCGCTCCCTTTACGGACTACATGCTGCCGAAGGTTTTGCTCACCAGTCCACAGGAGTACACTTTAGCGACGGGTCTGCAGACGTTAATTGCGGACACGCGGACCATGCGTCAGCCTCTCTTTGCTGCCGGAGGCTTGCTGACAGCACTTCCCATCGTGATACTCTTTACCGCCCTGCAAAAACAGTTGGTGTCGGGTCTGTCTTCGGGCTCTGTGAAAGGATAATAGTATGCAAGTCAAATTAGAAAATATCGGGAAAAAATATGAGGGACGCGAAGAATTCACCCTCCGTCATATCAATTTGGATATCAAGAGCCAAGACTTCTGCGTCATCCTCGGTCCTTCCGGCTGCGGGAAAAGTACCCTGCTTCGTATGATTGCGGGACTTAACTCCATTACAGAAGGCGAGCTCATCTTCGGCGACCGTTTGGTGAATAATGTTCCACCCAAGGATAGGGATATCGCCATGGTCTTCCAAAGCTACGCCCTCTATCCCCATATGACGGTCTATGACAACATGGCTTTTTCTTTGAAAATGCGCAAAGAACGCAAGGGTATCATCGACAAGCGGGTCAAAGATGCAGCCAAACTGCTGCAAATCGAGAACTATCTTTATTCCCGCCCTTCGGATATTTCCGGCGGTCAGCGTCAACGTGTAGCACTGGGGCGTGCCATCGTTCGAAAGCCCAGCATCTTCCTTATGGACGAACCCCTCTCCAACCTGGATGCGAAGTTACGCGAGCATATGCGGGTTGAGCTGGTGCGTATCCATCAACAGATGAAAACGACCACGATTTATGTCACCCACGATCAAACGGAAGCCATGACCATGGCCACCAAGATTGTCCTCCTGGATAAGGGACAAATTCAGCAGGCGGGGGCACCGGATGAGTTTTATAACCTGCCCGCCAACACCTTTGTGGCGCAGTTTATCGGCTCGCCGACCATGAACCTGCTTGAAGGGAAGATGGTCAATGGTGTTTTTGTGACAGACAACAACGAAGTGAGGATTGAACCCAGCGCTAAGGATAGTGAGCGGCTCCGCCCCTATGAAGGGAAAAAAGTGATTGCTGGGATTCGCTCTGAGCGCTTTTTGCGTAAGGAAAGTACCGATAAAAACCATTTTATCTCCCACGTGGATGTCATCGAAAACCTGGGCAAAGAGCAGTCCCTTTTCGTCAAATTGCCCAGCGGAAAAGATTTGGTCATGACCATGCCGGGACACTACCGTTTTGCCCAGGGAGAGGAAGAGGAATTTGCCTTTGACAATGAGGCAATGCATTACTTCGATGGCGAAAGCAAGGAGCGGATTTGACCGCACCAGGGACAAGGAAAGCAATGAAAAATAGGCATGAAGCAGAAAAAAAAGAGAGAAGCTTAAAGGAGGCCACCTCCATTGGGAAGGAGAAGAGCGTGCCGGCCGCCCTTTGGCCGGCGACCTCCTTCTCGCATCAGTCCCACACGCCGCTGGCCGCCGAACTTAAGCAGGTCGCCTACCCACGCGGCCTCGGCGTGATTTTACCCATTTTTTCCTTGCCGTCGCCTTATGGGATCGGCACCTTCGGCCAGTCGGCCTATCAATTCTGTGATTTTTTGGCAGAGGCCGGGGTCCGTTACTGGCAAGTCCTGCCCCTTGGGCCGACAAGCTATGGCGATTCTCCCTATCAAAGCTTTTCAAGCATTGCCGGCAATCCCTACTTTATTGACCTGGACTTTCTTTGCGCTGAGGGCCTTTTGAAGGTGGAGGAGCTGACCGCCATCAATTTTGGGGAAGAAGAAGAGTTTATTGACTACTCGCTTCTTTATAATCAGCGCTACCGCTTGCTGAAACGCGCCTTTGAACGAGCACTGGGGGAAAGTGAACGGGTGCCGGCGCACCCATCCAAAGCCTTTCGCCAAGCTCACTTGCAAGGCGACTGGGGAAGCCGGGAAAGCTTGGTGACCTTCCGAAGGGAAAATAGGGACTGGATTGAGGACTATGCCCTCTTCCAGGCCTTGAAGGCGGAGCATTTTGATGTGGAATGGACGGAGTGGGCCGACGGCTACCGGGATCGTGATCCGCAAGCCCTGGCCGACTTTAGGGCTACGCATGAGAAGGCCATTCTCTTTCAGATTTTTATGCAATATCACTTCTTCCGTCAATGGGACAGTCTGAGGGCCTATGCCCATAGTCTCGGGATCGCCTTTATTGGCGATATGCCCATCTATGTTGCCCATGATTCGGCGGACACCTGGGCGGCGCAAGATGAATTCTTGCTCGATGACCAGGGAAAGCCGCGCGTGGTCGCCGGGGCACCCCCCGACGTCTTCACCAAAGACGGCCAGCGTTGGGGCAACCCCATATATAACTGGGAAGTGATGCGCCAACGTAACTATGTCTTTTGGGTGAGGCGTTTTCGCGCCAATTTCAACCTCTACGACATCCTTCGCTTGGATCATTTTATTGGTTTTGAGCATTATTGGTCCGTGCCGGCAGATGAGGAAACGGCACGCCATGGTCAATGGGAACTCGGCCCCGGCTTTTCCCTTTTCAAAAAACTGGAGGAAGCCTTAGGTCCGCTGCCGATTTTGGTGGAGGACCTGGGCGTCCTCAGCCCAGAAGTCATCGCCCTGCGCGAACGCACCGGCTTTCCCGGCATGAGGCCCTTGCAGTTTGCCTTCGGTGGGGGGAGCGATTCGGACTACCTGCCCCACAACTTTGACCGCCGAACCAGCATCTATACCGGCACCCATGATAGTGAACCGCTTCGCGCCTGGTGGGAAGGCTTGGATGCGCCAACCCGAAGGCTGGTAGCAGCGTATTTTTCGATTACCAGTGAGGACGAGGCACACTGGGGACTCTTGCGCGGGGCTGCTGCCTCCGTGGCCGATCTCTGTATCTTTCAGATGCAGGATCTTCTCTGGACCGGTTCTTCCACCCGAACCAATCTGCCGGGTAGCCTGGGCGGCAATTGGAAATGGCGGCTTTGCCCCGACTACGCTTATCCAGCCTTAGTTGAGAAACTCCACAAACTGATTTACCTCTATGGACGCGAACCCACTCCAAATCTTGATTGAAGGCAGGCCAAAAGGCTCCTCGGAAAATGCCGGAGATAGAGAAAAAACGCTATACTTTTCGGCAAAATGTGGTATGCTATCATCTATTGTTTTTTGATTTCATATTCCGGGAGGGGAGGGTAAAGATGGTAGAGAAAAAGTCTGTCAAAGAGATTACCAAGGGGAGAAGGGTCAGGAAGTGGGCCCGGATTCGCAAGGACCGGCCCAAGGGGAAGAAAAGGGATCGGTCTTTTTCTCTGATAAATCCTCAGGATGAGGTTGCTAAACTGAGCATCCGGGTCATCATGATCCTCCTGTCCTCAGTGGTTTATGCTTTTTATTTTAAGGCCTTCCTGACGCCCAACGGGATCCTGCCCGCGGGATTTGCCGGTACAACCCGCTTGATCCAGGAATTCGGCAAGGCGTTTTTTGGCCTGGATATTCCTTATAGTCTGCCCTATATCGGCCTCAACCTCCCCTTTGCCTTGCTTTGCTATAAGTTTGTAGGCAAGAAATTTGTGGGCTTGTCCCTTCTCCAAGTTGTAGCCACCTCCTTCATCATCGACCTCCTTCCCGCCATGCAGGTCACAGATGATTTGGTTTTGGTGGTGGTCATTTCCGCAGCCCTGAATGGGCTGGCCATGGGCCTGGCTCTCAAGGCCAATGCGTCTGCCGGGGGAACGGATTTTATTGCTACCTACGTTTCCAATAAGACCGGGAAGCCCTTCTGGAATGAGATTTTCATCTTCAACCTCTGTCAGCTTTTGCTGGCCGGTCTTTTCTTTGGCTGGCGGCCGGCTCTCTACTCCATCATCTTCCAGTTTCTCTCCACCCAGGCCATCAATAAGGTCCATGAACGGTACAAGCGCTTTACCCTCATGTTTGTGACCGACTCCGTGGAGCCCTATGCGACAGATCTTATGAAGTTGACCCAACATGGAGTCACCTCGGTAAAAGGGGTGGGAGAATATTCAGGAAAGGAGAGAGTCCTCCTTTATATGGTGGTTTCCAAGTCCGATATGCCTATGATTAATAAGTACCTGGCGGAGCATGGAAAAGGTGTTTTCATGAACGTCATGGACTCCCACGATTTGACGGGACGATTTTATCTCAAACCGCTGGACTAAAGTGTCAAGAATAGCGGAGGAAGGAGAGAACCAGCGACCCCTTCTTCGTTTCCTTAAGCACTTCAAGAAATCGGGCCTTGCCCTTGTGGCGGAAGGAGATCCGCTGGCCCTCCTCTATGGTGTAGTGATCCCGGGTCATCTGGAGGCCGTCGACGTAGACCAGGCCCTCTCGGATGGCCTCCTGGGCCTTGCCCCGGGAGAGGCGGAAGAGGGTGGAGACCACCCGGTCGAGACGGAGGGAGGAGACGATGATTTCCACTTCCTCCGTTTTGGGGCGGGCCTCCTCAGGCAGGTCCTCGATGGTCCGGACTTCCACCCGGGCCCGTCCCACTTGGCTGAGGTTGTTTTGGATGAAATCAGCGACATGGCCCTTGACATAGACATAGGCCTTGTCGGGAAAGGCAATAATATCTCCCGTCACCTTCCGGTCCAGGCCCAGGCCCAGGAGGGCTCCAAGATAGTCAGGATGGGCCAAGTGGACAAAGGAGGGAGCCGTGGACGTGATTTCCAACAGGGCCAGGTCCGGTTGGCCGGGACCGAAGTGGACCAGCTTTCTTTCCCAGTCCTCTTGGTAGACAGTGGGTTGGGCATAGGAGAGCCGGTCTTTTATTGTCAGGAATGCTGAAAATTCCTCCGGGGTCAGGAAGTCGGAATCCAGGGGTCGGTCCTGGTAATAGGCTGTTTGGGCCAAATCTTCAAAGCGGTCGGTGATCAAGGGAGCCTTCTTTCTTTACCATCTTCTCTTACGGAATTTTTCCGAGAATCGGGCAAGTTATGGTATATTCTTAGATGAACCTCTAACCAGCTTAGCACGAAAGAGGCCGAGGTGGAGGCGATTTGGTGAAGAAAGGTGGAAGTACCCTTGCAGAAACGCAATTACTACAGAGATGAGCCCTCCATGGATCCTGTTCGTGAACCTGAGGATGCCTATGATATAGAAGTGACCAACCCCATTCCTGTTCCCGGAAAGTCGAGATCCCAAGCCTACCGGGCAGAGAGAAGAGGAAGGGTGGAGGAGAGGTCAGGTTCCCCCTATCGACCGGCTCAGGGGGTGGAAAAAGGTCCCAAACCCAAATCCTCTTACCGCTATCTCATGGTCCTTCTTGTGGTCTTTTTGGTGACTATTTTGTACACGGCCTATTTATTCCGTGGGTTTATCGGAAAGGGGCCTAAGCCCCAGAGTCAGCCACAGAAAAACTTTGAATTGGTTGATCCATCTTCCGGAGGAGTTTCCATCGAGTAGGAAGCGGGTGGGATTCATCAAAGCCCACCATCGGGCCTATTGCGGGCCTATTAGTGATATGGTACTATGATAACCATCAATGTCTGAAAGGAGACTACGATGGAACGTTACGATGAGGTCAAGGACATTGTCCAAGATGTCCTCGGGGAAAAGGCTCAGGATATCCAACCGGACACGGACATCGTTGAGGATTTGGATGCGGATTCATTGGACTTGGTTGAAGTGGCCATGGCCATTGAAGACTATTATGGCATCGAAATTGAGGATGAAGCCATTGCTGAGATCCACACCTTGGACGACATCGTTCGGGAATTGAACAAGATTCTTGGCGATGAGGCTTTGGGGTCGGAAAAACTTTTGTAAAAGACTTGCAAATATATTTTCTGCTTGCTATACTGTTTAGGTCATCTCTTGATGGGGGAAACAAAGGGGTATAGTTCAGTTGGTAGAACGTCGGTCTCCAAAACCGGATGTCGGGGGTTCGAGTCCTCTTGCCCCTGTTTTAGGGGCCTGTAGCTCAGGTGGTTAGAGCGCACGCCTGATAAGCGTGAGGTCGTTGGTTCGAGTCCAACCAGGCCCATATTGACCCGCAGCATATGCTGTGGGTTTTTTATTGTCATCGGAAGTCCCATGGAAACCGAAGAGGAGGGTTCAATGGCTTTTGAATTGGAGGCGAGGCAAGCCGACAAACTCTTTGAGAGCTTGTCCAAAGAATACGACCTGTATGCACCCGTCCGGACGGACAAGGAGGCCAATGACGGGGAATCCTATATCCGCTATGAGAAGGTGACGGCCTTCAAGCAAGTGGCCTGGGACCTCCTGGCTCATGAGCCTGCCAAGGTCGCCATCACTCCGGTCCGGGAGGAGATGATCCACTTTACAGGAGACCGGGCTGTGGAGGATCCGGGCTTTTCCAAAAAGCGCCTGATCTTCGCCCGCCCCTGCGACATCGTCTCCCAGGAAATCCAGGATAACATGTTCCTGAAAAACGGGGGAATCGTTGATCGCTACTATAAGAGGGCCAGGGACCGGGTCAAGTTCGCCATGATGGAGTGTGCCGGCGGCCAGGAATCCTGCTTCTGCAACTCCATGGGCGGGACCCGTACGGATGATTGGGCATTTGCCTGCCGTTTCTCCGAGGACGGCCTTCAGGCGGAGGTCAAGGATCCTTCCCTCGTCCCCTGTTTTGAAGAGGCCGGGGGCAAGGAGGTGGAATACGCCTTTTCCTATGTAGAAGAGGATGCCAACCCCGTCGACCTGCCCGACCTCTCAGATGAGGAGGTTTACCGGGCGATTCTGAAGGATCCCCTCTGGGATCTTTACGGCGACCTTTGCGTTAACGCTCTCCAGTGCACCAAGACTTGTCCCACCTGCACCTGTTTCACGGTCATCGACCGGGCAGAAGAAGGGGAGGATCCCGTCCGCTATCGGGAATATGCCTCATGCATGGACGATGACTATGAGAAGATGGCCAAGCAGAAGGGGATGCGGACTGACAATGCCATGCGGACCCGCTTCCGGGTTCTCCACAAGATCCATGACTACCAGGTCCGCTTTGGTGACCGGTCCATGTGCACCGGCTGTGGCCGCTGCACCCGGAACTGCCCTAAGCACATCAATATGGCCATGATCATCAAGCAGGTCAATAAGGCGGTGGACCGCTTGCATAAGGAAGAAGCCGGCCAGGGAGAAGCAAAACCGGCCGGGGAGGTGGAATAATGACGGACACCATGGCGACAAAGAACCCCTACATGAGTCAGGCTCATGAAATCCTGGCCGTCCGGAAGGAAACTCAGATGGAGTGGACCTTCCGCCTGGCCTATGATACGGAAAAGATCGACCCCCATCCCGGATGCTTTTATATGCTGGGCATTCCCGGAATGGGCGAAACCCCCATCTCTTTCTCCGAGAAGGGACCGGGCTACCTGGACTTCACCCTCCGCAATGTCGGCGAGGTGACCGACGCCATCTTTGCAAAGAAGCCGGGGGAGACCATCCACCTGAGAGGTCCCCTGGGCAATGGCTGGCCCATGGATCAGTTCCGCGGTAAGCATATGGTCCTCATCGGCGGAGGAACCGGCGTTGCCCCCATCAAGTCCCTCATGGAGGCCGCCTACCATGACAAGGACCTCTTTTTGTCCATGACCATCGTAGTCGGCTTTCGTGACCATGAGGCCATCCTCTTTAAGGAAGCCCTGGACAAGTATGAGAAGGATGACTTCTTCACCACCCTCTACTGCCTGGACAATGAGTCCCACGAGACCTGGCGAAAGGGCTTTGTCACTGAATATCTCAAGGAGATCCCCTTCGCCGAATTCGGCGACGACTATGCCGTCGCCCTGGTCGGCCCTCCGCCCATGATGCACTTCTCCGCCCTGGAGCTCATAAAAAACGGTGTGGAGGAAGACCACATCTGGCAGTCCTTCGAACGGAAGATGTACTGCGGCCTGGGCAAGTGTGGCCACTGCCGGATGAACCAAGACTACGTCTGCACCGACGGCCCCATCTTCAACTACACCCAAGCCAAGAAATTTGTAGATTAAGACAAGGAAAAGAAGCCGGACACCTCGAAGGTGGCCGGCTTTTTTATTTTGGAATCATACAAAAGGGGTGGTGAGCGGTGACAAGCCCCCTTATTTGGAGAAATCGGGAAAAAGGGGGAAAACCTGGGCCCCCTTATTTGATGAAATCGGGGGAAAGGGGGAAAAACTTGGCCCCCTTATTTGGAGAAATCGGGGAAAAGGGGGAAAAACTTGGCCCCCTTATTTGGAGAAATCGGGGAAAAGGGGGAAAAACTTGGCCCCCTTATTTGGAGAAATCGAGGAAAAGGGGGAAAAACTTGGCCCCCTTATTTGGAGAAATCGGGGAAAAGGGGGAAAAACTTGGCCCCCTTATTTGGCAAAATCTATTTGGAGAAATCGGGGAAAAGGGGGAAAAACTTGGCCCCCTTATTTGGCAAAATCAGAGAAAAGGGGGATAAAACTAGCCCCCTTATTTGACGAAATCAAGAAAAAGGGGGAAAAAACGGCCTCCTTATTTGATGAAATCAGGAAAAAGGCGAAAAACCTGGACCCCCTTATTCGGCGAAACCGAGGAATAAGGGGACCAATCACCCCCACCACCCCACCAAGCATAAGACCCCCAGACCCAACTTGAGCGCATTGCAAATCCGGAGGATTTGCCTAAGCGAAAGTGGGCCTGGGGGTCGTCTTACCTGGGGGTTGTCTTTATTCGTCTTCCAAGGATTTTCCGATGGTATCGCAGTAAATGCAGCGGTAGGTCTTAGTTTCCGGGTCGGTCAGGCGGAAGACATGGGGGAGTTCCTGCTCGATGGAGGTGATGCAGCGGGGGTTCTTGCAGTGGAGGATGTTGGTGATTTTCTCCGGGAGTTCGGGGTGGATTTTTTTGACCACGTGGTTGTCTTTGATGATGTTGACGGAGATTTTGGGGTCAAAGTAGCCCAGGAGGGCGAAGTCCAGGTCAAGGGGTTTGGCGACCTTGAGGATGTCCTTCTTGCCCTTCTTCTTGGAATCGGCGTGTTCGATGAGGGCGACCTGGCAGTCCAGTTGGTCCAGGCCCAGGTGGTGGTAGAGGATACGGCCTTTGCCGTTGGGGATGTGGTCGATGACGATGCCTTCTTGTAAATCGCCTAAAATCATTAGTGCGCCTCCTTGCTGAGTCCCAGCAGTTTCATAATCAGTGCCATCCGGATGTACTTGCCATTTTGGACCTGGCGGAAGTAGGCCGCCCTGGGGTCCTTATCCACCGCCGTGGAGATCTCATTGACCCGGGGCAGGGGGTGGAGGATCCGCATATCCTCTTTGGCATTTTTCAGCTTATGGGGAGTCAGGATGTAGGAGTCCTTGAGGCGGAGGTAGTCAGCCTCATTGAAGAAGCGCTCCTTCTGGACCCGGGTCATATAGAGGATGTCCAGCTTGGGGATGGCTTCATCCAGGCTGGAAACTTCTTCATAGGGGATTCCGTTGGCATCCAGGATTTCCGTCTTGACGTTTTCCGGAACCTTGAGCTCGTCGGGGGAGATGAGGACGAACTTGATGTTGGCGTAGCGGGACATGGCCATGATGAGGGAGTGGACGGTCCGGCCAAACTTGAGGTCGCCGCAGCAACCCACGACCAGGTTGTCCAGCCGGCCCATCTCCAGGGAGATGGTGATCAGGTCGGTCAGGGTCTGGGTGGGGTGGTGGTGGCCACCGTCGCCGGCGTTGATGACAGGGATGTCCACGTTATGGGCGGCAACGTAAGGGGCCCCTTCCTTGGGATGGCGCATGGCGATGATGTCGGCGAAGCATTCCACGGTCTTGGCTGTATCCGCCACGGACTCGCCCTTGGCAACGGAGGAGTTTCCGGCCGAAGAGAAGCCCAGGACCTGGCCGCCCATGGACATCATGGCGGAGGTGAAGGAGAGCCGGGTCCGGGTGGAGGGCTCATAGAAGAGGGTGCCCAGGATCTTGTGGGCGCAGACTTCCTGGTAGTCTTGGGGGTGGTCTTTGATGTCCTTGCCCACCTCGATGAGCTGGTCGATTTCTTCGACGGTCAGGTCGGAGATGGTGATTAAGTCTTTTTTCATGCTTCCTCCTTAGGCGTGGATCCAGGATTCATCCTGGGGGTGGTCACGGAAGGCCATGAGCTTGGCACGGTCTTCTTCTTCAATATGGCCCGTTTTCAGGGCCGTGTCGACGATGTCATCAAAAGTGGTCAGGGTGTGGACCTCCAGGGGGTGGTTATGGAAGGCCCGGAGGGATTTGTCCATGGCGTAGGTGAAGATGGCGCAGGCCCCGATGACCTGGGCCCCGGCCTCCTCCAAAGCTGCCACCACATCCAAGAGGGAGCCCCCGGTGGAGATGAGGTCTTCGATGACCACGACTTTGTCCCCTTTATTCAGGCGACCCTCGATCCGGTTCTGCCGGCCATGGTCCTTGGATCCGGACCGGACATAGCCCATGGGGAGGTCCAGGCGGTCGGCGACCAGGGCAGCATGGGCAATGCCCGCCGTGGCGGTTCCCATGAGGACCTGGGCTTCAGGGAAGTGGTCCTTGACCAGTTCAGCAAGGCCTTCCTCCACCTGGGCCCGGAAGTCCGGGTAGGAGAGGATGAGGCGGTTGTCTGTGTAGATGGGGGATTTGATTCCGGAGGCCCAAGTGAAAGGTTGTCCGGGCCGGAGGAAGACCGCCTGGATATCCAGGAGGCCTTGGGCGATGGGGGATGGTGAGGTCATAGGGATCCTTTCTGCGTTTTGTGGAGTGGCGGTTGGCATTTGCCGGTTATTGGAAGTCCCGGCTGGCCTCCTGGTAGGCAGCCAGGGGGTCCGGAGCCTGGGTGATGGCCCGGCCCATGACAATGTAAGAGGAGGTGAGCTCCTTGGCCCTGGCGGGGGTGGTGACCCGCTTTTGGTCCTGGGTGGCCTGGCCTTGGAAGCGGACGCCCGGGGTGACGGTCAGGAAGTCCAAACCCAGGGCCTCATGGATCATGGGGGACTCCAGGGGGGAGGAGACCACCCCATCCAGCCCGGCCTCCTTGGCCAGCTTGGCATAATGGACCACCACATCCTCCAGCTTGCCGGAGATGGCCAGTTCCCGGTTCATGACCTCCTGGGAGGTGGAGGTGAGTTGGGTGACGGCGATGAGGAGGGGACGGGTTTTTCCGGCGGCCCGGCTGGCTTCCTCCAGGCCCCGGAGGCCCGCCTCCATCATGGCCCGACCTCCTTGGGCGTGGAGGTTGACCATGTCCACATCGAGCCCGGCCAGGGACCGCATGGCCATTTCGACCGTGTTGGGGATGTCGTGGAGCTTGAGGTCCAGGAAGATCTTATGGCCCCGGTCCTTGATCTCTCGGATGATGGCCGGCCCTTCTTTATAGAAGAGCTCCATACCCACCTTGACGTAGATGGGGCGGTCGAAATGGTCCAGGAAAGCCATGGTTTCTTTCTTGCCCGGAAAATCGAGGGCGACAATGACTTGGCCTTGGTTGATTTTTGTCATACTTGGTCCTTTCCTTTGTGGCTTATGCCGATGATGTCTTGGAGGGAAGAGATGCCATAGGCGTCCATGACGGCGGGGAGGTCTTGGATGATCCTGGGGCAGACGTAGGGGTCAACCAGGTTTTGGGCCCCGATCTGGACGGCAGAGGCCCCGGCCATGACCATCTCCAGGACGTCCTCCGATTTAGCAATCCCGCCCATTCCGATGATGGGGAGGTCGGTCGCCTCATAGACGTCATAGACCATCCGGAGGGCCAGGGGGAAGATGGCCGGGCCGGAAAGTCCTCCTGTTCGGTTGGCCAGAAGGGGCCGGCGGGTCTTGAGGTCCAGCCGCATGCCCAGGAAGGTGTTGACCAGGGAGAGTCCGTCGGCCCCGCCCTCTTCACAGGCCCGTGCAATATCAGCGATAGAGGTGACGTTGGGGGAGAGCTTGACGTAGACCGGCTTCTTGCAGGCTGCCTTGACCTCCCGGGTGACCTTTTTGGCCATAGCGGGGTCCAGACCAAAGGCCATGCCGCCTCCGTGGACGTTAGGGCAGGAGATGTTGATCTCCAGGATGGCCACGTTGTCGGCCTCCTCAATTTTGGAGGCGCAGGTCACATAGTCGTCGATGGAAAAGCCGGAGACGTTGGCGATGACCTTTTTCGAAAAGAAATCCTTCATCCGGGGGAGGTAGGAGTGGAGGACCAGGTCCACGCCCGGATTTTCCAGACCCACCGCATTGAGCATGCCGGAGGGGGCGTCGGCGATCCGGGGAAGGGGGTTGCCCGGCCGGGCCTCCCGGGTGGTTCCCTTGATGGAGATGGAACCCAGGATGTTGAGGTCATAGAGGTCCTTAAATTCCAGGCCGAAGCCGAAGGTCCCCGATGCGGGGATGATGGGGTTGTCCAGGACCCAGTCGCCCAGTTTGGTTTGGAGGCGGGGGTCGGATTGAATCCTTGCTTTATCCATTACCATAGGACCTCCTCGGCCGGGAAGACCGGCCCATTCTTACAGACCCGGCGTGGGTCCGATTTGGTTTGGATGGTGCAGCCCATGCAGGCCCCAAATCCGCAGGCCATCCGCTCCTCCATGGAGACCTGGCCCTGTATGCCCTTGTCGGCCATCCAGGCAGTCAGGGCCCGGAGCATGGGCCGGGGACCGCAGGTGTAGACATAGGGGGGGGAGTCCGGGTCATTCCGGCCTTCCTCTTGGAAGCGGTCCAGGAGATCAACAGCCGTTCCTTCCAGTCCCTGAGACCCATCCATGGTGGCCAGGTGGACCGTTAGGCCCAGGTCCCGAAATTCCTCCGCCAGAAAAATCTCTTCTTTTTTATTGAAGCCCAGGAAGACCTCTGGTTTATGGCCCCTCTGGATCAAGTCCTTGGACAGGTAGAAGAGGGGGGGGATCCCCACCCCGCCCCCGACCAGGAGGGGGGTATGGGGGGCTTCCTCCGGAAAGAAGCCATTGCCCAGGCCGACCAGGAGGTCGAGGTCTCCCGAAGTGATTTTTGTCAGGGCCCGGGTCCCCTGTCCCAGGATTTTATAGATGAGGCGGATCCGGTCTCCTTGAACGTCACAGAGGGAGATGGGCCGGCGGAGGTAGAAGCCGGGGATCTTCACCTGGACGAACTGGCCGGGAAGGAGGCCTTCTCCCCCCTCCCCCTCAAGAACCAGGTTGTAGACATCGGCGGTCAGGGGGCGGTTCTCCAGGATCTTATACCGGCTCATGGGAGACCTCCCTTCCTTCCAGACGGTCCATATCAGCATAGGCCCTTTGACCGGCTACCCAGGTGGCCAGGCAGCGACCATAGACAGTTTTTCCGGTGAAGGGCGAGGCCTGGCCCTTGGAGAGGAAGTCTCGAGGGTCAATCCGGTAGGACTCTTCCAGGTCGAATAGGGTCAGGTCGGCCGGTCCTCCGTCTTGGATGCCCAGGGCAGGGGCCAGGACGAAGTGGGGGTCGCGGATCCTGTGGAGGCCCAGGGTCGCCGTGGGCCGGGTGGAAAGGAGGTCCACCAGGTTTTCCAGGCTGGTGATTCCTCCCTTAACCAGGTCGGTGTAGCAGACGGGAAAGGCGGTCTCCAGGCCCACAATTCCGTTTAAGGAGTGGTCCAAGCCGCCCGCCTTCTCCTCCTGAGAATGGGGGGCATGGTCGGTGGCGATGGCGGAGAGGGCCCCCTCCACCATGGCCCGGCGGAGGGCCTCCCGGTCTTCCTCCGACCGGATGGGGGGGTTCATCTTGAAGCGACCATCCTCCTGGAGGTCCCGATCAGTCAGGGTCAGGTAGTGGGGGGCCGTTTCAAAAGAGGCCTTGACCCCTTTTTCCTGAGCCTCCCGGATGGATTGGACCGATTCCTTGGTGGAGACGTGGCAGACATGGTAGTGGACCCCGGTCTTTTCCGCCAGGGCCACGTCCCGGCGGACCTGGACGTATTCCGAGGCCGAAGGGTTGCCCTTATGGCCATGAGCCTTGGCATAGTCACCGTCATGGATGACCCCGCCGGCGACCAGGTCCCGGTCCTCGGCATGGGCGACGATGGCCTTGCCCAGGGCCTTGGCCCGGACCATGGCTTCTTCCATGGTTCTTTCAGAATCCACCCCGACCCCATCATCAGTGAAGGCGACCACATAAGGGGCCAGGGCTTCGAAGTCGGAGAGGGCCCGGCCCTTTTCTCCTTGGGTGATGGACCCGTAGGGAAGGACATGAACCCGGGCTTTTTCTCGAATGCAGTCCAGCTGGATCTTGAGATGGTCCAAAGAGTCCGGGACGGGTTTGAGGTTGGGCATGGTGCAGACCGTGGTGTAGCCCCCATGGGCGGCCGCCATGGACCCGGTCTCGATGGTTTCCTTGTACTCCTGGCCCGGTTCCCGGAAGTGGACGTGGAGGTCGACAAAGCCCGGGAAGATGTGGAGACCTCGGCAGTCCAGAACCGGCCAGGAATTAGACCCTTGGGGGGGATCAGTATAAATCAGGCCATTGTGGAGGTAGAGGTCTTTTTCTTGGATTTTTCCCTCCAGGTAGACCCTTCCTCCCTTTAGAACCCGTTGATCACTTGCTTTCATGGTCATCCTCCTTTTCCACCAAAACGACTCGGAAGGCATCGTCATATTCCGGGACCTGGACCTGGACTTCTTCGGTCCGGGAAGTGGGGACGTTCTTTCCCACAAAATCCGGCCGGATGGGCATCTCCCGGTGGCCCCGGTCGATGAGGGTGGCCAGGCGGATGGCCGCCGGCCGGCCCTCATTAATGACGGCCTCCATCGCTGCCCGGGCGGTCCTTCCCGTGAAGATGACGTCATCGACGATGATGACCAACTGGTTTTCCGTCCCGGCTTCGGGAATAGTGGTCATGGAAACCTCCGGAAGGCCTTCTTCGCCCGTCCGGTCATCCCGGTAGAAGGAGATGTCCAGGTGGCCGGTGGAAACGGGCTTGTCCGTGATCTTTTGGAGGTTTTCCCCGATCCGGTTCGCCAGGCTGATTCCCCGACGGGGGATGCCTAAAACGAGATAGCCCTTGGCCTCCCTTTCCTGCTCATCAATTTCGTGGGCAATCCGGCGGAGGGAGCGCTCGATTGCCGCCTGGTCCATGATTTCCGCCTTGATTTTCATCCTGCCTCCTTTCTTTGGGCATAAAAAACGCCCCCACGGTTTGACCGCAGGGGCGTGTGTCTCGTCAACGCTGGTGGCTTATTTTGGCCACAATCCACCAACTCGGGTGGTTTCCTCTTTTGGGTCTCTCTGTACCGCATTAAAAGAAATTTTTAATTTTTTCATCCCCTATCCTATGCTTTTCCGGCCTCCTCGTCAAGGGCTTATCCTTATTTTTTCAGGAGGGCACTCGCCAGTCGGAGGAGGTTTTGGCCATAGTCCCTCTTTTTGTCATAAACGGCAATAAGAGGTGGCCTGAAGGCATAGGGAGACCGGTCAGAAAAGGGGATGGGGGAAACCGCCAGGCGGACCGGGTTTCCGCCAACATAGCCTCCGGTCAGGGCCAGGTCGATCGTTAAGTGATCCCCCTCCCAGGCCAGGTCCCCAAAGGAGGAATTTTTGAAGCCCTTCACTTCTTGGGGCGGGGTCAGGTAGAAGTGGACCCGGGCCCGGTTGGCAGTTTTTTCCAGGCGGACCAGGTCCAGCCGGCAGGGACCAAAGAGGGAGTCCTCCAGGTCTATCCGGAGGGTCCCGGCCATCCGGTCCAGGAGTTTCTTCACATGCCAGGTCCCTTCCAAATCATCCCGGTTGTGACCCAGGACCAGGTCCGCCACCTCAGGGTGGGCCATCATAGGGGCGGATTGGGCCACGGCCCTTCCGGACAAGCGGTCATTCCGGAGGAAACCGGATTTTTTTTCCAGGTCGGCCAGGCGGCCCGGGACCTCATCCAAGAAACGGCGGCGGGACCGGAGCCAGGCGTAGAGGTCGAGGGAAGAGGCCGGGTTAAGGGGAGGGAGGCCCGCCCTCCTTAAGCCGGCTTCCAGGAAGGGGAGGTCGAAGGCCTGACCATTGTAGGTCAGGATCCGGCGATCATGAAGAAGGTCCCGGGTCCGGGCAAGAAGGCTTTCTTGAAGGCAGTCATCCCTGCCCCCGGAGGGGTCGTAGACTTGGATGAGGTCGGATCCCTCTCCTTCTTTGGCAACCAGGAGGCCGACCAGAAAAATGCGGTCCTCCTCCCGGCGAAGCCCCGTCGTTTCAAGATCAAGAAGGCAGGTCCCCGCCTCCAAATCCAGGTCGCTTTCTTCCCGTAATTCTATCACTTCCATTCCGTCCCCCTGTGCTACAATATTTGTATTGAGTATACCAAAAACTTCCAGAAAGGACCCCCAATGATCTATTTCGACAATGCTGCGACCACCCCGGTCCACCCCGAAGTGGCTGAGGTCATCAACCACATCCTTCTCCACGAGTGGGGAAACCCTTCCTCCCTCCACCACATCGGCTTTGAAGCTGAAAAGAGGATGAGGGAAGCCGGCCGGGTCTTGGCCGGGGGCTTGGGGGTGGATCCTTCCTGCCTCATCTTCACCTCATGTGCCTCCGAATCCAACAATACCGCTCTATGGGGGGCTGTTCGGGGGAAGACCGGGGTTAATGTGGTCATGGCCCAGGCGGAACATTCCTCCGTGGAGAAGACCGGCCTGGCTCTTCGTGAGGCGGGGGTGGAAGTCCGGGTCATCCCCGTCGACCGGGAGGGCTTCGTCACGCCCGGCCAAGTCGCCGAAGCGGTTGATGACAAGACGGCCCTGGTCACTGTCATGCAGGTCAACAATGAACTGGGGTCGTGGAATGACCTGGCGGCCATCGGCCCCATGGTCAAGGCAAAGAATCCCAAGACGCTTTTCCATGTGGATGGAACCCAGGCCTTCGGCAAGCTTCCGGTCAAGCTGGAGGAATGGAAGGTGGACTCCTACTCCGCCTCAGCCCACAAAATCCACGGGCCCAAGGGGGTCGGTCTCCTTTATGTCCGCCAGGGGGTCAATTATCCCTCTCTGATTGCCGGTGGGGGACAGATGGGGGGCCGCCGGGCGGGAACAGAAAATGTGGCCTATATCTGCGCCATGGCCAAGGCCTATGACTTGGTCCAGGCCCATGTCCGGGACCACAAGGAGGAGATCCTGGCTATCTACCATCGAGCCATGGAGAGGATCCGGGCCCTTGATGGGGTCCGGGTCAATTCTCCGGCCCAACCCCTCAACCCCTATATCATCAACTTCGGCTTGGAGGGAGTTCGGGCGGAGGTCCTTCTTCACATGATGGAGGGGGAGGAGATGTACTTTTCCTCCGGGTCCGCCTGCTCCAAGGGTCAGGCCTCCCCGGTCATTGAGGCTATCGGGGTCCCCGATGCCTATAAAGAAGGGATCCTCCGGATCTCTTTTTCCATGGAAAATAGCCCGGACCAGGTGGATCCTTTTTTCGATGCCCTGGAAAAACACGTCAGAGAAATCAGAAAAGTGACAGGATGGTCAAAGAATGCATAGCGATTGGGTAGTATCGGTCTCCTTCGGCGAGCTCATGCTCAAGGGAAGGAACCGGTCTTATTTTGTGAACAATGCGGTCCGCCACGTCATGCTGGCCGTCAAGCAGATCCCCATCAAGAGGACCTATTTCCAAATCGGAAAATTTTTCTTGGAGGTGGAGGAAAAGGACTTGGACCGGACGGTGGCTCAGGTCAGGAAGGCCTTCGGCCTGGCCTATGTGACGCCGGCCCGGAAGGTCGCACCGGACATGGCATCCATTTCCTCTGTCGCTAAGGAAATGGCGGAAGAGAAGATGCAAAGAATTCAGGCGGAGACGGGGAAGGAGACGGTCAGCTTCAAGGTGGCCACCAAGCGGGCGGATAAAAACTTCCCCATGAAATCCCCGGAAATTTCTGCCCAATTGGGCGGTGTTCTTTTAGAAGCTTTCCCCGCCTTGTCGGTCGATGTCCATAACCCGGACTTCATCCTCCATGTGGACATCCGCGACGATGCCTTCGTTTATACGGACCAGGTGGAGGGGATGGGGGGGCTTCCCTGGGGGTCCGGAGGCAAGGGTCTCCTCCTCCTATCCGGAGGAATCGACTCTCCCGTGGCCGGCTTCGAAATCGCCCGCCGGGGGATGGCCCTGGGAGCCATCCACTTCCACTCCTACCCCTTCACTTCCGAACGGGCCCAGGATAAGGCCCTCCGGTTGGCGGAGAAGATGACGGAGTCGGTGGGCCCGGTCAAGGTCTTCATGGTCAACCTTCTGGACACCTACAAGGCGGTTCGGGAGGAGTGCTCGACGAGGAACACCACCGTCCTCTCCCGCCGGATGATGATGCGGATCGGTGAAGTCCTGGCTGACCGCTATAGCTACGATTGCTTCATCACGGGGGAGAGCCTGGGTCAAGTCGCCTCCCAGACCATCCAGGGGATCACTGTGGTCAATGATGCGGCTTCCCGCCCCATCCTCCGTCCCCTCATCGCCCGGGATAAGAACGACATTATCCGAGTGGCCCGGGACTTGGGAACCTATGAGATTTCCATTGAACCCTTTGACGACTGCTGCTCTATCTTTGCTCCCGATTCGCCCAACACCAAACCCAAGCTTGAAGATATTCTGGAAGAAGAAAAACGGCTGGATATTCCTGCTTTGATTAACCGGGCCATGGAAAGCCTGGAAATCATCGACCTCAGCGAATAGAAAGGATCTGTAATGAAAAAACTGACGAAGGCCGGGATCAGCTTCGGCACTGCCCTGGCCATGGTTGTATCCTATGTATCCTGGCACTCCATCCCCTGGGCCATCTTCCACGGGATCCTGGGATGGGTCTATGTGGTCTACTATGCCCTTCGCTATAGCCTGTAAGGGGAGTGAAAGATGAACCAACTCGGCCGACGACTGGGAAAAATCCTGACCATTCTGGGCATCTTCCTGGGCCTGGTCTTTCTGGTTTTCCTCGTTAACCAGTTTTATCTTCTCTACCAGCTTCTGAAGGGGATCCATCCCTGGGTTGGGGGCCTTTTTGTCGGACTTCTGGCCTTTGCCCTGGCCTACCTCTTGATCCGACTGGTCCTCCTCTATATTCGGAGCCTTCCGGCCCCCCACCTCCCCGACCATCCTACCCAGGAGGACTATGACCGCTACCTGGAGGATATGCTGGCCTGCCTGTCCAAGAACCGGCTCCTTTCCCGGGACCTCTTAACCGATGAGAGCCGGTCGAAAGAGGAAAGGGTGACCACCGCCCTGGACAGCCTGGACCGGGAGGGGGAGCCCATCATCCGGAGGCATGCCAATTCCATTTTCCTCTCCACAACCATTTCCCAAAACGGCTCCCTGGATGCCATCATGGTCATGGTGACTCTGGTCAAGATGGTCTGGCAACTGGGCCAGGTTTACGGGACCCGACCCTCGCTCAAAAGCCTGGGCAAGCTCTACCTCCAGGTGGCCAGCCTGGTCTTCATGGCCCGGTCCCTCGAAGACAGCGACCTCATCCCTGCCCAGCTTGAGCCCATGATCGCGGGCCTGGTCGGGGAGTCCATGGCCTCTGCCATCCCCGGCATGGTCCCCATGTCCAACCTCATCATCTCATCGGTCATGGAGGGGGCCATCAACGCCTTCCTGACCCTCCGGGTGGGCTTCATCGCCCAGGCCTACCTGGGCATGGAGAGGCCCAAGCCCAAGAATGTCATCCAGCGACAAGCCTCCCTCCAGGCGGTAAAGGAGCTGGGCATCATTATCAAAGACTCCGGCAAATCCGTAGTAACTGCCTTCATGGACCGGGTGAAACGAACCGCCCGGGATACAGCGAAAGGTTGGTTTTAGAAAGAACAAAGGAGAATCGCATGAATTTACAGGAAAAAATGAGAATCATTGAGGACTTCCCGACCAAGGGAATCTCCTATAAGGACATCACTACGATCCTATCGGACAAGGAGGCCTTCCAGGAGGCCATCCACCAGCTCCAGGACCAGCTCAAGGGCCTGGACTATGATTACATTATGGGGATTGAAGCCCGGGGCTTCATTATGGGGGCCGCCCTGGCCTATGCTGAAGGCAAGGGGTTTCTCATGGCAAGAAAGGCCGGCAAGCTTCCCGGCAATACCGTCTCCTATTCTTACGACCTGGAATACGGCAAGGCTACCATCGAATTGGACATGGATTCTGTGCCGGACGGTGCCCGGGTCGTCGTCCTGGATGACCTCCTGGCAACCGGGGGGACAGCCAAGGCCTGCGCAAAGCTCATCGAAAAAGCAGGCGGTCAGGTGGCCCTGACCCTCTTCCTCACAGAACTTACCGACCTCCCGGGTAGGGAGACCCTGGAAAAAGAAGGCTATAAGGTGGTTTCCATCTTACAATGGGACCACTGATCTTCATAAAGGACGCTTAGGATTCATTAACAAATCATTTAAGGAAGGGGGAGGAATGGCTAGGGAACTTCGAACATTTAAGCCCGAGGACTACCGCAGAGCGGAAAGGCGGGTGACGGCAAAAGACTTGGAGAGAAATATGGCGGCAATTAAGGATTTTGCCGAGATTTCTTTTCCGGGAGAAAATCTTTTGGCCAAGAACAAGTCCTATCTCGAGGAGAAGGACTACCTGCACTTTGCTTATGCCGCGGTTTCCTGGAAAATCAAGGGCATCATCCTCTTCTGGTCCGTGGGGACCCTTCTGTTGGGTCTGGTTCTTGTTTTTCTCGGCATCTTCGACCCTGTCAAAGCTTGGGAAGAGATTTTTCTGGGCCTGGTTCTCCTGGGCTTTGGCGGTATCTTCGCCTCCTATTTTTTCTGGACCCTGCCTCGCCGGACGGCCAGCTCCTACCGCAGGGATGACCTCCGTCACATGGGCCAGGAAGGGGAGGAACCCTTCCGGATCTTCTACTTCTTTGAAACCGGCGTCGTCACCGGAACGAGCGACGGCCGCCACAACAAAGTCCTTTATAGTGAAACCTATCAGATTTATGAGACAGACCGCCTCTTTTCCTTCTCCTTCCGTCCGGAAGCAGGTTACGTGATGAGGAAGGACAGCTTCCTTGAGGGTGGTGTTGATGCTTTCATTGACCGGATGAAAAAGTGGACCAAGGTTAACCAAAAAAAGTACCGAAAAGAAGGCGGGAACAGCCGCCAGCGCTTCTGGTTCGGCGACTCGCCGGAAGAGGATAATAAAGAAAAGAAGTAATGGAAAAGGAGCTCGGATACCTGAGCTCCTTTGCTTTGTCCTTGAAAGGGTTTTGAATTATTTACCTTGATAGATGGGCTCTAGCTTGAAGATCTGTTCCCGGTGGTCGAAACCGTACTTGCGGACCACAAAGGTAACCAGGGCGGTGACAACGAAGCCGATGGCATAGGAGATCATATAGGATTCAGGCTGGTTCAGGAGACGTGCTTCCAGGCCAAGTCCGATGGGGGCGTGGCAGATATAGGAAGTGACGATAAAGGTATAGAAGATGAGCGGTACGAGTGTGATGAAGTAGTTCTTTCTGTGAACAATCAGGTAGACCGTGGACATGGCCAGTGCGAAGCAGGCCACGAACTGGTTGGAGAAGCCGAAGTAGCGCCAGAGCAGGTTGAAACCACCGGCGTTGAGCTTGGCGAAGGCCAGGATGGCAACGGCTGGGATGAAGATGAAAATGGAAGTCATCAGCCGGTTCTTCTGGGGCTTCTGGTCAATATGGAATTGTTCAGCGACCATCAGGCGGACGGACCGGAAAGCGGTATCGCCGGAGGTGATGGGCAGGACGATGACACCTAAGATGGCAAGTATACCGCCGAAAGATCCCAGGAATTCTTTGGAGATGACGGAGACCATGCCGGTGGCGTTGATATCGTTGATCAGGTTGGGCTGACGGTTGTAGAGCACCATGGCACCAGCCGCCCAGGACATGGCGATGAAGCCTTCGAGGACCATCATCATGTAGAAGGTGGTGCGGCCTTCCCGTTCGGAAGCAACGGTGCGGGAGACCAGGGTCGATTGGGATCCGTGGAAGCCGGACAGAATACCGCAGGCGACAGTGATGAAGAAGACGGGGATAAAGGGGGCGTTTCCGGCGGGCTTGAACTGCCACTGGTCGGCCTCCCAAACGTTGAGCAGGTTCTTTCCGCCGTCCATCATGACGCCGATGAAAACACCAACCGCCGAAATCAGCAGGATACAACCGAAAATGGGGTAGATCCGACCGATGATGGTGTTGATGGGGAAGAGGGTCGCTAATAAGTAATAGGAAAAAATAACCGCATAAACGATCCAGATAACCGCTTGATCCGGGCTGGCATCCATCCCCAGGATCGGACCAACAATGAGGTCACCGGGGGTGTAGACAAAGACGACGCCGGTCAGAATCATGAGGACCATAAGAACAACCAGATAGACCTTGTGGGCACCCGGGCCCAGGTATTTTGAAACCAGTCCCGGCATCTGTTTACCTTCGTTGCGCATGGAAATCATGCCGTTGAAGTAATCGTGGGTCGATCCGGCAATGACATTTCCGATAGGAATGGCAATAAAAGCAAGAGGGCCAAAGAGAATGCCCTGGATGGGGCCGAGAACCGGGCCGGTTCCGGCAATGTTGAGCAGTTCGATCAGTGAGTTCTTCCATTCGGGCATTACTACATAATCGACTCCGTCAGCCATGGTAACCGCCGGTGTTGGCCGGTCATCCGGGGCGAAAGTCTTTTCGACCATGCGGGAGTAGATAAAGCCGCCGGCGAAAAGCATGATAATGCCGATTGCAAATGTAATCATGTTTTCTCCCTTCTTCGTAAAAACGAATTGTGAACTCAAAATAAAATGTCAGTTTCCTCCTTTCATGGACAGAGCTTATCCACCCTTACTATATCAGATTCGCCGACTCGGGAAAAGCTTTTTGTTAATGGAAATAGAGCTAAAATTCCCAATAATGTGGGATTGTTTAGTAAAGAATTTTTGGTAGCCCTCAAATATTGAACAGAAAAAAACTGTCCGGTCTTTCGTCGGGACAGTTTTTTCACTTATTGAGTTTCTGGATCTTCTATTGGGCTTTGATCCGGCCTATTTCAGGCAAGCCTTAGCGGCTTCCAGCGCCTTGTCGAAGTCGGGGAAGTTGGTGTTCTGTTCCACATACTCCACATACTGAACCTTGTTGTCCCGGTCGATGACGAAGATGGACCGGTTGATGAGCTTGAGCTCATCGATGAGGGCGCCATAGTTCTCGGCGAAGGACCGGTCCTGGTAGTCCGAGGCCATGACGGAGTTTTCAATATCGTGGGAAGAGCAGAAACGCTGGGCGGCAAAGGGGAGGTCCATGGAGATGGTCATGAGGCGGACCTCATCGCCCATTTTTTCAACTTCTTCGTTGAAGCGCATAGTCTGGAGTTCGCAGACCTGGGTGTCCAGGGAGGGGACGGCGGAGAAGATCTTGACCTTGCCGTCGAAGTTTTTCAGGCTGACGGGGTTGAGTTCCTTGTCAACGGCGTTGAAGTCGGGGGCCTGGTCGCCCACCTTGATTTCTGTCCCTAAGAGGGTCAGTTCGCTGTCGCCCATTTTGAATCCGGTTCTTTTATTCATTTCGTGCTCCTTTCAAGCATTTTTCCTTGATTTCGTATCGTAAATTCTGGTCTGGACGTGTATAATAAGACGTCACTTTAAACTATACCCAATGTTCGACATTCAATAAATCAATTGCTCTACAAAAGCTACTACATTCGGGAACCCGACCAGGCAGCTTTCCAGCCGGAAGAGAGGAAAGGAGAAACACATGGAGCAAATACATTTGGTGGGCGTGTCTAAGTCCTTCGGTGATGACCTCATCCTTGACCACTTAGACCTAACGATTATTGAGGATGAATTCCTCACCTTGCTTGGCCCTTCAGGCTGTGGGAAAACAACCACCCTCCGGATCATCGGAGGCTTCACCCAGCCGGATGAGGGGAAGGTCTATTTCCACGGAAAAGACATCACCGACCTTCCTGCCCATCTCCGAGAGGTCAACACGGTTTTTCAGCAATATTCTCTCTTTCCCCACCTCAATGTGGAGGATAATGTCGCCTTCGGTCTTACCTTAAAGAAAGTGCCCAAAAAAGAAATCAAGAGCCGGGTGGATAACATCCTGGGCTTGTTAAATTTATCCGGCTTCCAGAAGCGGACCATCGACCAGCTTTCAGGCGGCCAGCAGCAGCGGGTGGCCATTGCTCGGGCTCTGGTCAATGAGCCGGAGGTCCTTCTTTTGGATGAGCCCCTGGCAGCTTTGGATGCTAAGCTCCGAAAGGGGATGCAGATCGAACTCAAAAGGATCCAGCGGGAAACTGGGGTTACTTTTATCTTCGTCACCCACGACCAGGAAGAGGCCCTGACCATGTCCGACCGGATCGTCGTTATGAACCAGGGCCATATCCAGCAGATCGGACGCCCCATCGACATCTACAATGAGCCGGTCAATCGCTTTGTGGCCGACTTTATCGGGGAGTCCAACATCGTCGAGGGAGTCATGGAGGCGGGGGACAAGGTGACCTTCTCCGGCCACACCTTCACCTGCTTGGATGAGCACTTCCCGGCAGGGGAGAGGGTGGACGTGGTCATTCGCCCGGAGGACGTGGAGCTGGTTCCCGTTGAAAAGGGCATGCTCCAAGGCCAGGTCCTGACCTCCCTCTTCAAGGGGGTCCACTACGAAATGCAGCTCCAGGTCGGGAACGAAGTCTACTTGGCCCAGTCGACACGGACTGCTCCCGTGGGATCTATGGTCGGCATCTATATTGATCCCGAAAACATCCAAAACATGCATAAAATACCTCAATCCGAGGTGGAGTCATGAGGGGCTACCGACGCTTGACCGGTCCTTACCTCGTTTGGGCCCTTATTTTTGTCCTGGTTCCCCTGACCATGACCTTTTATTATGCCTTTAGCCTGGATGGGGCTTTTAGCCTGGTCAATTTCCAGCGTTTTTTCTCAGGGCCTGCCCTGGCCACCTTGATCAAGTCCCTTCGAGTGGCCCTGATTTCCACCGTAATTTGTCTTGCCCTGGGTTATCCCATGGCCTATTTTATTGCCCAAAGTTCGATACGCTTTCGGCCCATGGCCATGACCTTGATCATTATCCCCATGTGGATGAACTTCCTCCTTCGGACCTATTCCTGGATGACCCTTCTCTCTCGAAAGGGGATTATCTCCACCATCCTGGTATCTCTGGGATTGGGACCTGTCGACCTCCTCTATACGGAATTTGCTGTCATTCTGGGTATGGTCTATAACTTCCTCCCCTTTATGGTTCTCCCCATCTATACCTCCCTATCCAAGATGGACCGGTCCCTGGTGGAGGCAGCCAATGACCTGGGAGCAAATCGGATCCAGACCTTCAGCCGGGTCATTTTCCCCCTGTCCTTGCCGGGGGTTTTTTCCGGCATCTCTATGGTTTTTATCCCGGCCATCTCCACCTTTGAAATTTCCACCCTTTTGGGGGGAAACAAAACCAATCTGATCGGCAACGTGATTGAACAGCAATTTACGGTAACGGGGAATTGGAATTATGGTTTTTCCATGGCTGTCATCCTCATGGTCTTTTTGGTTCTCTCCCTGATCTTTACCAAGGAGGAGGAAGAGGAAGGGGCAAAGAATAACCGGGCAAAAGGAGGGAAAAAATGAGCAAACACTTGAGACGGGTCTACATGGCCCTGATTTATCTTTTTCTCTATGCGCCTATCCTGGTTCTTATGGTTTTTTCTTTTAATGCAGGAAAGAACCGGGGAAAATGGGAGGGCTTTTCCTTAAGATGGTACCAATCCCTTTTTGGCAATGAAGCTATCCTACTTGCCCTGCGAAACACCCTTCTTGTGGCTTTTCTTGCCACTTTATTTGCCACCATCATCGGGAGCCTGGGGGCTTTGGCGATCTTTTACTACCGAAAAAGAGCTAAGCGGGCTCTCACCGCCATCAACCAGATCATCGTCATCAACCCCGACATCGTGACAGCAGTGGGCTTCATGGCCCTCTATGCCTTATTCCGCCTGCCTTCAGGCTTTGCCACCCTCCTCCTCTCCCATGTGGGTTTCTGTGTTCCTTACGTGGTGCTTTCCATCCTTCCCCGATTGGTTACCATGCCCAAGGCCCTGCCGGAAGCAGCCATGGATCTGGGGGCCACCCCCTTCCAAACTCTCCGCTATGTGGTTTTGCCCTACATGAAACCGGGGATTGTTTCCGGAGCCCTTATGGCCTTCACCATTTCCATCGATGATTTTGCCATCTCCTTTTTCACCACCGGAAACGGAGTGGACACCATCTCCACCCTGGTTTATTCCATGGCCCGGCGGGGGATCAACCCGGAGATTAACGCCATGTCCACCCTCCTCTTCCTGGCCATGCTCCTCCTTCTTTTGAGCGTGAATAAGAAGTCCTTGCAAGCCCTGGAAGGAGGAATCTGATATGGTTCGTTTTTGTAAAAAGAGAGGCATCCTTTCCCTGGCTTTTCTCTTGAGCCTGGTTCTCCTTCTCCCTTTGTTAACCGGATGCCAGAGGACCCGAACAAAGACCGGGAATGTGGTGAACATTTATAACTGGGGGGAATACATTGACCCCAGCCTGCTTAAACAATTCGAGGAGGAAACCGGAATTAAGGTAGTCTACTCCACCTTTGCGACCAATGAGGACCTTTTTGTCAAGATCCAATCCGGCGGTGCAAACTACGACCTAATCTGCCCCTCCGACTATATGTTGGATAAGATGAAGAAGGCCGGGCTCCTGGAGAAGATCAATTATGACAAGATTCCCAACATGAAACACATTGACCCGGAATTCCTCCACCATGCCTATGATCCGGATCAGGAATACTCGGTCCCTTATTTTTGGGGAACAGTGGGCATCGTCTATAATAAGACCATGGTCCATGAGGTCGTGGATTCCTGGGACATCCTCTGGAAGGAGGACTACCGTCGGAATTTGATGATGATGGACTCCACCCGGGATTCTTTTGCCATCGGACTGATTCGTCGTGGCTACTCCGTGAATTCAGACAAGAGGGAAGAGCTCGAGGAGGCCCAGAAAGACCTCATCGCCCAACGCCCTTTGGTTTATGCCTACCTGGTGGACCAGATCAAGGATGTCATGATTAACGATGAGTGTGCCCTGGCTGTGATGTTTTCGGGGGATGCCGTAGAGGCCCTGGAGCGTAATGAGAACCTGGATTACGTTATTCCCAGGGAGGGAACCAACATCTGGTTTGATGCCTGGGCCATCCCCAAGGGAGCACCCAACAAGGAAAATGCCGAGACTTTCATCAACTTCATGTCCCGGCCTGACATCATGGCCATCAACGCCCAGTATGTGGGCTACTCCCTGCCCTCTACGGCCGGTAAGGAGGCCCTCCCGGAGGACCTGCAGGATGACCCTGTGGCCTATCCGGATTTGGATTCGGTGGATCACCTGGAAGCCTTTAAGGACATGGGGGACTTTACCAAGGTCTATAACGAGCTTTGGCAGGATGTTAAGAACCAATAGCAAAGGATTATCATGAACTACGTGGAATGGATCGGGTCAGTGGATGAGGGAAAAAGGTCACCGGCCTACTTGGTTCGGGTGACGGAGCCCTTTCTCTGGGACCGGATGAAAGAGGTTATTCAAAATGATCTTTTAGGGGGGAATTTCCTGGATTTTAATTATCAGGAAGTCTCTTTTGAGGATCTTTCCGCGGAATCCTTCCTAACTGCTGCGGAAACCCTACCTTTTATGGGGGACCGGAGGGCCATCGTCATTGAAAATCTTCCTCTCCAGAAGGATGAGGTAAAGAAGAATGAGGCCCTTCTTGAGATTCTCGCCGGCTACCTGAAAGAACCCAACCGGTCCACTGTCCTCTTCCTCCATTATTTAGGCCAGGCTCCTTTTAAGGGGAAAGTATTCAAAGCCATGGCTCCCTATCTTCAAACGGTCGACCTCTACCGCCTGGACCGCCGGTCTTTGGAATCCTTTATCCACAAAAGGATTGGAGCTAAGGGGATTCGGGAGGACAAGGCCCTGCCCGCCTTTCTCGCGGACCGGTCAGGTTACCTGGATTACAAGTCGGAGATCACCCTCTTTTCTGTCGCCAATATGGTCGACGTGGCCCTGGGGATGAGCCGGGAGGGTCGCCTGTCCTTGGCTGATGCCAAGGCCGCCCTGGCCGACCCCCTGGAGGAATCCATCTTTGCTCTTATGGATGCTTTCGGAGGGCGAAAACGGTCCGACTGCCTTTCCATCTTCCAGGATTTTCGGAAGATCTCTGTAGAGGCCGGAATGGTCTTCAATATGACCGTTCGCCAAGTCCGAAACCTGATCGGGGTTAAGCTCCTCAAGGCCAGGAGGATTTCCCTGGGGGAGGGGACCAAGCGTCTAGGCCTGTCCTCCTTCGAATATCGAAAAATCCTGGGCTTTGTGGATAAGTATTCTCTGGAGGAACTTTACCGCTTCCACCACCAACTCTTCACGATGGATGTGGAAATGAAGTCCAAGTCCTATGATCTTATGGATGGGATGGAGCGGTTTTTTGCTTCAATTTAGGGGGAAGCATGAAAGAGAATGAAAAAGCAAAATATTCAATTTGGGAGAACGTATCCTTCATGTTGGCCGTGGCTTGGGAAAGCCAAAAACGTGTCCTATTCATCGGCTTGGCGGTGACCGGAGTTTCTTTAGCACTTAACCTGGTCCAACTATTCATTGCACCGGAGATTCTGGCACAGGTGGAGAAGGAGGCTTCCATCCAAGAACTTTTTCTTACCATTGGTCTATTTACCGGAGCCCTTTTTCTTTTTCAGGCTTTGAATGCCTATCTTTCGACCATCCGAATGCCGGGAGAAATTGATGTCCGCACAGCCATCATCCGCAAATTAACAAGAAAGAACCTGGATACCTCCTATCCCAATATTCATGACCCTAAAATGTTGAAATTGGAGGCCCAAGCTAAGCGGGCAACTCAAGGGAATAGTGATCCAGCTGAGCATGTCTGGCGGACCCTAACGGATCTTTTAACAAATGTACTGGGTTTTCTTGTCTATCTTTTTTTGCTTTCCGATGTCCATTTTCTTCTCCTTTTGTTGGTGGTGGGGACGGCCACAGGAGGCTTTTTTATTTCCCATTATATTTATGAATGGGAATACCGCCACAAGGAAGAAAGGGAAGCCTATGATAAAGAGATTAGTTATTTTTTACAAAAGCCACGTGAGATCCAGCTGGCTAAGGAAATCCGAGTTTTCGGCCTGGCTCCCTGGCTTCGGGAACTGAGAATGAAATCCATGAAGGCCCTATCCGCCTTTCTTGGTCGGAGAGAGAAGACCTATCTTTGGGCCAATGTTGTGGACGTGGTCCTCACCTTCCTCCGGAATGGGACAATTTATGCCTATTTGATCAAGCAGACCCTGGATCTGGGCTGGCCCGCATCCAGGTTCCTACTCCTGTTTTCTGCGGTGGGCGGGTTCACCACATGGGTGACCGGCATCTTAACCCAATTCAGCCAGCTCCATAAAGAAAGCCTTGCCCTCTCCCGAATCCAGGAATATCTTCACATACCGGAGCCCTTTTCCTTTGAAGAGGGACTTCCTCTGCCTTTGGCCCATGACTATGAGTTGGCCTTTGAGGAGGTCTCTTTCTCTTATCCGGGAAGTGAAAAGAAAATCCTGGATCATGTTAACCTGACGATCCATCCCGGTGAAAGACTGGCTCTGGTGGGCCTGAACGGGGCAGGGAAGACGACAATGGTCATGCTTTTTTGCGGTTTCTATGACCCTACGGAGGGCCGGGTCCTCTTGAACGGTCAGGATATTCGAGCCTATAACCGGAGGGATTACTATGCCCTCATTTCCGGAGTATTCCAGGATTTTTCCGTTCTTGACACCACAATTGCCGAATGTGTTGCCCAGACAGCGGATTTTGACCGTGTAAAGGTCCTTCGCTGTCTGGACCAGGCGGGTTTAACAAAAACAATAGAAAAGCTTCCCAAAGGAATAGACACCCACCTTGGCCGGGAAGTGTACTTGGATGGGATTGTTCTTTCCGGTGGTCAAACTCAAAGGTTGATGCTGGCTCGGGCTCTATATAAAGACGGCCCCATCCTGGTTTTGGATGAACCAACTGCTGCTCTTGATCCTCTTGCAGAAAGTGAGATTTATAGAAAGTACAAGGGGATGACAGCAGGCAAAACCTCTCTTTTCATCTCCCACCGATTGGCTTCTACCCGCTTCTGCGACCGCATCCTTTTTATTGCCGATGGCGGAATCCTTGAAGAGGGAAAACATGAGGATCTGGTCGCTAAAGAAGGTCCTTATGCGGATCTTTTTGAGGTTCAGAGCCGTTATTATCAGGAAGGAGGGGAGAAGAATGGAAAATAAAAGTAGCACATTTGGCTTCCGGGAGACTCTGGCTATCCACCGGAGGGCGGTGATCGACATGGACCGGCTCGCACCGGGTTGCTTCGTCCCTTTCATCCTTTCCTCCGGAGTAAAAGCCATCTCTCCCTACGTATCAATCTGGCTCTCCGCCCAGGTTATCAACGAACTGGCTTCCTTTCGCCGGCCTGATGCCTTGGGACGCTGGATCATTCTCATCCTGGTCATTACCATCGTCACTGACCTCCTTCAGGCGGTTTTGGACCGGTGGAAAAATGTGAAAGATGAACTCTTTTATAACCAGTATGAGTCTCTCTATACGGAAAAATTTCTTCAGCTGGATTATGCGGACTGCGATAAACAGGAAGTCCGAGACCTCTTCACCCAAATTCAGCAAAGTTCCAATTGGGGAGGGTGGGGTTTCGCTTATCTTCCCATGTATTTTTCCCAAGCCGTTGAAGGTTTTTTTGGGATCTTATCTGCACTTGCTTTGACCGTCAGCCTGTTTACCCAAATGGTTCCTTCATCAGGGGGAAGTTTGACTCTCCTTAACCATCCGATCTTTATCGCCGCTATCCTTCTTTTCATCCTTGGAGTGACCTTTCTTGGGCCTGCCCTGGGGAAGAAGGCCAATTCCATTTGGAGCGATCTGGCGGAGGAATCGCGTTTTGGAAACCGACTATTTAGTCACTTCTGTTTTATTGAGCTCGGGAATAAGGAAAAAGACATGGATCGACGGATCTATTGCCAAGGAGATTTGATGGCCCATTATGTTGATACCGTCAACATTTTTGGTGTCGGTTCACACTTTGACCGTCTGCTTGCCACGACAGTCGGGCTGAGGACCGCTTTCGCTGCAGGGCTGTCCGCTATTTTATCCGGTGGGATTTATCTCTTTGTTTGTTTGAAAGCTTTGGGAGGAGCTTTTGGTGTCGGAAGCGTTACCCAATATGTGAGAGCAGTTACCTCCTTTTCAGGCAATGCCTCCATGCTTTTGGAAACGGTCAACCATATGCAGACCAATGCGGAATTTTTGACGTCTATTTACCAATTTTTGGATATTCCCAATGTTATGGCAGAAGGAAAACAAACCCTGGAAAAAGGGAGGGGCCTCCTATATGAAGTGGAATTTAAGGACGTATCCTTCAAATATCCCGGTTCCGATCTCTGGGCTCTTCGCCATATTAACTTCCGTTTTAAGCAGGGAAGCCACTTAGCGATTGTAGGTGAAAATGGAAGTGGAAAGACGACTTTTATTAAGCTTCTCTGTCGCCTGTATGATCCTCAGGAAGGACAGATTCTCCTTAATGGGGTCGATATTCGTGATTATCGCTATGATGACTATATGGATTTCTTTGCCGTAGTCTTTCAAGATTTTCAACTCCTGGACCAGCCCCTGGGAAACAATGTAGCAGGCAGAAGTGGTTATGACCGGGGGGAGGTCCGGGATGCCTTGGTGGAGGCGGGATTTGGGGAGAAGTTGTCTCAGATGGAAAGAGGTTTGGATACCATGCTCTACAAGAAGCTTTCGGAAGAGGGAGTGGATTTATCGGGAGGCGAAGCACAGAAAGTGGCCATCGCCCGTGCCATTTACAAGGATGCTCCCTTTATTATCTTGGATGAGCCTACGGCGGCCTTGGATCCCATCGCTGAGGCGGAAATATATAGCAAGTTTGACCAAGTCGCTCAAGAGAAAACAACAATCTTTATTTCGCACCGTCTGTCCTCCTGTAAATTTTGTGATGAAATTGCAGTATTTGATGAGGGGAGGATTATTCAGCAAGGGTCCCACGAAGACCTTCTTGCTGGTGGGAAAGGGAAATACCATGACCTTTGGACGGCCCAGGCTCAGTATTATACAAAATAAAGTTGAAGGCCAGGAAATCGACAGACTAGGGCCTGAGGATATTCTTTCCAAGAGCAGATAGGTCAACGTGTTGCATAACGCAACACATTGACCTATCATTATAAATATAGGAGGTGAACTGATATGGCAGCTAATAAAACAGCAACTGTAAATGTAAGAATACAAGAGAACATTAAGAAGCAGGCTGAAGAAATCCTAGAAACGATTGGCATTCCCAGAGCAACGGCAATCGACATGTTCTATCGACAAATTATTTTTAATAAGGGTATCCCGTTTTCGTTAACGATCCCAAAGAGCTTACCAACTAGGGAAGAAATGGATAAAAAATCTTTCGATTCACTTATGGCAAATGGGTATTCCCAGGCAATTCAAGGGGACTCCTATCCGCTGGAAGATATTTTTGAAGAGCTGGAGGAAGGGCTTTGAAAGGGATTTATAAGATCAGAATCACAAGACAGGCTAAAGTGCATTTGAAAGCGATTAGGGATTATATCTCCAGGGATTTAAAAGAGCCCATTTTGTCGATTAAAATGCTTGAATTGATTAAGTCCGAAATTCAACTCTTAGAGACTTTCCCCCAACGCATCAAACGCATTAATGAATCACCCTGGCATGATTTGGGTTTTAGAAAAATTCGTATAAAAAATTACTATGTCTATTTTTGGATTGATGATCAAAAAGACATCGTTCATATTATTGCAGTTATTTATGTGAAAAGAGATCAAGAGAGTCAATTGAAAAAACTTGGGGTTGAAAAAGAAAATAAGGATTGAACAGTGTGAGATCATTTTCACCGGTTTGGCTCCCTTAAAGATTTGTCAAAGAGGTAAAAATAATGTAAGATGAGTTGACGAATTCCAATAGGGCGAGTGGATTATTTCTGATAATCCATGGCTCCTGTTGGAAACGTTGTCTTACTAATAGTTATGCTCGATGCATCGCTATATTCTAAGGAGGAATGAATGAAAACATCAAAAAAGTTACTCATGATTCTTGTTGCCTTCGCAATGGTCATTACTTTTGCTGCTTGTGGCAACAAAACACCCAGCGAGAGCTCTGAGGCTCCCGCCAGCTCCTCTGAGGCTGAAAGTCAGGCAGAACCTGCCGAAAAGCCCGCTGAAGGAAAAAGCTATGATATTGGTGTTGCGATTTACCAGTACAACGATAACTTCATGACCCAGTATCGCGAAGAACTCGATAAGTACTTCAAGGAACTCGGGGAGAAGAATGGTGTGACCTACAACGTTGAATTCCAGGACGGAAAGAACGACCAGGCCACCCAGACCGAACAGCTCAACAACTTCATCGCTCAGGGCAAGGATTTGATCATTGCTAACCTCGTCGATCCTACCGGTGCTGACCAGGTCATCAACTCCGCCAAACAGGCCAACATTCCTGTCGTCCTGATCAACCGTGAAGCCAATACGGAAACCATGCAGATCTGGCCCGGAAAAACCACCTATGTTGGTGTTGACGCTCGTCAGTCCGGAATTTACCAGGGTGACATCATTGCCGCTCTTGAAAATAAGGGTGACATCAATGGCGACGGTAAGGTAAACTACGTCATGATCATGGGCGATGCCGGTAACGTTGATGCCGAGCAGAGAACCAAATACTCTGTGGAAACCCTTCAGAAGACCATCCCCGCAGAATCCCTGGGCGAGCCCCAGAGAGGAAACTGGGCACAGGACAAGGGTCAGGAAATCGCCGCCAACGCTCTTTCTCAATATGGGAAAGATGTTGAAGTCATCTTCTGCAACAATGATGGTATGGCTCTGGGTGCCAAGCAGGCCATTGATGGTGCAGGCCGCAAGGTCAACGAGGACATCTACCTGGTCGGCGTGGACGCTCTTCCCGAAGTCGTTGAACTTCTTGGTAAGGGTGAATTCACCGGAACCGTGTTGAACGACTATTTCAACCAGGCTCATACCGCTGCTGAAGTTGCTGTCAAACTCTTAGCCGGTAACGACGTTTCTTCCTACTACTGGCATGACTACGTCAAGGTATTAAAGCCTGAAGACGCTGAGCTCAGCCGCCTGGACTACAAAGAAGAGTCCGTTGAAGAATATACCAAACGTATCCAAGAGCAGTACGGTGATGCTGCCAAATAAGTAATTCAATAGGGAATAAGGCACCGCTCCCTTGAGCGGTGCCTTTTCCTTATACTGTCAGTTTCGGAAGATAACTACTCTTTCGAGACAAACTTTTATCTGAATAATTCATCAACCATTCTTCGCAGACCTAGAAAGGGCCACCTATGAATGACATCATTCTAGAAATGAAACACATATACAAGGCCTTTCCCGGTGTTCAAGCCCTTGATGATGCAAATTTAACCTTGAGAAAAGGGACGGTCCATGCATTGATGGGGGAGAACGGAGCCGGAAAATCCACCTTGATGAAATGTCTTTTTGGCATTTATAAAAAGGACAGTGGGGATATTCTCTACCAGGGAAAAAGTGTCAATTTTACCACTTCCAAAGAAGCAATTGATGACGGTATCTCCATGATCCACCAGGAGCTCCAACCCATTCCGATGATGACTATTGCAGAAAATCTCTTTCTCGGAGACTACCCGACGAAAAAGGGCTTTGTGGACCATGCGGCCATGAATAAGGCAACAGCAGGTTATCTGGAAACAGTCGGACTTCATGTTCCACCCACTACGCTTCTTGCTAATTTGACCATATCCCAACAACAGTCTGTTGAAATCGCTAAGGCGATTTCTCATCATGCCAACATTGTCATTATGGACGAGCCTACATCTTCATTGACCATGAATGAGGTCGATACTTTATTTGAAATTATTCGCAATTTATGTAAGCAGGGAATTGGGATTATTTATATTTCTCACAAGATGGATGAAATCAAGGAAATTGCTGATGATGTCACCATCATGCGGGATGGAAAATATGTCGGCACCTTTGATGCAAAGAAAATCACCAATTATGAAATCGTCCGCCACATGGTAGGGCGTGAACTGACCAACCAATACCCGGACCATGTGGATGAGTCCACAGATGATATCGCCTTGGAAGTGAAGAACTTCACATCACCCACCCCCCATTCCTTTACCAACTGCTCCTTCAAGTTGAAGAAAGGGGAGGTTTTGGGCGTGGCCGGTCTGGTCGGTGCCCAGCGATCCGAGCTCATGGAATCCATCTTTGGTCTTCGTCTTCATGAGCCGGAAGGAGAACTTTTTGTCGACGGGAATAAGGTGGAGATTAATTCGCCAAAAGAAGCCATTAAAAATGGTCTGGCTTTAGTGACCGAAGACCGTCGTGGGTCCGGGATTTTCGGCGTCCTGGGGGTAGGAGACAACATCACCATCTCCTCCTTATCCAAGTATAAAAAGGCGACAGGCCTTCTCAACACTTCAAAGATGTCCGAAGTCGTCCAGAAGGGGATCGAAGCCCTTCGAATCAAGACGCCTTCCGCTGCTACCCATATAAATAACTTGTCCGGCGGCAACCAGCAGAAGGTCATTCTTTCTCGCTGGCTGGCTACCGATCCCGATATTTATATTCTGGATGAACCCACCCGAGGGATTGATGTCGGGGCAAAGTATGAGATCTATGAAATTATTGATGATCTCTCCAAACAAGGAAAATCAATTATAATGATTTCTTCTGAAATGGGAGAGATTATCGGGATGTCTGACCGGATCATGGTTATGTGTGAAGGTCGTATTTCCGGCTATCTCACAGCTGAAGAGGCAACCCAGGAGAAAGTGATGGACTTGGCCACCCGGTTCATGACGAAGAATGTTGTAGAAGGAGAAGCTCATGAGTGAAAAGATAAAAAAACCGGCTGACATTCGCAAGACCTCGGTAAAGGATTGGCTGATTGAGAACGCCTTAATCGTTGTTATCATCGCCATGGTGATTTATACATCATTTTCCGCCGATAACTTTGTCAGCTTTATTAACCTGAAGAATATCCTGGCCAATGTTTCCGTCCGCTTTGTGATTGCTCTTGGTGTTTCCGGTTGCTTGATCACACGAGGGACAGACCTTTCTGCAGGCCGTGTTGTAGGCTTAACTTCAGTGCTCACTGCTCTTATGCTCCAACGTCCGGAAGCTCCCGGCGTTCTTTATGAAGGGATTGCCGGATCGCCCATCCCCGTCGCCCTTTTAGCTGCCCTGGCCTTAGGTGCCCTGGTTGGCCTGTTAAACGGCTGCGTTGTCGCCTTCCTGAACGTTCCACCCTTTATCGCCACCCTGGGTACCCAGATTGCCATCTATGGGACGAATATGATCCTTTCTCAAAACAAACCCATCGGATCCCTAAATAATACTTTTACAGGCTTCGGTGCCCAAGGTTTGACCCTGGGCGGATTGATTATTCCCTGGGTTTTCTTTGTCGCCCTGGTCGTTGGTGTGGTCATGTACGTCGTCTATAATTACACCACCTACGGAAAAAATATGTACGCAATCGGCGGAAATGAGATTGCAGCAGAAGTATCCGGTGTTAACACTCAACGCTCTAAGCTGAAGATCTACACTATTGCGGGTCTCCTCTATGGACTGGCAGGATTCCTCCTCACCGCAAAAACCGGATCAGCGGCTGTTTCCGCCGGAACCGGCTACGAACTTGAAGCCATCGCGGCAGCCACCATCGGTGGCGTTTCCACCGCTGGCGGTGTGGGTACCGTTCCCGGAGTTCTTTTGGGCGTCCTGGTTTTTGAACTTCTGAAGACCTGCCTCCAGTTCCTGGGAATCACTCCGGAAATGACCAACATCTTCCAGGGTGCTGTCATCGTCATCGCCGTTGCCCTCGATATTCGCAAGACTATGCGGAAGAGATAGTCTTTGAGGAGTTTTCATGGACGGGAACAAAGATAGAATCATCAATGAACAGTCAAGGGTTCAGGAGGGGGCTTATCCCCCCCTTGAACCTTTTCTTTTGGAAAATGAGGACCTCCGTCTGGTTCTTTTGCCGGACCGGGGTTTTAAGCTGGCCTCTCTTTTTGACAAGGCCAAGGGGGTGGAGTGTCTCTTCCAGCCCCAAGGTTTAGCGGAAGGGGATGAGTACCGGCCCAGGAAGCTGGGGGAAATCTACCGGCCCAGAAAAGTGGGCGATGATTTTTCTCAATATGACCGGTCAGGACTGGACGATTGCATTCCGACCATCGACCCTTGCCAGATCCAGGACCCTCCCTTGGAGACTTTTGACCACGGGGAAGTCTGGTCCCAGGCCTGGCAATTAGTGGAAGAGCGGGAAAGAGAGCTGACCTGCCGGGTGGACCTGGTTTCCATGCCCCTGACCCTGGAACGAAAGGTCTCCCTGCAAGGCAGGGGAGTCCGTCTGGGTTACCGCCTGGTCAACCATGGGGATCGGGCCTATCCCTGGCTTTGGACTCTCCATGGGCTCTTCCGTTTTTCCCGGGAGGGAGTTTTGCTTCTACCGGAGCCGTTTTCCATAAAGAATGTCCAAAATGAGGAAGTTTGGGATTTTGATCCCCGGGTCTTAGCCCGGCTTCAAGATAACCATACCTATAAGTTTTATTACGAAGGGAAGGCCCCCAAGGGGCCAACCGGCATCCTTTATCCCGAGTCTGGTCTGGCTGTCCAGCTTCACTATGATCAGGATCTCTTTCCCTATCTTGGAGTTTGGATTACCACGGGGGGATACATGGGGGAGAAAAATTTGGCCATCGAGCCCTCCAACGGCTACTATGACCGCCTGGACCGGGCTATTAAAAACGGGACAGGGGACTGGTTGGAAGCCGGCAGGGAAACGACCTGGCAGGTGGACTTAACCATTCATGACCTGGAGGAGGATTCGGCTGCTTTGGGGATCATAGAGAAGGGAGTAAAATATGACCAGACCAAGAGATAATGAAGGACAGATCCTGGACAAGTTAAGTCGGGCCATGGATCAAAAGATGGGACCGGGCCCTGAAGGAAAATTTTTCTTTGCACCATCCCGGATTAACCTGATCGGGGAACACATCGACTATAACGGAGGCAAGGTCTTTCCCTGTGCTATTACTATCGGAACCTACGGCCTTGCCCGTCCAAACGACCTGGGCAAACTTCGCCTGGGTTCTCTTAATATCAGATCGTTTGGAGAGGTGTCCTACCCTCTTCCGGACTATGACAACAAACGGGGTTGGCTCAACTACCCCATCGGGGTTTTCCGCTACCTGGAGGACCTGGGTTATGGCCGGGATAAGAAAGACCGGGGACTGGATATTCTGATTTATGGAAACATCCCTAATGGGGCAGGTCTATCTTCCTCTTCCTCCATTGAACTCCTCTTTGCCGTCATTTTTGACCATTTCATGGCTGACGGACAAGTTGACCGGATGGACATGGTTCGTTCAGGGGTTTGGTGCGAGAATGAATTCTTTGGTCTGCATACGGGAATCATGGACCAGTATGTCATCGGTTTCGGCAAGAAGGACTATGCGATGGTTTTGGATACTTCCATTCCCAGCCATACCTATGTCCCCTTTGACCTTGACGGGGCGAAAATTGTCATTATGAATACCCGCAAGGCCAGGGCCCTCAAGGATTCCAAGTACAATGTCCGGCGGTCCGAGTGTGAACAGGCCCTCTCCATCCTCAGGAAAGAGAAAGACATCCACCATCTTTGCGATTTAGGTCAGGAAGATCTTTCTCTTTTAGAGAAAATTGAGGACCCTCTCCTTCGTAAGCGGGCCAAGTACGTTGTGGAAGAAAACATCCGGGTCATGGAAGCTGTCCAGGCCATGAAGGATCAGGATTTAACCAAGCTGGGTATGATCCTCCGTGCCGGCAACCGGGCTCTAAGAGAGGAATACGAGGTGACAGGGCCGGAGCTGGATGCCATCACCGGGGCGGCCAACGCCCATCCGGCTTGCTTTGGGGCAAGGATGACCGGGGCCGGGTTCGGCGGCTGTGCCATCGCCATCGTCAAGGAGGAGGAAGTCGACGATTTCATGGCAGAGGTCGGTTCAGCCTATAAAAAAGAGACGGGTCGGGATGGAGAATTCATCCTTTCAGAAGCGGGGGATGGTGCCAGACTCCTCTAAGCAAAAAAAGAGGGAAGCGAAATAATCGCTTCCCTTTTTTTTTTTTTTGATTCCATCCGGCATTTAACCTTATTTAGGCTTGGTCTTCTTTAGCCCGAAAAACCCGGAGATAGTGGGGAAGAAGGGTGATGTTCAAAGGAAAGGAGCCACCCTTGTCGCCATCAATCAGGATGACCGAGGATTCTTGTCCCTCGGCAAGGGAGATGTCAGCTTCCCGGAGGCTTCTGTGAATCAGGTTTTCCGGCGTCTCATTCAGGTTATCACCCGAGAGGAGTTTGGGGATAAGTTTGATCTTGTCGAACGTGGATGAGGCCTTGAGAGCAAGGAGGTTGAGCTTTCCATCCTCCAGATCGGCATCCGGAAAGAGATTTTGCACGCGTACCAGTGCATTACCCAGGGCAATGATGATAAGGGAATAGTCATCGGATAGGTCCTCTCCATCCACATGGAGGGTGAAGGGGATGGTTTCCTGGTCACCCAGAGAATCCAGGGCTCTTTTGACATAGGCCAGATTTCCCTCCTTTTCTTTCTCATCGCCGGAGGTTTCGGCGATATTTTCAAAGAGGGGGCCCATATTAATTGAGGTGATGAAATAATCATCATTCACTTTTCCCAAATCAATGGTAGCCGGTTCTATTTCCTTAAACTGGTTAATTGCCTCTTCATAATTATTGGAAAAACCCAGCATTCCCGCAAGATTGTTGGTGGTTCCCATGGGAACTACACCGATAATGGGGCGGTGATCGTGGGGAGCAACCGCACAGACCCCGTCATGGATGGTCCCATCTCCACCCATAAGGAAGAGGGCATCATATTCCTCCCGGACAGCTTCTTCAGAGAAGCGACTGACATCTTCTTCCTCTTTTGTTTCCTTCACCGTGATTTCTTCATAAGAATCCTGAAGAATCGTTTGAAGCTTTACTGCAAATTCATCAGCCTGGTCTTCCCCGGAATGGGGGTTTACCACAATCATCGCTTTTTTCATTGTTCCTCCTAATAGAAATAATTTTTCGGCAAGTGATCTTATTTCTTTCTTTGTTTGTCCATAAAAGTGTCATAGGCGGTTTGGTCCAGGATCCAATCGAACTCACCGACAAATTCCCGGATTCCACGCTCGCCCGTAAACTTCTTCTTGAAGCGGTAGAGACCGTCATCCTCATCCAGGGACCAGACCCCGGTCATGTCATATTCTTTATAGCCGGCACGGGTCGCATCCTCGATAGCCTTCCAGTTCATGGCCGTGGAGGCGTTGAGGTTCCGCTTCTCATTGGTCGAGGCAGCATAAAGGTAGAGGGACTTGTCGTTATAGTTGATGACGATACATGAGGCCAGGTGGTCCCCTTCATGGCTGGCTTCATAAAGATAAGTATTCTCATAGGCTTCAAAGAGACGGTGGTAATAATCCTTGGGACGGTAGCCGATTTCCTGGCGTTCCGCCATGATCCCTGTCATCTCGTAAAAGCGGTCAAAGACCTCTTCAAATTCCGGATCGTCCTTCTGATAAATGTCTATCTCCACCCCCTTCTTAAAGGCTCGGCGGATCTTGGAACGGAAGCGGCCTTCAAAGGTCATCATCAGGTCTTCCGGATCCTGATCCAGGTAGACTACCATGTTGAGGCGGGGGTTGGAAAAGGAGTGGATGGGGCAGGACCGGGACCGAACGTGGAAACCCGCACCTTCATAAAGCCGAATTAAGTCTTCATCATAGCGGGCCTCCGGGTCCATCCGGAGAAGGAAGCTTTTCCTCTTTTCAAGGACCGGTTTAGCCTCTTCCACCAGACGCTTGACTAAGTCAATGTCGTAGACATCACAGACCGGCCCCCTGACGGCGTAGGAAAAAGAACCTTCAGGATTATGAACCGAAATGATGGAGAGGGCAGCGATGATTTTTCCATCCTCCTCCACCGTGATATAGTCCGGTGTCCAGTTTTCCTTCACATGGGCCCAGTGGATGGATTGGTAAAGGACCCCATGTGGAGAGTGGGCAATAAAGTCTTCATACCGGGCCATGGCCCGGGGATCAGTCTGGTCGATAATGGGCATTTCATCTCCTTTTCTATGGTAACAAGCAGGAAATACTTGGTTAAGGTGAGGTAGAACTTATTTCTTATTATACTATGACAAGCTTCTAAAGTGGAATTTGCTGGTGAGATGGTATAGAAGAGAAAGAAGCCCGGATAGACGACCTATCCGGGCTTCTTCGTTGTAGGTGAATCATCAAGGCAAATATTTCCCTGAAGCCAGGTAGAGCTCATACCACTCCCGGTGGGTGAGGCGGATGGAGAGGGCCTCGGCGGATTCTTTGAGGTGGGTGGGATTCATGGTGCCGACAATGACCTGCATATTAGCGGGATGACGGAGGATCCAGGCCAGGGCGATAGCTGCCTTGGTCACTCCATATTGTTTAGCCAGCTTGTCCAGGCCGGCATTGAGCTCCGGATAGTCGGGGTGGTCAAGGAAGCACCCGCCGATCATTCCATATTGGAGGGGGGACCAGGCCTGAATGGTAATGTCGTGGAGACGGCAAAAGTCCAGGAGGCCGTTATCCCGGTCAATGGAACGGTCTGTGGAGAGGTTGTTGATGTAGAAGGCCTGATCAATGAGCTGAGACTGTTCCAGGGAGAGCTGGAGTTGGTTGATGACCAGGGGCTGGCGGACATATTTGCGGAGAAGTTCCAGCATCATGGGCGGTACATTGCTGACCCCGAAATGGCGGACCTTTCCCGAAGACTCCAGAAGGTCAAAGGCCTCTGCCACTTCCTCCGGGTCATAGAGGAGGTCCGGACGGTGCAAGAGGAGGACGTCCAGATAGTCCAGGCCCATCCGACGAAGGCTGTCATCTACGCTTTCAAGGATGTTCTCCCTGGTCCAGTCAAATTCATTGCGGTCAAAGCAAAGACCACACTTGGTTTGAACAATAAGTTTTTCTCGTTGAAGACCGGAAGCTTTTAGGGCTTCACCAAAGCGGGTTTCCGCCACGCCATCGGTATAACAGGTCGCATTATCGAAGTAATTGATGCCCAGATCAACCGCTGTTTTCAGCATTTCCGCTGCATCTTGGACGGAAAGGTCCGGCATACGCATGCAGCCGAGAATCATGCGGGAAGCATTCTCCGGGCCATGAGCAATCTTAATGGTTTCCATATTTTCCTTCCTTCCTTCCTTTCTTTGTTTCTTTTGCTTTTACCCTATTACCGGGAAAGGGCACATCTCTATTTTATTATAAAAGATATATGTAAAAATCCTTGAAAGGCGAGTTTTCCTGTGTTAGAATGTTTTGGTATCGAATTTATGATTTCACGCTAAGGAGGTGAAAGCACATGGCCAATATTAAGTCAGCAAAGAAACGCATCGCCATTGCTGAGCGGAATCGTCTGAGAAACAAGAGCAAACGGTCGGAAATCAAGACCTATATCAGAAAATTTGATCAGGCCCTTGAGGAAGAAAAGACGACGGAAGCCCAGGAACTGCTAAAAGTGATTGACAAGAAGTTAAAACGTGCTTCGCTTTCAAGCGGAGTTTCTAAAAATGCAGCCAGCCGTCGGATTTCCAAACTTCAGAAGAAGCTCAACGAAGCCGTTGCCGCTCAATAATTTTTCTTCCCTTGTAAAGAGTAATTTCTTACTGAAGTTACTCTTTTTTTATTTCACTCATGAATCAGGCCTCGAATCCGGTCCTGTGTTATAATTTTTATAATCGCCCGTCTTATGGGGCGGATTCCCGTTTTTACCGGAATACTATTGTTGAAAAGATCAAGCTGCAAAGGGGTCTCCATGAAGGACTTTTATCAAGATAAAGAATATGATATGGCGGATACCAAGCCTTTTCGACCGGTTCCTGAACCGGTTGCCGTATACCGGGATACAGAAAAATTGCCGGAGGAAGAAAAGGACGTTTCCTCTCAAAAGGACCAAAGGGTCTCCCAGAATTTCGAAGGAGATAGTGCCGAATTAATGAAGGAAGAAGAGGTTCTTTTATCGGAAGAGGAGGTGGAGGATTTTCAAGGGCAGGAAAGTCTGGGGAATCCTTCCTATGGGATGAAGGAAAAATCGAACGAGTCTTCTTTTTTTGTTGGTCTTCGGGATTGGGTCTTGCCTTTGGTTGTCGCCCTGGCTCTGGCTTTGATTATCCGGATGTTTATCGGCGGCCCGACGACGGTCAAGGGGCAGTCCATGGAATCCACTCTTCATTCCGGTGACATTTTACTCGTTTCAAAGATTCCTACCTATTCGGGGAAGTTTAAGCGTGCTGATATTATTATCATGGATTCGCCCACCCAGCCGGGTGAACTCTATGTCAAACGGATTGTCGGACTTCCCGGTGAGACGGTGGAGATTAAAGGAGGACATGTTTTCATCAATAACAAACTCCTTAAAGAATACTATATTCGAGACTTGCCTACGGGGACCTATCAGGAAACGGTATGGCAGCTTGGGGAAGATGAGTTCTTTGTCATGGGAGATAACCGGGAAGAGGGTGCTTCTTCCGACTCCCGACTTTTTGGCCCGGTGAAAGCGGAAAAAATTGAGGCAGTTGCCCGTTTCCGCATCTTCCCCTTATCCAACCTGTCCTCTTTTTATTAATCTTGTATCTCAATGATGATGGTTTACTGGTCTCCGCTCTGTAATGGGGGTATCTTATGTCCCATGAAAAAACTCAAGTAGGTCGAAAAGAATTTCACCTGGTCGATGGGTTAAAAATTTTCTTCCTGGCCTTGATGGTAGCTTTTTTAATCACCCAATTTGTGATGAACTCCACCCTGGTGGAGGGATCTTCAATGGCGGACACTTTGCACAGTGGGGATCGCCTATTAGTCATGAAATGGGGGACATCCATCAACCGACTCGAACGGGGAGATATTGTGGTTTTTGATGCACCGGGAGAGGATAAACTCTACATCAAGAGAGTCATCGCTTTTCCCAATGAGTTCGTTCAGATTGAAGACGGCCTTGTCTATATCAACGGGAAAAGGCTGGATGAACCTTACATCTCCACAGCCTATACCTTTACATCGGGGCCTAAAGAATGGTATATCCGCGAGGACGAACTCTTCGTTTTGGGCGATAACCGCCAAAGGGGAGCTTCCAAAGATTCTCGGGTTTTCGGGCCCATCAAGGCCAAGGCCCTGGAGGGCCACGCCATCTTCCGCTACTTCCCTCTTGATGATATGGGAGCTTTTTAGGAGACACCATGAACTATACCAGCCAACAAATTCGAAATTTTTGTATTATAGCCCATATTGACCATGGAAAATCCACCCTGGCTGATCGACTGATTGAAAAGACGGAAGCCATCGCTAAACGGGTCATGAAAGACCAGCACCTGGATTCCATGGACCTGGAACGGGAGCACGGGATTACCATCAAACTCAAGGCGGTTAAGCTCTTTTATAAGGCCAAGGATGGCCAGGAATATGTTCTTAACCTGATTGACACCCCGGGCCACGTTGACTTCCACTATGAAGTTTCCCGGTCCCTGGCCGCTTGTGAGGGAGCCCTCCTGATTGTGGACGCCTCTCAGGGAGTGGAAGCCCAGACTGTGGGCAACACCTACCTGGCCTTAGAGGAGGACCTGGAGATTCTCCCGGTCATTAATAAGATTGACCTCCCGGGAGCGGATGTGGATTTTGCCAAACAGGAGATTGAAGACATCCTGGGCCTGGAAGCGGACGATGCTCCGGCGATTTCCGCAAAAAATGGAATTAATATTGAAGATGTTCTGGAGTATATTGTCCACCGGGTTCCGGCTCCCCAAGGTGACCCGGATGGTCCTCTTAAGGCCCTCATCTTTGATTCGGTCTATGACCCCTATCGAGGAGTCATCCTCTTTATTCGCATTATTGATGGTCAGATCAAGGCAGGGGACAGGATCCGCCTTATGGCCACCGGCAAGGAATATTCCGTAGATGAGGTGGGTTTTGTTACCGATGACCATACACCCTGCAAGGCCCTGATTACCGGGGATGTCGGCTATCTCACGGGCTCCATCAAGAATGTGGCAGATGCCCGAGTAGGTGATACGCTGACCCGTGCCGACCGACCGGCTGACCAACCCCTTCCGGGCTATAAAAAAGTCATGCCCATGGTCTTTGCCGGGATTTACCCTACTGAATCGGAATCCGTCAATTCCATTCGGGAGGCCTTGGAGAAGCTCCAGGTTAACGATGCTGCCCTGACCTTTGAAAAAGAGACTTCCGCTGCTCTGGGCTTCGGTTTCCGCTGCGGTTTCCTGGGCATGCTCCATATGGAGATCATCGAAGAACGCTTGATCCGGGAGTTTGACCTGGATATGATCGTGACGGCCCCCTCCGTCGTCTACAAAATCAAGCTCAATTCGGGGAAGGAGGTGGAGATCCAGAACCCCTCCGACTTCCCCGATCCTACCGACATTAACTATGTCCAAGAGCCGATCGTTGATGCCGCCATCATGACCCCCAAGGACCATATCGGGGCCATCATGGAGCTATGCGAAGAAAAGCGTGGGGTTTACAAAACCATGGAATACCTGGATGAGCGTCGGGTGACCATCCACTACGAACTCCCCTTAAATGAAGTGATTTACGATTTCTTCGATGCCCTTAAGTCCCGGACCAGGGGCTACGCTTCGCTGGATTATGACCTCAAGGGTTATCAGGTATCTGACCTGGTTAAGCTGGACATCCTGGTCAACGAAAAAGTTGTAGATGCCCTTTCTCTCATTGTCCACAGGGACAAGGCTTATGAGCGTGGCCGGTCCATCTGTGAGCGGTTAAAAAAAGAGATTCCCCGCCATCAATTCGCTGTCCCCATCCAGGCCGCTATCGGCGGAAAGATCATTGCCCGTGAGACGGTATCCGCCCTCCGGAAGGATGTCATCTCCAAGTGCTATGGAGGGGATATTTCCCGGAAGAAGAAGCTTTTAGAGAAACAAAAAGAAGGGAAAAAACGGATGCGGCAGATCGGAAACGTCTCCATCCCGCAGACCGCTTTCCTTTCTGTTCTTAAGTATGATGACGATGAATAAAGACAATAGAAGAAAGAAAAATGACAATATCGCAGGAAAGAGCCTGGGCCTCTACCTCCACATTCCTTTTTGTGAGGAGAGGTGCTCTTACTGCGATTTTTTGACCTTTCCCCATCTTCCCTTTCTCCATGAGGACTATGTGGATGCCCTGTGTCAGGACATTGCCCTTTCCGGGAAAGAGGGATATTTTGAGGGAAAGACCATCGATACCATCTATATGGGCGGAGGAACTCCTTCCATCCTCTCTCCTTCCCAGTTAAAAAGGATCCTGACTGCCCTTCATACCCTGCCTTTAGACGTGAAAGAGTGGACGGTAGAGGTCAATCCCGGAACCTTGAACGATGAAAATCTGGACCTATTCCTGGAAGCCGGAGTCAACCGGCTTTCCTTTGGTATCCAGACCATGGACCCCGGACTTCTGGCTTTTTGCCGGAGGACCCACCGGCCTGAGACGGTTTATTGTGACCTTGACCGAATCAGGACTCGGGGAGGAAGGGACCTGGCCATCAACCTGGATTTCATCTACGGGATTCCCGGTCAGGAAATTTCTCATATTGATAAGGATCTTTCGGCTATTCAGGACTTTCAGCCGGACCATGTTTCCTGGTATTCTCTTATTCTGGAAGAGAAGACCCTTCTGGATTTCTGGATTCGCCGGGGGAAGGTTAAGCCCCTTTCTCCGGATCAGGAGTTTGCCCTGATGGAAAGAGCCTTCCGTGGCCTGGAGGACCAGGGATATACCCGCTATGAGCTGTCCAACTTTGCCCGGGCCGGCAAGGCCTCCCTCCACAATTTGAAATATTGGACCGGTCAAGATTACCTGGGCCTGGGCCTGGGAGCATCCTCTTATTTGCATCATCGGCGGTTGAAGAAAACGGAAGGAATCCAAACTTACATTGATGAAATCAACCGGGGAAGACCGGCCTGGACCGAGGAGGCTCGGACAAAAGACGATGATATTTTTGAAGGGATCATGATGGGCCTTCGGAAGATTGCCGGGATTGACCGGGCGGCCTTCCGGGCTCGGATGGGGGTGGACCCGCTGGACCGGTCCAGAGCTATCTTTGAAGAAGAGAAAGCCCTTGGACTGGTGGATTGGACAGAGGAAGCTCTCTTCCTCACACCGGAGGGGCTCAATCTCCAAAATGAGGTTCTCCTTGATCTCATGGAAGACTTTTCTCTTTCATAAGATGCGGCTTGACAAAGTGTGGGGGAGGCTTTATACTATTTTTAGCACTCAACAATATAGAGTGATAACAACAAGAAAAAAATAAGTGATCAAGCGGGTTAAAGGTGTTTTGGGGACAGAAAGGAAAGCTGGGATGAACGAAAGAAAATACTTTATTTTGGGAGCAATTCTTTCTTCCTATCTCCATTCCAAGGAGCCTCTAGGATCAAGAACCTTGAAACGTCTTTATAATATGGACATTTCCGCTGCGACGATACGAAACGAGATGAGTGATCTGGAGCTTTTAGGCTATTTAGAAAAAACGCATGTTTCCTCCGGTCGGATTCCGTCTCAAAAGGCTTACCGCTGGTATGTGGACCAGGTCCAGGAAAAAGGCTGGGCACGAGAGGAGGTTCCCCAACTTCCGGACAGAAGTCTCTTGACGCAGACCGATGATCCCAGAAATGTTTTGGATTCCGCCCTTAATGTCCTATCGGATATTACCGGAACGGCGGCCTTTACCTATACGCCCGGAAGGGGGAACGATCGGTTATCAAAAATCCGATTCCTACCCCTGTCCGACCGGGAAATTTTGATCCTCCTGGTTTTTCACTCCAAGTTCGTCCAGACAGAACGGGTTCACTTAAAAGGGACATACGCTATGGACCGGCTTTTTCGGGCCGAGGAGATTTTCCAGAACCTTTTGGAGGGGAAGAACCTGGATGAAATCACTATCTTCCTTCAGACAGGCCCTTTTTCCGGAACCTATGTAGCCGGGAATCTTCTCAGTGAATTGGTGCCGGTGGTAAGGGATCGAATTGTGGCCCATAGGAAACCTAACCTGGTTTTCAATGGCCTCTTTAAGCTTCTGGCTTTGGATGACTATGCACCGGACAAGGCCTTAGTCTTTATCCAAAAGCTTCAGGATGATCCGGACCTTTTGGATTTCCTAGCCGGCCTGGATAATCAGGATGGCATGAAAGTCTATATCGGTCAGGAAAACCCGGTTGATTGGCTCAAGGATGCCAGTTTAATTATGGTCCCCTACCGAGTGCGGGGAGACATCATCGGTCAGCTCGGTGTCGTTGGTCCTATCGATATGGACTACCGTCGAGTGATGAGCGATGTTTATCGGATGGGGCGTTATATCAATGCAATCACAGGAAGACAATAGATGGAGAAATCATCACGAGATTGAGAGGGTTGTGGCGGAAAGTTAAAGGAGGTAGGGATGACGGAGAAAAGAAATGAGACAGAAAAACTCAAAAAGAACGTTCAGATTGAGGATAACCGGGAAGAGCAAGAAGAAGTGAAAGACTCTGATCCGGATCGGGAGAATGTCCAGGCCGATCCTGAGGAAGACCGGGAAGAGGTTGTGGAAGCGGAGATCGTAGACGAAGAAGAGGACTTTGAGATTCGAGAAGAGAAGAAGGATGAGGGGGCGGCCGATCGGGAACGACTCCTCAGGCTTCAAGCCGACTTCGCCAACTTTAAGAAGCGGACGGAGAAGGACCGACAGGATACGATCAAGTTCGCCAACGAAAAGCTCATCCTTAAGCTGGTGGACGTGGTGGACAACTTCCACCGGGCCCTTGAAACGGAAAGGGAGGAGAAGGACTCATTCTACGAAGGGATGGAACTCATCTTCGCCCAACTGACCGGTGTCCTTAAAGAGGAGGGTCTTGAGGAAATCGACCCGAAAGGCCAGGCCTTTGATCCCAACTTTCACGATGCGGTTCTCTCGGAGGAAAGTGAGACTGTTCCCTCCGGCCACGTGATCGAGACCATGCGGAAGGGATACACCCTGAAGGGACGACTTATCCGTCCGGCCATGGTCAAAGTTGCACAGTAAAGGTTAACAAGACAACATTCCCCAATAAGGGATTGAGATAAAGAGTTGATCAGGAAGATCATAACAATGAGGAGGTTTTCTTATGAGTAAAATTATTGGTATTGACTTAGGAACAACGAACTCGGCAGTTGCCGTGATGGAAGGTGGTTCTCCCACCATTATCCCCAATGCCGAAGGTAACCGGACCACCCCTTCTATCGTCGCTTTTACCAAAGAGGGAGAGCGTCTGGTCGGCGAAACCGCCAAGCGTCAGGCTATCATGAATCCCCATCGGACGATCGCTTCGATTAAGAGAGACATGGGTTCAGATCGTAAGGTTTCTATTGATAAGGATTATTCCCCGGAAGAAATTTCGGCTATGATTCTTCAAAAATTGAAAGCGGATACCGAATCCTACCTGGGTGAGAGTGTGAAGGAAGCGGTCATTACCGTGCCTGCTTATTTCACCGATGCCCAGCGTCAGGCGACCAAGGATGCCGGACGAATTGCCGGTCTGGATGTGAAACGGATTATCAATGAGCCGACAGCGGCGGCCCTGGCTTACGGAATGGACAAGGAAACCGACCAGTCCAAGATCATGGTTTATGACCTTGGCGGAGGCACCTTCGATGTTTCCATTCTGGAAGTAGGCGATGGAGTTTTTGAGGTTCTGGCTACTCGCGGAAACAACCGTCTGGGCGGCGATGACTTCGACCAGGTTCTGATGAAGTACATCAACGATGAATTCATGAAAGAACACGGTGTGGATCTTCTCTCTGATCCCACTTCTGACCAGCGTCTCAAGGATGCGGCAGAAAAGGCCAAGAAGGAACTTTCTTCTTCGATGACCACGACCATCAACCTTCCCTTCATTACAGCAGTTAACGGTCAGCCGGTCCACCTCAACATGGACCTGACCAGGGCAAAGTTCGATGAGCTCACCGCCTCTTTAGTGAAAAAGACCGAGCAGCCGGTTATGGATGCCTTGAAGGATGCCGGCATTTCCGCCTCCGATTTGGATAAGGTCTTGCTTGTTGGCGGGTCCACACGGATCCCCGCTGTCCAGGAGTCGGTTAAGCGTCTGACCGGTAAGGAACCCCAGAAAGATATCAACCCGGATGAATGCGTAGCCATCGGTGCAGCAATCCAGGGCGGTGTCCTGACCGGTGAGGTCAAGGACCTCCTCCTCCTGGATGTTACCCCCCTGTCCCTGGGCTTGGAAACCCTGGGCGGGGTCATGACCGTCCTCATTCCGAGAAATACGACCATCCCGACCAAGAAGAGCCAGGTCTTCACTACAGCTGCGGATAACCAGACCACCGTGGACATCCACGTCCTCCAGGGAGAACGTGAATTTGCCACCGATAATACTACCCTGGGACGTTTCCAGTTGACCGGGATTCCGGCAGCCAGACGGGGCATTCCCCAGATCGAAGTGACTTTTGATATTGACGCTAACGGCATTGTCAACGTCTCTGCTAAGGATCAGGGAACCGGTAAGGAGCAGAAGATTACCATCACTTCCTCCACCAATTTGTCCGAAGATGAAATCAACCGCAGGGTCAAGGAAGCCGAGCAGTTTGAGGCCGAAGATAAGAAGCGGAAGGAAGTAGTGGAAGCCAGGAACCAGGCGGAAACGATGATCTACCAGACCGAGTCCACCCTCAATGAAGTGGGTGATAAGGTTAGCGAGGAAGAAAAAAAGAAGGTTCAAGACAAGATCCAGGCCTTGAAGGATGTTAAGGATTCGGATAATTTGGAAGAAATTAAGTCTAAGTCCGATGACCTCATGGCTGAGCTCAACCAGCTTTCACAAAAGCTTTACCAGCAGGCAGGCGGTCAGGCAGGACCTCAGGGTCAGTCTGATCCCGGTCAAACCGGTCACGATGATGATGTGGTTGATGCCGACTACGAAGTGGTCGACGATGACGAAGAGGCTAATTCCTAATCGGAAAGAAGTTGAGGAGAGCCGGAGTCTAGCTCCGGCTCTTTTTTCTTGGAGAAGGCGGAAGACCAGTCTTTTCCCTACTTGGGCTTGTGGATTTTCGCCGAATTCCCTTATAATGGGTAGATATGAGCCAAGAGAAAGGAGCCTGACTTGAAAGATCCTTATGAGGTGCTGGGCGTTGAAAAGAACGCTGACAAGCAGACCATTAAAAGAGCCTATCGGACAAAGGCAAAAAAATACCATCCGGATTTGAATCCCGGAGATGACGCAGCCGCAGAGAAGTTTAAGGAACTCTCCTCGGCCTACGATATTTTGCAAGATGATGAAAAACGCCAGATGTATGACCGCTACGGAGCCGCTGCCTTTGAAAACGGAGGGATGGGCGGGGGAGGCTTTTCCGGGGGATTCGGCTTTGATCCCACAGATATTTTTGGAGACCTCTTTTCCGATCTTTTCGGCGGGAGCGGACGCCAACGTCGTCAAGATCCTAATGCACCCCGGGTGGGAGAGGATGTCCGGTTGGAGGTCAAGTTAACCTTCAAAGAAGCGGTTTTCGGAACAACGAAAAAGATAAAACTCCGTCGATTTCGAACCTGTGACCATTGTCACGGGAATGGGGCCGAGCCCGGAAGTGATAAAAAGACCTGTCCGACCTGTCAGGGATCGGGAATGACCGCTCAGGAGGTACGGACTCCCTTCGGACGGATGGTCAACCAGACCACCTGCCCTCATTGTCATGGGGAGGGCTTTATCATTGAAAAGCCCTGCAAGGAATGCCATGGCCAGGGCAGGATCAAGAAGGAAACCACCATTTCTGTCGATATTCCTGCCGGAGTGGACGATGGAAACATCCTTCCCATCCGGAGCCAGGGCCATGAAGGGCTCAATGGTGGGGCTGCAGGGGACATCTATGTCGTTCTCCGGGTGGCTCCTTCAGAAGTTTTTACCCGTCGAGGATCCGACCTCTACTTAGACCTGCCCATCCGGTTCAGCCAGGCGGCCCTGGGCGATAAGATCCAGGTTCCCGGCCTGGAAGGGAAACTGTCTTTTGATCTACCTGCCGGAACCCAGACCGGAACGCTTTTCACCATAAAGAAGGAAGGGGTTCCCAATGTTCGTTCAGGTCATAAGGGCGACCTCCATTTCCGCGTCAACATTGTTACGCCCAAGAAGCTTAATAGTGAGCAAAAAGACGCTCTTCGAGCCTTCCAGACCGCCATGGGGGAAGAGAGCGAGGAGTCTCGCGGTTTTTGGGATAAGGTAAAGGATATTTTCGATTGATATGAGCCAAGACTATTTTTCCCTCCTGGTCATCTACCCTCGGGAGGATAATGACTATTTGAATCTCCTCTTCATGGATGCGGGTATGATCGGTTCGGAGATCATCGATCCCAAAACTATCGAAGAGTACCAAAAGCGGGCGGCCGAGTGGGAACTCTCCAACCGCGAGGAATTGCTCCGGGTCCAGGAGAAAGACCTGGGTCAGGAAATTACTGAAGGTTTTATGGCGCAGAGGATGTTTTTCCTGACCGACAAAAAATCCCTGGCCAAGCTGGACCGGGCGGAGCGGCAGGTCTATGAGCAATATGGAGAGACTATCCAGGTCATTGAAGAGGGAATCATCGACAACAGTCATTGGAACGAGACCTGGCGGTCCTTTTATAAGCCCCTGGATGTGGGCAAGACCATCCGGATTCTTCCTGCCTGGATGGAGGAAGAGGGAGAAGGGCGGGAGGTCATCAAGATTGATCCCGGCATGGCTTTCGGATCGGGATCACATGAAACCACCCTGGTCTCCCTGGAATTTCTGGAAGAGATGGATCTCAGGAATAAGGCCTTCCTTGATCTTGGAACAGGTTCGGGCATTTTAGCCATCTATGCAGCCATGCAAGGGGCCGACCCGGTAGAGGGGACGGATATTGATCCTGATGCCATTCGGACCGCTCACAAAAATGCCGGGATCCAGGATGAAAATTTGGACATTCATTTCTATGTTTCTGACCTTTTGGACCGGGTGGAAGGAAGCTTTGATGTGGTAGCAGCCAACCTTCTCTATCCTCTTTTAGTCCGTCTCCTGCCGGACTTTCACAGGATCCTCCGACCGGGAGCAAAGATCATTTTCTCCGGACTTTTGGCTGACCAAGCGGAGGCCATCCGGTCTCAGGCTTGTGACCTGGGTTACCAGGTCCTTGAGACCCGGATTAAGGGAGAGTGGGCCGGTTTAGTTTTGGAATGGAAGGGACAGGCATGAAGACGGTCACTTTTTACACCTTGGGCTGTAAGGTCAACCAGTATGAGTCCGAGGCCATGGAAGAGGCCTTCTTAGATCGGGGTTACCGAGCGGTGGGAAGGGATGAGGGGGCGGATGTTTTTGTCATCAACACCTGCACCGTAACCCATGTTGCCGATGCCAAGTGCCGCCAGGCCATCCGACGAGCCAAACGGAAGAACCCCCAGGCTGTGGTGGCTGTGGTGGGCTGTTATGTTCAAGTCGCTCCGGAAACCGTCCGGGCCATCGAGGGCGTAGACGTCCTCATCGGTACCAAGGGAAGGGACCGGATCGTGGATGCGGTCGAGGAAGTGTCTGCAACCGGGAAGAAAGTGGAAGATGTGGTTGACCTCGACCGGGTTCGACGCTTTGATGAACTGGGTATTGCCACTGAACTTTCCACCACCAGGGCGGCCATAAAAGTCCAGGAAGGCTGCGAGATGTATTGCTCCTACTGCATCATCCCCTATGCCCGGGGGCATATGGCTTCCCGGGATCAGGGGGCGATCCTGGACGAAGTTCGCCGCCTGGTCCGGAAGGGGATCAAGGAATATGTCCTTACGGGAATCCATGTCGCCTCCTATGGCAAAGAAAAAGCACCCGATGGTCAGGTGGAAGCCGAAAGACCCCGAGACCTCATTGATCTGGTGGAAGCCGTAGCCAAAATTCCGGGGGTGGAGAGGATTCGGCTTTCCTCTATTGAGCCCCGGTGGGTAACCCCGGAAAAGCTCCTGAGACTTGCGGCCTGCGGGAAATTTGCCGACCACTTCCACCTCTCCCTTCAATCCGGGTCGGACAGAATCCTGAAAGCCATGAACCGAAAGTACGACAAGGCCCTTTACCTGGAAAAAATCAGGGAAATCCGAAAGGTCTTCCCTCATGCCGGCCTAACCACAGACGTCATTGTGGGCTTTCCGGGTGAGATAGAGGAGGATTTCCGGGAGACCCTTGCCTTTGTGGAGAAAGTGGGCTTTTCCAAAATTCATATTTTTCCTTATTCCAAAAGGGAGGGCACTCCGGCTGCTCTTTTCAGGAATCAGGTTCCCCCTTCTATCAAAAAAGATCGAGCTGCCCGCCTGGCAGAACGGGAAATTGTCCTTCGCCATGCCTTCATGGACCGGATGGAAGGGGAGGAGGTCCGGGTTCTCTTCGAAGAAGGTGGGGATAAAGGAAATATGGAAGGGTATACCGGGAATTACCTTCGGGTTCGGATGAAGAGAAAAGAAACTTGGGTCAACCGGATCATATCAGGTAGAATAGGGAAAAGGGAGGGAGATGTCCTCCACTTTGAACCCGAACAATAAGGAGGTTGTCATGTCGGATTGCATTTTCTGCAAGCTAGCCAATAAAGAGATTCCCACGGAAGTGGTTTATGAAAATGAGGACGTCTTCGCTTTCAAGGATATGGAGCCTGCGGCCAGGATCCACTACCTCTTCATCCCTAAGGACCACCTGGAGTCCGTTCAGGCTCTGGATGATTTTTCCATCATGGGTAAGCTCTTTGCCGCCATCAAAGAAGTCGCTGAAAAAGAGGGATTTTCTAAAGACGGTTACCGGGTCATCTCCAATGTGGGGGATAATGGGAACCAGTCCATCCACCATCTCCACATCCACGTCCTGGCGGGTGAACCCATCCGCTTCCCCGGATTTGACCACTAATATAGACAGATTGGAGATTGTCATGAAAACAAAACGCATCATCTCGGCTTGTTTGTCCCTTCTTCTCGCCTTCTCCCTTTCCGCCTGCGGAAATACGGCCCAGGCACCCTCAGATAGCGGAGAGAGTCAAGAATCAATGATTTCTTCTGAGCCTGTTTCCGATTCGGAAGACAGCTCTGCGTTGCTTTCTGAAAGTCAAGTCTCGGAATCTGTCCAGGAGGAGCCCCTGACCGCTGAGGAAAAGACTGCCCTGGAAGATTTGGTTAAAGAGATTAGCCAACTTCCCATCGGTACTGCGGGATCTTCCCTCATCAGCTATGAGGCCTTCACCCACCTGGCCAATGATTTTGCTTTCTATGCGGATAAAACTCAGGAGGCCGACCAGGTCCTTGCCCAAGCTGCTGAAAAAGTGGAATCCAAGGATGAATTTCAAAATCAGCTTCTTATGATGACATCGACTCTTGAGGATATGGAAGAGGATCTTCAAGACCTTCAGACCCGGGTTAAGGATGCCGGCGTTGAGTTGCATCCCAGCTTGAAGGCAGAAGAGATTCAGGGTCTTCTTCATGCCATTATCCATGGAGCCGGTTTTTGATCGTTTGCAATCTTATTTTCCCTGGTGTATAATGGCTTGTATTAATTTAGCTCCAAGGGGGTGAGAATTTGCCAGAGATTCACGTTCGAGAGAATGAATCCATTGAAAGTGCTCTCAAAAGATTTAAGCGGTCCTGTGCTCGTGCCGGCACTCTTGCTGAGTACCGCAAGCGTGAACACTACGAAAAACCTTCGGTGATTCGTAAAAAGAAGAATGATGCGGCCAAGCGCAAAAACCGCAAGAGAAAATAAGCAAAATCATACGACAGAATTTTTCATCGATGATTTTCAGGTTTCGTTTTTCGGAGCCTGTCCAGGAGACTGTGCAGTTGACTGCACAGTCTCTTTTTTTTACTTATCGCTTTTTAACTTTCGGATTTTCCGCAGAAGGGCGGTATCGATCAAGGCTTGATTTGGGATAGGCCTATAATCTAGGGTATAATAAATGTGCTATGGGAAGTTGAACTTCCCTGGTCTTTTGTCTGAACATTTCTTTGAAGCTACAAATGGAAAGGAGGAAGGATGACTCCATCAATGATCGCAAGTATTCTGCTTATCATAGCCATTCTCCTGATTGTGGCGGAGGTCTTCTTGCCGAGTCGTGGGGTTTTGGGTATCCTGGGAGCCCTGGCTATTGGAGGGTATTTATACTTCTCCATCCGGGCCGGCTATTGTTCAACCCTGGAAATCATCCTCTTCGTTGCCGGATTGGTTCTCCTCGTCTTTGAGGCAGTGATTCCCGGTTTTGGCCTTCCGGGCATCACCGGGTCTGTCCTTTTATTCTTCGCCATTACCCAATTTGCCGAAAATCCGGGCTTGGGATTGACCACCTTGGCAACGGGGATCCTTGCCGGACTAGGTCTGGGCTTTATCCTGGTTAAGGCAGGTTTTTCCAGCAAGCTCCTCACCCAATCCGTTCTGAACGCCGATTTGAGTTCAGAAAAAGGATACCTGGCTCGGAAAAACACGGAGTCCCTGGTAGGACAGGAAGGGATCAGCCTGACCCCTCTCCGCCCTTCCGGAAGGATTCAGGTTGGTGAACAAAGACTGGATGCCATCAGTCAGGGTGAATTTATCGAAAGTCAGGTTCCTATTGAGATTTATGAAGTATCCGATGGAAGGGTCCTTGTCCGGCCCAAGCAAAAATAGTTGGACCGGTTCATGATTGCCGGACTTCCAACCGAGTCTTCGCCGCTGTGAATATTAAGGAGGTTATCCATGCCCTTTGGCTTTTCTGTGGGGTACATCCCCATTGTCATCATTGTTATTGCTTTTTTGTCGCTTTTCTTCTCCTTTGTCCCTGTGGGACTTTGGATTACCGCCCGCTTTTCAGGTGTTCCCGTGGGGATCTCCGACTTGATCGGCATGCGGCTCCGCCGGGTCAACCCTTCCAAAATCGTTAATCCCATGATCAAAGCCACCAAAGCCGGCCTCAATCTCAATATTGCTGAGTTGGAAGCTCATTATCTGGCCGGCGGACGGGTTAATTCGGTTATCGATGCTCTGATTGCCGCCCAAAGAGCCAACATCGCCCTGGACTTCAAGGAAGCTACGGCTATCGACCTGGCCGGTCGGAATGTTTTTGAGGGAGTTCAGGTATCTGTTAATCCCAAGGTGATTGAAACCCCGACTATTGCTGCTGTGGCTAAGAACGGGATTGAAGTCATGGTTAAGGCCAAGGTCACCGTCCGGGCCAATATCCAGCGTTTGGTAGGTGGTGCCGGAGAAGCCACCATCATCGCCCGTGTCGGTGAAGGTATTGTCACCACCGTAGGTTCATCGGAATCCCACACAGAAGTCTTAGAAAATCCGGATAATATCTCAAAAACCGTCTTAAACAAAGGACTGGACTCCGGGACCGCCTTTGAAATCCTCTCCATCGACATTGCCGATGTGGATGTGGGCCGAAACATCGGAGCTAAGCTGCAGACAGACCAGGCCGAGGCGGATAAGCGAATTTCCCAGGCCAAGGCGGAAGAAAGACGGGCCCAGGCGGTAGCAGCGGAACAGGAGATGATCGCTGAGATCCGTCGTCAGCGGGCCAAGGTCGTTGAGGCTGAAGCTGAAGTGCCCAAGGCCCTATCGGAAGCCCTCCGGTCGGGAAATCTTGGAGTTATGGACTACTACAACATGAACAATATCAAGTCTGATACCCGGATGCGTGAATCCATCGCCGGCAATGAAAAGCACAACGGCGATGAAGATCAATAATGGTTATCAGTAGGAAGAGAAGGGACAGGTTATGTCCATACAAGCCTTTTTAGACCGTCTCGAAAAGGAATTGAAGGAAGCCCAGAAGGTCCAGGAAGCCCTTCGTGCCCAAAATGGTCAAAAGGTCGAAAAGAGGAAGAAAAGACCCTCTAAAAAGTCAAAAGCTTTTTCTTCCTCTACATCCGGAACTTCCGATTTGGCTGAGGAAAGATCTCGGGCAAACAAGGAAGAGGCTCGCCGGAGTATCCGGGAATCCCGTCAGATTTTTCGGGAATATAAAAAAGAAGACGGGGAGGATTCCCCGGCAGGGGCTTCTGCCGGAGAGGGAAGCGATCTTGAGAAGATTGAGGTCATGGAAAGAGATCCCCGCTTTTCCAGGGCCAGACGGCCCTCCCGGGAGGAGATGCGAAAGGCCATAGTCTGGAAAGAAATTTTGGGCCCACCTAAAGCAAGAAGAAAATAAGGAGAGTGATTCAAGAGTCTATGACGACTGTGATTTGGAAAGATCAATCAGGCCGGGGCGAGGATACCCCGGCCTTGTTTGGGCATTTGGATGAAAACAAAAAACTGATTGAAGATCGTTATGATGTCACCATCCGGGTCAAAGATGGTCAGTTGGAAATTTCGGGGGAGGACTATGATCTTCAGGCTACTCGGGCCGTCCTTGACTCCATGGAGGAGATTATCCGCCGTCAGGGCTACGTGACCAGGGAAGAGGTGACTTATCTTCTGGATGTTCAGGATAAGGATGCTGACCTCCCCGTGGGAGATATGCTCAAGGATGTCATCGTCACCACATCCCGGGGAAAGCCTATCCGGGCAAAGACCATTGGACAGAAGCGGTATGTCGATGCCATCAATGAAAATGGCTATACCTTTGGGATCGGCCCTGCCGGAACCGGCAAGACCTATCTGGCCATGGCCATGGCGGTCAAGGCATTTAAGGCGGGCCAGGTTTCCCGGATCATTCTGACCCGGCCGGCTGTGGAAGCCGGGGAGAGCCTGGGCTTCTTGCCGGGTGACCTCCAGGAGAAGATCGATCCCTACCTCCGTCCCCTCTACGATGCCCTTTTTGAAATCCTGGGTAACGACACTTACCTCAAACTTAAGGAGAGAGGGCTGATCGAGGTAGCTCCCCTGGCCTACATGCGGGGTCGGACCCTCGACAACTCCTTTATTGTTCTGGATGAGGCCCAAAACACAACCCCTCAGCAGATGAAGATGTTCCTGACTCGGATGGGTTACGGATCCAAGGCGGTCATCACCGGAGACATTACCCAGGTGGACCTGCCCAATGGAAAGTCCTCGGGCCTCAAAACCATCCAACATATTCTTCGGGGTATTGATGGGATCTCTTTCTGCTACTTTAACCGGGCGGACGTGGTCCGCCATCCCCTGGTCCAAAAAGTTATCGATGCCTTTGAGAAGTATGAAGGCAGTCAAGGGGGCGACCATGGCCAGGGAAAGGGTCCCTCAAAGAAAGCCAAGGGAGACCGGTCGAAGGACCGGGGAAGAAACAAGTAGGCGGGAAAAATGATTATAGATATTGATAATCGGGATAAAAACCTAAGCCTGAGTCAGACCCGCCGGGACCTCCTTGAGGAGGCCCTGTCAACTGCCCTATCTATGGAAGGAATCGTGGAAGAGGTTACCCTCTCCCTGTCTTTTGTGGATGGGGAGGAGATCCGGGCCCTCAACCGGGATTACCGGGGGATAGACCGGGAAACGGACGTCCTTTCCTTTCCTGCCCATGAGGCTGAGGATATTCCTGCTCTTAAAGACTGGAAATGCCTGGGTATTCTAGGAGATATTGTGATTAACCAGGACCGGGTCCGAACCCAGGCTGAGGACTTTGGTCACAGCGAAGATCGCGAATCTGCCTACCTGGCGGTCCACTCCCTCCTCCACCTCCTGGGCTATGACCATGAGACAGCTGAGGAAAAGGAAGTTATGCGGACAAAGGAGGAGGCGGTTATGGCCCGGTTGGGCCTGTCGCGGGAACCGGAAGTTCCCTTTCACTCGGGCTATGTCACTATTGTGGGCCGACCCAATGTGGGGAAGTCAACCCTGTTAAATGCCCTCATGGGGGAGAAGCTCACCATCACTTCCAATAAGGCACAAACCACCCGCAATGAGATCAAGCTGATCTATACCGATGACCGGATGCAGATTATCTTCACCGATACCCCCGGCTACCAGACACCTAAGAACAAGCTGGGGGAGGCCATGCTCAAGATGAGCCGGGATGCGGTGAATGGAGTGGATTTGGTTATTTACATGACCGATCCTTCTCCGGAAGCGGGCCGGCTGGACAGTCTCCTTCTGGATTACTTACAAGGGGTCAAGCTGCCCAAGCTTTGTCTGATCAATAAGGCGGACAAGGCGGATGATCCCCTTCTTTTTGCCGTCTCCGACCGCTATCAAAAGCTGGGAATCTTTGACGGCGTCATTCTCTGCTCAGCCAAGGAGGGGAAGGGCCTGGACCTGGTTAAAGATGCCCTTTATCAGGCTCTTCCCCCCGGGCCATGCTATTATCCGGAGGACATGGTTACCGACCGGCCCGAGCGATTTATTGTCGCCGAGCTCATCCGGGAAAAATGCCTGAATAATCTTTCCCAGGAGGTTCCCCATGGGATCTATGTAGCCATCGACCAAATGAAATACAGGGAGACCGGAGACCTGGCGGACATCTATGCCACCATTGTTGTGGACAGAACCTCCCACAAGGGCATCGTCATCGGCAAGGGAGGGGCCATGCTCAAGAAAATCGGGACCCAGGCCCGGAAGGACCTGGAAAACTTCCTCCAATGTCGGGTTAATCTTAAACTATGGGTTAAAATAGAGAAGAATTGGCGGCAGAAGGGGCGACTGATCACAAGCTTCGGTTATGGGGCTGATGATCAGGGTCCGAATCGGTCCTAAGAGGCATCATGGAGCAGGATTTGAAAAATGTGGAGGGGCTGGTTCTCCGCATCTACAATATCAAGGATTCTTCCCGGATCGTGGACCTCTTTGCCCGTGACCAGGGACGGATTTCCTTTATGGCCCGGGGGGCAAGGCGGGACAAGTCTCCCTCCCTCAACCTGACCCAGCCCTATGTGGAGGGTCGTTACAACCTCCAGCCCGGTCGGTCCATGTACTATTTCAAGGATGGGCAAATCCAAAATGCCCACCTGGGCCTACGCAGGTCCATTCGACGACTTGCTTTGACAGAGTTTTCCGTTGAAGTCCTCACTTCCGTTCTCTTTACAGACAGGGACCCCATCCTGTATGATTTCATGGTGACCTTTTTAGCTGTCGTGGAGGAGGCGGATGACAGCGATTTAGCCCGTCTTCTCGGTGCTTTCCTTTTCAAACTGGTTTCCTTTGTCGGCTTCCGGCCCGGCCTGAGTCGGTGCCTGGAGTGCGATGGAGGGATTAAGCTTCCCCTGGTCTTTGACCTTCATGCCGGAGGTATGGTCTGTGACGACCACCCGGCTCGGCCCGGTCAACGGACCCTGTCCATGGACCAGTACAAGGAACTGGTCTCCTACCTGACCCGGTCTTTCAGGGAAATTCGGGAAGGAAGTCTGGAGGAAAAGGGAGATCTTTATCGGACCATGGCAAGGCTTTGCCTGGCCTATTTTCAAATTCAAACCGGCCGAGACCGGTTCAAAAGTTTAGGAATGCTACAAGATCTGGGCCTGGTATGATAGAATCAATCGGCCAATAGGAGGACAAGTAATGCATTTACAAGATATGATACAAAAACTGACAAGTTATTGGGCCGACCATGGTTGTGCTATCCTGGAGCCCTATGATGTGGAAAAAGGGGCCGGAACCATGTCCCCCCACACCTTCCTTCGGACCCTGGATGCCAGCCCCTGGCATGTGGTTTACGTCGAGCCATCTCGGCGGCCGGCAGACGGGCGTTATGGGGAAAACCCCAACCGCCTCTACCAACACCACCAGCTCCAGATCATTCTCCAACCTGCTCCGGACGACATCCAGGACCTCTACCTGAAGAGTCTGGAAGTTATCGGGATCGATCCCCTTGCCCACGACATTCGTTTTGTCGAAGACAACTGGGAGTCGCCCACCCTGGGGGCCTGGGGCGTGGGCTGGGAAGTCTGGCTGGATGGGATGGAAATCACCCAGTTCACCTATTTCCAGCAGGTGGGGTCCGTTCCTCTTGAAGTGGAAGCCGGAGAGATCACCATGGGCCTGGAGCGGATTGCCATGTATATCCAAGGGGTCAACAATGTTTTTGACCTTCAATGGAATGATGAGTTGACTTATGGAGATATTTTCCATTTGCCGGAATATGAGAACTCCATGTATGCCTTCCAGACGGCTAATGTCGACCGTCTCAGGAATTTCTTTGAGGAATATGAGAAAGAGGCCCAGGATCAAATCAGCAAATCCCTGGTCTATCCTGCCTACGATTACGTTCTCAAGTGTTCCCATACATTTAACATCTTGGATGCCCGCGGTGCCATCGCCGTCTCTGAAAGAAATCATTATATCGGACGGATAAGAGATATGGCCCGTCAGGTCGCCGAGCTCTATTTGGAAAAAAAGCAAGGAAAAAAGGAAAAGGAGGAAGAAAGTCATGAATAAGTATTTTCTTGAGATCGGAGTGGAAGAGTTTCCCTCCCGCTTCATCGCCTCCACCAAGGAACAGCTGAAAAATAATGTCCTCAAGATCCTGACGGAGGATGGCCTATCTGTGGAAAGCAGTCGAATTGAATCCACTCCCCGTCGTTTTGCCCTCTGGCTGGAAGGAATAGGGGCAGTGAACACCGAAAGCTTTGAAGTGGTTCGTGGTCCATCAGCCCGGGTGGCCTATGACCAGGAGGGTCAGCCAACTAAGGCCTTAGAAGGTTTCATGCGGTCGAAGGGGCTGAATCTTGAAGATATTTACGTGGAATCCAACGGTAAAGAGGACTATGTTTTTGCGAAAATTACCAAAGAGGCCATTTCTCCGGAAGCCGTCCTCAAGAAAGCTATTCCGGAAGCTATCCGGCAAATTTCCAACCCCCGGTCCATGCGGTGGGGAGGGAAGAACCTCCGCTTCCTCCGACCCATCCGTTGGCTAGTGTCTCTTTATAACGATGAGGTCCTGGACTTTGACCTGGAAGGAATTCCTGTCGGCAGAACAAGCAAAGGGCACCGTTTTTTAGGCCGGGGTCAGGTGGAAATTTCGACCATCGATAGCTACGAAGAGACCTTAAAAGAACAATTTGTTATCGTGGATGAGAGCGAGCGGAGAAACATCATTGTTCGCGGACTTAACCGAAAGGCCAGGGAACATGGCGGCCTTCCCATGCATGATGACAACCTGCTGGATGAGGTTGTTGCCATTGTCGAATATCCCACGGTTTTCATTGGAGAAATTCCCCAAAACTATCTTGACCTTCCCCAGGAAGTGATCATTACTCCCATGAAAGACCACCAGCGTTACTTCCCTGTCCTGGATGACGGGGGAAAGCTTCTCCCTTATTTCCTTTCCGTCCGCAACGGGAACGAGGAAGGGATTGAAAATGTGGTGGCCGGCAATGAAAAGGTTCTGGTGCCTCGCTTGGAGGACGCCAAATTCTTCTATGACCAGGACCTTTCCCAACCCCTGGAAGACTACCTGCCCAAGCTGGATGACCTGATCTTCCACGAGAATTTAGGGACCATGCTGGATAAGACTCAGCGTTTGGAGTCCTTGACCCGGGCTTTGGCAGAGAATATGGACTGTGGTCATGAAACCACAGCGGCAGCGGTTCGGGCTGCCCATCTTTCCAAGGCCGACCTGGTCACCCAGATGGTCGTGGAGTTTACGGAGCTCCAGGGCATTATGGGCCGAATTTATGCAGAAAAAAATGGCGAAGAAAGCCTGGTCGCCTCAGCCATTGAAGAACAATATATGCCCAAGGGGGCAGGTGGTCAGGTTCCTCAGTCCACCCCGGGCATCATCCTTTCCCTGGCGGATAAGATGGATAATATTGCCGGCCTCTTTGCCATCGGGGTTCAGGTCACCGGATCCCAGGACCCCTTCGGCCTTCGTCGGGCGGCCAACGGCATTATCGATATTCTCTTTGATGCCTCCCTCCATATCAACCTCTGGGATGGCTTCCGGGATGCCTTGGTTCTATACGTGGAAGAAGAGGGTTTGGTCTTCGACTACGATGAGATTATGGAGACCATCTACTCCTTCTTCCTGGGTCGCCTCCGGACAAAAATGGATGAGCTTGGCATCCGCTATGACGTGATTGATGCGGTTTTTGCCTCCAAGGAAAAGGACCTTCTTTCCCTGATCAACCTGGGTCAGACCATCAATGACTTCCTGAAGGAAGATAGCGGAGATCTCCTGATCACCGACTTTGTCCGTATCGAATCCCTGGCCAGGAAATATGAGGGCCGGGCTCTGACGGAAGAGGTTTTAGAGGAAGATGACCAGGCTCTTTACCAGTCCCTCAACCGGAAAGAGCCGGTGGAAGCTGAGATCGAAAAGGGCCACTACCGGGAAGCCCTGGATCTTCTCAGGGACTGGATGCCCATTGTCAATGATTATCTGGATAAGACCATGATTATGGTAGAAGATGAATCCTTGCGTTCTGCCCGTCTGGCCATGCTTAACACGATTTACCAGGTGATCGCTCGGATTTTGGTTCCTTCGGCCATTGTCCGCGAGTAAGAGGGAATGTAGGACGCAAAAGGAGGACAATGTGCGAACGGTCGATATTTATATCATCTCGGATTCCAGCGGAGAAACGGGAGAAGCCATGGCCCGGGCCCTCATGGGGCAGTTTCCGGACCTGGAAGCCCGTTTCCTCCGTTTTCCTGACCTGACACAGCCGGGTAAGGCGGATTCGGTCATCTCTCGAATCCTTGAATGTGGTCAGCAGAAATCCTCCCTTGTTGTTATTTCCGTGGTTATGGCGGAGATCCATCATTCTTTGGTGGAAGCTTGCCGGTCAGCCGGTTTACCTTTTATTGACCTTTATGCCGATGCCATCACCACGATTATGGAAGCTTTTGGTGTTCACCCGGTGATGGAAGCAGGGATGACTCGGAAGCTGACCGCTAATTATTTTAACCGGATCTCTTCCATGGAATTTGCCGTCCGCTATGACGATGGCAAGGATCCCCGGGGCTTCCTCAAAGCCGACTTGATCCTTTTAGGGGTTTCCCGGACTTCGAAAACCCCCCTGTCCATGTTTTTGGCGACCAAGGGCTATAATGTGGCGAACCTCCCCCTTCTTCCTGAAGTCGGCTTGGCCGAGGAGATTCTTCAAGCGGATAAAAGACGGATTGTCGGATTGACGGTTTCTCAGTCTCAATTATTTGAAGCCAGGAAGAACCGCTTATCCACCCTGGGGATTGCGGAAGATGCGGACTATGTAGCCGGGTCACGAATTGAAACCGAACTATCCTATGCCCGGTCCGTTTTTGACCGTTTGGATTGCAAAGTGATTGATGTAACGGATTCGGCCATAGAAGTTACCGCAGCTCGAATCGTCAATTACCTCCAGGAAACTTTCGGAGATGAGGCCAGGCGTCAACTCGGTCAGGAGCTTATTGTCTGAAGGACCGATCGAAAAAACTCACCCTCATTTTTATGAAAAGAACAAGGGGACGGATACCGTCTCCTTTTTGTTTTTTCTCATGAGGGGTATAGATAAGTTGATTAATAAGCGGAAGGAGGGGGAGGCATGCGACAGCGAAAAGACATTGAAAAGATGGAAGAGGCCCTCTTGGCTCCTCAGGCCAGCCTGGCCGGTCGGTCACGGGGAAGGGCTTTCCCCGAAGAGGAGGACCCCTACCGGACGATTTACCAGAGGGACCGGGACCGGATCCTTCATTCCAAGGCTTTCCGCCGGCTCAAACATAAGACCCAGGTATTCATTGCCCCGGAAGGGGACCATTACCGTACTCGTCTGACCCATACCTTGGAAGTTGACCAAATCGGTCGGACTATGGCCCGGGCCCTGGCCTTGAACGAGGACTTAGTGGATGCCATTGCCCTGGGTCATGATGTGGGTCATACGCCCTTCGGCCATGCGGGGGAGTATGTTCTCGAGAAAATTCTGGGCAACTTCTCCCATGCGGACCAGTCAGTCCGGGTTCTTTCTTTTATGGAGCAGGGATCCAAACGCCACGACTACGTGGGACTCAACCTTTCCTGGGAGGTTCTGGACGGGATAAAGAATCATTCGGGCGGACATAAAGCCGCCACCCTGGAGGGTCGCCTCCTCAAGTTTGCCGACCGGATTGCCTATGTCAACCACGATATTGATGACTCCATCCGAGCCGGGGTCCTCAGGGAGGAGGACCTGCCCGGAGAATGCACGGATGTTCTGGGTCACTCCTTTTCTGACCGGATAAACCGGATGGTTATGGCGGTGATCGAGGCCTCCGATGGCCAGGACGACATTTTGATGACGGAGGAGGTTTGGGCCGCCTCAAAAAAGCTAAGAGCTTTTATGTATGAAAATGTCTACCATAATGCCCTGGTGAAAAGTGAGAATGATAAACTTCTCAAGGTCATCGAAGATATTTTTTATTTTTATCTTAAGGAGCCCGAACGTTTGCCTGAAAGTCACCGTGCTCTCTATGTTAAGGATCATGCTGAGGATCCCCTGGAAAGGGTGGTAGCGGATTATGTAGCGGGAATGACAGATGACTATCTCATCTCCACCTACCGTAAACTCTTTATTCCCCAGGCATGGACGACGATGTAACGTTTATTATTTTTTTCTTCTCCACCGCATTTCTGAAAGTAGGTAAGTGTGTATATTTCCGATCAGACAATCGACCGGGTCAAGGAGGCCATTGACATCGCCGGACTGGTTGGCGACTACCTGGATCTCAAACCGGCAGGCCGTTCGCTCAAGGCCTGCTGTCCTTTTCACCAGGAAAAGACGCCCTCCTTTATGGTGACACCGGACCTTGGCCGCTATAAATGTTTTGGCTGTGGGGAATCGGGTGATGGAATTACCTTTGTGATGAAGATGGAGCACCTGGATTTTCCGGATGCCGTTCGCTTCCTGGCGGATAAATATGGAATTCCCATTGAGGCGGCGGATCCCCGGGAGGTGGAGCGTCAGGAGAAAAAGGAGGCCCTCTTCCGGATCAACCGGGAGGCGGCCCTGTTCTACTACCGTCGCCTTTTGACCAACCGCCGTCCTCAGGCTTATCTGGGCAGGAGGGGGATGACATCAGCCATTATTAACCCTTTCCTTCTGGGTTATGCGGATGGCCAGGGGCAATCTCTTTATACCTTCTTGAAGGGCAAGGGGGCTGAGGATGCCGATCTTCTGAGCCTTGGCCTGATTGCCCGATCGAACTCAGGCCAAGGTTTTTACGATAAGTTTCGCAACCGGCTCATTTTCCCCATTTTTAACAACCAGCGGAAGATCGTTGGCTTTGGGGGTCGGGTCATGGGGGATGGAATCCCCAAATATCTCAACTCCCCGGAGTCTGAGGTCTTCCATAAGGGTCGCAACCTCTACGGGATTCATACCGTTATGGAACGCCCCCACAGGGATAGGATTATTATGGTGGAAGGGTATATGGATGTTATCGGTCTCTATGGTCAGGGAATCGACTATGCCCTGGCCAGTCTGGGAACAGCCTTGACGCCGGACCAGGCCCGACTGATCAAGCGATATACAGACCAGGTTTATCTCTGTTACGATGGAGATTCTGCCGGGATTAAGGCTGCACGGAGGGCCATCGGTGTCTTCCGCAAGGAAGGTATTGTTCCCAAGATGATCCTCCTTCCCGATGGTTTGGATCCGGATGAATATATTCAAGCTAAGGGGAAAGAGGCTTTTGAAGAAGCCATTCGCCAGGCTGTCGATCCTCCTTCTTTTGAAATCAAGATCATCAAGGCCGGTCATAATATGGAAGAGCCGAGCGGTCGGATGGATTTCCTCCGCCAGGCCCTTGATTATTTGGCCGGTTTGGATAGCCGGGGAGTGCAGGATATTTACCTCCGGGAAGTAGCAGACCTGGCCGGAGTTAAGCCGGAATCTGTGGAAAGTGACCTTGATGAAGCGGTGAAAAAGAAGGAGGCTCTGGAGGAAGAAGCCAGAGCCCGGAAGGCCAGGGTGATCGGTCCCGATCCCTTTGATCCGGGAGATGAGGCCTATGATGATGAGCCGGAGTATTACGAGGAGATGGACCCTCTTTATGAGGATGGAGCGCCTCCTTACAGTGAAGAAGGGATGGATAGGGCACCGGCCCAGGCATCCGATGAGATTAGGGACCTCCGGATTCGAAGTCGCTTGGAAGAGGCCCTCCTCTTTCGCCTCCAGGCGGGGCCCCTTGAAGAGGAGAAACTAGCTCTTCTTATGGACTATTTGAGCCCGGGATTGGAGAGAACCCTGGCAGAGACCATGGTCGCCCTTCGCAGTGAAGGAATTTCTCCATCGGCTCAAGCACTTAAGGAGAGCCTGGGAGAGGCTTTGCCGGACGTTTTTTATATGAAATTGGTCAGCCGGGAAAAGATGGACCGGGTCAGTGCCCATGAGCGGGCAGCCCTGGATAAGGAGCTTTTCCAACGGGTGGGCTTAGCCCGGCTGAATGAGAATAGACGGAAGCTCGAGGGGGAGATTCGCCGGGTGACCCGGGAAGGCGGGGGTCAGGAGATCTCAATACTTTTTGAGGAGCTTCATGAGATCGACCGAAAGATGATGCAAATGAAAGAGGGAGATGACCTATGACGGACAAGAAGTTGGATAAGGATGAGATTATTGATCTGGACGATGTCAAACAGGAAATCATCGAAGAACTTCAAAAAATTGCCGACCAAAATCACGATAAAATTGCCCTGAAGAATTTGGAGGACTTGGATGTCTTTGACCGCCTGGAAGATGATGATCGCCAGGATGTCCTCAAGGAGTTGGAAGAAAGAGGGGTAGAAATCGAGGATGAGGTTTACCGGTCCGCCCTGGATGAGGAAGAAGAGTTAGAAGAAGAAGTCTTGGCTGATGAAGAGGATTTGGACGACCTGGAGGATTTGGATGATGAGGTCGAAGAAAAGGAAGAAGAAGAGGCTTCTTCCAAAGCCAAGAAGAAGACAAAGAAGCAAAAGGCAGCCGAAACACGTAAGGCCATGCGGAATGTGGCTGTGGATGATCCGGTCAAGATGTATCTCAAAGAAATCGGCCGGGTGGACCTATTGACCGCCCAAGAGGAGGTCATCTTAGCTAAGCGGATGGAAAATGCCCAAATGGTGGAGAAGGCCCTTCGAGGAGAAAGGCCCACTCTTCGTGAAGCGATTGAGCTTTCCAAGAAATCCCTTAACTTAACGCAGACCGACCTCCTCTTGGAAGTCATCCATAGCTTGAGTCAGGGGGAGGACCTGCCGGAGGATCTTTCTCAACGTTTTGACCGTTTGGACCTCTTTATCAACCATGTCCTGAGCCAGGAGGGAGAACGTCCGGCCCCGGATTCTGATATCGCCAGGGCGGTGAAGACAGCAGCTTACGTGGAGAGATATATCCGACGAAGGCTATCCAAGAAATCCATGACCGTGGAGGAATCCCGGGCCCTCAACTTTTGCATAAAAATTGAAGAGGCTGTTGTAACCAGGATCTTATCGCCTGATCAGGTTACCGAGGACCAGGAAAGAATAATTGCCTATGCCTTAGACAATGAAGAGGCAATCAAGGCGGCAGTGGACCAGGTCTATAAAAAGAAAGAGGATAAGGATACTGCTGTCAAATCTCTCTACCAGCTGGCCGAGGAGGCCGGCCTCCCTCCGTTTTCAGAGAAGGAACAGCTGAATCCGGAGGAACGCCGGATTATCTACGAGCGTAATACGGAGATGGACAAGATGAACATCGCTCTCCGCAAGGCTCAACCCAAGGATGAGCTGACTGAGCAGGAAGTGACTTCTTACGAAATTCTTGGCCAGGAAGTGGAGAAGGTGAAGAAGGTTCTTCAGGGAGAGTTGACCGCTGATCAGGCCAACTTTGATCTGGATGCCCTCGCTCAGGTTCGGGAGGCGACCATCCCTGCCCGGAAATTCCTCATGGGTGAACCTATGGGAGAAGCTGACCAGGCCCATCTCATGAGGATTCGCTGGAAGGGGTCTGAGGCCAAGCAGTATTTGGCAGAGACCAACCTTCGTCTGGTTGTATCCATCGCCAAGCGTTATGTAGGCCGAGGGATGTCCTTCCTTGACCTCATCCAAGAGGGAAATCTGGGTTTGATGAAGGCGGTGGATAAGTTCGACTACCACAGGGGCTTCAAATTCTCCACCTATGCCACCTGGTGGATCCGCCAGGCCATCACCCGGGCCATCGCTGACCAGGCCCGGACCATCCGGATCCCGGTTCACATGGTGGAGACCATCAACAAGCTCTCCCGGGCCCAACGCCAGCTCCTTCAGGAGCTCAACCGTGATCCGACCAATGAGGAGATTGCGGCGGAGATGGGGATTGATGTCGAAAAGGTTCGGGTGGTTCGGAAGATCGCCCAGGAGCCCATTTCTCTGGAAACTCCGATTGGGGAAGAGGAAGATTCCCATTTGGGCGACTTTATTGAAGATGATACGGCCGTGGCCCCGGATGAGGCAGCGGATTTCATCATGCTCCGTGAAGAACTCAAGAATATCCTCTCCACCCTCTCCGAAAGGGAGAGAAAGGTCCTCGAACTCCGGTTTGGACTCAATGACGGGACACCCAGGACCCTGGAAGAAGTGGGTAAGGAGTTTGATGTCACCCGTGAGCGGATTCGACAGATTGAGGCCAAGGCCATCCGGAAGCTCAAGCACCCCACCCGGTCCCAGAAGATTAAGGACTTCATTGAATAGTCAGTGGATAGCCACCCTGCCTCCTCCCTCTCGACTTACCGGGAGGGAGGTTTTTTCAGGAGGGGAGAGAGGAAGACAATGATGATAAAGAAAGACCTTGGTGGTGCTCGGATCCAAGCTCTTGTGGATCGGGTTCTGCCCTGCGAAAGGGTGATTGATGTGGGCTGTGACCATGGCTATACCTCCATGGGTCTGGCCCGGAGGGAGGACATCGGGCGGGTCCTGGCCACGGATATTTCCGTCCCTTCTCTGGCCAAGCTCCAGGAGGCACTCGAAGATGGGGGAGAGGGCTGGAAGAAAAAGATCACTTGCGTCAAGGCCGATGGTCTCCAAAATCTTCCCTGGAAGGAGGCAGATGCCCTGGTCATCTCCGGCATGGGGGGGAGCCTGGTCCGGTCCATTCTGGAAGGAGAGGTCAGTCTCTCCCGGTCCTGTCACCAGTGGGTCTTGAGTCCCCAGAGCGACCTTGCCCTCTTTCGGACCTATTTGACTTCCCTCTCCTATGAAATACGGGAAGACATGGTGGAGGAAGGGGGAAAGTTTTATACCCTCTTTGATGTTCGCCTGGCTGGAAAAATCCAGCCGGGCTACCGGGCCCGGGTGGATCAGGGGGACCCCTTCTTCTTGGATTACGGCCCCTCCCTTCTTGCAAGAAGAGATCCGGTCCTTCTTCGGAAGATGAGGAAGGATCTGGCCGGCCTGGAAGACCTGGAAAGGAAACTGTCAACCAGGCCTCCCGAGAAACGAGGGGATAAGCAGGAAAGCCGTTTGAAAAAAGTGATTGAAGAAAAAAGCCGGTTGGAGGCCTGGTTAGGGCCTGACCGATGAGGGAGGATGGGATGAGAATACAAGATTGGGTAGATCGTTGGGAAAAAGAGGTTCCCCTGGACCTCCAGGAGGATTGGGATCACTCCGGTAAGCAGGTGGGGGACTTCGGAGTGGAACTGACCGGGGTGGTCATGGCCCTGGACCTGACCCATGAGGCTATTGACCGGGCAGTGGAGGAGGGGGCCAACTTCATCTTCACCCACCACCCCCTCTTCTTTTCTCCCCTGGAGGACCTGGTTTACGGGTCTCCCCGGGTCGACCTCCTGGTGGCCTGTATTGAAAAGAAAATTGCGGTCTATGCCTCCCATACCCCCTTTGACCGGGTGGATGGAGGAGTCAATGATGTTCTGGCGGAGGAAATCGGCCTCCGGGGCCGGCTCCCTCTGGAGGATTCCCCCCTGGATTCCGCCCACTGGGATCTGGCCAAGGGGATGGGCAGGTACGGTCGGTTGGTGAATCCCATGCCCTTAAAAGAGTATGCGGAAAGGATCCAGGAGAAGCTGGGTCTTCCTTCGGTCACCTTCTATGGAGACCCGGATGCCCCGGTTGACCGGGTGGCCTGCTTGGGCGGGTCAGGGATGGACTTCGTCCCCCAAGCCCTTGAAAAGGGGGCCCAGGTTTTGGTGACCTCGGATATCAAGTACCACGATGCCCAGGATGCCCTCCGTCAGGGCCTCTTCCTGGTCGACCTTTCTCACTATGGTTCGGAGTTCCCTGCCATGAAGCGGGCCATGAACCGGGCCGGAGATTTTGCTCCTGAGGTCCCGGTCACCCTGGTGGAAAACGGGTTGGATTCAAAACGTTGGTCGACATCCCACTCCTTGTGATATGATAATAAATCGGAAGTAAGCCGGACTATCGCGACAGGTTCGAGGAAAGTCCGTGCACCATAGAGCAGGATACCGGATAACGTCCGGTGGAGGTGACTCTAAGGCCAGTGCAACAGAAATAGACCGCCCGCAAGGGTAAGGGTGGAAAGGTGAGGTAAGAGCTCACCAGCAGGCTGGGGACAGTCTGGCTCTGTAAACCCTATCCGGTGCAAGATCAAACGTCCAATGGGCTGCTCGTCCGGACAAAGGATCGCTGGAGCCCGGTGGTGACGCCGGGCCAAGACAGATGATAGTCGAAAACAGAACACGGCTTACCGGCTTGCTTCCTAATTTTTACTATAATGCGGAGGAGGAAACCATGAAAATTGCCATTGCATCCGACCATGCCGGCTTTGTCCTAAAGCCCGCCATTGTTGAATATATCCGGGAATTGGGCCATGAGGTCAAGGACTTCGGTCCTTTCGATGATAGTCGGGTTAACTATCCGGACTATGCCCTCAAAGTATCTGAGAGCGTCGCCGGGGGAGAGTGCGACCTGGGTGTCCTCATCTGTGGGACCGGGATCGGCATGGCCATCACCGCCAACAAGGTCAGGGGGATCCGTTGCGGGTCCGTCTCGGAATCCTATTCCGCCCGCATGTCCAGGGAGCATAACAACGCCAATGTCATCTCCTTCGGCGCCCGGGTGGTGGGGGAGGACATTGCCAAGGACATTGTCAAGGCCTTTTTGGAAGGTGAATTCCAGGGCGGCCGCCATGGTGACCGGGTAAAGATCATCACGGATTATGAAAGCTGCCATTAAAGCGATTTTTTTGACAGGCCCCCTCGATCTTGCTATTATAATTAGGTATCATTATGGGCAAAAGTGCTTTGCCCTTTGATTCTTCTTCAATCTCATTCGCAGCGTCGGCGTGCGAAACAGAAATTGTCGAATATCCAAAACCCGCCACCTCGTAGTGCGGAGGCTAAATTTGCGAGGGTAGAAAAAGAAAAGGAGCAAAGATGAAAACGACCATGGCAAAACCCTTGGAGGTTGAGCGCAAGTGGTATGTCGTTGACGCTACCGACCAGATCGTCGGACGTCTGGCGACCAACGTTGCCGCTGTCCTTCGGGGAAAGCACAAGCCCACCTTCACCCCCAATGTTGATACGGGTGACTATGTCATCATTGTCAATGCGGACAAGGTCCGCCTGACAGGCAACAAAGAAAACAAGAAGACCTACCGTTATCATACTGGTTTCCCCGGCGGCATCCGGGAGATTCCCTATGCAGAGCTTTTGGAAAAACATCCGGAAAGGATTTTGGAAAAGGCCATCAAAGGGATGCTTCCCCACAACAAGCTGGGACGGCAGATGTATAAGAAGCTCAAGGTCTATGCAGGCCCTGAACATGCTCATGCCGCCCAGATGCCCGAAGAACTGAAGTTTGATTAAGGAGGTCATCCATGGATCAATCTTATCGCGGTACCGGCCGTAGAAAATCTGCGGTAGCCCGTGTCCGTCTCCTTCCCGGCCAGGGTAAGGTGACCATCAACGACACCCCATTTGAAGAATATTTCGTCTATGAGGACCTCCGTCAGGACGCCCTTTCCCCACTGAAGTTGACCGGAAACCTCAACGGTTTTGACGTGGTCGCTACGGTCAAGGGCGGCGGTTATGCCGGCCAGGCCGGTGCTCTCCGTTTGGGCATTGCCCGTGCTCTTTTGGAGTTCAACCCCGACCTGAGAAAGACCCTCAAGTCTTCCGGTTTCCTCACTCGCGACTCCCGCAAGAAGGAACGCTATAAATACGGATTCAAGAAGGCCCGTAAGAGCCCACAGTTCTCCAAGCGTTAATGGAGACGGATTCCGATTTCAAAAAGAGGCGGTGTCGAACGATTGGCTCGTTCGGCACAGCCTCTTTTATTTTGTCAGGATCAAAAACCCTGATAATTATGCCAATCACAAGATTATCAGGGTTAGAAGCTCTTTTTCCACCAACAAGGGCGGCATTTCAATATGCCGCCCTTGTCTATATTCAGAAGAATAGGCAAAATCAAACAGTTTTTTGGGATAGGGGCTGGAGGCCGGATAGGACCCATTGGTATGCACCTGTTGTTACCGTTGACCCGCAGTATTCGCATTTTCCGTTTTGACCGATGGAAATGTTAGCTCCGCAGTTAGGGCATTGGGTGACCTTCATATTTTGGTTGCTTTCAGTCTTTGCATCAATCTTTCGCTGGAAGGTCATCCGGTAGGTCATGAGATACTTGCGTTTGGGATCGCCCTTGACCACCTTGCCCGTAGCATCATCTACCACATAATCCTTGTAGCGAGCCTGGAGGATGGTGGTCAAGTACTGGTTTTGTTTATCCTCTGTAAACTCTTCCAGTTTGGTGGAGAGGACACTGATATCTTCGACCACGTTAGTCTGTCCCTTATCTTCAAAAGCTTCCAGTTGCTGTTGGTGCTGGTAAAAGAGCTGGTCTGCTTCAAAGGGACGGATGGAGGGCCAATTTTTCTCCGTCCAAGCCCTTTGCAGGGTGACAAAGATGGTGGAGGCTCGAGAGAGGAAATCCGGCTTGGAGAAATCAGGATCTAGTTCTTTGAGCCGGTCAAGACCCTGGTCTTCCGGAAAGTTCTCAGGTTTGGGGCTTGTTCGGTAGGGGAAGTGTTTTCTCCGTCCACCGAAACGAGTTGAACGGAAGCGGGCAAAAATGATGAAGCAGAGAATGACCAACCAAACGGGCCAGGGTAGCTTATCAAAAAGATACATAAAAAAGAAGAGGTTCCCGTAGGAGTTGGTGGTTCCGCCCCAACTATCTCCCCAGTCATTACCGCCGTCCCAGTCATTGCCGCCACCCCAGTCGAAGTCGCCGCCACCGCCCCAATCACCATCCCAATCTACACCACCGCCGACATCAGCTAAAGCCTGAGGAAGGGCCAGGCAGCTGACAAGGATAAGAGCGATAAGGCAAAAGATGATTATTCTCCGTTTTTTCATGAAAGCCTCCTCTTCCTTATTTAATAGGTCATTCCATCTTTACCCCAATTGGGAATTTTGTCAGACATTTTAATTCGTGGTATTATTAAACAAAATAGGTCAAGGAGACGTTTATGGCAAGTATTTTCGGCATCATCAATAAATACAAGGACCAGCTTAACCTGCTGCCCATCCTGATCCTTATCTTTGTAGCAGCCACCATCCTCGTTTATGTTTTTTTTCACCGAGAACCTAAATTTAAGTATTTACCTGCCCTGGTCGGCATCATCGGTGGTCTTATCCTGGCCTGGATGGGATCAAGGAACTTTACCACAGACAACGGTCTTCATTGGGTTTGGTATGGGATTGCCACCTTTGTCGCCGGTTGCGTAGGTTTGGGAACCGCATGGCTCCTGGCCCTGTTTACTTCAATGCCGGGGATGGGAAACATCAGCAAGAAGACCCGAAAAACGGTGAGGAAAGTCGGTGGTAAGCAAAAGCCTGCAAAGAGAACGGTTAGTACATCCCTCCCCAATACCCGTCGCCGGGGCGATCAATAAATATTAGAATAAGAAGAAACAAAACCCCTTCCGGGAGAAACTTTCCCGGGAGGGGTTTTTTGTATGATGGAAGAGAAGGAATTCAGAGAAGTTGGTATTCCAGAGTAAGGGAGTCCGGAGCCAGGGATCTCACCTTCAGTGACCAGGGGCCGATTTCCGCCGTAGAGGCTAGATGGGGGCCGATCCAGGGGCCGGAAAAGAGGCCGAAAACCGCTGTTTTCAAGTTATCTTCCCGACTGGTTTTAATCTGAAGACCAGCCCGACTCACTCGATCAATTCGGTCCTGGAGAACCCGGATCATTTCCAGACTTTCTTCTCTGGTGAAGTGGCCATGTATGGTCAGGAGGGTAGGGGAGGGAGAGGGATCATCGTCCTTCGGTTGGTCCTCTTCCAGAAAAGTAACTTGGGTGGAGGGAACATTTGGAATTTCACACCGCCGGAAGTCGAAAGCATGACGGTTGAAATAATAGGAGAGGGCGTGGCTGGTCAGCAAGCGAAGGGTAATATCCCGTTGATTATTCATACGGTCTCGCGGGTCGACTTCGGTAGTGATCTCCGAAGAGGAGGGAGCTCCTTGAACGACATGGACCAATTTTCCTCCGGAAGTATAGGTTCGGATGAGGTGGAGACCGGACAAACTTGCTCTTTCAATGGGCAGACCCAAGCGGGTATAGTCCATCAAAATGCTATCCTTCAAGATGAGATGGCTGGTTACGCCTTCCCTCCTGCGTTGGACAAGTTCGCTGGTTAAGGTAATTTGATAAGGATTTTGTAAAAGACTGTTCATAGGTCCTCCTCGATCCTTATTGTAGCACAGGAGCGAAAGGGTTTTCTTGAAGTTTTATGTCAGAAGGGAAAGGAAGTGGACGGTCACTTGTCATTCTTTCATTCGTTTCTTTGGGGGAGTCTATTTTCCTATTACTTTCTTCCATTAGGCCTGGATTCCCTGATAAAAACAAGCATGTTCTTTCTCTTGGGCCTTTTCTTTCTTCTTTGTGCTATGGATCAGGAAGATGAGAATGCAGAAAATAAGCATCTTATTGACAAAAAGAAGCAAGGATGGATCCTAGCCCTTGCCCTGGGATTATTCCTGGGGCAGGCTAATGTCAATCTACATCGAATTCATCTGGATGAAGAGCAGTTTCCCCGACAGTCCGGAATCATCAGTTTTAGATGGAAGGGATCAATCGCGGGACGGAAAGGGGATTTTGGCCTTCTTCGAGCGGATAGCGGACCTTTTGTGGGGAAGACTTTTATTTCCGCTTCTCCGGTCAGCGAAATGGAGGCCATCCTCCAGGTGGGACAGAGGGAAGAGGCTTGGGCTTTTTATCTTCCCTTGGACAAGTCCCCATATCGGGGAGAATTTAACCAGGAGTCCTGGCTGGAAAGCAAGGGAATATCCGGTCAGGTCCGTTTGACCCGTCGTATTGTTCGAAACCGGCCCAACAGCCTACAAATCCTTGGAAATAAAATAAAATATTATTTCCTAAAACGGACGGATGACCTGGGAGGCCAGGCCGGATCCTTTTTCCGACGGATTTTTCTAGGTCGGTCTGATCATCTTGGATTTGAACTCAAGGATCCGATGAAGAACTTGGGATTAGCCCACCTCCTGGCGGCCTCAGGACTCCATGTTAACCTGCTCTTCAACTGGGGACTTCAAGTTTTGGCCGGATTGGGTTTAAGAAGAAAGATGGCGGATAGGATTCTATTTCCCCTCTTAATCGCCTACGCTGGCCTCCTCTCTTTTCCAGCCTCAATTGTGCGGGCGGGTCTTTTCCTTTTCTTTCAGGAGGAGGCTACTCTTAATAAGGGCAAGCTCAATTTCATATCCACCTTTCTTCTTTCCCTGACCCTTTATCTCACCTTCCGTCCCTATGCTGCCTATGACTTGGGCCTTCTTCTTTCTTTTGCCTGTGTCTTAGCTATTCATTTGGTCGGAGAAATAGGCAAACTCCACCCCTTAAAGGGAAGCTTCCTCAAGGATGTTCGGACTAGCTTTTGGATCAACCTTTTTACTATTCCCTTCCTGACCACTGTCACCAAGACCTTTTCACCGGTTATCCTTCTGGCTAACCCACTGGCCATCCCCTTTTTCGGTAAGCTTTTTGCCCTGGGTTTGACGGCTTATCTGGTCGTTCACCTTCCTCTTTTGGGAGACATAATAGCAGGACTATACCGGTTAGCCTATGAAATTTTCTCCGCTCTCATTTACGGCCTGGATGCTCTGGATTTCCTCCGGACCCCTATAAAGCTAGTGTCCCCTTTTTCAGCATGCTATTTTCTGGCTTTGCTATTTCTTATTTTTGGTCGTCTGGGCTGGTGGAAAGCATGGAGCCGTCTTAGTCATCGACTGAATTTTTGGGAGAGAAAGAGACTGGAAGAGGAAGTCATGGACTTTCTTTATTTCTTCTTCGTTATTGTTTTTTCTTTGAATTTGTCTCCCAAAGCTGATCGTTTGACAGCTCTGGATGTGGGTCAGGGGGATAGTTTCCTCCTCCAATCTCAAGCAGGTAATTTTCTCTTCGATTGTGGAGGAAAGATCAATTTTCAAACCATGAAAAATGAGGAAGCCTTGCTTTTCGTGGATAAGCTTAAGTCAAAGGGGGTGGATAGCCTGGAAGGGATCTTTCTCTCCCATAGGGATTATGACCATATAGGAAACCTGGAAGGGCTGGTCAGTTCTCTTCCCGTAAAAAGGATTTTTCTTTCTCCCCTGTCAGATGGTTCTTCTGCACGTGATCTCTTGCCTTCGTCGTTTAGGGAAAAGGAGGGAACAGGGGCCATCCCTCTCATTCCATTGGAGAGGGGACGGACCTATACCTGGTCCGACTGCGGAGGAGAAATCCGTATCCGGGTAATCCGGGAAGGGATTTTTGACAGCAAGTCCCCTAACCGGGATTCAGCTGTTCTTCTCCTGGACTTTGGCCCTCGGGTCCTCCTTATGGGAGATCGGGAGGAAGATTTGACCCCGGAAGAGGAAGCCGGACTTAAGGGTGAGGTGGACCTTCTTAAGGTTGCCCACCATGGCTCTCGGAAAGGATCTTCCTTGAATTTTTTGGAGAATATCAGACCAAGGGCAGCCATCCTCTCTTCAGGCCGAAACAATAGTTATGGACACCCCCATCAGGAGGTCTTGGACCGACTCCACCAAACCCAAATCCCCTATTATCGAACGTCATCCCTGGGAGACATCTGCTTTGAGGAAAGAGGAGAGGGAAAAGGAGAAAGGGAATTTGAGGTGGTTACCAAAGAAACCCAGGTCCGAAAGGACCTGGGCAGGCTGGGCGTTCATTGGATTCTATTTTATCTTCTCTTTATAGGGAACCGTCAGCTCCGGAGAAGTCCAGAGGGCGACGCTGAGTGGAAATGGAGAGGATAATCCCGATTGAGGCTAAAGTAAGGAGCTGGAAGGTTCCTCCATTTGAGATTAGGGGAAGGGGGATTCCGGTAACAGGCATTAGACCGATGGTCATGCCGATGTTTTCAAAAACATGGATGAAAATCATGGCAGCAATTCCAATGACCAGGAGCCCCTCAAAGGGGTCTTTTGCCCGGCGGGCAATCATAATCATGCGGAAGAGGAGGATGAAGTAGCAGGCAATGAGGAAGATCCCTCCGATAAAGCCGAATTCTTCCGCAATAACCGAGAAAATATAGTCGGTGTCTTGCTCAGGAATAAAGCCGAAGTGGGTTTGGGTGCCCTGGAGGTATCCGCGACCCGACAGCTGACCCGATCCGATGGCCACGATCCCCTGAAGAATCTGATAGTTCGATCCCCGGGGGTCCCGGAAGGGATCAAGGAAGTTCAAAATTCGGTCCTGCTGGGTCCCGCTCAGAGAAGCATAGAGGATGGGGATGGCGACGAGGGCCAAAACAAAAGCGGCCAGGATATAACCCCAATGGATGTCGGCATAGAAGATCATAACCGCAACAAAGAAGATGATCACAGCGGCTGTTCCCAAGTCGGGCTGCTTGAGGATGAGAAAGACAGGAATGGCCATGGTGAGGGCAATAAGAATGATAGTGGTCGGTTTGTTGATCTTGGATTTATAGCGTTCGAGGAGCCAGGCAAGAAAAACAATGATACCCAGCTTGGAGAATTCCGATGGCTGGAAGATCACCGGGCCAAGTTTGAGCCAGGAGTCCGCTCCCCACTGGTCCATGCCAAAACCGAAGAGTCGGGTGGCAATGAGGAGGAGTAAAATAATCAGGTAGATGGGGATGGCCAGTTTACGCAAGTAATCAATATCCACCCATTGGAGAATAGCAATCGCTATAAAGCCCAGGATGGTGGCGATGATCTGGGTGACCAGGGGAGCCATGGAGGGATTATCCGAGTAGGTGGCGGACCTCACGGCAACCAGACCCATGACGCACAAGAGGGCAGTCACAATAAATAAAACCCAGTCAAACTGGGCGAACCGCTTCTTATTTCGGTTAAACATAGGCGTCCTTTCCGTATCAAAGGATTTGGGTATCGATTCGATCTCCATTATAATAGAAGAATCACGGAATGAATAGATCATGACCCAAGTCTTTAGAGAAGGAGTCCAACCATGCATCCCATGACCCGCGAGGAAGCCCATGAAATTGCTTTCGGCTTAAAAGAAAATTATCCCGGTTTACAGCCTTTTTTAATGGCAAGAAATCCCTTTGAATCTTTGGTAGCAACTATTTTATCGGCTCAAACTACGGACCGCCAGGTAAATAAGGTGACCCCTGCTTTATTCGCAGCCTACCCGGATCCCCTTGCTCTGAGTCGGGCCGATGAAGAGGAGGTCATGGACTATATCCGGTCCATCGGTTTTTTCAGAACAAAGGCCAGAAATATAATTCGGACCTCCCAAAAGCTGGTCGAGGAATTCGGGGGAAAGGTTCCGAATACCATGGAGGAACTGATGACCCTTCCCGGGGTGGGAAGGAAGACGGCCAACGTGGTCCTGGCCAACTCCTTCGGTCAGCCTTCCATGCCGGTGGATACTCACGTTTTCAGGGTTTCCAATCGACTTGGCCTCTCCCGATCCGAGAACCCGGAAGAATGTGAACAGGATTTGAGAAAACTATTGGAGCCGGAATATTGGAACTATTTTCACCTTTCCATCATCCAACACGGGAGGGACATTTGCTCAGCCCGGTCCCCCCGCTGTGAAATCTGTTTTTTGAAAGACCACTGCCGGTTTTTTGCTTCCTTGGAAAGTGAAGGGAAATCTTGTTAGATCATCAGGGCCGGCCTTATCGGGTGGCCATTATCGGCGGGGGAGCTTCCGGTGTCTGCCTGGCCGGTCTTTTAGCGAATAGAAAAGGGCAAGACCTTCCACTCGATGTGGAAATTTTTGAGCAAGGAGAGGATATTCTCCGGAAGCTTCTGGCAACAGGCAATGGACGCTGTAATTTTACCAACCGGGACATTTCTCCGAATCATTATACGGGGAAGAGTCGGGAAGACATTAGTCAGGTCCTGGAAGAATTCGGTTTTGAAGAAGCTGTCGCTTTTTTCCAAAGCTTGGGCATGCCTTCGAAAGTTTTGGATTCCGGCATGGCCTATCCTGCCACCATGAAGGCGGAAACCCCGGTTAGTCTTCTCAAGGCCTGGATTAAATATGGAGGCGTTGGGGTCCATCTTTCCTGTGAAATCCGGTCTATCGAAAAAGAAGTTGGAAACTATCGGGTTCGAGACAGGGAAGGAAGGGACTGGGGGCCTTATCAGACCGTAGTTTTAGCAACCGGCGGTGCCTATGGGATCGGCAAGAAGGAGTGGTCCCGGGGTTACTCCCTGGTTAAGGGTTTGGGCCATCGCCTGACCCCCATTTATCCTGCTATCTGCAGTTTGGCAGTTCAGGAATCGACTCTCTGTAAAAAAGCCTCCGGAGATAAGCTGGAGGCAGACCTCCGGATGATCAATGAGGGAGGAGAAGTGAAAGCTCGATCAGGTGACCTCCTATTTACTGACTATGGAATTTCCGGCATGGGTGTCTTCCGCCTGTCCAATGACCTTATGGCTATGGCTGCCGGCGGAAAGATGCCTGAAGTGACGGTTGACCTTCTTCCTCATCTCGCACCGGAAGAAGGAAAGAATGCCCTTATTACCATATTCAGCCAGAGAAAAGAGTGGAGGGTGGAGGAGGCTTTGGCCGGCTTCCTTCCCCGTAAAATTCTCCGTGCCGGATTGGAGGAAATAGGCATTCGGCCGGAAGATCGTTTTTCCTCTTATCCCTTCTCTCATTATGAAAATTGGCTTTCTTTTTGTAAGAGCCTGACTTTCCATATCAAGGGATCGCGGAAGAAGGACCACGGTCAGGTAACCTGCGGGGGCTTAGCTATGGACCAGGTGGACCCCTGGAACTTGGAATCAATGCTGTCAAAAGGACTTTATTTTATGGGTGAAGTTTTGGATGTCCAGGGGGAATGTGGGGGGTACAATCTTCACTGGGCCTGGGCTTCTGCCCATACGGTTTTCCGAGCTATTGTAAAAGAGGCAGAGGATAAAATCTGACTTTTCCTTCCTCTGAAGAAGGGGAAAGAACCTGGACGACAGGGGAAAAAGTGCTATTATTATATACAGTTGTAAAATTATAAAGAAAAATGATTGGTCCTCAATCAGGGTTCAGGGGAAAGGTCAAGCGCTTAGCCTCTAGCGGCAAGTGGTTGCCGTGACCATTGAACCAATCAGAAAGGAGCAAGGCTTGACGTATAAAGAACTGCCGAAAGACGCACGACAGGGCGAGCTTGATTTAATCGATCGATGGGAAAAAATGGATCTTCTTGACCGGTCGATTAAAGAAAGAGAAGGCAAGCCGAATTACGTTTTCTATGATGGCCCGCCAACGGCAAACGGGAAACCGGGAGTTCACCATGTGATCGCCCGGACACTTAAGGATATGACTTGCCGCTATAAGACTATGCAGGGCTACCGGGTTCGCCGCAAGGCCGGTTGGGATACCCATGGACTTCCGGTGGAAATTGAGGTGGAGAAGAAACTGGGTTTCCACGACAAGCAGGATATTGAAGCCTATGGTGTAGAGAAGTTCAATGAGAAGTGCCGGGAGTCGGTCTTCGAATACCGTGATCTTTGGATGGATATGTCCCACCGGATGGCCTTCCTGGCCGATATGGATAATCCTTACATTACCCTGGATAATGACTATGTGGAGACGGTTTGGCATCTTTTGGACGATTTCTACCGGAAGGGTCTGATCTATAAGGGGGCAAAAATCCTCCCTTACTGCTCACGCTGTGGGACAGGTCTGGCCTCTCATGAAGTTGCCCAGGGCTATGAGGAAGACGACGTCATGACCGTCTATCCCATGTTCCCCATCAAAGGAAAAGAAAAAGAATATTTCCTGGCTTGGACGACTACGCCCTGGACTCTTCTCTCCAACGTGGCCTTGACGGTCCATCCTGATGCTGACTATGTCAAGGTCAAACAGGGGGATGTGAAACTCATCTTAGCCAAAGCCCTCATGGGCCAGGCCCTCCGTGATCAATACGGTGAGATCGAAGTCTTGGAGACCATGAAGGGTAAGGACCTGGAGTATATGGAATACGACCAGCTCCTTCCTTTTGTTGACGTCAAAGGGAAGGCTTTTTTCGTCACCTGTGCTGACTATGTCACCATGGAAGACGGAACCGGCGTTGTTCATACGGCTCCTGCCTTCGGTGAGGACGACTACCAGACCGGCCGCCGCTATGACCTGGCCCTGGTCAACCCGGTGGGGGATGACGGGACCTTCCTGGAAGGCCCCTATAAGGGAACTTTTGTCATGGATGCAGATCCCCAGGTCATTCAATACCTCAGGGACAATGGCCTTTGCTACGGGACCCAAAAGATCACCCATAACTATCCCCACTGCTGGCGCTGCCACACTCCCCTGATTTATTACGCCAAGCCCTCCTGGTATATTGATGTTTCCTCTCATGCCCAGGAGATGGTGGAGGCGAATAAAAAGGTCAATTGGTTCCCCGACCACGTGGGTGAAAAGCGATTCGGCAATTGGCTGGAAAATCTCAAAGACTGGGCAATTTCCCGTACCCGGTATTGGGGAACTCCCCTTAACCTCTGGGTTTGTCCGGATTGTGGCCATGTCCACTCCGTAGGGTCTCGCAAACAGCTGGCGGAAGAGGCCATTGAAGAAATCGATGAATCCATCGATCTTCACCGCCCCTATGTGGATAACGTCCACATCAAGTGCCCCGAATGCGGAGGGACCATGTCTCGCGAGCCTGACGTTATCGATGTCTGGTTCGACTCCGGGGCCATGCCCTTTGCCCAGCTCCACTATCCCTTCGAACACAAGGATGACCTGGAGAAGGAATTCTTCCCGGCTGATTTTATCTCTGAAGGCATCGACCAGACCCGTGGATGGTTTTATTCCCTCATGGCCATTTCTATCCTTTATAAGGGCCTTGCCCCCTATAAAAACGTCTTGGTCAATGACCTGGTCTTGGACAAGAACGGAGCCAAGATGTCCAAGTCCAAGGGCAATACTCTGGATCCTTTCGATCTCTTCGATAAGTATTCAGCGGATGCCATCCGCTTCTACTCCCTCTTCGTCTCTCCACCCTGGGTACCCACCCGCTTCGATGTAGAAGGGGTAAAAGAGGTCAACGCCAAGTTCTTCCGGACCTTGAAGAACGTCTACCAGATGTTCGCCCTTTATGCCAACACCAATGGTTGGGAGGCGGCTTCCTTTTCCGTCCCGGTGGAGGAACGGCCGGAAATTGACCGCTGGCTCCTCTCTCGCTTCCAGTCCCTCTACAAGACCTACCGGGAGGAGATGGAAATCTTCGAATATACCAAGGTGGTCCATGCCCTATCGGACTTCGTTGTGGAAGACCTGTCCAACTGGTATATCCGTCGGAACCGGTCCCGCTTCTGGTCCTCTGAAGATAGTGACTACGTCAAATCCTGCTTCCTGACCACCTACGAAGTGGTCCTGGGCCTGTCCAAGCTCATCGCCCCCATCACCCCCTTCCTGGCTGACCAGGTTTACCTGGCCCTGACCCATGGGGAGGCCATGGACTCCGTCCATCTGGAATACCTGCCGGAGGCCCATGAGGAAATCATCGATAAGGCCCTGGAAGAGAAGATGGACCTGGTCCGCAAGATCGTCAACCTGGGCCGGGCCTCCCGTGAGGATGCCCAGATCAAGGTCCGCCAACCCCTCCAAGAGATTATGGTGGACAAGAAATACCGGGATCAGATTGCTGACTTAGTTGACTTGATCAAAGAGGAACTGAATGTCAAGGAAGTTGTCTTTTCCGATGCCCTGGCGGATTATGCCAATATTGCCTTAAAACCCAACTATAAATTGGCGGGGTCTATCCTGGGCGGAAAGATCAAGGAATTTGCCCGGAAACTCAAGGAAGTGGATGCCCACCAGTTCCTGGAAAAAATTCAAGACGGCCTTGTGACCATGGAACTGGGCGGTGAAGAAGTCTCCATCCCTAAAGATTACGTTCTTGCTGATTTCCATGCCAAGGAAGGCTACGACGTGGCCATGGATGGGAATGTCTCCGTAGTTTTGGAGACGGAACTCAATCCTAACCTTATCCGAGAAGGATTTGCCCGCGAGTTCATTTCCCGGATCCAACAAGCCCGGAAAAAGAAGGACTTCGATGTGGCTGACCGGATCGAGATTGTCTATGACGGTGATGAAACCCTGGTGGATGCTATCCGGGAGAATCAGGAGATGATTGCCGGCAATGTCCTTGCCCTGGCATTGACTTATGAAAAGGGAACAAAAGGGGAGGAAGAAGACCTCAACGGACATACCATTCATTTCACCCTGAAAAAGGTGGATGATTAAATTTTTTCTCTGAAAATAAGCGAAAACGCCTGGATCTGTCGAACCACGGGTCCGGGCGTTTTTTACTTGATTTTTTCAGTACCATAGGCTATACTATAAACAAGTCATTTCTATAAATGAGTTTTTTCTCTATATCTCCTATTTTGGACCGGTTATGTCTTGACCAGGTTCCTTTTTTCGTGCTATACTCACATATTGCAACAGTGTTAAATCGGTACTTATGCCGATTTTTTCTTATTCTTTACGATGAAATGACCGGTTCTCACAATTGTTGAAAAAAGTAAGGGGTGGCTATGGTAATGCACAATCATACAGAGATGTATGGGCGGACGGCACGCGAGACCTTTTCTCGCATTCCTTCCGTGCTGGAATTTCCCAACCTGCTGGACATCCAGAAGAACTCTTTTGAGTGGTTTTTGGAGGAAGGCCTGGGTGAAGTCTTGGCGGATATTTCTCCCATTCGTGACTATTCGGGCGGCTTGGTCCTCGAATTTGTCGATTATACCTTTGACGATGAGTCGGAATACTCCGTGGAAGAAGCCAAGGAACGGGATGTCAACTACTCCAAAAAGCTTCGGGTAAAGGTCCGCTTAATCAAAATGGATGAGGGCGAGATCATGGACGTCAAGGAGCAGGAAGTTTTCCTGGGCGACATTCCCATGATGACCCCGACCGGGACTTTCATTATTAATGGGGCCGAGCGGACAATTGTTTCTCAGCTCATCCGGTCTCCCGGTGTCTATTACACCTCTTCTTTTGATAAGTCGGGAAGCCTGGAAGTCGCCTCCACCGTCATTCCTAACCGGGGTGCCTGGCTGGAATATGACAATGATGCCAACGGTGTGGTCAATGTCCGCATCGACCGGACTCGCAAGCTCCCTGCCACCACCCTAATCCGTGCCCTCCTTTTTGAAAGCAACCAGGAGATGGTGGATGTTTTAGGGGAGAGTGAAGCCCTGGCCAAGACCCTGGCGAAGGATGTTTCCAAAAATCGGGAGGAAGCCTTATTGGAAATCTACCGTAAGCTTAAGCCCGGAGATATGGCTTCTCTCGAATCGGCAGAGCCTCTAATCCACAACCTCTTTTTCGATCCCAAGCGTTATGACCTGGCCCACGTCGGTCGTTACAAATTCAATAAAAAGCTTACCGTATTCAACCGGATCCATAACCGGATTCTGGCTGCTGATGCCATCTCCGAGGACGGAGAAATCATCGCCAAGGAAGGGGACTTCCTGGATGAAGATTTAGCCATGGCCATCGAAAATGCCGGCATCAATATTGTCGATGTCTATCCCGACCGGACCATGGAAAAGCAGGTTCGGGTAGTCGGGTCTCACTTTGTGGACTACCGGACTTTCCAGGACCAGATCCCCGATGTTGATCTGGATCAATTCAAATTCTCCGATAAGATTTATAAACCCGCTATGGATGCTGCTTTGGAGGCCTTTGAAGCCAATGAAAATGGAGCCTTTGATGAAAGCCGGCGGAAGGTTCAATATATTAAGCGTCATATGGATGAGATTAGCCCCCGACATATTACTCCGGCGGACATTCTAGCCACCTTATCCTATCAGCTGAACCTGTATGACGGGATCGGCGACACCGATGACATCGACCACCTGGGCAACCGCCGGGTACGCTGCGTTGGTGAACTTCTTCAGAACCAGTTTCGGATCGGTCTCTCCCGGATGGAGAGGGTGGTCCGCGAGCGGATGACCACCGGAGACCAGGACTTGGCCACCCCCCAATCCCTCCTCAATGTTCGTCCGGTAACAGCAGCCATCAAGGAATTCTTCGGATCTTCCCAGCTTTCTCAGTTCATGGACCAGACCAATCCCATGTCGGAATTGACTCACAAGCGTCGTCTTTCAGCCCTGGGGCCGGGCGGACTTTCCAGAGACCGTGCCGGAGCGGAAGTCCGCGACGTCCACGATTCTCATTACGGCCGGATTTGTCCCATTGAGACCCCTGAAGGTCCCAACATCGGCTTAATCACTTCCTTGACTACCTATGGTCGGATCAATAAATTGGGCTTCATTGAGACCCCCTACCGAAAGGTCATCAAAGGAACCGGTCAGGTGACCGATGAGATCATCTACATGACGGCCGATGAAGAAGATAAGTACATCAAAGCCCAGGCCAATGAACCTCTGGACGACAAGGGCTTTTTTATCAACGAACGCGTTTCCGGCCGGGGTATCCGGGCGGAAAACGGAATTTTCCCACGCGATGAAGTTGACCTTATGGACGTTTCTCCTCAGCAGATTGTTTCTGTCGGGGCAGCCATGATCCCCTTCCTGGAAAATGACGATGCTACCCGTGCTTTGATGGGAACCAACATGCAGCGTCAGGCGGTCCCCCTGATTAAGACCACGGCTCCAATTATTGGTACCGGTATTGAGCACAAGGCAGCCTGCGATTCAGGTGTCATGGTTCTGGCGAAAGAAGACGGGGTGGTCACTTCTGTTGACAGTGACCATGTCGATGTCACTGACAAGGATGGGGAAGTCCACCACTATAAGATCTTGAAATTCCGTCGGGCAAACCAAGGAACCTGTTTTAACCAGCGTCCTATCGTTCGCGAAGGGGAAAAGGTGAAAAAGGGTGATACCCTGGCTGATGGCCCCTCTACGGATATGGGAGAAATTGCCTTAGGCAAGAATATCCTCATTGCCTTCATGGAATGGGAAGGCTACAACTATGAAGATGCTATGCTCATCAATGAATCCCTGGTTATTGACGACACCCTGACCTCGGTTCACATTGAAGAGCATACCTGCGAAGCCCGTCAGACTAAATTGGGACCCGAGGAAATTACCCGGGATATTCCCAATGTAGGCGATGATATGAAGAAGAACCTGGATGAAAACGGGATTGTCCGCATCGGAGCGGAAGTTTTTGCCGGAGATATTTTGGTCGGCAAGGTGACACCTAAGGGAGAAACCGAGCTTTCACCGGAGGAACGTCTCCTCCGGGCCATCTTTGGAGAAAAGGCCAGGGAAGTCCGGGATGCCTCTTTGAAGGTGCCCCATGGAGAATTCGGTATTGTCGTCGATATCAAGACCTATTCGCGGGCAAATGGGGACGATTTGGCCCCGGGCATCAACGAAGTGGTTCGGGTTTACATCGCCTCCAAGCGAAAGATCATGGTGGGGGATAAGATGTGTGGCCGTCACGGGAATAAGGGTGTCGTCTCTCGAATCCTGCCCATGGAAGATATGCCCTTCCTTCCTGATGGAACCCCTGTTCAGATCTGCCTGAACCCCTTAGGTATTCCTTCCCGAATGAATCTGGGGCAGGTTTTGGAAGTTCACCTGGGTATGGCCGCTAAGAAGCTGGGCTGGAAGGTGGCGACCCCGGTATTCGACGGTGCTCAGGACTATGAAATCGAAGAAGCCCTTGAGAGTGCGGGTTACGATATTTCCGGTCAGATCCAGCTTCGCGATGGACGGACCGGGGAGGAGTTTGCCCAGCCCGTTACCGTAGGCTATATGTATATGCTCAAGCTCCACCACATGGTGGAAGAGAAAATCCATGCCCGGTCCACAGGCCCCTACTCCCTGGTTACCCAACAGCCTCTGGGCGGTAAGGCCCAATTCGGTGGTCAGCGTTTCGGGGAGATGGAAGTATGGGCTCTGGAGGCTTATGGTGCTTCCCACACCCTCCAGGAAATGCTCACCGTCAAATCGGATGATGTGACCGGCCGTGTCCGGACCTATGAAGCCATCGTTAAAGGTGAGAATATTCCTGAGCCGGGCATTCCCGAATCTTTTAAGGTTCTGATTAAGGAACTCCAATCCCTGTCACTGAACGTCAAACTTCTGGATGAGGATGGGGAAGAAGTTCAATTGAAGGACGACTTGGACGACCTCACCCGCTTCTCCCAGATTGAAGAAATCGATGAGAGACAGAGTGAGGACCTGCCGGACCGCTTTATCCGTGATGCCAGCGAAGGGGATGAAGAGGAAGATGAGGACGACCTGATCGATGTCGATGAGGACGACCTTGATGACCTGGAAGACAGTCGGTTAGAAGATGAGGAAGAAGAAGAACTGAACCGTGCCGTGGAAGATGAAGAGGACGAATAGTCCGGGAGAGGAGTTCGATCTTGAAAAGAACCAATAATTTTGATGCCATTCAAATAAAAATAGCTTCTCCGGAAAAAATTCGTTCCTGGTCCCACGGAGAAGTGAAGAAGCCGGAAACAATCAACTACCGGACCCTGAAGCCGGAAAAAGACGGTCTCTTTTGCGAAAAGATTTTCGGTCCTACTAAAGACTGGGAATGTAACTGCGGAAAATATAAGCGGATCCGCTATAAGGGCGTGGTCTGCGAGAAGTGTGGGGTTGAAGTCACGAAGTCCAAGGTTCGCCGGGAGAGGATGGGTCATATTGAATTGGCCTGCCCGGTTTCCCATATCTGGTATTTTAAGGGGATTCCCTCTCGAATGGGTCTCCTTCTGGATATGTCACCCAAGGCCCTGGAATTGGTCCTCTATTTTGCCAATTACATCGTTATTGATCCGGGTATTGCCGAGGGCGACCTCTATGAGAAGCGACTCCTCAGTGAAACGGAATACCATGAGTATCGGGAGAAGTACGGTGATGGATTCCGGGCCGGCATGGGTGCGGAAGCGGTTAAGGAACTCCTGGCCAAGTTAGACTTGGAAGAGGAGGAAAAGAGGCTTAAAGAGGAGTTGGAGGATGCCTCCGGTCAAAAGAAGGTTCGAATCCTCCGCCGGATGGAGGTGGTGGAAGCCTTCCTTCTTTCCGGAAATAAGCCGGAGTGGATGTGCCTGGATGTCCTTCCGGTCATGCCGCCGGACCTCCGCCCTATGGTTCAGCTGGAAGGAGGACGCTTTGCAACGTCCGACCTAAACGACCTCTATCGCCGGGTCATCAACCGGAACAACCGGTTGAAGAGACTCCTGGACATCGGGGCTCCGGACATCATTGTTCGAAATGAAAAGCGGATGCTACAGGAAGCGGTGGATGCCCTGATTGACAACGGACGTCGGGGAAAGCCGGTAACCGGAGCTTCCAACCGACCCCTAAAGTCCCTCTCTGACCTCCTGAAAGGGAAGTCAGGCCGCTTCCGCCAGAATCTTTTAGGTAAGCGGGTGGATTACTCCGGACGGTCGGTTATCGTCGTCGGCCCCCACCTCAAGTTCTACCAGTGCGGGCTGCCTAAAGATATGGCACTGGAACTCTTTAAGCCTTTTGTGATGAGAGAGCTGGTCGCACAGGACCAGGCCAACAATATTAAAAATGCCAAGAAAATGGTGGAAAGAAAGGATCCACGCGTATGGGGTCCCCTGGAGAAGGTTATTAAAGACCATCCCGTTCTCCTCAACCGTGCTCCTACCCTTCACCGGCTGGGCATCCAGGCCTTTGAACCTATCCTGGTTGAAGGCAAGGCCATCCAGCTCCACCCCTTGGTTTGCACCCCCTACAATGCCGACTTCGACGGCGACCAGATGGCGGTCCATGTTCCTCTGTCCACAGAAGCACAGATCGAAGCCCGCCTCCTTATGATGTCGACCAACAACATCCTGGCCCCAAAGGATGGAAAGCCCATCAATACCCCAACCCAGGACATGGTCCTCGGTGTTTATTACCTGACCAAGCCCCCTGTCTCCGACCAGGTGGTCATGAACTTCCAGGGTTACGATGAGATGGTCCAGGCCTTGGTTAATGGCTATATCGATGTTCACTCCAACGTAGGTGTTCGTCTCTTTCAGGGGCCGGAAGACCACGGGAAGTTGGTCAACTCAACAGTAGGCAACTTCATCTTCAACCATGCCATTCCTCAGGACCTGGGTTTTGTGGACCGGTCAGAAGACCCTTATAGCCTGGAGATCAATTGGCGGGTGGCAAAGAAGCAATTAACCCAAATCATTGACCGTTGCTTCCGTATCCATGGCAACATTCGGACGGCCCGCATGTTGGATGATATGAAAGCTCTGGGTTACAAATACTCCACCCTGGCCGCTCTTTCCGTATCGATGAACGATGTCCAAATTCCCCAGGTTAAGTTTGACCTTCTGAATGCAGCTGATGAGGAAGTGGATAAGATCAAACGCCTGGCCAGCCGTGGTCGGATGACGGAAACCGAGCGAAAAAAAGCTGTCGTGGAGATTTGGAACAAGACTACGGATGACATTGAAAAGGAAGTCTTTAACAACCTGGGTGAGGACAATTCCATCGCGACCATGGCCCTTTCCGGGGCACGTGGTTCTTCCAAGCAGATTTCTCAGCTGGCCGGTATGCGTGGACTGATGTCCTCCGCAACCGGGGAAACCATTGAAATTCCCATTCGAGCCAACTTCCGTGAAGGCTTGTCCGTTTTGGAATTCTTTATTTCCACTCATGGATCTCGTAAGGGGCTTTCGGATACTGCCCTCCGTACCGCTGACTCGGGATATTTAACCCGACGTTTGGTGGACGTTTCTCAGGATGTCATCGTCACGGAAGATGATTGCGGAACTGACCGCTATATTGAGGTTTCCGACATTAAGGAAGGGGATGAATTGATCGAGTCCCTCTCTGACCGGATTATCGGCCGGACCTCCTTTGAAGACATCCTCCACCCCAACACGGGTGAACTGATTGTCCGCAAGGATGACACCATTACCGAGAGAATCAGCGAGGAGATTGTCAAGGCTGGAATTGAGAAGGTCAAGGTCCGGTCCATCCTCGAGTGTAACACTGTTCACGGGGTCTGTGCCAAGTGTTACGGACGAAACCTGGCGACAGGCAAAGCGGTTAATATCGGTGAAGCTGTCGGTATCATCGCTGCTGAGTCCATTGGCGAACCGGGTACCCAGCTGACCATGCGGACTTTCCACTCCGGTGGTGTTGCAGGAACCGCGATTACTTCCGGTCTTCCTCGTGTTGAAGAACTTTTCGAGGCAAGAAAGCCTAAGGGTCTTGCTCCCATAGCCCGGACTTCCGGTGTAGTTTCCTTTAAGGAAAACAAAAAACGCCGGGATATTGTCATCACCTCCGAGGAGGGACACCAGGAAACCTACACCATCCCCTATGATTCCAAGATTGACCTCCAGGAAGGGGACTATGTAGCAAAGGGGCAAAGGCTGACCGCCGGATCTATCAATCCGGTTGAGCTTCTGGAAGTTTTAGGACCGGAAGCTGTACAGAACTACATCACTTCCGAAGTTCAGAAGGTTTACCGTCTCCAGGGCGTTGATATCGATGACCGCCATATTGAAATCATCATCCACCAGATGATGCAGAAAGTTCGGATCCTGGAAGCCGGAGATTCCGGTTTCCTCCCGGGCACCCTCATGAATGCTCGTTTGGTTGCCCTTAAGAACCGTCAGCTACACGAAGAAGGGAAGGAAGAGGTAGTTTACGAATACCAGCTTCTCGGAATCACCAAGGCCTCCATCGCCTCGGAATCCTTCCTCTCCGCCGCCTCCTTCCAGGAGACCACCCGGGTACTCACCGATGCTTCCATCAAGGGCAAGGTGGATTACCTCCGAGGGCTCAAAGAAAATATCATTATCGGAAAGCTCATTCCTGCCGGTACCGGAATGAAGCTCTACGCCAATAATGAGATAGACTATGAGGGCATGGATGAGGACCTGGCCAGGATTGAAGGCCTTCGGGCTGAGGGCGAGTCCTATGCCGGAACGGATTCTTTGGAGGATGAAGATTCCGACGAGGAATCTGCTGACCTTGCCGAGGAAACGGAAGAAGAAAGGGAAGAAGCTTCTTTTGCTGAATAGTTTTATTGAATAGGAGATAAAGGGGGACGGGCCTACCGGTCTTTCCCCTTTTTATTTTGGTCAAAGGCATAAGGGGGAAGTTGATGGCAAGAAAAAGTAAACGAGCTTTGGTTCTTGAAGGCGGCGGGGCAAAGGGGGCCTATCAAGTAGGAGCCTACCGTGCTCTTCAAGAGGCCGGATTGGAATTTGACTGCTTTATTGGCGTATCTATCGGTTCCTTAAATGGGGCTATGTTTGCTTCAGATAAGGCGGAACTTTGTGAGAAGCTCTGGCTTTCTTTGGATCTGTCAGAAATTTTTGGCTTGGACCAGAACGACTTGAACCGCCTCTATGAAGAGGACGATTTCTATGAAAGGATTACCGCCGGAGCCGATTTGGTGAAGGTTCTTTTGGACCACCGGGGCTTACCGGTAGAACCGATGAAAGAGCTTTTTCGTCAGTTCATTGATGAGGAGGTCCTGCGTCAATCAAGTAAGGAATTCGGCCTGGTCACCTTCAATGTTACCAAGAGGCAGGGAGTGGAATTATTTTTAGAGGATATCCCTCAGGGCAGCCTGCATGATTTCCTCATGGCCTCCTGTTATTTACCGGTTTTTGAAATGAAACCGATTATGGGGGATTACTATCTTGATGGGGCTTTCCATGACCGGCTCCCGATTTCCATGGTGGAGGATCTTGCCGATGAGGTTGTGGCGATTGGCCTGAATCCCGATAAACTCCGTTATAAAAACATTGAAAACAAGGACCGGGTTACCCTTATCCATCCATCGCGAAGTTTGGGGAAGAGCCTGGCTTTTTCTCCTGAAAATGCTCGACGGAATATGGATTTGGGCTATGAGGATACCAGGATCTTTTTAAGGGAGCAAAAAAGGCTGAAATAGGCCAAAAACTTGACGAAATAGGGAATCCTATGTATACTGTATAAGGTTATCTTGGAGGAGATTGCTCAGTCTCCTCCCTATTTATTGAATAGAACCGCGAGCTCCGGTCCAGACCGGATACTATCAAAGAAAAGGAGGAAGAGTATGCCGACAATTAATCAGCTCATTCGTAAAGGGAGAAAGACCGAACGAGCCAAGTCATCCACCCCGGCTTTAGGGTACAACTTCAACACATTGAAGAATCGAGCCACTCCGGTTCAGTCCCCTCAGAAGCGTGGTGTCTGCACTTCGGTTCGTACCGTTACCCCGAAAAAGCCGAACTCCGCTCTACGAAAAGTCGCTCGTGTCCGTTTAACCAACGGTGCGGAAGTATTGTCTTACATTCCGGGCATCGGTCATAACTTGCAGGAACACTCCGTGGTCTTAATCCGCGGCGGTCGTGTAAAGGACCTTCCTGGTGTGCGTTACCACATCATCCGTGGAACCATGGATACCGCCGGTGTTCAAGGCCGTAAACAGGCCCGGTCCAAGTACGGTGCTAAGAAAGATGCCAATTAATTAATGTAAGATGTTTGTGCATACAGATTTCCCCATTTTAAGGGGTGTCCATGCACAGCAGCGTAAGAAGACTGAGGTTTTCTGCGTTGAGTACCCATAATCTACTTTTAGATGAGTAAGGAGGGAAGCGAAGTGTCTAGAAAAGGACATATCCCCAAGAGAAAGGTTATGCCGGACCCAAGATTTAATGACATCGCCGTATCCAAGTTGATTAACCAGGTGATGTTAGACGGCAAAAAGGGCCTTGCTCAAAAGATCGTTTACGGTGCTTTTGACTACGCCCAGGAAAAAGTGGGACAGGATGGACTGGAGATTTTCCATAAAGCTTTAGAAAATACCACCCCATTGTTGGAAGTAAAAGGACGCCGTATCGGCGGTGCGACCTACCAGGTACCTATGGAAGTTCGTCCCGAACGTCGTCAAACCCTTGCTTTGCGCTGGATCGTTTCATTCTCCAGAGCCCGCAGCGAGAAGACCATGGTCGAAAGACTGGGCAGCGAGTTAATGGATGCCTTTAATAACACAGGCGCGAGTGTAAGAAGAAAAGAAGAAATGCACCGTATGGCCGAGGCCAACAAGGCTTTTGCCCATTTCCGTTACTAATTTGGAAGGAGACTTTCTGTGGCAGAAAAGCATACAGAATTAAAAGACATCCGCAATATCGGAATTATGGCGCATATCGATGCCGGTAAAACGACGGTCACTGAGCGTATCCTCTTTTACACCGGGAAAATCCACAAGATGGGGGATACCCACGAAGGTGCTGCTCAGATGGACTGGATGACCCAGGAACAGGAGCGTGGAATTACGATCACTTCCGCGGCAACAACCTGCTTCTGGAAGAGAAATGATCGCCTCCACCGTATAAATATTATTGACACTCCGGGACACGTGGACTTCACCGTTGAAGTTGAACGTTCCCTCCGTGTTCTCGATGGATCGGTTGCTCTGTTTGATGCCAAGTCAGGCGTTGAACCTCAGTCCGAGACCGTTTGGCGTCAGGCGGACAAGTACAGCGTTCCTCGCATGTGCTTCATTAACAAGATGGATGCAACAGGAGCCAACTTTTTCATGGCCGTTGATACGATTCGTGAAAAACTCCGTGCTAACGCTGTTCCTGTTCAATGCCCCATCGGTTCCGAAGCGGAATTTAAGGGAATTATCGACCTGCTCAGCATGAAAGCGGAAATCTATCATGACGAGTTGGGAAAGAATATCACCGAAGAAGAAATTCCGGCTGACCTTCAGGATAAGGCTGAGGAAATGAGGATGGAACTCATTGAAGAACTGTCCGAAGTTTCCGATGATATTGCTGAGGCCTACCTGGAAGATAAGGAAATCACTCCTGAGATGATGCGGACGGCCCTTCGGACCGCCACCATCGACCGGAAGGTTTTCCCTGTTCTTTGTGGATCCGCATACAAAAACCGTGGCGTACAGTTTTTAATTGACGCTATTGTAGACTACATGCCCAGCCCCTCGGATGTTCCTCCGGTTCAGGGAATTGCACCCGGAAGTGAGGATGAGGAAGATCCTGAGGCTTTGGAAAGACAAGCCGATGAGAACGGACCTTTCTCCGCTCTTGCCTTCAAGATCGTGACCGATCCTTATGTGGGTAAGCTCTGCTACTTCCGCGTTTACTCCGGAAAGCTGGAAAACGGATCTTATGTCTACAATTCCACCAAGGGCACGAGAGAGCGTGTCTCCCGTATCCTTCAGATGCATGCGAACAAGAGACAGGAAATAGAGGTCGTTCAGGCCGGAGACATTGCTGCGGCTGTTGGTCTTAAAGGCACCACCACAGGTGATACCTTATGCGACCAGGACGACCAGATTATCCTTGAAAATATGACCTTCCCCGAGCCGGTTATCTCGGTAGCTATTGAGCCCAAGACCAAGGCCTCCCAGGAGAAGATGGGGATTGCTCTTCAGAAATTGGCAGAAGAAGATCCGACTTTCCGGACCTATACCAATGCTGAAACCGGGCAAACCATCATTGCCGGTATGGGCGAACTACATTTGGAAATCATCGTTGACCGTCTTCTCCGTGAGTTTAAGGTTGAGGCTAACATCGGTAACCCGCAGGTTTCTTACCGCGAGTCCATCTCGACCGAGTCCGAGGCTCAAGGGAAATTCGTTCGTCAGTCCGGTGGTCATGGTCAATATGGTGATGCCAGCATTCGGATTAAGCCGGGTGAACCCGGAACAGGTATTGTTGTCCACAACAAGATCGTCGGCGGTGTTATTCCCAAGGAATTCATCAATCCGACTATCCAGGGTATCGAAGAGGCCTGTCAGACCGGTCCTATCGCAGGATTCCCTGTTTTGGACGTGGATGTCGAACTTTACGACGGTTCTTACCATGAAGTCGACTCTTCGGAAGCTGCCTTTAAGATTGCCGGCTCCATCGCCATGCAGAATGCCTTGAAGAAGGCCAAGCCTACCCTTTTGGAGCCTCTCCAAAAAGTCGAGATCGTAACCCCTGAGGAGTACCTGGGTGATGTCATGGGCGACGTTTCTTCTCGCCGTGGTACCATCGAAAAGATGACACCGCGTGAGGGTGTTCAAGTTGTCGATGCCTACATTCCTCTTTCAGAGATGTTTGGCTACGCAACGGACCTCCGGTCCAAGACTCAGGGTCGTGCCACTTACTCGATGAACTTTGATCACTATGAGAAGGTGCCCGAATCCATTGCAGAGGAAGTTTCGGAGAAGAAGAATAAGTAAAGCTTCTCGGAACGAAGCGATGACTTAAAATTTGGAAGTTTTCGACGTTTTATCGTATAATCGTCATGAGCGTTACTTTTCACAATGAATTAGGAGGAAGCAATGGCTAAAGAAAAATTTGAACGGAATAAACCGCACGTAAACATTGGTACCATCGGTCACGTTGACCATGGTAAGACCACTTTGACAGCAGCGATCACCAAGGTGATGAATGAAAGATTCGGAACCGGTGCAGCCGTTGCCTATGAAAACATCGATAAGGCTCCGGAAGAAAGAGAACGTGGAATCACCATCAACACTTCTGTTGTTGAATATGAAACCCCCAATCGTCACTATGCTCATATGGACTGCCCCGGACACGCCGACTATGTTAAAAACATGATCACCGGTGCTGCACAGATGGACGGCGCCATCCTGGTCGTTTCTGCTGCTGATGGTCCCATGCCTCAGACCCGTGAGCACATCCTCTTGGCTCGCCAGGTTGGCGTTCCTAAGATCTGCGTCTTCCTGAACAAGAAGGACCAGGTTGATGATGAAGAGCTGATCGAATTGGTTGAGATGGAAGTCCGCGACATGCTCTCCGAGTATGACTTCGATGGCGACAATACACCTATCGTTGTTGGTTCCGCCCTCAAGTGCCTGGAAGAAGGCGGCGAATGGGAAGATGCTATCGTTGAACTCATGGAAAAGGTTGATGAATATATCCCCACTCCTGAGCGTGATACCGACAAGCCCTTCCTGATGCCTGTCGAAGACGTTATGACCATTTCCGGCCGTGGTACAGTTACCACCGGACGTGTTGAGCGTGGTATGATCAAGGTTGGTGACACGGTTGAAATCGTCGGCCTGACCGACAAGTCCCGTGAAGTTGTCGTTACCGGTCTTGAAATGTTCCATAAGTCCCTGGATCAATCCGTTGCCGGTGATAACATCGGTGCTCTCCTCCGCGGTGTTCAACGCAATGAGGTTGAGCGTGGTCAGGTTCTTGCCGCTCCCGGTTCTATCCATCCCCATACTGAGTTCGAAGGTGAAGTTTATGTTCTGACCAAGGATGAAGGTGGTCGTCACACTCCCTTCTTCTCTGGTTACCGTCCTCAGTTCTTCTTCAGAACTACCGACGTTACCGGTGATATTGAACTTCCTGAAGGAACCGAAATGGTTATGCCTGGCGACCATGCTAAGCTGAACATCAAACTGATCGCTCCGATCGCTATCGAAGAAGGTCTTCGTTTCGCTGTTCGTGAAGGTGGTCATACGGTTGCTTCCGGTGTGGTTACCAAGATTATCAAGTAATTACCTTTTGTAAAAAAATGTGCCAAGTGCTCAATGCACTTGGCACATTTTTTATTAGGAGAAACTATGTATCATTACGATTCCATCCTTGGTCGTCTATACATCGAAATGTCCAGAAATATCCTGTATTCTCTCTATTGGGAGGACCACAAAGGCTTCCATCCGCCCCGTCGAAGCTTGTCCATTCCTCTAACCGGTGAAGGAATCAACTGGATTGGGCATTGGCTGGATACCTACTTTTCCGGGCAACCCGTAGAGTTAAGTGCTTTGAAGGAAACAGGCGTTCGTTTTGAACCCCAAGGTACTGACTTTCAGGAAGAAGTATGGAATCTCCTGGTCGATATTCCCTATGGAAAGTTGGTTTCTTACGCTCAACTGTCTCAGCTCTATATTCAGACCTATGGTCGACCAACCTCTCCTCGGGCGGTGGGGGGTGCTGTGGCAAGAAACCCTATCTCCATTTTTATTCCTTGTCATCGGGTTATTGGGGCTGACGGGTCCTTAACAGGCTATGCAGGCGGAATGGAGCGAAAGAAATTCCTTTTAGAGTTGGAGGGGTCTCTTCGCTAATGATCAATAAAAAGCTCCGGTAGAAAATGCACTGACCCTCAAAAGTTGGATTTCTTGGTCCAACTTTTGGGGGTCAGTGCAAAACCGGTTTTTTTTTATGCAAAAAAGGATGCTGCTTCCCGAGTATGGAACACATCAGGGACAAAATATGCTTATGATAGAGGATGAACAAGGACAACAAGCTAAGAGTGATAGGTATCCTTGTCCCGGCTTCTTTTCCAGAGGAGGAAGTGGATATAGGCTTGGACATTTTCCCTTTCCTTGGGAGTCAAATTCTCATAATGATCCAAAAGATCAAAGGGATCACCGTCTTTGAGAGAGCTTTCAGTATCAAAGGATCGAATATCCACTTTGAGAATGGAGGAAATGACAACAAGAAGCTCGATAGACATGGAGTTTTTCCCCATCTCCCAAGCGGAAACCGCATTGCCGGAATAGGACGTTCCCATTTTTTCATTGATGGCTTCTGCCAGCTCATTTTGGGTGAGAGATCGGGCATGGCGAAAGACTTTAAGCTTTCTTCCAATAGCCAGCTTTAGATTGTAAATATCTTCTTTCATAGGGACCTCCGCTATTGTCCCATTATAAGTGATGAAGAAGTGTTTGTACAAGCTTGTCAGGCTTAAATTCTTTTGATATTCTATTCTAAATAGAGTTAATAAAAATAATACATTATAAATGGAGTGAGAGGGTTCAATGAATAATGTAGTAGGTCCCAGGATCAAATCATACATCGAAGGACATGGTATTTCTATTCGATTTCTATCCGAAAAAACAGGAATATCTATCCAAGCCCTCCGCCGAATTTTGAATGGAAAGAGTAAACTTGCTGCTGAAGTGTACTTTCTATTATGTCGAGAGTTAGACCTGCCGGTCAATTATTTTATGAGTCCGGATATTAAATCAAAATAAGTGAATAATGAACGATGGATCAAGTCCCCTCAATATGAAGGGGCTTTTTTTATTTCCAGAAGTGAGATTCTCATGGAACATATACCCCGGAAACCGGGATACGGAGGGGACCTTATTTCCTTATCATTAAAAGTGCCCAGCGATGTGTATTGACTGAGAATCCCCACTACCATTGAGAACTGATTCTATCTCTTTGCTTGGAAGCCGCTGAACATATGTACACATCAATAAGCCACAAGGGGTTGTGGCAGGTTAGGACAAACCGGGTGCGGGCAACAACCGAGGGTCGTCCACCCTCGGTTCGAAAGGAGTGTGATAACACCATGGGAGATGATCAAGAAAGGCGGGCTTTAGAGGATGTCATCAATAACCTTAGGGTTAAGGAAGATTTGACTGAAATTGATGATGGGCTTTTATTAGACCGGGTGGAACGTGCAATATTGACCCACCCTTTTCTTTCTAAAGGAACTTTGGAGGAAAAGGCTCTCTGGATTGACCAGACCTATGCCAATATCCGAGGGTATGGGATTTTAGATTATTATTTGGAAAATCCAAAAATTACGGAGATTATGGTCAACACCTATGATGAAATATTTTATGAAAAGCATGGACAAATATATAGGGGAGAACGAATCTTTTCATCAAAGAAAAAATTACTTGATACGATACAAAAAATAGTTAGTGATAGCGGTAAAGAGGTTAATCGAAGAAAACCTATCTGCGATTGCCGGATGAAGGACGGATCCAGAGTTAATGTGGTGTTAGAACCCATTACTGCCCATTCTCCGGTTTTAACGATAAGACGATTTTCCGATTCCTATTATGGCTTGGAAGACCTGGTAACCAACCATACCCTGAGTCAGGAAGCGGCAGACTTTCTCTCCGCTTGTATAAAAGCAAAATCAAATATCTTTATTTCGGGATCAACAGGATCGGGTAAAACAACCCTTCTTAATGCCTTGGCCGGCCAGATTCCGGTGGAGGAACGATTAATAACGATTGAAGATGCCAGAGAATTAAATTTTGGAAGCCGGAAAAACTGGATCGCCCTTGAAGCCAGGTCACCGAGTATAAAGGGTCAAGGAGGTGTGGATATTCGAGATCTCATCCGGACATCCCTTCGGATGAGGCCGGATAGAATTATTGTCGGAGAGGTTCGTGGAAAGGAGGCAATAGATATGCTTCAAGCCATGAATACCGGGCATGACGGATCTCTTTCCACCGGTCATGCTAACTCGATTGAGGATATGCAATTTCGCTTAGAAACCATGGTAATCGGGGGACACGAAGGACTTCCTTTACAGGCAATTCGCCAGCAGATTGGAGCGGCCATTGAAATCTTTGTCCACCTCTCTCGCATGCCGGACCATTCCCGGAAGCTGGTCGATATTAAAGAGCTGGTTATTGAAAATGGCCATCTCGTCTATCACAGCCTTTTTCATAAGTCCTGGAAAGATCCAATGGACAGTCCGGCAAAGTGGACCGGAACTTATCTGATGAGAAAGGATAAGTTTTTACGGGAAGGGGTAGTTACCCCTATTCTCGGATAGGAGGAGACCGTGAAAATAGAAACAAGAGATCAGAAGTATTATCCCCTTCCGAGATTTTATCAGCTATTCGCACTCAGTTTATCCGGTCTATTCTCATGGATTTACTATCCTCGTTGGTGGTTTGTTCTTCCGGGAATGTTATTGGGGCTGCGTCAGATAAAAGCCTGGTGGAAGGAGAAGCAGGTTAGAGATCGGAATAAAGCGATGGAAGAGTCGCTCTTGTCTTTTTTCGAGCGTTTAATGAACTATTTAGATGCCGGCTATAATCCTTTGGAGTCCTGGGCCGGAGCAGGACGTGCTCTTAAGGGGGAAAAAAGAGAAGGAGATAGTAAATATCAATCAATGCAAGAAAGAGATGGTCAAGAGAAAGTGACCGAAGAAGTTTTGGCTGTTATTCGGAAGTATGAGGAAGGAAAAAGTTTGGAGGAAGCTTTGGAATATTTTAGCCAGGAGCTTTCCTCCCCTCTGGTTGAAAACTTTATCCGCCATTTCATCCTTGGAATACGACAGGGTGGTGATCTTGCCCAGTTGACTGAGAGTTTTTATCGCCTTCTTTTTGACCGTCAAGAACTCAACCGGGATCGGGAAACGAAACTCTATGCAGCAAAAAGAGAACTGGTCATTCTTTTCATCATGCCTTTCGTATTATTGGCTTCCCTTCGCTATAGTGCTTTGGAACAAGGAGGGGAGGGGCTTTTTAATTTCATCATTCATCTCTTTTGCCTGGGTCTCTTTTATCTGGCTTGGCGGTGGGCAAAAGCGATCATCAACCGAACGGAGCTCAAGGAACAAACGAGGTCTTTATGAGTTTATTTTATTGCCGACAGATTCTTGCTTGGATATTTCTTATTGGATGGTTAATCCTTTACGGCAAGATGTCTTGTTCCCGGAAGAACGGAAAGATGGGGGATCACAGCGGATATACATGTGGAGGAATAGGATATTTCCTTTTATCCCATCTTCCTGAGCCTATCAGGACCTATCGGTGGCCCTTAAAGAAGAATTTCCTGGTGATCATTGATGGTCAAGCTAAAGGGGAAGCAGCTCTTCTTTACAGAGAATGCAGAAAAATGCATGATCTTTATCTTCTAGCCGGATGGATTTCACCGTCCATTCTTTTTCCCTCTCTTTTTCCCCTTCTCCTTGCCCTTTCTATTGGTCGATGGTTTTATGAGGATCATTTCCTATCCAAAAAGGCAAAGGAAATCCAAGATGAGGTAATTCAAAGTCTTCCTGAGATGCTAAGCCGTCTCCTTCTCTCCATTCAAGCAGGTTCTCTTGTCCAAGATGCCTGGACAGAAACCGGTTTATCCCAGGAAGGAATTTTATATGAAGAGATGAGGGAGCAGGCTGTCCTGGTCAAACAGGGTGTCAGCTTAACAGAAAGCTATCGCAGTTTTGGACGACATTTTCAGTTGCCTGTTCTGGGTGAGATCGGTCAGCTTATGGTTGAGGGACTTCATCTGGGAACCCAGCAACTGGTCAAAGAACTCGAAACCATACGTTCTCGTCAGGTCCAAGCGGTAAGGCGGAGGATGATGGAAGAGGCGGAACGTGCATCCCAACAAATGATATTTCCAAGTATCTTGCTATTTATTGGGATCCTGATTTTGGTAATGGCTCCTATGTTGGCACAGGGACTGGTATAGAAAGGTGGAAATAATATGCTTATACCGATGAAATTGAAATTTTTTGTGGGATATGAAAGAGAAAAATGGAAAAACATAATTCGTGAGGAAAGAGGAGAAGTCAATATGGTAGCGATCGTTCTCATCATCCTGGTCGTTATTGCCCTTATTGCCATTTTTAGGGATAACTTAACGCAACTGCTGGGAACTCTTTTTGAAAAAATTGAACAGGAAGCCCTAAATATCTGACGTAAACGTAGGAGAGACTATGGTAAAGAGAAATTTTGTCCGAAAATTAAAAAAGGAGGAAGGTGGAGTTGCCCTGGTAGAGGCGTCATACCTTTACCCCATAGCCTTTCTTCTTCTCATTTTCTTTTTCTTTCTCTCCTTTCTTCTTTGGAAGGGGGGTCACCGGGAAAGCAAGATAATCGAAGAAGTCCAGCAAGCGACTAATTCACCACTATTTAAGGATCCCTCAGCTATTCCGATTCTGGGAAAAGAAGGAGGATGGAAGATTACCGGCCTTTTTCGACAGAAAATGTCAGTGGAGTCTGGACGGCCTATAAAAAGAAATAGAGCATTTCGTTTCTTTAAGTTAGGAGAAAATACAGAACTAGAGACAAGGCCTATCTTTAACTGGACTTCTTCAGCAAATGCGATGTGGAAATACCTGGCTATCCAAGCCTGGATAAAAACCGAACAATAGAGAGGAGTGAGGAAGTGCGGAAATGGCTGGCCCGGGAAAATGGATTTTTGACCGTTTTTTTTGCAGGATTCCTCTCCCTTCTTTTGGTGGTTGTTGGCATTTTGGGAGATTATTTGAGAATTCAGGTGGCCGGAGCTGAAATGTTGACCGGACTTCGTTTGTCTTCGAGGATGGGTCTTGCACAATTCGATAAAAAATTAGCTCGTGAGTATGGACTTTTTGTCGTCAAAAACCCTGAAGAAGTTGATATGCTGGCAAAGAAGGGTTGGGAAAGGAGATATGCTCCTTCAGCCATTCGTTCAGATTCGTTTATTCTCCATGCCCCTGAAATCCAAGTTGAGAAAGTAGAGGGTATGATCCTCTCAGAACCAAAGGTTATAGAGGATCAAATTGATCAATTCATGGATTGGCAGACACCCAGGCTTCTGTGGTCGGAAGTGGAAGCCCATTTTGATATTTATAATAAGATCAGCCAATTAGGCCCCGTTATGGATGCAAAAGCCACCTATGAAAAAGGGTTGAAAAATTATCATGATCAGTTGGTTCATATTGGAAAGCTCTTGAGCAATACCTCTGCCCTTCCGGAAGCTTGGACGATCGTTCATGGAGGGTGTCAAATAGTAAAGGGAATTCCTTCTCTACAAGAGAATCTTTCCTCTTTGGAAACCGGTTTTCGTAATTTGGAAACCAGTTTGGATAAGCTTGTTAACAGAAAGGAAGACGGGGAGGATGAAAATGAAGATTTTTCCATCAAGAATGACGACCTTAGCCGATTAAAGGACCAGTTTGGCAAGTTAAAAAAGTCTTATCAGGAAATGAAGACAGGGCTGATTGCCCTGCAAGCCTACTTGTACCAAGTTCAACAGTCAATAAAAAAAATGAGTGGTTGCTCGGCAGATATACAAAACAAAGCCGGAACTTGGGAGGCCGCCGTAAAGAATCTTCCTTCGGGAGCAATGGCTTCCGGTTTTCAAGCGGATTATCTGGCAAAAACAGGTCAGGATGATTTTGAGGGTTTTGACCGTTTGGCCCAGGAGATGGAGGAAATGGAAAATCGAGTTTCTGACCATTTGGAGGCATGGAAGGAGGTCAGTTTTGAGGGGAAATCTTTGGATCAACTTTCCTTTTCTACCTGGTTGGATCGAGAAAAAATACTGATTGAAGAAGGAAGACAGGGGAAGGTCAGGGCCCCTGGAAAAAATACCCTTGAAGGGAAGGCCTTTTCTGAGCAAGCCTTAGATGCTCAATCTTCCCTGGTCAGTATCGACCCTGATAAACGATCCGGTTTACTGGAATTTATCAAGGCATGGAATGAGAAGAGAAAACTGAAAAATCGGGCAAAATGGGCAGATAAACTCAATATGGTTAACTTGGCCGGGTCCCTCTCTCAATACATTCCCGCCGATAGCTTAAAGCGTTACCAGTCAGGAGGATCAATTGGTACAGGTTCAGAAGTTAGCCCACTAGGCGGTTTATCGAATGACCAAGGAATAATAAAAAATGTTCTCTCCGGTTTTAATCAATCAGGACGACTGTTCTCATTTAAGCATGATATTGGTGATAAGGAAAGTCGTGCCAGGCTCTATCTTTACTGGAGTCGGATGTTTAGCCATCGAACAAGTAAAAAAATAGAGAAGAGAGAAGGAAAGGACACGTTATCTTTAACCGGTCTTCCCCTTAAGGAACGTCCATTTTATGGGGGCGAATTGGAATATATTCTTTTCGGCAAGGATGTTCTTATGGATAATCTCCGCCGGGCCGCAATATCTATTGCCGGTCTACGGCTGATGATGAATGCAGCCTATGCCTTTACTTCTCCCGATCTCTACCAAGAGACAGCCCCCTTGGCAACGGCTATAGCAGGCTGGTCAGGATTTGGCCTTCCATTTATTCAATCAATTTTCTTGGGGATTCTCTCCATTGGTGAGACAAAACTCGATATGGACGACCTGTTATCAGGCATGGAAGTGCCGGTTATGAAAAATTCAACCAACTGGAGGTTTTCTCTTTCGGGGATTAAGCCCTTAGCTCAATCTATGGTGGGGGATCTCTTTGACGCCGGGGAGTTTCAAGCGACCGCTTCCATAGAAGCGGCTAATGAGTTGGTCAATGAAAAGATGAAGGAGATCGCTTCTTCTTCGAAAGAAATGGCAAAAAATGCCATTAAGACACCCATTCAGACCTGGATGACTCAGGCCCTTTCTCAAATTCAAAAACCGGATCCGGCCAAAGATAAAGCCCGATTAAAAGCCCTGATTGGTCAAATCGGAGGTCTGAATTCCGATGGAGCGTTGGATGGGGCGATACGAGAAGCTGGATTGAGTTTGGAGGGAAGGATTGGCGACTTGCTTTCCGGACTTGATATGCTCCGGAAGGAAAAAGAAAAGGAAAAAAAGCTGACTTCGGACTTGATGAAAAAGCTGAATGACCTCTTGGATCAAGTTATTGATCCGGTAGTCGATCAAGCTACAAAGGATGTTGACGGACTTTCCGCCAAATGGACTAAAAAACTTCAGGGGATTCGGCAGACTGGAGAAGAGAAAACCAAGGAAGCTTTAGGAAAGTGGTTTGATGGATTTCAAAAAGAACTGGGTGGTGGAGATTTAGGAACAGGTCTTGCCACAGGAGCGGGTCTCAGCATGGGTTATGAGGACTATATCAAGCTCTTTCTTTTTCTTGCTCTGGTCGGATCAGGTAAGGACTCCCTCTTAGTCAACACCTGTAAACTTATCCATGCGGAAAACGGAGAAAGTGACCTAACGTTGACTCCAACTGCCTTGTCTTGGACGGCCGGGGGCCAGGTGGGTCTTAGCTTGATCGGGAAAAATAGGATTTGGGCTCCTTCTTTGGGTCTTCAACAAGGGGTTTATAAAATCAAAAGATCCTGGATAGAAGGCTATGGTGAAAAAGAGATTAAGCCCAGAGGAGGCGGAGGATGAGACCTGATAAGATGAAGTTAAGGGGGGAGAAAGGATCACTAACCATTGAGGCATCACTGATCATGGGCTTGATGATCATTTTTATCACCAGTTGGATTCTTATCCTCCATCTCTTCAAAATCCAAGCCTATACGCAACATGCCCTTGATCAAGCCGTTCTCAATCTTTCCGATGAAATATCCATGGTCCATTCTCTTAGAGATGGAATAAATAAAATTGGAAATTACTTAAGGGATACGGTAGACCTGCGTCCTTCGGGACCGCTCAATGACATGGAAAAAGAGAGTTTGGAGGAGATGACCCTTACCGGATCAACGTATTTAGCCTTTCAAGAGGAATTAAAGGGTGGGAGAAAAAGGCTGTCTCCGGCCATTGACCAATGGATAGAAGAACCGATCCTGGAAACGTCCATTGATGATGAACATGACCTGATCCAGGTCAATCTAACCTATGAAATGAAGTTGCCGGGTCCTTTGAAACTCTTTGGACCAAAAATAGTCCATCAAAATGCAGGAACCGGCATTTGGGTATTTACGGATGATCCCATTCTAGGAGTTTGGAATAATAGTGAGGAGGACCGGAAAAAGAAGGAAGAGTCCATTTGGAAGGAATCCAATTTTTCCAGAGGAAGAAAATTTGCTGAAAAATACCGAAAACAATCAGATAAGTCCTTGCCGCCCGGGCATGGAATAGATTTTATCGATAAAGAAGGGAAGGGTGTGGCTGTTTTTTCTCTCAATATTTTCTCAGACCATTATAGTCAGGGCGAGGGAAGAGACCCGGCTGCTTACCAGGTGAAAGATGAGGCTTTTATCCAAAAAATCAGGTCCTATATCCGGAAAACGAAGAGAGATATTCAAAAATTTAATGCAAGCAGGGAAGACATTGGAGAGGTAAAAGCCGGAGCTATCATCCTGGTGCTCCCGGAAGAGGCAGAAGTCTTATCTGACGACCTTCATGCTTTAACCCGGAAATTGGAGAAAGAAGAGGGCCTGTCGATCGTTGTCATTTTTGACCAGAAGGCTTTTCCGGGAGGAGAAAAAGATGACTAAGCTAAAGCGTTGGCTCTATCCCGCAATTCTTATTGTAGTTACCCTTACTTTGAGTTTGTTGAGCTTCCGGCGAATGCGGACTAGAAATCAGGAATTAGATAGGGTAGAGAAGGAATTAAGTATTCTCTTGGAAGAAGGTTATTATCGGGAAGCTCTATCTCGGATTCAAGGTCTTAGCAAACCGGATCGTGATTACTTTTCATTCCAGGAGCTTACTGCTTTGGTAGAGATAGGAAACTTGACTCGGGCAGAGGCCTTTATGGATCAAAGCCAAGATCTTCAAAAAAACAAGTCGGCAACTCACATGCTTTTTTCCGGCTGGAAGAAGAAGGGGGATTTTGATCAGGCATTCCTCTTTTTGAACAAATATAAAAAGGCCTTTGAGAATGAATTTGAACCTTTGTTCTTTGACTTACTTCAAGAAAGGCAAATCATCCCCTGTCAATCCTCGTTTTATGCAGGTTGGTTTGGAGATTTGGCTATTCTTCAAGATAACTTAGGTAAATACCTTGTGGATGCTCTAGGTCAAGGGGTGAACTATGATCGTTATGAAGAGATAAAATCTATTCAAGGGGGATTCATGGCTAAGCGGAAAAATTATTGGGCCCTTTTGGATCAGAAGGGGCATTTCACCGGTCTACTAACGAAGGAAAAGAAAACACAGGAAGAGGCAGGAGATTACTTTTTTCAAAGAAAAGAAAGTAAGGGATTTTGGGGTTTTTCTTACCGGGGCCGGGTGATTCTTCCTTGTGAATATGAGGAGCTATCTCCACTTTCTCCTAGAGGCCTGGCCTATGGCCGAAGGGAGGGGAGATGGTATCGAATTGTTTTTCCTGCTCTCGCTCAAGGTAGAGAAGAGTCTTAGTCTTCAAACTTTGGTATTTTCCCACCCTTTATACTAAAATACTATTGTTAATGGATAGGAAGACTTTCCCTAAATGTTTGAGTAAATAAGGAGAGAAAATGCTTACAGGAAAACAACGCAGCTATCTAAAGTCTTTATCAAACGGTCTGCAATCCACCTTGATTATCGGAAAGGATGGGATAACAAAAAATACACTTAAGGAGTTGGAAGACCAACTTACGGCCAAGGAACTGGTCAAGATGACCTTTCTTGACACAGCAGGCGTGGATCCTGAAGATGAGGTGGACCGGATTCTTGAAATATTGGATGCGGATTTTGTTTCTCACCTGGGATCAAAGCTTGTCATCTATCGGCCTTCCAAAAATGTCAAGATCCGGCTTCCCAAATAGGTAAAGCCATGAAGAAGGATCAAAGACTGGCCATCTATGGTGGAACCTTCGATCCCATTCATATGGGCCACCTCCTTATCGCTGAAACTTCACGGACCTTGCTGGATATTGACCGAGTTTACTTTCTCCCGGCTTTCAGCCCGCCCCATAAGGACTTCAAGGGGGACAGTGCCAGAGCGAGACTGGATATGTTGGAGCTGGCTATCGAAGATAACCCCCATTTTGCGATAGACTACCGAGAGATTAATAGTGGAAAAGTCAGGTATTCAGTCGATACGGTCAGGGAAATTCAAGAGGAAAATCCTGACCAGGAGATTTGCTTTATTGTTGGGGAAGACTCCCTGATGGACATCGAAAGCTGGCATTGTCCGGAGGATCTGTTGAGTCGGGTTCACCTTGTGGTGGCAGCCCGGTTGGGCATAAAGGGAGATCCGGTGAAGAAGGCGGAGGTTTTACGCCAAGAAGGCTATCAAATCACTCTTTTTTCTCGCTTTATCACCGGTTTATCTTCAACAGAAATTCGCCGGGAAGTGAAAGCAGGACGGTCGATACACTACGCCGTTCCTAAAAAAGTTGAAAAATATATCCTCGAGAGGGGGCTTTACCTTGGACAATGAGTGTTCAAATTTTGAAAATTTGGTCGAGAAGGTAGCAGTGGATTTTTTAGGTCGGGAACCTTATAACAGTTGGAACAAGATCTTGGAATCCACCCTTTCCGACCATAGGTACCGTCATGTTGTCCGCGTAACCAGGACAGCAATCGCTCTCGCTCGCTACTACGGGGAAGATGAAAATAAAGCAGGTCAAGCGGCCTTTCTCCATGATATGGCAAAAAAAAATGAGAAGAAATACTTTAACCGGCTCTTAGAATTGGGTTGTGTTAAGGAAGTGGATTGGAAACCCAGCCCCTACCTTCATGCCTATATAGGTGGATTAGCTGTCCACTATTTATTAGGCCTGGAGGATATGGACATTGTTCGTGCCATTCAATCCCATACCCTGGGGTCCGATCATATGTCAGCTTTGGATAAGATTATTTTTTTGGCCGATCTTATTGAACCGGGCAGGGAATTTCCTACCCTCCCTGAACTTCAGGAAGCTGCTTTAGAAGGCCTTAATGAGGGAGTTTTGAAAGCGATGAACAATACTATAAATTACCTGGTTAAGAATGATTCCATCATCAATCCTCAAACCATCATTGCCAGAAATGCTCTTTTGGAAGAGATGAAGGAAGAGAAGAAAGGATAAAAAGTTGACGAACATGGATAAAGAGATGGGACAGAAGAATACCCTTATTTTGAAAGTGGCGGACGATAAACTAGCTAAGGATATTAAGGTTATCGAAATGGACCCCGGTCGAGGAATTTGTGACTGTTTCATTATTATGACAGGACGAAATAAAAACCACACCCAGGCCATTGCCGATGCTCTAGAGGATGCCCTCTATGAAAATGAAATGCCTCCATTGAGAAAAGATGGGTTCAGGGAAGGCTCTTGGATCCTTCTTGACTGCGAGGAGACAATAGTCCATATCTTTACGGCGGATCAAAGGGATTTTTATAATTTGGAAGGCCTTTGGTCCAATGAAAATAAGAGCGATAAGAAAGAGTAATGAAAAGAAAGGGGGCGTGACTTGGGGGCAAAGAAAGAAAAAATCCTTTTGATCCTTGCCGGTTTAGGTCTTGCCCTATATGGTTTGTGGACCGGCCTGGGGAAGAAAGGGGAAAGGAATAATGAGCATCGGTCTGACCTTCCTGCTCAGGAATTTGTAGAGGAAAAGACAGCAGACAGCTCACACCGGGGAGAAGAAGCTTCCAGTTCAACATCCTCTATCTATGTCCATGTAGAAGGTGCAGTAAAAAATCCCGGCGTCTACGAATTTCAGGAAGGAGCAAGAGTAAAGGATGCCATCGAAGAAGCAGGAGGGTTGACTCCAGGAGGTGATACGGCTTCTTTGAATCTGGCTCTACGCCTGTCGGATGAGATGAAGATTCATGTTCCTAAGGAGGGGGAGGAGGTAGAGTCTGCGGAAGTCAACCTCACTTCTTCCGGAGGAGGAAGTGGGGGAAAGACGAGGAAGATCAATATCAACCGGGCTTCAATGGAAGAACTGACCACCTTACCTTCCGTTGGAGAAAGCCGTGCCCGGGAGATCATTTCTTACCGTGACCATTCCCCTTTTGTTAAACCGGAAGACATCATGAATGTATCCGGAATCGGTCAAAAGACTTTTGACAAGATGAAAGACCTGATTTCCGTCAAGTAGTTGATTTACCTGGACTTGTCTGGTATAATTTTTTGAGTTGTTGGAATCTGTTTAAGTAAGGGGTGAAGACTTTGAAGACATTTTTTGTTATCGTCTTGGTAATAGCCAGTCTGGTCATTATTGGAGCAACGGTTCTCATGGATCCAAAGACCGGGGCCGGGTCATCCTATGGTCAGGATGCCAATGCGTTCGGGACCTCTGCCTATAAAGGCAAGGATATTATGCTGAATAAGGTAACAGCAGTTTGTTCGATTATTTTCGTCATCAGCCTGATCGGTCTTGTGATTGTAAAATAGTTTTCCTTGTATCGAATCCCAAAGCCTCCAACGCAAGTTGGAGGCTTTTCTTGTCTTCAAACTTCAGGTCACTAAGCCTGCTCATAATGGGTAAGAAAAGAAGGTAAACCCAAGTAGGATGAGAAGAAGAAAAATAGGACAAATACAGCAGGAAGGAAGGTATCATGGACATTAAGAGTTTCTTGCTTTCATATTTGCAGTCAGAAAACTATGAACCTATTCGGGTTCAGGAGTTGGCCGAATTCTTCGGTTTAGAGGGGGAAGAGAGACTGGATTTTTATCATATTATTGATGACCTCCTTGCTCAGGAGGTTATTCGCATGACTAAGCGAGGTAAGGTTCTTGCCTATATCCCGTCAAAGAAAAAAGCGAAGAAATCCCATAAAAAAGCAAAGAAAGACAAGGATAGCGGACTCAATGTCGACAGTTTTTTCCAAACGGAGGATATGCCTGTGCCTCTGATTGAAGAAGAGGAGTATTCTCAAGAAATAATAACGGATGAGGAAAAGACCAAAGAAATAGAAAGGGAAGACCAGGCTCAAAGTCAGGAGCTTGAGCCGGCATCCGATGATGGGGCCTCAGAGGGGGCAGTTACCGGTAAAAAAAATGAGGGAAGACTCCAGGGAAATGCTAAGGGATTCGCTTTTTTCATCTCGGATAATCCTGAAATGGAAGATGTTTTTATTGGACAGGATGATTTGAATGGTGCCCTACATGGGGATAGGGTGCGGATCCAGATCATCAACCAGGGTAACCCGGCCAAGGGCAAGAAGGTAGAAGGCCGTGTGATGGAGGTCTTATCAAGAAATCCTAAGAAGATCGTCGGTCGCTACCAGGATATGGGAGATTATGGATTTGTCATCCCTGACCAAAAGGCTTATTTTAAGGATATTTATATCGATGGTGGTAACGCCATGGATGCCCGGGAAAATGATAAGGTTTTGGTTAAAATCGACCGCTTTGAAAAAGAAAAGGAAAACCCGGAGGGCCATGTCCTCATGGTGATTGGCCCCATGGATGGGAAGGGGGTTGATATTACCTCCGTGGCCATGGCCTTTGATCTTCCTTATGAATTTTCTGAAGAGACCAGGGCTGAGGTTGGCCGGCTCCCTAAGAATCTTGAGCCTGAAGATAAGAAAGGGCGAAAGGATCTCAGAAAGCTGTATACGGTGACTATTGATGGAGCGGATGCTAAGGATTTTGATGATGCTATTTCTGTGGAAAAGCGGGGGAAATACTATAACCTTTATGTCCATATTGCCGATGTTTCTCATTATGTAAAAGAGGGAACGGCTTTGGACAAGGATGCCTATGCCCGGGGGAATTCCGTCTACCTTCTTGACCGTGTTATTCCTATGCTTCCGGAAGAGCTATCGAATGGCCTCTGTTCACTCTTACCGGGCGAGGATCGTTTAGCCATGACTACCCAGATGACTCTTGATGAGGAAGGAAGGGTGGTGGACTACCAGTTTTATCGCTCTCTTATCCGGTCTGATCATCGGTTGGTTTATGAGGATGTATCTGATTTTCTGGAATTCGGAAAGACCTTTACAGATGATGGAAGCCTATATGACCGTTTGGATTTAATGGAGTTTCTCTTTAATAAACTTCACCGGCGGAGGATAGAAGAGGGAGCCATCGACTTTAATTTCCCGGAAATTCGAGTGGTCTTAGATGAAGAGGGCCGACCGGTGGAGGTTGGGCAGGAGGAAAGACGGGTGGCCAACCGGATTATTGAAGAATTTATGATCCTCAATAACGAGGTGGTTGGCCGTCATTTTTATGACCTCAAGATCCCCTATATCTACCGAATTCATGGCTTGCCTTCTCCGGAAGCTATTGACCGTTTGAACAGGGTTCTCCAGGCTTACCACTATCCTATGATTTCAGATAATGCCCAGCCGAAAGACCTCCAGGAAATTCTTCAATTGGCCGAGGGGAAAAAAGAGGAGTCCTTCATCCAGATGGTTGTATTAACCAGCCTGCAAAAAGCCATCTACAGTCCTTCGACAACAATGCACTTCGGTTTGGCCGCAGACCACTACTCCCATTTTACTGCTCCAATCCGCCGTTATTCGGATCTCATTGCCCATCGACTTCTCAAAGCCTGGTTGGATGGTCATCCAAAGAATGACAGTCAGGTCAAAGAAAAGATATTTGATCAGTGCCTCCATATCACGGAAACCGAACAAAATGCGGAAGATGCGGAGCATGACGTTGTGGATATGAAGTGTGCGGAGTATATGCAGCAGTTTATTGGAGACAGCTTCACCGGAGTGGTTTCTTCCCTTACCAACTTTGGGGTCTTTATCGCATTAGAGAATCAAATTGAAGGCTTGGCCCATTTCCGGGATATGACCGATGATTATTACACCTATGATGAAGACCATTTTCTTGTCCGGGGAGAAAGATCCAATCGAAAGATCCATTATGGTGATCGGCTGACCGTTCTATTAACCGGATCCAATCCGGAAACCAGGGAAATTGACTTCCGGATCCTCTGGCCTGATGAGGTAAAGGGCCAAAACAGGAGCAATTTTTCTCAGAAGTCCAGCGGGAGAAGAAGGGCCAAATCCGGGAGGGATAGCCACCGGACTGGCAGCAAGGGCATGAAGGGCGGAAAGCCCTCCAAGGCTTTCCAGACTCGGATGGAGAAAGCAAGTGGTCGGCAGAAAAACCGCAAGCCCTTCTCTAATCGAGGAGGCAGGCAGCGGAAGAAAGGGAGATAGGAAGACATGGCCAAAAGTCAGGAAGGAACAAAACGGCTAGCAGATAACCGACGGGCTCGCCATGAATATTTTATCGAGGAGACCTTTGAGGCCGGACTATCCCTCCAGGGAACAGAGGTCAAGTCGATCAAAGCCGGACAAGTTTCGATCAAAGAAGCCTATGTCACCATAAAGGATGGGGAAGCCTGGATGGAAGGAATGCATGTAACCCCCTATAAGCAAGGAAGGCTGCAAGACCAGGACCCCCTCCGCTCTCGCCGCCTTCTTCTTCACAAGAAGGAGATCCGGAAGCTCTATGATGGCGTCCAAAAATTGGGCTATACTATTGTTCCCTTGAACATCCACCTCCGAAATGGCTTGGTTAAAGTGGATATTGCCTTGGCCAAGGGGAAGAAGTTATACGATAAGCGGGAGAGTCTCCGGAGGGAGGATGACCGGCGCCGTGCTGAAAGGGCCATGAAGAATTATTGAAAAGGAGGATAAAGATGAGATTGTTGAGACAAGAACAAGAACCGGCCCCCTGGGTCCTTTATCTTGCCGGAGGCTGCTTTTGGGGAGTCCAAGGCTATTTTCAACGGATACCCGGCGTTCTTGATACGGAGGTTGGTTATGCCAACGGAAACCAGGCAGGGACATCCTACCATGAGCTTTCCCGGACCGACCACGCGGAAACGGTAAAGGTGACTTTCAATAGCCGGGTTTTATCTTTGGAAGAGCTTCTAGCCCACTATTTTCGGATCATTGATCCTACCTCCATCAATAAGCAGGGAAATGATCGGGGTCGTCAGTACCGGACAGGCATTTACTTTGACCGGGACTTTCCTGAAGAAGGCATAGGCAGAATTCACCGGTGCTTGGAGGCCCTGGAAATGAACTTGGGTCAAAAGTCGGTTATCGAACTGGAAGAGTTAAAGAACTGGGTCAAAGCAGAAGATGCCCACCAGGATTACTTGGAAAAAAATCCCGGAGGATATTGTCATATCGATCTTTCTTTAGCCGGGAAACCTCTGGATGAGGATTTTATGGATTACCACAAGCCGGACAAGGAGACCTTGAAAAAGGAACTCAGCCCTGAGGCCTACCATATTACCCAGGAGGAGGGAACCGATCCTCCATTTTCCCATCCCTACGATAAATTGGACGAGCCCGGGATTTATGTGGACATTGTTTCGGGACAAGCTCTTTTTTCATCCCGGGATAAATTTGATGGGGGATGTGGGTGGCCCTCTTTTTCCAAGCCCATCCTTCAAGAATCCCTTGCCTATAAAAGAGATCATACCCTTGCTGTAGAACGGACCGAGGTCAGGTCTGAAAGGGCGGATTCTCACCTGGGTCACGTCTTTCCGGATGGTCCCCAAAGCCTTGGCGGCCTCCGTTACTGCATTGATGGATCCGCCCTCCGCTTTATTCCTCTTTCCAAAATGGAAGAAGAGGGATATGGAAAGTGGATCCCCTTTGTTGAGGAATAGGAAATGAAAAGAAGAAAACCGGCCAAGTAATCAGGCCGGTTTTCTTTTTATGTGTGTTTATGTAAGGAAGGTTGAAATTACCCAGCTGACGATAGAGCTTACTCCAAAGAGGTAGAGGAAGGTGGGGAGAGGTTTGCCAATCAGACAAATGATGATGAAGCGAGAGAGACGCATATCGCTTAAACCCATAATCATGGTTGTTGCATCGTCTGGGACACCCGGGATGATGTAGGCCAGGAGAAGGATCACTGAAGAAGTTTTCTCATCCTTAATTTTGGACTGAATTTTATAAAAGACTTCGTCGGGGACAAAGGCCTTGACAAAAGTTTCTCCGTAGCGGCGGGAGATAAGAAAGGAAGCAACTGATCCGACCAGGGTACAGGCCATAACTGTTGCATAGCCAAGTAGAGGACCGTAAGCCATATAAGCGGCTAAACCGGGAAGAGCACCCGGGATGACAGGAAAAAGAGTGTTAAACAGGATCAAGCCGACAGAGAGGACGTAACCTATGGGGCCCAAACCTTGAAAAAAGTCCTTGAGTGGCTCAGCGGAAGAGAACCAATCCCTCTTATAACCATAAAAAAGAAAGATAGCCACTACAAATAGAAGGATGATGGTGATATAACGAATCCTTTTTTCCACCCGACGCACGCGTTCCCGGTCGATCTCATAATGTAAGCTTTTTTTATGAGTGGAAACCCTCTGGTTATTTGCACACAGGTCAAGTCTTTCTTCCAAACTCATCACCTCTTTTCCCTCAGTGGATAAGATAAGAGTATCCGTCCTTACCGGTAGGGATTGCTTTCTTTATCCAAGAACACTTTAATGATTCTATACTATCCGAATAATACAGTCAATGAATTTTCCCTAATTCGTTTAGGCCTGATAATATCGGATCCATGGAATAGGAAGAGTTACCGCAAAGATCTCAGCAGTTTATGGTACTATTAAAGCGGTTTACCATCGCTTGTGTTTTTTTATTCCACATATGATGATGCAACATTCTTATAGAGAAAAAAAGGAGGAGTGAATGTTTGAGGTATTAAAACGTGTCCAACAATCCGAACATATCTATACCCTGGTTCTGCATGCTCCAAGGATCGCCCGTTCCTGCCTGCCCGGACAGTTTCTCATTGTCAGAGTTGACCGGTATGGGGAGAGAATTCCCCTGACAATCGCTGATTATGATCGGGATGGGGAGACAGTGACGGTAGCGGTTCAAGCTATCGGAAAATCAACACAAAAACTGGGCAAGGTCAAAGAAGGCGAATTCGTTGCTGATATTGTCGGTCCCCTGGGTCAACCCTCAGAGCTTGTGGAAAAAGATCCGGATGAGCTCAACCGGATGAAACTTTGCTTTATTGGCGGTGGTTTAGGTATTGCACCCGTATACCCCCAGGTCCGTTGGATGCATGAACGTGGTGTTAAAGTTGATGTCATCATGGGGGCCAGAACAGGAGACTTGATCTTCTGGGAAGAGAAAATGCGTGCCGTAGCGGATAATGTCTATGTAACGACGGATGATGGTACATATGGCAGGGAAGGCATGGTGACTAAGTGCCTTGAGGACCTGGTTAAAAATGAGGGGAAAGACTACCGGCATGTGGTCGTCATCGGTCCCATGATTATGATGAAGTTTGTCACCAAGCTTACGGATGAAAAAGGGCTCAACATTCCCACTACCGTTTCCATGAATCCGATTATGGTCGATGGGACAGGAATGTGCGGTGCCTGTCGGCTGACCATTGGAAATGAAACAAAGTTTGCTTGCGTAGACGGACCGGAGTTTGATGGCCATCTCGTTGACTTTGATGAAGCCCTCAAGCGGGCCCAGATGTATCGAACACTGGAAGGCCGGGCTGCCCTCCGTCTCCAGGACCGGGCAGAACTTGATCAAGACCACCATGGCCAGTGTTCCGATCAGGTTGCCAATGCGGAATTTGACCCCAATGTCCGCGTGCCGATTTCAGAACAGGACCCGCTGGAGAGATCCCAAAATTTTGATGAAGTGTGTCTGGGTTACACCAAGCAGGAAGCCATGTTGGAGGCTTCCCGGTGTTTTGAATGTAAGAAGCCCCGGTGTGTCGAAGGCTGTCCGGTAAGAATCAATATTCCCGGATTTATACGCGAAGTCAAAAAGGGGGATATAAAAGCGGCCTATAAGATTCTTTCGGCTTCAACTTCCTTGCCCGCTGTATGCGGACGGGTCTGTCCCCAGGAGGAACAATGTGAGGGTCCCTGTATTCGCGGCCTTAAAGGCCAGTCGGTGGCTATTGGAAAGCTGGAACGCTATGTGGCCGACTGGGCGAAAAGGCATGGGATCCATCCGGAACTGGATGAGGACATCAAGGACACCGGAAGGAAGGTGGCTATCATCGGGGCCGGACCTGCCGGTCTCGCCTGTGCTACGGATTTGGCTCGGATGGGCCACAAGGTAAAGGTCTTTGAATCCCTTCATCTGGCCGGCGGAGTCCTCCAATATGGAATTCCGGAATTCCGTCTTCCCAAGGAGGAAGTGGTCAACTATGAGGTGGAAAATGTAGAACGCCTTGGGGTTGAAATTGAGAAAAATGTCCTGGTTGGACAGACCATTACCATTCCTCAGCTGATGGAGGAAGAGGGTTTCGATGCCGTTTTTATCGCCTCCGGGGCAGGCTTACCTCGTTTCATGAACATCCCGGGAGAGAACCTAAACGGTGTTTTATCAGCCAATGAGTACCTGACCCGAACCAACCTTATGCACGCCTTTGATAAGAAATATGACACCTCTGTCAACCGTGGAAACCGGGTTATCACGATTGGCGGCGGAAACGTGGCTATGGATGCAGCTCGTACCGCTCTCAGGTTGGGAGAAGAATCAAGAATTGTTTACCGGAGATCGGATGCTGAGCTTCCTGCCCGACGGGAGGAAATTGAGCACGCTAAGGAAGAAGGGGTCATCTTCAACCTTCTCCAGAACCCTGTTGAAATCTATGGGGATGATCAAGGTTGGATCTCAGCGGTCAAATGCATCAAGATGGAATTGGGGCAACCGGATGAATCCGGCCGTCGTCGGCCCATTCCTATTGAAGGGTCTGAATTTGTGCTTCCTTGTGACACCTTGATTATGGCCCTGGGGACCAACGCCAATCCCCGAGCTACTCAGGGAATGGATGATTTGGAAAAGAACCCTTGGAATGGGATCGTCATTGATGAAGAAACCGGTGCAACCAATATCCCCGGTGTCTTTGCCGGCGGTGATGCTGTGACAGGGTCTGCCACCGTCATCCTGGCCATGGGTGCCGGACGTCAGGCAGCGAAAGGAATCGATCGCTATCTAGCCGGCTTGTAGAGGATAATCATAGAGGTGGAAGGGATAAGGCTTAGTCTTATCCCTTCTTTTTTATGCCATAAAGACCTGGATCACTTTACCGTAATTATGGGAAACCTTCGGGACATGGGCCATGTTAGCATAGGCAAGAGAGGAGGAAGTATGACCTATCAAATTGCCTTTATTGATCGAGATCGGTCTTATGCCCTGCGTTGTAAAGAGGGTTTGGAAGATAAGACGGACGGTCTCATGAAGATTCATTTTTTTTCCAGCTGGCAGCAAGTTAAGAATATGAAAGAGTTTTTTCATCCTGATTTAATTGTAGCGGATAGCCGCCCAGAAGATGATCTTCTTTCGGATTTGCCCCTATGGCCCCTGTATTCAATGATGAATACGGAAGATGATGGAAACAAAACGGAACGGCCCGGTTTGGATCAAATCATCACCTGTTTATGGACACCCAGGCCCGGAAGAGGCCCCGGAGAAATCTATCGCTACCAGGATTTGACCGGACTTCAGGAGGATCTTTTCCTCGCCCTGTCCTTTCAAGAGACTGGCGATAAGGTCAAAAAATCAAATAAACTCTCTCTTTTTCTGACGCCCTACAGGGATTTTCCGCTCTCTTCGCTTGCCCAGTCTTTTGCGGCCTACCAAGTTAACCGGGGGGAGAGGGTCTTCTATTGGAACAGGGATCCTCTTTTGGAAATGTCCTCCTCATCGAAAGAAAAATCCTGGTCCACCCTATATCTAGGTCTTTTAAGCCAGAAGATGAATATTTCCCTGCGAATTAAAATGGCGGAATCTCTTGATCCACGTGGTTTTTCTTTTTTTCCTCCACCAAGGTCGCCGGGAGATGGATGGACATTAGGTGAGAGCGACCTCAAACTCGTGCTATCCTGTCTTCGGTCTGACTATGACCGGGTTGTTGTCGACTATCCCGGTCAAGCTTTTTGCTACGACAGCAAGACCTTTGGACAAGCGGATGCCTATCTCTGCCTTCTCGATCAAATCTCTTCCTCTAGCCTGGCAGCTTTGTTGGATGACTATCTAAGAATCGGGCAAAGGCCCTATCTTATCGTGATAGGAAGAGAAAGTCAAAAGGAAAAAATGAAGATTGCTCGTGAGAAGGGGTTTAGGGCAAGCTGGATTAATCCCTTTGAAAGATCAAAAGATAACTTATGGAAGGAGGTTGAAAATGACCTATTTGGGGGCTCAACTTTCCACGAGCGGAGGGGATAAATCCGGTATAGGCGATGAAAAAACCTATTGTTATCGCCTTGATATTCATGATGCTTTTGATCCTTTAGCCTTATCGATGCTGGAAAAAAATAAATTACACTATTTTATTACGCCAAGCACTCAATGGATGGAAGAGGAGGTTATTCTTCGCTATCCTATTAAAGATGAACTGGAAAGTCTGGAAGGGGGAAGGATCTGGAAGAAAAAGGATTTTTTGGATTTTCTTGCTCACCTGGTTGCCGCCGGGAAAGAAGCTGAGGACTATCTTTTAGTGAAAAAGGATATTTCGTGGACGGACCGGTTGATTTTTTTGGGGGAAAAGGGTCCCAGGATCATCTATCTACCGGTAGCCTTATCTAACGAAAAGGCTCCATTAGACCGTTTTTTGAAGAAGATTATTGTAGAAGGACATTTCTCTAATGAAAATCTTGATTTTTTGCCGGATTTGATCGCTGTTATGGGGGAGAAAGATTTTTCCTTAACCCGGCTGGAGGAATTCCTGGCATCCTATTCTGAAGAAGAAAAAAATGGTCAAAAGGACGTCCTTTCCAGCCCTAAACGATTGAAAGAAGATTTCCAAGCTCAAGGGGGTCGCCATGCCGTGGAGAAAAAAACGGTTGAGGACAAGCAAAAGAATTTGGACAACCAAGCCCTTTTTCAGGACTATCCCTCTCCGGAAGAATTTATACAAAAAAAAGAATCTGTCACAGATAAATCTCTAAACCATAAAGAGAAGCCATCTTTTTTTCAAGTCGACAGAAAGACGGACAACAAACAGGTTAATCCCGCCATAGCCAGGCCTGAGAGGATTTCTTTTTCCTATCTGATGTTTCACTTCTCTCTTGAAAACTGGAAAAGATACCGTCTGCAAAAGAAGAAAAAAGCGGAAGGACTTCCTGGAAAAATGGAGAAGATGGAAGGAGAGACAAAGTTACTAAAGGGGTCAGGTGCTTTTCTCTGGTGGGATAGAAAAAAACGGGCATTTCCCTTGGAAAGAGCTCCCTTTGGCTTGGGTTCGGGGGAAGAGGCAAGCCTCCAAGTGGAGAATCCTTATGTTTCCCGAAATCATGCACAAATCCTATATGAAAATGGGCAATACCTTCTGGTCGACTTAGGCTCATCCAATGGGACCTTCCTGGAAGGAAAAAAGCTGGACCCCGGTGAGAAAGCGGTACTCAAGGATCAAAACCATATCTCATTGGCAAAGGAGGAATTTATCTTCTTTTCTGCCTAGTCCTCCTCCTTGTGAAGGGTCAATCCATGGTACACTAAATATCCAGGAGGATTGACCGATGAATTTAACTCAAAAGCTATTAGACTGGTTTGATGTCCATCGCAGGACCCACCTTCCCTGGAGGGAAGATCCTAGCCCATATCATGTTTGGATTTCGGAAATCATGCTCCAGCAGACCCGAGTGGAGACAGTCATACCCTATTATGAGCGGTTTATGGACCGTCTTCCTTCCATTGAGGATCTTGCAGCAGTGGATGAAGATTCTCTTCTCAAACTTTGGCAGGGTCTGGGTTATTATTCTCGAGCGAAAAATTTGAAAAAGGCTGCACAAATCATTCTTGACCAATATGAGGGGGATATTCCTCCTCAGTGGAAGGAATTAACAGCGCTACCCGGAATCGGTCCCTATACAGCCGGAGCCATTTTATCTATTGCTTTTCAGGAACCATATTTGGCACCGGACGGGAATCTATACCGAATTGGTGCACGGATGATTATGGAGGAAGAAGCGATTGAAAAGACCTCCAGCAAGCGGAGGGTGGAGAAGTTTTTGGAATCATTTTTTTCTGAGGATCGTCCGGGAGATTTTAATCAGGCTCTTATGGATCTGGGTTCCGGCATTTGTTTGGCCAAAGGTGAGCCGCTTTGCCAAAGATGTCCACTTAATTCAGGCTGTCTGGCTTTTATGGAGGGAAGACAGGGTGAATTTCCCCGGCGGAAAGAAAAAAAGAATAGAAGAGAGAAAGAAAAGACCCTTCTTTTCATTCGAAGGGGGAAAGACGTTTTATTAGTTCGACGGCCCGGGAAAGGTCTTCTGGGCGGCTTATGGTCCTTGCCCATGATTGCCGGTCATTTAGGCGAAGAAGAAGTGGTGACCTGGATCGATGAACATTTGGGCGGCTCTTTTTCCTCCTATCTTGTCCGCTATAATGGGGCCTACCGCCATATTTTTTCCCATGTGGAATGGGATATGATTTGTTACCTGTTGGATGATCCAAGGCCGGGTAAGTGTCTGGCGGGGGAGAGGGAGAGTGCTTTTCTGACGTATTCCGGAGAGGCCGGGGGCTTGGAGGCCTTTGATGAGGCGTTATGGGTGGGACCGGAGGACTTGGTCCGAAAATATTCCATTCCATCGGCCTTTCTTCCTTTCTTTACAGAGCGTGAAGTTGATGAGATATGACTTTTCCCCTAAGCACATTGTTTCCTCTTATTGATATAATAGGATAAAAGCACACGGGTAATTGTCACTCAGTTAATGGATAGGAGTCATCAATGGAAGAAAAACAAAAAGACTTGCGTTGGACAATTTCGGATATGTACCAAAATGCCGACCTGGTAAGAGAGGATTTAGAAAAAGTTAGGGAAGGGATGGAAAAAATTCGATTCTTTTCTGAAGATCCGGGGACTCACATTAAGGAAATCTTTGATGCCATCAACCAATACATGAGAGTGGCTGAAAATGTCATCGTCTTTACGAATATGCAGCAGGACCAGGATTCACGAGTCTCTTCAGCTCAGAAGCTCAATCAGGAGGCAATGACTGTTCTGACTGATTTTGATGCTTCCTTGTCCTTTTTCCGCCCTTACCTCCTTGGTCTAAATGAAGCTGAACAGGAGAAACTCCTGGATGATCCCGATCTGGCTCCCTACCATGAGAAACTTAAGCGGATCTTCCGATACAGCGAACATACATTAACTGCTGACCAGGAATTTATTCTTTCTAAGATATCCTTTTTGGAAGAAGCCCCCGAAAACATTTATTACTTCCTGACCAATGCCGATTTGACATTCCCTCCCCTGGAGAGTAAAGACGGAGAGAAGCTGACCGGGGAGAACTTTACCACTTTGGAACAGGATAGTGACCCCGCCGTCCGTAAGGAAGCTTTTGAGAATCTTTATTCCACCTTCAAAAAGTTTGGTAACACCATTTCAACCGCCTATTATAATAATGTAAAAGGATTAACCACTTTAGCCGGGATTAAACACTATGATTCTGCTCTCCAGATGGAGCTCTTTGACGATAATGTGGATCCCAAGGTTTATGATGCCCTGATTGAATCCATCCATAAGAATATGGATCTCATGCACCGCTATTATGCCAAGAAAAAAGAACTTTTAGGTCTGGATGAACAGCACATGTATGATGTCTACCTGCCCTTAGTCAAGGGGTCTTCCAAGACCTATACCTTTGAAGAAGCCAAAGAGGTTTGCATCGCTTCCGTTGCCCCCTTGGGGAAGGAATACCAGGATATTTACCGGTCAGCCTTTGAAGACGGTTGGATTGACGTTTATCCCAGGGACGGAAAGAGGGGCGGAGCCTATTCTTCAGGTTCTTTCGACTCACAACCCTATATTCTGATGAATTTTACCGGAACCCTGGATTCGGTCTTCACTCTTGCCCACGAGATGGGACACTCCATGCATTCCTATTTTGCAAAGAAGAATAACGACTTTCTCTATTACAATTACACGATTTTTGCAGCGGAAACAGCCTCCACTTTCAATGAGAACCTCCTGCTCTATTATTTGATGGATCATGCAGAAACGGAAAGAGAAAAACAGGAGCTTCTTGCCCACCACTTGGATTCTTTTAAGTCGACTGTTTACCGACAAACCATGTTCGCAGAGTTTGAGAAGATTGTCCATGACCGTGTTGAAGCGGGTGAGGCATTGACCCAGGAAGACTTTGATGAGATTTATAGCGATCTCAACAAAGCGTATTTCGGAGAAGCGATGATTTCCGACGATCTCATTGCTCATGAATGGATGAGGATTCCTCATTTCTACTCCAATTTCTATGTCTATAAGTATGCCACCGGCTATTGTGCAGCCACGGCCCTGGCTCACAAGGTGATTAAAGAGGGGCAAAAAGCGGTAGATAATTATTATAAGTTCCTCAAAGACGGTGCTCATCACTTCCCCATCGACCAACTCAAGATGGCAGGAGTGGATATGTCAGATCCAAAATCGGTCGATTTGGCTTTGGATGTATTTAGAGGACTCGTTGACCAGCTGGAAGAAATTGATGAATTAGTCTAAAAGATATTGAACAGAACGACCCTGTTAAGCTAGCCTGTGTCTCTTGCCCTTTGAAGAAGGAATAATAATTAAGGAGGTAGTCATGGGAGTAATGGACAATATTGCCGGCTTCTTTACCGGTGATAATAAAAAAGTGGAAAACCAGGTGCCTGATCGAGCATTTGCCTATATTGATGACTTGCTCACCGATGAAAAGATCGGGAATACTTTAGATAAAGTCTCTAAGGTTGTTCAGATGAAGGATTGGCTCTTCTTCCAAGGGGAGGGTGAAGGATATTTTCCTTACCGAAATGAGTCCCTGGAGAAGGCAATTTACGTTGGACAGGATGTGGAAGAAGCTGTTCGCTACATGAAGAATGGTGAAGGCTATGAGGGTGTTGACCTCAACGATGATGTTCTGAAAACTATCCTTACCCGCTTCCTATCCACAATTGATGTCTATGAATTTACGGGTTTAGACTTTGATCTTCAAGGTCTATATCGAAAGGTATATTCCACACCTTCAGAAATGGTCAACTACATCATTGAGGAAAGACAGGGAAAATTGGACCAGATGGCCCAGGACAGAGTTCAACTGGCCAGCCCCGACTTTGCTCGACGTCTCTATGAATATGATTTTCTCATTCAAAGAAATGGTGAGAAGTCCATGGGGGATAGCAACCGCGTTAACGCCTATGCCAATGACCATGCCCAAGTTATCTTCGAGAACTTTATCAATAAAGCCGAGGAAGCTGTGAATGTTCCTGGTGAAGAGGATGGGGGTTTTACCCAGGTTGATCGTAATCTTGACTTCGGTAGTGATAATGGAAAGAGCAATGAAGAGGATCTTAAGTGATAGAGTCCGCTGAATAAGAAGGAAAATCTGATGAAAAAATGGATTTACCGGCTCATTGAGCTTGTTCTTCTTTGTGTCATTATCTTTTGTCTATGGAAGATTGGATCCTATTTTCTTGGACGAAAAATTTCCGATGATTCTTTCACCGCCCTTGAAAGGATAGTGGAGGAGAGAAAGGACCAAGGAGGAGACCAAGGAAAAGAAGAAAAGAAACTAGACTATCAATCCATAATGAAAGACCTCCGGGAGAAGAACGAGGATGTGATCGCTTATCTTCAGGTTGAGGGTACAAAAATAAACTATCCTGTAGTTCAAGCCAAAAATAATGACTACTATCTTCGTCGGGGATTGGATAAAAAATACTCCTTTCAGGGAATTCCCTATATGGATTACCGAAACAACCCCAATCTTGAAGATCAAAATACCGTGATTTACGGTCATATGATGAATATTGGGAAGACTTCTATGTTTGGTTATTTTCAGGATTTTCTGGACCAGGCTTATACGGACGAATCCCCAAAAAACATTCAAATGATTACTGACCGTGGGGTATACCGATACCGAATGATTGCCATGACCTTCCTTCCGGAAGCTGCCGATTATCGTAATCCTCAGATGAAGGAGAAAGAATTTTTGGACCATGTCAATCGGTTGATCAAGGGCTCGGAAGTGGATTTTCGTTATGGCCAAAGCATTTTACCGAAAGATAAAATTCTGACCTTGTCCACCTGTACTCCTGATCAGGATGCTTCCCGACGGTTGGCTATCCTGGCCGTCCTCATTAATAAGGATGAGTAGATAGTGATCATTAAAAAAAGGCCCCGTTTTGGGGCTTTTTTCTTTGGCCGGCCTATGAAGGCAAAGAAAAAGACAAAAGCACTTGCATTTTTTCTTTCCTTTAGTTATGATAGAGACGGTTGTTAGCACTCTATGATTATGAGTGATAGATCATAAAAAGAAAAATAAAGCGTTTTGAAGGAGGCTTGTATGAAACTTATCCCACTCGGCGAAAGAATCGTCATCCAAAAATTAGAGAAAGAGGAAACCACAGCTTCCGGCATCGTTCTTCCTGCATCTGCTCAAGAACAGCCCCAGTATGCTGAAGTTGTCGCCATTTCCGACCAATTGGAGAAGGACAAAGTGAATATTAAAGAAGGCGACCGGGTCATTTATTCCAAGTATGCCGGCACAGATGTGAAGTTTGGCGACGATGAATATATCGTCATCAAGATGGAAGATGTGCTTGCTGTTGTTCAGGATTAGTTGAAGCGTCTTTTAATAAAGATGGTGTAAAAGGAGGTATTTATATGGCAAAAGATATTAAGTACAGTGATGATGCTCGTAAGGCTATGCAAGAGGGTGTCAACAAGTTAGCAGATACAGTGAAAATCACCATGGGTCCCAAGGGGAGAAATGTCGTTCTTGAAAAGTCCTTTGGTTCTCCTGTCATTACTAATGATGGTGTGACCATCGCGAAAGAGATTGAACTGGAAGATCGTTATGAGAATATGGGTGCCCAGCTGGTCAAAGAAGTAGCCACAAAGACCAATGACGTGGCCGGTGATGGAACCACGACAGCCACCCTTTTAGCCCAGGCTTTGGTTCAGGAGGGCCTGAGAAACCTGGCCGCCGGAGCTAATCCCATGGTCCTCAGAAAAGGAATGCAGAAGACCACTGAAGAAACCATTCGGATTCTTAAGGAAAACTCCAAAGAAGTGGATACCATGGCGGCTATCGCATCTGTCGGTTCCATCTCATCCGGAGACGAGGCGATCGGTCAGATGATTGCCGAAGCCATGGAAAAGGTGGGCAAGGACGGGGTTATTACCGTTGAGAATTCCAATACGATGGAAAACACTCTTGAGGTTGTGGAAGGTATGCAATTTGACCGCGGATACCTCTCCCCATATATGGTAACTGACGGGGAAAAGATGGTAGCTGAGTTGGAAGATCCCTATCTCCTCATCACCGACAAGAAGATTTCCAATATCCAGGAAATTCTGCCCCTCCTTGAGCAGGTCATGCAGTCCGGCAAGCCTCTTCTGATTATTGCAGAAGATATTGAGGGAGAAGCTCTGGCCACCTTAGTCTTGAACAAGATCCGTGGAACCCTCAATGTGGTCGGAATCAAGGCTCCCGGATACGGCGACCGTCGCAAGGAAATGCTCCAGGATATTGCTATCCTAACCGGAGGTCAGGTGATTACGGAAGACTTGGGTCTGGAGCTGAAAAATGCCATGATCGACCAGTTGGGTCAGGCTGCCAAGGTTAATATTGACAAGGATAAGACCGTTATTGTCGGTGGCCATGGCGATGCGAAGACTCTGGAAGAGCGGGTTGACCATATCAAAAAACAGATTGAAGCGACAGATTCCGACTATGATCGTGAAAAGCTTCAGGAACGTTTAGCAAAACTTTCAGGTGGCGTTGGCGTGATCCGCGTAGGTGCGGCTACAGAAACGGAGCTAAAGGAAAAGAAACTCAGAATTGAAGACGCTCTCTCTGCCACACGTGCAGCCGTTGAAGAAGGTATTGTTGCAGGTGGTGGCGTTGCCTTAGTCGATGCTATTCCCGGTGTCAAGAAGTTTACTGAAAACTTGGAAGGTGATGAGAAGATTGGCGGAGCTATTCTTCTTCGGGCCCTGGAAGAGCCCCTGCGTCAGATCGTTAAGAACTCGGGCCATGAAGACTCCGTTGTTCTCCACAAGGTTATGGAAATGGAAGCGGGTCAAGGCTATGATGCCTACAAGGATGAATATGTTGATATGTTTGAATCCGGAATTGTTGACCCGACTAAGGTCACACGGTCTGCTCTTCAAAATGCAGTTTCCATCGTTGCAATGCTCCTGACTACGGAAGCAGCGGTAACGGATATTCCTGAGAAGGAAGAGCCGGCTCCTGCCCCCGGTCCCGGATACGGCGCATATTAATTCATTAATCATCAATATCATGGGATTAAAAGCAGATCCATCGGGGTCTGCTTTTTTTCTTTTCAAAAAGCAAGAAATGGTTAACTGTCTCAAAGTGTCCCAAAGCGTCCCAAAGTATACTAATATATTAAAAATCCATAGAAATCTCATAATTAAACACAAATTCAAGAAAAATAGAACAAAAATGAAGCACTTTGGTATTTATTTTTAACTCTAATCGTTTACAATAATAAGCACTAGCCCTCTATCTATTGGAGGGAAGGCCTCATTGGATGAAACATAGAAAGGAATACTGATGATAAATAATTCAAAAAACAGAAATCTAACCAGACGAGCCATTATTAAATTATTGCGGCAACATCAGTCCAATGTAGAGAAGTATAGCCGTATCCGAAATGACCCCACTATCAGCGAATGGAAGTCGGATTTTATGATGAGAAAGGTCAGCGGTGGAATCGTCGCAGAAAACTATGACCGGCTTCCGGGTCAACAAAGCCCAGGTTCTTCCATAGAAGAAACACTACTCTTGGAAAAGTCCAATGTTCTGGACCACATCCATCACATTGAGCTTCGAATCCAGGTGGTTCGGATTCTTCTATTATCCTTACGGGAAGAATATGTTCGTCTGGTTGAGCTCCGATACTTTAACCGCCTGCCGGTTGAGAAGGTCTGTGAGGCACTCTTTTGTTCCCGGTCCACTTTTTATCGTCGGCATGACCAGGTTTTAGAAGAGCTTACCGATGAATTTAATCGACTCTTTACCGAAGAAGATCGGGAGATTTTGATTGGCGGAAACTGATGAGGCCACTCTTTTCAGATGATACATAAAATACCATCAAAGAATAGACGAAAGCAGGAGGATCATTCTTGTCTGAAGTCTGATATGGTAAGATAGGTTTACTGAGAGGGAGGAGGGGTCATGAAGATTTTGATGGTCAATTTGGATAAGGATATGATGAATGACCTGGCCTACAGCTTTGAAAAAGACGGATCGTTAACCTACATGGCTGAGGATATAGACAAGGCAAAAGTCCTGGCTGAAGAGGAAGAAGCGGATCTCGTTCTTTTAGCGGGAAGACAAAACGATAGTAGCTTTCTCCATTCGATTGAGCTTTTCAAAGAGGGTCATGGCTCCCTTGTCATCGTTTTATCTCAATCAACAGACCCAAAAGATGCTGTCCTGGCCTTGGAGTATGGAGCTGATGATTATATGAGAGCCCCCATTCATATCCTGGAACTTAAAGCGAGGATTCGTGCCCTTCAAAGAAATCGTGAAAAAAATGGGGATCAGAAACCTCTTATTGTTAATATTCCGCCTCTGCATTTTCAACTGGTTGACCACGAGATTTCCTCCGGTGACCTAACCGTTGCCCTATCTGAGATGGATTTCCGCCTCCTCTATACCCTGGCTGATCAGGCAGGTCTTGCACTAAGCAGAGAGGATTTGGCGTCAAAGCTTTGGTCGGATCATTCGCCCGGCAGGCTTCGTACAGTGGATGTCTATATTCGCCGATTGAGAGAAAAACTTTCCCGTTTAGGATTGGAAGACTTGGTAGAAACCCGGTGGAAAGAAGGCTATGTTTATAACAATGCGGATTGGGTTCGTCCGAATGAGTGATCAAATAGAACTTTTCGGTCCTTCTCTTTCGACCAGTTAAAAAATAAAAGAAAGGAGGCCCGGATGACCATCCGACTCGATAAACTCTTGGCCAACGCCAGTGTAGGTTCACGTAAGGAAGTCGGTCTACTCATCAGAGAGGGACGGGTAGAGGTGGACGGGGTAGTAGTAGAAAAACCCGGAAAAAGAGTAGAAGAAGGAGCACGGTTATTAGTTGATGGGAAAGCCTTGGAAGCAAAGAAATATGTCTATTATCTTCTCCATAAACCGGAAGGAGTGATCTCAGCAACAAGGGATCAGAACAAAACTGTCCTGGATGTCATCCGTCCTGAAGACTTCCGCAAAGGACTTTTTCCTGTGGGAAGGTTAGATAAGGATACGACCGGCCTCCTGCTTTTGACCAATAACGGGGACTTGGCCCATCGACTCTTATCTCCCAAAAGGGGGATAGAAAAAACGTATCTTGCCCGTGTAGACAAAGAACTCAGGGAAGAGGATGTTCAGGCTTTCAAAAAAGGATTTCTTCTGCTTCCGGAAAACATCATAACCCGGCCTGCAAAGCTGATTATCTTAGGAGACACCCTAGGACAAGTGACGATCACCGAAGGAAAGTACCACCAAGTCAAAAGAATGTTTGCCAAGGTGGGGAAAGAAGTCTTACAATTGAAGAGGATAGCCATGGGGCCCTTGCAGTTGGGAAATTTGGAAAAAGGTAGTTACCGCCCCTTGAGCGAGGAGGAAGTCGCTAAGCTTCAACAACTTTGAAGAATTTTGATTTTCTCCGAATCACTTGCCCGGGATAGAAATGAGAAGAGGACGTTCATGAATTATTACATCGCCGATTGTCACTTCGGAGATGATCGAGTGATAGCCTATAGTCGTCGACCCTTTCAATCGCTTGAAGAGATGGATGAGGTTATGATAAAAAATTGGAATAAAGTAGTCGGGGATTATGACGATGTATACATCGTTGGTGATCTCATTTCTCGATCAGAAAATCCTCTTTGCTATTTGGAAAAACTTAAGGGAAGGCTTCACCTGGTCTGTGGTAATCACGATGGCTCCATGCTAAAGGATCCGGCATGTCGTGAACGCTTCGTTGAAGTGAGCGATTATCTGGTGGTAGAGGACCATAATCACCGCCTTGTTCTTTTTCATTATCCTCTTTTGGAATGGGACGGCTATTATTATGGAACCTGGCATCTCTACGGTCACATCCACAACCATCTGTCGGATAACCAGGAAAGAGCAAAGTGCCTCTTTAAGGCACTTAACTGCGGAGCGGATGTGGTTGGTTTCAAGCCTCGAACCTTTGATGAGTTGGTTGCCATCAATAAAAAAGACCGAGACCGGGAAAAGCGGCCGGAGGGGTCAGTTTAGGAAGGGGTTCGCCCCCGAACTTCGTCAATGAATTGGGAAACTTCCACCTTTCGTCCATTTATCTCCCGACGACCGACCAAACGGAGTCGGTGTCGGGCACGAGTCATTCCAACGTAAAATAGTCGTCGTTCTTCTTCCAGCAGGCCGGAGCCGACCTGCCCTCTTTGGGCTAAGGCGGTTATGGAAGGAAACTCGTTCTGCATAAGATCGATTAACCATACACTGTCATATTCGAGACCCTTTGCACCGTGCACGGTGGAAAGGGTCAATTTCTTATCGACTCGATCAGATGCTTTGACCAGGCTTTGAATTTGGGGGAGTCGTCTTTCCAGGTCAGGAAGGGAGGAGAGGGGGCCGGCTATAGAAATCAGACTTTCCATTACTCGGTCACCCGTATTGAGGGTTCTATTTCTCATCCGGGAACCCTCCTTCATATAATCGCCATAACCCAGATGGTCCCGAATTTCTTCCAAGGCTTGTCGAGGCCTGACTCTTCTGATTTGACCAAACCCGATATGGAGACGGTCTAATTTTTCCCGGTAAAAGGGATTTTGGGTACCATCAAGAAGGTCTAAACGGTCCAAAATGGGAATCATCGGATCCATGGACCGGATCTTTATCAGAAAGTCTTTCTTTAGAAAAGCGTTGAGCTTGTAATAGATTCTTTCAAAACTGTTGAAATCAGTCGGGTCCATAGCAAAGTGGAAAATATCTATGACATCCTTTAACACGGGATGAGTAAAGAAACGCTCGTCATTTCCCTTTGCCTGAAAATCTATCTCCATCCGGTCAAGTCGATCAGCCAAGGCGATCATTGAAATATTGTTGCGAAAGAGAATGGCTCCATTACCCAGAGTTAGATCTTCTTGTATTTTTTTGCTGACCAGGTCCAACTCCTTATCCAGATTGCTTTTGATGTAGACCCGGATTTTTTCCTCCCCTTCCTGCCTGGCTTGGGCCTCCTTTCGGTAACGGTTTTTGTTTTCCCGGATGAGCCGGCTGGATACCGCCACAATATTAGGGGTAGATCGATAATTATCTTCCATTTTGATGATTTTCGCCAGAGGATAGGTCTCCTTAAAATGGAGTAAATAGAGGGGAGAGGCCCCGCGGAAGCCATAGATGGACTGGTCATCATCCGCTACCATGAGGAGGTTATTTTCGGGTTGGCAAATCCGCTGGATAATTTCCAATTGGACTCGTGAAGTGTCTTGTGCCTCATCAATCTGGAGGTAGGTAAAGCGACTTTGAAGAGCGTCTAAAATATCAGGTTCTCTTTCCAGTATTTCCAGGGTTCTTACCAACATATCATCAAAATCAATCAAATTCCTTTGACGTTTGAAATCTTCATAACGAGAAGAAATCTCTGAAAAATGGGGTAAACCCTCGCCGGTTTCCTTTATGAATGATTTGTAGGAAATCAGGGCATTTTTCAGGTAGCCATCTACCCGGAAAAAGTCATCCACCTCTCCCTCACGGGGAGGACGTCCTAAAAGATTTCGATAGATGGAAGAAATGAGATCATATTTGTTCCAGCATTTCGACCCCTCAATCAGGTTGATTTGGGCACCTTTCTTTCGTGCGAAAGCCTGGATAATCCGGAAGCAAAAGGCATGAATGGTGGAGAAAGTGAGGCCGGAGTTAGGCCCGTAGATCCGACTGAAGCGGCTTTCCAGGTCACTTGCCTGGAGTCGGGAGAAGGTGATGGTGGCAATCTCTTGAGCCGTAATGCCGGAGGCTAATAGACGATTGATTCGTTGGAGAAGGACCGTTGTTTTTCCGGCGCCCGGAACCGCAAGCACTAAGCAGGGACCTTTTTTATGGCCAATGACTGATTTTTGTGGTTCAGTAAATTCCATACAACCTCCTCCATTCCAAAAAGTCAGGATAAGACTCCGTGTAGGGAGCCTTGACTTCGGGTAGGTATATCTTACTCAAGAAGGGAAGGCACTGACAAGGGGCTGAAGTCGAATGAGACGAAAGGGAATAGTTTTACTCCCGTAGAAGAGAGGGGAAAACAATAATTATTGATCAAAAACTTTGCATTTGATTGCCGGTTTTGTTAAACTGACTTGGTAAGCTGGTGTGTCGGAATTGGCAGACGAGACAGACTCAAAATCTGTTGCTGTTATGCAGCGTGTGGGTTCAAGTCCCACCACCAGCATGAAACCACGTCGGTTGACGTGGTATTTTTTTTTATGAGGAGGAAGTATGGCCAGGAATAAACGTTTCTTAATGATTGACGGCTCATCTCTGCTTTTTCGTGCCTTTTATGCCATCCGAGACTTGCGGACCCAGGATGGGGTGTACACCAATGGGGTTTATGGGTTTATGACCATGTTCTGGAAGGCCATGGAGGAGATTAGACCGGATTATGTTCTTGTGGCATTTGACCGTTCTGAGCCTACCTTCCGCACGAAAATCTATGCTGATTATAAGGGAACTCGCCAGGCCACTCCTCCGGAGCTGGGCCCGCAATTTGGCATGGTCAAGGATATCCTCCATGCCTTATCCGTAACAACGATTGATAGGGAAGGCTATGAAGCGGATGATATTATCGGCACCATGTCCAAAAAAGCGGAAAATGAAGGGATAGAATCCATCTTATTAACCGGTGACAGGGATTATTTCCAATTGGTTTCGGACTTGACCAGTGTCCATTATACGAAACGGGGGATCAGCCAGATAGAAGTGGTGACGCCCCATTATATTATGGAAAAATACCAAGTTAGCCCCTCCGCCCTGGTGGACATCAAGGGCCTTCAGGGAGACACTTCGGACAACATTCCCGGTGTTCCCGGCATAGGGGAGAAGACTGCTATTAAGCTCATTAAAGAATTTTCCACGATTGAAAAAATCTACGAAAATCTCGACCAAGTATCAGGAAAGAAGCTCAAAGAAAACCTCATTGAAAATGAGGATCAGGCTTTTATGTCCCGACAACTGGGAGAGATCTTCCGGGACATGCCTCTGGAAGACAAATGGGAAGCCTTCCAACCCGGCGAGGCAGACCGGGAGAAATTGGTGGATATTTTTACCCGCTTGGAGTTTCGGTCTTTTGCCGACCGTTATGCCTTGGACGAAAAAGAAGAAACTCTCACTTTTTCGACCAAAATCATTGCCGCTCCGGCATGGCCCGGATTGGCAAAAAAATTAGCTAAGTTGGAAAAAACGTCTTTTGCCATTTTGGGAGATGGAGATAATTATATTCATGCCAACCCCATTTTCGCCTGTTTCCGGTGTGGGAAAGAAACGCTACTTCTTGATTTGAAAGGTCAGGAAGAGGTCTTTCGAGAATCCTTCAGCTCCCTTTTTTCAGGAGAGGGTCCTCTTCTTCTTGCTTATGATATTAAGGAATCCATGGTTCTCTTGGATAAAATGGGCCTGGACTTCACCGGAGATTATCGTGACATTATGCTCATGGAATATCTTTTAGATCCCACCCGCTCTTCCTATGAAATTGACCATCTTGCCCGGAGACTTTCTGGGGTGAATATTCATTCTCGCCGTGAACTTCTCGGCAGGGGAGCCAAGCGTAAAGAGTTTGATCAAATTGATGAACAAGAGCTTCTGGACTATGTGGGAGGACTTCTTCAGGTGGTCATGGAAGGCGAGGATAAGCTCTGGGCGGAAATCCGGGAAATGAAAATGGACAGGCTATATTTAGAGATAGAGAACCCTCTTGCCCGTGTTCTTGCCCACATGGAGATTGCGGGCATTGCCGTAGACGAAGAAAAACTGAATACCTTGGATAAGGAGTATTCGCACAGGCTCCGGGAAATGGAAGAAGAGATCTACAATTATGCCGGAAAGACCTTTAATATCAATTCCTCCCAGCAACTTTCCGATCTTCTCTTTGTTGATTTGGGCCTTCGACCGGGAAAGAAGACCAAGACCGGCTATTCCACAGCCAAGGATGTTTTGGAGGGCTTGGTCGATGACCATCCCATTATCCCGGCTATCCTTGAGTATCGGATGTTATCCAAATTGATATCCACTTATGTTGATGGTTTCCGTCCATATATCGATAGGGATGGCCGAGTCCGTTCCCAATTCAAGCAAAATGTAGCGGCAACCGGCAGGCTTTCTTCTACGGAACCCAACCTCCAAAACATCCCTGTTCGCACAGAAGAAGGAAGGAAACTTCGAGCGGTTTTTGTGGCCGGAGAAGGGAAGCTGCTGGTGGATGCAGACTATTCGCAGATTGAGCTTCGTGTCTTAGCTTCTTTATCCGGGGATCCCACCATGATTCAATCCTTTAAGGAAGGTCACGACATCCACACAAAAACCGCTTCAGAAATTCTCGGCAAGGATCCTGACCAAATCACCGGTCTTGAACGATCTTCAGCCAAAGCGGTTAATTTCGGTATTATCTATGGGATTTCTGATTATGGTCTTTCACGGAATTTGGGGATTAGTCGTCAGGCGGCTAAGGAATACATTGATGGCTACAAGGCCACCTATCCCGAAATCCAAAGATATATGTCAGACATTGTCGATAAGGCCAGGGAAAAAGGTTATGTCGAAACCTACTATGGTCGTCGTCGGAGTGTTCCTGAATTGGCCTCTTCCAACTTTAACGTTCGCTCGTTTGGGGAGCGGATCGCACTCAACACCCCTATTCAAGGAACGGCGGCCGATATTATTAAACTGGCCATGATCCGCGTGGACCAGGCTCTCCGGGAGGAAAAAATCAAGGCACGTTTAGTCTTACAAATCCATGATGAATTAATTGTAGAAGTGGACAGCAGTCATGCGGAAGAGATGGGGGAAAAGATGAAGAAGATTATGGAAGATGTTTCTGACCTGGCCGTTGACCTTCTGGCCGATACCAATATAGGGAAATCCTGGTATGAAGCAAAGTAGGATATGGAGGATCGGCCTCACCGGAGGAATAGCGTCGGGAAAGTCCTCCTGTACAAATTATCTCATTAAGGAAGGCTATACCGTACTGGATGGTGATGAGATTGCGCACCAATTGATGGCCCCAGGAGGAGAAGGATTTCAGGCCATCCTTCAAACTTTTGGGCCCGATTCCCTTGATAACAGGGGAAACCTGGACCGGAAAAGCCTGGCCGACCTGGTCTTCCATGATCCCCGGGCTCTGGCTAGATTGAACAATGTAATGCATCCCCTCATTTATCGAGATCTGGACAGGAAGGCGGTTTTAGCCGAGGGGATAGGCGTTAAAGACAACCTGCTCTTTTTCGACCTTCCTCTTCTTTTTGAAACCTGGGACCGTGCAAAAAATCTGGCTTTCGATTCCATATGGTTGGTCCTGGCACCGGAAGAAGATCGAATACGTAGAATGGGCAAAAGAGATGGTCTAAACCGCGACCAAGCTCAGGCGAGGATTAATGCTCAGATGGGAGACGACCAAAAAATTCTCAAGTCAGACCAAATCATATATAATGAAGGTACGCTCAAGGAACTTTATGAAGAAATCCGACAAGCTATTGCTTGGGAAAGAGACCGGTATGAAATTTCTTAGAAAATTAATCAAACACCTCCTGATCTTGCTTTTGATTGTTTTTTTGATCGCCTTCGGTGGATCCTACGCTATGTCCTATTTCGGCACCGCCAACTACCCTATTCGCTTTGGAAAGGAAATTGAGGAAGCTGCCCAAGATGAGAATTTGGACCCCCGTTTTATTGCGGCCATCATAAAAACGGAATCGGATTTTCGCCCAGATGTTATCGCTAATGATGGAGGGCTGGGGTTAATGCAGCTTATGCCCGAGACAGCCAAAGAAATGTGCAAGGAAATCGGAATCGATTATTCCGAAAAGGCCGTCCTTGACCCTGCAACCAATATTAAGCTGGGATGTCACCACCTATCCTCTCTCATTCAAAAATATCAGAATCGTCACTTAGCCACAGCAGCCTACAATGTTGGTCATACCAAGGTTGACCAGTGGTTGGAAGAGGGAACCATCACCTGGGAGCTGGAGACGATGAAAAAAATCCCTGTTCCCATTACCCGAAAGTATGTTCAGAAGGTGGATAAGGCTTTTTCTATCTACTCGGTCTTCTATCCGGACCATCTGCCTGACGACACTCGTCAGATGAACCGTTTTTCACTAGCCTGGGAGAATCTTCTTCATACGGCGAAGTGGACCTACCATAAAGTAAAATAAGAAAATGATCTTCTCTCATTTTTATAAACCGAGCCTTGTGCTCGGTTTTTCTTATGGTACAAAATAATTATTATGCTTGAAGTAATTGAGAATTAAATATAGAATAAATGAGGTGTGAACAAACGAAGGACTGGGGAGTTTATTTTTTTTGCTTGTTACTATTCAAATAGCTTGTCAGGCTTTCTATTTATGATATAATAGTCAAGTCGCTACATTTTTTTGCGTGCAGAAGTGGTGGAACTGGCAGACACGCCATCTTGAGGGGGTGGTGAGCCAAAAGCTCTTGTGGGTTCGAATCCCATCTTCTGCATCCTTTTAAGCGGAGAACGGCTTGACCCGTTCTCCGCTATTTTTATTTAAAAGGTAGATGAGAGGAGTGTGGTAAATGAAACTCGAAAATTTGACTTTCCGAGGCGGTACGCATATCGAAGAGTTCAAGGAGCTGTCGAGTGGTTCGCTTCCAAGTCCTATGCCTGCACCGGACAAGGTGACGCTTACTATGTCCCAACATATCGGTGCCCCGGCAAAACCCCTGGTGAAGAAGGGGGACGAGGTTAAAGTGGGACAAAAGATCGCTGAAGCCGGCGGCTTTGTTTCTGCCCCGGTTCATTCTTCAGTATCGGGTAAAGTCCTTGGAATTGTGAACTATCGTTCAGCAACCGGACAATTGGTCCAGGCCATTGAAATTGAAAACGATGGACAGGATAGCCTCGGCTATGAAAAGGTGGACCGATCGAAGGAAGATCTCTCGGTAGAGGAGATGCTGGATTACATAAAAGAAGCCGGCATCGTCGGCATGGGTGGGGCCGGCTTCCCGACCCACGTCAAACTTCAGCCACCAAAGGATACTCCGGTTGATACTATCATTATCAACGGTGCTGAATGTGAACCCTATTTAACCTGCGATGATGTCACCATGCGGACCCAGCCTGAAAAGATTGTGGCCGGTTTGCACCTGATGATGAAGATCGCCGGTGCAAAAAAGGGCTTTATTGCCATTGAAGATAACAAGCCGGATGCGATTGCCGCTGTTGAAAAGGCTTTGGAAGGCAAGAGTGAGAATATGGCCCTGGCCGTCCTCAAGACCAAGTACCCTCAGGGTGATGAAAAGCGGATTATCACTGCTGTCACCGGCAGGGAAGTGCCCATGGGCGGCTTGCCCGCTGCTGTTGGCTGCATTGTCGACAACGTGGGAACAACCTGTGCTATTGTCGATGCGGTGTATTATGGAAAGCCCCTTTATGAGCGTGTGGTTACCGTCACCGGACATGCATTAAATGAGCCCAAGAACCTTGTGGTTCGCTTTGGTACGACTATTGGAGAAGTCCTTAACTTTGCCGGTGGTCTTGCCACTGAAGCCGGAAAGATTATTTTTGGTGGTCCCATGATGGGCGTGGCTCAGGCCGGTGTGGATTCGGTCACCGACAAGCGAAACAACGGCATCCTTGTTTTGACCAAGGAAGAGGCGGAACCCAAGAGAATTGACCCATGTATCCGTTGCAACCGTTGTGTAGAAGTTTGCCCGGTTTTCCTTGAACCCTTAGTCATTGCCTCCGCTTCCAAGATGGAGAACTGGGATATTGCCCAGGCCAATGATGTTACTGCCTGCATTGAATGCGGGTCATGCTCTTATATCTGTCCCTCTCATCGTCCTCTGACTGAATTGATCCGTTTCGGGAAGCAAGAAGTCATGGCGATGAACCGAAAGAAAAAGTAGAGGAGGATTTTATGCCAAACGTAAATACTCCTGTCCAGGAAGGATCCCTTTTGAAGGTAACCTCCTCACCGCACGTGCGGACGGAGGACTCCATCCAGCGGATTATGCTCGATGTTATCATCGCCATGGTCCCGGCTATTGTTGCCTCCTGTGTCTTCTTTGGCTTTGCCGCCCTTTCGTTGATCGCTGTCTGTGTGATCGCCGCAGTGGCCGCGGAAGCCCTTTGTCAGAAGGTCATGGGGCGGAGGGTCTCCATTGATGACCTTTCCGCGGTGGTAACCGGAATTCTTTTAGCCTTTAACCTTCCTGCAGGTTTTCCCCTTTGGAAAGCAGCCATTGGAGCTGTCTTCTCCATCGTTGTTGTTAAACAGCTCTTCGGTGGACTCGGCTCCAACTTTATGAACCCTGCTCTTGCCGGCCGTGCCTTTCTTCTGGCCCAGTGGGGCAAGGAAATGACGGCTACCCCTCTGCCTTTTAAGGCGGATACCCTGTCCGGACCGACCCCCCTGGCGGCAGTCAAAGCCATCCAAGGTGGTGCCGCTTCCGGCGATGTGGTCGTTCCCAGCCTCATGGATTTATTCCTGGGTAAAGTGCCCGGAATGTTGGGTGAAGTTTCTGCTGCCGCTCTTTTGCTTGGGGCGATTTACTTATTGGTTCGTGGCGTTATCCAGCTTCGGATCCCTCTGGCCTACATCGGATCCTTTGCTGTCTTTACCTTCATTTTCGGCATGGTCAATGGAACTAACGGTCTCGGAGACATTCCTTATCAGATCCTCTCTGGTGGATTGATCTTGGGTGCCTTCTTTATGGCGACCGACTACGCCTCCAGCCCTGTTACCTCAAAAGGTCAGCTCATCTTCGGTTTGGGTGCGGGTTTCCTTACCGCCCTGATCCGAAACTTCGGTGGTTATCCGGAAGGTGTTTCCTATGCTATCCTTCTGATGAACGTCTGCACACCTTTGATTGACAACTTCATTAAAAATAAAACATTTGGGAGGGTGAAAGATGAATAAGTCTGTTCAATACGCTATTCGACTTCTTATCATTTGTGCAGTTGCTACCCTGGTTCTTGCCTTTACCAACTCCCAGACCGCGCCGGTTATTGCTGAACGGCAAAAACAGGAAACCATTGCTGCATATAAGAAAGTTTTTCCGGATGCGGAAGAGATTAAGCCGGTCGATGACGATTCTCTGCTTAACAAGCACATTCTTGACATCCAGGAAGCCAAGGTCGGGGGAGAAACTAAGGGTTATATTTTTAACGTGGAATCTCCAAGTGGTTATGACGGCCCGGTCACTTATGTTGTCGGAGTAACAACCGATGGTGCCGTAACAGGTTTCCAGGTCATCAGCCAGACAGAGACTAAGGGTTTCGGTGCTGCTGTTGCGGATGAAGCCTATGCCCAAGCTATGGTTGGTTCTGTTTTGACAGGTGAAATCAAGCGTGGTGAAAGTGCCGGCGAGTCAACTATCCCTGCTCTTTCCGGTGCGACCAAGACCACCAATGCTGTCCTTGGGGGGATGAACGAGGTCTCCCGGGTCTTGGGTCAATTGAGTGGAAGTGAGGCTAAGTAATGAGTAAAAAGACATTATTTACCGACGGTATCCTGAAAAACAACCCCGTTCTGGTTCAGCTGATCGGCCTTTGCTCCGTTCTCGCTGTTTCTACGGAAGCCATCAACGCTTTAGGTATGGGGATTTCCCTCCTTTTGGTTTTGACCGCCTCCAACGTGGTAATTTCTATCCTTCGTGGATTTATTCCTGACGAAATCCGCATCCCTTCCTTCATTGTGGTTGTGGCCTCCTTCGTCACCATTCTGGAGATGGCCCTTCACGCCTTTGTTCCTGACCTTTATAACGCCTTGGGTATCTTCCTTCCCCTGATCGTCGTTAACTGCATCATCTTGGGAAGGGCTGAAGCCTTTGCTTATAAAAACGGCGTGGTGGACTCTCTCATTGATGGATTGGGCAACGGACTAGGTTATACCTTAGTTATTACGGCCGTTGCGATTGTTCGTGAATTCCTGGGCAATGGGTCTTTCTTTGGAATGTCAATCATTCCCGAAGACTATGTTCTGCCCTTTTTCCAACAGCCCGCCTCTGCCTACATCATCCTGGGCATCTTTATTGCCCTGACAACCTATAACCGGCAGAAGAAAAGAGAAGCGGAATTGGCCAAGCCGGTAGAACCGGATCTGTCGGCCATTGAGAGAGGAGAAGCATAATGCAAAATATTCCTATGATTATCTTCTCAACGATTTTTATCAATAACTATGTTCTTGCTCAGTTCCTGGGGATTTGCCCTTCCATCGGGGTAACCAATAAGGTGGAATCCGCCCTGGGTATGGGAATGGCGGTTACCTTTGTTGTGACTTTTGCTTCAGCGATCACCTGGTTAATCGATACTTATTTGCTCCAACCCAACCTGATTTACCTCCGGACCATCGCCTTTATTTTAGTTATCGCCACCCTGGTTCAAATCGTGGAGATGTTCTTAAAAAAATCAGCACCTGGTCTTTATGGTGCTCTGGGCATCTACCTTCCCTTAATTACGACCAACTGTATGGTTTTGGGAGTTGCCCTCTTGAACGTTCAAAGCGGCTATGGCTTTATTGAAACGATCTTCTCCGGCCTTTCCGCCGCCATCGGTTTCTTCATGGCCATCGTCCTTCTCGCAGCAATCCGTGAGCGCTACGACATCAATGACCAGATTCCCAAGGCTTTCCGCAATGTTCCTATGGCCATGATCACCTTGGGCCTGATGTCCATCGCCTTCTCGGGATTCTCCGGAATGTTTGGATAAGGAGGAGACAATGGATCAGTTAATTCAGCCAGTCATAATTATGTCCATCCTCGGCGCTCTCTTTGCATTAATGCTGGGGGTTGTTTCAAAACTTACCTATATTGAGGTGGATCCCAAGATCACCCAGGTTCGGGAAGCTCTTCCCGGAGCCAACTGTGGTGCCTGCGGCTATCCCGGTTGCGACAATATGGCGGAAGCCATCGCTACCGGTAAGGCTCCTGTCAATGGATGTCCTGTTGGCGGAGAGAAGTCAGCTTCTGCAATTGCCGCCATCATGGGGACGGATGCTTCCGCTTCCCAGCGGATGGTTGCCTCCGTCCACTGCCAGGGGGATAAGGACCACACCCGTGAACTTTTTGATTACTCCGGTGTAGATGATTGCCGGGTCATGACCAAGTCTTACGGGGGCTGCAAGTCCTGCCTCTACGGTTGCCTGGGCTGCGGTACCTGCCAGAAGGTCTGTGATTACGGGGCCATCAAAATGGTCAACGGCCTTGCTACTATCGATCAGGAAAAGTGCGTGGCCTGCATGAAGTGCATCAACACTTGCCCCAAGCACATCATCGACTTAGTACCCTACCATGCTCCGGCCTTGGTTAAGTGTTCCAACCCCGAATTCGGCAAGCCCGTTTCCGGAAACTGCTCCATCGGCTGCATCGGTTGTTCGCTCTGCACCCGACAGGCTCCTGAAGAATTCGCCATGGTTGGCAAGCTGGCCCGTCCTACATTCCATGAGGGCTATGACATGGAAAAGGCCCAGGCTGCAGCAGATAAGTGCCCGGGTAAGTGCATTGTCCTGGATCCTCACCCGGACATCAATGCCACTATTCCTGCGGACGAATCTCAAGTAGAAGTGACATCCAAATAAATCACATAAAGAAAGAATCCCTTCTTCCCGTATTTCCGGTGAAGAAGGGATTTTTTTGAACGGTTTGACCCTCGGCCCTTTCTTGAAAGAGAAGGTTCCCTTTGCTAGAATGAGTCAGAAAGTGGGGATAGCTATGAAAATAGAAAAGTGGATGACGAAAGCGGACTTCCTTCTCATTTTACTTTTGGTAGGGGGGAGTCTCTTTTTTCTCATCGAACCCATCTTCCGGAGTCGGGGGGCCGGTCAACGTTGGCTATCTGTTCAGGTGGATGGAAAGGTAGTGGACGAAATACGCCTTCTTCCAACAGAAGAAAAACAAGTCTATTCATACCGGACAGCCTATGGAACGAACACTCTTGAAATTCAGGAAGGAAAGGTCTTTGTCTCGGAGGCCGACTGTCCCGACAAACTCTGTATGCGACAGGGTAAAATTTCCAGGGTGGGAGCCATGATCGTTTGCTTGCCCAACCGCTTTGTGGTGGAGATAAAATCGGAAAGGGCTAATGGTAATTCCGGCCAGCCGGATGTCATCTTGCACTAGGAGATTTTCATGAAAACGAGAAAAATGGTCTTTGTTGCTATCTTAACTTCTCTGGCCCTGGTGATCTCCCTTTTTGAACACTACTTTCCGGTTCCGGTGGGTATTCCCGGAGCAAAGCTGGGGCTATCCAACCTGGTCATCCTGACCGCTATCGCTGCCTTTGGGCCAAAGGAAGGATTCACTATTGCCATTCTCAAATCCTTTCTTCTCATGCTCTTAACCGGTGCGGTTACCTCCTTCTTTTATTCCCTGGCGGGTGCTATTCTTGCTTCACTTGCCATGAGTCTGTCACTTCGCTTTCTGGTTCCCCCTCTGTCAGTAGTGGGGGTTAGTGAATTGGGGGCTTTTGCCCATAATCTCGGCCAGGTTTTGGTAGCTGCTTTTGTTCTGGACAATTCGTCCATATTCTACTACCTTCCCATTATGACCCTGGTGGGTGCGGCCTCGGGCCTTTTCATCGGCTTGGCTGCTCACCAGGTGACCAATCACCTGAAGAAAATCTATCGGTCAACTTCGCCCCCTTCTCCATAATGAGGAGGAATTTACCATGGAGGAAAAGATTCGCAATTTGACCATTAAAGAGTACCCCAGCTATGATCGCCCGATGGAAAAACTGGTCGGACGAGGGAAAGAAGCTCTCTCTGAAGAGGAACTATTAGCCATCCTTATCGGGTCGGGTACTCCCTCTCGAAACGCACTTGAGCTTGCGGACACAATATTAAGGCAAGATAAATTGAGAACGTGGATTTTGACGGCAACTGTGGAGGAATTGACCAATTTTGAAGGTATTGGCCCTGCCAAGGCCTGCCGGATTATTGCCGGATTGGAGTTGGGTAAAAGGCTCAATACCACTCGATCTTTCCAGGCCATATCCCTTTCCACCCCTCGTTCAGTTTTTCATTATCTCTCCACTCTTTTTCAGGGAGAAAAACAGGAACACTTTGTATGCCTCTATCTGGATGCTCAAAACCGGCCTTTCCGCCAAAGCCTCATTTCCCTGGGTACTTTAACCCAGACCCTGGTTCATCCTCGGGAAGTTTTTCGTGGAGCCATCCGGTCCGGAGCCAATGCTATCCTGGTTGCCCATAACCATCCCTCCGGGGATCCGGAACCCTCCTGGGAGGATATCTCCATTACCAAACGACTCCATAAGGTTGGAGAAATTGTGGGAATTCCCCTCATCGACCACATGGTTGTAGGAGAAAAAGCTTATGTTTCGATGAAGGAAAGAAAAATCATTTGAAGCGATCAAAGAATCCAGGCGAAAGTCTGGATTTTTTAACGAAAGAAACACAGGACCCCCTTTATCCATTACAATAAGAGAAGAGATATGAGATACAATAAAAAAAAACGTCAAAGGGTCGGATTACCGACCGTTCAAGTTTGAGGAAAAGATAGGGAGTCACCATCTATGAAATACTTTCGTATCCTAGCACCTGATATTGCTATTGATATGGGTTCAGCAAACACCCTGGTCGCCAGGATTGATAAGGGAATCATCCTCCGCGAGCCGACGGTGGTTGCCCTTGACCTGGATAAAAAAGAAGTCATTACCGTAGGACAGGCGGCCAAGGACCTGATCGGCAAGTCTCCGGACAACGTCATCGCTATCCGCCCCCTCCGGGACGGGGTTATATCCGATTTTGAACTGACCCAGGCCTTGCTGGAATACTACATCCGAAAAGCCAGCCCGGGAATATCTATGGTCGCTCCACGGGTAGCCATCTCTATTCCCTCAGGTGCAACGGATGTGGAACAGAGGGCTCTTCAGGATGCTGTTCTTCAGTCAGGTTCCCGGGATGTTATTTTGATCGAGGAGCCGGTTGCATCCGCCTATGGAGCCCGGTTGATTGATCCTGACCGGCCCAGTCAGGCTGCTCTGATTGTTGACCTGGGGGCAGGAACGGCAGAGTCGGCGATCGTAACGGGCTATGGAGTGATTACTTCAGAGATACTCCGAAAAGGCGGGGAAAACCTGGACGGTCGGATAAAAAATAAACTTAAAGAAAGTTATGATCTCATTATCGGAGACAATACCGCAGAAAATATTAAAAACGGAATTGCCTCTTTCCGTAAAGACAAGCAGACCACGGCAATGGAAGTGGGAGGGAGAGATGCCCTCTCCGGAATGCCCCGGTCCGTCGATATTTATGCCTCCGATGTGTATGATGAACTAACCGCTTATGCCGATGACCTCATTGACACTATCCGTCGGACGGTGGAGAAAACGCCTCCTGAAGTCGCCTCGGATGTCATCAGCCGGGGAATCCATTTAACCGGTGGGTTGGCCCTTCTCGATGGAATAGGGGAATACCTTCAGGAAACCCTGCTTATGCCGGTGCATGTTTCCAAAGCTCCCGCGGAAGACGCCATCCAAGGCTCTCTGATGATCATGAAAAAGCTGGATAAAGACTTAAAGGGGAAGAAAAATGATTCGATATAAAAGAAAAAAGAAGTCCTATTCTTTTATCGTGACCTTGGGTCTGCTCATCCTCTTAATTCTTTTTTCACAGAGAAATCCTCAAACATCCGCTCTCCCGTCCAAAATCTTAAACACGGTCATTTCACCGGTGAATTCGGTTTTTTATACCATTTCCCAGTCTGCACAGGACCTCTATGATCGGGTCTTCGGCGACCGGGCCAGCCAGGCAAAAATTGATCGACTTATAAAGGAAAACAAGGCCCTGACGGAAAAGGTACAGCGTCTGGGCAATGTGGTAGCGGACTCTGAGGTTCTCAGGGAATCGGCAAAATTACGTGCCCTTAACCCGGATAAAATGGTGGAAGCCCATATCTCCGGTATGGATCCCTCCAATCATTTTATCCGCTTCACCATTAACAAGGGAATGACCTCAGGAATTCGGGAGGGAGATGTCGTCATCGAAGGCGTCAAGACGGAAGAAGGTTATTCCTCAGCGGGTTTAGTAGGAAAGGTAGTAGAAGTCGGCCCAACCTATGCCAAGGTCTCTTCTCTTATGGACCAGGCTAACAACGTATCCGTTCTTTTTGCCGAATCCACCGGCTATGGGATCATCAATTCCCGAGATGCTGAATCCTTTTTTGGTTATCTCCTGGATCCTTCAACCCCGGTTAAGGAGGGGGAGACAGTGGTCAGCTCCGGAATGGGAGGCGTTTATCCACGGGGACTTTATGTCGGCCAGGTTTCTAAGGTCGAAACGGCTAAAGATGGTTTGACGAAAAATGTCGCCATTCGGTCGGTCATCGATTTTAATCGGCTTTACGACCTCCTGGTCTTCCACCCGGAGGATCCTATCAATACCGGAGAGGGAGAGTCCTCTGCCCATCAGGCCGGGTCCGGCGACCAAGGAGGAAAACATGAATAAAAAGCGTTTTGCCCTGGTTATTCTGGTCACTCAGATTCTTCAAGCAACAGTCCTTTCCCGCCTGGAAATATGGGGAGCATGTCCGACGATCAACATTCCCCTCACCATTGTTTTGGCCATCTTTTATGGCCCTAAATGGGGAGGATACACCGGCTTGGGGCTGGGGCTTTTGGAAGATGTGATGTTTGCCCCTGTCCTCGGCGTTCGGGCTCTCATTTACTTCCTCCTGGGAACTTTTGTAGGCAACTTCATGAAGAATACAGCCAATCGGATTCCAACGGGCCTTCTGGTTACGGTTCTGGCCACCTTATTTCGCTGGGCCATCTCCAGTCTGATTTATCTGGTTCTTCGCATTCCCTTCACCTTCACCCACTATTGGAAGGGACCGCTGTTTGCGGAATGCCTTTTGAATGGCCTCCTCTACCTCTTGGTTCTGTTTGTCTTATCTCGCACCATTCCCTCCCGCCCACTCCGGAAATTTACCGGCCTTTAACTTCGGCGGACCCTGTAATTAGTTAGGTTGTTGTCATGAAAAAGACCCGTAATTTGCGTTCCAATATCATTATCATCTTCCTTTTTATCCTTATGGGTGCTTTGGTTTGGAAGCTCTTTCATCTTATGATCCTTAACGGAGAATATTACCGAAATATATCCGCCTCGAAACGGACCAAGGAAATACAAATTACTGCTCCAAGAGGGAATATTTATGACCGGAACGGGGTTCTCCTGGCAGGAACCCGGATTTCCTATGCCGTTCAGTCCTACAAGGATGAATTTCTCAATCTCGATAAGGAGGAAAGAGATCAAACATTAACCCAACTCGTTCTCTATATGGATGAGGATGGGGTGGATTACCTGGATGAGTTTCCCATTTCTTCCTTCATCTTTTGTTACAAGGATCCGGAGGATTATTTCAAGGAAGCCACGACCCCCCAAAGTCTGGCCGAAAAAACCATGATTCAAAAGGACCTGACTGACGAATGGTTGAAGATGGTCTACGAATACGAGGGTAAGGAAGGTAATTATCAGGTCTCGATCGCTGATCGAGCACTTAAAGCATTTTCCTTAAAAGGCCATGCCCTCCCCTTAACGATGGAGGGGGGAAAAAAAGAAAAGCTTGTTTTTGATAAGAAAAATCCCAAGTACGATACGTTTTTGGAAGCGGGGAAGATCAAAAATCAAAATGATCCCATGGCTCTTCTCTCGGATATGGTCAAGGAGAATCCAACAATTCTGACTCAAATCATGGGCCATCCTGCTGCCCGGAAAATGGCTTTTGACCTCATGAAGGAAAAGAAGGTAGAAGGGAAGTTGACTCTTTCTCCCTATGCCTATACCTACAAGGAAGCTCTTTTGCAGAAAAAAGGCCTTTTTCACCAGCGCTTCCCCGGAGTAAGTGCTGACTCCACCGCCAGGCAGGACTTTACTACCATGGTTACGGCTTCAGCCTTGAAGGATTTTTTAACCTCCATGGCGGTAGGAGAGGAGAACCACTTCAACATTCCCGCAGAAGCTTTAATCAACCGGCTTACTCCCTTAGAAAAAAACCTCAATTTAACCTACCGGATCCAATCCGATGCGAAATCGGTATCGATTGAATATGAGAAGACGGAAGATACGGAAGAGAAGCCTGTCGACCGGCTTATCCGTCTTGCCAAGGCTCATCATCTGCTGGAAGATCTTATCGTTGATGATGATTTTAAGGGGCTTGCCCAGGATGCTCTTTTTGGGGCAGGCCTCTATCCGGGCATAGATATAAAGCATTGGACCTATGGACTGGAAAAAGACCATGCTGACTTTCTCAAGCGGTATAAGCTGGAGGATATGGGACCGGACTTGGCCTTTTCTACCCTTTTAGAAAAAAGAAAACTTCCCAGCACAGGCGATACGATTTGGGATTATGGAAAACTCGTTACGGAAGGTCGAATCATATGGCAGGCGGATTATGCCTATACTCCGGTTAACCTTTGTTACGAACTTTCCCCTCGGGCGGTGGCTAAGATCCAGGAGAATATTCCTGATCTGACCGGACTCATGGTCTCCCGTGAATCCATTCGCTTCTATCCCAATGGTAGTCTGGCGTCTCATGTTTTGGGCTATATTGGGAAAATCGCCAGTGAGGCCGAGGTTCAGAAATACATCAAAGAGAAAAAATACCAGCCTAATGAATTAGTGGGGAAAACCGGTGTGGAGGAGGCCTTTGAGGATACCCTCCATGGGGTTAACGGTATACAGGTGGTCATGATCGATTCCAACGGTAACCGTACAGAGACTCTTTCAAAAACGGAACCCAAGGCCGGAAACAACCTCTACTTGACGATTGATGCTAATTTCCAACGGCAATCGGAAGAAATTGTAAAAAATGGTCTTCTTTCCATTAAACATGGGATTAGTTACCAGTCTCCATGGGGGAATTACAGCGGAATTACCGGGTCCGCCAGCTTGAATTCAGGTTCCTCTATCTCTGTCGATCCTAAGACCGGGGAACTCCTTTCTATGGTCTCCTATCCGGACTATGATCCAAACTTCTTCGTCACCGGGATTTCCCAGTCCGATTGGAAGAGGCTCAATGATGAGGAAAATCCTGATGAAAATAAGCCCAAACCCTTGCTTAACCTCACAACCCAATCTTCGGTACAACCGGGGTCCATCTTTAAGACCGTAGTCGGCATATCCAGCGTGGAACACGGTCTTAACCCTCGAGCCACCGTCAATTGTACCGGTTATATGGATATTGGTGATCAACGCTTCCGTTGCTGGATCTACCACCAGGGAGGATCCCATGGTCCAATGAATCTTTATTCGGCCCTTCGAGAATCCTGTAACTATTATTTCTATGTTCTGGGCTTGGGTTATGATCCTAAAGGAAACGCCGCCCCAAAATTCAAGCTGGAAATTGACGAGCTGGGGAAGACAGCTAGAGAACTTGGAATGGATCAGCCTTCGGGACTGGAGATTAACATTCCTCGTGAGGCACCCTCTTCCATCCCCTCCAAGGAGAAAAAGGTGGCCTTATCCAAGACCCTTCTTCGCCGGTTTCTGGATGCCAACCTGGCCAGCTATAAAAAAGAAGGACTCAAGAAAAATCCATCCATCATTAAGGAAGATAGCAATCGAATTTTGTCCTGGTTGGATGAGGAAAAACCCATTTCCAGAAACGCAGTGATTGAACGTTTGGATAAGTTGGGCTATGAACCGATGACCCCACTGGAGGGAAAAAACGAAGGTCTGGCAGACATCTTGAAGTATTCTTATTTTAACCAGATTCAATGGACCTCAGCTGATTCAGTAAACACCATGATCGGTCAGGGGCAAAACGCTTACTCTCCCGTGACCATGCTCAAAGTGGACCAAACGATCGCTAATCTGGGTCAGTCCTATGATTTTACTTTGGTGAGAGAAATTAGAGGTTCCGACAACAAGACTATGGTGTATAAGCAATCACCGAAGAAGAAGGAAGCCAAAATTTCCCCTCAAGTCTTCAAGGAAGTCCAGGAGGGGATGCGGCAGGCTTCAGCCAGCTTTTACCGGATCAATAATACTGTTCCTTTCCACCTGGCTCATAAGACCGGAACGGCAACCCGGGAGCAGATTGACCCGAGAACCGGGCGTTACTTTGCCCCCTATTGTTGGATTATGGGCTTTGCCCCCTTTGAAGATCCAAAGATTGCCACAGTGATCTTCTATCCTGTGGGCGATTCCTCTGTCAATGCCGTACCCATGCTCAGAGACCACGCCGCCGCCTATTTGAAGACAGATCCTTCCAACGAGGCCTATGACTCGTCTTACTATTCAGGTTATGAAAGCTACCAGCCCATGAAAGCCAGGAACATTGATGTTCAGGAAAGTAAGCCTGAAAACAGTGAAGAAGAGGATAACCATGCTGAGTAGGACTTGCTCGTTGTGATTTCTTCTGCTATAATTACTTGATGTGTAACCGCTCAGAAGAGGTTTTTCGTAAATTGAGAAGTCTTTGTCTCAATACCTCCATTGGCGAGTCTAACAGAACGGAGAGAGATATGTACGCAGTAATTAAAACCGGTGGTAAGCAGTACCAAGTTGAAGAAGGACAAGTTCTTCGCATTGAAAAGGTCAAGGGCGAGGTTGGCGATAAGATTGCCCTGGATCAGGTTTTAGTGGTCGGCGGTGATAGCCTGAAGGTGGGCAAGCCCTATCTTGAAGGGGCAAAGGTGGAAGCCACGATCAAAGCCCAGGATCGGGCAAAAAAGATCATCGTCGGAAAGTTCAAGGCAAAAAAAGGTTATAAGAGAAAACAGGGTCATCGTCAACCCTACACCCTGATTTCCATCGACCACATCCAGGGCTAATGATTCAAGTAAGATTCTTTTATGATTCAACCTCTTCCCAGAGAAGGTACAGAGGCTTTCAAATGAGAGGACATGCGGACTCCGGTCCCTATGGCCAGGACCTCATCTGTTGTGCGGCTTCTACTCTGGCGATTGGAACAGTGAATGCTCTCCAGGAGGTTCTTCATATTGAAGGACTGAAGGTCGAGTTTGACGAAGGAAAGATGGACGTTTTCCTTCCGAATAATGAGAACCCGGCCGCTATACCATATACTGATTTTGCTCTGGAGACTTTTGTCTTTAATTTGAAAGATCTAGCTAAAGACCATCCTGAATATATAACGATTCAGGATAGAAAGGACCTTTAAGATGAAATTTTATCTTCAACTTTTTTCTTCGAAGAAGGGTGTTTCTTCATCCAAGAACGGCCGTGATTCTCGGTCTAAACGACTGGGCGTTAAAAAGCATGATGGCGTTGTCGTTAAACCCGGCCAGATCATCGTTCGCCAGCGTGGAACCCGGATTCATCCCGGGATGGGCGTGAAGCGGGGCGGAGACGACACCTTGTTCGCAATTGCTCCCGGTATTGTTCGCTTTGAGACAGCCGGAAAGAAAAAGACAGTATCCGTCTATCCCCTTGAAGAAGTTGCCACTGCCTAAGTCGGACTGGGCAGAGGATTGAAGGAGCCGCCTTAGCGGCTCCTTTTCTTAATTGAACCAAGACCCCGAGTAATGAGGAGGGCCTATGTTTATCGATAAAGCCAGCATACAACTGAAGGCAGGAAAGGGGGGCGATGGTGCTGTCTCCTGGAGGAGAGAAGCTTTTATTCCTTCCGGAGGCCCCGATGGTGGAGACGGAGGAAGAGGCGGCTCCATTTACTTTATTGCCGACAATAATGTCGCTACCCTCATGGACTTCAAGTATAAGCGGAGCTATAAGGCGGAGTCAGGCATGAATGGGATGGGGAAGAAGATGGCCGGAAAGTCGGGCCAGGACCTTTATCTCAAGGTTCCGGTTGGAACGGTCATCCGGGAAAAAGAATCCCTCCTTCCCATCGCCGACTTAACCCAGGATGGGGAGACCTTTTTAGCAGTGCGAGGCGGAAGGGGAGGAAAGGGGAACACCCATTTCAAAAACTCCGTACGTCAGGCTCCCCGTTTCGCTATCCCCGGCCAACACGGTCAGGAATTGGAAGTGGTTTTGGAAGTAAAGCTGATTGCAGATGTGGGTTTAGTGGGACTGCCCAATGTGGGGAAGTCCACTATCCTTTCCATCCTCTCCAATGCTCGACCCAAAATAGCCAACTATCACTTTACCACCCTTGCTCCCAACCTGGGCGTGGTGGACATTGACCACGACCTTTCCTTTGTTTTAGCAGATATTCCCGGTTTGGTGGAGGGGGCCTCCTCCGGTGCCGGCTTAGGTGATGACTTCCTTCGCCACATCGAGCGAACCCGGGTTTTGGTTCACGTTCTGAACATGGCGGGATCTGAGGGAAGAGATCCCTACCGGGACTACCTTCTTATCCAAGGAGAGCTTGCCTCCTACAACGAGGCTCTTCCCAACCGAGTAAAGATCATTGCGGCAAATAAGATGGACCTGCCCGGTGCAGAAGAGGGATTGAAAAAATTCAAAGAAGCGATCGGGGAGACGCCAGTTCGGATCATCCCTCTTTCCGCGGGAACAACGGAGGGCATCAAAGATCTCAAATACGCTATTGTTGATGCACTGAAGGACCTGCCGCGAACCCTGGCTTCCTTTGATGAAGAATTGGTTGATGTGGGACAGTTTTTCAAAAGGGATGAAGGGATTAAGGTGGAGCGAAAGGGGGAGACCATTTATGTGACCGGAGAACCGGTCAAAGACCTGGTTCGCCGGCTCATCATTACGGATGAAGGCTCCGTTCGCTTTTTTGAGCGTCGACTGGAGGATATGGGGGTGATGGACCAAATTCGGGAAAAAAATCCCTCAGAAAATGATACGATTGATGTTGAAGGATTTCAGTTTGATTGGCTGTAAAACAAGAAGGAGGACCCATGGCTATCTACCTAACAGAACCATCTCGAACATTTCATGAATACCTGCTTATTCCCGGCTATTCATCCAGCGAAAATATCCCCGACCGTGTTGATTTGACGACTCCCCTGGTCCGTTTCAAAAAGGGAGAAAGCCCCTCCCTTTCCCTCCGCATACCTATGGTTTCGGCAATCATGCAGTCGGTATCCAATGACACTCTTGCCATCGCCCTGGCCGGTCAAGGCGGTCTGTCCTTTATTTATGGCTCTCAATCGATTGAAAGCCAGGCACGGATGATCAAGTCGGTCAAGGATTATAAGGCCGGTTTTGTTCCCTCCGATTCCAACATTTCTCCTGAATCCACCCTGGATGACGTTTTGACCCTGAAAGAAAAGACCGGCCACTCCACCATGGCGGTTACAGAAGATGGCACCCAGCATGGTAGACTGGTGGGCATTGTCACTTCCCGAGACTACCGTTTGTCCCGGATGGATGGGACGGAAAAAGTGGAGACTTTTATGACGCCTTTTGACCAGCTGGTCTTTGGTCAGGAGGGGATCACTCTTTCTGAAGCCAACAATATTCTCTGGGATAAGAAGCTCAACGCCCTGCCCATTATTGATGATGAGGACCGTCTTGTTGCCTTCGTTTTCCGTAAAGACTACGACCGCCACAAGGAAAACCCTAACGAACTTTTAGACGAACATAAAAGACTTCTGGTCGGGGCAGGAATCAACACACGGGATTACAAGGACAGGGTTCCGGCCCTGGTGGAAGCTGGGGCAGACGTCCTCTGCATCGACTCCTCCGAAGGTTTTTCTGAGTGGCAAAAGCTGACCATCGAATGGATTCGTAAGGAATACGGGGATAAGGTCAAAGTCGGTGCGGGAAACGTCGTCGACGGGGAAGGTTTCCGCTTCCTGTCCGACTGTGGTGCAGATTTTGTCAAAATCGGCATTGGCGGCGGGTCCATCTGCATCACCCGCGAAACCAAGGGCATCGGTCGTGGACAGGCGACGGCCGTTATCGATGTTGCCCGTGAGCGAAACAAGTATTTTGAAGAAACCGGGATTTATGTTCCCATTTGCTCAGATGGCGGCATTGTCTACGACCACCACATTACCTTAGCCCTGGCTATGGGAGCGGACTTCTGCATGCTGGGTCGATATTTTGCCCGCTTTGATGAATCTCCAACAGCGAAAATCAACATCAATGGCTCCATGATGAAGGAGTATTGGGGAGAAGGGTCCGCTCGTGCCCGCAACTGGGAACGCTATGACCTGGGTGGAAAGCAGGGGCTAAAGTTTGAAGAAGGTGTTGACTCCTACGTTCCTTATGCCGGGAGGCTCAAAGACAATGTAGAAGCGTCTCTGGCCAAGGTCAAAGCAACCATGTGCAATTGCGGAGCCCTCAACCTTGAGGAACTCCATGATAAAGCAAAGCTCACCCTGGTTTCCTCCACTTCTATTGTAGAAGGCGGAGCCCACGACGTTTTAACCAAAAATGCCTCTTCGTTGAAATATAGTTAATGAGTAAATTACTAAGGAGGAATCACCAATGAGAATGATCGGTACTGTGGCAAGAGGGATCCGAACCCCCATCATCCGGGAAGGGGACGACCTTGCCAGCATGGTGGTCGAATCTCTTCAAGCTGCCGGAAAAGAAGGAGGATTTTCCTTCCATGACCGGGATGTCCTATGCATGACCGAGGCCATTGTCGCCAGGGCTCAGGGAAACTACGCCAGCGTGGATCAGATTGCCCGGGACATTCAAAAAAAGTTCCCCGAGAGAGAAGTCGGACTCTTTAACCCCATCTTCTCCCGCAACCGCTTCTCCATGAACCTCAAGGCCATTGCCCGGGCCATGGACAAGATTTACCTCCAGATGACCTATCCCTCGGATGAGGTGGGAAACCAGCTTATCACTGTTGAGGCGATGGATAAGGCCGGCCTGGATCCTTACAATGATGTCATCTCTGAAGAAGACTTTTATCGGATTTTCGGTCAGGTGGGACATCCTTTTACCGGCGTGGACTATATTAAATTCTACCGGGATCTGGTAGAGGCGGAAGACTGTGAATTGGTCATTTTCCTGGCCAACCAGCCTAAAGCTATTCTCCAATATACCGACCAGGTCATCACCTGCGATATCCATACCAAGGAAAGATCCAAACGCCGGCTTAAATCGGCCGGGGCAAAAGTTGTTTATGGTCTGGATGATATTTTGACGGAGTCTGTGGATGGTTCCGGTTACAATGAGGAATATGGCCTTCTGGGATCCAATAAGGCCTCGGAAGAAAGAGTCAAACTCTTTCCCAGAGATTGCCAGTCCTTTGTTGAGAATCTGGCCCGGCAATTGAAGGAGGTCACCGGAAAGAACATCGAAGTCATGGTCTATGGGGATGGAGGGTTCAAGGATCCCCATGGCGGCATTTGGGAGTTTGCCGACCCTGTCGTTTCTCCGGGATTTACGCAAGGTCTATCCGGTCTTCCCAATGAACTTAAACTCAAGTACCTTGCGGATAATGACTTTGCCGATCTTAAGGGCGAAGAACTTCGCAAGGCTATTGCCAAGAAAATTGAAGCCAAGGACAAGGACCTTAAAGGGGCAATGGAATCGGAGGGAACCACTCCTCGTCACCTGACAGACCTACTGGGCTCCCTAGCCGATCTGGTTTCCGGTTCAGGAGATAAGGGAACCCCGGTCGTCTTCATTCAAGGCTATTTCGATAATTTCACTACGGGCCTGGAAGAAGAATAACCTGTGATATTCCAACCCTTTGTGGAAGTCCGGCGGTCAACCGGCCAAGCAAAGGGTTTTCTGTATACATCGATTATGATCTCTCCTGAGTGAAAGTCGGAGGAAAAGAAAGAGAGGATAAGATGAAAAAAATTACCCACACCCTCGTTTTCAAACTTCTCTTGGGCATTGTGGCCGGTGTTCTTATAGGAACCTATGCTTCAGAGGGCCTTATTTTAGTGATATTAACAGCGAAAAATATTCTCGGGGACTTTATAGGCTATATGGTTCCTCTGATTATTCTGGGCTTTATTGCCCCTGCGATCATCTCCCTCCGCCATAGTGCGGGCAAAGTTTTAACCGTGACCCTGATCATTTGCTACCTGTCTTCCGTGGGAGCAGCCCTGTTCTCCATGGCAGCGGGTTATCTGATCATTCCCGGCCTGAATATTGTTTCAGAAGTAGGATCGGGCCGTGCCCTCCCGGAAGCCCTCCTTGAACTCAAGTTCACTCCTATCATGCCCGTCATGACAGCTCTTATTACTGCCGTCCTTATCGGTCTGTCTGTCATTTGGACCCGGTCGGAATCCTGGACCAGGCTCCTGGAGGACTTTAACGATATGGTCCTGAAGATCGTAGAAAATGTCGTCGTTCCCGTCCTTCCCATTTATATCTTCACCACCTTTGCCAGCCTGGCCTATGAGGGGGTCATCATCAAAGAGCTGCCCATCTTTTTCAAAATCATCCTGATCGTCATTGTCGGCCACTATATCTGGCTAACCCTTCTTTATAGCATTGGTGGAGCCCTTTCCAAGACCAACCCCATGGAGGTTCTCCGCCACTATCCACCGGCCTACCTTACCGCCCTGGGAACCATGTCATCGGCTGCCACCCTACCTGTGGCCTTGAAGTCAGCGGCCAAGGCCAAGACCCTGGATCCGGAAATCCGGGACTTTTGTATCCCTCTTTGCTGCAACACCCACCTCTGCGGATCTGTCTTGACCGAAACCTTCTTTGTTATGACCGTCTCCCAGATCTTGTATGGTCGTTTGCCGGATCCCATGACTATGGTCACCTTTGCTTGTCTCCTCGGCATCTTTGCCATAGCGGCTCCCGGCGTTCCGGGAGGAACAGTTGTTGCCTCTCTAGGGCTGATTATTTCCGTTCTGGGCTTTGATGATAACGGGACGGCCCTCATGCTTTCCATTTTCGCCCTTCAGGACTCCTTCGGGACGGCTTGTAATGTCACCGGTGATGGAGCCATTGCTCTTATGGTCACCGGCCTCTTTAAGAAGGTACCAAACCGGAAGACGGACGAAGTAGAACCGGCATCGAATGAAAGATGAGTTTTCCGTTTGGAAGCAAAGCTTTTAGAAAGGGAAAGAGAATGATTCAAAAGGAATTAACCCAGAAGATTTTGTCCATGGAAGAGGAGGTTCTCCGGGGTATCGGTGGGGCAGTAAAGATTGATTCGGTTATGGGTCCTGCTGGGGAAGGAGCTCCCTTTGGACCCGGGCCAAGAAAAGCCCTTGACTATGCCTTACGATTAGCGGAGTCCATGGGGTTTGAGACAAAAAATGTGGATAACCGGGTGGGTTATGCGGAATATGGGGAGGGCAAGGATATGGTTGCCGTCCTGGGTCACCTGGATGTCGTTCCTGTGGATGGGAATTGGGATCATGATCCCTTTTTTGGTGAAGTCATTGATGGGGAAATCTATGGACGGGGAACGGCTGATGATAAAGGGATGACCATTGGAGCTCTCTATGCCTTACAAGCCATCAAGGAGCTGGGAATTTCCACTGATCGCCGAATTCGAGTCATCTTTGGAACCAACGAAGAAAACGGCTCCCATTGTGTCCGCCATTATGTAGAATCCGGTCAGGAAATGCCGGTTATGGGTTTTACCCCCGATGCCGATTTTCCCCTGATCTTTTTTGAAAAAGGGACCACCCACGCTTATATCGGCTGTGAAGATTTTCAACAAGGAGACATTCCGATTCTGGCTTTTGAAGCCGGCCGTGCCCTCAATGTCGTTCCGGACTCCGCCCGCCTTGTCCTGGGAGGAAACTGGAATATTGGGGAGAAGGAAGATCTTTGTGTCTTACAGGAAGAAGGAAAGACAATCATTGAAGCGAAAGGTGCCGGAGCCCATGGGTCCATGCCCGAGCTGGGTAGAAATGCCCTGGTCACCCTACTTGAAGCGGTGGGGGAGGTGAAGATCGGAGGAGACTTTGACAAGGTTCGGTCCTTCATCCTGGAAAGAATAGGACGTGATACCAAGGGGCAGGGATTGGGCATCCACTTTGAGGATCCGGAGACCGGAGAAACTTCGGTCAACTTGGGCACCCTTCGCCTCGAGGAAGGGAAACTTTCTTTCGGTTTGGATATTCGTTATCCGAAAAACGGTGACCACGACAAGGTCAAGGAAGCCCTGGAATCGGCTTGCCTGGACTATGGTCTCCAGCTCTTAGACCGGAAGATCACCGATCCCCTTTATGTTCCCAAAGATTCGGAACTCATCCGGCGACTCCTGGGGGTCTACCGGACGATGACAGGCGATTTGTCCGAACCCTTAGCGATAGGCGGAGGAACCTATGCCAAGGTTTTTCCCAACATGGTTGCTTTCGGGCCTAATTTCCCGGGAGACACTCCCCTTGAACACCAGCCCAATGAAAGAGTAAATGTAAAGAAGTTGATGAAATCTTTGACGATCGTGGGTCAGGCCATGTTGGCTTTATCCCGGGAGGACGATTAAACCGGGAAAGACAGTCCATAAGCACATGAAAGAGAGGTCGGTTCCTTGCAAAGAGCATCTGGAATTCTCCTTCCCATTTTTTCCCTCCCCTCTACCTACGGGATCGGAAGTCTGGGTCGGGAAGCTTATCGCTTTATCGATTTTCTAGCCGCCACCCATCAATCCTATTGGCAGGTCCTGCCTCTCGGACCGACCAGTCCGGAATCCGGGAATTCTCCTTATTCCGTCCTTTCCTCTTTTGCCGGAAATCCCTATTTTATTGACCTAGAGGCTCTCCAGGAAGAAGGGCTCTTGGAAAAAGAGGACCTGAGTGACCCGGAATGGGGGGAGGATCCCGCAAGAATTGACTACCTGGCCCTAGATCAGGGGAGGGACAGGGTCCTCCGTCAGGCGTTCACCCGCTTTCAGGAAAGGCCCCGGCCGGAGGATTACCAGGTTTTTTTAGACCGGAATAAAAATTGGCTGGAAGACTATAGCCTTTACCGAAGTCTCCGCAGGATTTACGGACGGGACTGGGTAAACTGGCCAAGGGAGCTGAAATATCGAGAGAAGGATAGCCTAAAAGCCTTCCGTCAGACTCAGGGGGAAGAAGTAGACTATCAGATCTTTCTCCAATACGCCTTCTTTAGCCATTATGACCGTCTCAAGGCCTATGCTCATCGCAAGGGCGTTCAGCTGATTGGCGATCTCCCTATTTATACACCTCTGGATTCCGGAGATTGCTGGGCCCAATCTCAGTATTTTCTTCTGGATGAAGAGAAGGCACCTATCCGGGTTTCCGGTGTTCCTCCGGATGCCTATTCAGACGATGGACAGGTCTGGAACCACCCTCTCTACCGCTGGGAGACCTTGAAAGCGGAGGGCTATTCCTATTGGTTGGACCGAATCAGGGTCAACGCCCGCCTCTTTGACCTCATTCGTCTTGACCACTTTATCGGGTTTACAACCTATTTCTCCATTCCCTACGGAGATAAGACTGCTCACCGGGGAGAATGGGTCGGGGGACCCGGTTTGGACTTTTTCCGGGCTATCCAAAAAGAATTTCCTGATCTTCCCTTGATTGCAGAGGATTTAGGGTCTCTCACACCGGAGGTCAGTCGGGTCAAAGACACCATGGGTTATCCCGGTATGGGGGTCCTTCAGTTTGCCTTCGGAGGGGATGATTCCCGGTACCTTCCCCATAACTATGTGAAGAATTCAGTCATTTACACCTCCACCCATGATTCGGATCCCTTTGTCGGTTGGTATCGGAGTCTTCCCGATCCGGTAAAAAAAAGAGTGGATACCTACCTTCTCTTGAATGAGGAAGAGGGCACCCACTGGGGAGCGGTACGGTCATTATTAGGATCGGTCAGCGATTTGACCATTTTCTCCCTCCAGGATCTTCTGGGTTTGGGGGAGGAGGCCCGAATCAACATTCCGGGCATAGCGGGAGGGAACTGGGCCTGGCGGGTCAGGCCCGACTATGCTTCCCAAGACCTCATTAACCGTTTTAACGACTACATGACGACCTATCGCCGCTATCTTTTTTAGCGGTAGCTAATCTTCAAGTTGTCGGATAGTCTTATGATCTTGGTTGGCCCGGTAGGACTGAAGGAAAGCCTGATCCTCAATTTCAAGATCTCGGAGGTCAGCCCTGGATTCCAGGTGATGGCGAAATTCGTGGACAAGGACCTCATTGATTCGGTCTCTTAGTGCAGGGCCTGACCAGCCTCGATAAATGATCCGAAAAGAGCCATAGTAAAGATCGATCCGACGTCCCAGCTTATCTCTGACATATTGGCCCATGATGCAAAGGTCTTTGTCCCGGGCTTCAGGATGGTAGCTGACTTCCGGATGAATTTGAACAAGTCCGTTCAGTCCATCAAAAAAAGAGGGGGGAAGGTCGTCCACTAAGTCTCGTACAATCCGGGTAAACTCATCCAGTGAAATAAAATCCTTCGGCCTGGGATCAATGGAAAAGGGAGCGATCCGTCGGGCAAGTTCAGCCAGAGGGAGGCCGATCACGTTATGAATGTCTCCTTCAATGGAGGCGACGAATCGAGGGTCGAGGTCTTGGATGCCGTAGCCTCCCGCTTTATCCAGGACTTGACCATGAGTCAGATAGTCTTGAATGGACTCTTCCAGGTCCGGATAGTAGGGAACGAAAGTGACCGCCGTAATGGCGTAAAATGACTGGAAGCCCGAGACTGTTCGAAGGCAGACCCCGGTTACCACGTGGTGGGTTCGGCCGAAGTAGGACCGGAACATGGTTTCCGCTTCCTCAAGATCCCGAGGCTTGTGATAAACTGATTCATCCATAAGGACCATAGTATCTGCCCCGATATAGAGACTTCCGGCCAGGGCTCCGCTTTCTTCAGGCCCTTCACCAAGACCGCATTTAGCCCCTGCTAATTCGCAGGCCGTCTTACCCACCCGGTCGATGAAATGGTCGGATCCATAGAGGGCCATGTATCGGTATTCGATAGTTCGCTCATCCAGGTCCAGGCTCCGGCAGATGGGGTTAAGATAGGCCAGAAGTTCACGCCTTCTGGGCGACCGGCTACAGAGGACCACCCGGTCAAAACTGTCCAGGTGACCGCCATGAATGTAATCAACAATGCCGTGCATAGGAAGTTCCCCCTTCTTCATTGGCTTTTAAGTCAACTTCTTCTTCTATTCTAACTGATGTGGTCTTTCCTGTTTTTGAATTTGCTCCTGAGGGTATCTACATTTTACTTCTTTTATTCTCTTTACTGCCTGAACAGGGGTATAGATCGTTGAGGTTTTTATGGTCAAAAATGCAAAAAATATTTTAGGATCCTTAAGGGAATATAAAACGCTCAGCCTCCTGACCGTGCTCTTTATTGTAATGGAGGCTATTTTTAATGCACTTATTCCCTTTTTCACCGCCAATCTGATCAATAGTCTTCAAGGACAGACTATGGACATGGCGGCCGTTTCACGAACGGGTCTTCTTCTCCTTCTCATGGCCGGTCTGTCTCTGACAACCGGCGGTTTGGCAGGTTTCACCTCCGCCAAAGCCTCCTCCGGCTTTGCCAAAAACCTCCGTGGAGACCTCTTTCGGAAAATTCAAACGTATTCCTTTGGGAACATTGATAAATTTTCCACACCATCCCTGATTACGCGGTTAACGACGGATATCGACAATGTCATGATGTCCTTCATGATTCTCATTCGCGAGTCGGTCCGGGCCCCTTTGGTCATTATTTTTGCCTTCTTCATGGCCTTTCGGATGGCCGGATCATTGGCCTATTCCTTTTTAATCATCATCCCTTTTTTAGCCGTCGCCTTCTTCTTCATCATCAAGATTGCCATGCCCCATTTTCGTAAGGGCTTCCGCCAGTTTGATGAAATCAACCGAACGGTAGGGGAGAATGTTCAGGCGGCCAGGGAAGTTAAAGCCTATGCTCGTGGCGATTATGAGAAGAAAAAATTCAAAGGTGATTCGGAGAGGATGATGAAAATCTTCACCAAGGCCAATACCATCGTAAATTTTTCCTCTCCGGTTATGCAGTTGGCCATCTATTTCAACATGCTCTTTATTTTTGTCGTCGGCTCAAAAATGGTTGTTTCCTCCGGTGGGGTAGACCTCAATGTTGGTCAGATGTCTGCCATGCTGACCTACGGAATGCAGATCATGATCCAGCTCATGTTCCTTTCTATGGTCTTTGTCCTCCTGACCATGTCGGCTGAATCCGTTCGCCGGATTAACGAGATCTTGCTGGAAGAGTCGACTCTCCATTCTCCGGAGGGAGGAATCCGGACCATTTCCGACGGATCGGTATCCTTTCACCACGTTTCCTTCAAGTATTCAGAGGAGGCGGAAGAGGATACCCTCTCCGATCTCAACTTTAGGATTGAATCGGGCATGACCGTGGGGATCCTGGGAGGGACCGGATCCGGAAAGTCCAGCCTGGTTCAGCTCATACCCCGCCTCTATGATGTCAGTCGGGGATCTCTTGAAGTTGGGGGAAGGGATGTCCGGGACTATGATTTGGAAAGTCTTCGTGACCAGGCTGTCCTTGTCCTTCAAAAAAACGTCCTCTTCTCAGGGACTATTGCGGAAAACATCCGGTGGGGTAATCCTTATGCCAGCGATGAAGAAGTCGAGTGGGCAGCTAAGCTGGCCCAGGCGGATGGCTTCATTCGCTCCTTTCCGGATGGCTATCAAACCGTCATTGAGCAGGGGGGAACCAACGTTTCAGGTGGTCAGCGTCAGCGGCTTACCATCGCTCGAGCCCTTCTGAAAAAGCCAAAAATCCTCATTTTTGACGATTCCACTTCTGCGGTCGATACGAAAACAGATGCCCTGATTCAACAGTCGCTCAAGGAGTTCCTTCCCGGAACAACAAAGATCTTTATTGCCCAGCGGATCTCTTCGGTCAAAGATGCGGATCTGATTATCCTCATGCAGTCCGGTAAAGTTCTAGCCATGGGGAGCCACGATGAACTCTTGAAAACCGTCCCTTCCTACCGGGAGACCAACGAAAAACAAGGAGGTGGGACCCATGTCCAATAAAAAGAATAATACGGCCAATCCCCGGATCCTCCTTCGTCTCATTAAAGACCTTTTTCGGGGAGCCCCCATTCTCCTCCCATTGGTCCTTATTTCCACCGTTCTTTCGTCGGTAATTACCGCCCTGCCGGCCATCTTTCAGCAGAAGATCCTGGCCACCCTTACGGACTTCTTAGCGACCGGAGACACCTCATGGCCCCAGGCCAAGGAGCTTATCTTCCCCTTGCTGGCCATCCTGGTCATTCTCTACCTTCTCTCCGTCCTTCTCATCACCTTCCAGACGCAGGCAATGAACGTCGTTACCCAGCACTTTCTTCATTCCCTCCGCCAGCGGATGTTCAACCATATGCAGGACCTTCCCCTTTCCTTCTTTGATCAAAACAAGCACGGGGACATTATGTCCTATTACACCAACGATACCCAGGCTCTCCGTATGCTAGTTTCCGGTGGCCTTCCTTCCATGGTTCGAGCAGGCGTCATCGTTTTGACCCTCTTTTTCATCATGGTTTATTATTCCATTCCAATGACTGTGTTGGTCCTTTTCGGTATTGGGGCCATGTTCCTGGTTACTCGGAAGGTTGCCGGAGGATCAGCCCGCTTTTTCCGTGAGCAACAGGAGAAGTTAGGCGAATTGGAGGGCTTTCTTCAAGAGTATATGACCGGACAGAAAGTGGTTAAGGTATTCAACCATGAGGACCGGGCAATAGGGAAGATGGAGGAGAAGAACCAGGCTCTCTTTGAGGTATCCTCGAAAGCGAATGGCTATGCCAACGCTCTGGGGCCCATCATCATGAACATCGGAAACGTCATGTATGTTTTGACGGCCATGGTGGGGGGCTTTTACCTCCTCTCCGGCCTACCTAACTTTTCCATTTCCCGCATGGCCTTTTCTCTTTCCATCCTCATTCCTTTCCTCAATATGACCAAGCAGTTCACCGGGAATATCAACCAGTTTTCCCAGCAGATCAACTCCGTCGTCATGGCTATGGCCGGTGCGGGCCGGATTTATAGCTTCCTTGACCGGGAGGAAGAAATTGATGAAGGGCAGATTCGCCTGGTTCACTGCCGAAAGAATGCCCGGGGTCAACTTGAGGAAAGCACGGATAGAAAGCTGTCCTGGTACTGGAAGATTCCCCAAGGGGATGGAACCTTCTCCTATAAAGCCATGCAGGGGGATATGCGGATGGAAGGGGTGGACTTCTCCTACGTCCCGGGTGAACCCGTCCTCCACGACATCACGGTCTACGCTGAACCGGGTCAGCAGGTGGCCTTTGTGGGGCAAACAGGAGCCGGGAAGACCACCATCACCAACCTTATGAACCGCTTCTATGAGATTGATAGGGGAAGGATTCTCTACGATGGAATCGACATCAGGGAAATTCGAAAAGAAGACCTTCGTCGGTCTTTGGGCCTGGTCCTCCAGTCCACCAACCTCTTTACGGGTACGGTCATGGAGAATATCCGTTACGGACGGCTGGATGCTACAGATGAAGAGTGTATTGAGGCGGCCAGGATTGCCGGAGCCCATTCCTTTATTTCCCGCTTGCCCGAGGGCTATCAAACCGAACTTTCCGCTAACGGATCCAGCCTTTCTCAAGGTCAACGTCAGCTCCTCTCCATCTCTCGAGCAGCGGTTGCCGGAACACCGGCCTTAGTATTGGATGAAGCCACTTCCTCCATCGACACCCATACCGAACAGGTTGTCCTGGATGGGATGGCCAAGCTCATGGAAGGACGGACCGTCTTTGTGATCGCCCACCGACTTTCCACCATAGAAAACAGCGATGTGATCATGGTCATGGATCAGGGGCGGATTATTGAGCGGGGATCCCACGAAGACCTTCTCAAAGAGGAAGGGGTCTACTACCAGCTCTATACCGGTGCCTTCGAAATGGAATAGAATAAGCAAAAATAAGCAAGGGCCCAACAAGCGGAATTCCGCTTGTCGAGCCCTTTTTTCTTGCTTTATATCTTTTTTTATACTGTCTCAGCGTCCGCCTCCTCCGGATCCTCCGCCGGAAAATCCGCCTCCACCGCCCATCGATCCGGTAGAGCTAAAGCTGCTTTGACTCTGCTGGGAGAAATGGTTGGCGGAAAGGAAATAATAGCAGGGGAGACCATAGGAGTGCTGGGACATGGCGACCCGGTCGGCCGTTTGGAGGCCCAATTTCCTCATTTTCTTCTCAAAGTCGCCCATCAAGCCAAAAAGACAAGCGAAGGCAAAGGTCTCTTGGAGGTTGGGATTATCTTCTTGACCATCAAAGCGGTCAATCCACTCCTGGAGATAGTTTCGGTAGCCATAGACTTTGGGGATTTCCATGCGGCCTTGGCCAGTAACTTGGAGGGCTTCCTCATCAGAAAGTCTCTCCAGATTTCCGCTTTCCAGTAATTTCCTTTCCCCTTCTTCCTTGGCCAGCTTCCACAATTTCTCATAAGCCTTGTCATTCTCCCGAATATGATCCTGAAGTGCCCGGATAGTGAGGCGGTGGTTTGATCCGGAAGCTTGGATGAAGAAATCCCAAAGAGCCCGGGCAAAGAGGTCTTCCGGCGAGAAGCCGGGATCTCCGCTAAGAAAGCGGATGGAACTCTTATCTTCCTCAAAGAAGCCTTTGCTTTCATCCAAGGATAGGTCAAGATTCCCTTTCAAGGCCCAATCCAGGAGATAGGCGGTTTGTAGCCTTTGATCCAGCATGGGTGTGGATAAGCTTTCATCGGTGATTTTCATGGCCATATAGGCCATGACCAGATCGCCTTGAAAGGGAGGGGTGGTCTGGATCGGCACCGATTTTTTCTCCTTCCGGGTCATGGGGAGGTAGGCTTCTTTTTTCCGTGCTTTTGAATAGAAGAGGATAACCACGGCAACAGGCACCACGATCAGCAGGACAATAAGCGGAATGATCCAAAAAGGAAAATCGCCGTCCTCCTCCGCCTGATTGGCAAGGTCCTCAATGTCCTGGTCCATGTTTTGCTTTTCCGGTGAAAAAATGCCCTTGGTAAAAGAAACAAGAAGGGTCATATGATTCTCTTTGGATCCATAGTCCGATCCCTCAGCATGGGCGAGGATCTTTCCTTCTTCATTGATAGAGATTGAACCGGTATTCCCATAAAGAGCCAATTCGACGTCTTGTGACGTAAAAGGGCGTGGACCCCGGACTTCCACCCTAACCGATTCCGGAGGGGGAGACATTTGGTCATTGACAAATCGCCAATAAAACCCATCTTTGTCTCTGAAGCCGTCAACAAGCTCGCTGGCTTGGTAGGTCAGGGTGAAGTGGTGACGACCGACAGATCCAATGCCAAAGCAAAGTTCAAGCCCATCATCACTGGCAACAAAGCCGGATTTTCCCGCTTTTTCCTCCCTGGTCCGGTCGACGTCCCAGTTGGATCCCAGGTCTTCAAAGACCCGGCCATCCTCCCTAACGACAAAATTGTTAATGGTCGACCCGTTCAAGTGGCTTTTGGGCAAGTACCACTCCGTAATCGTAGAGTCACTAGCAATTTCAATATCCCACTCCTCCCGGATGTCCGCAGATCCATCTTCCTTCAGATTAGCCTGAATAAGGACTGACCGAACTCGGTCTCCTCCCTCTGCGTGGACTTGAGGGGGTAAAGAGAATATACAGCAGACGATGAAAAAAATGAAACAGAGGGTGTATTTTCTTTTCATCCGGGATTTCCTTTCTATTGAATTTCCAATACCAGGGGAGTGTGGTCCTGACGGTCACCGGAATCCACCATATTGGATTCCACTATCCGGTCAGCCCAGCGGTCGGAGACGAGGAAGTAGTCGATCCTCCAGCCGGAATTGTTAATTTTTGAAGTGGGAACCCGCTGGGCCCACCAAGTGTATACCCCTTCAATATCTCCATGAAGATGGCGGAAGGAGTCGGTAAAGCCGGAGTCCAGAATATGGGAAAAGCCCTCTCTTTCCTCATCGGTGAAACCGGCGGAGAAGTGGTTGCTGTCCGGGTTGGCCAGGTCGATTTCCTTGTGGGCGACGTTGAAGTCCCCCATGGCGATGACCGGTTTTTTGTCATCCAGGCTCCGAAGGTAGTCCCTGTATTTCGCATCCCAGATTTGGCGTTCCGGTAAACGGGAAAGAGCCGAACCGGCATTAGGGGTGTAAACGGTAGTGGCGAAAAAATCTTCGAATTCTAAAGTAATGATCCGGCCTTCCAGGTCCATGGTATCGGGTCCGCCAATTTCCGGAAAACGGACAAGGGGAGTATAGATGTCCTTGAATAAGAACATGGTACCGGCATAGCCTTTTCGAGCCGGAGGTGTGGAGGATCGCCAACAGATTTTATAGTTAGGAAGTCTTTGTTTGATGATGTCCAGGTGCTTTTGTGTCGGGCCATCGACAGAGAGTTTGGTCTCCTGAATGGCAATAATATCCGCATCCATCCCATCAATACGGTCAAGGACTAAGCGGGATAGTTGGGCTCGTTTAGAGTTCGAGGTCAGGGCGGCATTTAAGGAATCAATATTCCAGGATATAAATTTCAAAAGAGTCTCCTTTCTTCTCTTCTTACTATTAATGATCAAGGCCTTTATATTATAGCGGAAGAAGTGGAGTTTTGCCTGTCAAGGGCTCAAATCAGGGAATTCTTTCCGCCCTCTATCCTCTAATGTCTTTTTTTTTATGCCTGATATGATAAAATAGTGTTGTTGACCTAGGATTTTCCTCGGCTTTCCGATGAGAATCGATCAATGAAGTGAAGTATTCAATAAGGAGGTTGTTATGGCTGATTTAAAAGGTAGTAAGACGGCAAAAAACCTGATGGCAGCATTTGCCGGTGAGTCCCAGGCAAATATGCGTTACACTCTTGCCGCTAAGCAGGCAAAAAAAGATGGTTATGTTCAGATTTCCATGATTTTTGAGGAGACCGCTAGAAATGAACGTGAGCATGCTGCTCAGTTCTATAAGTTCCTTCCCGAGTGCTATGCTACAGGTGAAGGAATTGCTTTCGATGCCCAATATCCTGTTGTTTGGTCCTCCACAGAAGAGAACCTCCAGGGTGCGATCGACGGCGAAAGAGAAGAAGCCGACGATATGTACGTTGAGATGGCAAAGGTTGCTGACGAAGAAGGCTTCTCCGAGATTGCCGAGCAGTACAGACAGATTGCCAAGGTTGAGGATAAGCATGCTATCCGCTTCCAGAAGCTCTTAGATAACATCAAGGGTGACCGCGTATTCAAGCGTGATGAAGTTGTTCTTTGGAAGTGCAATGAGTGCGGATACATCGCCAAGGGTCAGGAAGCACCGAAGAAGTGCCCCTCCTGCCACCATCCCCAGGCTTACTTCGAGCTCTTCAAAGAAACCTATTAAAGCAGAATTTTGTTCGACCGGGACCGGGTTTATTCCCGGTCCTTTTTTTGTCCCGTCCTCTACATTTATCCGGGTCTCATTTGATATAATAAACCTGATCATTGTGGGATTTCCGCAAGCTAACAAGGATCATGCTGCAGGGAAGCCCTCCAATAGTGTTTCACATGATAGAAAGGAAGCGGAATGAAAAAATTAATTCCTTCCCCCTACCTGAGGAAAGTGAAAGGGGACCTAAAAAAAATAATAGACATCCTATCTCCGGACTTTTCTTATGTCTCTATCCTGGCGACTGATGTCACCGGGAGGGAATATCAGGTTCTTCCCAGCGAAGTACGACTGGGAGATAGCCCGGATGCAGAAAGAGGCTTTGTCCTTCGTGTGATGGGTTCTAGGGGATTTTCTGAGTTATCCTTTAACCACCTGGATGTGGATGAAGTGGTTGAAAAGGCCCGGGCCCTCGTTGAGAACGACCGGGCAGGTCTTTTACAGAGCGTTGATCCCCTGGATTATGAAGAGGAACCTCAGGATGAGGCATGGACCGGTTCCTTCGTCCGTGAGGTGGAGAACCTTCCCCAGGAAGATTCGGCGGAAGAGATTCTGCAAACCCTTCGTAAGGAGCTGGACCAAGGCCTGGAAAAATATAAGGAGCTAAGCTTCCTCTCAACAGCCCTGATTATCACCCAGGTGGATAAACTTTTCCTGTCTAAGAACAAGGATCTGACCCAAACCTACGCCTATGCCCAGGCCATGGCTGCAGCGGTCGCTGCCAATGACAAGGGATCTAAGCAGGACTTTGCGGGTTATAGCGGCCTGGCAGGTTCTGAAGTTCTGGACCGAATCCCCGGTTTGATCGAAAAAGCCGCTCAAAGTGCTATCGGTCTTTTAGATGCTGAACCCATTGAACCCGGTGTCTATGACATTATTACGGATCAGACTTTCTCCGGGCTCATTGCTCATGAAGCCTTCGGCCATGGTGCTGAGATGGACATGTACGTCAAAAATCGGGCAAAAGGGAATGAATTCACCGATAAGAGGGTGGGCTCTTCCATCCTGACCATGAAGGACGGGGCTGAAGGGGTCGATCAGGTAGCCTCCTTTGTCTTTGATGATGAGGGAAACCCGGCAGCCAACACCACGGTGATTGATCAAGGTATTCTCCGTTCCGGGATGTGCGATGAGCTGTCTGCTTTGCAGCTGGGTTTCCATCCGACAGGGAATGGCCGCCGGGAATCCTACAAACGCAAGGCCTATGCCCGGATGACCAACACCTACTTCCCCGGACAGAACGCCCGATTGGATGACATGATCGCCTCTATCGACCACGGCTATTTCCTCCAAGGCTACACCTCCGGTATGGAAGACCCCAAGAACTGGGGGATCCAATGCGTGGCTCTCAAGGGTCTGGAGATTAAGGACGGAAGACTAACCGGGAAAATCGTCAGTCCGGTTTACCTGACCGGCTATGTGCCTGACCTTCTCCATTCGATTTCCATGATTTCCTCTATCGATGATGTGGAGCTGGACGGCATCGGCTACTGTGGAAAAGGTTGGAAGGAATGGGTCAAGGTTTCCATGGGCGGAGCCTATATGAAAGCCAGAGGGAGGCTCAACTAATGTTCGATTTAATTATTCAGGAAGCAGACCGGTCATTGGCCTGCGGGAAAATTCAGGACTGGGTTCTCCAGTCCAAGGACACCGATTCTCAGGAACTCTTCTTTATCAAGGACCGCCTGGATATGAACCGCCGGGCAGTTACCCGGGAATATATTCTCACGGTCTATGTGGACCATGAAGAGGAAACGGACGGGGTGGTGACGAAGACCCGTGGTTCATCTACAGCCCAGTTCGGACCTGATGACAGTGAGGAGGAAGTGGTCGACAAGATCGCTCGGGCAGGGGAAGAAGCTTCCTATATCAAAAACCCCTGGTTCCCTCTTCCTGACAACGGGGGAGAGCCGGGCCACGACATGGTCCAAGCTTCGACCATCCATGAATTCTCCCACAAGCATGAGGAGGTTTTTCAGGCCTTCTTTGCTGACCGCGGCGGTTTGGCCAAGGTGAATTCTGCAGAGATTTTTTGCCAGGATGTCCAGGTCCGTCTGGCTTCCTCCCAGGGACTACGCACTGCCTATCCTGCTAACCTTTTTCAGTTTGAATTGGTGACTGACGCGGAAGGGAAGAATGACCCGGTCGAGGTTTTCCGGATCTACACTCTGTCCGGTCCGGATGCGAATAAAATCGAGGAAATTGTGGATGCTCAGTTGAAGGAAACCCAGGCCAGAGCTCAGGCTGATCAGGCTCAAGCCATGGACAATGTTAGGGTAGTCATAACCGGTGATGAGGTGGAGGACTTCTTCCAGATGTACACCTCCCGCTTGTCCGCTACGAGCGTCTATAATGGATTATCCAAAGAAGAACCGGGTTCGTCCTTTGCCCATGACCAAAAGGGTCCTGAGGTAAAGGATCCGGTCAGCCTTCGACTGAATCCTTTCCTGGCACATTCGCCCTACGCTGTTCCGGTGGATTCCTATGGAACTCTGTTAACCCCCTATCCACTCTTAGATAAGGGGACAGTGGTCAACTTGGCTTCCTCCGCTCCCCACTCCTACTATTTGGGCATGGAAAACAAGGGAAAGTGTTCCACCTTTGAGGTAGAGGGCGGGTCTGCTGATTTGGATGAGACGATGAAAAAAGACCACTTGGAGATCATCAAGTTTTCTTCCTTTGATTTTTCTCCTCTAACCGGGAACTTCGGCGGGGAATTCCGCCTGGCCAAGCTGGTCAAGGAAGGAAAGGAAAGCTATATCTCCGGCGGATCTATCTCCGTCAACCTCTTTAAGTCGGCCGATAAGATTTCCTATTCCCGGGAGACAATTCAGCGTCCCCGGTCCATCACGCCCAAGGCCATCTTTATCGAAGGCGTACAGGTGGCCGGAGAGGATAAGGAATAAGCCAGCAAAGAAAGAAAAGCTCAAGAAAGAGGAGATCCCATGGGAAAAGAAAACCTGCAAGCTTATTTAGAGAAATATGAGGCCATCAAAAAGGTCGGGCTCAAACTGGATCTGACACGGGGAAAGCCTTCCGTGAAGCAGTTGGACATGGTTCAGAGGTATATGGAGAAAGCCATGGTCATGGGTATCGTTCAGGAAGAAGAGGGAATTGACCTCCGGAACTACGGGGGGCTATCCGGTCTTTCCGCCATGCGGAAGCTGATGGGGGAGATGATCGGGGTGGATCCCGAAAAAGTCATGACCATGGGCAATTCCTCTCTCCGGGTCATGAACTCTGTTTTGACTTTCGGTTTGATTTATGGCTTACCCGGTCAAGCCCCATGGAATCAGGAGAAGGGGAAAAAATGGATTTGTCCTTCTCCGGGGTATGACCGTCATTTTAATATGACAGAAAAATTGGGTTTTGATCTGGTAACGGTGGATATGACACCGGACGGGCCGGATATGGACCAGGTTCGCGAGCTAGTCAAAGATCCCTCAGTCAAGGGGATCTGGTGCGTGCCCAAGTTCTCCAACCCCGATGGTTACGTCTATTCGGAAGAGACCTGTCGGGCCCTGGCCGAGATGGAGGCAGCGGATGACTTCCTCATCCTTTGGGATAACGCCTATGCGGTTCACTATCTCTATGAAGAGGAAGCCCTTCCTCAAATCCCGGATATTCTCTCGCTTTGTGAAGAGGTCGGCCACCCCAACCGGGTTATGGCCCTGGCTTCTACATCGAAGATGTCTTTCCCGGGATCCGGAGTTGCTGCTTTAGCCGGAAACCTCCCCATGCTGGATTGGTTCCGATCCTGTTTTGCCAACTCTTCCATTGGACCTAACAAATTTAACCAGATGATCCAAGTGAACTTCTTCCGCCAAGTGGGAGGAGTAGACGCTCTCATGCGAAAACATGCGGAATTTATCCGGCCTAAGTTCCACCTGGTAGAGAAGATCCTCAAGGAAGAATTGGAGGAAGAAGGTCTAGCCAAGTGGAACCTTCCCAAGGGAGGGTATTTCCTTTCTGTCTATCTTAAGGAAGGAACGGCCAGACGAGTCTATGACCTTTGCCTGGATGCGGGCCTCCACCTGACTCAGCCGGGAGCAACTTATCCCTATCATAAGGATCCCAGGGACTGGAACCTCCGCTTGTCCATCACCGTTCCTCCTCTGGAAGACCTTCAAAAAGCCATGGACCTCTTCTGTCTCTGCGTAAAAATCGCAGCCTACGAAGGCAAATAAGGCTTCTTGGCGGTTATGGGTAATCCTCCCCATCCCTTAGCGATGGGGAGGAGGATCCTGATACATTCCCTTTGATTTCTCAGCCTTGCCCCTTGACAAGGACCGGGAAGATGGCCTATACTAATCAAGTCACTATTCGTGGCAATAAGTATAGATGGGGAATTAGCTCAGCTGGGAGAGCGCTTGAATGGCATTCAAGAGGTCAGGGGTTCGATCCCCCTATTCTCCATGATAGGAAAATGCCCAATCCGTTGATTTCAATGGATTGGGCATTTTTCAATGCTTTCAGCCGTTTTCTTGTCTTCGTTAAAGCCCGTTAGATCGCCGTATTTCTGTATCAATTAAGGCAACAAATTTTCCAGGTCTTTTTCGTAGAGTGTGAGCGAATAAATAGCCGGGTCATAGAAGACTCCTTGTCATAAAAGATAGTCTAGAAGAGTTGGGTATATAAAATACCATCATCCCACCTGGCTTAGATGTCACAACTAAGGCAGTTGTATCATTCTTACAGGTTATAACAAAGTGCGGTCAAGTGGGGATGCCTTTCATTCATGATCTGATGAAAGAAGAAATGGATGAGGAAAGACTTAAGGAGATTGCCCTTGATTCGATTGCCCTGGAAAAGGAAGCCGGTCATTCAAAACCTGACCGGATATATTGAGAAGAAATATGGCTCCGGCTACCGTCTTCTCCATGAGGGGGTCCTGAATTCTTTTCCCATTCGGTCCATGGACCGCTTTCAGGCAAGAAATCACTGTTCCCTGGCTTCTCTGACCGGCATATTTCAATATTACCGGGATCGGGGGTTCACGGGGATCCCCGGGGACGAAGACCGGGTCTTTCAGGATCTACTGACTCATGCTCGATCGGATTTTTACTATTTTCCATGGATGGGGACCAGTCCCTTCTTCATCCCTTCTTTGGCCACATGGGCCTGGAGGACTTACGGCTATCGGGGGAAAGCACAGAGCCTCTTTCGATTTAAGAAGCCTGAAGCTCTTTTTGATACGATCAGAAAAGAAATTGATGGTGACCGTCCCCTTATTATGAATTTTGTGGCCGGAGCCTACCGAAAGCATACGGTGACCTGCATGGGCTACCGGTCCTATATGAACGGAGGAAGAAAACTCTTCTTTGCCCTTGTTGCGGATAACTGGTCCAACCAAGTCCGCTATGTGGATTTGCAGGAATTGGGACCCCGAGGGTTCTTTCTCTTTTCGTTGACGACGATCAAACCGTAATGGAAGCTGGAAAGACAAGATAAAAAAATAGTGAGGAGTCAAATGAATAAATATATACGAAGAGCCGCCTATCTCATGAAAAATAAAACCCGGATTCAAGAGGTAACCCGGGAAGCCTTGGGTTTGGTTACTTCCAAAAGGAAGCTTGGCCAGGTAAAGGGGGAAGTCCTCCTGATGATCGACCTTATCCACGATGCTGTTTTTGGAAAGTATAAGGGCTGGTCTAAAAAGAATGTGATCTTAGCCCTGGGTGCATTGATTTACCTCATTTCACCCATTGACCTTGTCCCTGATTTTATCATCGGTCTAGGCTTTGGGGATGATCTTGCAGTGATTGCCTGGGCCTTTGCGAAGTTATCTTTGGAGCTCAAACGTTATGTGGCCTGGAGGCGGGACCAGGGGAATCCTGTCCAAGACACTTCTTTTCAAGAAGATTTAGTCGAAGAGGATTTCAAAAAATACAAGATTAATGAAGAGGAGTGGACCTATGACCCTGAAGATGATCTGACGGGTCAGGAAGATGAGGTTCAATACCGAGTGAGCGAAGATGACCTATAGTATAGGGCTTTCAGGCAACCACTAAATGTGGTATTATTTTTCAGAATGACACGAAATCTCGTAATGAAATCCAGGATCCGGTCTTTCGGACCTGGATTTTTTTCGAAAGGGGATAGGAATGGCCATTGTTGGTTTCCAATCGACAACCTTGTTGGATTTTCCCGGGAAAATGGCCTGTACGGTCTTTTTGGCGGGCTGTCAGTTTCGCTGCCCCTGGTGTCATAACTGGGAACTGATTGATGGCCGCCCTCTTACTGCGATGCCGGTAGAAGATTTGGCCGCTTTCTTAAAAAAGCGAAAGGGACTTTTGGAAGGAGTTTGTTTCACCGGTGGGGAACCCCTCATGGCCCGGGAACTGGAGAGTTTGATGGGATTAGCCAAGCGGGAGGGGTATGCGGTAAAGCTGGATACCAATGGCCTTCTGACTGACCGACTCCAAAACCTGGTCGGCCGGGGCCTGGTTGATTATGTGGCCATGGACATTAAAAACTGCCCTAACCGCTATGCTGAGACAGTCGGTTTGAAACAACTCAATATGGAAGGGATTGAAGAATCCGTTCGTTTTCTCATGTCCGGGCCGGTAGATTATGAATTCCGTACCACCGTAATCGAGCAATTCCATGACGAAGAAGGAATCCGAGCCATGGGGGAGTGGTTGTCCGGGGCTGACCGGCTTTTTCTCCAAGCCTTTGAGATGACGGATCATGTGCCGGATCGGAGCTTGGCCCCACCCGGACGGGAGAAAATCCAGCTCTACCGGAAGCTTTTAGCCGCTCATATTGGTAAGGTTGAGGTTAGAAATTGATAAAACCCTAGTTTTTTACTCGTCTATATATAGTATAATAATATTAATGTTGATATTATAGACACTATATATGGTGCTATACTCTTGCTTTTCCCTTTATTTCAGCCTATACTACTTTTGTAGCGTTTTTTATGAGAAAAGGGGGATAGCTATGCCAGAGAAAGATAGAAATAACCTACTCGATGTAAAAAAGCAGGTTGAAGATTACTTAGGAATTAATGATTGGCGGGTGAAAGAGAATTCTACGGTCACCTATTCTGTGGGGGGACTGATTCTTTCCAATTCCGGTACGGTGACCGCCAATTATTGGTTAAATGAGGTTTATGACGAAGAGATTGCCCAGGCTCATCGTTCCGGGGCTATCCATATCCACGATCTTTCCATGTTAACCGGCTATTGTGCTGGCTGGTCCCTGCGTCAGCTCATTTTAGAGGGCCTGGGGGGAGTACCCGGGAAGATCTCCTCTTCTCCGGCTAAACACCTCTCCACCCTTTGTAACCAGATGGTCAATTTTTTGGGCATCATGCAAAATGAGTGGGCCGGAGCTCAGGCGTTTTCCTCTTTCGATACCTATCTAGCTCCCTTCGTTCGCGTGGATTCCCTTTCTTATCACGAGGTTAAGCAGTCCATCCAGTCTTTTGTCTATGGTGTTAATACGCCATCCCGCTGGGGAACCCAGGCACCCTTTTCGAATATCACGCTTGACTGGACCGTGCCCAAGGATTTGGAAAAAGATCCGGCCATTGTCGGCGGAGAGTTTATGGACTTTACCTATGGCGATCTTCAAGCAGAGATGGATATGGTCAATAAGGCCTTCATCGAAATCATGATCGAAGGAGATGCCGAGGGACGGGGCTTCCAATACCCCATCCCCACCTACTCCATCACCAGGGATTTCGACTGGTCGGATAGCGAAAATAACCGCCTCCTTTTTGAAATGACGGCTAAATACGGCACTCCCTATTTCTCCAACTATGTCAATTCGGATATGGATCCCTCGGACGTTCGGTCCATGTGTTGTCGTTTACGCTTAGATCTGAGAGAGCTTCGGAAAAAGTCCGGCGGTTTCTTCGGGGCCGGGGAGTCCACCGGTTCCATCGGTGTAGTCACCATCAATCTCCCCAGGATTGCCTATTTAGCCAGGGACGAACAGGATTTTTATCAGCGTCTGGAAAGTCTCATGGACATTGCCGCCCGGTCTTTGAAGATGAAAAGAGACTTCGTGACTGGCCTTTTGGAAGCGGGCCTCTACCCCTATACCAAGCGTTATCTGGGCACCTTCGCCAACCACTTTTCCACCATTGGCTTGATCGGAATGAATGAGGTTGGCTTGAATGCCTCCTGGATCCGGAAAGATCTTTTGGATGTCGAGACGCAAGTATTTGCTGGAGAAGTGCTGGATTTCATGCGGAACCACCTGGTCCATTACCAGGAAGAATATGGTGACCTTTATAATCTGGAGGCCACCCCGGCCGAGTCCACCACCTACCGCTTCGCCAAGCACGATAAGGAGGCCTTCCCGGATATTATTACAGCGAACGAAGGAGGAACTCCCTACTACACCAACTCCTCTCACCTTCCGGTAGGAGCAACGGACGATCTTTTTGAAGCTTTGGAAATCCAGGATAATCTTCAGACCAAGTACACTTCAGGAACGGTCTTTCATGCCTTTATTGGGGAGAAACTCCCCAACTGGAAGGCAGCCGCCCTCCTGGTGAAGAAGATTTCCGACAACTTCCGTCTGCCTTACTATACGATTTCGCCAACTTATTCCATCTGCCCCAACCATGGTTATATCTCCGGTGAGCATTTCGACTGTCCGGAATGCGGGGAAAAAACCGAAGTCTATTCCCGGATCACCGGCTACTACCGGCCCGTTCAGAACTGGAATGACGGAAAGGTTCAGGAATACAAGGATCGGAAGGAATATAAAAACTCTATTTTCTAGATTCAGATCATAAAAAATCCCCCTCTGAAACAGAGGAGGATTTTTTTATGAAAAGAGGTAATGGTTGTAAATGCTTAGGAAAAGAGCCCTTGGAAGAAGTGAATGATGCCGTTAATGATGGACTGGAAGAAGCCAACCGCATCATCCTTGGTTTCAGGGGAGAGGTCATCCCAGGAGGATTTGACATTCTCCAGAAGCTTGCCTCCTTCGCTGACCAGCTTGTTGCCAAACCGGCTCAGGGCATCCTTCTGGTCCTGAGTAAGTTCAATTTGCGAGAACTGGTCCATGAGATTCTGGATTTCTTGGATGTTGTCCTTGGTCAGGATGCCGTTTAAGTTGTAGTTATTGACGACATTATTGATGATTTGACCGATTTGATCTCCGTTAATCGTTCCGTTGTTCTCGTTCTTGAAGTTGGAGATTTGTCCTTTGATTTCAGCAATGGCGGCATTTAACTGGTCATCGGAGAAGTCGGACTTTTTCTCATTTTCCTTGGAAATTTGGGAGGTGACTTCCAGTTCCTTCTGGGCTACTTTGACCTTGTCTTCGCTGAGTTCGCCGGAGGTTCCCTTAAAGGCCTTATAGACACCGGCCAGGGCACCGGATCCGTCAACAGCTTTGACAGAAGCTACAGTGATCTTCATGTTAACCGCTCCGGCAGTGATGGCGGCATTGGCATATTGGTTGGCGGTAATGGTGGTAATCGTCTTGGGTGTCGCAATCTCGACTTCCACACCATCCACCTTATCCGTGGGTTCCAGATAGACGGAAGAATAAACCTGGTAGTAGTGATAGTTGTCATGGAGGAGGCCGTTGAGCTCGTCGATGTTGACTTTCATGGTAATTAAGTCGGAATCGGGATTGGCAGGAACACCCAGTAGCTTAGCTGTTTCCTTGATTTGCTTATCCGTCAGGGACTCTCCATAGGCATAAACAGGCTGGTTGAGCTTTTCAGCACGGGCAATTTTACCCATGGGAAGGAGGACCATGACCATAGCCAGGGCCAGGGCTAAAATCTTTCTTCCTTGTATTTTCTTTGCCATATTTCATCCTTTCATTAAAAATGAGTTCTTCAAAGGGACGTAAATACATTTCGTGATCGTTTGAGTCTTACTTCAGTAATGATAGTCACCGGATTTGTTGAATTTATGGATACGGCGACAATTGACAGGCTGAGATCGTCTTCATTATACTGACCTTGAGCCAAGGAAAAAGAGATGACCGAAGATAAGGGAGGACCTATGCAAAAAAGGAAGAAAAGTGGACAAAATTTAGACGTGGATCCGGCATTATATGGGATGATGAAGGCAGGATTGGTCGTTAACAACGATGAGTTTGCTCGTCAAGTCCTACAGGAGCTATCTGCCTTTCACCTCCAGGAATATGGTCGTCCTTTTTATCATATGAACCAAAGAAGGTATGAAGAGGGTACGACGTTTGAGGAGGTCTACCAGGTTTACCGGGCTGACCGTTTTTGTAAGAATTTTCTCTTTGATTTTCTTGCGGAAATTGAGGTACAGCTTCGAATGGTATTAGCCCAGGTTCACCAGGAGGCTTATGGGAATTTTGGCTATCTGGATGTGGAGAATTTTGAAAATGTTCAATACCACGCCTCCTTTTTGAACGATGTCCACCAGGAGGCCGAGCGAGGGAATGAGCCCTTTGTCAGTCATGCAAAGCGAAATCATGGCGATGATTTTCCCATCTATATTGCGGTTGAGTTACTGACCTTTGGGGGTCTCTCCCAACTCTATCGTAATTTTCTCCCCCAAGAGAAGGAAAGGGTAGCCGCTTTTTACGGCATGGAAGATGGGGAAGCCCTCTACTCCTATATCCATTCACTCACCTTCATCCGAAACACCTGTGCCCATCACGGACGTTTATCCAACCGGTCTTTTCCGGATCCTTGCATTATTTTAGAGGAAGACAGGAAACGGCTGGAAGAGGATAATCCCGGTTTTGAAGTTGATTCTCAGACGCTTTTTTCCAATGTTGTAGCCATGTGTCACCTCCTCCATTGGCGAAAAGCTCGTCCCCTAATTGAGCATTTTGACAAGCTCTTCCGGTCCTATCCGAACTTTCATCCGGACTGGATGGGCTTTCCCCCGGTATGGAAGAGAACCCTTCTTTCCATCAACGAAGACATTGACCAGGACGGTCAAGAGGAAGAATCCTGAAAGGAGACAACATGAAAACGGATATTGAGCTTGCCCAGGAGGCGAAAAGCCTGCCCATCCAGGAGATCGCAGATGGTCTCGGAATCCCGGAACAATCACTGAACCCCTATGGTCGCGATAAGGCAAAGGTATCCCACCAGCTTTTGAAAGACTGGGCAGATCGGAAAGACGGGAAGATGGTCCTGGTCACCGCTCTCCATCCCACCCCCTACGGGGAAGGCAAAACGACCGTTTCCGTCGGTTTAGCCGATGGACTCTCAAAAATCGGCAAGAAGGCCATGTTAGCCCTTCGTGAGCCCTCCTTAGGCCCCATTTTCGGCATTAAAGGCGGAGCAGCCGGCGGCGGCCATTCCCAAGTCGTCCCCATGGAGGATATCAACCTCCATTTCACCGGCGATTTTCATGCTATTGCCGCAGCAAACAACCTCTTAGCTGCTCTGATTGATAACCATATCCACCAGGGAAACGCCCTGGGCATTGATCCTACCCGGATTACCTGGAAACGCTGCATAGATATGAACGACCGGGCACTTCGGAACATCGTAGTCGGTCTGGGCGGAGCCAGCCAAGGAACCCCTCGCGAGGACCACTACGACATCGTTGCCGCTTCCGAAATCATGGCTATCATCTGCCTGGCCCAGGATTTGGATGACCTCAAAGAGCGTTTGAGCCGGATTGTGATCGGCCAATCCTACGATAAAAAATACGTGACTGCCGGTGACCTTCAGGCCCAGGGGGCAATGGCCCTCCTGCTGAAGGATGTCCTGGATCCCAACCTGGTTCAGACCATTGAAAACACCCCGGCTTTTGTCCATGGCGGCCCCTTTGCCAACATCGCCCATGGTTGCAACACGCTGACCGCCACTAAGCTGGGACGGAAGCTGGCGGATTACCTGGTCACGGAAGCCGGCTTCGGATCTGACCTGGGTGCGGAAAAATTTATCGACATCAAATGCCGTTTCGGCCAGATGAAGCCGGATGCCGTTGTCCTTGTCGCCACCATCCGGGCCCTGACCCACCACGGCGGACGGGTTAAGGGAGAGGAGTATTCCGGAGAAGAACTCTTGGCTTTTGAAGAAAAAGGCCTGGATAACCTCTTCCGTCACATTGAAAACCTCCAAACGGTCTTCCACGTTCCCGTTGTTGTTGCCATTAATAAGTTCATCACTGACACTGATGAGGAAATCGCACTTTTGGAAGATAAGCTGGATGAAAAGGGCGTTTCCTATGCTCTTTCTGAAGGTTGGGAAAAGGGCGGCGAAGGCTGCATGGATTTAGCTCAAAAAGTGGTTCAAGTAGCCGACCAGCCCAGCGAAGATTTCTCCTTTGCTTATGAACTCGACCAGCCGATTAAGGAAAAGATGGAAGCCATCGCCAAGAAGATTTACCGGGCATCCGGTGTCATTTATACCAAGGAAGCTAACCGGAAGATCAAAAAGTTGGAGAAGGAGGGCTATGGGAATTTACCCATTTGTGTAGCGAAGACCCAGTATTCTTTCTCTGATGATCAGGGTAAACTCAATGCACCGGAAGACTTCAAGATCACCATTCGTGAGGTCCGCCTGTCGGCCGGAGCCGGCTTTATCGTCATGCTGACCGGTGCTGTCATGACTATGCCCGGTCTGGGGAAGGAACCTGCCGCCCTCCGGATGGATGTGGATGAAGACGGTACGATCAAGGGCCTCTTCTAGCTGTTGCGAGAGTAGATAGGTTGAATAAACCATGAGAGATCCAAAGAACTGGAACGAAAAACAAAGGGAAGTGGATCAATGGCTCTCCGCTCTGGGACATCCGGAGCGGGGGCCTCTTTTTCTTTACATTGTAGGGACCAATGGAAAGGGCTCAACGGGACGGGCCTTGGCCAGGAGTCTGGGAGATTTAACGGGCCTGAAGGTTGGTCACTTCCTTTCCCCCCATATCCACAAATACAACGAGCGGATCATGATGGGAAACCGGCCTATTGATGACAAGCACCTGGAAATGATCCAAGACCAGTTGGACCGGGTTGAACAGGACCGGAATCTTCCTTCTCTTTCCTACTTTATCCATTCCTTCGTTGAGGCCATGGTGGCCTTTAAGGACCTCAAGATCGCTGTCATTGAGGCAGGGATCGGGGCTCTTGAAGATGTCACCAATATCCTCCCCTTCGAGGCCGTCCTGCTCACCACCATGTCCCTGGACCATACCAATGTTTTGGGCAACCGTCTTGAGGACATCGCCTTCCAGAAGGCCTCAGCCGTCATTCCCGGCAAGACCCTCCTCTCCACCAACCAGACTCCGGAGGCCCGGGAGGTGATTGAAGACCTGGCCCGAAAGGCGGGGAGCCCGGTTCTCTTTTTTGATCCGGCCTGGGTGAAGAAGGCTAAGGTGGAACTCCGACAAGAAGGTGAGACAGGGGAAAATTTGAAAAAGGGAGGACAAGCCGATGAATCGGACTCCACCCTATGGACCATGACTTTCGACTATGACCACGGCTGGCTGTCCGGGTCCTACCGGTCCTGCATGGTGGGGCTTCATCAGGTCCAGAATATGGGCTCAGTCCTCTCCGCTATGGAAGTCCTTATGGACCCTGATCGGAAGGAATTTGCCAATCTCCACGCCCTCTTTCTTTCTAAGGAACGGGATTGGATAAAGAAGACCATTTCCCAGAGTCTGTCCAAGGTCTACTTGCCGGGTCGTTTGGAGCTTTTAAGCCGTGATCCCTTTATCCTTATTGACGGGGCCCATAATGACCAGGCTATCTCTCTTTTGATGGACAACCTGACTTGGTTAGGCCTGACCAAGGGAGGAAAGTGGGGGGCACCCGCCCTGATCTATGGTACTCATGATGACAAGGTATCGGAGGAAAAGAGGGAGGAAATCTTCTCTTTTGTCGATGCCACTTATCCAGTGGATGTGGAAGAGGTGAGTGATGAGGACCGGGTTAGGGAAGTTGGGGAGGCCATCGTCCAATCTCTGGCAGACAATCCCCACCGACCCATCCTTGTCGCCGGATCCCTTTATCTTCTCGATGGGGCAAGCCACTACCTTGCGGAAAAAAGGGAAAAATAGAATACAAAAAGAGGGTGTCGGATGTTTTCCGACACCCTCTTTTTGTAAAAAATCAGTAGAGGCGGTAAAGACCGGATACTATCCCCAGGATCCGGCAGTCTTTGACAAGAATGGGGTCCATAGAAGCATTCTCCGGTCGGAGCTCGACATAGTCCTTATGTTGGTAGAAAGTTTTGACCGTGGCTGAATCTTCGATGAGAGCAACGACTTGCTGACCGTTTCGGGCGGTATCCTGTCTTCGAATGATGACATGGTCACCGTCATAGATACCGGCTTCGATCATGGATTCTCCGTGAATCTCCAGGATAAAATAATCCGCTCCGTCATTATGAAAGAAGGCAGAGGGTAGGGGGATAGAATCTTCGATGTGATCGTCAGCATAGATGGGAGCCCCGGCTGCGACCGGACCAAAAACGGGAATATCATAAACGTCATCCCGGATGTGGACAGGCGGTTCTTCCTGTTTAGATTCCATACCTTCGGGAACTCGGACAATTTGGAGGGACCGGTAAGAGCTTTGGTCCATAGAGAGGATTCTTTTTTTGATGAGTTCATGAACATCTGCGGAAACCGTGGAAGTGGAGGGAATGCCGACAGCACTCCCTATTTCCCGGTAGGAAGGCGGATAGCCATTTTCTTCCAGGTATTGGGCAATATATTGGAAAACTTTTTTTCTCCGTTCTTCTGCCTTCGTCATCATTTCTCCTCTCCGGGAATCAAGGAATCACTTTCTCGCTGTGAAGCCCTCCTAAAAAAGAACAATTATTCTTTTTTTTATTATACTATGAAAATGAACAAAGGGAAATACCCTTTTCTGAGATTAAAGGAGTAGAGAGGGGGAATATGGGTAAAAAGATACAGAAAGCAAAAGTCATTGCTTTGAATGCTATCCAAATAGAGGAGGAAAAAATGATTAAATTCTTTCATTGTGAAAAATGCGGTTCTTTAGTCGTAAAAGTAAATGATGCCAAGTGCAATCCCGTTTGCTGTGGACAAGATATGGTCGAACTCAAGGCTAACACCACCGACGCTGCTCAGGAAAAGCACGTTCCTGTGATTAGCCGTGACGGCAACAAGGTTCATGTTGAAGTCGGTTCCACCCTTCATCCCATGGAAGAGGATCACTACATTGAATTCATCGCTGTGGTTCAAGGAGAAATGGTCCAGCTTCAGACCCTCCAGCCGGGTCAAGAGCCCAAGGCAGACTTCCTGGTTCAGGATGGTCCGGTTGTTGCCTATGAATTCTGCAACAAGCACGGTTTATGGAAGGCTGAAGCTTAAGTTTACTTGCAGAAGCGTAACGAATAAAAAGGGCTATGCCGGAAGGATTTTCACCTACCGGCATAGCCTTTTTTTGTGAGGATCTCGCATGAATGGAACCGGGTTTCGTTTACCGGAGCTCCCGGATCTGATCCTGGAGGAGGCCGGCGACGATTTCGGCAAAGCGGTCAATATCTTTGATATAGGCCAGGCCATGGCCATAAATCTTTTTGGCAGCAGGCAGGTCTTCTTCTACGCCGGTAAAAAGGCCGAAGACAGCCACTTGATCCGCACGAATTAAACGAACCTGCTCTGCCGTATCTTGGATGGCCCGCTCTTCCTTATAGGATTTTTGCGGGTCAAAGGAGTGGATATTGATTCCCACCCGCTGGTCCAGCGGCTTGCCATCGGATAGGACAATGAGGACATTTTTGGCGTGTCCCTTTCTCTTCATCCCCGCTTTGACCAGGCGGAGGGCAAAGCCATCGCGGTTGGCGGCATCAGGGAAGTAGGAGAGGACGTCGTGGGGGTCGCCTTTTTCTCCGTAGCCGTGGAAAAGTTTGAGAATGGTGTAGCCCTGTTGACTTTGAAAGGAGGTCACTCGGAAGGGGATGTTCACTCTTTGAAGGGCCTGGACCAGGATGTAGGCCTGGGTAGCCACTCTTTCCTTCCGGTCCAGCTGGGAAGCTGAGGAATCCAGAAGGATGTCCACGACCAACTCACCGGGCTCATCCTGGCTGGGATTGAAAAAGACTTTATTTTTTGAAAGGACCGGGGTCTTCCAAACAACAGCACCGTCCAGACGTCCATGGTCCTCATATACGGTTCCCTGGGCAATTTCATCCTTAACCGCCGACCGCAATTTTTCAGTCAGAACAGTGACCGCCCGGTGGATCTTCCGGTGGTTATCCCGAACATAGGCTTCATTATCAATCCTTGCCCTACGCATGAGCCGCTGACGATAGGGGAGGTCTTCCCCTCCTTCTTGGTAGAGCTCAGGATGCCAATATAGAGATTCTTCCATTTTCGGATTGTCGTCCATTTGGTCCAGAGCCTCTTGGATCTCCTTGGGGTCAAAAGAAAAACCTCGAGTCATCAGAAAGTGTTCATCCTTATGGATGCCCTGGGCAGCTTCCCTCCGGAGAAAGGCTTCCTCCCTTGGGCTTAAGAGAGGGGGGCCATAATTTTTCTCCATAAACTGGCGAACCTGGCTTTTGGGCTGGACGGAGGCTGAGGAGTTCTCTTCAGAAGCATAGGATTTGTCGGATTTATCCAGGAAGATATTCTCATTGAATTCCGCAGAGACCACATTCATTTCCTGAAAAACTTCTTCATCGGTGATGAAGTCCAGGGATTCCCGTTTATAGGCGTTTTTTTTATGAGTAAGGACTTTCTCCTTGAGCTTTTCCTTTTGGCGGAGGCTGGGATTGAAATGGAAGTTGGTTTTCAGGACCTTCTGCATTCCTTCGATAAAATCCGGCGTAGGAAGGCCGGAAAGGGCCTCCAGGTCATCCAGGAGACGGAGGGTAAGGGGGCTGATCTTGGGAACCTGTCCAAGGGCCCGCTGGCCATGGGCCATATCCAAGAACTCAATCTCATCAGCCGGGGCAATCCGTTGGAACTGATCAAGCCGGTCCCTCCAATAGTGCTTGCGGTAGCTTTCAAATACGGGTCTTAAGGAAATCAGCTTTTCTCCGGCTCCTTTTTCCAGGGGATAGGCCATCATACGGACAAAGACGCCCCCTTCAGACACTTCCTCTAAGAGATAGGAGACATAAGCGGACAGGCGGTCGACATCGTGTTGGGCTTGAAGGATTCCTAAAAGGCCGTTCAGGTAGAAAAAGTGGTCTTCAGGAGACAGGGACCGATCCCGGTCAAAGATTTTCTGCACTCGGCGGGGTAGAGATCGGGTATAGTTTTCAGCCAGATTCCATTGGACATTAAGGGCCCTGCGGATCCGGTCATCATCAGCCGACGACTCTTTCCTCTTTTTTTGATCGTTACGGGACATCCTACCTCCTTTCTTCTTATGATCAAGTTCGCTATTTCACTTTAGGCAAAGAGGTCACTTCCGCTTAGGTTCTTTGGGATTCGAAGGGCAATAGTATCGCGAACCAGGTCTTTTTCAAAGGGATCAAAGGACTTGTTGACCAGGCCCATCTCCAAAGCTCGATAAGGGGGAAGGCCTAATTTCATCAGCTTTATAGAAGCAAGAAGCCCTCGGAGGTCAACCGGTTTGGAAGAAATCTCCGCATTCTCACTCTTTATGACCAGGTCATGGAAGAGACCGGCCAACTGATCCATCCACTTTTCCTTCAGGTCGGGATAAATATCGGCTAAAAGAGCCTTGAGTTCGTCGTTGGTGATCGGCGGAACCTGGATGATGAGGAAGCGGGAAGCTAAGGCTTCATTCAGTTCCCTGGTTCCGATATAGCCATAGTTCATCGTAGCAATGAACCGGGTTTCCGGACGGAGGTCAAAGCGTTCATAGCCCGGGAGGTCGATCGATCGGCGGTAATCCAGGGCCTGGTGGAGGACGGCAACTGCATCATTTCTTGCCATATTGATTTCATCTAAAATACCAAAACCACCGTGGAGGGCACATTCCAGGATGGGCCCCTTCCGGTACTGGACTTCGCCATTTTTGAAGGTATCCGTTCCAATGAGGGAGTTGGCATCGGTATTGATGTGGAAGTTGACCGTCCAAGCCGGACGGGAAAATAAATAGGCTAAATTCTCCGCCAGAACGTTTTTCCCTGTTGCTTTTGGCCCGGTCAATAGGAGGTTTTCACCGGCCAGAAGTCCGGCAATAGCATCCTCCCAGACCTTCTTGCCAAAGTAAAAGAATTCCGGCCGGTACCACCTGACCCGGTCCTCCTCTGCTAAGGGATAGTCGTCAGTAAAGGTTTGGACCCGATCTAAAAGATTCCGGTCCACCCCTTCATTTATCAGTGCATCAAATAGTGTCATCTGTCCTCCGTGCTTAAATAGGATATAGAGTAAAAGAACCGGCCTGGTAAACCAGGTCGGCTCACTTCGTATTATTACCCTTGGGCTTAAAACTCAATCCGCCCCTTTTGCTCATCGTTATTGATGGAATAGTAAGCACAGAATTCTTCCGGCTTGACATAGATGTCGAGCGTCTTGATTTCACCGATTTTTCTTCCGGCTTGTTTCCAGTAGTCTTTGGCTTGGGTAATGAGGTCGTTATCCAGGGCATTGTGTCCTTGATATTGAATTTCAATTTTCGATTTCATCTTTTCCTCCTCACAGAAAAATACAACGATCAGATTGCCTATGATTTTTCTGACAGTATTTTATATCATATGAATAATTTTTACAAAAGAAATGGCTTGAAATAGCGTTTTCACGAGGTTTTTTTGTAAAAATCAATGAAATCAAGTAAAATTTAAGAGACTTTTTAAGGAGGATGGGATGTCTTTTTTTGATTTGCTGATTATTGCGGTAGGCGTATCGATGGATGCTTTTTCCGTAGCTATATGTAAAGGTCTTTCCTTACCTCGAGCACGCCTCAGAGATGCCTTGACAGTGGGTTTGTATTTTGGACTCTTTCAGGCAGTCATGCCTCTTATCGGCTATTTTGCCGGATCAGCATTTGCTCACGTCATCCAAACATGGGACCATTGGATCGCCTTTGTTTTATTGACTATACTAGGAATCCAAATGATCCGGGATGGGGTTCAACCCGAGGCCTGCCCTGTAGGGGGGATACGCTTTCGGGAAATGATCCCCTTGGCTCTCGCCACCTCCATCGATGCCTTGGCAGTGGGGGTCACCCTGGCCTTTCTCAATGTTTCCATCTTTTCTACCGTATCTTTTATCGGCCTGGCCACCTTTGCCTTTTCCGCCATCGGTGTCTATATCGGCCGCTTCTTCGGTTCCCGCTTTCAGGGGCCAGCCCAGATTTTCGGAGGACTTGTCCTTATGGGGATGGGCATAAAAATCCTTCTTGAACATACCGGAATCATCGGCTAGGAGGCGACTAATGGCAAAATTTTTCAAGCGAGGGATGGAGGTCACCTTTACCATCGACGACTTTACCCTGGAAGGCCGAGGTGTGGGCCATCTCAGACCCGGTGACCGACTTTCCTTCCTCGACCCCATGGGACGGGCCTGTGACCTTGTCCTGAGGGAGGGGGATGACCGGGTAGGCTTTACGGTCTTTGTACCCCATGTCCTTCCCGGCGACCGGGTCCGGGTCCGCCTGGGCAAGACCAAGAAGCGGTACGGCGAAGGCGACCTGGTGGAGATTCTTGAAAAAAGCCCCGACCGGGTGGATACGCCCTGCCCCCATGCCGGCATCTGTAACGGCTGTCCCCTCATCGCCCTCCGGAGGGACCGGGAGTTGGCCCTCAAGCGGTCCATGGTTCGGGATGTTTTGGAACGAATTGGCCGGCTGGAAGGGGAAGGATTAAGCCTGCCGGAAATCGTCGGCCAAGGAGAATGGGGCTACCGGAAGAAGGTCAACCTCCGGGTCAACCCCAACGGCTTTCTCTCCTACACCCAATCCGGATCCATGGACCTCTTTCCCATCGAAAAATGCCCCATTGTCCGCCCGGAAATCCAGGAAAAGATCGACCTTTGGCAGGATGAGGCCGAGAGGAACCCCCGCTTCCGTACCATTGTCCGGAAGGTCCGGATGGTTGTCATCCGCTGGTCCTCCTCCGGCGAAAGCCTTTGTTTTCTGATTACAGATCCCATCGATGAGGAAGACCGGGAGGAACTCTTTAATCAGCTGGCTATTTTTCATTTCGACGTTCTTGCCCAGTCCGCCAACCCCCGAGAGGGAGATGTTTCCACAGGGGAGGAAGTTTTCTTTGGAACCCAGAAGACTTCCATTCGGGAGGATCTTATGGGCTACCATTTCTATATTTCTCCGCCCTCCTTTTTCCAAATTAATGGTGACATTGCCCCTGGTCTTTATGATCAAGCCATCCTGCTCCTCACCGAGCCGGAAGAAAGCAGGGTGGGGGATAAAGTCCTGGACCTCTACTGCGGGACGGGAACCACCTCCCTCCTCTTATCCGGAAAGGTGGACCAGGTCCTGGGCATAGAAATCCTGGAGGACGCCGTCGAAGATGGACGGGAGGCCTGCCGGGTTAATGGGGTGGAGAACGTCTCCTTTCTTCCCGGTCGGGTGGAGGACCTCCTCACCAGCCCGGTCATGGTAGATATGGCCCCGAGGAAAGCCCTGGTTGATCCGCCCAGGAAGGGACTGGATCCCCGAGTCCTTGAAGCCATTGGAAATTCGATCATCCAAAACCTGGTCTATATCTCCTGCAACCCCGCTACCCTGGCCCGGGATATTGAAGCCCTCTCCAATTTTGGCTTCTCCCTGGAATTCATCCGGCTTTATGATATGTTTCCGAAAACAAGCCAAGTTGAAGCCCTAACCCTATTGGTACGAGATTCGCACAGCGAATCGAAGTAGCAATAGCGTTGGTTTTGTCGAAAACGGGAAACCACCACTAGTGTTTTGGAGAGATAGTGGTGTTGGTTTGGGAAAAACAACCAAACCAACACTATTGTTCTTGGGCCTAGCATAGTGTTGGTTTTGAGAAATCAGCAAATCAACACTATTTTTTGCTCTAAACTACTCCCGAAGATAGTGGTGATACGTCAAAAAACGCTAATCCAACACTATTGAAGGGGAAAATATAGTGGTGGTTTCCCAAAAACAGCAAAACCATCACGAATGAGGCAGAAAAAACATAGTGGTGGTTCGCCATATATAGAAAACCACCACTATGGCAGTTGGGGTTTTCTGTACATTAAATTGTTTTCTTTCCTTCATTCTTCCGTCCTTGCGTCCTATATGTCAAGCGTCAGGGAAAATGTCACCCCTAGCCTGACTTTTCTTCCAGGGAAAATATCACCCCCTCCCCTCTGGGGCTTTGCCCCAGACCCCATCCTCGCCGGAAGCAGGCAGCCCGCATGGGCTGCCACCGACAAGGATCTGGGTGGGCTCCCGTCAAGGGTAAATGCACACGCTTCGCGTGCCCTTGACGGGATATGAGGTGGGTGTGGGTTAATAAAATCGCCATGGAGAATGGGCTTTTCCTTTGCGCCCGTTTTCTTGGCGAATCCGCCGTAATTCTTCTTCGCTGTGCTTTGGTTTTGGTATACTCTTTTTAGGCTGAATGGGATGCGCCTTTACGCATAATTCAGTCTTCGGAATGAGTACACGCAGACCAATGTCATCATACACCGCAAGTTCCACTTGTTTGGTTGTGTCGGGTACTCTTTTCATGTCTTCTTCGTCCAGGACATAAAGCTGGTTTTGAAAAGTGAACTCACAACCATGGTGTAGCGTTCGCCAGTAGCGGTGGGACAGCGCACGTTGAACCTTCGTTTTCGGGAGACGAGGAAGGTATTTCTTGGTTTCCTCTTTTGCCGCTACGCTAAATTGGCGGTTGAAATTTTCAATGTATTGTTCAAGATAGGCATTGGCCTCTGCCATCCGGCAAATTCCTTGTCGCTTAAAATCCTTGGGCAAGCGGTCCTGAAGCGTACGCCAGAGACGCTCAATCCGCCCTTTGGCTTGGGGAGAGTGGGCAAATATGGTGTGTATGCCCATCTGCCGTAAACCCCGTACAAAGTCAGTCTCATGGACACGGATGCCAAGAAGGAGTTCTTCATGGCTGGGCATCGCCTCTTTCTTGGTGGACCAAAAAATTGTGCGTTTGTCGGTGTATAGGTGGAGAGGAAGATGGCCCTTTCGGTTCATGAAAAGTAGACATGGGCGGTAGCCCTCAAAGCTTTCTTGAGGAGCCAAATAGAGGGCAAGAATTTTTCCGGTGGCATCATCAATAGCACCGTGCAAATGGAGCATTTCTCCGGTATTCAGCCAATCAAAGGGTGAAGCATCGGCTTGGGCAAGCTCGCCTTCAAAAGATCGCCGCTCTCTGGAGGGATGGCGTCTTGTTTTTCGGTGTTTCCGTGGAGAAAGAAGCTGGTGTTCTCGGGCAATCCGGCGCACACTCGATACGCTAATTTCTATTTGGTAGTCTGCCTTCAAAATCTCCGTCGCATGGGTGAAGTTATAGCCCTGGAGTGGGCCTTGGAGGAGGTGGACGATTTGTGAACGTATGGATTCAGAAATTCGGTTAGCAGGGTGTCGCCCGGTATTTTTGTGGATTACACTTGCTTCCCGTTCAACGAGGTAAGCCTTCTTCTTACGCTGAATCTGACAAACACTGAGTTGCAGCACTTCTGCTGCTTCACGGTTGGAGTAGAGTCCAGAAAGAAGAGCTTCTAGGACATGGGTCTCCTGAAGTTGTCGTTGAGTCAATGTCATCATACCTTTCTTATTTTACAGGAAGGGGGTGACATTTTCCCTGGAAGCTTTACCTATGACATTATCGCTGACCGATAACAAAATACGCAAAAACTATTGACTTTTAACTTAAATTATGATATGTAGAAATTAAGAATATATTTTGAGAGGGGTGAGTCCAATGAGCGAAGAAGAGATATCGTCTTACACGTTGTCTTTGCTGGAGAGAACGCAAAATGCATTGGGCTCTTTCTTAAAAGAGGAGTTTCTGTAATAAGCATTTGCTCTCTTGCCTTGATATAGGATTTTGTATTTAGACACTTATTTTCAGTTTGAAATAAGAAGGAGGGCACTTATAAAGAATTATTTGAAATTTATTGCAACTCTTTTATCCTGTTTTATTGTTTTTACATTTGCTACACTATAACGATTCTGGAACGTTTATTCACACATTAACCCACATGAAGTTAGAAAAAGATCAGCTTGAGATTCTATCTTCACAGTTGAGAAAGAATATAGAAAGATTACATCCGATCCAACTTTCTCAAGTCACGCAAATTCAAGGTGAATCTAATGCTGACAGTTTACGCACAGCCGCCGCTGAAACCGTATATGTTCCATCTTCTTCCTATATCCGTAATGCGGTTTATCCAAAAAACATCGATGGAACCTGTGGCTATACAGCCGCTTGTATTCTTTTGAATTATTGGAATAAGGTCAAGGGTGGTTATGTACCTTCCGAATTTCTCGATTCTAATGGCAACCTCAAAACAACTGGAATGACGTTACAAGATAAACTCGTAAAGTACGGAGGTAGCAATGATAGTTGGGGTAGAACTATAAAGGGTGCGATCAATCAGCTAGTTAAAGAATACTCTCTGAAGGGCACAGCTCATTACGGTATTCTTTCATGGGGAGACCTTTCTGGACAAATTAGATCGGGTAAACCTGTGATTCTTTTTGGATACCTTCCTTCGTCACCTCAACCTGCCAGTGTAGACAAAATGGAGCCTATGGGAGTACGCGGGAAAGTCTTTCATGCCGTTCTCGGTTATGGACTAAAAAATGACATGTACATCTGTCATTATGGATGGTCAGGGTATGAACATGTTCTCTTGAATGCGGGGATTGTAGGTTCTAACACCCGATTTGATCCATAAAGAGGAAATCACGATGAAACGTATAAGTCTATTCTCTCTTCCTGTAGCTAGCTTGCTCTCTACGCTTCTTGCATGCATGATAGGTGCTTTGACTAACCCCATCTGGGTACCTTTTGGTCTCTCGTCTACTCGAGAAAACATTAGAAAATACAGTATGTTCGACCTTCGTATTAATACAATAGGCATTACACCTTTCAGTGCATTAGCTGCCGTCCTCCTCATCATTGTCCTTTTGCTTCAGGTGATTCATTTTCGGCAAAAGTCTCGAAAAGGTTTTTGGATGGTCACAGCAATTCTGTATGGGCTCAGCATGGTTCTCCTTTTTGTCCCCTGTATCATATGGGGCGTACCTAGATGGAATGGATGGCTGATCGTCCTTTGTGTTCTGCTCGTCTTTGGATTCCTAAGCCACCTCTTGCAAGCTCGTAGTCAGAATTCCCAAGAAGTCGCAAGAACGTAATCTGCTATATAGCTACTTGAACAAAAACTGGAATGTGTACGTCTCTGTAGGAATGTATGCGTTCCAGTTTTCTTTTGCGAGAATAGAACCTCTATTCCTTCTGATAAAACTCGCACTCGTATCCATCGGCATTGAGCAGCAGGCCTTTTGCCCATGTGGGTGCTTGGCTCATCCGTTTGCAGACTTCTTCAACGGAGAGTTTTATGGGTGCTTCTATGACGATTTCGTCGTGGATGTGCATCACGATCTCTTTGTGTTTGAGGTTTTGCATGGCGTGAGCGAGGAGGTCTCTAGCGGTTGCTTGGACGATGTTTTCGACAAACTTCGGCCCGTAGGATTCAATTCTCTCCCACCGCTTATTCACTCCGACACCCTCATAGGTGACCGATGTGCCGCCGAATTGGTTTTCTCCGAGCTTGGGTTTCACGTACGCCAAGCGTCTGCCGGACGGGAGCGTGACAAAGAGCATCCCATGGGTGCATTGAAAGGTCAGTCCGTGAGTTTTACGGATTGCTTTTTGTCCCACAGCTTCGATTACGGCTTTGTCCACGTCCCACCAAAACTGCGTGATATTCGTATTGGCTGCCCGCCACTCGGTCACAAGGGGTTTAAGTTCTTCTTCGCTAAGTCCCATCTCTAACGCGCCCATGGCTTTGAGCGCGCCAACAGAGCCGCCCTATCCGAGGGCGAGCTCTGCAATCTTCCCTTTTTGACGAAGATGGCTATTGATGCCGTGTTTTTCGACCGGCACGCGAAACATCTGCGAAGCCGACGCACAATAGATATCCCCACCTTTTGCGAAGACTTCTTGCCGCCAGTGTTCTTTGGCAAACCACGCAATCACTCGGGCTTCAATGGCGGAGAAGTCTGCCACGATCAGTTTTCTCCCCTCTTTAGGGATAAAGGCAGTACGAACCAGTTGCGAAAGCGTATCGGGCACGTCCCCAAAGAGAAGCTTCACGGCTTGCACATCTCCGTGGCAGACAAGTGCTCTTGCTTGATCGAGGTCAGTGAGGTGGTTTTGGGGTAGGTTTTGCATTTGGATGAGCCTGCCTGCCCAGCGTCCGGTGCGGTTGGCACCGTAGAACTGAAAACAACCGCGCGCTCGGCCATCTTTGCAGACGGCTTCTTTCATGGCTTGGTATTTCTTCACGCTGGATTTCGCCAGCTGCCGCCTGAGCTCCAAGGCTTCGCGCAAGCGTGGCGGTGCGGTTTCAATGAGGGCAGTAACCTGCTTTTTGCCAAGCGAATCGGTCGGCATGCCGTGGTTAGCGAGCCAGTCTTTCATCTGCGTAACCGAGTTCGGGTTATCAAGCTGCGTGATAGCTTTCATGCGTTCCATCAACTCCGCCTTGGAGCAGGCATCCATGGCTATGGCTTTATCGACAAGACCAAGGTCAATTGCAACGCCACGGTCATTGATGGTTTGGTCGAGCACGTATTCTTCCCAGATGACATCTGGCACGAGATAGTTGGCAAGCCGGGTTTGGATGGCTTGTTCGACCTCGAGTCGCACAGGTTATAGGCCTTGAATCGATCCCACTTATCAGGGGCATGGCGAGGAAGGTTTCGAGTGCGCCCACCATTGGCTTTCGTCGGCGTGCACGGCGCGCAAAAGTAGCGGATGAGATCTTTGCCTTCTTTGAGTTTTTGCTGCTCTAAGCCAAGTACAGCACCCACCCCTTCCAACGAGAGTGGCAAGCCCATAACAGCAGACCACACCATTGAGCAGCGCCAAGAAGAAGGAGAAAGGTAGTCGTCTTTGAGTATGCCTTGACGTTTAAGATAGCTGGAGAGGCAGATGCGTTCGAAGTTCGCGTTAAACGCCCATTTCACGACCCGCTCATCGCGAAGCGCATCAAGAATCTTAAGTGGGATGGTTTCACCTTGTGCCACATCGATGACCTGAACGGCTCCGCCATCAACTGCGTAGGCGAAAAGGAGAATCTCAAAATCAGGACTTTCGGCGTATTTGTAGACCCCGGATTTTCCGATATTGACCGAGGAGTAGGTTTCTAAATCAACAGAGAGTGTTTTCATAGGGTTCCTCCGGAAAGAAAGAGGCAGGCCACCATGATGGATGACCTGCCCTTCCAAGGTTTAAGGGTGTTACTTGTTTTTCTTGTCCAGCCGTGCGATCAGCACGTTGGCAAAGGCTGCGACGAAGCTAAAGCCGACTGCCAGAGACAAGATGAGCTGGGTGGCAAAGTCCAACAGATAGGTCATGTGTCGTTCTCCTTGTTGGGTTTAGCCGAGGAAGTCGTCCGTCTCATCGGTTGCAAAGTCATCGGCTGCACTCATGCGCCCACCAAGCGGCTCGACGTCACGGATCTTTTGCAGGTTGTTCAGCCCACAGGCGATGCCCTTGTTGCCATTGGAGTTGAATGCGTAGAAGTTGATTGAGGCGCGCCCGTAGACTCCGGAGTAGACCTCGGAGCTGTCAAGGATGTCGTTTCGATTCGCATCCACGATGCCGGGCTTGGTCGCTGAGTTGGCGTTGAGGAAGTAGGCGTTTGCATAGGCTTCATCGTCAGGGCGCTCCACATCACCATCCCGAAGCGGTGTTTTGATGACGGAGAGCGCCGGCACGCTTCGGCCGTTTCCTTTGAGCTTAGCTTCACCTTCCTTATAAGCGGCCTCAATGGCGGCTTTGATCTTGTTTACCGTGACCACATCGCTTTTCGGAATGATGAGGGAGACGGAGTATTTGGGTGTGCCGCCGTTGATGGATTTGGGCTGCCAGACATTGGCGTAGCTCCAGCGAGTATCCGGGCCAGTGATGACTTTCATCGGGTTCTTATAGGTATTGGTTTTCATAGTTAGTTTTCCTCCTTGAAATCGTCTTTTGCGGTTGAGAGTGCCGGTCGTTTATCGGTATCCGGCACAAGAGTTGGTTTGCCTTGCGGCTTTTCAATCAGGTCGGTAAGCAGTTCTTCGAAGCGGGTTTTGCCGATCAGTTTTTGCATGGCGGTAATCCCGAGCAGTTTCTTCTCGAAAGGATCAAATCCGGCCTTGGCGATGACTTCGGCGACAGCATCGGGGTTGGTGTAGCGGCGGTTGGATCTGCCTTCGACCACCTTGAAGCCCGACCATGCTTTGCCGGACATGGCACGCGCAAGTGCGTAGTCTTTGATGTCTTCTGCCCAGCGGGCAAGATCATCTAAAACCGGCAGGATGGCCTCGATGTCGGCATCGGAAAGCTTCGGTGGCAGGTTGAAGTCGTATTTAGCGAGTGCGAGGTTTGCTTCCGCGCGAGCACGGCAGTCCACCTTGGCTTTGCAAAACCCACACCACGCACCCGCCGCATACGCACCCTCGCCGGCAAAGGCCAGATCCGCTGTCGGTTTCAGCGTGGTGTCTGCCCAAGCGAGAAGGTCAGCCACGCTCATCTCGAACGTGGAGACGTTGCTGCGTCTGGGTTGGAAGATCGTCATCGAGACGCTTTCAATGTCGTAGAGCGCAGCGAACATCTCGTAAGCTCCGAGTGCGTAACACATCATCTGGGGATTGTGATCAGCCTCGACGAGCACGCCTTGACCGTGCTTGTAGTCGATGACACTGAGTACACCATCAGCGATAATGATCGCATCTGCCGTGCCAAAACCGTCCGGCACCCATTTGGAGAAATCCACTCGCTGCTCGATCAGCACCACCGGATCAGCTGTTCGAAAGAAAGTTGTAGAAGAAGCTTTAAGGCCGGAGATGGAGGGGAAGGAATTTTTGGTTGCAGAAAAATATAATATCCGGCCCTCAACCGTCTGCCGCTGGAGGGACCTCTACCTAAAACATGGAGAAATGGCTCTTTGTGAGAATGTTCAGCAATTTTATGCTTCTCAGAGTAAGGAGAGTGGAGCGTACAAAGAGTTAAAGGCAAAGACAGATAAGGAGATTGCTGAACTGAAAGAGGAGGTAGAAATCTTAAAAAAAGCCGCGGCCTTTCTAACCAAGATCCAAAGAGACTAAAGTTTGCATTGATGTACCGATTCCGAAAAGAACATGCAATCGTTAGAATGGCCAAGGTATTAGAAGTCTCTGAAAGTGGCTACTACAAATGGCTGAGACGCCAAGCATTCTGGAGTCTACGCGACATTGAGAACATTGAAATCACCGAAGAGATTGAAAAGATCTATAGCGAAAGCCGGGCAGTGTATGGGATTCGCAAGGTGACGGCGGAGCTGAATGCCCAGCGTCAGCAAGAGGGGAAGTCGGCGGTAAATCACAAACGTGTAGAACGAATTATGCGAGAGAAGGGATGGCATTCTCGGGTAAGGCGGAAATTTATTGCAACAACGGATTCCTCGAAAACGAAGAAGCCGGCGGACAATCTCTTACAAAGAAACTTTTCCGCAAAAACGCCTGGAGAGAAGCTCATTAGTGACACCACCTATGTTCCCACTCACCAAGGCACCTTGTATGTCGCTGTTATTTTAGACCTCTATGGAAGAATGCCTGTAGGACTTTCCATGGGAAGAAGAAATGACCAGAACTTAGTGATTGACTGTTTTGAAGATGTGCTTGCTAGGCACCGCCTAAAGCCCAATTGCCTGATCCACTCCGACCGAGGATCCACCTATGCTTCGGAGGCCTACCAGAAGCTCTTAAGGAAAAACAATGTTCGCTGCAGCATGAGTAAGAAAGGAGATTGTTGGGATAATGCGGCGATGGAAAGCTTCTTTGGAAAGATGAAAGCGGAGTGGTTGTATAATACGCCGAAAACCATTCTTGAAGCTAAGCAGTTGGTCTATGAATATGTATGGCACTTTTATGCGAAGAAAAGGAGGCATGCTTCTCTTGCATACCAAACACCCCATGAGTTCTTTCACCAATAAGGTGGTGAAAAGATGAATGTAGGCTCTACTATTTGGGGGACACTTCAAAAACAACAAAACCACCACTAATGAGGCGGAAAAACCATAGTGGTGGTTCATTAAAAATAGCAAACAACCACTACGGAAACAGGAGTTTTTTTTACATTAAGTTGTTTTTTTTACAGAAAAGTAGCGGGAGCGGCTGACAAAGATTCCGCCGACCAGGAGAAGGACGATGCCAGTGATCTTGCCCTCATTGATCCTGTCTATTTTTCCATCAACGATATTTAGCGTTCACCCAATTTGTCTTGGACGTCCGGTAGCCCTGAGAGGATTAATATACCGAATGTGAATGTCAATACTTTGGCAGGAAAAAAAGATTTTTTTCATCGTGGACTTCTTATAAATAATTATTAAAACAGTCTCATTTATTCCCTGTTTACAAACAGTATCTATAGTTTACTTCTGAATGATAAATAATAATCGTGTATTTCATTTCGAAAAGTCGAAAAATAAATGATAAAAAATGATAATTCTTAATAAATAATGATAAAACGTTTACATCCACAAAATATTCTGCTAGAATAAAAACAGATGTCAAGTGATGTCATATTTCTAATAACAAAAGGAGGCTGAAATGAGTCATCATCAAAAGCAAATCGATGAAGTGGTAAAGGCGGTCAAGGCCGCCGATGTGGAGTCCATCTACCTTGTTGGATGCGGTGGTTCTATGGCCGCACTTGCTCCGATGGAATACTTCTTTGATACGGAATGTAATATTCCTGTCAAAGTCTATTCCGCAAATGAATTTGTTTATCGTAAACCAACTCGTTTGAACAAGAATTGCTTGGTCATTACACGTTCTCATTCAGGAACAACTCCGGAAACCATTGAAGCAACAAAAATGGCCACTGAAGCCGGCGCATTGACGGTTGCCATCTCCATGGAAGAGGAGAGCGACCTCTGCAAGGCAGCCAAGTACATCATCCATTATGATTACAGCAAAGAGAAGAAGATTGACCTTTTTGAAGGGGACACTACGGTTGCCCTTCGTTTGATGGCATCCATTCTTAACGCTATTGAACCCAATGAAAAATATGAAAGACTCCTGGACCAGCTCAAGGGCATTGAAGGCCTGGTTGAGAAAAACCGGGAAGCCTATAAAGAAAAGGCCGAGGAATTCGGAAAGACTTTAAAGAGAAATGAGATCATCTACACCATGGCTTCCGGCCAATATTATCCGGAAATGTATGCCTGGACCTCCTGCCTCATGATGGAAATGCAGTGGGTTCACTCCCACCACATCCATTCCGGTGAATACTTCCACGGTCCTTTCGAAATTACCGATTACGACGTTCCCTTCCTGATTGTCCGGTCCAATGGCAAGACCAAGCACTTGGATGACCGGGCCATCTCCTTCGTCAAGAAGTATTCCGACATGGTCTACATCATTGATACCAACGACTTTATTTATGACGGTATTGATGAGGAATTACAGGAATTTGTTGGTGGCATTATTGCGGGCAAGATTGCACGTGATTATGCAGAGAGATTAGCTGACCATCGTGGTCATCCTCTGTCGGTAAGACGTTACATGTGGAGAATGGAGTATTAATTCCGGAAAGGATCCCATCATGAAAACTCGTTTTAAATCAATAGCCGCTCTTTTGCTGGCTTTCCTGCTCGTATTGACGGCCTGCGGCGGTGGAGACACCGGAAAGACCTCAGACAGCCAAGGCGGGGACCAGGGTGGTAAGGAACAGGTTGAGATTTACTTCTTCCACCGTTGGCCCAATGAACCGAAAAAGACTTATTTTGATACCATGGCTAAGGCTTTCATGAAAAAAAATCCCAATGTGAAGATTCGGATTGAAAGCGTCATCAACGATTCCTACAAGGAGAAAATTGGTGTCCTCGTTTCCTCTAACGACATCCCTGACCTCTTTGTTTCATGGTCGGATTCCTTTGCCAATAACCTCGTTAATTCCGGAAAAGTGAGAGAACTGGATGATCTTTACCAGGAAGATACGGAATGGGCAAGCAAGATTATGGAGTCCCAGAAGAAAGGCTTCACCTTTGACGATAAGTGCTATGGTGTACCTTTAACCATCGATGGTAAATCTTTCTTCTATAACAAAGACATCTTCGAAAAAGAAGGTCTCCAAGTGCCCAATACCTATGATGAACTGATCCAGGTTCTGGAAAAACTCAAGGCTGCCGGTTATGAACAGCCCTTGGTATGCGGTTTAACAGAGCCTTGGGTTATCTCCCACTACATGGGCCCCATCTTTGACCGGATGGTTCCAAAGGAAATCCGTGACAAGGACTATAACGTCAAAACCGGTGAATTCACGGATCCCGGCTATCTTGAAGGCCTGAAGATGTTCAAGGAGCTGACCACTTACATGGGCGAAATCTCCAACTCAATCGACCATGAAACGTCCAGAAATATGTTCATGAATGGGGAATCACCCATTGTATTCCTCCAGCTGGCAGAAATCCGTTATCTTGAAAAGGGAGATAACCCGGTTAACTATGGATACTTCAACTTCCCCGAAGTCAAGGGTGGCAAGGGCGACCAACACACCTTAGAAGGTGCTCCTGAAGGTTATATGCTATCAAAAGATGCCCCAAAAGAAGCCATTGAATTTTTGAAGTTCCTGACCTCTCCCGAACAAGCCGCTCAATTTACTAAAGATAGTGGTGAATTAACTGCCATTGAAGGTGGCGTAACTGAAGAAACCGCTTCACCGGCTAGCCGTGAGGCCTATGAGCTGATCAAATCCGCAGAATCCATCACTCCTTGGTTTGATAATGCCGTTGATATTAAGATTGGGGATATCTTCATGCGTGGTGGACAGTCTCTGGCCATTGATCAAACAACTCCTGAAGAGATCATGAAAAATGTCCAGGAGGAAGCCGCTAAGTTGAGATAATCATATTCGCTAAGAATAGGTGAGATTTATGCTGGCAGTTAAGAGGCTTGGCCTCTTAACTGCCGGTATTATAAGGTAGGAGATTGACATGAAAAGCCTTAAGAAAAATAAAAATCAAATATGGTTTGTCCTCCCACTCTTACTTTTTTTGATTTTTTTCATATTTGGACCTTTAATTCAAAACTTCATTAATAGCTTCTATGAGTTTTCTTCCTTTTCTCCAGTGAAGGAATTCGTGGGCCTAAAAAATTACAAAAGTCTTTTACAAGATCGAACCATTTCCGTAGCTTTGACCAATAACGTTCGGTATGCGGTTATCTCGGTCATCTGCCAAGTGGGAATTGGCCTAATCCTCGCTGCTGTTCTGGAACAAAAGTTCCTGAGGAAGGTTGCTCCTTTTTTCAGAGTGGTATATTTTATGCCGGTGATGATATCGATTTCAGTTATCGCCCTGCTCTTTAGTTTTATTTACAATCCCCAGATGGGGCTTTTGAATGGATTTTTGGATGCCATAGGTCTTGGATTTCTAAAGAAGACTTGGTTGGGGAGTCCATCAACAGCCATTTATGCAACGATTGCCATGAGCCAGTGGCAGAGTACCGGATATATCATGATGCTCTTTATCGTCGCCATGCAGAAAATTCCAAATGAATTGTATGAAGCGGCAGAAATTGATGGAGCATCAAGTATATCAAGGTTCTTTAATGTAACTATCCCGCAGGTTCGAGAAACCATTTTTGTTAACACTCTGATTACGATCTCAGGATCCATGCTTGTTTTCAATGAACCCTATATTTTGACAAAAGGCGGTGGACCTGGAATTTCCTCCATCACCTTGGCTGTTCATATGTACCAAGAAGGCTTTATTAAAAATAAGATGGGCTATGCTTCTACTTTAGCGGTTTTGATCTTTGTCATTACTGCAATTGTCTCGATCATTCAGATTGTTATCTCGAAAACCGGAAAGGATGTATGATCTTATGGATAAGAAAAAGATAAGTCCCTCAAGAATAATTATTGTTCTTCTGTTGGTCCTTTTCGCCGCATCCATCATCTATCCTTTATTCTGGATGTTTATGTCTTCGTTGAAATCTTATGATGAGATTTATAACGCGACATGGAGTCTTCCGGAAACCTGGTTATGGGAAAACTATGTAAAAGCCTGGAATGGTGGCGTAGCGAGCTATTTTGTCAACTCCTTGATTGTGACTTTTGCCACGGTTGTTCTGGTGATTTTTGTTGGTTCCATGGGTGCCTTTGCCCTGTCAAAATATAAGTCACGTTTCATTGACCTGGTATTTTTACTGGTGACAGCGGGAATTATGATTAACCCTCAAGTTTGTCTGGTTCCTCTTTTTAAGATGTTGAACTACTTCCATCTTCTTGACACCAAATGGTCATTGATACTCTCTTATGTTGCCTTCCGTCTCCCCTTGGTCACCCTTCTATTGCGGTCCTACTTCCTGTCCATACCCAAGGAAATTAATGAATCCGCTGTTGTTGATGGTTGCAATGAATTTCAGATCTATGCCCACATCTATTTACCAATGAGCAAGCCCATGCTCACTACAGTAACCTTGCTGACCGCCTACTACGCTTGGAATGAGTTCCTCTTTGGAATTATTTTTATTTCCTCGGATTCTCAAAAGACCATTCCTGCCGGATTGATGAACTTCCGGGATGCCCTGCAGACCGATTGGGGAACGCTTTTGGCCGGCATGGCCATAGCCACTTTGCCCATGATTATCCTTCTCATCGTCTTCCAGAAGCAGTTGGTCAGAGGAATTAGTGAAGGCTCTGTTAAGGGCTGATTGGAAAGGGGATTCTCCTATCATGAAATTGATCTGTGTTGGAGACAATGTTTGCGATTGCTACATTTATGAAAAGAAATACTATCCCGGCGGCAACTGTGTCAATGTAGCCGTCAATGCCAAGAGAAACGGGGCAGAAGCTGTTTCCTATCTCGGCATCTTCGGCAATGATGAGATGGCTGCCCATATCAAGGATTGTCTGGACAAAGAAGGAGTAGACTATTCCAAATCCAGAGTGATGGTGGGCCGGTCAGGTCAGCCCGGGGTCAATATTGATGAACACGGAGACCGGATTTTTGTCCGCCGGTATACGGATACTGTCCAGACTATGGCCAAGCTTCACCTGGTCCAAAGCGACCTGGACGAAATCCAAAAATATGACCTACTCCATACCAGCTGCTATTCCTTCCTGGAGGAGGAATTGCCCAAACTGAAGGATTTGGTCAAGGTTTCCTATGATTTTTCCTTGATTGAGAACATTGAAAAAATGTTGGAAGCTGCACCCTACATCAATTATGCTTTTGTATCCGCCTCTCAGACAGAGAAAGAGTATAGACGGGAGCAAGCAAAGTTACTTCTGGATAGGGGGGTGGAACTGGTATGCATGACTCGTGGTGATCAGGAATGTGAAGTGCACACCAGGGATAAAATATATACACGAGAGCCCTTGAAAACTGATATTATTGATACCATGGGGGCAGGGGATAGCTTTATTGCCGGCTTCCTGGTGGCATATATGGATGGCAAGTCGATTGAGAATGCTCTTTTGAGTGCGGTTAAAAGTGCTCAAGGAACTTGCCAAATAAGTGGTGGTTTTGGATACCCGAAGGAACTCAAGGATTGATATGACAAAAGCAGAGATTAGAAATCAGGGCACATTTTTTCTTTATGAGGAAATAGCTAAGGATATACGAGATAAAATCTACCAAGAGCAATTGATAGATGGCTATCGCTTGCCATCTGAAATGGAACTATGTCGGCAATTCAAGGCCAGTCGACCAACCGTCCGGAGAGCGATTGATGAACTAAAAAAAGAGGGCTTGATAGAGGTTCTTCATGGAAAAGGAACTTATGTTAAGAAGACAAAAAGAAAGGATATTCGAATCCTGGATTTTAGTGGATTTACGGACGGGATGGCACAAGAAGATAGTCAATTCACAAAAGTTATTCTCGCAAAGAATGTAAGAATATCTTCTGATGAAGAAATGAAGATCTTCCGTAGCAATAAAAAATTCAAGATCCTTGAGTTGGTTCGGGGTGTTTATGAAAATGAGAAACCCTTCTCAGTGGACTATGCTTATTTCCCTCTCTCCTTGTATCCCAATATCGATAAAAAGATTTTTGATGATACCTCCACCTATCAGCTCATTCGTGAAGTGTATAAGGCTAAATTTGCCAAGGCCCACAAATCTATTGAATTCTTAAGTCAATGTTCTGATATCAATGTGTTGAATTTTTTGACCGGAGGTAGCAGAATCCCTTTGATTTCCGTGAAAAAACAAATTGAAAACAATGCGGCAAAGATCATTCATTATTCTCATTTCTATCTATTGCCCAGTTTGCTTAAGTTTTCCATTGATATCGATATCAAGTCATGAGGAGGCAGCAATGGCAGATGTCACATTAAAGAATGTAAGTAAAGTTTATGGCGAGGATGTTGTCGCCGTTAAAGATTTTAATCTGGATATCCGAAACGAAGAATTTATTGTCTTTGTCGGGCCCTCAGGTTGCGGAAAGTCCACCACTCTTCGGATGATTGCAGGTTTGGAAGAGATTACCGAAGGCGAAATCTACATCGGTGACCGGAAGGTCAATGACGTGAGCGCCAAGGACCGGGACATCGCCATGGTATTCCAGTCCTATGCCCTCTATCCCCATATGACCATTTATGACAACATGGCCTTTTCTCTCAAGTTATCTAAAGTGCCGAAAAAAGAAATTGAGGAAAAGATTAAAAATGCCTCTGAGATCCTAGGCTTAAACGAATACCTCAATCGTAAGCCCAAGAATCTTTCCGGTGGACAGCGCCAACGGGTCGCCCTGGGCCGGGCCATCGTCCGAAATCCCAAGGTCTTTTTGATGGATGAGCCCCTGTCCAACCTGGATGCCAAACTCCGTGTTCAGACCCGGACGGAGATCACCAAATTGCACCAACAGCTCAACACCACCTTTATCTATGTCACCCACGACCAGACCGAGGCCATGACCATGGGGCAAAGAGTGGTCGTCATGAATAAGGGAATTATCCAACAGGTGGATACCCCCCAAAACATCTACCACAACCCCATCAACCAGTTTGTAGCCGGCTTTATCGGCAGTCCCCGGATGAACATGCTTAAGGGAACAGTAAGCCGAGAGGGTGGACAGTACAAACTGGCATATGGTCAGAAGTCCATGATCTTAGCCTCCTCCGTCGGAGATAAACTCAAAAAGAAGGGGATTGAATCCCAGGAAGTGATATTCGGCTTCCGCCCGGAAAACTGCCGCCTGTCCAAGACGGATTCAGGATTTTTTGATGTCGCTGTAGACCAAGTTGAAATGCTGGGTTCTGATAACTTCAACTATGTGGTCACCGAAAGTGGAGAGAACATTATTAACCGTTCAGCATCCAATGAGATCTACCAACCGGGCGATGCCCTCTCCCTTTTGCCGGATCCGGAATCCATCCATATTTTCGATGTGGAAAGTGGGGCAGCCTTAAGTTTTTCGGAATAAAAAGTTTGAAGGAAAGGAAATATTGTGTCCTTAAAGAACATCATCTTTGATATGGATGGGGTTCTGGTGGATTCTGAGCCCATGTACTGGTTCCGCATTCGGAATTTCGCTAAATTTCATGGGGTGGAATTGACCAGGGAGGAGTCCCTTCAAATGGTGGGGAGGGCCTTCCGGAAAGACCTGGAGTTTCTCTCCAACAAGTTAGATGGGAAGTATTCAGCGGATGAACTGGAAGCCAGATACCGGGATCCCGCCAACCATCCTTATTTTGCTCTCCCGGACTACTCTGAAATCATCATGCCCTACGTTCGCTATGTCTTGCCTCGCCTTAAGGAAATGGGGCTTAAGCTGGCCATTGCCAGCTCATCATCCAGGGACCAAATTGGAAGGGCCATCCGGGAATGTCAGCTGGAAAAGTTTTTTGACCTCTATGTTTCCGGGGATGAGTTCCGAAAATCTAAGCCGGATCCGGAGATCTACCTGACTACCCTGGACCGTATAGGGGCAAAAGCGGAGGAGACCATCGTCATCGAGGACTCCACCTATGGGATCCAGGCAGCGAAAGGGGCCGGCCTCCGGGTCATCGCTCGGGAAGATGACCGCTTCGACTTTGATCAAAGCGAGGCAGACTACCGGGTGGGCTCCCTCTATGAAGCCTATTTCTTGATCAAAGAAGGGCTGGATTTATTTTAGAAACAATTATCGATACCACCTACGGGGATGATTCATCCTCGTAGGTGTTTTTTGTTTAGACGATATGGTCGATGAGATGGAGAGCGAATGATTCTCTCGATTCCGGTCGATTTTCAACGGGAAGGGGGAAAAAGGGGTATAATGCAAAATATAAAGTTAGCCATTCCTAACGAAATAATCTTTGTTGATAGAGTAAAGCAAGGAGCGGACCGGTCTTTGCCAAGACAGAAGGAGAATGATATGAATAAAAAAATAGATAATCGAAAGGTCGCCATTGTCGGCTGCGGCTTTGTGGGTTCTTCTGCAGCCTTTGCCCTGATGCAAAGCGGACTCTTTTCCGAGATTGCTCTGGTGGATGTGGACCGGGAGCGGGCGGAGGGAGAGGCCCTGGATATATCCCATGGTGTCCCCTTTGTGGGTCATGTGGAAGTCTATGCGGCGGACTACGATGAGATCATGGATGCGGCGATCGTGGTCATCACTGCCGGTGCTGCGCAGAAGCCGGGGGAGACCCGGCTGGACCTGGTCAATAAAAACATCAAAATTTTCCAATCCATCCTTCCGGAATTCAAAAAGCGGTCCTATCCCGGGATTTTGCTAATCGTGTCTAATCCGGTGGATATCCTGACCCTAGCCGCCTTGGAGCTGAGCGGACTGCCTGAACATCGGGTCATCGGATCCGGTACGGTCCTGGATACGGCCCGGCTCAAGATGAGGCTGAGCGACCATCTGGATGTCGACAGTCGCAGCGTCCATTCCTTTATTATTGGAGAGCATGGGGACAGCGAAATAGCCGCCTGGTCCTCCACCAATATATCCGGTATTCCTTTGAATGACTTTTGTGAGATGCGGGGATTCTTTTCCCACGAAGAGTCCATGAAGCAAATTGCGGACGAGGTGAGAAACAGTGGGTATGAAATTATTGAGAAGAAGCATGCTACCTACTATGGAATCGCCATGTCGGTTGTCCGGATCTGCAAGGCCATTGTTATGAATGAGCGGTCCATTCTCTCGGTTTCCACCAAGATGAATGGGGAATACGGGATCAGTGACATCTGCTTGAGCATGCCGGTCATTGTCGGGGAAGAGGGGGTAGGCGACCACATCCCCCTGCCTTTAAGCGTGGAAGAGCACCAGCTCCTCCTGACCTCGGCCAATGCTCTTAAGGAAGTGGCTCGGTCGGCAGGGCTTTAGTACTTGTAGAGATTTTTTACTGGAATAAGGATTTAAAAATCCCCGTCGCTTGCAGGACAAGCAGCGGGGATTTTTTATGCCCGGAGGCCTGGGACCAGCCGGATTGTTCAATGAAAAGGAATCTATGCGGACTTTATCCGGGCCCGGGAGCTGGCAGCAGATGAGAAAGCTGGCTTTGATCATCATCCTGATCAAGGCGGGGCTCTCCCTGGACTGGAGGGACCCCCAGATGCTCATGGCCGGGGCCTCCTGCGACGATATCTTCGTCATCGTTCTCTTCACCAGCTTCTTGGAAATGGCCCAGGGACAAGGTGCCCAAGTCATGGATTTCATCAATATCCCGGTCTCCATCGTCATGGGAATCCTCTTGGGGCTCCTGACAGGTTATGTCCTCCAGGCTTTCTTTGAATGGGCCTATCGTCGGGATCATCTTATTAGGAACAGCGTGAAGGTCATTCTCGTCATGGCCTTTGCCTTTCTCCTTTTGGTTATTGAAGAAGCTCTGGAGGGAGTGATTGCCGTCTCCGGCTTATTGGCCGTGGTCAGCATGGTCCTCATGATCAGAAACCGGTCGGAAAAGATGGTGGCCGACCGCTTGTCTGAAAAGTTCGGCAAGCTTTGGTTAGCTGCAGAGCCTGTCCTCTTTGTCCTGGTCGGAGCAGCAGTCGATATCCGCTATACCTTTGCAGCGGGATTCCCCGTCCTCCTATTGATTGCCTTAGCCCTTCTTTTCCGGTCGGTCGGAGTTTGGTTGCCCACAAAAAAGCCCCCTCTTTCCATGAAAGAGAGGGTCTTCTGCGTAATTTTCTAAAATACTAGTCCTGGATTTCATTCCCGATCTTCCCTTCATGGACCCAAACATTTTGGTTAGGATCACTGAGATTTGGGTTGATCACGGAATGGATGAACTCGACATCTTCTCCAATATATTCAGCAGGGAATTTGGCAATGATGCTGACAGAGTTAAGATTTTGGTTGGTATCCTTCATGGTATAGAGATCAGCCGGGAAGTGAACATCTTCGAAGGAAAAAGTGAGATTCACGATCTGGTTGGCCTTAAAGTCCACTTCCGTCTCCACCGGGTTCGGAAGGAGATCGTCCGGCTGGTCGCCGTGATAAAAGGATAGCTGGGCTCGGAATTCAGCCTTACATATTGAGGAAACCATGGTGTCTAAGAGGATCCCTTCCATTCCCGGGAGGGGATGGACTTGAATGGAAGTTATGAGCTTTTTCTCCTCCATGTCAAATTGAAGTTCTTCGAGGGAGATAGAACCAACCATGGCCTTTGGAGGGAGAATGTAGGGTTCTTTCCCACTGGGGCTTATTTCCTTGCTTTCCTCAATGGAACTTTCTTCGGGGCCTTCTTCCGAATAAGAGGCTTCGACGAGGGTGGAAGTATTTTGGTGGAGTGAGTTATCTTTTTTCTCGCGGGAGATGAGCATGAGGCTTTCAATGAGAATAATGATCAGGAGACCTCCAATGATGAAGAGGCTTGTCTTTTTTTTCATCACGTCCTCCTTTCTGCAGTGGACAAACGATTCCTTTTTTTTATTATACCTTTTTCGGGAAAGTAAAACAATTCTGGGAAAAATACCAGGGCCGAGGTTTTTCTCTGGTAAAATGATAAAGATAAATTGGAAAAAAGGAGGAATCGCAATGAGGAAAAAGGGAAACTATCAAACCATCACCCATCCATTGGATCCTGTCTTTCGGGAAGATTCCCGAATCCTCATCCTGGGTTCCTTTCCCTCCGTGAAAACCAGGGAATATGGATTCTTTTATGGCCACCCTCAAAACCGCTTTTGGCCCTTAATGGAGATCCTTTTCGAAGAGGCGGTCGGGTTGACTCCGGAAAAGAAGAAGGCCTTTCTACTCCGTCAGGGAATCGCTCTTTATGATGCTATTTACCAGTGTGATATTATTGGGTCAAGCGACGCCTCTGTGAAAAATGTAATCCCGGCCGACCTGGAGAAGATTGTCCGGGTGGCAAAGATTACCCGGGTTTATTGTAACGGGGGAACCGCTTACAAGTATTATCAGAAATACCAAGCAAAACAGCTGGATATGGAGGGGGTTCGTTTGCCCTCGACCAGTCCTGCCAATGCCCGCTACCGGTTGAAAGATCTGGTTGAAGCCTGGTCACAGATCACGTCATAGAGAAAGGAAAAATCGCTTCATGGAACAGCCAAAAGGATACCTATCCTACCTGGAAAAATTGGATAAGGAAGACTCCTTCCTCCGTCTCCAGGCCTATAATACAGGGAACTTGATCTTAGTGAATTCGCCGGGTATGCGGATTCTTAAAACTTGCCTTTCCATCCTTCTCTGCTTGACGGTAGACTATATCAGGCAAGCCTCCAACTTTTATGATGCCTCCATCGCCACAATTGTTACCCTGAGACAGGATACAAAAAGGACCTGGAAAGCAGGATTTTTTCGAGTTCTGGGGACTTTTGCCGCCGGGATTTATGCATCATGTTTTGTAACGATTCTTTCCAACTATACGAACTTGGAGCGTTATTCATTACCTTACCTCCTTCTTGTGGGTCTTTTTGTGATCCCTTTGATGCAAGTCCTGGTTTTATTGAAACAGAAGGATACTGTCACCATTGCGACCATCGTCTTTCTTCTGATCTGCGTATCGGATTCGGCAAATAAACAGCCGGTGGTTTATGCTATGACCCGCGTGTTGAATAATATCATCGGTGTCATTATTGCCCTGTTTATCAACTGGTTTCCTCCTCTCAACAAGATGGGGGATCGTTACGATAAACATCGTCAGAGGGCCTATATCAATGCCGACCTGATCCAGGTCCGCCTGGGCGAGCTGGAAGAAGAATTGGCAAAAAAAGAAGAGATACTCCGTGCTAATGCGAATAAGGGACAAGGCACAGGGTCATCTTCCGGCATCAATAAGGGAAAGGGGGAGTGATGGCAAAGCTATTGCGTGCAAAGGAGGTCAACCGAGGGATAGAAGCCGGTTGGCAGATGGATCTTCAGAAACTGAAGGAAGAAGGAGTCACGCCCAAGTTGGCTATGGTTCGCTTGGGCACAAAGGGTCCCGACCTCTCCTATGAAAAGGGAATTATTAAAAAGATGGACAGCTATGGCCTTGCCTATGAGGCAGTGGTCTTTCCCGAGGATGTGGATGAGGATAGGCTCATCCAAAGCCTGGAGGCCCTGGGTCGGGACTCGGAGATTCACGGCATTCTTCTTTTTCAGCCCCTTCCGGAGGGAATGGATGAAAGGAGAGTCAAGGAGGCCATCAATCCGATCAAGGACGTGGACTGTGCCACAGCCTATAACCTGGGAGCAACGATGGCGGGCTGGCCGGACGGCTATGCCTACTGTGCACCGGCCGCCGTCATGGAGGTTCTGAAGTTTTATGGGATTCCGGTGAAGGGAAAGAATGTTTGCATCATCGGATCCGGTCTTGTCGTGGGCAAGCCCTTGGCCATGCTCCTGGTCAATGCTTTGGCCACTGTCTCTCTGACCAATGTCTTTACCGAAGATGTGTCTCTCTTTTCCAGGAAGGCGGATATTCTGATTTCCGCAGCCGGGGTACCTGGTCTGGTGGATGAGACCTATGTCCGGGAGGGCCAGGTGGTCATTGACGTGGGAACGACCTACGAAGGGGGAAAGCTTAAGGGAGATGTCAACCGGGAGAAGGTGGAGCCTATCGTGGCGGCCCTGACCCCAACGCCTGGAGGAATTTCCGGGATTACAACGACCATTCTTGCCCAACACCTGATTCAAGCAGCCAAAGAATTAACTTTTGGAGGAAGGAGAGAAAAATGATGATTGCCGTAGTGGCCGGAACACCGGTCGATACAAAAATGGGGGTAGCTATCATGGAAAAGGAGGGCTATGAGACCCTTTCTTATCCTATGGCCAAGACGCCTGAGGACCAGACCCAGCTCCAATATTTTTCCCAGGAAGACTTAGACCGGGCTTTCCAGGACAGGATTAGCCAGGCCAAAGAAAAGGGAGCTCAAGGGGTCTACATCAACTGCAACTCCTTATCTGCTTCCCTCCATTATCAAGAGGCGGAGGAGAAGATCGGTCTCCCCATCATTACGCCGCTGGAAACCTACCGGAATTTGCCCAAGGACTTAACTTCGGTCGTTGTCCTTGCTGCCAATGGAGTTTCGGCCTACAGTGTTGATGAGATCATCCGTGAGAGCCAGCCGGACATTAAGACGGTTTGCATGGGTAATCTCTCTATCGTTGAATCCATAGAAAAAGAGAAGGACAGTTCGGACATCGTCCGTGACCTCAACCTCAAGGGCCTTCTCTCTTATTTCGAAGGAATTCAGGATCCTGATTACCGGGTAGATGCTATTATCCTGGCCTGCACCCACTTCCCTTATATTAAGGAAGCTCTGCAAAAGGAAACTACTATTCCCATCATTGATCCAAAGGATGATATGGTAAACCGCTTAAAGCAGGCCTTAAAGGCCAGAAAATAGACCGTCATTTCCCTCCCTTCGTCCATCTGTGAAAAGGAAAAAACGATGAGAAAAACCAAGTCCGATCATAATAGAACCCTTTTTATCCTATCTGTTTTTATTCTCGCAGGTCTTTTGCTTGTCTCCTTTCTATTAATAAGGGAGATACTACGCCCAAGTCCCTTTTCCGGGTCTCTTGGTAAAGGGGACTTCTCCAGTGGGGTAGAGTCCCGAAAAAAGCCGGACGATGGGTCGTCTTCCAATGAAAATGAACTCAATAATCAGGGTCCGGGCCGGGATCTGGTTATCATGGAGGACAGTAAATCGGACATTCCTCGTTCCTTCTTGAAGCTTCGGCCGAAAATTCTGGATGACGAAGAAAAGGCAATGGCGGTTCCTTATCTCATGCAGAAGGATGGGCGATGGAGCCAGCGTGGCATGGGGGAATCCACACTAGGAGAAGCCGGCTGCGGACCCACCTGCATGGCCATGGTGGCCATGTCCGTGACCCGAAATTATGCCTTGACCCCCGATCTGGTGGCGGATGAGCTTTTAGCAGGGAACTATTATGTGGAAGAGGTTGGGACCAAGTGGACCTATATGAATGAAGCCCCTGCCAAGTATGGCTTCCACGGGGAGGAAATCGGCAACCGACCGGAAGATATTTTGAGAGAGTTGGACCGGGGCCGGGTCTTGATTGCCTCGGTGAAACCGGGCGATTTCACTAACCAAGGCCACTTCATTGTCCTGGCGGGAAAGGAAGGGGATCAGATCCGGGTTCAGGATCCTAATTCCTGGCAAAGAACTCAGCAAACCTGGTCACAGGAACGACTCTTTCCCCAAATCAAAAATGCCTGGTCCTACTATAAATAGGAAAAAGGCTGTGTGGAGCATTCTGCTCCACACAGCCTTTGTTTTATTTCGTAGCTGGTTTATATACGGGCTTATCTTCTTCCGGAATATTGGAGTTGTCAGCCGGTGATTTGAAGGGGGAGGCTTGGGAAAAAGCCACATTGGCCTTCCGAGCCCGATGACGGGGAACAACGATGCCGGGTCCACCGATACATCCCTTTTCACAGGCCATACCTTCCAGGAGGTGGCCTTTTTTAATGCCGGCCTTGGCCAGACGCATGAGCTTGACGCATTCGTGGAGACCTTCTGCATTGTCAACGAAAATCTTACGATCGGGTTCCAGCTCGTGGACCCGGTCAACCACAGCCTTGGCAACGCCTCCGGCTACGCCGTAGCCACGACCGGTTTGGGAGGCATCCTCCCAGACATCATCGGTTTCGATGGCCGAAGGTTCAATATCCTTGGCAACGAACATGCCGAGGAGTTCCTCATAGGTGATGACAAAGTCAACATAGTGCTTGACATTTTCCTGGAGGGCTTCCAACTTCTTGGAAATGCAGGGGCCGATGAAGACCACCTTTGCATCCGGATGGTCCTTTTTGATCTGCATGGCCGTGTAGATCATGGGTGTGGATGAGTCGGAGATGAGGTCATTTTCCGTAGGGAAGTTCTTCTGGACCATGAGCTTCCAGGAATAACAGCAGGAGGTACCCATATAGGCCCTTTCCTTAGGAACGGTTTCGATGAACTCTTCCGCCTCGTTCATGGTGGTGAGGTCAGCACCCAATCCCACTTCGACCACATCCTTAAAGCCCAACTCCTTGATTGCTGCCTTGACCTGGGGGGGCTTAGTCAGGGCACCGAATTGGCCGGTAAAGGAAGGAGCAATGATGGCATAGTGGTCATGGCCCTCCTTCATATTTTTAATAACCTGGTAGATCTGGGACTTATCGGCGATGGCTCCGAAGGGACAGGCGGTGATGCACTGGCCACAGGAGACGCACTTGTCCGGGTTGATGGTCGCCCGGTTGAGATAGTCGGATTCGATGGCCTGAACTCCACAAGCATCCTCACAGGGGCGACCGGTTTCAACGATCGCACCATAGGGGCATTCCTTAACGCATTTCTTACACTTGATGCACTTGTCCTGGTTAAGATCCATCTTATCCTTGCCGGTGGAAATCGCATTTTTCGGACATACATTCATACAGGGGTGGGCAAGGCACTTCCGGCAATTGTCCGTGATGGTGATGTGGGTCGTGGGGCAGGCCTCGCAGGCAATTTTGATGACGGAAACCAGGGGAGGCTGGTAGACTCTTTTTGCCACATCGACTTCTTCCAGACCATCGGTAATATCATTGGTGTCCGCTGCCGTGCGGGCGTCCAGTCCCAGGGCCATCCGGAGTCTTTCCCCGTAAACAGCTCTTTCCCGGAAGATATTCTCCCGGTAAGAGGCAACCTCTCCGGGGAGGGCCTCATAAGTCTCATGTCCAATGTTATGTAAGTCATCATCCTCATAGGCCATCCGGGCAATAGCGGCGAAGGCCATACGACGGATATTGAGAACGTCTACATACGATGACTTCATGCTTTCTCCTTTTCCAACCCATTCAAGATCGCTTCCATCAATTCAGGGACCTTGGCATTTTCGAAAGGTACATCATCGACGAAAACAAGGGGGGAAACTTTTTTCTCTTTACAACGTCGGTCGCAACGTATAATTTCAATGTTGAGGACCGCATCGGCGGGAATTCCGGGATAGTCGTGAAGATTTTCCTGAAGATCCTCTAAACTTTCAATGATGCCACTGGCTCCGTAGAGGGTGCACTTGGCACCGGTACAAATTTTTACATCCATGCTTACACCAACTTTCTTTCATATTGATAAAACACTCCATTTCTATTCTATCAAGAATTGATCGGAAAAGCTCCTCAGTACCGGGAATTTTTTCTTAAAAGGCCAAAGAGAGACTTGGATTTTACGCTGGACTTCCGGTGTCTTATAATAGAGGGGTCAATGAAAGGAAGGAGTCCTTACTATGAAAAAAAGAAATAATAGATTGGCAATAAAGACAGTAAGTATATTTTTTGTCTTCTTGCTGATTATCACGGCTTGCGGTCCCCGGGAACCTCAGGCATCCATCAATATGGTTGCTCTTAAGGGCCCGACCTCCATGGGCCTGTCCAAGCTCCTCAAAGACCAGAAAGAGGGGAAGTCAAAGAGTTTATCCTCTTACACGATTGTGGACAGCCCTGACCAGGCGGTGACTGCCTTAGTTAATGGAGAAGCGGACCTGGCTACGGTCCCCTCCAATGTTGCCGCTCTTCTTTACCAAAAACTAAATGGAGATGTCCAGGTTCTTCATATCAACACTCTGGGCGTTCTCTATATCCTTGATCCCCAAGGTCGGGTGAAAAGCCTGGAGGATCTGAAGGGAAAGACGCTTTACGCTTCGGGCAAAGGGGCCAGTCCGGAATATGTTTTATCCTATCTTTTGGACGAGAAGGGAATTGATCGAAAGTCGGTCAAGATTGAGTGGGAACAGGACCATACCCAGGCCCTTCAAGCCTTGGCTAAGGATCCGGATGCCCTTGCTCTTCTCCCTCAGCCCTTTGTGACCGTTGCCCAGACCAAGATGAAAAATTTGAAAGTGGCTTTGGATTTGACCAAGGAGTGGGACAAGGTTCAGGAAGGAAAGAATCCCACCTCAGCCCTTGTCATGGGAGTGACTCTTGCCCGCAAGTCCTTTGTGGATAAGAATAAGGCTCTTATCGATAGGTATCTGGAAGAGGCCCATGAATCCTTAAACTATGTCGTGAATCATCCCCAGGAAGCCGCCCGGATTATCGGAGAGGACTTAGGTATTATGAAAGCACCGATTGCGGAGAAGGCCTTACCTTATTGCAACCTCGTTTATATTGATGGCCAGGAAATGAAAGATAAGTTGGGGGGATTCCTTTCCGTCCTCTTTAAGGAAAATCCTAAATCCCTGGGAGGTCAAATTCCCGGTGAGGATTTTTACTATTTTGCCAAATAGGAGTCTTCATCTTATTGACAAGCAGGAAGAGGGGGAGGGATGAAACAAGCAGGAAGACTGAATCGAGGACGAGAAAGACTTGGTCCTATCCTATTTTGGATGGGACTATGGTTCTTTTTGTCTTTTCTCGTCAACAGCCCCCTTCTCTTGCCAGGCCCTCTGGATGTTTTCGGGTCCCTGATTGACCTGGTGATTCAGTCGGATTTTTATCTCCGCCTCGCCTCTTCCAGTCTACGGATTCTGTCCGGATTTCTTATCGCTTTTATCATGGGCATTGCCTGTGCCCATCTTTCCTGGCGTTTTCCCGGTCTTGAAGTCTATCTTCGGGCTCCGGTCCAGGTTATGCGGGCCATCCCCATGGCCTCTTTTGTCATCCTGGCCCTTTTCTGGCTTGCCCCTATCCACTTATCCCTGGTTATTCCCCTGGTAGTGGTTTTTCCCCTGGTTTATACCAATGCCCTGGAAGCTTTCCGGTCGACACCTCCTTCCATGTTGGAGTTTGCCCAAGTCTTTCGTCTTTCCTCTTGGGAGGTCTTCCGGGCCATCCTTGTCCCATCCGCTTATCCCCAAATTCTGGCCGGGGCGGAAACGGGGATGGGGATGGCCTGGAAGTCGGGGATAACAGCGGAAATCATCGCTATGGCCGCCCCCTCTATCGGCGAAGCCCTATTCGATGCTAAGCTTTATTTGGACTTGGCGGGACTTCTGGCCTGGACCTTTGTTTTGATCCTTCTTGCCGCTTTTTTTCAGAAGCTTTTTCACGGCCTTCTTCAAATCACAATGAGGGCCTTAGCCGACCTTCCGGCCAAAGGACCTCGGACTGAAGAGAGTTCGCTCGATCAGGAAGGATCCCTGATCGAGATGACTTCGGTAGGAAAGTCCTTTGAAAAGGGGAGGGTCCTTGACGGGGTGAGCTATTGTTTTCAGCCGGGAAGCCTGACGATTCTTCTTGGCCCTTCGGGTGCCGGCAAAACTACCCTTACCCGCCTTCTCCTGGGACTGGACCAAGCGGATGAGGGGGAGGTAGGGAGGAGGGATGGGCTGACTTTTTCTGCGGCTTTCCAGGAAGACCGGCTTATCCCCTCTTGGACTGTCTGTCAGAACCTCCGTCTGGTTGCTCCTAAGCACTTCTCCGGTCTTAACCAGGACCTCATTTCCCTGGATTTGGAGGGGGAAGGAGAGAGCCGGGTGGACACCCTGTCCGGGGGGATGAAACAGCGAGTTTCCCTCCTTCGGGCGGGCATGGCTCCGGCTGACTTTTTGATCATTGATGAGCCCTTCCGCGGCCTGGACCGGGCCAGTCGGGACCGGACCTGGACCTGGCTGAGGGAGAGGGCCTTCCCCCGCTTTCAAGCTGTCCTCCTGGTTTTCCATGATCCGGAAGACTTGGAGGCACTGATGCTTCCCCAAGATTCCGCTATTCTTAGCCTGGAGGAATCAGGAAAGCTCGAACCCATAACCCTTAGAAAGAGTCGCTATGACCCAGCAAACAACGATAAAAAAATCAAACCTTGAACTAATGGCCATTCTCCGTCCCTACTACCAAAAAAATGCGGGTCTCCTGGCCAGGGATCTCTTTTGTGCCTCCTTAACGACAGTATGTGACATCGTTCTTCCCCTCATCTTGTCCCGGATTACGGATACAGCCTCTCGGGACATGGCCAACCTGACGGTGACCTTCATCGGGAAGATGTCTGCCTTGTATATCATTCTCCGCCTGGTGGAGATCGCCGCCCGCTATTTTATGCAGGGAACGGGTCACATCATGGGAGCAAAAATTGAAATGGATATGCGGTCGGATATGTACCGCCACCTTCAAACCCTGCCTCATGCTTATTTTTCCACCCACAAAACCGGTCACATCATGTCCAACCTGACCAATGATCTTTTTGATGTGACTGAATTTTCCCATCATTGTCCGGAAGAGTATTTCATCGGGGTGATCAAGCTTCTGGCATCCTTTATCATCCTGATCCGGGTGGATGTTCTGCTGACCCTCATTCTCTTTGCTCTCATCCCTTTGTATTTTTATGTATCAGCTAAATTTCGTCACCGTCTTCGCCAGGCACAAATGGACCAGCGGCGGAAGATCGGGGATATTAATGCCTCCATCGAGGATTCCTTCCTGGGCTTCTCCGTGGTCAAATCCTTCTCCAATGAAGATGTGGAAGAAGAAAAATTTGAAAAAGACAACTCCTCTTTCCTCAAAATCAAGAAAGAGTTTTACTATGCCATGGCGGCTTTCCAGTCCGTCTCCCGGATATTTGACGGCCTTATGATGGTGGTTGTCCTCATTTTCGGCGGTCTCTCCCTGGTTTGGGCACGAATCAGCCCGGGGGAGTTCGTGGCCTACATCCTCTACACCCAGACCCTCCTGGTGACCTTGGCACGGATCATCGAATTCACCGAGCAGTTCCAGCGGGGGATGACAGGCCTGGAGCGTTTTGACGGTGTCATGTCCACCAGATCCGATATTCAGGAAAAAGAGGGGGCTGTGGACCTCAGGAATGTTCGTGGGAAGTTGGATTTTGACCGGGTTTCCTTCGTCTATCCCAATGCGAATGAAGCCGTTATCGATCAGCTTAACCTCATCATCCAACCCGGTCACCAGCTGGCCATCGTCGGGCCGTCCGGTGGGGGAAAGACCACATTGACCAATCTCATTCCTCGTTTTTATGATGTTACTTCAGGAGCGATTCGAATTGATGGCCATGATATTCGGGACCTGACGCTCTCTTCTCTTCGCAATAATATCGGGATTGTCCAACAGGATGTTTACCTCTTTTCGGACACCGTGGGAGCGAATATTGCTTACGGAAAACCCGGAGCCAGCTATGAAGAAGTGGTTCGGGCAGCCAAGCTGGCCGGGGCCTACGACTTTATCATGGACCTGCCGGATGGTTTTGACTCCTATGTAGGAGAGCGTGGAGTCATGCTTTCAGGTGGACAGAAGCAGCGAATTTCCATTGCCCGGGTTTTCCTGAAGAACCCGCCCATCCTGATCCTGGATGAAGCCACCTCCGCCCTGGACAACCAGTCAGAGCGTTTTATCCAGGAGTCCCTGGTCCGCTTGTCCAAGGACCGGACAACCCTGATTATCGCCCACCGCTTATCGACCATTCGGGATGCTGAGGAAATTATTGTTCTTTCAGAAGGAAAAATTCTTGAGCGGGGGAACCATCAGGATCTTATGGCAGCTCATGGGGCCTACTATGATCTCTATCAGGGAGGAATGGATGAGGATGAGGAGGAAAAGGCATGGATTTAGAAATCAAAGGTAGAGATCAAGCCTACCGGATCCACCTGGGCCGGGGGTCTCTCTTGTCCCTGGGCCACTACATGGACCTCAACCGGAGGGTTCTCATCCTGACCGATGAAGGTATTCCTGATTCCTATGTCAACCAGGTCATTCGTCAATGCCAAACGCCCTGTCCGGTCCGGGTTCCCTCCGGAGAGAGGTCCAAGAGTCTGAAAACTTATGAATCCATCCTTCAAGTTATGGTGGATAAGGGATTCACCAGACGAGATTGCCTTCTTGCTTTGGGAGGCGGAGTGGTGGGGGATCTTGGGGGATTCCTGGCAGCAACCTATATGAGAGGGATTGATTTTTATACCCTGCCTACCAGTCTTTTAGCCCAGATTGATTCTTCTATCGGCGGAAAAACGGCCTTAAATTTTGGAGGTCTGAAAAATATGGTCGGGGCTTTCCACCATCCCCGGTCAGTCGTGGTTGACCCGGACACCCTGGCCAGCCTGCCGGACCGCCAATTCAGGAATGGGATGGGAGAGGTCATTAAGACGGCCGTCATCTTGGACCCGAACCTCTACCGGATCCTTTGCAGCCATCAGGCGGAAGACAGAATGGAAGAAGTCATCATGGCCTGCCTCCGGTCAAAGGCCCGGATCATCCAGGAGGATTTCACTGACCGGGGAATCCGCCAGGTCCTGAACTTCGGTCATACCGTAGGCCATGCCATCGAAGCTTCATCCAACCTCCTCCATGGAGAATCGGTGGCCATAGGAATGACTTATTTCACTTCGCCCAAGGTTTTGACTAGCCTTCTCCCACTCCTTAAAGCCTATGGCCTTCCCACCAAAACCGATATTCCTGCGGATACTCTTTTCCGGGCCATCCTCCATGATAAGAAGGTGGATGGGGGAGAAGTTCGGGCCATTGCTGTGGAAGAAGTCGGTCAACCGCTTATTCGTCGAATCAGTTTAGAAAGGATGGAAGACCTCCTCCGGGAAAAAGAGGAAGAAAACAGGACAAAGGAGGCTAGTCATGTCTGATTTTTTTGGAAAATCTGTCCGGCTCAGCCTTTTTGGGGAAAGTCACAGTTTGGGCATAGGTTTTGTTCTGACCAACCTCCCGCCCGGCCTTCCCATCGACAGGGCTTATATTGAAGAGGCCCTATGCCGCAGGCGGGGACCTGTTTCAGTATCGACGCCACGTCGGGAAAAGGATGAATATGTTTTTCTTTCCGGCATCCGGAAGGATCCGGAGACCGGAGAGGTCCGGGCTTCCGGGACCCCCCTGGCCGTCCTGATTTGGAACAAAGATGTAGATTCGGGGCCCTATGAAGAGGTCAAGGACATTCCCCGCCCAAGTCATGCGGATTACACCGGATCAATCCGTTATCGCGGCTACCACGATTACCGGGGAGGTGGGGCTTTTTCGGGTCGCTTGACCTGTCCCCTGGTCTTTGCCGGGTCAATCGTTCGAAAGGTTCTGGAGGATAAGGGGGTTATCATCGGCAGCCACCTTGCCCAGGTCGGACCCTTGAAAGACGGGCGGTTTGCTGATGGCGAGAACCTTGAAGATGCCGTAAGGAAAGTGGGAAAATCCGATTTTCCCTTGATTAGAGAGGACCTCCGGTCCGACTTTTTTGCCCTCCTCTCCCGGGCAAAAGAGGACAAGGATTCTCTGGGTGGACGGTTGGAAACGGTGGTTGTTGGTCTGAAACCGGGCTATGGAAGCCTCTTTTTTGATAAACTAGATGCCCGATTAGCCCACGCCGTGCTCACCATCCCCGGAATCAAGGGTATTTCCTTCGGATCCGGATTTCAGCTGGCTGCCATGAAGGGGTCTCAGGCTAATGATCCTATGGTGATGACCCAAGAAGGGGTAAGCTTTTTGACCAACCACTCGGGCGGGATTCAAGGGGGAATTTCCAACGGCATGCCTCTTGTTTTTCAGACCGTCGTTAAGCCCACCCCTTCCATCGGAAAAGTGCAAACGACAGTCAACCTGAAGACGGGCGAAGAGGAAAAGCTGGTTATCCATGGCCGTCACGATCCTTCAATTGTCCACCGGGCCTTTGAAGTTGTAAATGCCATGACCGCCCTGGTCCTTTTTGACTTGATCTTGTCCCAGGAAGGTCCGGATTTTTTCCTTCAATGACAAGCATCACAATCTCTGAAGAGGAAAGAAAGGAGGGACTATGCATTCCTACGGACTCTTAGGCTGGCCCTTGACTCACAGCTATTCTCAGGAAATCCACCGCCGTTTGGCGGACTATTCCTATACCTATTTTGAAGTCCCGCCTGATGCTTTTCAGGAATTTATGAGCCAAAGACCCTTCCGGGCCATCAATGTCACCCGGCCCTACAAAGAGAAGGTGGTTCCCTTTTTGGATGGGATGGATGAGGGGGCTAGGGCCTGTGGCTCAGTAAATGTGATCATCAATCGGGGGGACAAGCTCTATGGATACAATACGGATGTATTGGGCTTGGAGGAAGGAATTCGCCAGGCCGGTTTCTCTCTTGCCGGGAAATCCGCTCTGATCCTGGGAACGGGGGGGAGTTCAAAAACGTCAGATTTTGTTTTGGATAAGCTGGGTGCCGGTCGGGTCCGCAAGGTTTCCCGGACAGGCCGCCAAGGAGCCTTGACTTACCAAGAGGCAATAGAAAAGGGAAAAAATGTCGATTTTCTGATCAACACCACCCCGGTTGGCACGGCCCCGGACCCCATGGACCGCCTACCCATCTCTCCGGCCGCCTTTCCCAAGCTCCAAGGCATTTACGATTTGGTCTATAACCCTCTCCGCACTCCTTTGGTAATTGAAGGAGAAAAGCGGGGGGTTCCATCAGCTGGTGGTTTCTATATGTTAGTCCTTCAGGCCTTTTATTCCGCCCAGTTATTTCTGGGCCAGAAGCTTGATCGCGACCGGGCCGACCAGATTTTCCGGGACTTGCTTGCGGAAAAGAGGAATATCGTTCTGACCGGTATGCCGGCTTCCGGCAAGTCCACAGTCGGTCGATTTCTGGCCTGGAAGATGGGGAGAAAACTGGTTGACACTGACCGGCTGATCGAAGAAGGTACCGGACGCCACGTTTCGGAACTCTTTCTCAAAGAAGGGGAGGAGGCCCTTCGTGACTGGGAGAGCCGGGTGATTGCCGGTCTCCGGTTGGAAACAGGTCTGGTCATTTCCACCGGAGGAGGGTCCATCCTCCGTGAGGAAAACCGGGATACTCTTCGGGCAAATGGCCTGGTCTATTTTCTTGACCGTCCTGTGGAGGAACTCTTCTCCACCTATCGCCGTCCCCTCACCCCCAACCGGCGGGCCATGGAGGACCGCTATCAGGAGCGGGTGGACCTCTACCGACTGGCTGACGTCCGACTGGATATTCGTTCTCTGGAATCCGACCAGGTGGCAGAACTGATTGTAGAGGATTGGTCAAAAAGAACACAGAGGGGAGGATGCCTTGACTCTTGAGATTTTTCCCTGCCGGCTGAAAGGACAGGTCAGTCTTCCCCCGTCCAAAAGCCAGGCTCACCGAGCCCTATTTTTAGCCTGTCTTAGCGGAGAGGAGAGTTTTCTTTCCCCCTGGGAGGAGAGCAAGGACCTGTTGGCCACAAGGACCGGATTGGAGGCCCTGGGTGGCTTTATTCGGGTAGAGGACGGGGGAGTGAGGGTTCGAGGCCCTCTGGCAGCAAAGGGGGAAAATCTTCCGGATCCTTCTTCTCCACTCGTCATCCCTCTTGGAGAGTCGGGAACGAGTCTTCGCTTCCTCATCCCCCAGGCCATGGTCATGGACCGGCCGGTCCTCTTTCAGGGAGAAGGAAGGCTCATGGACCGCCCTTTAGAGCCCTATAAAACGCTTTTTTCTGCTAAGGGCCTGCTCTTTGAAAGAAAAAGAGAAGGCCTTTTGGTTAGAGGCCCCCTGGAAGCCGGAGATTTTAGCCTTTCCGGGGATATTTCCTCTCAATTTTTGTCCGGACTCCTTCTCACCCTTCCCCGCTTGAAGGGAAGATCTTCTTTAACGGTGATCAAACCTTTGGTTTCGGCCCCCTATCTCAGGATGACCCTGACCATGATGGAAGATTTTGGCATAACCTTTGACCTTCAGGACAGGGAGGACCGGGTGATCTTTTATGTGGATGGTCCTCAGGAAGCACGGTCGCACAGTTTGGCCCTGGAAGGCGATTGGTCCAACGGGGCCGGTTTGGCAATTTTTAACGATATTGGAGGACGGGTGGACCTTCCTCAACCGGATCCTTCCAGCCTCCAGGGAGACCGGGATTATCCGGACTTCTTTCGAGTCCTGGTCCATGGCCCCGGTCGAGTGGATTTGGAAGACCACCCGGACTTGGGTCCTCTCCTCTTCAGCTTGGCTGCTTTGAAAGGGGGAGGTTACTTCACCGGGACCGGGAGATTAAAGGATAAGGAATCCTCTCGAGCTCTAGGGATGAAGGAAGAGTTGTCTAAGTTCGGCATCGCTGTCCACCTGGGGGAGGATTGGGTCCGGGTGGAGGCCGGCTCTCTCCATGCCCCTAAGGAGCCTATTTCCAGCCATGGCGACCACCGGCTTGTCATGGCCCTGGTTCCTCTGTTGACCCTAACCGGAGGAGTGTTGGAAGGAGAAGAGGCAGTGGACAAGTCCTTTCCCTCCTATTTTGAAAAATTGGAGACCCTATCCCTGGACTATCGTCGGCTGTAAATGAGGAGAAAGGAGGCTGAGATGAAAGAAATACGAAAGTTACCCCAACCCGGAGATTTGAAGAAGGATCTTCCCCTTTCCGATACGGATATCCATCTCCGCCGGTCCCTTGTCCGTCAGATGAAGGAGATCCTTGCCGGCAGGGATGACCGCCTTCTTCTTATCCTCGGGCCCTGTTCTGCTGACCGGAGGGGTCCGGTTATGGACTACATCAAAAGGCTTGGTCGTCTGCAAGAGGAGGTGGGTGACCGAGCCCTTCTGATTCCCAGAGTTTATGTTGAAAAGCCCAGAACTCGAGGGACCGGTTATAAAGGGATGGTGGAATTCCCGGATCCTCTGGGAGATCCGGATATTTCTCTTGGCCTCTCCGTCAGCAGGGCCCTCTTACGGGAGGTCCTGGAAGAAGGGGCTTTTGCTCCGGCTATGGAGCTGGTCTATCCCGACCACTATGCATATTTTGATGATCTCATGGGCTATTTGACCATTGGGGCCCGGTCGGTAGAAAGCCCCGCCATCCGGATGCTGGCTTCCGGCATGGACCTTCCGGTAGGGGTAAAAAACCCCACATCGGGGGATCTTTCAGTGGCTATGGCCTCCCTCTTATCCATACAAATGGCCCAGCGATTTCCCTATCGGGGCAAGGAGTGGGAGAGCTCGGGTAACCCCTATGCCCACCTGATCCTGAGAGGTTATAGCGACCGGATGGGAAATCCACAACCCAACTGGGGCCTGGACTTTTTGAAGGAGGTTAGGGATCTCTTCCGCAAAAGTCGGGCCATGAACCCGGCTGTCCTGGTGGATGCCAACCATTCCAATTCCGGAAAGAATCCGGATAAGCAGGGAGACATTGTTCGTGGTCTTATGGATCTCCGGTCTCAAGAGCCTTGGGTCAAAGATCTGGTCAAGGGCTTTATGATGGAATCTTACCTCCTTGACGGGTCCCAGGCGGAGGATGGAAGGGTGGAGGGAAGGTCCATCACCGACCCCTGCCTGGGATGGGACAAGACCCGGAAACTCATTTTGGATATCATCAAGAGGGGGAAGGAATGAAGTTGGTGGCTTGCCTGTCGGCCCAAGATCAGGTGGAGGTCAGGGGTCAGCTGGATCTCCTGACGGACCTATCCTATGATTATCTGGAATTTCGGGCGGACATGTTCACCCAAGCTTGGACAGGGAGGAGCCTTTTGTCTGCCGTCAGGTCCATCAAAAGAAGAATCACTCCCCACCCCCTTATCCTGACCCTCCGGACTTACCGGGAGGGGGGAGGGGATCCTCTGGTGGATGAAAAGAAAAAGACGGAAATCATCAGGGATCTCCTGGCCATCTCTCCCGGAGATGACTGGGGGCCTGATCTTTTGGATTTGGAATGGTCCTTAGGTCGAGACAGGCTTCAGGACCTGGGTGAAGCAGCCCGGGGGGGAAAAATGGCTGTTATTTCCTCCTGTCACCGATTTTGTGGTTCCTTTTCTTCCCGGGAAGCAGAGGCTCTTTATTTGGCTATGGTGGAGGCCGGATCCGACTACCAAAAGCTGGCTTTTCAGGTCTCCCGGCCGGAGGACCTGGAAGGCCCGGCTCAGGGACTGGATCGGGCCAGGAACCTTCGACCGGATATTCGCCCCATCCTCATTGGTATGGGGGAGGCCGGGTTAACCAGCCGCCTGCCCGGACCCCAGAATCCCTCCCTTTGGACCTATGCCTATATCCAAAAGAAAAGCGCCCCCGGCCAGTTGGATGCGAGGACGCTCAGTCATTTGCTTTATGGGAGGAATTAGGAGAAGAAAGCTTTAATTTTTTCCCAAAGAGAAGTGACTTCCTTCTTTGGCGATAGCGAATCAAGCGAATCTTTTGACGATTCCTCCATGAAATAGCGTTGGGCGAAGAAAGCTTCTTTCCCGTCATTAATAGGATGTAAGTCTCCGTCAGGGCCGAATATTCGGCCCTTTTTATTATCCCGGAATTGCTGGTTCATAAAGTTCAGGATTTCTTTCTTGACCCGGGGATCATAGACCGGACAGAGGATTTCCACCCGGTGTTCGGTATTCCGGGTCATGAGATCCGCTGAACCGATGTAAATCTTGGGATTTTCCCTGCCAAAGATGTAGATTCGGGCATGCTCCAGGAAGCGACCGACAATGGAATGACATTCCACATTATCCGTCTTTCCCGGGATGCCGGGCAGGAGGCAGTTTATTCCTCGGATGATCATTTGGACCCGGCCACCGGCCTGGGAAACTTCAGCGACCTTGTCGATAAAGTCCCGGTCAGTAAAGGAATTCATCTTGAAGAAGCAGAATCCTTCCGTGCCCTTGTTCTTTTCCTTTTCCATCAGGTCAAGGAGGGTGGGTTTAACGGTTGAGGGAGATTGGAGGAGGTGGTTATAGGATCCGAAGAGGTTACCCAGTTGGAGGTTGCGGAAAAAATCATTGGCATCATTTCCGATTTCAGGGTCAGCGGTCATCAAAGAAAGGTCAGAGTAGCCCTGGGCGGTCGATTCATTGTAGTTACCGGTTCCGATCTGGGTAATATAGGACCAGGAATTTTCATTTTTCAGGGTAAGAAGGGTTACCTTGGAGTGGACCTTGTACCCCCCCATTCCATATATGATGTCGCAACCGGCGTCATAGAGTTGCCGGGAGTAATCCAGGTTGGACTGTTCGTCGAATCGGGCTCGAAGCTCCATGAGAACCAGAACCTCCTTGCCGGCCTCAGCAGCCCGGCAGAGGGTTTCGACTAAACGGGAATTGTTGGCCAGACGGTAGATGGTAATTTTGATGGATACGACCCGGTCATCATGAGAAGCCTGGTCCATGAGCCGAAGATAGGAATCCATGGAATCATAGGGGTAGGAAAAGAGCCAGTCCCTTTCCCGAACTCTCTCGATCAAGTCTCCGGAAAAGCCCAATCGTCCGCCCAGGCGGGGAAGGTAGCGGTTATAAGTATGGGTAACCATAAAATCCCGGTCGAGATATTCCCTGAGCTCGGAAACATAGTCCATAGCTAATGGAGCATCGGACTGGATGATCCGGTTAGGCTCCAGACTGAGTTCGCTACATAGAAAATCAACAAAGGCTTCCTTATCCTTTTCATTCACTTCCACCCGAACCGCCTGGAGGCGGTTCCGCTTTTTTAGGATTTTTTTCATGAGAGACCGGTAGTCCACATCTTCGTAGGAAACCTCATCATCGGCAGAAAGGTCGGCATTTCGAGTGACTCGGATAATCGTCTTCTGGAGAATCTTGAACTTGGGATAACAGAGATCAACATTCTCATAGAGAACTTTGGAAGTCCGGATGAAGGGGTAGCCCCGGTCCGTAGGCAATTTTATGATTTTGGGGAGGAAGTTGGGGATGGGCACAATTCCATAGGAGATTTTCCCCTTTTTTTCCAGCTTTAAGATGACATATTCCGACTTGTTTTCCAAAAAAGGAAGGGGACGATGGAGAGAGATAGTCTGGGGAGAAAGGATGGGGAAAATATAGTCTTGAAAATATTTTTTTACAGCCCGGAGTTGGGCATTACTAAGGGCATCAATCGTGAGATTATAGACCCCATGCTTTTCAAATTCTCCATCGATTTCTTCAAAGATGCGGTCCTTGAGGAGGTAGAGCTCCTGCATCTTTTCAAAAATAGCTTGAAGTTCTCCATTGGGGGTGAGACCGCTCTTATTGTCGATGTTATCTTCGTTAAAAAGGGAAAGGTCAGTTAGCCGGCCCACCCGGACCATGCAAAACTCATCCAGGTTGGTACAGAAGATTTTGATAAAGTTGAGCTTTTCAAAAAGAGGAACATCATCATCGAGTGCTTCTTCCATCACCCGTCGATTGAAGTTCAGCCAGGATAGTTCACGATTTTGAGTAAAGGATGTATCCCAATCCTTGACTTTCCCGACAGGAGCGGTTTCCGTCGTTTGGTCTTCCTCATGCAAGTGGTTGTCATCTTGGTCCATGATTAATCCTCCTTTTGCTTGTTGAATAAGTAGCCCTCACGAACGCCGTTGCTGGAAATGGTCATGGTTGAGCAGGCCAGGGTTTTCATGACTTCCTGGAGGATAATCATACCGGGAAGCTGGGTATGGACCCGCTCGGGGGTGACTTTCAGGATGGTTTTCAAAGAAGCACTGTCATGGGTTAAAAAACGGAGGGAGAGGTCTTCAACTTCAGCCAGGGTGGTTTCGCTGTTACTCTCCTTATTGTTGATTTCCTGGGCAAGGTTTCCCACAGCACGTATGGTTCCACCGACACCAAAAGCTTTGTTGGAGGCGGCCAGGGGGAGGGGGTAGCGCTCTAAAAGCTCCACCACATAGGATTTGATCAGGCGAAATTCCTCGATCGTAGGAATCAAATCCTTGACGAAGGCCCGGTGGAGAGAAAGGGAACCCTCAGGGATGGAGGAGGTGGAGATGTACTCTCCCTTCCTCACCAGGGTGACCTCTGTGGATCCGCCGCCGATATCGATGACATAGCCTTCATCGAAAGGGCCTAAGTCTAAACAAAGCCCCAAATAAGAGAAATACCCTTCTTCTTCACCGGAAACCAGCTCTACCCGGATTCCGGATTCGTTTTCAATTTTTTCAAGAATTTCCCGGACATTGGAGGCATTTCGGATGGCTGCAGTAGCAAAGGCATAGTATTCATCGATTTCAAGGTCATCCAGGATCCGCTTAAACTTCTTCAGGGTCTTGGACGCCTTTTGGATCCCGGCTTGGGTCATCTTTCCATCTATTAGGTAAGAAGCAAGACCGGCAAAAGTTTTTTTGGACACGACGGTTTTTACCCCATCCGCATTCTTTGTCGGTCGGTATAAATTAAGGCGTATGGTATTAGAGCCAATATCGATGACACCGCTTAAATAGTCTTTTGACATAAGGTCCCCTTTATTTCTGTGCGTCCTGTGAAAAGGCAAATGAGATTCTCTTTTCATGAGCCCGGAGCCCGGGCCCACCAACTTTATTATATCCCAAGTGGGTCAGCTATGGCGGAATATAAGCCCCCAAGGGTGGGTAATCCTCGCCGGGAGCAGGGAAAGTTGTATCCAACCTCCCCGCGAACCTCATGATATTGTCTTCTCCTGAGGAACTTTCAGAGGTAAAAAACCTGACAATCTAATCGAATCGCGGATTTGTCAGGGTGACGAACCCTGCTTTTTTGGAAAAAATAGAGAATAACAGGGTTGGAAGGCGTTGAATGGTAATAGCTTAGCTCTTAAAAACAAAAAGCTGTGTCAGAACGGATATTTCCGTTCCAACACAGCTTTAAGAGTAAGCCTAGTCTTTCTCAGCCTACATGAAGATGTAGCGGAGAATGAAGATGAAGGCGAGAACCGCCATGAGGGGGGAGATGTCCTTTTTCTTCCCATTCAAAAGCTTGAGGATAACAAAGGAGACCACGCCCATGGAGATGCCCTCAGCGATGGAGTAGAAGAGGGGCATGGAGAGGATGGCCAGGTAGGCGGGGAAGGCTTCAGTCAGGTCAGACAGGTCGATCTTGACGACGGCCGTGAACATAGAGAAGCCGACATAGATCAAGGCGGCAGCGGTGGCAAAGCCCGGGATAGCGATGAAAATCGGGGAGAGGATCATGGCCAGGGCAAAGAGGATGCCGGTCGTCACTGCGGTGAGCCCGGTCCGTCCGCCGGCCTCAACGCCGGCCGAAGATTCAACAAAAGTGGTGACTGTGGAAGTGCCCAGGACAGCTCCGGTGGAGGTGGCAACGGCATCCGCTAAAAGAGCACCGCGAGCCTGGGGAAGGCGACCTTGACTATCCAGCATATCCGCCTTAGCAGCTACGCCGGCCAGGGTGCCTACAGTGTCAAAAATATCGACGAAAAGGAAGGCAAAGGTAATGGAAAAGAGTTCCAAGGGAGAGATGGAAGAGAAGTCGATCTTGAAAGCCTGACCGACAAGGCCGGAAAATTCTTCAAAATGAGGAGCCGACCAAGAGGGATAGAGGGAGAAGAAGCCTTCTTCAATATTCGGAATATAGAGACCGGCAGCCTGGGCGATCATGCCCAAAACCCAGGAGGACAGGATACCGATCAAGATTGCTCCTTTGACCTTCTTATGGGTCAGGACGACAATAATGAGGATACCGATCAGGCAGAGAAGGGCACAGATTCCGGTAGTATTGAAGTTTTTATTTAAGCCGGAAAAAGAGACCAGGGTCTCGGGATTGCCAACGACCAAATTGGAAGATTGGAGGCCGATGAAGGCGATGAAAAGACCAATTCCACAGGAAATGGCATTTTTAAGCGAAAGAGGGATCGCATTAAAAATCGCTTCGCGAACATTTGTCAACGAGAGAACGATGAAGATCAACCCTTCCAGGAAAACGGCAAAGAGGGCCATTTGGTAAGAGTAGCCCATTTTTAAGACTACCGTGTAGGCAAAGAAGGCATTGAGTCCCATGCCCGGGGCCAGGGCAAAGGGCAGGTTGGCGAAGATGGCCATGCAGAAGCAGCCGATGGCGGATGCAATGGCGGTGGCAATCAATACGCCGCCGGCCGGCAAGCCCGCATCGCCCAGAATCTGGGGATTGACCGCCAGGATGTAGGCCATGGTTACAAAGGTCGTTAGACCGGCCATGATTTCGCTCCGGACCGTTACCTTATGGTCGGAGAGCTTGAAGTATTTCTCGAACATAGATTCCTCCTTAATTAAAGAATAAAAAGGGTGTAATGAAATAAAAGCATACCCAGTTTACTACATATTGTCCTCAGCTGAAACTTTTCGGAAGAATTTGATATAATGTGTGTCGTATTCTTCAAAAAAAATGTCATTTCTGACCCGGAAGATGCGGGTCACCGGCGAGAAAGGATAGAGTATTGGATCAGATAATAAACAACCAGGACGGACCGGTCAAAAAAAAGCCGATTTCCGGCTGGAATATTTTTTCCACCCTCTTCCGCATTAACGCGGTTACCTTTGGCGGAGGCTACACCATCATTCCCATTATTCGTCAGGAATTTGTGGAGAAGCGAGGCCTCCTGTCTGATGATGATATGTTGGATATTATTGCTGTTGCCGAATCCGGTCCCGGAGCCATGGCTGTATCCACTTCATATTTATTAGGGATGAAGCTGGACGGTTACTTTGGGGGCTTGATGGGGATCCTGGGTTCCACCCTTCCGCCTTTAATCATTATCACCATCGTATTCTTTATCTATTCAGCTCTGGCGGATAATCCCTTCGTTCGTGCCGCCCTTCGGGCCATGTCGGGCGTCATTGTGGCCATGCTGATTTTTTCCGTAAAAGGGCTCTTTGTCCCTGCAGTGAAAAAACACAAAGCGATTTCCCTGGCTCTCATGGCCTTTGCTTTTATTGCCTCCTATTTCCAACTCCTGGATGTTGCCTACATTATTCTTATTATGATCCTTATCGGCATTGTCCTCTTCGGATTCATTCTTAAAGAGGATGGGGAGAAAGACGTTGAGGAGGTGGACCAATGATTTTATTAGCCAAACTTTACCTGGTTCTATTGGAAGTCGGTGCCTTAGCTTTCGGTGGGGGATTGGCCACCCTTCCCCTTCTTCAGGAGGCACTGGTTAATGACCAGGCCTGGTTATCCGCCACCGAGTGGACAGATGTCTTTACCATTTCCAATATGACCCCCGGCCCTATTGCTATCAATGCCGCGACCTTTGTAGGCACCAAAATGGGGGAAACCTTGGGTTTGGGTATATTTGGGCAGGTTTTGGGTTCAATCGTTGCTTCTCTGGGCGTGATCACCCCCCAAATTATTCTGATGACCATCCTTGCACATATGATGTTTAAGGGGAAGACATTCAAGCCTCTGAACTGGGCAATTCAGGCCCTCAGGTCCGCTACAGTTGGCCTTATTGCAGCTATTACGGTCAATTTATTTTTCACCAACCTTTTTCCTCAATCCATGGAGGAAGGGGCAAGTGCCTACCTTTCTATAGGCGGGGTGGGATTGGATCTTCTGGCTTTTATCCCTTTTCTGGCTGCCCTTTACTTTTTGTCCAAGAAGACGGATATGACGAAACTTCTTTTGGGTGGTGCAGTCTTTGGGGCCCTGGCCCAGGTTATTCTCCAGGCTTTCCCTGTGCTATAATCAGTTTTACGTTACTGTTTTTTATCAGGGATAGATTCTTTTTTCAGATGAAGATGAGGAGGCGGAAAATGAAGTCATTCAATGTGATTGTTCCCTTGGTGGGTTCCGTACCGGAATCCTACCGGATCAAGACTTGGGAAGTGGAAAAGGGAGACAGGATTACCAGGGGCCAAGTCATCTGTGAACTTGAGAGCGAAAATACCGTAGTTGAATTGGAATCCAAATATACGGGAAACGTCAAAGCCCTTCTTTCCGGTGAGGGTGACAGGGTTTTTCCGGGTAACCAGTTGGCCATCATCAAAGAGGAAGAGGCTTGATCAGGCTTCCCTCCCGGCCGGATTTTCATGTGAAGAAGATTGCGGAAAGCGGACAATGCTTCCGCCTTATCCCGGCTCAGCCTCCTCGTGAGACTGAGCTTTTCTCGCTTCTTCATGAAGAAGGAATCGCCATGGATTCCTACCGCCTGCCTGTTCAGGACCGGGTTCTTTTCCTGGGCCAGGATAGGGAGGGCCGGGTCTACATGGATTGCTCCTTTGAAGATTTCGACCGGATTTGGTCGCCCTATTTTGACCTGGATAGAGATTACCGGACTATCCGGGAGGGATTGAACCCTAAGACAGATCCGTTTTTAGCTCAAGCTCTGGAATCAGGGAAAGGGATACGGATCCTCCGTCAGAACCCCTGGGAATGCTTGGTTAGCTTTATTCTCTCTCAACGAAAGAATATACCCGCTATTCAAAAGGCCGTTGAAGGATTGGCCCAAGAGGGAGGAGATCTTCTGACCCATGATGGAGAGGGAAGACCGATCTACCGCTTTCCGGGTCCTCAAGAGATCCATACTTTTTCGGAGGAGTCCTTTCACCGAATCCGCCTGGGTTACCGGGAGAAATATATTCGCAAGCTGGCCGGTGACTTAGCTCCTGATCCGCAATTGCTGGAGAGCTTCCACCGCCTTACTGATCAGGAACTCATGGACCGCCTCCTTTTGTTTTATGGTGTAGGCATTAAAATCGCCTCCTGCGTAGGTCTTTTCGCCTATGGGCGGTTGGACCTGGCTCCTATTGATGTCTGGATGGAGAGGGTCAGCCGGGACTATTACGGAGGGAATATGGATCTTTCAACCTACTCCCCTTATGCCGGGCTCATCCAACAATATCTTTTTTACCATGTCCGACAAATCCGGGGAGTTTAGCTCTAGCCGAAAAATGACGACAGGAGTAACACCAATTATGCCCTACCTATTATCCTTTCTTGAAGGTCTGATTACCTTTATATCCCCCTGTTTATTGCCCATGCTCCCCATCTACCTGGCCTACTTTGGAGGGGGAGGGGGTAATAGCCGGTCCGGGATGGTGAAAAACATTCTGACCTTTATCCTGGGCTTCAGCCTGGTCTTTATGGCCATGGGGGCTTTGGCCGGAAGCCTGGGTTTTCTATTGCGAAAGCACCGTGTCCTGATCAACCTCCTGACGGGGGCGGTGGTGGTCTTTTTCGGCCTCCAGTATCTGGGAATTTTCCGGCTTTCCATTTTCCGAGGAATGGGGACAGGGAAGGGGAGGGAAGGGCTTACGCCTTGGAAGTCTTTTGTTTTTGGTTTGACCTTCTCCCTGGCCTGGACACCGTGTTTGGGATCCTTCCTCGGAGCTGCCTTGATGTTGGCCGGACAGCAGGCCCATATGGTGGAGGGCTTAGTTATGCTTTTGGCCTACTCCATGGGTCTGGCCATCCCCTTTTTTCTCTCCGCCTTACTGATTGACCACCTGGAATCGACCTTTGATGGGATCAAGGCCCATTATGGGACCATCCAAAAGATTTCCGGGATAGCTCTTGTGGTCATGGGCTTTCTCATGGCTACGGGCCTCCTCCAAGCTTTCTTTACCGTCCTCTCTTAATTACCGAAGGGAAGTAAATCATGAAAAGTAGAAATTCAAAGAAAAACCGGGGATTCATTTATCTTCTGGCCATCATCCTTATCCTTGTCCTGGCGGGTCTGGCCTATTCTTTCCTTAAAGATAAGGGAGCCCGGTCTCTCCCGCCAAGCCCAAGCATCGGGAAAAAAGAAGACCTTGGAGTGGAAGCTCCGGACTTTGTCATGGAAGGGGCTTTGGGGAATGAGGTTTCCTTGAAAGATTTTAAGGACAAACCGATCGTCCTCAATTTTTGGGCTTCCTGGTGTCCACCTTGTCGAGAGGAAATGCCTCTCTTTGATGCGACATACCGGAAGTATAAGGACCGGATTAACTTCATCTTCTTAAATGTGACGGATGGTCTCCAGGAGACGAAAGAAAGTGCCCAGGACTTTCTGGAGAAAAAGGACTTTTCTTTTCCGGTCTATTACGATACCGGGTTAGAAGGAGTTTCAGCCTTTCAAGTGGCAGCCTATCCGACTACGGTTTTTATTAAAGACGGCAAGCTTGTACAAACGATTCGTGGCATGGTGATGGAGGATGATCTGGCAGAGGGATTGGCGAAGCTGGTTGAAGAAGGAGAGTCTAAATGAGAGTAGCACTGATCACAGGAGCTTCTTCAGGCTTGGGGTGGAAATTGGCTGAGCTGGTTGACCGTCAGGAAAAAATGGATGAGATTTGGCTCCTTGCCCGCCGGGAAGGCCGTCTACGGGATTTGGAGGGAGGCTTAACGACGCCCTGCCGTCTCCTTCCCTGGGACATGAGCGGAGAGGAGTGGGCAGGAAAGTTAAAAGACCTCTTGGATAAGGAAAGGCCGGACATGGCCCTGGTCATCAATAATGCCGGTATCGGGAAGGCAGGAGCCTTCGAGGACTTGGATGGCGGCCATATTCAAACTCTTTTGGACCTCAATATTCGCGGGCTGACCCTGTCTACCCATATCTGCCTACCCTTCATGGGGCAGGGGGGAAGGATCGTGAACATCGCATCTGTCGCCGCCTTCCTCCCCCAACCGGGCTTAGGTATTTATTCGGCCTCCAAGTCCTATGTTCTTTCCTTCTCCCGGGCTCTCCACCGTGAAGTAAGGAAGAGGGGAATTTCAGTGACAGCGGTGTGTCCCAATCCCATGATGACCGAGTTTTTTGACTTATCCGGGGGGATAGGGCCGACCGGGTTAAAAAGGCTGGGGCTGGATTCTGTCGACCGTGTTGCACAGAAAGCCCTGGACCGGTCACGGCGGGGAAAGGACCTATCCATAACCCATCCTACAGCTTATGTCATCCGTTTTTTTTCAAAAATTCTTCCCCACTCCTTTGTCCTTTGGCTGGAAGGTCTGATGGGGTTTTATTAGATCTCAACTGTTTAGCCCCCGAACTTATGGAGAAAACCGGGTTTGAAGTGGGTTGAGCAGAAAAAAAAAGAGGCTGTGCCGGAAAGAGAAAATCCTTCCGGCACAGCCTCTTATCCGATAAAGGAGAATTTAGAGGTCGGATACATCGGGGTATTTATCGGTATCGAAGGTATTGAATTGGGAGAGGTCTCCGGTATCATAGCCTTTCTTATACCAACGCATTCTTTGGTCGGCAGTCCCATGGGTGAAGGATTCAGGGGTAGCATGGCCTTGCATTCGTTTTTGAATGGTGTCGTCGCCGATGGCCCAGGCTGTTTTGATGGCATCTTCAATATCGCCCTTTTCCAGATAGCCCTTGTCCGCCTGGTAGCGGGCAACCACCCCGGCCAGATAGTCCGCCTGGAGTTCCAGTCGGAGGGTGAGCCTGTTGAACTCGGCTTGGCTAGCCTTGGACCGTAAGCGGTTGACTTGATCCATTACACCCAGGACATTTTGGACGTGGTGGCCGATCTCGTGTGAGATGACGTAGGAGAGGATGAAGTCGCCTTCATCGGCTCCAAATTCTTTTATTAAGGTGTCGTAAAAGGAAAGGTCCATGTAGACCGACCGGTCTTGTCCGCAGTAGAAGGGCCCCATGCCGGACTGGGCGATTCCACACCCGGATTTTACGTTATCTTGAAAAATATACATGGTGGCTTCCTCATATCGGACGCCTTCCCTGGACAGAAGTGTATGCCAGGTATCCTCGGTATCAGCCAGGACGACGCTGGAATAGTCATAGAGGACTTTTTCCTTGTCGGATAACTGAAGATCTTCTTGCTTAATGTTTCGCGTTTGGATTGCACCACCGGATAAACCGGCATTTAGGGCGGCGAAAGGGTTACCGGTTAAAGCGAAGACGACCAGGCCCATGATGATACCACCAATGCCCAGGCCCATACCCGCCCGTCCTCGTCCGCCGGAACGTATATTTGAAGATTGTCTGCGGTTCTGCCATTTCATTTTGTGGTCCTCCTTATTCTCTGAAAAGCGTTTACTTTATATTTACCAGATCCCGGATTTCTTAAACTCATCTCTTCTAGGTTTCCCCTGTCCACTGTGTTAAAATAAGAGGAATTTACTCATTTTATCCTGAAGGAGCCGAAATGAAGCGACTTTTTTGCAGTGATTTTGACAACACGGTTGCACGAAAGGGAAAGATCCTAAAAGAGAATGTAAAAGCTATACATAAGTTGAATGACCATGGTTTTGATTTTGTTCTGGCATCCGGCCGGCCGGCAGCGAATATCCGGTATATTTTCCACAAATATGGGATAAAAGGCCATATCATCGCTAATAACGGAGCCCTTTGCCTACCCGAAGGGGGAGAGTCGGTTCAAGCCTACCCGATTCCTCCGGAAGAGGCCCTGGCCCTGATCGAAAGGGCGGAAGGTGCAGGCCGAAAATACCTCTTTTATAGCCGGGATATTTGCTATATTCCCCGATCCTGGTTATGCCTGATGGGATCCTGCCTGGCTTCCGGGATGGTTCACTTTCGCACAGGTATGAAGATTCGGACCTTTTCTCCCGGCCATCCTTCTTTTTTGGAAGAAGGGGTCTTCAAGATGAACATCTATTTGAAGCAAAATATTCAGGGGTTGATTGATGAAATCAACCAAAGTGGCCATCTTTCTGCCACTCAATCGGGTGATGATAAGGTGGAAGTGATGGCGGGAGGGGTGAATAAGCTCTTGGGCATCCGCTCCCTGGCAACAGCACTGAAGATACCTATGGACCGGGTGGTAGCAATCGGAGATTTTGATAACGATAAGGAGATGCTTGCGGGAGTCGGCTGGTCTTTCGCCATGGGTGATGGGTCGGAAAAAGCCATCCAGGCTGCTCGAATGACTACGGACCCGGTTGACCGGCTGGGCTTTGTCAAGGCGGTTGATTGGATCATTGCCCATCCGGAAGCGGGTCTCCTTTTAGCTGAAGGGACCTCGACTTTCAATCGTTGATCATGTTTTCGGGATTGTGTCCTGGAAGGATAGGAAAAAGAAAAGAGGGCAGAGATTTGCCGGAGAATGAGGGAAAAAAAGAAGTAAAGACAATGAAAATTATGGCGGAGGGAAGACCCCCCATCTATGCTAATGCATTTGCTGCCGGCATGGACCTGTCTCTAGCGGATAAGGGGGGGCTGGTCTTTGAAGTTGGAGATCATAAAACCATCCATACCGGGTTAAAGCTAGCCATTCCGGATGGGTATTTTGGATTAGTTTGTATTCGTTCCAGCCTGGGTCGAAAGGGACTGATTCTCTCTAATGGAGTGGGAATCATCGATCCCGATTATAGGGGGGAAATCATGATCCCCCTCTATCACCACGGAGAAGAGGTCATTCGGTTGGAGGAAGGAGAAAGGGTTGCCCAGATGATCCTCCTGCCCTATATTCAAGTGGAATTTGAAGAGGTGGACGAGCTGGATTCTACAGACCGGGGTCATGAGGGTTTCGGTTCTTCCGGACGTTTTTGATATTTGGTATACTGTTAAAAATGATAAGGCTCGGACGGGGTTTGTCCAGGCTTTGGTGAGGGGAAAGGGTGCAAGATGCGGATTGATAAGTTTTTGAAGAATTCACGAATTATTAAACGGAGGACCGTTGCGAAAGAGGCAGCGGATGGTGGCCGGATTGAAGTTAATGGACGTACTGCCAAGGCCGGGACCGAGGTGGTCGAAGGAGATTTGATGAAGATTTCCTTTGCCAAAGCACCTCTCTATATTCGTGTTTTGAATACGCCGGAAGTTGTCCGCAAGGAAGATGCAGACTCTCTCTATGAAGAGATTGAGGAGGGTGATTATGAGTAAGTTTCGTTCTATTCTTCCCCAGGAGCCGGAATCTTCCTATGGGGAAAGACGACAAGAAGAAGTCTATCGGAAAAGACCTCATTCCTCCAGAGAAGAATCTCATGGACGTTCTTTTGAAGAAAGCGAAGTCCGTCCTTCTTCCCGAAGCGGACGAAGAAATACTCAAGATCGGTCTTCCCGAAAGAGGGAGGAAGGACAGAGAAGTCGTTCACGGCAGGATGGGAGAAAAAAGGGAGGATCGACCCCCTTTCTTTACCTGATCGTTGCCGGTGTCATCCTGCTCCTCCTTCTCGTACCGGCCTGTGTCAAGCTATATACGACAAACCAGCAACTTGCTGAGGCAAAAAAAGTACAAAATCAGTTGGAAGAAGAGAGAAAACAGCTGGCAGCATCCCTCGATGATTTGAACAACCAGCTGAAGATGGTCAAAACTGATGAATATGTAGAAAAGTATGCTCATGAAAAGCTGGGGATGATTCGGCCCAATGAAATCCTGGTTCAGACCCAGGATGGATCCTATGATGTCAACCAGGAAGCGGTCAAGGGTTTATTGGAAGGAAGAGAGTCCAAAGAATCCGAAAATTCTGCTCAAGAGGGTCAGGAAAGCAAGGACTCTTCTGAAGAAGGACCGACGGAAAATAATCCGAATCAAGAATCCTCAACCCCTCAGGAATAGTTAGGATGAACCATGACTTTTACTCAAAAAGTCTACCGGGAGTGGAGTAGGCAGTGGAAGAAGGGACCGGAAGGGGCCCCTTCTTCCCTTTTTATTGGAGTCTCCGGCGGACCGGATTCCATGGCTCTCTTGGAGACGGCACGTCACTTTCATCCTGATTTAACCGTCCTCCACCTCAACCATATGCTTCGGGGTAAGGAGGCTGATGGAGACCGGGATTTTGTTGAAGACTGGTGTCAAAAGCATAATATTTCCTGCTATTCCACGGCTGTCGATGTGAAAAACTTGGCTCAAGAAGAAGGAATTTCTCTGGAACTGGCCGGTCGTCAAGCTCGATACCAATTTTTTGAAGAATACATGGTTAAAGCTGACCATCCTCCACTCCTTCTCACCGCTCATCACCAGGATGACCAGGCGGAAACGGTCCTGCTCCACCTCCTGCGGGGTAGCGGTATTCATGGGGCCGGCGGCATCCGTCCGCTTTCCACGCACAAATTTTCACAAGAAGGAACGTGGAAGACCTATGCTATTTTTCGCCCATTCCTCGGTCTGCCAAAGGAGGCCCTATACGGATTTTTGAAGGAGCAAGGGATTCCTTACCGTGAAGACAATAGTAATGATAACGATGTGTTTTTGCGGAACCGGATCCGTTTACACCTTCTCCCTGACATCCAATCCACCGTCAATCCCCGGGCAGTTGAAGCTCTTTCACGCTTTGCTCGAATCCTTCAGCTCGAGGATGATTTTTTGGACCGGATGAGTGAAGAAGCGTTGGAGGGGATGGTCTATCCTCCTGCCAGGGAGAACCTCAATGACTTGGATCGGCTTTTGATTCATGGACAAAGGGACGAATGGATTTTTCAACGCAATGCCCTCCTCTTGGGTGGGATAAGCCTGAGAAAAAAAGACTTGCTTGCTCTGGAACCGGCCCTGGCTTACCGGGTGATTCGAAAAGCTCTACAAGTTCGACAAAATTCCGGGGATCGATCCTTTGAAATCACCTTCAAGGATGTGGGAGAAATTTATCGCCTTGCCGGCGGGTCTGTTTCAACATGGAGCCGGCTTTGTGGTATGATTATTTTATGTGATTTTCAAGGACTTTCTTTTCTTTCGGAGGCGGATTTTGATGGAAAATCTTCCGGCCGAATAGAAGTCGGGGGCGTCGGAGAAAAGAGGGATACTTGGAAAAATCAAAATCCCATTTTCCTCGAAAAGTCCAAAGAGTTTACCCAGGAATGGACCCGGCCGAGGGGATGCCTCCTGGCTCGGATTTGTCGGGGTCCTGTCGATAAAACCCGCTTACACAATCCCCGTTTTGCCTATTTTCCGGCTCAAGCTCTGACCCGACTTTCTGTTGGTCCCGGACGTCCCGGAGAGATTTTTGAGAAATTCGGCGGTAGAAAAAAGACCCTTCGGAAGGTCTTTAATGAATGGAAGATTCCCTCCTCTTTGCGGGAAAACTATCCCCTGGTTTGGGAGGGGGAGAAGATCATATGGATACCCTGGGCCGGACGGTCAGGGTATGGCCCTTTAAGGGGAGAAGCCCCTGTGGTTGAAATGGAGTGGAGGCCGAAATGGACCAAGATTTGATGAAATATGTTGATCGGATCCTGATCAGCGAAGAAGAGATTCAAGCCAAAGTGAGGGAGATGGGGAAGGTCATCACCCGGGATTACGAAAATGAGGAAGCTGACCTTCTTTTGGTTTGCACCTTGAAGGGCGGGGTCATTTTCATGGCCGACATCATGAAGGAAATTGATTTGGATGTTGAAATTGACTTTATGGCGGTCTCCAGCTACGGGTCTTCCACCGTTTCTTCCGGTGATGTACGGATTATCAAGGATATTCAGGAATCCTTTATGGGGAAGAATATTCTTATTATTGAGGATATTATTGACACGGGTTATACTCTTGAGTATTTGACCAGGAATTTCATGGACCGCGGGGCAAAGTCGGTGAAGGTAGCGGCCCTTCTTAACAAAGAGGAGGGAAGGGCCAATGATTTTCATGCGGATTATGTCGGTTTTGAGATTCCCAATGAGTATGTGATCGGCTACGGAATGGATTTTAACCAGAAGCTCCGAAACCTTCCTTTTGTAGCGGTCCTGAAGGAAAGATATTATAAGTAAATTTTTACCCCCTCACCGGTGAGGGCTTGGATGAAAAAGGAGTTGGGAAAGAAAGCATGGATAATCATCGAAACCGAAATTGGCGACTTCTCTTAGGCTACCTGATTCCCATCGTCATCATCGCTATGTACTTTAGCTTTGGCGGTTGGAATTCAGAAACTAAGGAAGCAATGACTCATGGCCAATTGATTGAACAGTTCAACAAGAATCAGGTGAAGAGCCTGGTTTACCAGGGTGATAAATTAAGGGGTGTTTTGAAGGATGAGAAAGGCTCATCCTTTGAGGTAGTGATTCCCCGGGAATACTTTCCTGAATTTTATGACCAATATATTAAAAGCGGTGTGGAAAAAGGACAGGTCAAGCTGGTTTTTGAAGAGAGTCCCCAGCCCAACTTCCTCCTCGCCCTTCTTCCTGACCTTCTCTTTATGGGTTTTATGGGTTTCATTCTCTATGCCTTCTATCGGAGAACCCAGGCTGCCCAGGGGGGAATGAATACCTTTGGCAAGTCCAAGGCTCAGCTCCACAAGGATACGGGAAAGCGGGTCACTTTTGCCGATGTGGCCGGATTGAAGGAAGAAAAAGAAGAGCTTGAGGAAGTCGTGGACTTCCTCAAGGCTCCCAACAAGTACCGGGACGTTGGAGCAAGAATTCCCAAGGGCATCCTGATGGTGGGGCCCCCGGGTACCGGAAAAACTTACCTGTCCAAGGCCGTTGCCGGCCAGGCGGGCGTTCCTTTCTATTCCATTTCCGGCTCCGACTTTGTGGAAATGTTCGTCGGCGTTGGAGCCTCCCGCGTTCGGGACCTTTTCAAAGAAGCCAAGAAAAATGCGCCTTGCATTGTTTTTATTGATGAGATTGACGCAGTCGGCCGTCGTCGCGGGGCCGGTCTGGGCGGGGGAAACGATGAAAGGGAGCAGACCCTCAACCAGCTTTTGGTTGAGATGGACGGCTTTGATGAAAATGAAGGCATTATCATCATGGCAGCCACCAACCGTCCCGACATCCTGGATCCTGCCCTCCTTCGTCCCGGTCGTTTTGACCGGCGGATTATGGTCGGTATGCCGGATGCCAGGGAAAGAGCCGAAATTCTTAAGGTTCACCTGAGAAATAAGCACATCGCCGATGATATTGACCTGGATGCTCTCTCCCGTCAAACAGCGGGCTTTACCCCGGCTGACCTGGAGAATCTGACCAATGAGGCGGCTCTCCTGATCGCTCGGAAAAATGAGCAAGTCATTGACATGGCCACTTTTGAAGAAGCAGCCATCAAAGTCCAAGCCGGTCCGGAGAAAAAGTCCCGTAAGGTAGTGGAGAAAGAGAGAATTCTTACCGCCTACCACGAAGCAGGTCATGCTGTGGTTACCCGAGCCCTCCCGGATACGGATATGGTCAACTTAATTACCATTGTTCCCCGGGGAATGGCCGGCGGGTTTACCGCCTTCCTTCCTGAGGATGAGCTGATGTTTATGTCCATGAAGTCCATGAAAGCGGAACTGGTTTCCTTCTTAGGCGGAAGAGCAGCGGAAGCTTTATTCCTGGATGATATTTCAACCGGAGCATCCAACGATATTGAACGGGCTACGGAGATGGCTCGGTCCATGGTGGTCCGCTACGGAATGAGCTCCGACTTGGGACCGGTGACCTATGAAATGGATCGGGAGAATGTCTTTTTAGGCAATGAGCTGGGCCAGGTCAAGCACTATTCCGAAGAAACCGCCCGTCAAATCGATAAGGAAGTTCGAGGCTTGATGACATCCGCTTATGATACGGCGAAAAAGATTTTGGAAGCTAACCGACAGATGATGGAGAATTTGGCCAGGCTCCTCCTGGATAAGGAAACTGTCCGAAAGGATGAATTTGAAGTGCTATTCCGGGAGTTTGGTCATACTTTCGAAGAGATGAAAGGAGCAAGTGAATGAGCGGAGAAGGTGCAAGCGGACAGATGGCTGCTTCCGGTCAAGTGGCGAGGAATTCTCTCTTGACCTCTGAGGGCCCTCTCGGAATTACTTTTATCACCTTGATTTATGGGGGACTCTTGGTTTACTTCCTCTTCCAGCTCATCCAGGCAAGTCGGAGAACCCGGAAGTTGGAGGGGAAGGTCTCTCGTTTTGACCGGTCAACGTCCAAGACCAACGTCATCCTCTGCCTTTTGATGGTGGGACTGGGCGTCCTGTCCTGCTTCAATAAGAAATGGATCGACGGGGCTATTATGGTAGCCCTGGGCGTAGTCTTCTTCTACTTCATGAAATCGCCCATCTTCCTGGCGGAGAACGGCATTTTATCCAACAATGTTTTTGTTCCCTGGAATGAGGTAAAAAAATGGGCCTGGGACCCCCAAAAGGGGGACCTGGTCCTCCTGATTAAGGAGCGTGGAAAGGCGGAATCCAATACCACCATCCATGTGGGAACGGATTTAATGGAAGCGGTCAACCTGAAGATACGTGAATTGAAGCTGGGTAAGTAGAGGACGAGGAGGGGATTGTGGCAAAGTTTATTTTTGTAACGGGCGGTGTCATCTCAGGAATCGGCAAGGGAATATCCGCAGCAAGTGTGGGACGTTTGCTCAAGGACCGGGGATATTCGGTCTTTATGCAGAAGTTTGACCCCTATCTCAATGTCGATCCGGGGACCATGTCTCCCTACCAGCACGGAGAGGTTTTTGTGACCAAGGATGGAGGAGAGACGGACCTTGACCTGGGTCATTATGAACGCTTCATTGATGAGGAATTGACCAAGAATTCTTCCATTACCTCAGGCAGGATTTATTCCACTGTAATCCGTAGAGAAAGGGCAGGGGAGTATGGAGGAAAGACGGTACAGGTTATTCCCCATGTCACGGATGTGATCAAAGAGAAGGTCTTTAAAGTGGCTGAAGACACCGGAGCCGATTTCATTATTACGGAGATCGGAGGAACCGTGGGGGATATTGAATCCCAGCCCTTTGTTGAGGCAATTCGTCAGATTCATTCTTCTCAGCCTGATGATGTTATGTTCATCCATACGGTTTTGATTCCAACTATTCCCGCCTCTACTGAGCTAAAAACCAAGCCGGCCCAGCACTCCTTCAAGGAGCTGATGTCCTATGGGATTAAGCCGGATGTCTTCATTCTTCGGGCTCAGGAGCCCATCACCGATGAAGTTTTCCAGAAAATTTCCCTTTTCTGTGACCTTCCCCGGGAGGCCATCATCGAATCCAAGACGGTGGACTTAATTTATGAGGTTCCTCTGGTTTTCCACCAGCAAAACCTGGATACTTATATTCTCAAACACTTCGGACTCAAGCCCAAGGCGAATCGGATTGACCACTGGAAAAAAATGTGCGAGGAGTTCAAGGCCGCGGATAAAGACATCCATATTGCCCTGGTGGGTAAGTACACCAAGCTCAGAGATGCCTACTTATCCGTCTACGAAGCACTAACGGATGCGGGTTATAATCTTGGTGCCCGGGTTTCTGTCGATTATATCGATTCCGAATCTCTGACCCGGGATTCCATGGATGCGGTCTTGAAGGATATGGACGGGATTGTGGTTCCGGGAGGATTCGGTAACCGGGGGATCCAGGGCATGCTCAACGCTATTGAATATGCCCGGGTTCACGATAAACCCTTCCTGGGCATTTGTCTGGGTATGCAACTTTCCGTTGTTGAAGCCTGTCGGAATGAATTGGGGTGGAAGGAAGCGAATTCCACAGAATTCCTTCCCGATGCCGATCTCCCCATTCTCCACCTTCTTCCGGATCAGGAAAATAAAAATGATTTGGGGGGAACCCTCCGCCTGGGCAACCAGGACTGCCACGTGGAAGAAGGCAGCCTGGCCTACCGCCTTTACGGTCGATCGGACATCGTGGAACGCCACCGTCACCGCTATGAAGTGAACAGCAAATATGTGGATGAGATTGAAAAGAAGACAGGCCTTCACTTTTCCGGGGAAAAGCTCTCCATGAACCTGATGGAAATTGTGGAAAGACCCGACCTCAATTACTTCATCGCCTGTCAGTTCCATCCTGAATTCCGGTCACGGCCCAACAGTCCTCATCCCCTCTTTACCGGTCTTATCCGGACGGCCATGGGCCTGGATCCCAACCCCTCTCACAAAAAGAATAAGAAGTAAGGGAGGGGCCATGTATCCAGGACAATTAACGGATGTTCCGGGTTTTCAGGTTGGGCACGAGCAAAACCGGGAATGGGGAACAGGAGTGACCGTCATTCTTCCTCCGGAAGGAACAACCGGTGGAGTTGAGGTCAGAGGCGGAGCCCCGGGCTCCCGGGAAACCGACCTGCTCCGCCCGGAAAATATGGTTTCTCAGGTTCATGCCGTGGTTTTATCCGGAGGGTCAGCTTTTGGTTTAGAATCGGCATCCGGGGTAATGAATGAATTGGCAGCCCGGGGTATTGGATTGGACACGGGTTTTGCCAAGGTTCCCATCGTCTGTTCCGCTGTCCTCTATGACTTAGGACTGGGGCAGGCAAAATGGCCGGACATGACGATGGGGAAGGAAGCTCTTCTCAGGGCTTCATCAAAGGATTCTTCCCGGGGAAACATAGGTGCGGGAACCGGATGTTCAGTTGGCAAAATTGCCGGCATGGACCGGTCGATGAAGTCCGGTCTCGGTCAGGCCTCTCTCCGTCTTGGAGACTTGGTCGTCTCCTGCCTGATTGCGGTCAATGCCGTTGGGGACATTCGAGACCCGGAAAAGGGCAACCGACCTATTGCCGGTCTTTTAGGCCGCGATGGAAAACCGGGTTCCACCTTGGACTTTCTTATGGACGGGGAAAGTGGGGAGGATCTTCTGGGAAAGAACACCACGATCGGTTGCATAGCGACTAACGCGAAACTGGATAAGGCCGGGACCCTCAAGGTTTGCCAAATGGGTCAGGACGGCCTTGCTCGATCCATCGAACCCGTCCATACGCTTTTTGACGGCGATAGCCTCTTCTGCCTGGCCTCAAATCGGGTGGAGTCGGAACCTAACCTCGTAGGTATCCTGGCGGCAAAAGCCGTTCAACGAGCGATTGTCAACGCAGGGGAGTCAGCGGAAGACGCTTACGGACTTCTGTCCTACGTTTCTCTATGACTCGAATGAGACCGGCATCCCAAGCGAGCCGGATCGGAGGTAATTCATGAACACAAAAAATGAACGTTTTTTCAATGCAAAGAACCTGGCCACTCTTGGCCTTTTGATCGGGATCATCCTGGTGATTGATATGACCCACCTGGGCTACTTTACCTTTGGTGTTATTTCAGTCACCTCTTTGCATATTCCTGTTATTATCGGTGCCTGCATAGGCGGCTGGCGGTACGGTGGCATCCTGGGGCTGGCTTTTGGCCTGACCTCTTTCTTCAGGGCCCTTCAGGGAGGAGAAGGTCTCATGACCCCCTTCTTCATGAACCCCCTTCTCTCCATCTTGCCTCGTCTTCTCTTCGGCCTATTTGTTGGCTTCCTGGTGGACCGGTTAAAGGGCAAGAACCCCTTCTTCCACTATGCCCTCCCCGCATTTTTGGGCACCATGGTTCACACGACCATGGTCATGGGTGGAATTTACCTGGGCTACGGCCAGCGTTTGGCTGAGATGATCGGGGGAAACATGGAAGCGGTTCGGGCCATGGTCCTGGCCGTCTTTGCCACCAACGGGCTTCCGGAAGCGGTCTTTGCCGCAATCTTATCCCTGGCTGTAATGGGAGCTTATGAAGTTAAGACAGGGAAAGCCAATACGACAAAGCCTTCTACGATCAGCCACTAAATCAGACGGCTAATCCCGGTCGGCCCCTTGGCCGACCGGGATTCTTTTTTACTCAATGAAAGGTTGTTTTTACCATGGCGAGCGTCTTAAACAAAAATGTACCGGATTCCCGGCTCCTGGCCTTGGATGTCGGCAATACCAATATTACTATCGGGATCTTTTTGGGATCCACCATCGAACACCAGTGGCGGCTCCAGTCAAATTCCCTGAAAACCTCGGACGAATATGGGATTGAAATCGAACAGATCCTTAACCACTGGGGTTACTCCGCTTCCTGTCTAAAGGATGTGATTTTGGGCTCTGTTGTACCTCTGATGAATCACCGGATGTCTACCATGTCCCGACGCTTCCTGAAACGCGAGCCCATCATTGTTGGCGAGGGAACGAAGACCGGCATGGCCATCCGGATGGATAATCCCAAGGATGTGGGAGCGGACCGGATTGTCAATGCCGTGGCCGGCTATGAAAAATATGGCGGCCCCCTCATTGTCGTGGACATCGGAACGGCTATTACTCATGATGTCATCTCTTCCAAAGGCGAATACCTTGGTGGGACGATTGCTCCGGGTGTAGGCATTGCCACTGACGGCTTGACTTCTCGAACTGCCAAGCTTCCTAAGGTGGAGCTCCAGCTCCTGGACCATGCCATCGGAAAGAATACGGCGGAAGCCATGCAGGTGGGGATCATCCAGGGGTATATCGGCTTGGTTGACCACCTAACCTCTATACTCATTGATGAAATTAAAGAAAGGGAAGGGGGGGACCAGGAGGTGACAGTCGTTGCTACCGGCGGCTTCTCCGGTCTTCTTTCCTCCAACTCCGTCTACACCCAGTATATCGACCATGACCTTACCCTACAGGGTCTCCGTTTGATCTATGAAAGAACCATGCGGGCAAGGGATAATGAAAGGTAGTAAGCCGGTCGGCCTTGCCCCTTTAGCGGGCGTTTCCGACCTTTCCTTCCGCCGACTGGCTTTTCAGGGAGGAGCGGATTTTGCCGTGACAGAGATGGTTTCTGCCAAAGGGCTCTACTACGGAAGCCGGCGAACCCGGGATCTTATGGCCACCCATCCCGACGAGGGAGACCTTTCTCTCCAGCTCTTCGGTCATGAGCCGGAAATATTGGCCAAGGTGATCACGGAGGTGGTCAACCCCAGAGAGGACTTCGTAGCCCTTGACCTCAATATGGGATGTCCCGCCCCGAAAATTGTCAAAAACGGGGATGGGTCGGCTTTGATGAAAAATCCTATCCTTGCAGGCAGGGTCATGCGGGCCATGGTAAAGGCATCCACCAAGCCGGTTACCCTGAAGTATCGATTGGGTTGGGACCATGATTCCATCAATTACCTGGAAATCGGCCGAATCGCCCAGGAGGAAGGAATCGCTTCTCTGACCCTCCACGGTCGAACCCGGGAGGCCATGTATTCGGGAAAGGCGGATTGGGAAGCAATCGGCAGGCTTAAAGACCATGTAAAAATCCCCGTTATCGGAAACGGGGATGTGAACTCTCCGGCTTCAGCTCGGGCCATGATGGAGATGACGAAGTGTGATGGAATTGCTATCGGTAGAGGGGCCATGGGCCATCCCTTTCTTTTTCAACAAATCAAGGATTTTCTTGAAAAAGGGACTTGGGAGCCTATGACCTATGGCCAGGTTTTGGACCTGGTCCGCCGGCATTATGATTTGGAAATTAAGGAGAGAGGGGAGAGAGGGGCCCTCCTCATGATGAGGACCCAGGTTCCCTGTTATATTGAAGGTTTTTTCGGGGCATCCAAGGTCCGAAAGGAGGTCAACAGTGCAAAAACACGACAAGAGGTTTTTGCCATCCTCTCCGACTATGGGGACAGGTTGTCTAGCCTTTCAAAGGATCTTGTTCAAAGATAACCCGGAAGCTGGTTCCACGACCGGGACGGGAGGTTACTTCGATACGCCCACCTAATTGGTGGACAAAATTTTGGGTGATGGAAAGGCCGAGGCCGGACCCACCCATTTTTTTATTCCGGGAGGATTCCACTCGGTAAAAACGTTCAAATAGGTGGCTCTGGTCAGCTTTGGAAATGCCTACTCCATTATCCGTTACCGTCAAATAGACGGTGTTTTTTGCCTGGTTCAAACTGACTCGAATCCGTCCTCCCTGATCAATGGCTTTGATGGCATTGGATAGGAGGTTGGCCAAAATTTGACGGTAGAGCCGACGGTCAGTATCAATTTTGACCATGGGGTCAATGACGCGGACCAGGAGACCGGATTTCTTCTTGATCGGCCCTTCAAAGGAGTCCAGGATTTGGTTGGTTAAGTTCGTTAGGTTGGTGGACTCAAAAGCCGGACGGTTTTCGGAGGAGGCATCATCAAAGGATTCTTTGAGGCCAACAACGATGGCTGATAGCTGGTTGACATTGGCCTGGAGTCCTTTCAGGACCTCTTCGTTCCAGTCGACAACCCCGTCGTCCAGAGCCTCAAATTCCAGGGAGAGGTTGGTCAAGGGGGTTCGGAGTTCGTGGGCAATGTCCTGGGCATAGTTCAGGCGACTTTCCTCCTGGTTCTTGAGAGTGGAAGCCAGATAATTAAGGTTAGAGGAGAGGTTTTGAATCTCCGGGACCTTGGAATGAACCGGGTCCAGGTCGTAGTCCGCTCGGGCAAGTTGTGAGGTTTGGCGGGAGAGGATTTCAACAGGTTCAGTAATTCGCCGGGAAAATCGACTGGTGAGGAGGTAGGCCCCCACCGTGTAGGCCAAAATAAGGAGGGCAAGAGAACTTAAAGCACCGGTTAGAAAGCGGTTTTGAAGTTTCTCATAGATGGGGTTGTTGAGATCATGAGTGACGAGAAGGGTGCCGATCTGATTTTGTTCATTATCCACAAGGAGATAACGGGCAACCCGGAGATCCTGGTCGTCATGTTCAACCAAGCCCTCATAGCTCACCTGGATTCGGGAGGAGTCATCCAAGATGCTGATGTTGATGTTGGAGTTTCTCGCATAGGCAGTTAGCTTTTCTCGCCAGGAATCTTCCCGGAAGGAAAAACCCTCCTGACGGACAATATCCGATATGTCCCCAACCACCCTTTGGATCCTCTCTTCTTCAACGTGAACAAGGAGGCGGTCAAAAGAATCGGTAAAGGAGTAAACGAGGAAGCCGGCAATTACCATGACCCCAACCATCATAAAGAGAAGGACCTGGATAGCCAGCCGAGTTCTCAGTTTCATGACTCTTTCGCCGGACTTCCGGCCCGGTAACCCACCCCATAAACGGTCTGGATATATTCAGGGTTTTTCGGATCGTCTTCGATCTTTTGGCGGATATTTTTAATATGGGTGTCAATGGCCCGGTCATAGGCCTCATAGTCCATGCCAAAGGTTACCTCAATAATTTCATCCCGGGTGAAGATTTTTTTGGGATGGGAAAGGAGGGTCTGGAGGATAAGAAATTCATTTTTGGTCAAATGAATCTCTTCTTTATCTTTATAGGTCCGCATGGCTTCTATGTCCATCTCTACTCGACCATCTCCGGAGGAAAGGGCAGTGGACTCCTCTTCCGTACTTTGAACTCTCCGGAGGATGGCCTTGACTCTTTCCACCAGCTCTCTGGCGGAGAAGGGCTTAGTCATATAGTCATCAGCTCCTTCTCTGAGGTTTCCGATACGGTTGGAGACATCGGTTTTTGCAGAAACGATAATTACCGGGGTCGTGCTTTCCCGGCGTATTTCCTTAAGGAGGTCTTCGCCGGAAAGCTCAGGAAGCATGAGGTCCAATACGACCAAATCCGGATCGACCTCATGAAAAAGGGATAAACCTTCCTTCCCGTCGGTTGAGCTGACTACCTCGTAGCCTTCCTTCTCCAAGTAAGCTTTTTCAATATTGAGGATGGAGGACTCATCTTCACAGATTAAGATTTTTGCCATTGTTGCTTCCTTTCATTATTGCTAATGTAGAGAGACCAGCCTCTTTAACGAAGCTGGTCTTTTTCATTCTTCTTTATGCCCATAAGACCTTTCCAAGACTAATGGACAGGCTCCTTGGGCTTCTCTTCGGAAGTAGAGGGCTTTTCAACTTTGGATGAGCTGGAAGATTTGGACTCTACCGGACCCAGGCTGGAGTACCTGGTGGGAACTTCGGTTTTCCAGTCCTCAGGAGTAATTCCGTTGAATTTTTGAGGATCATAGGGATCTTTTCTTTGAGTGAAGACCCAGTAGCCCTTGACTTCCTTCGGCGTATTAGAGGAAGCCAGAAGAAGGTTCCGCGTATCCACAATACGGGACACATGGACGTCACAGACACCCTTGGGTTCCGTTTCCTTGGAACAGAGGACCTGGATAATGGGATGACGGCTATCATGTTTGCAGTAAGACCCCGGTTTCAGACCGGAAGCCGAACATAGGTAAACGGGATAAACCCCCTCAGGCTGGTCAAATTTCGCCGGTTCCTTATCTTCCATGAGGATTTTGGCTACCCGTCCATAGACGGAAACGCCATTGGCTGAATTATAGGCCATGGACATCTGTGCATTATCCATGCCGACCCAGACGGAAGTGGTGTAATAGGGATTAGTCACACAACACCAGTAATCTTTATTGTCGTTGGTGGTTCCGGTCTTTGCTCCCTGGTCCAACCCCCGGATGCGGATGCTGGGATTGATCCAGGACTGCTTTGAAGCAGCCAGGAGCATATCCAGCAACTGGTAATTCACTTGAGGATTGAGGACTTCGGTTTCCGGATGTTTATTTTCAAAATAAACCTTGCCGGTATTATCAACAATCTTGGAAATAGCCAGGGCAGGGATCCGCTTCCCATTGTTGCCGATGGCCTGGTAGGCATTGGCCATGTCCAGGGTGGTCAACCCCCGGGTCAATGCTCCCAAGGCCAAGGAGAGGTTTTCATCATTCGCTCCCCCGATGGACTCATTCTCTTCGATAAAGTGGTCCCAGTCCCGGTGGTCCTTGTTGATAATTCCATAACGGGTCAGGGCGTCTTTCGTTGCCTTAATTCCCACCTTGTCCAACCAACGGACAGCAGGAGGGTTGAGGGATTCGGATACCGCTTTTTTCATATAGACCAGGCCCTGGTAGCGACCGTTATTATTAGAGGGCCATGGTTTGCCGTCCACCATGGAAATGGGAACGTCATCCATTACAGAAGCCTGGCTGTAACCTTGAGCCAGAGCCGCTGTATATTCGGCAATGGGTTTGATGGAAGAACCGGGTGATCGGGGGAAGCCATAGGCACGGTTGACAAAGTTGCTGTTGTCATCCTCCCGTCCGCCGATGATTGCCCGGACTTCGCCTGTCTTGGTATCCAGGACGGTCACAGCTAATTGGGGTTGTTTTATCCCTACATCATCAAAGGCGTAGTGGTCAGGATTGATGACCAGCGCACCATCTTTGCGGAGGGAGTAGAGCTGGTTTTCACTGGAATTGAAGTAGGCCGCGGAAATATGGATAGTCCCGTCCTGATCTGTGGAGATATAGTCTTCGCCAATGGCGATGGAAGACACCTGGTGGGTCCGGAAGACATTGTTATCATCATAAGTATAGAAGTTGGTGATGATTAAGGATCCCTTGTTTGCCCGTAGCCTTCCCGGCTGGATAGATAAGGAACCATCATCGTTCACCTGGAAGGTCTTGGCCGGGAGAATAACCCGTCCCTGATCGTCCATGAGATTTTCTTTTTTATAATAAATGACGGTGTCGTTGGCGTTAAGAACATTGCCCCAGCGGTCATAGTTCAAGTTGAGACGGAACTTGCTCACGCTGCCACCTGCTGTCTGGTTGACGGTGGTATTGAGGGATGAAATGGATTTTTGCAGTTTATCCTGGAGAGCCAGGTCAATCGTTGAGGTGATGGAAAGACCACCGTAGTAGAGCTTGTTTTTCGCCTCTTCTTCTGAGATTTTGCCCTGGTCCATAAGAAGTTCAATCGCCTGGTCACGAATGAGGTCTGTAAAATAGCTGGAGGAGTTTTCGATTTGCTTGGTCACCGGTTTGATGGTTTCCGCTACATCCGTCGTGGAAGCTTTCTCATATTGGTCTTCGGTGATATAGCCATTGTTCAACATTTCCTTCAAGACATATTTTGATCGCTCATAGGCAGGGGCGTTATAGACACAGATATATTTTTCACCATTGATGGTTGTTTCACCCAGGACCCTTTCATCCGTTACCTGGGAAGGACGGTAGGTGGAATAGAGAGAATAGTGGGAAGGAGCGGGAACAACAGAGGCCAATGTTGCACATTGGGCCAGGTCCAGTTCAAGCGCAGGCTTAGAAAAATAGACTTCAGCAGCAGCTTCAACGCCGTAGGCCTGTTGACCAAAGAAGATCCGATTGAGATAACTCTCCATGATCTTTTTTTTGGCTTCTTCTTTACCTAAGCGGCTGGTCAGAGCTTCTTCCATCTGGAGGGCCAGGTACATTTCCTGAATCTTTCGCGACCAGTTCACGTCATAATTTAAGTAAACATTTCGGGCTAGCTGCATAGTGATGGTTGAGGCTCCACGGAGTCCACCGGACCTCATCAAATCCTTGACTGCTGCAGCGATGCCGAAGAAGTCAACGCCTTTATGGGTCCAAAAGCGCTTGTCTTCCGCAGAGACGAAGGCGTTGACCAGGTCCTCCGGAATCTTGTCATAGGGGATGACCTTGCGGAATTCAGCCGTTTCAATTTGCTTGATGAGCTTTCCATCCTGGTCGACAATTTTGGATGATTCGGTCAAGCCGGAAAGGAGCTCCTTGGAATCCACCTCGGGGGCTTCAGAGGCAATGAGGAGCATGGAACCGGCCAGGTAGCCGCCAAGAATGCCCAAGAAAATCAGAAGGGAGACGAAGAAAATCCCTATGCTGTTTATTACTGTTTTTCCAATTGACTTATGCAAAATATCCTCCAAGTTGATAACCGGCAGACCGTCAAGTCCTTTGAGGGCCAGTCTGAAAATGATAGAAGCAGACTTTTTATTAAGAGCATTTTACCATATTTCAGCGGATATATTTATCGGAGCCCTTCTCTTTTAAAGGTCCGATCAAAATAATTGATCTGTAAAAGGAACAGTAAAAAGTGGCCACTCTCCATTTAGGGAAAAGTGGCCATCGAAACAGTCTTTGGCTAAGCTGAGAAAATTCTTTTCTTCGTTAAGTGGAGGGGAAAGGTCCTAAATATTATTTTACTTCATAGGAAACGACCATTTTATCTAACTTGGACCATTCCTCTTCCTTTACCTTATGATCTTCTATCGCCTGGTTCACCTTGAGGTCGATTTCTTTCTGTTCACCATAATCCATGTGGTCAAAACGGATAGAGCCCAGCTCGAAACGATCTTCTTCCGGGAGCTGCAAAAAGTAGGTGATGGTCACATCATCAGCGCCCTCCTTCAACAGAGTTTGGGCCCGCCCTTTGACAGACACATCTCCTTTTTCATCGAAAGAAAGCCGAGTATCTACTTTGAAATCTTCACTTTTATGTTGGCCACTTCCACATGCTGTCAAAAGAAATACGAAACAGAGAAAAAATATAATTATTTTTTCATGCTAACTCCATTCTTGATTAATTGATTGGGCAAGCGCCAAAGTCACCATATTCTTCAATCAGTTGATATTTAGGGATGTTGGAATGAAAGTACTTAATCAAACTATATAAAAAAGAGATCTAAATGATCATTTCATGTACCGATGCTAAACGCATTCTTCGATGGTCATTTCATTATCCTTAGAATTTTATTTTTCTTTATATAATTGTATATCAGCATAATGAATAAATCAAGGAATCCTTTTCCTCATTGATCGCTTTAACAATTTATATGAATTACAATTTTAAGCGGCATATGGATTGTTAAATAGCCTTTCAGGAAAGACAGGCATCAATCCGGCAGGTTCATCCCACTTTCATCTTGGGCGGGAATCTGGTATTCTCTAAAAAGTATACTGTACAAGAAAGGGGGTGGTGGCCATGGAAGAAGCTTTGTTGGTTTTTGTTTATACAAGAAAGGACCGGGATAAACAGGAGGCCAGGCAAAAGGAATTGGAAGACATTGTGACTTCCTCCGGAGCTCAGGTCGTTGCTATTATCAGTCAAGAAGTGGATGCCTACAGCCCCCAAACCCTTCTTGGTTCCGGAAAGTTGTCTGAAGTGGCAGACATGGTTAAGGCCAATGGCTGGGACCTGGTTATTTTTGAAGAATCCCTGACGGGGTCCCAACGAAAAAATCTCCAGGATGCCATTGATGCGAAAATTTTGGACCGTGTGGATGTCATTTTGGATATTTTTGCCCAGAGGGCAAGGACCAAGAAGGCTAAACTGGAGGTCCACCTGGCCCAGCTGGAATACCGCCTACCCCGCCTCCGGGGCTATGGGGAATCCCTCTCCCGATTGGGAGGCGGGGTGGGGACCCGGGGACCCGGCGAGCAAAAGCTGGAGACCGACCGTCGGGCCATATTAAGCCAGGTCAAGTCCATTAAAGCAAAGCTAAACAAGCTTTCCGGTCAGGCCGCTCAGGCGGCGGAAAAGAGGCGGTCGGGTTCCGTCCCTCTGGTTGCCCTGGTCGGTTACACCAATGTGGGTAAGTCCACCCTCATGAACCGGACCCTGGACCTCTTTGGCGGGCCTGCCCGGTCGGGTAAGGATGTCTATGCTGATGACCGGCTTTTCGCTACTTTAGATACCGCCACAAGGAGAATTCAAAAAGAAGGGGAGCCTCCCTTCCTCCTGGTGGATACGGTGGGCTTTATTCATGACCTCCCGGACAAACTTCTCCCTTCCTTTGAATCCACTCTCTCGGAAGCGGAGTCGGCCGACCTCCTTTTAGTTCTTATCGATGCCTCCAACCCGGCCTATGAGGAGGAAATTAACCTGGTCACTCAAACCCTACGAAAACAGGGGGACCCGCCGCCCATCCTTTTTCTCATGAACAAATCTGACCTGAATCGGCCACCCCTTGTTACCGACAGGGACCGGACCCTTCGGATTTCAGCCAGGGATCCGGTGTCTGTAAAAGGTCTGGTCGACCGGATCCTTATGGAACTTTATGGGGAGGAAGACAGGGTCCACCTCCTTCTTCCCTACGAAGCCATTGGCAACCTCCAAGCCTTCCGTGACCAGTCTCAGGTTATCAGGGAGTGGGGGGACGAAGAAGGCCTCCATTGGTGGGTCCGGACCAGGGAAAGCGTCCTGGATAGCTACTTAAAGAAGAATCCTGCCTTGGAAAGAAGGAAGCCTCCGCCGGATTTTTTGGATGATGGAGGGGATAAAGAATGACCCGTGAGAGGAGGCGGAGATTTGACTTTTTATTCCATAGAAAAAGCGTCAAGGATTGAATTGGACATCAAAAAATCCCTCTTTATCGGTCAGGCTTGCCCTGTACAAAGCGAAGAAGAGGCCCTGGCCTTTATTGATGGCGTCCAGACCGCCCACCCCCAGGCCACCCACCACTGCCGGGCATATATCATAGGGGAGGCCGGCCTTATCCAGCGCTTCCACGATGACGGCGAGCCCTCAGGAACAGCCGGTATGCCCATACTGGAGACAGCCAAACAGATGGAGCTGACCAATGTGGTCATTGTCGTCACCCGGTATTTCGGCGGCATAAAACTTGGGGCAGGGGGATTGGTTCGGGCCTACCGTCAGGCGGCTCGTGAAGCCCTGGAGGCCGGCCGGATTACCCTTTATGTCCCCTGGAAAGAAGTGGACATTCAGATTGCCTACGAGAGCCTGGGGAAATGCGACTACCTCCTCCAGGAATCCCCGGTGGTCGAAAGGGACCGGGTCTTTACGGACCAGGTCGCTTTAACCTGGCTTATCCCGGAAGATCGGGTCGGTTGGATCCGGACCCAGGTCATGGAGATCAGTGCCGGCCAGGCAAAATTTGAGGAAAAACAAAGGCTCATGCTCCCGGAAGTGAATCCGAAATAAGGGGTATGACAATATAAAGATTGATCAAATAAGGAAAGAAGGTTAGTCATGTCAGGACATAATAAATGGAGCAAGGTGAAAAATGTAAAAGGAAAAGAGGATGCCAAGAGGGCCCAAGTCTTTACCAAGATGTCCAGGGCAATCATGGTGGCCGTCCGGGAGGGAGGGCCTGAACCTGAATATAACTCGGCCCTTCAATCGGCCATTGAAAAAGCCAAGGCAGAGAACATGCCCAACGACAACATTGAACGGGCCATCAAAAAAGGAGCCGGAGAATTGGGCAATGCTGAATTCTTCTCTATTGTCTATGAGGGATATGGCCCGGAAGGGGTGGCGATTATCGTGGAGACCCTGACCGATTCCAAGAACCGGACGGCCGGGGAGATGCGGTATATCTTTGACCGGAACGGAGGAAACCTGGGGAACCCGGGTTCCGTCACCTTCCAATTTGACCGGAAGGGGATTTTAGCCGTTGATGGTGAGGGCAAGGATGAGGATGAGGTAATGATGGACGCCCTTGATGCAGGTGCTGAGGACCTGGTGAGGGAAGATGATGTCTTTTTGATCACTTGCCAGCCTGCGGATTTCATCCAGGTCAGTAAAAAGCTTCAGGAAATGGGATATACTTTCTCTTCCGCCCAGGTGGGCTACCTCCCCAAGAATAAAGTGAAGGTGGAGGATGAGGAGGCCTGCAGTCAAATCGAGAAGTTGATTTCCGACTTGGAGGACAATGACGATGTTCAGGATGTCTACTCCAATTGGGAGGAAGCTTAGTCACGAAGAAAGGATTTGCTATGCAATACACTGGAGACCGTGTCGCATTTTCCCTGTTTGGGATTGATGTTTATTGGTATGCCATCATCATTGTCTCCGGGATGATCCTGGCCCTTTATTTAGTATCCAAAGAGATGGAACGCCGCAAGATGAATCCTGATGATGCTTATGACATCGGCCTCTGGATTCTCCCTTTCGGTGTTGTGGGTGCTCGGATTTGGTATGTCATTTTTGAGTGGCATCGCTATGACTCCTTCCTGGATATGATTAACATCCGGGACGGGGGGTTGGCAATTCAGGGCGGAATCATCGCCGGACTTATTGTAGGCTTGATCCTTGCCAGAAAGAAGGGGTTCTGGTTTCCCCGGCTTTCGGACATTGTCATGCCCGGCTTAGCCCTGGCTCAGGGAATAGGTCGGTGGGGAAATTTTATCAATAATGAAGCCCACGGCGTTCCCACCGACTTACCATGGGGCGTCATCATTGATGGGGTATCCTACCATCCCACTTTTTTATATGAGTCTCTGGGTGACATTCTCCTCTTTATCCTCCTTTTTCTTTATTCAAGGAAATGGCTGAAGAGGGATGGCCAGGTCACCTGTCTCTATTTTGTTGGATACGGGATTCTCCGTTTTTTTGTTGAAGGTCTCCGGACGGATTCCCTCATGTTCGGCAATTTCCGTGTTGCCCAGGTTCTGGCTGTTTCGGGTCTGGTGGTGGGACTGGTCGGTTATATCATTCTCTCCGGGAAACCCGCCAATGCCGACATACCCGGGAAAAATCCATATGATAACAAGGAGAGCCTTTCTTCCTGACATTTTTATGGGAATTCCCTCCACTTTTGAAGAGGAACTCGGATCTCTTCCTTCAAAAGATTGAAAAATCAAGAGTTATGCAGTGAGCAAGCCCCAAACGGCTTGCTCTTTTTTTATGCATTATTTCAGAAATTTAATGAAATCGCCCTTGTTCTTTTATGATTTATGGCCTAAAATGGGTTTAGGTGGAAATAAGTGGAGAAAAGTGGAGGAAAGCCATGTTTTTGGGTGAATACAATCACAGCGTGGATAGTAAGGGAAGAATTTCCTTGCCCGTTAAATTCCGCGACCAGCTTTCTCAACCCTTTTATATCACTCGTGGCATGGAAGATTGCCTGTTTATCTACGACCAGGATGAGTGGATGCGGATGGATGAGAAGATCCGCAAGCTCCGTTTGACCGCCAAGGCTGCCCGTGGCTTCTCCCGTATGTTTTATGCCGGGGCCATGGAAGTCAGTCTGGACAAGCAAGGTCGTTTTGTTATTCCACCTCATTTACGGTCCTATGCCGGCATTGAAAGCGATGCCGTCATTGTAGGCGTCAGCGACCGCATTGAAGTATGGGACAAGCAAGCATGGAATTCCTATATGGATTCTGACGCTATGGATTATGACGAGCTTACTGAATCTCTGAATGCAAGCGATACTGATCTCTAGACAGGAGGATCGATGGAATTCCAACATACTCCCGTCCTTCTTCAGGAGACTTTGAAAGGCTTGAACATTCAGGGGGATGGCACCTACGTCGACTGCACAGTGGGCGGGGGAGGTCATTCGAAAGAGATTGTAAAAGCGTTGACAAGCGGAAGACTCATAGCTATCGACCAGGATGTCGAGGCTTTAGACGCCGCTAAGGTGAATCTGGCCCCATGGGCTGAGCATGTTCGTTTTGTCCACGCCAATTTCAAAGATCTCGACCATATTCTTGTTGACCTGTCCATTAATCGCGTGGAAGGCATTCTGATGGACATCGGCGTATCCTCTTACCAGTTGGATCAAGGGGAACGCGGTTTTTCCTACCACCAGGATGCTGAACTCGATATGCGGATGGACCGGAGTGCGGATATTCCTACCGCAAAAGATATTCTTAAAACGTATTCCAAAGAGGATCTTTCTCGGATTATTTATGAGTATGGGGAAGATCGATGGGCCGACCGGATTGCAACATTTATTGTCGAGGCTCGTAAAAATCGGCCGATCGAAAACACGGCTGATTTGGTGGACATCATCAAGCGGGCTGTTCCCAAGGGAGCCCGTCTGGATAAACACCCTGCCAGACAGGTTTTTCAAGCCCTCCGTATTGAAGTCAACCATGAACTTGACGTTCTTGCCGAGAGTCTTCAAAAGGCAGTGAACCGCCTGGAAGTGGGCGGCAGACTCTGCGTAATTGATTTTCATTCCTTAGAAGACCGGATTGTGAAAAACGCTTTCAAACAGATGGCAACCGGGTGTATATGTCCTCCGGATTTTCCGGTATGTGTATGTGGACACCATCCTGAAATCAAATGGATAAACCGTAAACCGATTGAGGCTTCTTCAGAGGAAGCCAAGTCCAATCCGAGGGCCCGATCAGCCAAACTCCGGATTGTAGAAAAGTTAGGGGATAACAATGGGTGAGCCAGCAAGACAATATATCGAAGAGAGACCGGCCCGTCGACGTCAAATTGAAATTATTCAGGACCCGCCTCAGCCGGTTCAGAAAAGGGGGAGGAGGCAATCACCGAAGAAGGGTTTGAATGAAAAAGGAAAGGGCCATGCGAAGAAGGCAAGGGTGAAAGGGAAGAAAAAAGCCAAACCACAAGCCCGAACCGCTCGGATGGGACAGAGAGCTCTTTTCACACCGGCTCAGGGACTATCGCTTTTCGTGATGTTGACCGCCTTTGTGGGTTTGCTTATCGCCAACCTAATCAGTTATAATGAAGTGTCAATCGTTCAAAATCAAATCAATGAAACGCGGCAAAAAGTCCAGGCCCTCCAGTCCGAGACAGACCTTTTAACCATGAAAATGGCCCCCTATAGTGACCCGGACCGGATTGAAAGGCTGGCAAGAGAACGCCTTCAAATGGTCAAGCCCCAAGATAAAGACATTATCTCTATACATGCCAATCCCAAGGACGTCTATAAGGATCCCGGCAGTCAAAACCAACTGGCTGATCAAGGAAGATAATTGCTGCCGCTTAAAAACCAGGTGGTGAGGCATGCTTTTCAAAAAATTGAAATCATTGAATAAGCCGAATGAAATCAACCTCCAGTCAAGAACAAGACTGATTTATGTCTGTCTCCTGGCTGTTGTGGTTGGATTTCTTCTTCGGCTTTTTTATTTGCAGGTCATCGGAGGAGATGATTATCGGGCCCAGGCTTATGCCCAGCGGAGAACGAAAAAAACGGCTCAGGCTGAGCGTGGGGCAATTTACGATCGAAACCAGGAGCCCTTGGCAATTTCCGTCAACATCACTTCTGCCTACCTTTCTCCTAAGCAGGTGGATCCTGATGATTATCAGGAAGTTGCCGATGCACTTTCTTACATCCTTGGTCTGGAACCGTCCAAGGTCATGGATGACCTGAAATCCAAGAAATCCTACATAAGAATCAAGGATAAAGTTTCTGATGGGGAGATCCAGGCTTTGACGGCTTCCGGAATTCGAGCAATATCGCTGGAGCATGAGAGCCAGCGTTTTTATCCCAACGACAGTCTTCTTTCCCAGACCCTGGGCTATACCAACGATGAGGGGCTGGGTATTTATGGTGCAGAAAAGGAGTTTGACCAGGTTTTGAGGGGGTCGGCGGGTCAGGATGTCTTCACCAAAGACCTCCGCGGACGTGTTGTTCCCACTGAAGAAGGCAAATCTTTTGACCCTTCTAATGGTCAATCCGTCTGTTTGACCATTGACCTGGAGGCCCAGAAAATCCTCCGGGAGGAGATGGTCAAGTGTGCAGAAAAATACACCCCTAAATCCATCACAGGGATCATTTCCGATCCCAACACGGGGGAAATCCTGGCCATGGAGAGCCTACCCAACTTCAATCCCAACCAACCCCGGCAACCTGAGCGTAAGGAGGACCGGGTTCGTTGGGACTCGATGACTGAAGAAGATAAACTCAACCTTCTCTACGAGCGGTGGAAAAACCCTGCGGTATCCGGACTCTATGAACCGGGCTCCGTTTTCAAGTCCATCACTACGGCTTTAGCTCTGGACAGTCAGGCACTTGCAGCAGATGTGGACCACGTCCTTTGTCAAGGTTCTATCCAAATTGCTCCTCAAACCAGGATTTCCTGCGACATGGGAAGAGCTCACGGAGAGGAACTCCTGAAAGATGCCTTAGTGAATTCCTGCAACTGTGGCTTTGTTCAGATTGTTTGGAAAATCGGCCCTCAACGCTTTACTTCCTACCTCCATGCTCTACGTGTGGGAGGGAAGAGTGGAATCGACCTTCCTGCTGAAGCTTCATCAGTGATGCCAAAAACCCTGGCGGACATGGACCAGGCTCGCTTTGCCACCATGTCCTACGGCCATGGCCTATCCGTCACACCTATTCAGGTACTCACCATGGCCAATGCCACAATTAATGGGGGGTATTATATCCAACCCCATATTTTCTACCAGTCCTTAAATTCTGATAAGACTCTTCTCTCCACCTACAAGGTAGAGAAACCGGATCCCATCTTTTCCCAAGATACGGTCAAGACCATGCGGAACTATCTTCAAGCTTCCGCCTCCAAGCCTTTTAAGGAACTAAAGGGAAAACCGGTCGGAGGAAAGTCCGGAACGACCTTAATCGCCAAGGACGGGGTCTATACCCGGGATACCGTCGCTTCCTATTTTGCTTTTTATCCGGCTGATGATCCCAAACTGTCCATCTTAATCGTTGTCAACACCCCTAATAACCAGGGCTATGGCTCCTTGATTGCTGTTCCCGTAGCCAGTCAGACCCTGACCCGTTATGTGGAAAGGGAAGACGGGGAGGAGAGAAAAGGTCCCACTCCTGGACATGCCTTGCCTGATTTTGTAGGAAAAACGGTGGAAGAAGCAGAGAAAACCGGCTATCTTTTCACCCGATACGGGGCCATGTCGGAGTTTTCCATCATCGGTAGCCAAATGCCTAAAGCAGGTGGCCTTTACCGGGAAGGCCAATCGATCACCCTATATCCGGATGACCAGGCTTCCTATCTTGTTCCGGACATGACGGGGGCAAGTAAACAAAAGGTGGAGGAGATCTTCCGGGCGACGTCGATTCCTTTTGATACCAGAGGGGAGGGAAAGGTTATCGACCAGGATCCCAAGCCGGGAACGAAAGTTCCGGGAACTACCCGGGTCCGCTTTATTCTGGATAACACGAAGGAAGGAAACTGATGCAAGAGATTTCAACCCTGTTTCGCATGATACAGAAAGGATGATTATGATGGAATTGCAACACCCGGGCTTGCTGGTTTTCTTTTTAGCAACCCTCTTTAGCGGTTTGGGAACTTACTTTTGGATTCGCTTTTCCCGAAAGGAATCGATCGGCCAGCCCATCCGGGAGGAGGGCAACAAGGCCCACTATAAAAAAGCGGGGACACCCACCATGGGCGGCATTGTCTTTACCCTGGTCAGCCTGATCCTCCTTTTTATTTTTACCGGTTTTCGCCTGGAAAGCCTCTTTCTCTTGCTGGGCACCCTGGGCTTTGCCCTGATCGGCTTTTTGGATGACTATGAAAAGGTCAAGCAAAAGCAAAATGAGGGTTTGACTCCACGGCAGAAGCTTTATCTCCAATTCGGTCTATCTTTTATTCTGGTCATCCTGGCCTTCCTGACGAATGGAGACCTGAGCCGGCAGAAGATTCCCTTTTTTAATGTCACCCTGGACTTGGGCTTTTTCTGGGTTCCCATCCTCATGTTTGTCGTGGTCGGGTCAGTCAATGCCGTCAATCTAACGGACGGCTTGGACGGACTTTGTACCGGGGTTTCTATCCCCGTCTTCTTTGTCCTCGCCCTGGCCGCCCTCATTTACCCCTATGCGGTTTGCAATGTCATCTATTACTATGCCTTGATTTTTGCCGGTGCCCTGGTGGGCTACCTCTTCTTTAATGCCCATCCCGCCTCCGTCATGATGGGGGATACGGGGTCCATGGCCATCGGGGGTGCCATCGTCTCCCTCCTCCTTCTTTATAACCGCCTACTTTTCATGGTGGTATTGGGTGGAGTTTATTTGATGGAAGCTCTATCAGTCATTATTCAAGTCACCTATTTCAAACGGACGGGGGGCAAGCGAATCTTTAAGATGTCGCCCATCCACCACCACTTTGAACTGTCCGGATATCCCGAAGAGAAGATCACCGTCGCTTTCAGCCTGGTTTCCCTCCTTCTCTCCCTGCTTACCCTGGCTATTTTTTAGGAGGTTTCTATGAAAATCAAAAGCCCTGAAGGCAAAGACCGCATCCTTTTGTATGGCCTGGGCGTCACCGGAAAGGCCATTCTCTCTACCTTCCCCAAAGCAGGATGGAAGGTGACTCTCTATAATGACCAGGAGGTCAGTCTCGACGACCTGGTTAAGGAGGGTCTTAACCTCTCCATGGTGGACTTGGCCAAGGACCTGGATGAGATCCCCTGGTCCGACCTGGCCTATGTGGTCAAGGCTCCGGTTATCCCTCTGGATAAGCCCCTCCTGAAAAGGGCCGGGGAAGAGGGCCTGCCGGTCTGCTCCGACATTGAACTGGCTTACCGACTCTTTCCCAACCAGCCCATGGTGGCTATCACCGGGTCCAATGGGAAAACAACTACCACCTCCATGGTGACCCATATTCTCAATGGATCCGGCCATCCCGCCATCGCCTGTGGGAATATCGGTCTGGCGGTCTTTGAAGCCATTGATAAGGCAGATCCCGACACCTGGCTGGTCATTGAATCCTCCTCCTTCCAGCTGGCTTCGGTGGACCGGTTCAAGCCCCCCTATGCCGCCATCCTCAACGTTACCCCCGACCACATTGACTGGCATAAGGATTTTGCCCATTATGCGGCCTGTAAGTTCAATATCTCCAAGAGTCAGGGGCCGGAGGACATTCTCTACCTCAACCCCCACGACCGGCCTTCCAGGGAAGCCTTTGAATCCGGCCGCTTCAAGGCCAATGTCAAGTGGATTGATCCGGAGGGGGAATGGGCTCAGGAAATTCGCCAGCCAGGTTTTTGGACCCTGGTGGGGAGCCACAACGTTGACAATGCCCTCTTTGCTGCCGGCCTCTGTCATGAAATAGGACTGGACTGGCCCACCATAAAAGAAGCCCTTCAAAGTTTTCGGGCCATCGAACATCGGATGGAGGTGGTCGACACCATCAACGGGGTCACTTATATCAATGACTCCAAGGCTACCAATGTGGATTCTGCTGTCCGGGCCATTCACTCCCTCCAGGCCCCCCTCATCGTCATCGCAGGCGGCTACGACAAGCACGTCCCCTTTGACGAATTTTATGAGGCCTTCCGTCCCCAGGGCAAGGCCATGATCCTCATGGGCCAGACCCGGGACAGCCTGAAGCAGGGAATGGAAGAGCGGGGAATGGGAGATCGGGTGGTCATGGTCGATAGCCTTAAAGAAGCCATTGACAAGGCTTATGATATGGCCCAAGCCGGTGACGTGGTCCTTCTTTCTCCGGCGTCCGCCTCCTGGGGAATGTATAATAACTTTGAAGAAAGAGGTCAGGAGTTTAAGGATTTGGTCCAAAACCTGAAAGGTCGGAATTAAATAAGGAGTTTCCATGAGAGTCGGAACCATGATGCAAAAAAAGAATAAAAGAAAGGGAGAGACAAGGGGAAAAATCCGCAAAGTCTCCGGCAAGAGACCCGGTTTTCTCCGTCTTTTTGTCAAGCCGGAGGGGAAGATGGATGCCCCCCTGCTGGCATTAGCCCTGGGCTTTATTGTTTTTGGCGTGATTATGGTCTTTTCTGCTTCTGCTCCGTGGGCTTTAAGGGAGTACGGGGATCCCAACTATGTTTTGAAACGAGATCTGGTATGGGGAACAATATCCATTTTTGTCCTGGTCCTGGTTTCGCGGATTCCCTACCGGATCTATCGACGCTATGCCTACCTCCTTTATATTTTAGCCTTTATCCTCTGTATCCTTTGTTTTGTTCCGGGTATTCGTGTCGTTCGTAATGGGGCCCACCGTTGGATTGGTCATGAATCATTTACCATCATGCCTTCCGACTTTCTTAAGATCGGATCGATCATGTTTTTATCCCGCTACTTATCCAAGCGGAACCGGGCCATGGATAAGGGGAAAAAAGCATGGAAGTCCTTTTTTTTCATTTTGGCATTCATTGGCATAACCATCCTTCCCGTCCTATTACAGCCCAATTTCTCCGCTGTTATGGTCATTTCTATCAGCCTTTCGGTTCTTTTTTACGTCGGTGGGATGAAGATCCGGGAAATTATTCCTCTAGCTCTTTTTGCCCTGGCCGGCCTCCTCTATGCCTTCTGGCCGCGTGAGGGAAACTACCGACTTAACCGCCTTCTGGTGATGTTGGATCCCATGAAGGACCCCCTTAATGAAGGCTGGCAGCTTATGCAGTCTCTTTTTGCCGTCACGACAGGCGGCCTATTCGGCGTGGGATTTGGACAGAGCCGACAAAAGTTTGATTATTTGGCCGATGAACCCCATAACGACTTTATTTTTGCGGTTTTATCCGAAGAGCTGGGCTTTATCGGCAGTGCCATCTTCATCATTTTCTACGCGTATATGATTTATCGGATGGCCAAGGCGGTCAGGAATTGTCCAAATCGTTTCGGACAACTTTTGGGTTTTGGCCTCACCTTTATTATTGCTTTTCAGGCCATGGTCAATATCGGGGTAGCCATCGGCCTGGTTCCGCCGACCGGGATTACCCTTCCCTTTATTTCCTATGGCGGATCCTCCCTATTGGCTGTTTCCATGATGATGGGGATCATACTGAATATTTCCAGAGAGACTGTTCAAAAACCTGTGGCCGGGAAAAGCTTGCCGGCTGATTCGGAAAGGGGGGCCTACCATGGAAATTAAGAAAAAATCGATAAAGAAAAAATCAAAGAAGAAAAAACGACGGATTTGGCCCCTTGTCTTGGGCTTTTTTCTTCTGTTGTTCGGCTTCATCGGATTTGTACTAAAGTCAAAAAAATTTGAAATCCACTATGTGAATGTCGAAGGCAATACCCTCCTGAGTGATCAGGAAGTAGTGGATCAGATGGGGAAAATCGAAGGGAATATTTTTCTTTATTCACCCAAAGAGGCCATTCTCCGCCTGCAAAAAGTGGAGGGGATTCAGGAGGTCTCCATTGAAAAGGATATGCCCGACCGGATTAACGTCCTGATTAAAGAGTCTTATATTTTGGCCAATCTGAAGGGGGATCCGTCTTACCAGGTAGATAACCGGGGGATAGTTCGGGAAAGAGGAAAGGGAAACGTGATCAAAGACAGGGTTGTTCCCTTGGAGGTGGTTTGGAATAAGGGGGTAATCGAAAAGGGGAAAGCTCTTTCTGATGATCCCCGGGATATTGACTTCATGGCAGCCCTCTTAAAAACGAAAATATCTGATAATATCAAGCATGTAACCTTTGATAAAACGGGCAATATTGATATAATGATTGAAGATATTCTCGTTCATTTTGGGGAACCGGATGACATTTTCAAAAAAATCAACAACATTACGGCAGCCATCAAAGAAATTCGGACGAAATCCATTCCTGCCCAAGAAATTATTGTGAAAGATGGCCGGGAGATGATTGTTGTGACCGAAGGTGAGGAAGCCGGTCAGGAAAAGTAAAAGAAAGTAGATTCGTTGGAAAGCTGGAGACGAGGTGTGTCATGCCTTGGGGAATCCGAGCGTAGAAAAAGCATGGGGGGACCAATGACCAGTAATTTTGACATGGAATTAAATAACGACGGTTTAGCAAAAATCAAGGTATTAGGTGTTGGCGGTGGCGGTAACAACGCCCTGAACCGGATGCAGACAGAAGGTCTGGACGGCGTAGAGTTCATTGCCATTAATACGGATAAACAGATTTTGGATGTCGTCGAAGCGGACCGCAAACTTCAGATCGGAACGAAGCTCACCAGAGGTTTAGGCTCCGGCGGAAACCCGGAAGTCGGATCAAAGGCTGCTGAAGAATCCAAATCCGATGTCCAGGACCTCCTCCAAAATACCGATATGGTTTTCATCACTGCCGGAATGGGCGGTGGAACCGGGACAGGTGCTGCTCCGATTATCGCAGAAGTCTCCAAGCAGATGAACATTTTGACCGTTGGCGTGGTAACCAAGCCCTTCGGATTCGAAGGACGAAAGAGGGCAAGCCAAGCGGAATCAGGTATCCAGGCTCTTAAGGATAAGGTGGACACCTTAATCGTTGTTCCTAACGATCGTCTCCTCCAGATTGCCGAACGTCGGACAACCATGCGGGAAGCCTTTGGTATGGCTGACCAGGTTCTGATGAACGGTATCAAGGGCATTTCCGACCTTATTGCGGTTCCGAACATGATTAACCTGGACTTTGCTGACGTTGAATCCATCATGAAAGACCAGGGCATCGCCCACATGGGGATTGGCCTGGCTTCCGGTGAAAATCGTGCCGTTAATGCGGCTAAAGCCGCTGTTAAGTCTCCTCTGCTGGAAACTTCCATTGACGGAGCTAAGGCAGTCCTTGTCAATGTTACAGCGGCAGACATTGGTCTCTTCGAGGTTAATGAAGCGGCAGAGCTCATCCGTGAAGCAGTCGATTCCGATGCCAACATCATCTTCGGTGCCGGCACCGATGAATCCCTGGGCGATGACCTCAAGATCACCGTTATTGCCACCGGCTTCGATTCCAAGCAGCTCAATGCCAATAAGAACGAATCGTCCAAGTCTTCGAAGGATTTGAAAGATGATAGTGCAGCACAAGCCAAGGACCGCCAGGATGACGGTCTGGACATTCCTGATTTCCTGAGAAAGTACCGTTAAGATGAAATGTCCTTTCTGTTCTTTTTTGGACACAAAGGTGATTGATTCTCGCCCAACCGAAGATAACATGGCCATACGTCGTCGGAGGGTTTGCCTCCAGTGTCACAAGCGTTTCACCACTTACGAACGCTTTGAGGACCAGGCTATTGTCGTGGTTAAGAAAGATAAGACGCGGGAGTCTTTCTCCAGGGCTAAGGTCCTTCGTGGCATGATCAAGTCCTGTGAAAAACGACCCATCGCCGTGGACCGGTTGGAAAGAGCAGCCGATGAGATAGAAACGGCTCTCAACCACCTGAACCAAAAGGAAGTCTCCTCAACCTACATCGGCGATTTGGTTATGAGTCAGCTGAAGAAGATTGACAAGGTAGCTTATGTTCGTTTCGCTTCGGTCTACCGGGAGTTTGAAGATGTGGAGAAGTTCTATGACGAATTGGAGCTTCTGAAGGATGAGGGTAAGGAAGATTGACCGGTTAGAATGTTGACTGATAAAGAGAGCCTAGTGCTCTCTTTTTTCATGAAAAGGAGGATGTTATGGACCTATTTGACCTCCAAAGAGAAAAAGAAATTCAAAAGACGGCTCCCCTGGCTGACCGCCTACGCCCCAAAACTTTGGATGATTTTATGGGGCATGAGGACATCCTGGGGAAGGGGAAGGCCCTTCGTCGCTTGATCGAAGCTGACCGGGTGCCTTCCCTTATCCTCTTCGGCCCACCGGGAACCGGAAAAACCACCTTGGCCTATGTCATCGCACAGACTACCAGGAGATCCTTCAAAAAAATCTCGGCAGTAACAGCCGGAGTAAAAGAGGTTCGTCAGGTTATCCGGGAAGCTCAGGACGCCATCAGCTTCGACAATATTCGGACCATCCTTTTTATCGATGAGATCCACCGCTTCAACAAAGCCCAGCAGGATGCCCTCCTTCCTCATGTGGAAGACGGAACTATCACCCTGATCGGAGCGACAACGGAGAATCCCTTTTTCGAAGTCAATAAGGCCCTTCTTTCCCGCTGCCAGCTGGTGGAACTTCACCGTTTGGACCGGGAAGACCTGGGCAAGATACTGGACCGGGCATTGTCCGATCCGGAAAGCGGCTTGGGGAAGGAAGAGATCAGCCTGACCGATGGGGGCAGGGAAGCTCTGATTTCCGCCTCCTCAGGGGATAGCCGGATCCTTTTGAATTCCCTGGAAATCGCCTTTCTTTCCAGCCCGATTGAAGAAGGAAAGCTGATTTTGGATAAAGATGATATTCTCCAATCCATCCAGCGCAAGGTCCTCAGCTACGATAAGGGGGAGGAGGAACACTACAACACCATTTCCGCCTTCATCAAGTCCGTCCGGGGGTCCGACCCCGATGCCGCCATCTATTATTTAGCCCGGATGTTGGCCGGTGGGGAAGATCCCCTCTTCATTGCCCGCCGCCTGGTCATTCTGGCCTCGGAAGACATCGGTAACGCCCAGCCCATGGGCCTGGTCCTGGCCCAGTCCTGCATGGAAGCGGTCAATAAGATTGGGATGCCGGAGGCCAGGATCATTCTCGCTCAGACAACCATCTACCTGGCCTGTGCCCCAAAATCCAATGCGGCCTATTTGGCCATTGACAGGGCTCTGGACTATTACCGCAAGCATGCCGACCAGGCCATTCCCCTCCACATTCAAGATTCTCACTATGCCGGAGCGGGAGAACTTAACCGAGGCTTGGGTTACCTCTATCCCCATGACTACCCCGGGGCCCTTGTCTTGCAAAACTACCTCCCGGATGAGATAATGAAAGGTGAATTTTATCAGCCAACAAACCACGGATTTGAGGGGAAAATGAAGGAATTCCTCGATGAAAAAACGGATATTTTAAGCCGAAGGTCGGACTCTGATGGGGATCCGTCCAATGGCTTTCACCAATAAGGAGGCCTGAATGCAAATCAAAGCACTTTATCGGCAACCGGACGATTTCGCCGGGAAAGAAGTTACTATTCAAGGATGGATCAAGCAGTCTCGAATTTCAAAAAATGTTGGATTTCTCATCGTCAATGACGGATCTTTCTTCCAGCCGGTTCAGGTCGTTGCTTCAGCGGACCTGGATAATTACCGGGATATTGCCCATATCCCTAATGGATCTTCCATTGAAGTTAAGGGGAAAGTTGTCGCCACCCCTCAGGCTAAACAGGCTTTTGAGATCCAGGCTTCCTCTGTGCGGCTTTTAGAGGCTTGCAGCCTGGACTACCCTCTTCAGAATAAGCGACAAAGCTTTGAATTCCTGCGGGACCATCCCTCTCTTCGGTCTCGGACGAACACCTTTATGGCGGTCTTCCGCCTCCGGTCTGAGCTGGCCTATGCCATCCATAACTTCTTCCACAAGGAGGGCTTTACCTACATCCACACCCCCATCATTACCGCATCGGATGCCGAGGGGGCGGGGGAGATGTTCCAGGCAACTACCCTGGATCTTGGACAAGTCCCAAAAAACGACAAGGGTGAAGTGGACTATGGGGAAGATTTCTTTGGCAGGGAGGTCAATCTTACCGTTTCCGGCCAGCTTGAGGTTGAGCCCTTCATCATGTCCCACCGCAATGTCTATACCTTTGGTCCGACCTTCCGGGCGGAAAAGTCCAACACCACCCGCCATGCGGCTGAGTTTTGGATGATTGAGCCTGAGTTGGCCTTTGCCGATAATGCCATGACCATGGATAATGCGGAAGCCATGGTTAAATCCGTCATTAACCATGTTATGGAAGCTCTCCCCGAGGAAATGGACTTCTTCAACCAGTGGATTGACAAGGGGCTGATTGACCGACTCAACCAGGTTCGCCACTCCACCTTTGCCCGGATGACCTATACTGAAGCGATTGAAATCCTGGAGAAGGCCAATGACCGCTTCGACTATAAGGTCAAGTGGGGGTCTGACATTCAAACGGAACATGAGCGTTATTTGACAGAGGAAGTGGTCCATGGCCCCCTATTCGTTACGGATTATCCTAAGGAAATCAAGGCCTTCTATATGAAGCAGAATGACGACGGAAAAACGGTAGCTTGTTTCGATATGCTGGTACCCGGCATTGGCGAGCTGATTGGTGGGTCAGAGAGAGAAAATGATGCCGATAAGCTCACCGCCCTGATGAAAGAGAAGGGGATGGAGACAGAAGGCTATGAGTGGTACATCAATCTCCGTCGCTTCGGTGGTTGTGTCCACGGAGGCTATGGCCTGGGCTTTGAGCGTCTGGTCATGTATGTTTCGGGAATGGGAAACATCCGTGATGTTCTTCCTTACCCTCGGACCGTTGGAAGCCTCTAATTCGGATAAGGAAAGCGAGTCATTTTATGGATTACAATCCACATGCAATTGAAAAGAAGTGGCAGGCCTTTTGGGCGGAAAAAGATGTCTTTCATGCGGACAATAATTCCGATAAGAAAAAGTTTTATGCCCTGGTTGAGTTTCCCTATCCTTCCGGCCAGGGTCTCCATGTCGGTCATCCCAGACCCTATACCGCCCTGGACATCGTATCCCGAAAGCGGAGGATGGAGGGGTATAACGTCCTCTTTCCCATGGGCTTTGATGCCTTCGGCCTCCCAACGGAGAACTATGCCATAAAAAACCATATTCATCCCGCCCTGGTTACTGAACGCAATGTTGCTCATTTTAAGGACCAGCTTAAGGCGATCGGGTTTTCTTTCGATTGGGACCGGGAACTTTCTACAACGGATCCTGATTATTACCGGTGGACCCAGTGGATCTTCATCCAGCTTTATAAACACGGCCTGGCCTATAAAAAAGAGGTTCCTATCAACTGGTGCCCCTCCTGCAAGGTGGGCTTGTCCAATGAAGAAGTGGTGGGCGGGGCCTGCGAGCGTTGCGGGACACCGGTAGTCCACAAGGTCAAGAACCAGTGGATGCTTAAGATTACCGAGTATGCCGACCGCTTGATTGACGACCTTGATGAAGTGGATTACATGCCTCAGATTAAACAACAGCAGATCAACTGGATCGGTCGCTCCCACGGGGCCGAGGTCAAGTTTTCGCTGAAAGAGGTTGATCAGGAAATTACCGTTTATACGACACGTCCTGACACTCTCTTTGGAGCCACTTACATGGTCCTGGCTCCCGAGCATGCCATCCTTGATGAGAATAGAGAGAGGATAAATAACTGGGAGGAGATTCAAACCTACCGGGACCAGGCAGCCCTCAAGTCGGACTTTGAACGCGGAGAGCTGGCCAAGGAAAAAACCGGGGTCATGGTGAAAGGACTCACGGCCATCAACCCGGCCAACCAAAAGGAAATCCCGATTTGGATTTCCGATTATGTCCTCACTTCCTATGGAACCGGGGCCATTATGGCTGTTCCGGCACACGATGAACGGGACTGGGAATTCGCCAAAAAGTTTACCATGCCCATCATTGAAGTGGTCTCCGGAGCGGAGCGTCCGGTGGAGGAAGCCCCCTTTACAGATGTGGAATCAGGAACCCTGATTAACTCGGACTTCCTCAACGGAAAGTCGGTAAAAGAGGCAATTCCTTTCATGACCAAGTGGCTGGACGACCAGGGCTTGGGCAAGGAAGCGACCAACTATAAACTTCGTGATTGGGTTTTTTCCCGCCAGCGCTACTGGGGAGAGCCCATTCCCATGATTCACTGTCCGGAACACGGATGGGTCCCGGTTCCGGAAGAGGACCTTCCTCTCCTCTTGCCGGAAGTGGACCACTATGAACCTACCGGAGACGGTGAATCCCCTCTTTCTGAAATGTCGGATTTTGTGAACACCACCTGTCCCATCTGCGGCAAACCGGCTCAGCGGGAAACTGACACCATGCCCCAGTGGGCAGGTTCTTCCTGGTATTATTTGCGGTACATGGACCCCCACAATGAAACCAAACCCGTTTCCTTGGAGGCGGAGAAATACTGGGGTCCGGTGGACTGGTATAATGGGGGAATGGAGCACACCACCCTCCACCTTCTTTACTCCCGCTTCTGGCATAAATTCCTCTATGACATTGGAGTGGTTTCCAGCAAAGAACCCTACCATAAAAGAACGTCTCACGGGATGATCCTGGGAGAAAACGGGGAAAAGATGTCCAAATCGCGGGGAAATGTCATCAATCCGGATGAGATTGTAAGGGAGTACGGGGCGGATACCCTCCGGACTTATGAGATGTTTATCGGGGATTTCACAAACTCAGCCTCATGGACCGACCAGGGAGTGATGGGCTGTCGGAAATTCCTCGACCGGGTCTGGAAGATGGAGGAGGTCTTAACCGATGGTCAGGACTTTACACCGGACCTGGAGCAAATTATCCACCGGACGATTAAGAAAGTTACGGAAGATTTTGAATCGCTCAAGTTCAATACAGCGATCGCCCAGCTCATGACCCTGTCGAATGAGATCCGAAAACTCGGCACCATGACCCGGGCAGACTGGAAGGTCTACCTGACCCTCCTTAATCCTGTTGCCCCTCACATCACAGAGGAACTTTGGGAAAGAGCCGGATTTGAAGGTCATTTGGCGACGGATGGTTCCTGGCCGGACTATGATGAAGACAAACTTCTGGGTGAGTCGATCAAAATGCCGGTTCAGGTTAACGGCAAGGTAAGAGGCTATATTCAAGTTCCTGTTGACGCGAGTCAGGAAGAAGTTCTTGCTCTTGCTCGCAAGGATGAAGGCGTAGCTCGTCACCTTTTCGATAAAACTCCGGTTAAAACCATTTATATCCCTAAAAAAATACTGAATTTTGTAGTAAAATAAGTCAAGTATTTTAGTAGAGATTAGATTCTTTATTGAATCATATTCCGGATATAGAGAGGGTTTGCCATGAAATTAACCACCAGAAGTCGCTATGGCCTCCGAGCGATGACCTACATTGCTTCCAAGGCAGGGGAAGGTCCGATTCCTACTACGGAAATTGCTGAGAATCTCAGTCTGAGCGACAATTATCTTGAACAGCTCCTGCGAGCCCTGAAGAGAGACGGCTTTCTCCGTTCCATACGAGGGGTAAAGGGGGGGTATGAATTGACTCAAGACCCCGGAGAGATTAAGGTTCTTGATCTTTTGAAGACCCTGGAGGGGGATCTCTGGCTTTCCGATTGTACCCAGTGCGGAGAATGTCCGGGTGGCAATACCAATTGTCCCACCCGTCTTATTATTCGAAAGATGAGTTTAGCCATCGAAAATGCGGTTGATGATGAGACTTTAGCGGACATGGCGGAGATTTACAAGGCAGTTTAGTCCGGTCCGGGTCCGTAATATCGAATGTGGTGGGAGGACCAGCTCTTTTTCCGGCTGGTCCTCCTTTTAGTACATTGATGAGATGGGCTCTATGATATAATTGTCCAAGGTAAGTAAAGGGAGAACGCAATGAAAAAAATCAGTTTGAATGAATGCCGCAAGATTTTTTTGGACTTCTTTGAAGCTCAGGATCATGTGCGGTTAAAGAGCTTTTCTTTAGTTCCGGAAGATGACCCCAGCCTTTTGTTAATTAATGCGGGTATGGCCCCCCTAAAGCTTTATTTTATGGGTGAAAAGAAGATGGCTAAGGATCGGGCAACTTCTTCCCAATGCTGTGTCCGGACAGCGGACATTGATAACGTTGGAAAAACCGCCCGTCACGGAACCTTTTTTGAGATGTTAGGGAACTTTTCCTTTGGTGATTATTTTAAGAGGGAAGCCATCCATTGGGCCTGGACCTTTTTAACGGAAAAAATCGGTTTGGACAAGGACCGCCTTTGGGTTTCCGTTTTCGAGGAAGACGATGAAGCGTATGGAATCTGGAAGGACGAGATTGGGATTTCTGCGGACAAAATCCTCAAACTGGGTAAGGAAGATAACTTCTGGGAACTCGATCAGGGGCCTTGCGGGCCGTGCTCGGAAATCCACTATGACCGGGGTCCTGCCTATGGAGAAGGAGCTGATCCCACAGAGAATTCCGACCGGTTCATGGAAATTTGGAACCTTGTCTTTACCCAATTTGACCGTCAGCCTGACGGAACCACCTACATTCCTTTAGCCCATCCCAACATTGATACCGGTATGGGCCTGGAACGTCTTGCTCTCATTACGGAAAACAAAGACAACATATTTGAACTGGAGGAGTTCATGCCCCTCCGGGAAAAAATTGAAGAATTATCCGGAAAGAAATACGGTCAGAGTCAAAAGGTGGATGAATCCATGCGGATCATTATTGACCATTCCAAGGCAATGACCTTCCTGATTCACGATGGCGTTGTTCCCTCGAATGAAGGTAGGGGGTACATTCTCCGCCGTCTTATCCGTCGGGCCTACCGCCACGGCAAGCTATTGGGCATTACCGGTGAATTTTTGACCAAAACGATGGACCAGGTGATTCCCGTCTATCGGGAGGAGTATCCCGGTCTGACAGAATCCAAAGACCGGATCTTCAAAATAGCTGTTCGGGAAGAAGAGAACTTCCAAAAAACTATCGACCAGGGCCTGGAACTTTTAGAAACCCGTTTGGAAGAAATTGAAAAATCGGGAAAGAAGATTCTCTCCGGTGAAGATGCTTTCAAGCTTTATGATACCTATGGATTCCCTCTCGACCTGACCTGGGAAATTACCAAAGAGCGGGGAATTGAAGTTGATGTGGAGTCCTTCCAAAAGAAGATGGAAGATCAACGCATCCAATCCAGGACCAACCGCAAGGGGGGGCATGGATGGGAAGATAGAAAGAGTTTGGATTTATCTGCCTATCCCTCAACCCAATTTACCGGTTATGAGACCTTCCAGGGCGATGTTGAGCTTCTTGCTCTTTTCCGAGAGGGTGAGGAAGTAAAGGCTCTGAAAGCCGGTCAGGAGGGCCAGGTCCTCTTGGATCAAACCCCATTCTACGGCGAAGGCGGCGGACAGGTAGGCGACCGGGGATTTTTGGAGGGTCAGGGCTGGAAGGCCCGGGTTCTGGATACCCAAAAAGATAAAGATGACCATTACCTTCATGAAGTGGAAGTAATCGAAGGTATTTTGAAAGTGAATGTCCGGGCTGAAGCAGTCCTAGATAAGGACTACCGCAGAGATGTCATGAAAAACCACTCTGCGACCCATCTCCTGAATAAGGCCCTTCATCAGGTATTAGGGGACCATGTGAACCAGGCCGGTTCTTATGTGGATGACCGAAGGCTGCGTTTCGACTTTTCCCATTATGAAGCCTTGACCGATCAGGAGCTTGAGGAAGTTGAAGATATTGTCAACCAGGCAATACATGAAGCCTATCCCGTCCATACGGACCTCCTTCCTCTTCAGGAAGCCATGAAGACCGGGGCAATCGGCATATTTGAAGATAAGTACAAGGACACGGTGCGTGTTGTCTCCATGGGGGATTTTTCCAAAGAACTCTGCGGGGGAACGCACGTGGAAAATACGAGTCGGATCGGCTCTTTCCGCATCCTCTTTGAGCAGGGAATTTCCTCAGGAATTCGTCGAATCGAGGCTGTCACCGGTAGAACCGCCTATCGACTGGCAAAAGAAGACCGTGAGACCATTGAGGAGGCTAAAGACCTGATCAAGGTTGGTGGATCCGACTTGAAAGAGAAAATTCTTAAGCTCCTGGATGACAATAAGGAGCTGAAGAGGAAGCTGGCTTCGGTGGAATCCAAGATGGCCCAGGATCTTTCGAAAAAGTTAGAAAGTCAGACCCAGGAAATTGCCGGCTTTACCCTTGTTAAAGACCACTTGTCCGGGAAAACCATGGACGAACTTAAGGGAACAGCAGATGCCTTGAAAGAGGGTAAAGATAAAATGATTCTTGTCCTCGCTTCTGATTTGGAGGGAAAGGTCTTCTGGGTCGTTTCCATGGATGAAGAAGCAGTGAAAGTCGGTGGCCATGCCGGTAAACTGGTTAAGGAATTGGCACAGATGTGTGGGGGGAACGGCGGTGGACGTCCCAATTTTGCGACTGCCGGCGGAAAGGACCCCGGAGCTATTGAAAGAGCCCTGGCTACGGTTGAAGAGAAACTGAAGGATCAATTAAAATAGGAGGATTCAAATGGCCAAAGATTATTCTGAGACGATGCTGTTTACTCCGATTAACCGGGAAAGAGAATTCCGGGAAATCCTTAAAGAAGTTTACCAAGCTCTGGAAGAAAAAGAGTATTCTCCTTTCAACCAGATGATCGGGTATATTCTATCCGGAGACCCCACCTATATCACCAGTTATAAGGGAGCGAGAAAGCTTATTCGACAGATCGACCGGGATGAACTCCTGGAAGAACTCCTGGCCTATTATTTGAAGGGAGACCGGGAAGAAGAGAAGGCGGAGAATTAAGTCAGAGAAGTACTAGGCCGGATCAAGAGTCCGGCCTAGGTTTACTTATTCAAGGCAATGAAAGAGTGAAGTGAATAGACAAGAGTTGAAGAGTTGAAGAGATGGAGAAGAGATGAAAAGGGCAATGGGACTGGATGTCGGCAGTAAGACTATCGGGGTGGCATTAAGTGACCCCTCATATTTGATTGCCCAGGCCCATGGTACGATAAAGAGAACTTCCCAAAAGGAAGATATTCAGAAAATCCTGGACATTATTCGAGAGGAAGAAGTCAGAGAAGTGATTATCGGCTTGCCCAAACATATGAATGGCGACCAGGGTCGATCGGTTGATCGGGCAAAAAGCTTTGGTCGGGCACTGGAAAAAGAAATCGGACAGGATGTAATCTACCAGGATGAGCGGATGACGACGATCTCTGCAGACCGGGTACTTCAAAAAACAGGTGTCCGGCGTGAACATCGGAAGAAATACGTTGATGCCCTTGCAGCAACGTTTATATTGCAAACGTGGTTGGATAAGGAGAAAAGGAGTCTTACATGATGGAGAATAATGATAAGCAAACCATCACCCTCTATGCGGATGGGGAGGCCGTTGAGGTAAAAATCCTCGCTTCCTTCGCTGTAGATGAGAGGGATTACTGTTGGTTAGAGGATCCCGACACCAAGGATCCTGTCCTTTTCCGCTATTATTCCGACAAAGAGGATATGGTCTTTCAATTCGTGGAGAATGCCAGTGAATATGATGAGGTTTATCAGGCCTATCAGGAAATTCTTCAGGAGAGGGGAGACGAGAAATCACAGAATATCAGGAAAGGAATGGAATTTGACAACAACTAACCATCAAAATCGGACCAGACCATCCCGTCAAGAGGGGAGGTCTTCCCATAGACGGTCCTCGAACTCCAGCCCAAGGACCAAGTCCACCGGCAGGAAGAACTCAAGCCGATCCAAAAAACTCAAGATTATCCCTTTAGGCGGGCTTAAAGAGATCGGCAAGAACATGACAGCCATCGAGTACGGAAGTGACATCATTGTCATTGATTGTGGTTTAACCTTTCCGGACGAGGATATGCCCGGGATTGATACAGTTATCCCCGACATCACCTATTTGGAAAAGAATAAAACCAAAGTTCGGGGAATCCTGATCACTCACGGACATGAAGACCACTATGGAGCTGTTCCTTATGTCCTGAAAAAGCTTCCGGTAAATATCTATTGCACCCGTTTAACCGGGGGTATGCTTCAGAATAAGTTCAATGAGCATGGTCTTTCGACAAAGTGGATTCAATATGTTCAGGCCGGAGACCGGATTAAGCTGGGGGCATTCGAGTGTGAATTTATCAGAGTTGCCCATTCTATTCCTGATGCCTGTGCGATCGCTGTCCACAACCCGGTCGGTACGGTCCTCTTCACCGGTGACTTCAAATTTGACTTCACCCCGATCGATGAGCAGCCTACCGACCTCCAGGCCCTGGCCCGCCTCGGAGAAGAAGGTGTACTCGCCCTCTTTAGCGATTCTACCAACGTCAAGCACCAGGGCTATACGATGTCTGAGCGGACGGTAGGAGAGACCTTTAAGAACATCTTCAACCGTGCAAAGGATCGGATCATTGTAGCTACCTTTGCTTCAAACCTCCACCGGGTTCAGCAAATTATCTGGGCAGCGGAAGCCAATCACAGAAAAGTCGCCTTAACCGGACGGTCCATGTTGACCAATGTGGATGTAGCCATGAATCTGGGTTACCTTAAGGTCAAGAAGAATACCTTGATCGATATTAATGACGTTAAAAACTACAAGCCGTCTCAGGTGACCCTCCTGATTACAGGTTCCCAGGGCGAGCCCATGTCTGCCCTATCCCGGATGGCTAATAATGCCCATCGGCAGATTCAAATTCAGCCTACGGATACGATCATTCTCTCCGCATCCCAGATTCCAGGCAATGAGAAAGCAATCGGAGATATGCTCAACAAGTTGACCGAAATGGGTCCTAAACTCATCTATTCTTCGCTCGCTGAGGTTCACGTTTCCGGCCATGCCTGTGCGGAGGAACTTAAGCTTATGCACTCCCTGGTCAAGGCCCAGTACTTTATTCCAGCCCATGGAGAAACCCGGATGCTGGTTGCCCATAAAGAGCTGGCCATGTCTTTAGGCATGGCGGAAGACCATGTTCTTATGGGGCAAAACGGGACCGTATTTGAATTTGAACGCCGTGGAGCCCACGTTAAGGCCAATACGGACAATGAAGTTCAGGCCGGTAAGGTCTTGATCGACGGTCTGGGCGTTGGCGATGTGGGCAATGTGGTTTTGAATGACCGCAAGCGTCTGTCGGACGATGGCATGATCGTCATTGTGGCGACAGTCGATAAGAATTCAGCCCACCTTGCAGCCGGTCCTGAAATCATATCCCGTGGCTTTGTCTATATGAAGGACAACATTGACATGATTCAGGAGATGAAAAAGCAGGTTCGTGCTATTTTCACCAATGCGGAAAAGAAGAACATCAAGGATTGGTCTTTCCTCAAATCGGAAATCAGGGACAAGATTAAATCCTATGTCTATGCTGAAATTCAGAGAAACCCTATGATCCTTTCAATAATAATGGAAACAGAGAATTCCAATGGCAAACTCCGGTAAATTTGAGCTTTTGGCCCCCGCAGGGGATATGGAAAAATTAAAATCCGCCCTCCATTTCGGGGCGGATGCTGTCTACCTGGGCGGGGAGAACTTTGGGCTCCGGAAGGCATCAAAGAATTTTTCTCGGGAAGAACTGGAGGAAGCTGTCCGTTATGCCCATGCGAAAGGGGCAGCAATTCACGTGACCACCAATATTCTGCCCCATGATAATGACCTGGATGGCTTAAAGGACTATGCTCTCTTTCTGGAATCCATTGGAGTGGATGCCGTCATCGTTTCGGATCCCGGAATTTTTATGGCCTTTCGAAATAACACGCAGATGGAAATCCATGTATCCACACAGGCTTCGATTACCTCATCTGACACGGTCAATTTCTGGGCGGATCTAGGAGCAAAGCGTCTGGTTCTGGCCCGGGAACTCAGTTTGAAAGAAATTCGCAAAATTCGGGAAAACTCTTACGATGATGTGGACTTGGAGTGCTTTGTCCATGGGGCCATGTGTATCTCTTATAGCGGACGTTGTCTTTTGTCCAATTACATGACCGGAAGGGATGCCAATCAAGGCGACTGTGCCCAGGCCTGCCGGTGGAAATACCACCTGATGGAAGAAAAACGAGAGGGAGAGTTTTACCCCATCGGAGAGGATGGGGGAGGGACTTTCATTTTGAATTCCAAGGACCTCTGTCTCCTGCCCTACATGAGCGATTTGATGGACGCCGGCATCCGATCATTTAAGATCGAGGGAAGGGTTAAAACCGCTTTTTATGTTGCTTGCGTAGTTAAAGCCTACCGCCAGGCGATTGATGCTGCACTGGAAGGAAAGCTTGATGAAGGCCTGGTTGATGATTTGATGAGAGAATTGGCTAAGACCTCACACAGAGATTTCACATCGGGCTTCCTCTTTGGTAATCCCGGCTTGGGCGGACAAAATTATGATACCACCTCTTATATCCAGGATTACGACTTCATCGGTCTGGTGAAGGAGGTGGATGAGAAGGGAGGGAGAATTCTTGTCCAATGCAGGAATAAGTTTGCAGAGGGCGATGAGGTGGAAATGGTTCGAGCCAAAGGTCATAACCTTACTTTTCTCATCTCAAACATTGAGGATCAAGAGGGATCTCGTCAAGAGGAAGCTAAAGTTCCGATGGAAGACTTTTGGATCCCCCTGGAAGAATCCTGTCAAGTCGGGGATATGGTGCGTAGGCGAAAGAATTAGCCCATGCTAAATCAAAATTAATTATTTTATCTATAAAATATTTTTAAGGCCTGATTGTTGAAAATCAGGCCTTTTTGTCGGGTTTATTATTTTTGAAATTTATTTCTTTTTTCAATAAACTATGTTATATTAAGTCCAGGGAAGATGATTTTTCAAGCTAGGGAGTATCTCACCATGAAGATGGACTTCAGCTCAGCTTTTTCAGATTTTTGATAAAAGTTGGAGGTCCTGAACATAGAGACGGGTTTTTGGTTTGTAGAAAGCCCTCTTGCGGAGAGATTCTTCCTTTTTTTGTGTTTTTACCACACTTGGAAACGCTTCGCCTACTGTTGATTTAAGGTCACTTTATTTTAATCTTTGAAAGGAGATTACATGAACCCAATTAATGTTACTAGTGAGATTGGCAGGTTGAAGAAGGTACTCGTCCACCGTCCCGGTGATGAGCTGCTCTATCTCACTCCGAACACACTTGAAGAGTTGCTCTTCGATGATATTCCCGATTTAAGCAAGGCCCAGGCCGAGCATGACCGTTTCACTGACATTATGCGTGAAGAGGGTGTAGAGGTTGTTTATTTGGAAGACCTCATGGCTGAAACATTAGATGCCAACCCAGACCTTAAAGATCAATTCTTAGATGAATTCCTGGATGATGCAGGAATCGTCACAAAAACCTACCATGACATTTTGAAGGATTTCTTCAGCCAGTACAAGGACAACAAGGAACTAGTGATGAAGACCATGGCCGGTGTCAAATTCGACGAGTTGCCTGAAGTGGAAACCAACTTCCTGATCGACGAGCTGGATAGAAGCTCTCAGCTGATTTTGAACCCCATGCCCAACCTCTATTTCACCCGCGATCCCTTTGCTTCCGTGGGTGATGCCGCTGTCGTCAACAAGATGTACTCTGTGACCAGAAACCGTGAAACCATCTACTGCGACTATATCTTCCGTTACCATCCTGAATACGCCGGCAAGGTGCCCAACCTCTATGGCCGTCATGAGCACTTCCACATTGAGGGCGGTGATGTCTTCAACGTCGATGAAAACACCCTCTTTGTTGGTATTTCTCAGCGGACTGAGGCCGATGCTCTCCAGAAATTAGCCCATAACATTTATTGGGAGAAGGGTGCCAACAATATCAAGAGAATCTATGCCTTTGATATTCCCAACAACCGTGCCATGATGCACCTTGATACTGTCTTCACCATGATCGACCGCGATGCCTTCACCTACCATCCCGGCATTACCGCTACTCTCCGCGTTTTCGAACTGACCAAGGATGAGAACAAGGAAGGCGAGATCGTCATTAAAGAGATGAAGGGTTCCCTCAAGGAAATCCTTGAAAACATCCTGGGCAAAGAAGTCCGTCTCTTCCCCTGCGGTGCCGGCGATGTCATCGCTGCTGAGAGAGAGCAGTGGACTGACGGTTCCAATACCCTGACCCTGGAGCCCGGAAAGATTCTGGTTTACAAGAGGAACTATGAGACCAACAAGTCCTTGAAGGAAGCCGGATTCGAGGTTCTGGAGCTTGATTCTGATAACCTGACCGTCGGTCGTGGCGGCCCACGCTGCATGTCCATGCCTCTGGTTCGTGAGCCCATCGAAAAACTGGCCAAGTAGTTTATTTTGACACCGGGGCCGGGTTGTGTCGACCCGGCCCATGATAATCACTTAGAAAGAGGCGACTATGCCAATTAATTTTCAGGGCAGGAGCTTCCTGACCCTTCAAGATTACACTCCGGAAGAGATCACCTACCTGATCGACCTGTCTGCTAAGTTCAAAAGCTTAAAGCACACCCGTACTCCTCATAAATATCTTGAAGGAAAGAATATTGTTCTTCTTTTCGAAAAGACATCTACTCGTACCAGATGCTCCTTTGAAGTAGCCGGTATGGACCTGGGTATGGGCGTCACCTACTTGGACCCCGGCTCAAGCCAGATGGGACATAAGGAATCCATCGAAGATACCGCTAAGGTTTTGGGCCGTTTCTATGACGGTATTGAATACCGCGGCTTTGACCAGAAATTGGTTGAAAAGTTGGCCAAGTATTCCGGCGTTCCCGTATGGAATGGACTGACCGACGCTTCCCATCCCACACAGATGCTGGCGGATATGCTGACCGTTCGTGAGAACTTCGGCTATCTCAAGGGGCTCAAATTTGTCTTCATGGGCGACTGCCGGAACAATGTTTCCAACTCCCTCATGATCACCTGTGCCAAGCTGGGTCTCAACTACGTTGGATGTGGTCCTAAGGATCTCTGGCCTGAAAAAGATCTCATTGCTAAGGCCAAGGAATACGCAAAATACTATAACTCCACTGTTGAGTTTACTGAAGATCCGGAAGAAGCCGCCAAGGGTGCCCATGCCATCTATACCGACATCTGGGTTTCTATGGGTGAACCCCATGAAATCTACCAGAAGCGGATTTCTGAACTTCACAAATACAAAGTGACCCAGGAATTGATGAACCTGGCTGATCCTGAAGCCATCTTCCTCCACTGCCTGCCCTCTTTCCACGACCTGGAGACCTCTACCGGCCGTGAAGTTAATGAAGAATTCGGCGATCAGTATGATCTGAACGGCATGGAAGTGACCGACGAAGTTTTCCTTGGCAAGCAATCCAGAGTCTTTGATGAGGCGGAGAACCGTATGCACACTATCAAAGCGGTCATGTTCGCTACCTTAAAGTAGGGTTTATTCTATGGCAAGGAAGAAAATTGTCGTTGCCCTGGGTGGAAATGCCCTGGGTTCTACGCCTGAAGAACAGCTTTCTTTAGTGAAGAAAACCGCCTCCACCATTGTTGACCTTTCTGAAAACTACGATGTCATCATCGGTCATGGAAATGGTCCTCAGGTGGGCATGATCAACAATGCCATGGCCTTCTCCGCTTCTAATGGGGGAGAGACTCCGGCTATGCCTTTTCCCGAATGCGGAGCCATGAGCCAGGGCTATATCGGCTACCACCTGGTCCAGTCCATTCAAACTGAACTGGCAAGACGGGGAATCAAGGATCGTCCGGTGGCCTGCTTGGTCACTCAGGTCGTCGTTGATGAAAAGGATCCGGCCTTCCAAAACCTGACCAAACCCATCGGCTCCTTCATGACCCAGGAAGTTGCTGAAAAGGAAGCCAGAGAAAAGGGCTGGACGGTTAAAGAAGATGCCGGACGCGGCTGGCGGAGGGTGGTAGCATCACCCATGCCCAAACGGATTGTTGAGCTTGATGTGGTCGACCAATTGGTTGCCCGGGGTGACATTGTCATCACCACCGGTGGTGGCGGAATCCCTGTGATCGAAAAAGAATTCGGCTATGAAGGCGTACCGGCCGTCATTGACAAAGACCGATCTTCGGCCAAACTTGCCAACGACATCGGTGCTGACCTCCTCGTTATTTTAACGGCCGTTGACCAGGTTTATGTGAATTACAATAAGCCGGATCAGAAAGCTTTGGAAAAGATCAATGTGGCTGAGGCTAAGGAATATATTGACCAAGGTCAGTTTGCCCAGGGATCCATGTTGCCAAAGGTGGAAGCCTGCTTATCCTTTGTTGAAGCCAACCAGGGCAAAGAAGCCTTGATCACCTCTCTCGAGAGGGCCAAGGAAGCCTTGGAAGGAAAAACGGGAACAATCATTTACTCGTAGGAAAGATCCCCGCATCTAGGCCCATTCTCATGAATGGGCCTTCAGGCGGATCATCTGTCAAATGCTTTTCTCACGAAGAGCAAAAATTCCGAAAGGAGTCATTTTATGACTGAAAAGAAAAAGAGAGGATCCCTATCAGCCTTTAGTATTTTGATGCTGATCCTTCTCGTTCTCTGCATTGTATCTGCAGTTCTGTCTGGATCACCCATTTCCGACAGCGTGATCAAGAACTTGGATCCTGAAAGATACGGCTCTCTCCTTGAGATTCTTGAGCAAGGCAACCATGTTGAGGTTGTTGGGGCCGGGATTAAAGATTTCTTCATGTCCATCCCCAATGGTTTTATGGATGCCTCTGACCTTATCGTCTTTATTTTCTGCATTGGTGGATTTATCGGTATCGTTATGGAAACCGGTGCCCTTCAAGCCGGTGTCCTCCACCTGGTTAAAAAGATGAAGGGCAAGGAAGAAAGACTGATCGTCATCTTGATGTTCCTCTTCTCCTTGGGTGGAACCACCTACGGTATGGCTGAGGAAACCATCGGTTTCTATGCCCTCATTACCACCGCCATGGTCGCAGCCGGCTTCGATACCCTGGTTGCCCTGTCCACCGTTTTGATCGGTGCTACCTCCGGTGTTTTGGGTTCCACCATTAACCCCTTTGCTACCGGCGTTGCCATGTCGTCCCTCAAGTCCGTCGGCATTGAGCCCAATGTCACCTTAATCATGGGCCTGGGCGTTATTCTCTGGCTCTCCACCTATGCCATTGCAGCTTGGTATGTCACTTCTTATGCCAAGAAGGTTAAGGCGGACAAGGGTTCCACCCTTTTAACTGTCCGTGAACAGCAGATCATGGAAGAAGAACTGGGCGAGGAAGCAGCCAAGGCTGCCGAACTGGAATTCACCGGCAAGCACAAAGCCATCCTGACCGTCTTCGGCTTCTCCTTTATTGTTATGATCATTTCTTTGATTTCCTGGCCCGACCTCATCTTTGGCGGCGACGAGGATGCTTTCCTGGCTGCCATGGGTTGGACGGACTTCCTGACCGGTGAGCCCCTGGGTTGGTGGTACTTCACCCAGTTAGCCGCCTGGTTCACCTTTGCTTCCATCATCGTTGCTGTGATTGCCGGATTCTCCGAGAAGCATTTTATCAACTCCTTCTTGGCCGGTGCAGCAGACCTGATTTCTGTTGCCTTGATCATTGCTACGGCTCGTGGTATTACCGTTGTCATGAATGCTACCCACATGGACTTCTGGATCCTGGACAAGTCTGCTCAGCTCCTCTCCGGCGTCCCTGCCCTGGTCTTCATCCCTCTGGCCTATATCATCTACCTGATTCTTTCCTTCCTGGTGCCCTCCACTTCCGGATTGGCCGGACTCTCCATCCCGGTCATGGGCCCCTTGGCTGCAGAATTGGGCTTCAACCCGACCATCATGATCATGGTCTTCTCCGCCGCTTGCGGCGTCATCAACTACTTCACCCCGACTTCGGGTGTTGTTATGGGCGGCGTTGCCGCCTCTCGTGTTGAGTACTCCACCTACCTGAAGTTCGTGTGGAAGTTCCTCATCATCGTCGGCATTGCCAACATCGTCATTTTAACCGCAGCGGAGATGATTTCCTAAGCGATTTCTTCATCGAGTAAATGATTCACTCGCCCCCGGCCTCGAGCCGGGGGCTTTTTTCTGCCCATATCATTCAAGATATGGTAAAATGAATCAAATTCGTTTTTTTTAGTATGGTCAGATGGGAGTAGCTTATGAATAATGAAAACAAACTTCAAAGTACGGTTGAAGGGGTCGTCAAAAACCTCTACGGCGTGGAGGAGGAAGGATTGGTCACCATAGAAATTCCAAAAAATACGGAATATGGTGATTACGCCACCCCAATTGCTATGCAACTTGCAGGACGTCTAAAAAAGAACCCCAGGGCTATTGCCGATGAAATGAAAGAAGAACTTCTCAAAGAAAAGGACCTGATTGACACGGTTGAAGTGGCCGGTCCCGGATTCATTAATTTCCGCCTGAAATCCGATTCTTTGGGCGCTGTCATAAGTCGGGTCTTTGAAAAGGGAGATAAGTACGGTTGGAACTACTCCGGAGTCCGGAAACCAGTTCTCGTTGAATACGTGTCGGCCAATCCCACCGGTGACCTCCACCTGGGCCATGCCCGTGGTGCGGTTTGGGGAGACTGCATCTGCCGTCTCTATAAGGCGTCCAACTACGATGTTCTTCGCGAATACTATATCAACGATGCCGGTGCCCAGATGATCAATTTGGGGAAGTCGGTTTATGCCCGTTATGCCCAGTTCTTTGGTGAAGATGTGGAAGTCCCCGAAGACGGTTATTTTGCCGATGACGTAAAGAAGATCGGGGAAGACATTGCCCTGGAAGAAGGGGACGTTTGGCTTCACAAGGAAGAAGGCCGGATCGAGTACTTTAAGCAGAAGGGCTATGAGATTGAGCTCAAAAAGATTGAGAAAGTATTGAAAGACCTCCGTGTTGAGTTTGATTCCTGGGTCAGTGAGCAGTGGCTCTATGATTCCGGCTTGGTGGAAGAGACCATTCAAAAATTGAAGGATTTGGGCGTCACCTATGAAAATGACGGTGCACTCTGGCTCAAAACGACCCAGTGGGGCGATGACAAGGACCGTGTTCTGATCAAATCAGATGGTAACCTGACCTATATGACGCCGGATTTGGCCAACCACAGATTTAAGCATGACCGCGGATATACAAAGATGATTAACCTTTGGGGTGGCGACCACCATGGCTACGTTGCCCGTATGAAAGCGGGTCTTCAGACCCTGGGCTTCGGACCGGATGATTTGGAAGTTGACCTGATTCAGATGATCCACCTGGTCGAAGACGGACAGGAAGTCAAAATGTCCAAGCGGTCCGGCAACGCCATCACCATCCAAGCCTTGATCGATGATGTTGGAGTAGACGTCACCCGTTACTTCTTTGCCTCCCGTGCCGTGGAGAGCCAGATGGATTTTGACCTTGCTCTTGCTCGGTCTCACTCCAATGAGAACCCGGTTTACTACATCCAATATGCTCACGCCCGTGCTTGTGGGGTTTTAAGAAATGCACCCCAGTACAAAGAGCAGAAAGAGTTTACCCGCCTCAATGAAGAGAAGGAAGTCGACCTCTTGAAGCTCATGGATGACTTCCCTTCCATCGTTGAAGAGGCTGCACAACTCCGTCGTCCGCACAGAATCTGCAACTTCCTCATGCAGATGGCGACAGCCTTCCATTCGTTCTATGGATCCTCTAAAGTCATTGTTCCTGAAGATCCCGAGCTTTCTAATGAGCGGATAGGCCTTGTCCTGGCCTGTCGCCAGGTCATGGAAAATGCACTTTGGCTGATTGGAATTTCTGCTCCGGAATCCATGTGATTTTTCATGTAAGGCACCCAAGCCGGTCTTGGGTGCCTTTTTTTCTTCTTAATGGTTAGAAAAGGAGATTTCATGCAGTTTTTTGTTAACGACTATTCTGAATTTTGTCATCCGGATATTCTTGACCGAATGAAAGAATATCTTACCGATCCCCAACCCGGTTACGGTTACGATATTCACTGTGACCGAGCCAAGGACCTCCTCCGGAAAGAGATGGATCGTGCGGATGGAGATATTCACTTTATCCCGGGGGGGACCCAGGCCAATCTTGTCGCTATTACCGCCTTTCTTCGCCCCCATCAGGCGGTTATCGGGGCCCAGACTGCCCATATCCATGATCATGAGGCGGGATCCATCGAATCACGAGGCCATAAAATCTATTTAGCAGACAGCCCTGATGGTAAACTCCGACCGGAGGCGATTGACCGGCTGGTCCAAAGCCATCAAGCGGAAAACACAGCCCATCCCAAACTCGTCTATATATCGGATACCACCGAAGTGGGAACGGTGTATACCAAAGGAGAGATTAAGGCTCTCTATAATTACTGCGAGGATAAGGGTCTCTTCTTGTATATCGATGGAGCCCGGCTGGGTTCAGCTTTGACTTCTCCGGCTAATGATATGACCTTAGCGGATTTTGCCAAGTACTCCCATGCCTTTTTTATCGGTGGTACAAAAAACGGGGCACTCCTGGGCGAAGCCCTGGTTATCATGAAGGATGAACTCAAGGAGGATTTCCGGGTCATCATGAAGCAAAATGGAGCAATTTTAGCCAAATCCTTTGTAACCGGACTCCAGTTTGAAGTTCTTTTTGAAGATGGTCTTTATTATGATCTGGCCACCCATGCCAATCGCCTGGCCTTGAAATTGGCTGATGCACTTCAGGCCAAGGGTTATCAACTCATTCAAGAAGCCCAATCCAACCAGATATTCCCCATCATGACCCGGGAGAAAATCAAAGAATTGCGGAAAGAATTTGCCTTTGAAGATTGGGCAGATGAGGGTGACGGATATTATTCTGTCCGATTTGTTACTTCCTGGGCAACAAAGGAATCATCAGTCGATGCTCTTATCCAAGCCCTATAATCTGAACAAATAAAAAAAAGAGGAAGGATTTTTCCATCAATTCCTTCCTCTTTTTTATGTCTCGACCATTCATTTTATTGATAGCCGAGGGAGCGGGAAAATTTCACCCCATATTTTTTAACCAGACTAACCAACTGGTCTAATTCCCTGGAGGCGAGGTGAAGCTCAGGAACGATTGTCCCGATTGATCCGGCCAGAGAACCGTCAGCATTAAAAACAGGAGCTCCGATGCCGTAGCATCCCGGAATGTAATCTCCGTAAGACCAACCTCCTTTATTTTCTACGAGATCCTGGAGGTCTTGAACCAGGCGATCTTCAGAGGGAAGTGGATAGTCAGTGCCGACCTTATCGATATAGGTCAAGTATTCTTTCCAAAAATCGGGGCCGGAAAAGGCCAAAAGAACCTTGCGGATAGCTCCGCAGTGGAGGTCCAGACCATAACCGAACTGTTCAATAATTTTCAATCGCGTGGGGGATTCATAGCGGGAGAGAAGAATCCCCTTATAGTCGGATCGAATGACGAAATAGGTGTCTTCGCCTACCTCCTCTGACAGCCCCCTCAGGACAGGGTTACAAAGTTTAAGAAGGGAATTGTTAGCGGAGGCCTTTTGACCCAGTCGTATGAGTGCCGGACCCAGAGAGTAAGTCTTGGCTTCCTCATTTTTAACAACGTAGGAGTGGGCTTGCAAGGTCTGAAGGATCCGGTGGACGGTAGATGGTGCCAGGTCCAAATCCCTGGATAAGTCGGCGATCGTGCTTTCATTATCGAGAATCATGTGATTGAGGATTTGGATGGCCCGGTCTAAAGATTGGATGGTTGACATGTTTTTTCCTTTGCTGAAGATCACAATATGGAGATTGTGAATGAAAATGTTTCTTCTATCATATTTGTATTATACCAGATGAAAAACACTCGGAAACTGTCTAAAGATAGGGCGTGAAATTGACGAAAACACTTCAATCTTATATTATTATAGAGAAGACTGGGAATACATTCCATAATATGGAACGCATTCAATTTCTTGTCCCGGTCAATAAAAAACACCCAAAAGGTTGAAGGAGGATGACATGGACAAAACGATGTCACTATCGGAGGCGGTTGCCAAGTATGTGGAAGATGGCGACGTCCTGAGCTTGGGCGGATTCACTACCAACCGTAAGCCCTACGCAGCGGTTTACGAAATCTTGCGCCAGGGAAAAACGGATTTTGTGGGTTGGCCCGGACCCGGCGGCGGTGACTGGGATCTTTTGATTGGTGAAGGTCGGGTGAAGGCCTACATCAACTGCTACACGGCGAACTCCGGTTTTACCAACGTCGCTCGTCGTTTCCGTGCAGCTATTGAAAGTGGTCAATTGAATTATGAGGACTATTCTCAGGATGTTTTGATGCTCCAGCTTCACGCTTCAGCCTTAGGACTTCCCTTCTTGCCGGTCAGCCTCATGCAGGCTTCTGGACTGGAAGATCTTTGGGGGATGTCTGAAGAAAAAAGAAAGACCTTGGACAAGGTGGACAATAAGAAATTGGTCCGCATGGAGAATCCTTTCAAACCGGGGGAGGAAGTTTTAGCTGTTCCTGTTCCTCGGATTGATACGGCCATCATCCATGCTCAGATGGCCAGCCCGGACGGAACTGCTGTTATCTTAGGGGATGAATTCCATGATGTTGACATTGCGATTGCAGCAAAAAAAGTCATCATCACTTGCGAAGAGCTGGTTTCCAATGAATATATCCGCCAGGATCCCAGTCGGTCCAACATCTTCAGCGGTTGCGTTGATGCCGTGGTCCATGTTCCTTTCGGTGCCTGGCCTTCCCAGTGCTACGGCTATTATGACGATGATCCCGATGCCTTACGCGAATATGATAAGGCTTCTCGCTACCAGAACGCCGGAGAGGCAAAGGCCAAGTTGGAGAAAAAGGGCCTGGAATACGATGAAAAGAATCCTCCTGAAACCTTCGAAGATTATTGCCAGAAGTGGATCTATTCCATCGAGAATCAAGACCAGCTTTTGGATAAAATCGGCGGTGCTCGCCTGACAAAGCTGAGAGTGGTTCCCGGTTTGGGCTATTCCACTTCCATCAAATAAATCAAGAGAAAGGAGAGAGACATGAGCGATTACACACAATATACAAAACAGGAAATGCAGGCCTATGCCATCGCTAAGTTTATCGAAGAAGATCAAATTGTCACTGTCGGAACGGGTCTTCCTTTGATCGGGGCATCCCTGGCCAAAAAAGTGATTCAGCCCTCCTGCCACTTGATTGTGGAGTCCGGTTTGATGGACTGCGACCCGGTGGAAGTCCCCCGTTCGGTGGGTGACCTCCGCTTTATGGCCCACTGTGCTGTCCAGTGGCCCAATGTTCGCTTTGTGGGATTTGAGACCAATTCCTACCTCAATAAGAAAGATAATATGATTGCCTTTATTGGTGGGGCGGAAATTGACATTTACGGCAATGTCAACTCCACCTGCATTGGAGATTACAACAATCCCAAGGTTCGTTTCACCGGATCAGGTGGGGCAAACGGCATCGCCACTTACCAGAACACCATCATCATGATGCAGCACCAATCCAGACGCTTTGTCGATAAGATTGGCTATGTGACCAGCCCCGGTTGGATGACCGGTCCAGGAAGCAGAAAGGCAGCTGGACTTCCGGAAGATCGAGGCCCTCAGATGGTAGTTACCGATCTTGGTATTTTCAAATTTGATGAGGAAACCAAGAAAATGTATCTGGCCTATTACTATCCCTACTCCAGCCCGGAAATCTGCCAGGAGAATACGGGCTTTGAAATTGACACCTCTCGTGCCGAGCTCATGGAAGGTCCGGACCCTGAGATCATTCGTGTCATTCGTGAAGAGATTGATCCCGGTCAGGTCTTCATTAAATTAAAGAAATAGACAAGGGCAATGGTCCCAGCGGGGATCCAAGAGTGAAAGGATACACTAGTATGAGTCAAGAACTTTATTCCATGCCCTCTTATTTCCAGGCTATGCCTTCTGTGGGAAGTCCCCTCAGGAAGCCGGATGAAGAGAACAGCCGGGAATTAAAGGCCATCGAAGAGGAAATTGCGGAGTTAACCCGGGAAGCTTTGGAAGCGGGTAAACCTACGGACAAGGTTCATCAGTCTGGAGAAATGACGGCGATGGAAAGGGTGAGGATCCTGGTTGACGACCAGATTTTCCTTCCCTTGAACAGCCTCTATAATCCCCAGGACAATAAAAACGGGTCTACCGGGATTATCAAAGGTCTGGGAAAAATTTCAGGGAAGTGGTGTGTCATCGTTGCTTCCGATAATAAGAAATTAGCCGGTGCCTGGGTTCCCGGACAGTCGGAGAACCTGATTCGGGCATCGGACACAGCTAAGCTCCTTAAAATTCCACTGGTCTATGTATTAAACTGCTCAGGCGTTAAGTTGGATGAGCAGGAGAAGGTCTATGCCAACCGCCGTGGAGGCGGATCTCCCTTCTACCGCAATGCTGAACTGAACCAGCTGGGCATCCCGGTTATCGTCGGGATCTTCGGAACCAATCCTGCCGGAGGTGGATACCATTCCATTTCGCCCACCATCCTTATTGCCCACCAGAAGGCCAACATGGCGGTGGGAGGAGCCGGGATCCTGGGCGGGATGAACCCCAAGGGATACATGGACCATGAAGGTGCCGAGCAGCTTATCCAGGCAACGAAGCAGGGGACGGCTGAAGCACCGGGTCAGGTTCGCGTTCACTACTCAGAAACCGGATTTTTCCGTGAAGTCTATGCGGATGAAGAAGGGGTATTAGCCGGAATTCGGAAGTACATCGATTATCTCCCGGCTTATAATCTTCAGTTTTTCCGGGTGGACGACCCTATGGAACCCCAATATTCCCAGGACGACCTCTATTCTCTGATCCCTCTTAACCAGAAGCGTCAGTTCAAGCCTTACGAGCTGATTGCCCGACTCTTCGATAATTCTCAATTCCTGGAATTCAAGAAAGGCTATGGACCGGAAATTATCTGTGGTCTGGCTAAGGTAAACGGCCTTCTTGTCGGTACGGTGACCAATAACCAGGGATTAATCATGAATTATCCGGAATATGTCCAGGGTCGAGTGGGATTGGGTGGAAAACTCTACCGCCAGGGCTTGATCAAGATGAATGAATTTGTCAACCTTTGTGCCAGAGACCGTATTCCCATTGTCTGGTTACAGGACACAACGGGTATTGATGTAGGCGATGATGCTGAACGGGCTGAGCTTTTGGGCTTGGGTCAATCTCTCATCTACTCCATCCAGAATTCCCGGCTCGCTCAGATGGAAATTACGGTTCGGACCGGATCGGCTGCGGCCCACTATGTCATGGGCGGACCCCAGGGACACGCAACCAACGTCTTTTCTTTGGGCACAGCAGCTACCGAGATGAACGTGATGAACGGGGAGACGGCCGCTGCCGCCATGTATTCCCGTCGTTTGGTTAAGGAAGAAGCGGCCGGACATGACCTCGAACCGACGATCGAGAAAATGAACCACCTGATCGAGAATTATAAGGAAAAATCAACACCGAAATTCTGTGCCAAGATCGGTTTGGTCGATGAAATCGTGGAAATGAATAAGATGCGTTCCTACATCATTGCCTTTGCAGAAGGCTACTATCAGAATCCCGATTCCATTTGTCCCTTCCACCAAATGCTTACCCCCAGAGTCATCCGGGATTACGACAACCTGCATTAAAAGACCGGAGAGAGAATCCAATGTGAGGAAAGGAGCTTATTGTGGCTGAAAAAGTTGAAGAGAAAGTTGAACAGGAAGCCCCAAAGAAGAAAAAAAGGGAAGTTTTGCCCGGAGCGAAAGCCCTTCAAGATATTGTTACCAGGGTTTATCAAAAGGCCTGGGATGACAAAAAAGCGGGGAAGCCGGTGGGTTGGTCCGCATCCAAATTCCCCTGTGAACTGGCCGAAGTTTTCGACCTGGCCGTTGTCTATCCTGAAAACCAGGCTGCCGGCATTGCTGCCCGCCACGACGGCGAGCGGATGTGCCAGGAAGCCGAAGACATGGGCTACGATAATGATATTTGCGGCTACGCCCGTATTTCTTTAGCCTATGCTGCCGGTGTGGAGACAACCAATGAATCCCGCCGGGTCCCTGAGCCGGACTTTGTCCTTTGCTGTAACAACATCTGCAACTGCATGACCAAGTGGTATGAAAATATCGCCCGTATGCATAACATTCCTCTGATCATGGTTGATATTCCTTACCGGAATGAGTATGGGGTTTCCGATGAGAATGTGGAATATCTAAAGGCTCAGTTTAAGGATGCGATTAAACAACTGGAAGAGATCTCCGGTAAGAAGTTTGATGAAGAGAAGTTCAAGGAAGTCTGTGCTAACGCTAACCGTACCTCTGAAGCCTGGCTCAAGGTCTGCAAGTTCTGTTCCTATGAACCTTCACCCATGTCCGGGTTTGACCTCTTTAACCACATGGCTGATGTCGTAACTGCCCGTGCGAAACCGGAAACGGCCAAAGCCTTTGAACAGTTGGCGGAAGACCTTCAGCGTTATCACGAAGAAGGGAAGTCCACTGCACCATTTAAGGAAAATTACCGGATTCTTTTTGAGGGAATTCCTTGCTGGCCGGGACTTCGCAACCTCTACCATCCGCTTAAGGAAAACGGCATCAACGTTACTGCTGTGGTTTATGCACCGGCCTTCGGCTTTGTTTATGATGATATCGACTCCATGGCCCGGGCTTACTGCAAGGCACCCAATAGCGTATGCCTGGAAGAGGGCGTGGAATGGAGACAGGGTCTAATGGAAGAAAACGGGGTTGAAGGGGCATTGATCAACTATAACCGCTCCTGCAAGCCCTGGTCCGGTTATATGCCGGAAATGCAGAGACGGTGGACGGAGAATTTAGGCATTCCCTGTGCTGCATTTGATGGAGACCAGGCTGATCCGAGAAACTTCAATGTCGCCCAGTATGAGACCCGTGTCCAGGGTTTAGTCGAAGCCATGGAAGAGAGACGACAGATGAGAAAGGAGACCAAGTAATGGCCATTGATGCATTGCTCAAGGAATTTAATGAAATTGCCAACAACCCCAAGGCCCAGCTGGCCTCCTACAAATCTCAAGGTTATAAAGCTATCGGTTGCATGCCCTACTATGCACCGGAAGAGCTGGTCCATGCTGCCGGCATGGTTCCCTTCGGCCTTTGGGGGACCAATGACAAGTACATCTCTCTGGCCAAGGAATATTGTGCTTCTTTCTATTGTTCCTTAGCTCAGTTGGATCTGGAAATGCTATTGGATGGAACCCTGGACGATCTGGACGGGGTCATCACTTCCGTTCTCTGTGATACTCTTCGGCCCATGAGCCAGAATATCCGCGTAGCCATGGAAAAAATGGGGAAGATGCCCGTCATTTTCCTGGCTCATCCTCAGAACCGGGCCAAGGACTATGGTATCCGCTATACCATGTCACAGTATAAGAATGTCAAGGATGAACTTGAAAAGATTGCCGGCAAGGAAATCACCGACCAGGCATTGAGTGAGACCATTAAGGTCTACAATAAAAACCGTCAGGCTAGAAGACAATTTGTCAAGCTGGCCGGGGACCATCCTGAGGCTGTTTCCGCTGTGGATCGTGGAGCGGTTTTGAAGGCTTCTTACTTCATGCGGAAAGAAGACCACACCAAGTTGCTGGAGGAGCTGAATAAGGAACTGGAAGCCCTTCCTGAATCCAACTGGCAGGGTGTCCGTCTGGTTACTTCAGGCATCATTTGTGATAATCCCACCCTTCTTTCGATTTTCGACAAGAACGACATCGCTATTGTTGCTGATGATGTAGCAAGCGAGTCCCGGTCCTTCCGGGTGGATGCACCGGAAGAGGGTGATCCTATGGAGGCTCTGGCTCGCCAGTTCGCCGGCCAGGATTACGATGTCCTCCTCTATGATGAGGATTCTCATCAAAACCGTCGGGCTGATTATGTGGTAAACTTGGTCAAAGAGAATAAGGCTGATGGACTCGTTGTCTTTATGATGACTTTCTGCGACCCGGAAGAGATGGAATATCCTTACCTCAATAAGGCCTTGAATGATGCCGGGGTTCGCCATGTGAAAATCGGTGTGGATATGCAGATGAGAGACTTCGGCCAGCTTGAGACAGCTCTCCAGGCTTTAGCGGATGAAGTAAAGGCCAATAAAGCCATGTAATGGGCTTGTTAACAGAATAGAGTTGGGAGTAAAACTATGATCTATACCATGGGCCTGGATATCGGCTCTTCCGCTTGTAAGAGTGTCATCTTGGCGGATGGAAAAGAAATCATCGGAAAATCTTTGATTCCTGTTGGTACCGGAACGTCGGGTCCTAACCGGGCTTTTGAGGGCGTTCTGGACGATGCAGGACTGACCATTGATGATATATCCTATTTGTTGACAACCGGATACGGCAGAAATACCTTTGAAAGGACTGATGGACAGATGTCTGAGCTTTCCTGCCATGCCAAAGGAGCCCACTATCTCTTTCCGGATGTCCAGACGGTGATTGATATCGGAGGTCAGGATGTTAAGGTCATCCAGATTTCCAACGGGGCTATGGTGAACTTCCAGATGAACGACAAATGTGCTGCAGGAACCGGACGGTTTTTGGATGTCATGTCTCGGATTTTGGAAGTGGACGTATCGGACTTGGATAAGTTAGCCGCTAAGTCCACAGAGAAGATTTCAATTTCTTCCACCTGTACGGTCTTTGCAGAGAGTGAAGTGATCAGCCAGTTGGCCAAGGGAGTGAATAAGGCCGATATTGCCAACGGAGTCCATTGGGCCATCACTGCCCGTGTCGTGGGCCTGGCACGTCGAATCGGCATACGGGATCGGGTAGTCATGACCGGTGGTGTTGCCCAGAATAAGGGCGTCGTTCATGCATTAAGCCAACAGCTGAAGCATGAGGTGTCCACCTCCGATCTGTCTCAGTATGTTGGAGCTCTTGGGGCTGCCATATACGCTTACAGCAAAGTCAAGGCACAGGCCCAAGAATAAAGCGGTTGAGATAAGAGAGATCGGTCCACTAAGATCGATCTCTCCTATCAGGAATTATTACTATTTTATTGATTGAAGCACTGTGGAAGTGAGGAACCTATGGGAAATTACACCTTTGCACAGGGGTTAACGGCATCTGCCTTTTCTATTTTAATTGTTTTTGGCATCCTCATTCTTCTTTCTTTTATTGTCTCGCTATTAAAGTATGTCGGTAAGGAAGAAGCCCCTGTCAAACAAAAAAAGCAAAGTCCAAAAAGTCCTGAACCGGTGGTGGAATCCGTCACCGTACAGGATAGCCAACTGATTGCAGCTATTGTCGCATGTTGCATCGTCAGCGATTCAAAGAACTAGTGAGGTGAATGGTATGAAAACTCTTATGGTAACTGTTGATGGTAAAAACTATGAAGTAACGGTGAAAGAAGTGGAAGAAGGAGCCGTTTCCTCCGCACCTGCTGCCGCTCCTATTTCCAGAAGTCCTGAAGCTCCCAAGCCGGTTGCACCTGTTGCTCCTGCTGCCCCGGCTGCTCCTGTTGCTCCTGCCGCCCCGGCTGCCCCCGCTGCCCCGGCTCACGCCCCCTCAGGCAATGGACAGGTTGAGACAGCACCTATCCAAGGCAAGATTCTTCGCGTTGAAGCTTCAGTCGGTGACCAGGTTGAAGCCGGCGACGTAGTGATGATCCTGGAAGCGATGAAGATGGAAAATGAAATTATGGCTCCGACTGCCGGAACCATTGGTCAAATTTTTGTGTCGGATGGAGAGACTGTTGATGCAGGAGCTGACCTTTATTCTTTAGAATAGAGAGGTAGTTTATGGTTGAAATGTTAAAGGATCTCTACCAATCTTCAGGTATAGCGGGGATGGACATTCGGTCTTTAATTATGCTCATCGTCGCCTGCACCTTGATCTATCTGGCAATTGCCAAGGAATATGAGCCATACCTCCTGATTCCCATCGGTTTCGGGATGCTCCTGGCTAATCTTCCTTTTGCCGGCCTCGTTGATGAGGGGGGATTACTTGATGTTTTATACAAGGGCGTGAGCCTGGGCATTTATCCTCCCCTTATCTTTATGGGCGTAGGAGCGTCTACCGACTTTGGTCCCTTAATTGCCAATCCCAAATCCATGCTTTTGGGAGCTGCGGCTCAGATCGGTGTTTTCGGTGCTTTCTTGGGTGCCTTAGCTCTCGGCTTTAATCCACAGGAAGCAGCTTCCATCGGGATTATCGGTGGGGCGGACGGTCCGACCGCTTTATACCTGACCTCAAAGATGGCCCCTCATTTATTGGGCGCAATCGCTGTAGCCGCCTATTCCTACATGGCCCTGGTTCCCATTATCCAGCCCCCCATTATGCGGGCCCTGACCACAAAAAAAGAGCGTCAGGTGAAGATGGAATCCGTTCGCCAGGTTTCCAAGCGGGAGAAGATTTTATTCCCTATTGTTGTCACCATCGTTGTTTCCTTAATTGTTCCTTCTGCAGCCCCTCTGATCGGGATGCTGATGGTGGGGAATCTTTTTAAGGAATCGGGTGTTGTGCCTCATTTGGTCACTGCGGCCGCTGATATTATCATGTATGTGGTGACGATTCTCCTTGGGATGACAGTAGGAGCAACGGCCACGGGGCCGAGCTTCCTTACTGCGGAAACTCTGGGGATCATTCTTATGGGTCTGGTTGCCTTTTCTATTGCTACGGCGGCCGGTGTCCTCTTTGGAAAGCTCATGTATGCTCTTTCCGGTGGGAAAATCAATCCCCTCATTGGCGCAGCCGGCGTATCTGCCGTTCCCATGGCAGCCCGGGTTGCCCAGCGTGTTGGACAAAAGGAAGATCCTTCTAACTTCCTCCTCATGAACGCTATGGGTCCCAATGTTGCGGGTGTCATCGGATCCGCAGTCGCTGCAGGACTTCTTCTGAATATGTTTGGCTGATCTGCACAATTTTGCCGATTAAACATAAGTATACTGAACCTGTTTGGGACAGCGGCTTTCCAAGTCGCTGTTCCAAATATATCACTTTTAAGGAGCACATATGGTTATTGAAATGAATACGGCCAAGACAATTATGTTAGCCGTATTTTTAGTTTTCTTTGGGCGCTACCTGCGGAAAAAAATTCCCTTTTTGGTTCGCTGGTCCCTGCCTGAAGCGGTTGTTGGTGGTACCTTATTTGCTATTTTAACTTTGATTTTATACCAGCTGGACCTGGTGAAATTCAAATTTGACACCAGCCTTCAGTCCTTCTTTATGCAGTTATTCTTCACGGCATCCGGTTTTGAAGCCTCCGGTGAACTTATCAAGAAATCTTCCGGCAAGCTCGTTGTTTTCATCATCCTGGCTGCTGTTCTGGCTGTTCTTCAAAATGCCATTGCGGTCGGCATGTCTCCTATCGTTGGGCTGGATCCCAAGCTGGGTCTTATGTGCGGGTCCATACCTCTGACCGGGGGACATGGCAACGCCGCTGCCTATGCCCCTCTGGCTGAGGACGCCGGGGTAACCGGAGCTGTCTCCGTCGCTGTCGCCGCCGCCACCTACGGTCTGGCTGCAGGCTCTATCATCGGCGGCCCGGTGGCAACCCGTCTGATTAAAAAATATAACCTTGCTACCCCTGTTAACACGGAGAAGGCGGAAGCTTCCAGAGAGGCCTTTTTCGAAAACCAGGCGGATGATCATGTTGTTTTGGACAAGAAGCGGGTGGCTTTAGCGTCCGCCATGATCTTCATCGGTCTTGGCATCGGGGCTTACTTAGCTGATCTCTTCAAGATCCTTTTTCCCAGTCTCACCCTTCCGGTCCACGTCATGGGTATGATCGGCGGTGCCATTGTCCGCAACGTCTATGACGCCATCAAGGGGACCTCCAAGGCCACCCCGGCCAAAGAGATCGACATCTTCGGTTCGGTTTGCCTGAGCATCTTCGTGTCCATGGCCGTCATGTCTATGGCCCTCTGGGATCTCATTGCTCTGGCTATTCCTCTGATTCTGATCCTGGCCGCTGAAACCGTCGCGACCATCATCTTCACCTACTTTGTTACCTTCAAAGCCATGGGCTCGGACTACGATGCAGCCGTCATGGCGGGTGGTCATATCGGCTTCGGTATGGGTGCCGTGCCGGCTTCCATGGCTAACATGACAGCCGTCTGCTCGGTCTATGGATTCTCCAAGCTGGCCTTCATTATTGTCCCTGTTGTTGGAGGTATGTTCTCCAACTTCACCAATGCCGCCAACATCACTTTCTTTATGAATCTGCTCGGCATTCAGTAATATCAATGAAAAAGGACCAGGACGGGTGCTCCCGTTCTGGTCCTTTTTTTTATCCCTGGTTGATGATCTGAATTAGGGACCCCTGGTCACCCGCTCTCTTGGTGACTGCAATCTGTTTGGGGATGGTTTCCTGGAGTTCACTGACATGGGAAATGATTCCTACCAGGCGGGATCCCCGGGTTAATGAGTCCAAGGCCGCCATGGCCTGGGCCAGGGTGTCCTCATCCAGGGACCCGAAGCCTTCATCCACAAAGAGGGCGTCCAGCTGGATTCCTCCGGCCCAGGCTTCCACCTCCTCCGAGAGGCCAAGGGCAAGGGAGAGGGAGGCAATAAAGGTCTCCCCACCGGACAGGGACTTGACGGACCGAACCGACCCGTTGGCGTGGTCGATAACCGCCAATTCCAGACCGGATTGGGACCGAAGGTCTTGAGGATCCTCCTGACGGATAAGGTCGTATTGGCCCGAGGTCATTTGAGAAAAGTGGAGGTTTGCCCGGTTCAAAATTCGGTCAAAATACCGCATTTGGACGTAGGCTTCTAAACTGATCCTTGCCTTACCTGAAATTTGGCCGTTAGCGGTTGCTGAGATGGATTGGAGGAGGATCCAGTCCGCTTCACTCGCTTTCCGCTCCTTTAGGACGATCTTGACTTTTTCTCCTACATTTTGGTTGTTCATCATCCGGTAACGGATATTCTCCATATCCTTTCGTGCCCGGCTTAGGTCATTCTCCACCCGGTCCTTTTCCAAGAGAGCCTCTTCTAAAGATTCCGTGCAAAGTTTTTTCAATCTTTTCTCTAAAACTGAGCCTTGTCCTTTCAGCGTTTGAATCCTCTGTTCCATCTTATTGAGGTCTTCCTTTGCTTCACGTGTTCGCTTTTTGTAAAGTTCATAGTCAGCCCGCCCCTGATCCAGGGCCTCCTGAGCTAGAGTCCGGTTAGGGTAGGGGAGAGCGTCCAGCTCTTCTCGGATTTGTTCGTCACGATTATGGATCTTCGTTATTATGGCTGCTTCTCTCTCCCGGTCGATAGCGAGATCGGCCATGATCTTCTCACGTTTTTTATCAAGAAGAGGAATTGCTTTTTGAAGTTCTTCCTGTTCAACAATGTCTTTATCCAGAAGATCTTCCTCTTCTTTATATTTATTAAGGCAGTCATGAGTCTTTGCACGAAGAGCTTCGACCAGTTCCTTATTGATTTGAAGAATGTCGACGGGATTGGCCGATGGACTTTCCTTGATGATGGAAAGGTCCATGTCCCTGGCAAGCGTATAATAGGCCTTTTCCTTTTCCTGGTTTTTCCCTCGAAGACCGGCTAATTCGGAGGCTGCCTGCCCGGCTTGGTTTTGGGCCATCCTTGCCTTTTTCTCTGCCCGGTCGACCTCCTCTTCCCGAGGAGCATCCGGGGCCAGCTCTGCCGGCTTAGGGTGGTCTCTGGAACCACAGACCGGACAGGGGGATCCCTCAATGAGGTCACGGGCCATAAGACCGGCCTGAGACAAGTGAAAGGCCTGGCGAAGCCGTGCCGCCTGATTATAGGCAAGTCCTGCCTTTCGTTCCCATTCGAGGTAATGTTCCTGACCTTTTTGGATTTCTCCTTCCAGCTTTTCTCTTTCCGACAAAAGTTCAGCCAGCTTATCCAGATTTTTCAAGTGAGCATCTTCATCTTGATATTTTTGGTTAACCTTTTTCTTCTTTCGGAAAAGATCAGCGATATCTCTCTGTAAGGAAGTTTTTTCCCTTTTTTCCTGTTCCAAACGGGCTAAGTCATCTGCTCCTTTTTTAAGGCTCTTTTGGAGATCCTTCAACCGGCTCCTGTCCTTGTCTACTTCTTTTTCTTTTTCCTGCCATTTATCATAGGTCGGCATAAGATTTTCCAGTCGAGTGTTTTCTATGAAGATATGGTCAAAAGTCTCTTTTTCTTCTTCTAAGCAATGAAGATCTGCTCGGACATGCTTCTCCTTTTCTCCGATTTCTTCTACTTCTATTTTCAGGCGGTCGAATTCCTCTTGGCTCTCCATACGTTGGCGGATCTCCACAATTTTTGCCTGGAGTCCTTCCAGCGATTTTTCCTTGGAGTAAACTTCATTCTCAGCCACTTGGAGCCGGTAGGAATCGTATTTTTCCAGGGAGGCAAGGAAGGATAGGAGGTCATCCTCGCTTACCGGTCCCTCAGTTAAGGAATCAGGATGGCCCTTAGCCGGGAGCTCCTGGTCAGGGACCAGGATGCCATCAATGTATTGCCGGAGTCGGTTTTCCTGGTCTTTTCTCTTTTGTATCACCTGAGCAAGGTCATCCTTGACCCGGTCTTGAAAAAGGCGAAAGCGGTCAGTATGAAAGAGCTTACGGAAAATCTCTTGTCGTTCTTTTGTATCCGCAAAGAGGAGTTTGCGGAAGTCTCCCTGGGCAATCATGGCAATTTGGGCAAATTGATCCCGGTTAACGCCTAAAAGCTCTTCGACAAAGGGAGTAACTTCACTTGTTTTCGCCACGACTTTACCGGAGGGAAGGGTTAAGCTGGCCCGGGCAGGTTGAAGGGTAGTTCCATCGCCTCTTTTCTTGGGCCTTTCATAGGCCGGAGACCGATGGATCCGGTAAACTTTCTTTTTGTAGGAAAAAGTAAAATCAATAAAAGTTGCACGATCAGGGTCAGCATAGGTGGAACGTAACATGGAAGGATCCCGGCTGTCACCGGATGCCTGGCCGAAAAGAGCAAAAGAAATACCGTCAAAAATTGTCGTTTTACCTGCCCCGGTATCCCCGGAGATTAAATAGAGACCGGATTTACCCAGACGGGTGAAGTCCACTTGAGATTCACCGGCATAGGGTCCGAAGGCGGATAGGGTTAGTTGAAGGGGTTTCACTGATCCTCCTCTCCAATTCGTTTGAATATTTTTTCCACGTAGGCTTGTTGATGGGAAGAAAGGGGCTTGCCGTTTTGACTCTCATAGAAGGTTGAAAAGAGGTCAAGATCCGATAGGTCTTCCTTAATATCCATGTCGATAAAGGATTGATGGCGACTTCGTACATTGTCAAGTTCCAGATACATGATTCGGGGATAGACCTTTCGGAGACGGGCTAAGGCCATAGGCGGCATTTCCTCATCAGTTAAGATAGCCCCAATGTAATCCTCTTTTTCCGGACCGGAACTTGGGGCACCAGATAGGAGATCCTCCAGGTTTCCTCGAACTTCTCGAAGGTCATGCTTGGGAACCAGAGGGAGGGTCCAGACCTGAACGCATCCCTTTTCTTCCATATTCACCACGGTAAGGGACTTAATCTGATTTTTTTCAGAAAAGGAATACTTTAAGGGGGATCCGGCGTAGCGGAGACGGGGACTGAGAATATTTTGAGGGCCATGAATATGGCCCAAGGCGACATAGTCAAAGTCAGAAAAGACAGCGGAAGAGACGTTATCCGATCCGCCGACAATAATCCGCTCGGAATCGGATCTTCTTGCCCCGGTTACAAACTGGTGGGCAAGAAGGAGGTTTCTTTCCTCAGGATGAATAGAAAGGTGGTCGATGGCAGCACCCACAGCCTCTGTGTAGGAATTGATGACTTCTTCCGGGAAATGTGGCTGGACAAGACTGGGACGAAGGTAGGGAAGGAGGTGGACATAAAGGGGGCCATGGTCATCCTTCAGGATAAAGGGTAACTGGGGTCCTTGGTAGGGTGGGGCAATATGGACACCCTCATTAGCCATGAGCCTTCCGCCAAAGGCCAGGCGTTCCGGAGAATCATGGTTGCCAGGGATGAGGAAGATATGGTCCACTTTTTCGGTGAGGGCAACCAAAAAACGGTCAAAGAGGTTAACCGCTTGAGCAGACGGAGTCGATTTATCGTAAATATCGCCGGCAAAAAGGACCCCATCAGGGGACTCTTGGTCACAAAGGATAAGGATTTTTTGAAGAATATCCTCCTGGTCTTCCAACAGGGAAAAATCGTGGACTCTCTTTCCCAAGTGGAGGTCAGCAAGGTGAAAAAATTTCAAAGCAAGCTCCCTTCTTGATCTTATTCAATTCGCTCAAGCTCGGGTCGAGCATCAGTATTGACAAGGATCGTGGAAAAATCATTGTAGTAAACCATGCCGGGCTTAGCCCCTTTGGCCTTATAGACATTCTTTTTTTCGGTATAGTCAACGCTGACTTTTCCCTCTTCGCTTTGGGCAGAATGAGTGGCAGCCAACCAGGCAGCAGCTTCCATATCTTCTGTCGAGGGAGAATCACCGGACGGAACGCGGAGGATGACGTGGGCACCGGGAATGGCCTGGGCATGGAAGAAAAAGTCCTCTTTGTTCGCCAATTTCAGGGTCAAGGCATCATTTTGCTTATTGTTTCGACCCACATATATATCCAGCCCGCCCTTGCTCCGGTAGTGGTAGGGAGGTTTTGCCTGGGGAGATTTCTGTTTCTTTCCTTTTTTTCTTTTCTTCAAGAGGCCCTGGTCGACCATTTCCTGACGGATTTCTTCCAGGTCTTCCATCGTCTCCGCATGGTCCAGCATTGTGGCCAGTTGTCGGAAGTAGTCAAGTTCTTCCTTAAGTTGGGGAATAGACCGGGAAAGGAGTTGGTTTGCCCTTTTGAGTTTGGAATACTTATGATAGCGGATTTCCACATTCTCCCAGGGGTCCTTTGACTTATCCAATAGGATGGTCCGGGGAAGATCACCATGGTAGAAGTCAGTGACTTCGATAGAGCGATCACCCTTTTTGATACGGTGCACTTGACCGGCTAAAAGGTCGCCTTCTTCTTTGAGAACCTCCCGGTCCAATGTTTTTTTGTAATCCTCCTCCTGACGAAGGAGCTTCTTTTCTCCTTTTTCCATAGGTCCCTTCAAGAGGCTTTGGAGGTTGGATTTTACCTGCCCCACCTGGTCATCCCGTCCAAAGCGGGTGAAATAATGGTCAATGATTTGGGACATGGAGGGAGAAGTCTCATCGGCCGGTCCCATATAGGTGACAGGGAAAGCATGATAGAGGCTCTTGTTTTGCAGATAAAGAGAAGGGGAGAAGGTCCCCTGCCGAATATCCCGGACTCTCTGGTTGAAAACCTTTTGGATCCGTGCCATTTCATCGTCTTGGATGGAACTCAAAGTTTTATCAGGGTCAAGACTGGACAGATAGAGAATTTCCCGAGCGGCCAAGGGAGAGAAGCCGGTCAGATTGCGGATAAAAATCTTATTGGCCTGGGCGGATGGGGGCATATTTTTTGACAGGTCAGATAAATGGATGTCTTCCTTGAGGATATCCAACTTATCGGAAGGAAAAGCCTCATAGCGTTTCCCCGGGAAGACCTGGCGGACTCGAGACATATGCCGGGATACCCGGCGGATGGCATCGATGACTTGCCCCTCCTCATCCACCAGGATAAGGTTGGAGTACTTGCCCATGAATTCACCAACCAGGGACAGGGAAAGACGCTCACCTAAATCACCCGAAGCAGAGAAATCCAGACGAACTGTCCGGTCCAATCCTTCCTGATGAATATCTTCAATTTTAGCCGAAGACAGGTGCTTCCTGAGGACCATGCAGAAGTCAGGTGGAGTGGTGGGATTTTTATATTTTTTTTCCGTCAAAAAAAGGCAGGACTTAGAAGGGTCTGCCGATAAATAGAGTAGGTAGTTTGACCGGTTAGCGTAGATGGAAAGCGTTAAGGTTGAAGGACCGACCTGGTTGATCTTGCGGACCAGACCGCCTAAGAGTTTTTCTCTCAATTCCAAAACGACCGCCCGGCAAGTGATTCCGTCGAAAGTCATAGGATCTCCTTTTCTTTTCTTTTCCTCATTATATCACTAGGGCATAATCCACATCGATTGATCACCCGAAGGTCCTGATAAGAAATCAAAGGAAAAGTATTGAAATCAGAAGGATTTCTTATTTATATTACAAAAATGTTATATTTTCTGGATAAAAAGCAGCTAAAGGTCTAAACTAAACAAAAACTGATGTTAGGAGGAAATATGCATTCCATGACCGGATACGGGAAGGCTGCCCTATCCCAAGGCAGCCTTCGCCTTGAAGGAGAAATTTCTACTGTTAATAATCGTTTTTTAGACCTTTATATTCACCTTCCTGATCCTCTTCGGTTTTTGGAACCTGTCCTTCGCAAGGAAGTGGAAGGGAGGATTCATCGGGGCAGGGTCAATGTCACCCTTACGGATCTTTCCCAATCTCTGGAAGCCGAATACCAGGTGAACAAGGACGCTCTCTTTCAAATTGCTAAAGACCTGGAGGACTTTACAGAGGAATTCATATCCAGCCAGGGAGGTCCCATGCTTCGTTTGGATGAATTGGTTAAGCTCCCCGGCGTTATGGTTCCCACCCTGCCTACTATCGATGAAGAGACTTGGCAGACTCTGGCCATGTCGGTGGTTGACCGGGCCCTGGATCAGGTGGAAGACCTGAGGGAAGGAGAAGGAGAAAGACTGAAAGAGAATCTTTTGGAAAAGCTGAATAGCCTGTCTGACCTGGTCAGTCAAATCGACGAAAGAGCACCGAAATTGGTTCTGGAAGAAAAGGACAGGCTGAACAAGAGGGTTGAGGAGCTTCTATCCGCAAACGCTCCTTTGGATGAAGGACGTTTAGAAAATGAGCTGGCCATCTTTGTCCAGAAGGCAGCGATAGATGAAGAGATTGTCCGGCTGAAAAGTCACATCAAAAGCTTTAATGAAACTCTTCACAAACATGGTCCGGTGGGAAAGACCCTGGATTTCATTATTCAGGAGATGAACCGGGAGGTCAACACGATCGGTTCCAAGTCAAATGACGAGTCCATCCGGTCATGGACGATACAAGGAAAAACGAAGATCGAAGAAATCCGCGAACAGATTCAAAATGTTGAATAAGGAGGACATTATGCGAAGGAAAGGCCACCTGATCATCGTCTCCGGTCCCTCCGGGGTCGGCAAGGGGACGGTCTGTGAGGAAATTATGCGTCAGCGTCCCTCACTTAAATTATCCATCTCCGCAACCACCCGGCCTAAACGCCCTCACGAGGTTTCCGGAGAGAGTTATTTTTTCTACTCCATGGAAGAATTTCAGGACTTAATTGATCAAAACAAACTCATTGAATTTGCCAGGGTTCACGGTAATTTTTATGGAACACCTAAAGATTACGTCATGGAAAACTTGGAAAAAGGAGAGGACGTTATCCTCGAAATTGATGTTCAAGGGGCCATGCAAGTTAAGGAAAATTTAGATGAAGGAGTCTTTATTTTCCTTCTTCCTCCGCAAGTCAAGGATCTGGCAGACCGACTCCACCACCGGGGAACGGAAGGCGAGGAGGAAATTGCCCTTCGTTTGAAAAATTCACAGGGAGAATTGGCCAATCTTCATAATTATGACTACGCTGTGGTCAATGATGAAGTGGAGAAGTGTGCCGAGATGGTTCTTCATATCATCGATGCGGAAAACCAGAGAATCGATGCCAATTTGATGAAAAAATATCGGGAGGAATATCATGATTAATCCATCATTTAAGGAATTGTCCCAAATTTCCAAATCACGCTATGATATTTGCGTTATGGTGATGAAGAGAGCCCGCCTTCTTATTGACGGCTCCGAGCCCCTGGTGAAATCAGCCGGGAAAAAGCCCTGCACGGTTGCCCTGGATGAAATTATGCAAGGGGAGGTTGTCAAGAAGGATAAAGACCTGACCCAGGTGGATAATTACCGGGAAAACCGCTTATTAGAAGAAATTGCAGAACACGAGGTCATGCACTAAGGAGGGACCCATGAACCGGCTTCAAGGAAAGAAAATTCTGGTTGGGGTTTCCGGTGGGATCGCCATCTACAAAACCTTGACCCTTTTGTCCCTTCTTAATAAATTAGGAGCCCAGACCCGTGTGGTGATGACGGCTGGAGCAGGTGAGTTCGTTACCCCCTTAACTTTTCAGACCATGTCCAAGAACAGGGTCTACATGGATCTTTTTTCAGAGGAAGATCATTTTATCCCCCATATTGACTTGACCCGGTGGGCGGATGTCTTTTTAATTGCACCGGCAACGGCCAATATCCTGGCCAAGATGGCCCATGGTATCTCCGATGACCTTCTTTCCTCGACGGCTCTGGCTGCCCACTGCCCCGTCCTGGTCTCTCCAGCAATGAATGTGGTCATGTACCGAAATCCGGCCACCCAAGAAAACATCCAAGTACTGAGGAATCGGGGAATCGGGATTATTGAGCCTGAATCCGGTTTGCTTGCCTGCGATGAAAAGGGAGAGGGGAGAATGCCGGAAGCTCAGGATCTGGCAGAAGTTCTGGATCATTTCTTCAGTCCGAAAGACTTGGACGGTGTCAGCCTTCTGGTTACGGGGGGGCCGACCCGTGAGATGATTGACCCGGTTCGTTTTCTCTCCAACCGGTCTTCAGGCAAGCAAGGAATCGCCATTGCTCGGGAAGCCGTTAAACGGGGTGGAGATGTGACCTTTGTTCATGGCCCTCTTCAAGCTCCTGTACCCAAGGGAGTAAAGGATGTTCCGGTAACCTCGACAGAGGATCTTTATTTGGCACTTAAAGACCGCTTTGAAGCAACCCAGGCCCTTATCATGGCGGCGGCACCGGCGGACATGACTCCGGTTCAATATATGGACCAGAAGATGAAGAAGGGAGAGAAGGTCGGAAACTTTTCTTTAGCATTGAAGGAAACCACCGATGTTCTCAAGACTCTTGGGGCTGAAAAAAAAGGTCAGGTCCTTGTGGGCTTTGCTGCGGAGACCCAGTTCGTGGAGGAGTATGCAAAAAAGAAGCTCAAGGAAAAGAACCTGGATTTCATCGTTGCTAATGATGTCTCAGCCAGGGGAGCCGGTTTTGCCGGTGATACCAATATCGTGACTATCTTTACCAAGGAGGATAGGGAAGACCTTCCCCTCCAGTCCAAGGAAGAGGTGGCACGGGTAATCGTGGATAGGGTTGTCTTAGCCCTTCAAGAGAAGGGGATAAGAAGATAGAAGTAAAGACGATGGGAAAGGAGGAGGCATGACAGGGAAATTTGTTCAGGTTTTGGTCAATTCCGGAACTCGAATGACCGACAAGCCTTTTACCTATGCCCTCCCTTCGTCCCTTGATAAGAGTGTTCAAAGAGGATCGGCCGTCTATGTCCCTTTTGGTCGGGGGAACCGGAAAACACCGGCCATGGTTCTGGATGTCGAAGAAAGGATACCGGATTTTCCCACAAAAGAGGTGATAAGTAAGATTGATGAACTTCCGGATCTTTCTGAGGAATCCCTGGCGATTGCTGAATTTCTGGTGGAGACGACTCTGTCCGACTGGGCATCGGCCATTCAGTCCGTCCTTCCACCGGGAACCATCGGTGAATTCGTTCCTAAAATCCGTACCTTCTATCGGTTAACGGACAAGGGAAAGACCTGTCTCATTCCGGACCGGGCTTATCGTCAGGCTGCCCTCGTTGAATATCTGAAAAAAGAGGGAGAGGAGGAGCAGGTTCAACTTTTGAAGGTGACCGGAGCCTCCTCTTCAACCCTGAAAGCCCTCTTGGGTAAAGGGTGGATTGAAAAGTCGGACCGGCGTGTAGCCCGGAGGCAGGTGGAGGTCGAGGGGAGAGACTCCATGCTCCCTCTGACCGGAGACCAGAAAAAAGTCTTCGACCGTATTTCCCGGGCAAGGGGGACTTACCTGGTTTGCGGGGTGACAGGGTCAGGAAAGACGGAGATCTACCTTCAGCTGGTAGATAAGACCCTTCGGGAGGGTAAGCAGGCCATCGTCCTGGTTCCGGAAATCTCCCTTACGCCCCAAACGATCGCTCGCTTTGAAGGGCGTTTTGGCCGACAGGTAGCCATTCTTCATTCCCGTCTCTCCACTTCTGAACGCTACGAGGAGTGGGAAAAAATCCGGGAGGGGGAAGTCTCCATAGCAATTGGAGCAAGGTCCGCCATTTTTGCCCCCTTTGATCAACTGGGTCTTATCGTGATTGACGAGGAGCATGAAGGCTCCTATATTTCTGAAAAAAATCCCAAATACCACACCTACGACCTTGCCCGCTTCCGGGCCAAGTACAACGGAGCCAGCCTGGTACTGGGTACGGCCACTCCTTCGGTTACGACTCTTTACCGGGTAGACCAGGGGGAAATCATCCGGTTGAACCTTCCCAAAAGGGTAGGAAGCCGGCCCATGCCCCGGGTAGATATCGTGGATATGCGGGAGGAGCTTAAGGCCAACAACCGAACCATGTTTTCCCGTTCTCTTCACCGTGCAATAGACCGGACCCTTAAGGAGGGAAACCAGGTTATCCTCTTTCTCAACAAGAGGGGACATACCTCTTTTGTCTTTTGCCGGTCTTGCGGCTATGTCTACCGCTGTGATGCCTGTGATGTCGCCATGACCTACCACAAGGGACAAAACCGACTGATCTGCCACTACTGTGGAAGGGAGAAGACCCTTAACAAAAAATGTCCGAATTGCGGGTCTACTGCGATTCGAGACTTTGGAGCAGGAACGGAGCAATTGGAAGAGGAAGTTCGCCGACTTTTTCCCCGGGCAAGGGTTGTCCGTGCTGATGCCGATACCATGACGCGAAAGGGAGCCTATGACCGGGTTTACCGCGATATGTTAGCCGGAAGGATTGATATTCTTTTGGGCACCCAGATGATTGCCAAAGGATTCGACTTTCCCCGGGTAACCCTTGTTGGAGTTATGGCGGCTGATATTTCCTTAAACCTCCCCGACATCCGGGCAAATGAGCGAACCTTTCAGCTCATCACCCAAGTGGCCGGTCGGGCAGGTCGTGGAGACCATCCCGGTCAGGTCATTATCCAGACTTACAAAAGCGACCATCCGGCCATTGTTACTGCCTCACAATATGATGTGGATGCTTTTTACAGTTGGGAGAAAAAAATTCGGGCCATGAACCACTACCCTCCCTATCGTGAAGAGCTTCACATCCGCTTAACTTCGCCCGATAGAGCCTCCCTCCTGGAAAAGGCCTATGACCTGCGGGCTTTCATTGAGGGCAGGATAAAGCAGGTGGAAGATGGCCAAGTGGAGGGGCCCACACCATCGGTCATTGAGCGAGTGAACCGGCGTTACCGTTTCGGCATCATGGTCCGGTCGATAAAACAAGATGATTTACGCATTCTTGGTCGGGAAATTCTTGACCGCTTTCCCTCTACGCCGAAAATCAATATCGTCTTAACGATGGATCCTGTATCCATTTTTTAGGTCATTTTGCAGGATTGTTCCCAGCATGTTAGCAGTAAATAGAAATGAGATGAGAAATGGCTTTTATGAATTTGCGAATTGAGGGTGACCCTATTCTTCGGAAGAAGTCTCGCCCTGTCAAGGAAATTAACAGCCGAATCCGTAAAGTATTGGATGATATGGTAGAAACCATGTATAAGGAAGAGGGGGTTGGCTTGGCTGCACCTCAGATCGGCAAGCTCCGCCGGATGGTTGTTATTGATGTCGGTCAGGGACCGATCAAAATGATTAATCCGGAAATCATCAGCCGGTCTGAAGAGATGGAAGAGGATGTGGAAGGTTGCCTTTCTCTCCCCGGATTCAACGGTACGGTTCTTCGGCCGGAGGAAGTCCGCCTTCGTTATACGGATGAAGAAGGGGAGGACCATGAAGTTGAGGCTCAAGGCCTTTTTGCCCGTTGCATCTGTCATGAAATTGACCACTTGGACGGAGTTCTTTTCCGTGACCGGGTCTTGAAGGAAATTAACCTGTCGGATCCCACCCAAGACCAGGTGGACTACCTAAAGGACCACGGAATTCTCCAGGAAAACCTCCGACGAGATGAAAGTCCGAAAAGCCAGGCTGAAGAAGAGTAAAAGCCCTCAAGGGTAAGGAGGTAGGAATTGAAAGTTGCTTTTTTTGGTTCACCGGCCTATGCGATTCCCTGCCTGGAAGCATTGGTCGAAGAAGAGGATATGGATCCCGTCCTGGTCGTTACTCAACCTGACCGGGTCCGGGGCCGGAAGAAGGAGAAGACCCCAACTCCCGTCAAGGCCTATGCCCTGGACCATGGATTGGACGTCATTACTCCGGAGAACGTGAATAGTCCGGATGCTATTCGAAAAATAATGGAGGCAAAACCTACTGTTTTAGTCGTGATCGCCTATGGTCAGTTGATCGGTAAGGATCTCCGTCAGACTTTTGGGGTGGACATTCTCAACCTCCATGGTTCCCTCCTGCCTAAGTACCGGGGAGCCTCGCCTATCCAGGCAGCCCTCTTAAATGGGGAAGAAGAGACCGGTGTTTCTGCCATGATCGTTCGTCAGGGTTTGGACGCCGGAGAAGTCCTCGCTAAAGCAAGCATAAAAATCCATGAGAAGGATGATTTGGAAAGTCTCCAGGACCGTCTATCCCTTCTTTCTGCCGATCTGATGTTGGAGGTCCTTCGGGATTATGAGGGCTATCTCGAACTGAAGGTAGATCAGGATGAAAGTCGGGTGACGAAAACCCGGAAAGTCACGAAGGAAGATGCCTATTTGGATTTCACTAAGTCGGCCAGGAACCTGGTGAACCATGTTCGAGCATTAAAGGACTGGCCAGGGGCTAAATTCAACTACCAGGGAAAGACCTATAAGGTTCATGGGGCTTCTGCCCTGGAAGGGGCAGGTCCGGAAAAGCCAGGAAGTCTGGTTTTCGTCGGCAAAGAAGGCCTGGGCGTGAGGACAGGCGATGGGATTTTTCTCATCACCTCCCTCCAGGCACCCGGCAAGAAAGCCATGGCGGTTCCGGATTTTCTCAATGGGAATCCTTTGGACCCGGGAGCCCTTTTTCAAGGCAAGGAAGATCAATAAGGTGGAAACGAGGAGTCTTTTTCGGGATAAGGAGAAGGGAGGAAGTATGGAAAGAGCCATCAATGGGATGACCCAAAAGGAGCTGGAAGGTCTTTTTACTGATTTGGGTCAACCGTCCTTTCGGGCAAGCCAGCTCTTTCATGGTCTCCATGAAAAGGGGTTGAAATCTCCGGATGAAGTCACCACTCTTCCAAAATCGCTCAGGGAAGCCTTGAGAACCTATCCTTTCAGGACGGTAGAGGAAGTCAGGCAGCTCCTTTCCCAAGATGGGTCCCGAAAGATTCTCTATGCTTTGGAAGATGGGAATACCGTAGAAACCGTCTATATGCCTTATCCCGACCGGACAACGCTTTGTATTTCTTCTCAGGTGGGTTGCAAGATGGGGTGTCAGTTTTGTGCCTCAACCAAAGCTGCTTTTGTAAGGAATCTTCAAGCGGAAGAGATGCTCAGCCAGGTCTATGTCACTGAGGAGATAACGGGAGATCGAATAGACCGGATTGTTCTCATGGGAATCGGGGAACCTCTGGATAATTATGACGAGGTGGTTCGTTTTTTACGCCTCATTACCGATCCCCGGGGGAAGAACCTGTCCGCCCGATCAATTACCCTCTCCACTTGCGGTCTGGTTCCTCGGATTTACGATTTGGTGGAAGAGGGAATTCCCCTCAACCTCGCGATTTCCCTCCACGCGAGTTCGGACGAGGACCGGAGACGGACCATGCCCATTGCCAACCGTTATTCCATTCGAGAGATCATTCAAGCCTGTCTGGCTTATTTTGAAAAGACGGGACGACGGATTTCTCTGGAATATGTTTTAATAGAAGGAGAAAATGATCGTCTCCAGGATCTGGATGCCCTATCCCGACTTTTCAAGGGACCCATGTGGCATATCAACCTCCTTCCTCTCAATCCCATCAAAGAGTACAAGGGGAAGTCCAGCAGGGAAGAGAGGATTTATGCTTTTGAAGATGCCCTACATAAGCGAGGCATTCATGCCAGTGTACGTAAAAAACGAGGAGAGGATATCGACGGGGCCTGCGGTCAACTTCGAATCCTCTACCAAGGGATGGGAGGACCATCATGAACACCTATTCTCTCACAGATAAGGGGATCCAAAGGTCGAACAACCAGGATTCTTATGTCAACTATTTTTCTTCCCGCCTTGCTCTTTTTGTGGTCTGTGACGGAATGGGAGGACATCGAGCCGGGGATACGGCATCCAAATTGGCCAGCGAAACGATCCAGGAATTTCTCATCTCCGCCAAAGAGAGGACAGACTATGAAAATATGGTGGTAGAAGCAGTGGAAGCCGCCAACAAGGCAGTCTACGATCTGGCCGGAACAAACCCTGATTACTTCAATATGGGGACAACCTGTGTCGTCGTCCTGGTCCATGACGGAAAGGCCATCATTGCCCATGTGGGAGATTCCCGGGTTTACCTCATGCGAGACCGGTCTCTTCGTCAGTTAACCGAGGACCATTCTTTGGTACAGAAGCTGGTTAACCAGGGATTACTCAGTGATGAAAGAGCCCGCCACCATCCCGAACGTTCGACCTTAACTCGGGCAGTAGGAACAGATGAGCGAGTCGAGGTGGAAGTGGATTACCTGGACTTGGAAGAAGGCGATACCCTTCTTCTCTGCAGTGACGGGTTAACCTCCATGGTGGAAGACCAGGAGATCCTTGATATTTTATTGGATACGACAGAGGCAAAAAGTCAAGTCACCAGTCTTGTCCAGGCCGCTTTGGACAAGGGGGGATCTGATAATATTACGGTGACCGTATTTGAATATAGGAGAGCGACATGGACCAAGTTTTATTGAATAACCGCTACCGCATTCTTCAGAGGATTGGAACCGGAGGGATGGCTTATGTATATGAAGCGGAGGACATTCTTCTGAAAAGAAAGGTAGCCGTTAAGGTATTAAAAAACCAGTATATTGAGGACGAGGAATTTGTCCGAAAGTTTGAAAATGAGGCCCTGGCAGCGGCTTCTCTTTCCCACCCAAATATTGTCAATATTTATGATGTCGGCAGCGAAGAGATACAGGGAAACCAGTACCACTATATTGTTATGGAGCTGGTTGAAGGATCTACGCTTAAGGAAGCCATCGCAGCCCAGGGACAAATGGATTCCACCGTTCTTGCCCGGATCGGGAGTCAAATCGCTATGGCTCTCCAGTGTGCCCACGACCACAACCTGGTCCACAGGGATATTAAACCGGCCAATATTCTGATCATGAAGTCCGGAGATATTAAAGTTGCTGATTTTGGCATCGCCCGGATCTCTTCAGCATCCACCATCACTTACACGAATTCCATCCTGGGAACAGTTCACTATATCTCTCCTGAGCAGGCTAAAGGTCGTTTTACTGATTTTAAGTCGGATATTTATTCCCTTGGTGTGGTTATGTATGAGATGGCTACCGGGCGAGTTCCCTTTGATGCGGACAATAGCGTGGGGATTGCAATCAAACATATTCAGGAAAGCCCCCTTCCTCCGATTGAACTCAATCCTGATCTATCTCCGGCCTTAAACCGGATTATTTTGACCTGCATGGAGAAGAATCCGGAAGATCGATACGCTTCAGCCTCCGATTTGGTGGATGATCTGAAAAATTTCCGAACGTTATCCAACCGGGATACGGTGTATATGAAGAGGGCATCGTCCGTATCGACCTTTCATCCGGGAGACCATAAACCGGCCAGGAAGAAACATCGTGAAGTGGTCTATGAGAGTAAGCTCAACCACCCGGTGGTGGAAGAAGAAAAAAAAGAAGGCTTTCCCTGGTTCGCCCTGGTTTTGGTGGCGGTAGCGGTCGCAACAGTCCTTCTTGTCACTTCTTTCCTGGGCGGTCAAAATGCGAACCGCCTGGAAGCCAGTCAAACCAGGGTACCACCGGTGATTAACTTATCAGTGGACGAGGCCATGGACCTCCTGAAAACCAATGAACTCCTGGGTGAGGTAGTGGAAAGAACCTATGATGATAAGACGGATGAGGGATTGGTGATGGAACAGTCCATCAAATCCGGTACAACGGTAGACAAGGGAACAAAGGTGGAACTCAAGGTTTCACGGGGGAAGAATACCCTCCCCATACCGGATGTGACCGGGTCCACCCAAGAAGAAGCGGCAGCTGACTTGACCAATGCCGGTTTTACTACGGGTCAAAACATCTTTGAGAATTCAGACGATGTGGAGAAAGGGCATATCATACGAACGGAGCCCAGAGCGAATGAAAGACTGGAGCAGGGGGGAAGGGTCAATTTGGTCGTTTCCGATGGCCCGGAGAAGAGGACAAGTAAGGTTCCCGTTCTGATCGGAGCTGACCAAAGTAAGGCTAAGGACCTCCTCCGTGAAGCGGAACTCAGCTTAGGAAAGATTGAAACGCGGGAAAGTTCCTATCCTTCGGGCATTGTTATTGAACAATCCATCAAGGCGGGGGAGGAGGTCCCAAGCTCCACTTCCATCAATCTGGTCATCTCCTCCGGTCCCAAGGCCAGCCAGGAGCCCGGCCTGGTGGACTTTACTCTTCGGGTCTACCCGCCGGAAGGAAAGGACAGCTTTTTGGTTGAGGTCTTCGACTACAATCAAAGTACCAAGAAAGCCCTCTTCCGGAGCAGGTTGAAAGCGGAAGATGTGAACCGGTCCGGATATATTCCTGTTCATGTCAGGGCCGGGGAAAACGCAGACCTTCGGATTTTCTATGACGGAAAGCCGGCACAGGCAAATGAACCCGAACAAAGCGAATCCAATGGATCCGAGGAGCATAGTTAAAGGATAAGAGATTGGTTCGCATGCAATGATGATAGACAGGAGGAATATGAAGGAAAGCCAAACGTTAAGAGGTCATATTGTCGAATCGGAAAAAGATCTTTACCGAGTCAATTGTGAAGTGGATGGGGACCAGATTTGTATTCCTTGTAAGGGTCGCGGGGCTTTCAGGGATAAAAATCTTCGGCCTTATGTTGGGGATTTGGTGGAGATCACTCGGAGGAAGGATAGTCCTGAAGGGATAATTGAGGAAATTTTTCCTCGAAAAAACCTTCTTCTCCGACCGCCTGTAGCGAATGTGGATCAGGTTTTGCTGGTCCAAACCATTGAAGAACCCAGTTTGAATCCCTTAGCCCTGGATAAAACCCTTGTTTCGATTGAAAAGAGGAAGCTACCCATCCTTCTCTGTTTTAACAAAATGGACCGTGCTTGTGAAAAAGACCTGGAGGATTGGACTCGACTTTATCGTTCTATAGGCTATCCCACTCTTCGCACAAATGCCTTAACCGGTGAAGGGCTGGATCCGCTCATCCAAGCTCTTCAGGGAAAGATTTCTGCACTAGCCGGCCCATCCGGGGCAGGAAAGTCCTCCCTGGTCGCCAAGATGACGGGCCTTGATGTTGAAGTAGGCGGTCTTTCTTCAAAAATCCTTCGAGGTCGGCAAACCACCCGGAAGAGCTGTCTTTTCAAAATTGGACGAGATGGCTATCTCTTTGATACTCCGGGATTTTCCACCCTCAGTTTGGAGGAAATCGAGGATACCGGTCAGGTAGAGGATTTTTTCCCGGAGTTCCGTCACTTGAATGAGGCCTGTAAATTTCGCAACTGCCTCCACCGGAAAGAGCCGGCTTGTGCGGTGAAGAAGGCCCTTGACCAGGGGACGATTCACCCCAGCCGTTATCGTTCCTATTTGAAAATTTTAGAAGAAGTGGAAGCCTCCAGATCCTATTAAAGACGATGAAAAAAGGAGTTGTTTGTGAAGAAAGTACTTTTACCCTCTCTTCTATCGGCAGATTTTTCCCAATTGGATAAAGAGCTGAAAACCATAGAGGATGCCGGGGTGGGCCACCTCCACCTCGATGTCATGGATGGTCACTATGTGCCCAATATTTCGTTTGGTCCCGGGGTCATACAAAAACTCCGTCCGAAGACGCAACTGTTTTTTGATACCCACCTTATGGTGGAAGAACCCGATGGTTTCCTGGAATCCTTTCGGGAGGCAGGTTGCAACCTGGTAACGGTCCACCTGGAAGCATCTACCCATATCCACCGTACTCTCCAAGCTATTCATGCTTTAGGGATGAAGGCCGGTCTGGCTTTGAATCCCGGAACGCCTACCCAGGCTCTTGCTTATCTTATGGATGAAGTGGATTTAATTCTGGTGATGTCCGTTAATCCCGGATTTGGCGGACAATCCTTTATCCCTTCCACCCTAAACAAGATTCGAGATATTCGAGAGAGAATTGACCGGTCTGGCCGTGAAATTATTCTGGAAGTGGATGGGGGGATTAAGAAAAATAATGTGGAAGAGATCATCAAAGCAGGTGCAGACTGGCTGGTGGCAGGATCCGCTGTTTTTTCTCCCGGAAAAACCAAAACAAATGCCCGTGAATTTCTGGAGATTTTCGGTCGCTATTAATCCGGAAAAAACCGGAGAAAGAGAGAAAGAAGATGGATTCGATGACTAATCATCAGGCTCTTCTGGTGGCCGGGGGAGAAGACCTTCCTCAACCGGACCGGATGGCCGGTTTGTTAAATGAAGCAAGATTTATCATTTGTGCCGACAGGGGTTTTGACCGAATCAAAGACTATAATGTCCCCATTGACCTGGTGGTGGGGGATTTTGACTCCTCAACTCAGCTTTCCAATCCGATCGATAGAAAATCCTGGGAGGAAAAGGGGACAACCTTTGAAACTTTTCCACCCCATAAGGATGACACGGATTCGGAGCTGGCCTTGAAAATCCTTTGGGATTTGGGATTTCGAGAGGTTCTTTTTTTAGGAGGAACGGGGTCCCGGCTGGATCATTCTTTTTCCAACCTTCTTCTTTTGGAGGCCTTCAGTAAACGGGGGATGGAAGTCCGGATGGAAGGCAGGAACAACCAAATCCGCTTTTTGCCGGCCGGTTCTTATACATTGGAAAAACCTGAAGATAATGTTTATGTTTCCTTTTTTACTTTGGATCCCGACCTTCGCCTGTCCTTGAAAGGCTTTGAGTACAATATCGATGACTTCCCTCTCGTGGCCGGAACCTCCCGGGCCGTGTCTAACCATATCCTTTCACCGCAAAACCGAGTTAAGGTCCAGGCTGAGAGTGGAGGAGTTTACTGCTTTTATTCTAAAGATGGGGAAGATGCTTGATTTTCTGTCATTTTCATAAAAAATCCCCCTGGTCCTGTCTCGAGTTCAGGACCAGGGGGATTTTTTAATTCTTGTCTTAGGATGGAGTTTAGGCTTCTTCTGTTTCTTCAGTCTCTTGCTCATCCACCGGATTCTCAGGATTGACTTCCGATTCTTCGTCAACAGTAACGTCCTGGACGTTTTCAGCCTCTTCAGTAAACAGGAGACCCATCTCGGAATCGCCGGTTGCGGGCTTAACCCGGTTAACTGCTCCGTTTCTCAGGCAACGTGTGCAAACATTCAGTCTCTTAGGTGTACCTTTTTCATCATAAACTCTTACCTTGCGAAGGTTAGGAGTCCAAGTGCGTTTGATACCTCTATGGGAGAAAGTAACGTTGTTACCTGATGCTTTTCTTTTACCGCAAACATCACAAACTTTTGACATGTTTCCTCCTCGTCTTTCATGCATGAACTAACTATGACATTATAGCAAGGCTCGGGTTCCTTTGCAAGTTCTAGCCGGCTCTTATATAATGAGTTAGAATTGTTTTCTTAAGAATGAACTGATTTGATGAATAGATGAGGAGGATCTATGGTATCCAGAATAACTAATGAACTTGGGACCATCTTATTGGATGACCGAGTGATTTCCAATATCGCTTGCCAGGCGGCCATGGAATCCTATGGCGTAGTCGGGTTGGCTGCCAGAAATGCCAAAGATGGACTGTATGAGCTCCTGGGCATTGAAAATATGAACAAGGGAGTCACCGTAATCCCCACTGACCAAGGCTCCGTAATCATACAAATTGAGGTGATCATGGAATACGGGATACGGATTGCGACTGTTGCTCAGAACTTGATTGAAAAGATAACCTATAGTGTGGAAGAATCCACCGGAATAAAGGTGGAGACCGTGGAATTATATATCCAGGGGATCCGTTTCTAAGGAGTAAGAATGGAATATATTAATGGGGCAGAATTTCGGGATGCCCTCCAGGCTGCCTATGAATCCCTTCTTGCCCACAAAGAAGAAGTTGATGAATTGAATGTTTTTCCTGTCCCGGACGGGGATACCGGAACCAATATGACCATGACTATGGCCTCTGCCATGGAATATGTCCAAAAAGCCAAGGATGACAGTGTTTCCGCCTATGCTAAGGCTCTTGGAAACGGAACCCTGATGGGAGCCAGAGGAAATTCGGGCGTGATTTTTTCCCAGCTTTGTCGAGGAATTTCCGATGCATTGAAGGGAACCCAAATTCTCAATACCAAGCTAGCTGCTCAAGCTTTCTTGTCGGCTAAGGAGAAGGCATATAAGGCCGTCATGAAGCCTACGGAAGGGACCATGCTTACCGTTGCCCGAAGCCTGGCTGAATATGCGGAGCGGAATGGGGAAAACCCCAATTTGGACGATTTTCTGATCGGATCCCTCCAACAGGCCTCGGTGACCTTGCAAAAGACTCCGGAAATGTTGCCGGCTCTGAAGGAGGCCGGGGTAGTTGATGCGGGGGGACAAGGCCTGGTTCACCTTTTGACCGGCTTTGTGGAGAAAATAACGGATAAAGATCTGAGTCAACTTCTTCAAGCAGAACCGGTAAAACGAAATGCCATGGAGATCACGGACTTTGAACGGGATTCTCATCAGGCTCATCAATATGACTACTTCCTCAAGGTTAAGGTGGAGGGGATTGAAGAAGACCGACTGGTCAGGCACATGAACCACCATGGTCACGTTGAAATGGTTGAACATGCCGGGCAGGGCCTCCTGGTCCAGGCTTCCTGTGACCGTCCTGAAGCGATGATCGCTTCCATCCTCCGACGGGCTAGGATTTTGGAATTGAATCTGGTTCACGTTGATGCAAAATTATATCAGCCGGTTTCCGATGAGGGAGAAATGGAGGAAAAGAAGGCTCGATCAAAGGTCGGTTTTGTTGCTGTTGCCCTTGGTGAAGGCTTTAAGGAAGTCTTTAACCAACTTATGGTTGACGAGGTCGTTTCCGGGGGACAGACGATGAATCCCTCGACAAAAGAACTCTATGATGCAGTGGAAAGAGTGAATGCCGACACGATCTATCTCCTTCCCAACAATAAAAATATCATTTTGGCTGCCGACCAAGTGGATGAACTATCCTCTTCCAAGGTCATTGTCATTCCCTCCACGTCCATCCCACAAGGGATTACCGCTCTTTTCCATTATGATGAGGACTTGTCCGATGAGGAAAACCGAATTGCCATGACGGAGAGCCTTGACCAGGTCATCACAGGCCAGGTTACCTATGCTGTTCGGGATACGACAGTGGAGGGGATGGAGATTAAGAAAGACGATAGGATTGGTCTTATTGATGGGAAAATCGTTCTAACCGGAAAGAACGATAGGGATCTGGTCTTGGATCTTCTGGAAAAATATATCGATGTAGATGCTTCTCTTTTGACGATCTACTTGGGTGAAGGGGTCAGCCAGGAGGATAAAAGAGAAGTGGAAAAGGCGGTATCCAAGGCCTATTCCATGATAGATGTGGATATTGTCTATGGTGGTCAGCCTACCTATTCCTACATCTTCTCAATCGAATGATGGAAATTACTCGCTTGGATGGGATCGGTCCGAAGAGAGCCGCCCTTTTTCAGGAATTGGGTATTTTCACCGTGGAAGACCTGATTTGGGATTTTCCTACTCGATATGAAGACCGGTCCCAAGTGTATACGATTGATGACCTGGCCAAGATTGAGGATAAATCGGACTTGCTCGTGGAGGCTCGTTTGACCTCAATCGGTCGTTTAATCCGCTTTAAGGGCCGTCAATCCATCCAAAAGCTTTCTTTTTCGGATGATACGGGAAGTTTAACCGTTGTTTTTCATAACCAGGCTTATATCGGAAGGAATCTTCATTGTGGAGATTCCTTTTTCCTATATGGAAGCTACGACCCGGAGAAGGACCGTATGGTTAATCCTTCTCTGGTCAACAAGAAGAATAATAAAAAGATGGAGGTCTTTCTGGGTATCCGCCCGGTCTACCGACTCTGCAAGGGACTTTCCCAGGATCTCCGGGTGAATGCGGTTCACCAGGCCTTAAAATGTCTTCAAAATGAGGAAATCGACCCCTTTCCTTCCGATTTCATCCGCTCTATCCCTCTTCCTGAACTTTTGGATTCTTTTCGTCAAATCCACTTCCCGTCTTCCAAGGAAGACTTGGCCTCCGGTATGGAGGGAGTGGGCCTTCGTTTAGCCATGTTGGATCTTCTGGCTAAATCTATGGTTCGTGCCCGCCGGCTTGATGAGAAAGCTCCTTATATGGAGGCAAAATCCCTTCAGCCCTTTTTTCAGGCTCTTCCTTTTGAACTGACATCCGGACAGGGGGAAGCCCTGGATGAAATGGTTGGTGATCTTCTGTCTCCCCGCCCGGCTAACCGCCTTCTTCAGGGGGATGTCGGATCGGGAAAAACGGTTCTGGCCTTTGCCTTAGCTTTTTTAACCGCCATGAATGGCTATCAATCCGCCCTTATGGCCCCTACAGAGGTTCTGGCTCGTCAGCATTTTGACAAGGCAAAGGTCCTTTTTGCCGGAATGGACCTTCCTCTTTTTCTTTTAACCGGCTCATCGAACCGGGAGGAGAGGACAGAGGTGGAAAAAGCAGCCCAAGAAGGGGTGGCCGGTCTCTATATCGGAACCCATACTCTCTTTCAAGATAGCCTGGTTTTTTCTTCCCTGGCTTTAGTAGTGACTGACGAGCAGCACCGTTTCGGTGTTCACCAACGGTCCCGACTCCAGGAAAAAGCCATCTTGCCCAATTCCTATGTCCTTTCCGCCACGCCCATCCCCAGGACCCTGGAACTTGTGGCTATGGGAGAACTGGATCTGACCCGACTCAAAGGTCTACCTCCAGGTCGTCAGACTGTGGATTCCTTTGTCCTGGACCGGCGGTATGAAAAACGGATTTTTGCTTTTGCGGAGAAGTTGGCTAAAGAAGGAGGACAAACCTACATCATTTGTCCTCGGATCGAGGGAGGGGAGGATGACCTCTCCCTCTGGTCAGTTGAGGAAGTCTGCCGGCGGGCAAGGTCTTATTATGGAAACCGGGTAAAGGTAGCCGCTCTGACCGGGCCTATGCCGGCTCCTGAAAAAGAAAGGGTCATGGAAACCTTTGCTTCGGGGAAGACCCCCATTCTTGTTTCCACAACGGTGATTGAAGTGGGGGTGGATGTTCCTACCGCCCGTCTGATGGTGGTTCTTTGTGCCGACCGCTTTGGATTGTCTCAGCTCCACCAGCTAAGAGGAAGAGTGGGAAGGGGGAAGGATAAGTCTTATGCGGTCTTTGTTTACCATAAGCCGTCCAAGACAGCCCTGGGCCGCCTGAAGTTTTTAGCCTCCACCGAAGACGGTTTGGAAATTGCTAAGAAGGATCTGTCCCTTCGGGGCGGAGGCGATCCTTTTGGGGAGAGCCAGCACGGCTTCCTCCCTGACCGGCTCCGGGGACTGCAAGATCTTTTGACCAGGCCTGACCATCCCTTGTTTTTGAAAGCAGGACGGATCCTGACAGGAGCTTTCGGGCCAGGTATTTTGGAAGGTGATTCGCACGCCTTGGATGCAATAAAAGATCCCCTCCGGACAGCAATTTTTGATAAAATGGAAAAAATAGCCCATATTTCCAGAAACTAAGCCCCAGAAAGGGAGAAAGGACAGATCATGCGGGTAATATCCGGCGAAAGGCGGGGAATGACTTTGATCGGCCCCCGAAAAAGTCAGAAGACCCGGCCCACTCGGGATCAAGTTAAGGAAACGGTATTTGACATTCTGGGTCCTATTCGCCAAGGACTGACCTGCCTTGACCTTTTTGCGGGAAGCGGACAAATCGGGATTGAATTTCTTTCCAGAGGTTGTGATTTTGCCATCTTTGTCGAACAGTCCGGACCTATGGTGGGCGTGATCAAAGAGAATCTGAAGAAAACCCGCTATGAAGATCGGTCTCTCATTCTTCACGGGGATTACCGACGGCGGTTGGACGATTTAGGCCGAAAGGTTGATTTAGTTTATCTTGATCCGCCTTACAGGATGAAGATGGTGGAAGAAGCTTTGGATTTAATCACAAAAAAGAGGATTCTCACTCCGGGGGCCATCCTTGTGGTTGAAAGCTCCAGTGAAGAAGAAATTACTATCCCTCCGGCCTTTACCGTCCTCCGGCACCGGGTCCATAAATTTAATCAGATTCAAATCCTGAAGGAGTTAGACCAATGCGAGTGATTTTTCCCGGGTCCTTTGATCCGGTGACCCTTGGCCACCTCAATATCATCAAGAGAGCGGCCTCCCTTTTCGATGAAGTCATTGTTGCTGTCCTGGAAAACAACCAGAAGCAGCCTCTCTTTCCGACCGAGGAAAGAATTGAAATGCTTGAAGAACTGTTATATGATATTGATAATGTTGAGGTGGAGGTTTTCTCCGGTTTGCTCGCTGATTATTATCGGTTGAAAGATGCTGATGCCGTTCTTCGGGGACTCCGGACTCCATCAGATTATGAATACGAAAGACAGTTAGCTGCTTTGAACCACTCCTTGTATCCCGGCCTGGAAACCCTATTTTTGGTGACGGAGACCAGGTACTCTTTTATTTCCTCCTCCTATGCACGGGAAGTTGCATCCTACGGGGGAAATATTTCGGGCTTGGTTCCGTGTTCGGTGGCAAGAAAGCTTTATAGGAAGTTTTTCTCAGACCCGGTTGTGGAAGAGAAAATGAAGCAAATACAATGCTTATAGTAGGGGGATAACTATGGATATTTTGCAACTCATTGAAGAACTCGAAGACGTCCTTTCGGATGCAACCAATATTCCATTTTCGAAGAAGGTTTCCATCGACCCGGATGAAGTCTTTGACATTATCAAAGAGATCCGCGAAACTCTGCCGGAAGAAATCCGCCAGGCAAAGTGGGTCAATGACGAAAAGGATCGGATTCTTCAGGAAGCCAACGATCAGGCTGCTGCAATCGAAGCAAAATCAAAACAGCAGGTGGATGCGATCGATGCCCAGGCCAAGGCCCGTTTTGAAGAATTGGTTTCTCAGGATCGGATTACCCAAGCAGCCACCGAGACCGGAGAGCATATTGTTCAAAAGGCTGAGGAGCAAGCTCGGCAGATTCGCGAATCCACCTTTGCTTATATTGACGAAATTCTCGCCAACACCCAGGAAAACCTCAATGCTGTGATTCATGAGCTTGACCGGAACCGTCAGGAACTCCACTAATATTGGAAGACACCTTGGACCTGGTTTTACAATTCAACCACTAAGGGGATAGGTCAACCTATCCCCTTTATTTTTTTAGAAAGGAAAGACCATGCCCCTCTATTTGAAGGATTTTGCCCATATTATGGGTATTTCAGCCGACCAGGCCTGGGCTGACCTCCCTGTCAATCAGGTCACCTATGATTCCAGAGAGGTGGGAGATTCCTGCCTTTTTATCTGCAAGGGAGCCCACTTTAAGCCTTCCTATCTCGACTCAGCCATTCAAAAGGGAGCGATTGCCTATATCGCTGAAAAAGATTATGGGGTTCCCATTCCTTTTTTACCGGTAAAGGATCTTCGTGAGGTCCTGGCCCCTATGGCTGCCCTATACTATGGCTATCCTGATCGCCATCTTGACCTGTTCGCTATTACAGGGACGAAAGGGAAGACCACCGCTGCCACCTACCTTCACTCCATCCTTCAACAATTTGGGATGGAGAGAGAAGAAGGTCCCTGCGGTCTTTTAGCTTCAACCATGACCTATGATGGAAAAGACGTCCGGGTTTCCCATCTTACTACGCCTGAACCCCTGGAACTCTATGCCACCTTGGCAGCTTGCCGGGACCACGGTTGTCACCGGGTGGTTATGGAGGTTTCCTCCCAGGCGTTGAAGTACCGGAGAACCAAGGGCCTTCGCTTCAACCATGCCGGATTTTTGAACATCTCAGAAGACCACATTTCTCCCATTGAGCATAAAGATTTCGCCGATTATTTCGGATCCAAGCTGAAGATCTTCGAAGGGGCTGATCAGGCTTATGTTAACTTAGGGACAGACCATCTGGATGAAGTCATGAAGAGAGCAGAATCCTGTCCCAAAGTGACCACCCTATCCCTGGGTCAAGGCGGAGATTTTCAGGGTCGGGTGGCGGAAGATGTGGATGCAGGATTCATTATGGAGGTTGAAGAAGGAAGGGAGAAAGTGCGGGTTCATGTTCCCACCCTGGGTCACTATAATGCTGAAAATGCTCTGATGGCTATCGCCATGGCCCGGAGGGCGGGCGTCTCTTATGAGACAATCAAGCAGGGCTTAGCTTCTGCCCACGTTCAGGGGCGTACCGAGCGTTTTGAGACCTCTGATCGGACGATCTGTCTGATTGTGGACTATGCCCACAACAAGCTTTCCTATGAGGTCCTTTTCCGGGAGATGGACCGTCTTTATCCGGACTACTATAAGGTTGCTGTTTTCGGCTCACCCGGCAGAAAGGCCATTAATCGGCGGAATGACCTGGGTCTCCTGGTTGGTCGGACCATGGATTACGCCTATGTGACCCTGGAGGATCCTTATGATGAGGATCCTATGACAATTGCTCAGGAGATCGCCCATTCCCTGGACCGGGTAGGAGGACACTATGAGATTAATCTGGACAGGGAGGGAGCAATCCAAGCGGCTTTCCGCTCAGGCCGGGCCCGCTATGAAAGGGAGAGGAGAAAAACCCTCATCCTCATTCTGGGAAAGGGGGATGAGGACAGCCAGTCCATTGGGCAAGGTAGTCAGCCCATGGTTCCTGATACCGAGGTAGCAAGAGCCTGTGTACAAGACCTTGACCGGAAAATTCTTAATAAAGAAAAAGCCCCGGAAGTCCGGAGCTAATGTGAAGTAGAAATAAAAAAGCTTTGATGGTAGTCCATCTTAGGAGGAAGGCCCAGGAGGTATTCCTGGAGGGCCTGGGCTTTGAGGTTGACCGTCATCAGGTCATTTTCCGGGCCATCCAGGCTCGCAGAGGGTAATTTTTGGACAACCGGGCAGGAAGGGGACCGGAGGAGGCGTCTCCCTTTTTCATTGAAGGCCAGGGGCCTGAGGAAGGAAATCGGAGGGATCTTGCCTTTTTTCAGCTCAAGCAGGCCGGTTACCAGCATCCGCCGGTATCGGGAGACAGACTGCCTTTTATTGCCTGCTTTCAGGAGAGCCCGGTCTACGCCGGATGTTTTTTCCAGACAGGATTTTAAGCGGAAGTCCATTCCGGTCTCAAAGAGGGGGGAGAGAGAAAAATCGATAGGATCCAGAATCTCCCTGAGCTTCAAATAGGATCCCAGGAGGTCCAGGGATTCCGTAAAGCTTTCCCGGCGGATCTCTTGTCCGTTAAGTAAATCCCATTTATTCATCCGGCCTTCAAAGAGGGCCTGACGGATGGCAGAAGCGGAAGGATAAGCCCCCTCCATTTTCATCTGGTGGTAGCCCATCCCCTGACGGACGATGGCTTCAAATTGGATGGGAAGAGAAAGCTTTTTGGCCAGGGCAATATACTCCATGGCTAAAATTGTGTTGGGTTCTAAATCAATGTCCAGGATCCGGCTGATGGCCCTGCGGTAGGAAAGACCGCCATGCAGATCTTTTCGGATTTTGTCCTGGATTTCTTTATCCTCCAACCGGCTAAGACCCTTTCGAAATTTTTCAGTAAAGAAGGTTTCTTCCACGCCAAAAACCAAAGAATCGAAGGCAGACAAAAGAGACAGGGTTTTGATTCCTCCGTGGGCAAAGCTGTGAGCGGATTGAAGGACGTAGGCGGCCGGGATTTCCAGGACCAGGTCAAAGCCTTCCAGGATGGCTATTCTGGCCCGGGTCCACTTATCCAATATGGCCGGACTTCCCCGTTGGACGAAGGGGCCGGACATAGCGGCGACCAGGCAGGTTGACTCGACATCTTCTCCCTCCATGGCCCGGCGGATAAGATAGCGGTGACCCTCATGGAAGGGGTTGAGTTCACAGATAATGCCTTTGACTTTCATAAAGGATCCTTTCAAAAAAGTATTCTCCTCCGGCTTTTCGGAGAGGGTGAGTTGTCGAACAGGGCGATAAGACATTCTATCAGGTCGGTGAGCCCTTGACAAAGATGGGCTTCAAGTCTATAATTTCTATGTTATCCATAACGAGACTATTTTCAAGGAGGTGTTTGACATGGCAGTTCCCAAGCGGAGAACATCTAAGACCAGAAGAGATAAAAGAAGAGCTTCATCCTATCGCTTAAAGACGTATGCGACCCAAACTTGCCCTAACTGTGGTGAGCCGAAACTACCCCATCGGGTATGCAGCGAATGCGGTTACTATGATGGCAAAGAAGTCGTCCAAGTTAACGATTAGTTTGACCGACTAGAGTGTAGTGCCCCGATTAGGGTCTACACTCTTTTTTTTATCGTTCGGAAGAAACAGGTGACCCGACAATAGCTATTTCTTAATTATAAGGAAGATATGATGACGAAGATTGTAATTGACGGTTTGGGGGCAGATCAAGGACCCAAGATGGTGGCTCAGGGTTTGGCCTTGGCCATGAAAAAAAATCCTGGTTTTCAAGCCGTACTTATCGGTCCCAGGGATGATTTTTCTCCCTTTCTTCGGGATTATGGCGACCGGATTGAATGGATCGATTGCGACCAGGCTATCTCCAACGAAGAATCACCGGTAATGGCCATTCGAAGGAAAAAGGATTCCTCTATGGTTCTGGCATTTCACCGACTCAATGCCGAGGATGCTCATGTTCTTTTATCGGCAGGGTCGACCGGAGCCCTTCTGGCAGGGGCAACTTTTATCACCAAACGCCTGAAAGGGGTCAAGCGCTGTTGTCTGGCAGCGATCCTGCCCAATGTGACCGGTAAGGATATTATTCTGGCCGATGCGGGAGCAAACATGGATACCACACCGGAAATGTTGGTCCAGTTTGCCGTTCTTGCCTCAGCCTTTGCAAAAACCGGCTTGGGCATTAAACAACCCCGGATAGGCAGTCTGAGTGTTGGTGTTGAGGATCATAAGGGAGATGATCGGGTCCTAAAGACGGCTGACCTACTCCGCAAAACCGACCTTCTTTACATCGGAAACGTGGAAGCTCGAGACCTTCTTCATATGGATTGCGATGTCCTGGTCTGCGACGGTTTTTCCGGAAATGTCGCGGTGAAGACGGCAGAAGGAACAGCAGCTACCCTCCTTGGCCTGATCAAGGAATCGATCATGGAGAGTGGGGGTACCAAGCTTGGTGGACTTCTTTTGAAAAAGGCCTTGAAGAAAAAACTTTCGGTCCTGGATTACACCCGACATGGCGGAGCGCCCCTGCTGGGTTCCCGGAAACCTGTTTTCAAGGCACATGGCAATGTGGGACCGGAGACCTTTGCCCGGTCAATTCAAGAAGCTTTGGATTACGCCGATGCTCAAGCGGAAGGACAGTTGGAAGACGAGTTAAGCACGGTTATGGCCCAAATCAATGGCGGACCTGAAATCGAGCGTGACCATGAATAAGCAGGGAAAAGAAAGAGACCAGGCTTTGGAAGACCTCCAGAACCGTTTGGGTTACCGCTTTCGCCAAAGGACCCTTTTAGATCGGGCTCTTGTTCATACCTCCTTTGTGAATGAGTGCAAGCAGGAGGAACCGGAATCCAATGAGCGTCTGGAGTTTCTGGGAGATGCCGTCTTGGAACTTCTGGTATCAGACCTTCTCTATCGAGCTTTTCCGCACGATCCCGAAGGTGTACTTACTAAGAAAAGAATCCGGGTGGTTTGTGAACCGTCCTTTGCCTATTTGGGACGGACCTGGGGAATTCCGGATCTTTTGCTATTAGGAAATGGGGAAGAACTTCAGGGTGGGCGAAAGAAGGACTCGATTGTCTCCGACTCCTTTGAGGCCCTTTGCGGAGCCATTTACCTGGACGGGGGATATGATTTTCTCTATGAGACCATGAAAAGCTACCTTCCCAGCTTGGAAAGTATGGAGGAGAAGGATCATTCTCTTTTCTTTAATTACAAGTCGGCCTTCCAGGAAAAAGTCCAAAAGGCAGGGAAGACTTTCGCATATAAGCTGGTGGGAGAAGAAGGACCTTCACACGATAAGATTTTTCGCATCCAGGTTTACATCGACGGGCGAAAGATCGCCCAGGGTGAAGGAAAATCCAAGAAGGCAGCCGAGCAGGAAGCAGCCAGGCTTGCCCTGGAGACAATAAATAGAAAAGGTTGTGACACGATTGTCTAAGCTGAAATATCTGGAAATGTATGGGTTTAAGTCCTTTGCGGAGAAAACCCGTCTTTCCTTTGACAAGGACTTTGTGGCCATTGTCGGCCCCAATGGATCAGGAAAATCAAATATTTCAGATGCCGTTCGCTGGGTTCTGGGAGAGCTTTCCGCCAAGTCCATTCGTGGTGAAAAAATGGAGGACGTCATCTTTGCCGGGACCCGTTGGCACAAGCCCATGAACATGGCCCAGGTAACCCTTGCCTTCGATAATTCGGATGGGGGAATTGACCTGCCTTATGAGGAAGTGACGGTCTCTCGTAAGGTTTATCGGTCCGGGGAAAGTCAATACCTGATTAACCGGAACCAGGTTCGCCGGAAGGATGTCCGCAACCTTTTTTTTGATACGGGCATTGGCAAGGAGGGCTATTCCCTTATCGGACAAGGGAGAATTGAAGACCTCCTTTCCAACCAGTCCGATGATCGGCGGGCGATTTTCGATGAAGCAGCCGGTATTGCCAAATTTAAGTACAAGAAGAAGGAAGCACTCGACCGTTTGGAAAAGACGGAAGCTCACCTGGCCTCGCTTCGGTTAGATCTGAGAGGAAAAGAGCAGGAGGCTCGAATTCTCAAACAACAGGCGGATAACGCACGCAAGGGAGTCGCTCTGACGAGGGAACTTAACCAGCATGAGCTTTCTCTGGTCAAGAGTCAGCTTGACCGGGCTGACCGGCTGGAAGAGGAGATTTTCGCTGACCGGACAAGAGTAAAAAAGGATCTTGCGAATGTTCAGGAGGAATTAGACCATTGTCTTGCTCTCCTTGCTCCTTTTCAGTCTTCCATTGACCAGGGACAGGCCAGGCTTGGGGAACTGGAAAATCGATCCCGACTTTTAGAAAACAAGATGTCAGCCCTCCGTCAAGAAGTCTCCGTTCGTCAGGAACAGGTGAAATTTTTTACCGGTGATTTGGAAAGAATCAGCCAAAGTCTTGAAAACCGGTCAAGTCGTGTAAGGGATCTTCAGGAAGATCGAGACCGGGTCAAGGAGTCCATTGCCAGCTTAACTCGGGAAGTGGAAGAATTAAAGGTCCAAGTCTCCCGACTTGCCTCAGAGGGAGATGATGAGGAAGAGAAGGACCTGGCTGAGGAGGCCCGTCGCCGTTTGGAAAAAATCCGGGAGAGATTGTCCTTCCTGGAATACGAGAAGGAGAGAGTCCAGGCCCAGGACCGAAAACTGCAAGTCGATCAGGAAGAAAAGCGACAAGCAGCCCAGGAAGAAGAAGGCCGCTTGAAGGAACTGGTCCATCAAAAAGAAGAGATTGATCGGTCCCAAAAGGACTTAACAGAGCATCTTAAACAAGCGGGAGAAGGCCTCACGCAGGTTCTTGAAGACCTTCGAGCCGGAGAAGAGAAGACTCGTCAGGCCCAGGAAACCCATCGGACCCTTTTGGAAAAACTGGCTGCCAGGAAGTCTCGCCGCCAGGTCCTCCAATCTCTTATCGATAACTTTGAGGGTTACCACCGCTCTGTGCAAGACCTCCTCCGTCTAGGCGAACGGGATAGGGAAGTGGGTCAGCGGATAGTCGGTCCTTTGGCAGATCTTATTGAAGTGAAACCATCTTACGAAAGAGCAGTTGATGTTGCCCTGGGTTCAGCCCTACAAAATATCGTTGTAGAGAGCCAGGAGGACGGGAAGTTTCTGATCAAGGTGCTGAAGAAAAAGGGGATTGGTCGGATCACCTTCCTTCCAAAGGATCGAATCAGGGGTTCTCGTCCCGCCAAGCTCTCGGAAAGGGAAATCGCCTGTATGGGTATGGATGCGGTTCAGTTTCCCGAGGACCTCCGTCCCATACTTGAGCATTTTTTAGCAAAAACGGTATTTACTAAAGATCTGGACGATGCCGTTGCCCTGTCAAAGAAAAAGCTTCCCGGAATCCGGATCGTTTCCCTCCATGGAGATGTGATTAATTCCTGGGGATCCATGGTCGGCGGCAAAATCTACCAGGGTAATGAGGGATCCCTGCTCAATCGAGAGATCCAGGTAAAGAAATTGGAGGAGGAGATCCAATCTCTCCACAAACACATTGCCCAAGTCGAAAATCTCCTTAAGCAGGCAGAGGATGAACGGGCCCTTCTTTTGGGAAAAAGGGAGGAACTTGACCGCTCATTAAACCGGATCAGGGAGGAAAAAGAGAAGCTCCTGGAAGAGGGGGCGGAGGTTTCTACAAAAATTGGTTTATGCCGGGATGCCTTCGACCGCTTACAGACTTTTTTACAACAAAAAACCACTTTTTCTCTTGAGGCCTATGAAAAAGAAAAAAAGAATCTGGTTAAGGATAGAGATATGGCCCGGGAAGCCCTGGACAAGGCAATGGAAAAAGCCCGGGAGTCCCTTACTCAGGCCCATGAAAGGGAAAAGGAAGAAGCCCTTTTGAAAGACCGTCTCAGTTTCAAAGAAAGAGATCTGGTTCTGGAGAAGAACAAGTTAGCCGATATTCTGGAACGTCTGGAGGTCAGTCTTCAGGAAAATAAGGTGGAGAATGAAGAGAAGACCGCACTTCTTGCCCGAAAAGAAAATAATGAAATTTTTCTTAAAGAAGCTGAGGAAAAAGAAAAGGCCTGGTCCCGAGAGGCTCAACAAGTCCTTCTTGACCGAAAGGGATTGGAAGGTGAGAGAGCTGACTTAGAGGAGAAGGTTGCTGATCAGGTCAAAAGAAAAGAAGCAGCTCTGTCCGCGAAAAATGAACTGGAGAAGGAAGACTACCAGCTGGGTATTCGGTTGGACCAGGTGAAGAACCGGAAGGTGGAGATCCGAGAGGATTATCGGGCAAGTTACGACTTATCTCTGGAAGCCGTTGAGGAGCGTTTGGAAAAACTTGTTCCGGTGGATACCACCAGGGCAAAGGTTAATGCGATTAAAAAAGACCTTTCCAAGATCGGCTTCTTCAATTATGAATCAATTGAGGCCTATGATGAATTGGCCAAAGAAGTTGATTTTCTCCACCAGCAAGTCAAGGATTTGAAGGTCTCGGAAGAGGATATTCGGGAGATGGTCAGTGATCTGGACAGGGTCATGAAAGACCGCTTTCAACAGGCCTTCCAGGAGATCAATGAGGAGTATAATCGAATTTTCCAGGTTCTTTTCAACGGAGGCAGGGCCAAGCTCACCCTGGATTCAGAGGATACTCTTCAAGCCGGGATCGACATCCAGGCTCAGCCACCGGGAAAGAAACTGCAATCCCTTGCCCTCTTGAGCGGGGGGGAGCGGTCAATGACGGCTTTGGCTCTCATGTTTGCCATCTTTTCCATCCATCCTGCACCCTTCTGCTTCCTGGATGAGATCGATGCCTCCCTGGATGAGGCTAATATTGGTCGCTATGTTCGATTTATAAAAACATTGACGGAGGGAACTCAATTTATCATCATCACCCACCGAAAGACGACCATGGAGCCGGCGGATATGCTGTACGGAATTACTATGGATAAGGGAATTACCCGGGTAGTGTCTTTACGCTTTGACCAGATTGAAGAGGAGATGAAAGGGGAAGGTGCATAGGAATGGGATTTTTTGACAAACTGAAAGAGGGATTGTCCAAGACGAGAGATAGTTTAGCGGGTGCGGTGGATGATATTGTCCATGGCCGGGCGACTATCGACGATGAGATGTTTGATGACCTGGAAGAGACCCTGGTGATGGCAGACATCGGTTTTGATTCCTCCATGGCCATCATAGACGACCTTCGGGACAAGGTGGCAAAGGATCGGATTCGGGAAACAGACGGAGTCATTGCCGCCCTTAAAGAGATTATGGCGGAAAGGCTTTTGACTGATTCTTCGGTGACGGATATTGTTCATCGACAAGGCCCTACGGTCTTATTGGTTATCGGGGTCAACGGGGTAGGGAAAACGACCACCATTGCGAAGATTGCCAATTATCTTAAGGGTGAAGGGAAGTCCGTCCTCCTCTGTGCCGGAGATACTTTTCGGGCTGCTGCCATCGACCAGATCCAAATGTGGGCTGACCGGGTCGGCGTTCCCCTGGTAAAAAAAGAAGAGGGTTCTGATCCTGCTTCGGTTGTCTTTGATGGGATTCAGGAGGCTAAGAACCGGTCCAGCGATGTCCTGATTATCGATACGGCAGGTCGTCTCCATAATAAGAAGAATCTCATGAAGGAATTGGAAAAGATTCATTCTATTATTGAGCGGGAGTATGGGGAGGCCTATTTAGAGTCCCTTCTTGTCCTGGATGCTTCTACGGGACAAAATGCCGTTCTTCAGGCAAAAGCCTTTAATGAAGTGACAAAAATGACCGGTTTAGTTTTAACCAAACTTGATGGCACAGCAAAAGGCGGGGTGGTCTATCCTCTCCAATACGAATGTCAGGTTCCGGTCCAATGGATTGGAGTGGGGGAAGGAATGGACGACCTTCGTCCCTTTGATCCAAAGTCCTTTGTTGAAGCGATCTTTTCCTAGTACCGTCTGAAAGCTTTTACAATAAAAGCCCCCTCTGTCAAGTAAAAAGACTTGACAGAGGAGGCTTTCCTGTTTAGAATAGGAACGTTGATAAAAGGAGGAAGAGTCATGGACCCAATTATTGAGATCGGCTTACTCCTATCGGCCTACGGTTCTTTGTTAACGGATAACCAGGAAGACCTGATGGAAGCTTATTATTTTAACGACCTCTCCCTCCAGGAAATTGCTGATAATGCCGGGATCTCCAAGCAGGCGGTTTCCGACCAGGTTCGGAAAGCCCGAACCAAGCTGAGGAAGATGGAGGATAAGGTCCACCATGTGGAGATGGTCTTAGCCTGCCAGTCAATTTTGCAAGACTTGGACCGGACAGTCGGTGGACTGGATCCTGAGGATGCCGGTCGAATCAAACCTCTTATCAACCAACTCAATACCATCCTCTTTAAGGAAAGGAGGGAAGGCTGATTCATGTTTGAAAATCTATCGGACCGCTTACAAAACACCTTCGCCAAGCTTACCGGCAAGGGACGTCTTTCAGAAAATGATATTGATCAAGCCATGCGGGAAATTCGCCTGGCCCTCCTGGAAGCAGACGTCAATTATAAGGTGGTCAAGAAATTTGTAAAAAACGTCAAAGAAAAGGCTATGGGCGAGGACATCATGAAGTCCTTAACGCCGGGACAGATGGTCGTCAAAATTGTTCGTGAGGAATTGATTGACCTCATGGCCGATGACAACCAGGCTTTGACTTATTCCTCCCCGCCTACGGTCATCCTCCTATGCGGACTCCAAGGGGCAGGGAAAACTACCCATGCGGGAAAGCTGGCTAAGCTATATATCAAAAAGGGTCACCGTCCACTCCTGATCGCTTGTGATGTTTACCGTCCTGCTGCCGTTGACCAGCTCAAGGTGGTAGGAAAACAGGCGGGAGCCCAGGTTTTTACCCGACCGACTGACCAGTCTCCTGTGGACATTGCCAAAGAGGGGGTCTGGGAAGCAAAAAAAACCGGACACGACATTGCTATCATCGATACGGCAGGCCGTTTGCAAATTGACCGGGATCTTATGCAGGAGCTCCGGGACATCAAGGAAGCGGTTCCTGTTCAGGAAACCCTCCTGGTCGTTGATGCCATGACCGGTCAGGAAGCTGTTAATGTCGCGGATACTTTCAATAAAGAGATAGAGCTTACCGGTATCATCCTCTCCAAGATGGATGGCGATGCCCGAGGAGGAGCGGCCCTGTCCGTCAGAGCCGTAACGGAAAAGCCCATCAAGCTGGTGGGGACGGGTGAAAAATTGGACGACCTGTCCGAATTTCATCCTGACCGACTGGTCTCCCGAATATTGGGAATGGGAGATGTACTTACCCTGATCGAAAAGGCGGAAGCCTCGTTGGACGAGGAAAAAGCCCGACAGATGGAAGACAAGCTCCGGAAGTCCCAGATGGACCTGAATGACTTTTATGATCAGATCCAGCAGATGAAAAAGCTGGGCCCCCTGGAAGATCTTTTAGGTATGATTCCGGGGCTGAATCAAAAGGCGATAGCGGGAATGAATGTGGATGACAAACAGGTTGTCCGCATTGAAGCGATCCTCACGTCGATGACCGACGAAGAACGCAGAAATCCCGATATGATAAACAGCTCAAGGCGTGAGCGTATCGCAAAGGGATCCGGAACATCTCCGGTGACCGTCAACCGTCTCCTCAAGCAATTTAAGGAGACGAAGAAGATGATGAAGAAAATGAACAAGTTGCAGAAGAACAAGAAAAACCTCTTTCAGCGGTTTTTCAAGTAGGAGGAATGCATGGCCGTAAAAATTAGAATGAAACGCATTGGTGCAAAGAAGAGACCCTTTTACCGGATTGTTGTCGCCGACTCCCGTCGGGCGGTCAAGGGCAAATTCATTGAAGAGATCGGTTTCTATAACCCCATCTCCGAGCCTCGGATGTTCCGGATCAACGCCGACAAAGTTAAGGAATGGATGAGGAATGGTGCGAAACCTTCCGACACCGTGAACCGTCTCTTCAAGGAGTACGGAGTTTACGATGGTGAGGGAATTATTGAGCAGGGTTGCTCCAATGAGGCTAAACCGAAAAAGCACTATGATGCTGAACCCCTGCCTCCCAAGGAAGAGACAGTAGAAGCTCCGGAAGAAGATGCTCAGGCCGAAGAAGACCTTGAAGCCGAGCCTGCAGAGTCTGAGGATGCTGAAGAAGCTGAAGAAGCCACGGAAGTAGAAGCGGAATAATCCCATGAGAGATTTATTGGAGATGATGGCAAAGAGCCTGGCTGACCACAAAGAGGATATTCAAATTGAAGAGCATTCCGAAGGTGGTGTCGTTGACCTGACCCTGAAGGTAAATTCTGAAGATATGGGCAAGGTCATTGGAAAACAGGGTCGGATTGCTAATTCTATGCGACAAATTCTCAAAGCATGTGCGATTAAAGAAAATGTGAAAGTCAGCTTGGAGATCGCTTCTCTCGATGAGTGATTTGGTATTTTTGGGTCAGGTTATCCGTCCTCACGGGATAAGAGGAGGGCTCAAGGTCAAAGTTACCGATGACCGCCCCGACCGCTTTCATGAAGGTCAGACCATCCTTGCTATAGGACCGGGGAAAAAAGAAGCAGGTCAGGAGTATCGGGTGAAATCCTATTCGGAGGACGGCCTCTTCGGTATCCTTTATTTTGAAGAGTGTCAGGATCCGGATGGTGCGGAAGCCTTGAGAGATTATTCTCTCTATCTTGATCGGGCAGACCTCTCTGACCTGCCGGACAACCGCTTTTATGTCCTGGATTTAGAAGGTTTGGACGTGGTGAACGAAGAAGGTTTGAACCGGGGGAGGGTGGAGTCCGTCATGTCCACCTGGGCAAATGACGTTCTTGCCATCCGTTACCGAGGTCAGGAGATCCTTGTTCCTTTTGTCAAGGCCTTTATTCGGGAAGTCAATTTGAATACTCACCGGATTGTTATCCATGAATGGGAAGGACTTTTTGATGAAAATTGATATCCTGACTCTTTTTCCCGATCTTTTTTCCATCATGGAATCCTATGGGGTGATTGGTCGGGCAATGAAAGACAAGAAGTTGGATATCCAAGTCACCAACATTCGTGACTTCACCTATGATAAACATCGGACAGTTGATGCCAGTGTTTTTGGGGGAGCTCCCGGTATGCTGATGAAGGCTGAACCGGTTGTGGAATCCCTGGAATCGGTTAAGGGGGACGATGGTCATATCATCTATCTTTCTCCCCAAGGACGAGTCCTGGACCAGGACAAGGCCAGAGACCTGGCAAAAATGCCCCATCTCGTCCTTCTTTGTGGCCACTACGAAGGGATAGATTCTCGGGTGGTCAACCATTTTGTGGATGAGGAGATCTCTATAGGTGATTACGTCTTAACCGGTGGTGAACTGCCCGCCATGGTTTTAATGGATAGCGTAGTTCGTTGGATTGATGGCGTTCTGGGAAATGAGGAGTCTGCACCTGGTGATTCCTTGGCCAATGGTCTTCTCCAGCATGACGAATTCACCAAGCCGAGAGATTTTCGGGGTTATCTTGTTCCTGAGGTTCTCCTGTCCGGAAACCACCAGGCCATAGACGAGTGGAGAGAGGCTTCAGCTCTGGAAAATACCAGAAAGAAGCGACCTGATTTATACCAAAAATATTGCCAAGAGAACATACCATCGAAGAAGAATCTTTCGAGATAATATTGAGGAGGTAAGAATGGACTACATTACAAAGCTCGAACAGGAGCAGATGAAAGAGGAAATGCCTGAATTTCGCGTGGGCGATACGGTAAAGGTCCACTATAGGGTCAAAGAGGGTTCCCGTGAGCGTATTCAGATTTTTGAAGGAACAGTCATCAAAAGACAGGGTGGCGGCCTTAATGAAACCTTCACCGTTCGCCGCTTGTCCTATGGTGTGGGTGTTGAGCGTACTTTCCTCGTACACTCCCCGAGAGTGGAGAAGATTGAACCCACTCGCCGCGGTAAGGCACGCAGGGCCAAGCTCTTTTATCTCAGAAACCGTGTGGGTAAGCGGGCTAAGGTTAAGGAAAAGAAGGAATATTAAAAACTTCCGCCAGCGTTTGGTTCAACCAGACGCTGGTTTTTTTCAAGGAAGGAGGTCCCATGAATATAAACTGGTTTCCGGGACATATGAAGAAGGCAACGGACAGGATACAGGCTCAATACGACCAGGTGGACTTATCCTGTGAAGTTCTTGATGCCCGAGTTCCCCTATCCTCACGAAACCGAGTGCTGGAAGAGATGACCGCATCCAAGCCCAGACTGATTATTCTGAATAAGGCTGACCTTGCTGATCCCTCTAAAACGAAAGACTGGATGGATAAGTTGGGGGATAAGGACCAATGCGTTCTTGCCCTCAATGCAAGAGATGACGACTTTTCAAGCCTGGTGGAAAAGAGGGCGAAAATCCTATGTCAGTCCATGCTGGAAAAAAGAAGACAAAAAGGCCTGAAAAATCGGGAAATTCGGATGATGGTTTTCGGAATTCCCAATTCCGGAAAATCAACATTTATCAATAAGTTATCCGGTCGAAAAAGTGCTAAAACGGGGGATCGTCCGGGTGTAACCACAGCGAACCAGTGGATTAAGACTCCGACCGACCTCCTCCTCCTGGATACCCCGGGTATTATGGTGAAGAAGATGGAGAAGACCCAAGGCCTTCATCTTTCCTGGACGGGGGCAATCAAGGAAGAAGTCCTCAACCTTCAAGAGGTCGGTTATGCCTTTCTCCACTTTCTGCTGGACCACTATGAGGAAGCTCTGGTAAACCGCTATAATTTGCCCTCCGGCTTGTCCGAATTGGAGGCTATGGACTTTATCGGACAAAAGATGGGAGCCATGGTTGGTGGCTATATCGACTACGATCGGGTATCCGCTCGTCTATTCGATGACTTCCAGAAGGGCAGGCTTGGACGAATCAGTTTAGAAGAAGCGGAGGATTCGGATGAAACGTGACTCTTGGAGCCCTGAAGATCAGATGACCCTGGAAAAAGAAATAGAAGAGTACAATTTGGTTTGCGGTATCGATGAAGTGGGACGAGGTCCTATCGCCGGACCGGTTCTTGCCTGTGCTATCATTATGCCGAGCGGAAAATTTCTTCCAGGTGTCAAGGATTCCAAAAAGTTGACAGAGAAAAAAAGGGAATCCTTATATGATTTGATTCTTTCTCAATGTCTGGCATGGGGGATTGGGATGCGGGATGAACGGGCGATTGATCAAATGAATATCCGTCAGGCCACCCTGGCTGCCATGAAGGATGCTTTGGAAAGCCTCCATGATAAAGAGGGGAATCCGGTGGTACCTGACCTGGTTTTGGTCGATGCGGAGCATGTGGATACTCCCTTGCTTCAGCGATCGATTATCAAGGGGGATGACCGTGTTTATGCCATTTCCTGTGCTTCTATCATAGCCAAGGTCACTCGAGACCGGATGATGGTCCGGTATGGCGAAGATTTCCCGGAATACGGTTTTGAGAACCATAAGGGTTACGGAACCAAATTCCACTACCAGGCAATTGAAAAATATGGACTATTGCCCATTCACCGCATGTCGTTTATCCACAGAGAGGGATTATTTAGGCATGCACAATATAAAGACGACCAAAACCGAAAATAGAGAGTCCAACCAGGCAATAAGAAGAGACCCATCAGGTTGGAAAGAGAAAGTAAGCCGGATGAGCGTGGACGAAAAAGGCCGGTGGGGGGAGGATGCCGCTGCCAGCTATTATGCGTCTCGTGGATTTCAAATCCTTGAAAGAAATTTTCATTGTCCTTTTGGTGAAATTGATCTTATTGTCGGCAGGGGAGACTGTCTTCGCTTTGTGGAGGTCAAAGCACGAACCCGATCTACCTATGGCCGGCCGGCGGATTTCGTCGATCGGAGAAAAAGAAATAAAATCCGACGAACCGCTTTTCATTTTTTATCCCGTTTCGAGGGAAGAGAGCGGTGGACCTACTACCTTTTTGATGTAGTTGAGGTGAGCCTAAGCGAGGGAAGAATCCATTGTATCCCCAATGCCTTTGCCTTGAAAGAGGGGGCGTAATGGCTTGGCCTGAGAGCCCGGAGAAAGAAATAATACTGCGAAAGAGGCTGATTGATCTCTCCTTATCAGGCAATGACCCTATGGCAATTTCCCGGGCCTTGATCGCCCTTTTGAAGTCGGAAGAAGGGGATGGGGAATTGCCCTCTTTGTCCGGTAGAGAAGCAGAAATCTATAAGCACTTGAGGGAGGGGAAGACGGAAGAGGGGAAAGACCTCAGGACAAGGGGTCCAGGAATCACTGGTGAATCTTCCACCCCCTATTGGACCCTGACCTATTTGGATTCCACCTATCCGCCTCTTCTTCGGGAAATGATCAACCCCCCGGCTGTCCTCTTCGGTAGGGGTAAACAGGAGGTCTTGTCGGGGCCTTTTTTTACCATGGTAGGGACTCGAAATGCATCCAGCTATGGATTAAGTGTGGCTAACCGATTCGCTGAGACTTTGGCATCGGCAGGCCTGGTCATTGTTTCCGGCCTGGCCCTGGGAATTGATGCAGCCTCTCATCGGGGTGCCCTGAAAGCCAAGGGAAAGACCCTGGCTGTTATGGCCTGCGGAATCGACCGGGTCTATCCGGCCGGTCACCGGGATCTGGCAAAAAAGATCTGCCAGGAGGGGGCAATTTTAACCGAATATCCTCCGGGCAGTCCTCCCCTCAAGTACCATTTCAAGAACCGTAATCGTATCCTATCCGGTTTATCCATAGCCACCCTGGTTGTGGAAGCCAGGGAAAAGTCCGGGACCATGATTACCTCTCGTTTTGCCGGTGACCAGGGGCGGGACCTCTTTGCTATACCGGGGAACATCAATCAACCCCGGTCCTCCGGTTGTAACTGGCTCATCCAGCAGGGAGCTATCTTAGCCCAGAAGCCCTCAGATATATTGATGGCTCTGAAAGGGAGAATCCCCACCAAACCACATCAAACGAAATCAAAGAATCACAATTTGCCAAGGGACCAGGTCTTGATATATGATAGGCTATCTTCCGGGCCCATGTATCCCGAACTTTTAATTCGGGAGCTGGGCGGAGAGCTTTCCGACATCTGGACGGTTTTGACCTTGATGGAAATGAAAGGGCTTATCGAAAAGGACTTGTCCGGCCGTTATCAGATTCGGGAAAGTATTTTATGAAGTTTGTTCAATGATGAATTCGGATAGACAGGATGGATTATGACCAAGAAGCTTGTGATTGTGGAATCACCGACCAAAACAAAGACCATATCTAGGATTCTCGGAAAAGACTATGAAGTATTAGCTTCTAAGGGTCACCTCCGAGATTTGCCCAAAAGTCAATTTGGCGTAGATATTGAAAATAATTTTGAGCCTAAATATATTAACGTAAGGGGGAAAGGCTCTACAATCAATGCCTTAAAAAAAGCCAAGAAAAATGCCAATATTACCTACCTTGCCACCGACCCTGACCGTGAGGGGGAGGCAATTTCCTGGCATCTTGCTCACATTCTCGGTATGGATCCCAAGGCAGAGAACAGGGTTTCTTTCCAGGAGATCACGCCCAGTGGGGTGAAAGAGGGGATAGACCACCCTCGGACTATCGATATGGACCTGGTTGACTCCCAGCAGGGTCGGCGGATCATGGACCGGATCGTAGGCTACGAAATCTCTCCTATTCTTTGGAAAAAAGTCAAGTCAGGTTTGTCTGCCGGTCGGGTTCAATCTGTTGCGGTGAAGATTATTGTTGACCGAGAAAGAGAAATTGAAAATTTCAAGCCTAGGGAATATTGGACGCTTCATGCGACGCATAATAAGAATAAGATCAATTTTGAGAGTCAGTTTCAGGGGTTGGAGTCGGGCAATAAAGTAAAAAAAGTGGACTTGTCTACTGAACAGGAAGCTCAGGCTCTTATCAATCAATTGGGAGCCGATTTTACAGTGAAATCAGTAGAAAAAAAGACCCGACGGAAGCGTCCCTATCCGCCTTTCACCACATCCACCCTCCAGCAGGAAGCTTCTCGTCGCTTGAATTTCTCCACATCCAAGACCATGATGGTCGCCCAGCAGCTCTATGAGGGATTGTCGACCGGTCATGGGGAAGTAGGTCTGATTACCTATATGCGAACCGATTCTACCCGTCTGTCCAAGGAATTCACTTCTGCCGCCAAGACTTATATTATTGATCGATATGGGAAGACCTACGCCACTCAGGGAATCTCCTATGCGGCAAAAAAAGCAAACCAGCAGGATGCTCATGAAGCGGTCCGCCCTACCGACGTTTCCAGGGATCCTCAAAGTATCCGGTCTTATTTAACCAACGACCAATTCCGTCTTTATGACTTAATTTGGCGGCGTGCCCTCGCTTCGCAGATGAAATCCGCATCTTATAAAGCAACCAGCGTGGATTTGGTCAATTCAGGGGCGATCTTTCGGGTGAATGGAGTCGAACCAAATTTTGATGGCTTTCAGAAGGTGTGGCCCGTTCAGGAGAAGTCCCTCATCCTTCCCGAGATTACTCAGGGAGAGAATCTCAAAGCAATCAAACTGGACAAGCGTCAGCATTTCACTCAACCCCCCGCTCGTTACAGCGAGGCTTCTCTGGTGCAGACGCTGGAAAAGAATGGCATTGGAAGACCCTCCACCTATGCCCAGGTGATCAAGTCCATCCAAAAGCGACTCTATGTCAAGTTAGAGGATAAGCGCTTCCAGCCCACTGAGCTGGGAAGAAAAGTCAATGACTTTATGGAAGAAAATTTTGAAAAGATTATTGACATCAACTTTACCGCTCAAATGGAGGACCGCTTGGACCAGGTGGCTGATGGGGAGCTGGATTGGCAAAAGATGGTAGGCGATTTCTATGCCGTCTTTGAAAAGAACCTGGCCAAGGCCAAGGAAGATGACCGGTCTTACCGAATTCAGGATGAGCCAACCGGGGAGAAGTGCCCGGAATGTGGCCATGACCTTGTCTATAAGCATGGGAGGAATGGCAAATTTATCGGCTGTTCCCATTTCCCTGACTGCACCTTCACCAAGTCCATTGTAAAAAAAATAGGGGTGAAGTGCCCCAAGGACGGAGGGGAAATCATCGAAAAGGTCTCCAAGCGGGGGAAGGTCTTTTATGGCTGTCAAAACTACCCCAAATGCGACTATGCCACATGGGATAAGCCGACAGGAGAGACCTGCCCCAAGTGTGGTGACCTCCTGGTCCACCGGAAGAACCGACGGGAGGATGTGGTCATCTGTGCCAATGAGGATTGTCCTAACCATAATTTTGACCAAAGGGAAGGGAAGAAAGACAAGAAAAAATCCTAAAATAAGGGGTGGAGACGGCGACTTGTAAAATAAAATTCAACAAATAATAAAATCCATGGCTAATCTGCTGAGTGTTAATAGCGACAAAAACACATAAGGAGAAGCCATGGATTACGTTTATTATTCCACGACTTAAGAACAGGTCCTACTTTGAAGCTTGGTAAAGATCAGGCCTTCCATCGGTACAGACGATCACCACATATGTGGTACGTTTGCCCAACCCGAGGACTATAAGGCTGCGATCCAACCGGCTAACGGTGCGGAGATCGAGACCATCGCCGTTGAGGAGTATCCGGATATGGCACAGGCACATTCACCGGACGAACCGTCGTTGGCGAAGGTGAAGGTGCATTATAAGGACGGCAGCATTCATTTACTTGACGTGCCCGTGGTGGTAAATGCGAATGTCATTCCGGCAAGGAAGACGGTTCGAAACCGGAAGGCACGCCGGAAAATTACGTGAAGGTCATCGTAGATCCAACCGAAAAAGCGGAAGATCCCACGCGGTCGATTTTTCATGTCAATCCGGATGTGTTTGTCCACATACCGGTCAATGATCCGGTAGGGAGAGAAGTTTCTGCTGCGAATGCCATGAGCGCACCGCAAAACGTAGCGATGTTTAATGCGGCAAACGGGGAGGACGAAGCAGGGAGTGTTGCGCCGGAGAATGCATCGTCGGAAGAAAATGCATTGGAACCGGAAGTACCCGAAGAAGCAGAACCGACATTGCAAGAGTCGGTAAGCGAGAACTTGGCACCGGAAGAAAGTGCAGCATCAGACGACGAGCTTGAAATATCTGAAGCGGCGGCTCCGGTTGCGGTGTCGAACGGAGCATCCACGCACTATGTATTCAAGAATTGGGATAAGCTGATTACCGACCAGTTCCGCGAGGAAACGACCATAACCGCACTTTATGACCTTGTAGCGCTGCCGATTCAGCAGCTTCCGGATGTGCCGTTGGGCTGGCTTGTGACGACGGTTGACGTGACGCCGCAATTGAATGACTATGATCAACCCGGCGTAGTGGCAAAACCGGAAGGTTCGACGCTCTCCTTTGTCCATGCGGATGATTATCCCGAAGGCGAAGAAAAGCAGGCGATGCAGAAGCACGAGAAAGCATTTGAGAAGGCCATCCAAAACGGCGGATCGACATTTTCCTACATCCCGTAACCTTTGCGGACGGCTCGTCGCGCGTTGTGCGTGTTCCGTTGTACGTTTTGGTGCCATGCAAGTACCCGGAAAATCCGGACAATCCGAATCCGCCGGTGAACCCGGAGAATCCGAATCAGCCGAAACCGCCGGTGAACCCGGAGAATCCGGACAACCCGAAACCGCCGGTGAATCCGGAAAACCCGAATCAACCGAATCCACAGGATCCGTCTCAGCCGAATCGACCGAGGAATCCGCGGAATTCGAATCAATCTAGACCGCAAGGCGGAACCGCGCAAGGCGCGCGCGTTGGCGGCTCCCCGAAAACGGGAGATAACATTGCTTCTGTAGCGGGTGTTGGAATTCTTGCCGCGGCGGCGCTATACGTCAGCCGTCGGAAAAATCGGCAGCATGCGAACGAATCGAAGTAATAGTTTGTAAGAAAACACTTCGACTTTTGTGAATAGCTTGAAATCAGATCTCGAAAATTCCGAGAACTGCTTTTTTGTGAGCGGGTGTTCGGTATGCTTTCTAAAAGAGCTGTTACCGAGGCATTCCATCAAATTCATTTCCCAAGTTAGAAAAAGGCATGTCCCGGAAACATGTGCACGAGGAAACGGACGATGATGCGCAACTGCTCCATAGAGAAATGAGAAGCCGTGGGAGAACGATTCGTACATGGGGAATGAGGCACTTAGATCGATCGGTTTCCGAAGTCAAAATCAAAGGGAAAACCCATGTTTTTCTTTAAAAAGAGCCGAAAGTTGTAAATATTACCCCCAAAGGTTGTGTTTTGTGGGATGTACTTCACGTTTTATGTATAGTACAGTAAAAGCATCCGATGGGGAAAAGGTATGCCCCAAAGAGTAAGAAAGTAGATTCAAGAAATAAGGAGGAGAACAATGAAGAAGGGGAAAAGGTTGTTGGCACTCATCAGTGTATTATCTTTAAGCTTGCTGGCCGGCTGTGGCAATCAAGAAGCAAAGCCGGAAGGAGAAGCGCAGACGGATGATGCACAAACGCTGGTTGTATATACGGCAAGAAGTGAGAGCTTGAATAATGCGGTTATTGAGAACTTTGAAGCGGAAACGGGAATCCATGTAGAGGTTGTTACAGGCGGCACCGGTGAAGTTTTGAAGCGCGTACGCTCCGAAGCCGAAAATCCGCAGGGCGATATTTGCTGGGCGGCGGATGAGTCGATGCTGAAGGATTACACGGATTGTTTTGAAAAATATGTTTCTCCGGAAGACGAAAAAATGATGGAGGGATATAAAAATGTTACGGGATATTCTTCCCCGGCTTTCTGCGACCCCACCGTTTTCATCGTGAATACGGATCTTGCCGGGGATCTGAAAATTGAAGGATTTGCCGATTTATTGAATCCAGCGCTAAAGGGAAAGATTGCCGCCGGTGATCCGGTCAATTCCAGTTCCGCATTTCAGTGTTTAATCGCCGGATTGTACGATATGGGCAATGGAGATCCGATGTCCGAAGATGCATGGAAGTGGGCGTCCGGCCTTGTAGAAAACTTGGACGGGGTCAGCCTTACGAGCTCTTCTCAGGTATACAAGGGCGTTGCGGAAGGTGAGTACATTGTCGGTCTGACATGGGAAGACCCGGCAGCGGCCTATGTTCGCGACGGGGTAGCCGTCAAGGTGGTATTTCCGAAAGAGGGTGCTCTGATGTCCGGACAGTGTGTCTCCATCATCAAGGGAGCGCCTCATATGGAAAACGCCAAGAAGTTTGTGGACTATATGTTGGGCGATGCCTGCCAAAGCTATGTTGGAAAAAATTTGACCGTGCGTCCGCTGCGCCAGGATGTTCAATTGAATGACAGCCTTACACCATGGAGCGAAATCAATCGTTTGGAGTCCTATGACGGAGAATGGGTTGCTGCTAACAAAGCTGCCGTTACGGAAAAGTATAGCGAGTGCTTGGAGGATGCGCACTAAGCTGGATAGCACATTTCAACGGACCTGCGATTGCACTTCGTAGGTCCGTATATTTTTAGGCATATAAGAAAAGAAAGGGAACAAAGACAATGGGCGCTACGATTACTGTTGAAAATGCCGTAAAACGCTATGGGAAGGAAACGATTATCAAAGGACTTTCCCTGGAGGTGAAACCCGGGGAATTCTTTACATTACTCGGTCCTTCCGGTTGTGGGAAGACAACGCTTTTACGAATGATTATCGGATTTAATTCCATTGAGGGCGGCACGTTTAAGATTAACGACCGTGTCATTAATAATATTCCTACGAATAAACGCAATATCGGAATGGTGTTTCAAAATTACGCCGTATTTCCACACATGAGTGTCTTTGATAATGTAGCATTTGGATTGCGCAATCGAAAGATGCCCAAAGACGAAATCGAACAAAAAGTGAACCGAATATTAAAAATTGTCAAAATTGATCATTTGAAAGATCGCATGCCTGCGAATTTATCCGGCGGGCAACAACAGCGCGTGGCATTGGCAAGGGCGATTGTCATTGAGCCGGAAGTATTGCTGATGGATGAACCCTTATCCAATCTGGATGCCAAGCTTCGCGTGGAAATGCGCAATGCGATTAAGCGGATTCAGCAGCAGTTTCGCATCACAACGGTATATGTCACGCATGATCAGGAAGAAGCATTGGCTGTTTCCGATCGCATTGCGGTAATGAATAGTGGTGTTATTCAACAAATTGACACCCCGCCCCGGATCTATCAGCGCCCTGCAAATCGTTTTGTATCCAACTTTATCGGATTATCCAATTTTCTTGACGCAACGATCCGTCGCGTGGAAGGTCATACGGAAATCGACTTTATAAAGGATGACTATAAGGTGTCCATGGATAACATAAGCCAGGAAGCCGTCCATGAAGAAAAGGTGTTGATCGCCGTGCGTCCCGAAGAATTCATTCTCTCCACAGAGGGTGGGGAGGGGCTTCATGCAACCGTTCGCAGCAGCGTATTTCTCGGAACGACAACGCATTATTTCTTATCGTTGCGCTCTGGTCAGGAAATTGAAGCGATTCGTGACAGCGACGAGTGGGCGGTCATTCCAAATGGAACGGAGGTGCGGTTGCGTGTCAAGCCAAAACGGATCAATCTATTTACTGCAGATGGCGAAAAATCTCTGATTATTCGGGAGGAGCTGCTATGACCTATGCGGGTGAAAAACGTTTTAATATGTGGACGGTGTTGACGCTTGTGTTGCTGGCACTGTTCCTGCTATTTGTCATTTATCCGATCGGCATGTTATTGATCAAGAGTTTATTTACCGATGGAAAAGTGGACCTCAGTTATTTTACAAAGTTTTTTGCAAAACAATATTATTGGGGAACCCTGGTAAACAGCTTTAAGGTCACGGTGGTGTCCACCCTTGTTGCAGCACTGATCGGCGTCCCCATGGCGTACTTGTTGCGCAGTGTAAAAATTCGTGGCGCAAGTTTGATTAATATCTTAATTGTGATTTCTTATTTGTCGCCTCCTTTTATCGGTGCGTATTCCTGGATTCAGCTTTTGGGGCGCAACGGATTTTTCACGCGCCTGATCAATGGGATTTTCGGTGTACAGTTGCAAGGGATTTACGGCTTCGCCGGCATTGTACTTGTGTTCTCATTGCAATCATTTCCTTTGATTTACATGTATGTATCCGGGGCTATGAAAAACTTAGACAATTCCCTGAATGAGGCGGCAGAAAGCTTGGGTTGCAATCAATTCCAGCGTGTTACGAAAATTATTTTCCCACTCGTAATGCCGTCCCTGCTGGCAGGATCCTTGCTCGTATTTATGCGTGTCTTTGCGGACTTCGGCACACCCATGATTATCGGTGAGGGCTATAAGACATTTCCGGTCATGTTATACACACAGTTTATGGGTGAAGTCGGTACAAATGACGGTTTTGCTGCAACGATGTGCTTGATCGTGATTCTTATTGCGCTCTTCTTTTTCTTCATTCAAAAAGCTCTGGGGAAACGCTTCACGTACTCCATGACCGCACTGAAACCGATGGAACCGGAGGACCGGCGCGGATGGCGCAGAACCGTTGCCCATATCGTAGTCTATTTTGTAACGCTGATAGCGGCGTTGCCGCAGTTGACGGTCTTGGTCACCTCTTTTATCGGCACCATAAACGGCTCGCTGTTTACCGGGGAATTTACCTTGGACAACTATCGAAATATTTTCGCAAAAAGCAATACCTCTGCGATTACAAACAGCTATCTCTTTGGTCTCGTAGCGATTGTCATTGTCGTGGTATGTGGCATTCTCATCTCCTATCTCTGCGTACGGAAGAAGAATCCTCTGACGGCAGCACTCGATGTGTTGACGATGTTCCCCTATATCATTCCAGGTTCTGTGTTGGGTATTTCTTTTCTTTACGCTTTTAACGGCCCTCCGTTCCTTTTAGGCGGCACCGCACTCATTATTATTATTTCGTTGTCGATTCGACGAATGCCGTATACCATCCGATCGAGCACCGCTATTATCGGGCAGATCAGTCCGAGCATTGAGGAAGCTTCCATCAGTTTGGGCGCTTCACAGGTTCGCACCTTCCTGCGCATTACCATTCCGATGATGCTCCCTGGTGTTTTTTCGGGAGCCATCATGAGTTGGATTACTTTGATCAGTGAATTGAGTTCCTCCGTTATCTTGTATACGAGTCGAACCATGACGCTGACCGTAGCGATTTATTCGGAAGTCATTCGCAGTAACTTCGGGAATGCAGCAGCCTATTCCACATTATTGACGCTCACCTCGATTATCTCTTTACTCCTGTTTTTCAAATTTAGCGGGAAAAAGGATGTAAGCGTTTGATAAGATACAACATGGTAGAATGAAGGGGAGGCAAGGAGAGGAGTTGTCATGCGCCGCGAATCATTTCAAAATCAGCTGCGCCGATCATTCATTCGCTATGTGATGGCTATTTTGGCAGTCGTTTTTTTGCTCTACACAGGAGGCTTTGCCCTGAACTTTTTTATGGTTGTCGTGAAGGGCAGTCAAAAGGAGAACCGAAATCTGGAGCGCGCATTATCGCAACAGTTGTCGGTGTATGATGAGGGGCTGGTGGATCTGACCGAAGAAGAGACCCTTCAAAAGGCGGTTACAAAGGACACCGGCTCCACTCGTCTTACAGCAAATCGTCAACTGTATGCCTTTGCCAATCAACAGACGCTGCGACCATACTTCGTATTGATGGACGGGAAGATGCAGATCTGCTGTTCGAATTTGAGCGCCGAAAACCAATCGATTTTCGCCGATTCTGCTTTTGCTGCGCGCATGACAGATCGCATGCGTAGGGACTCCTCGACCACGCTGCACGCGGTTTGTACGGCGCCTCTCAGTCGTGAGCAGGCGTGCAATTTTTCTTTTTGTCGCGCCATTCCGGGAACCGACGGAGAATCCGTCGGCTACCTGTTTTTTAACCTACGTGAGGAGAGTTTCCAAGCCGTTTTTCGAGAAACCGCCTCCGCCGTGCTTCTGAAAGATTTATATGACAATGTGGTCTATACAACACTGGACCTTCAGAAGGATTCACAGGATAAACAGCTCAGTAATAAACTTACGCTTTCGCGCGAAACCAACGGCATTCTGGCGATTGACGAGAATTACTTCTATATGGCCACAGGCAATGTGATGTCGCAATCACTGCGCCTGTACACCTTAACACCCCTGGATATGCTCTTTCAAAGGCTTGGCTATAGTGCGGGTTTCTTTATTTTATTTCTCCTGGTCGTGGTGGTCCTTGTGCGTATGCTGACGCGTGCCTTTACCAAACAAAATGCGATGGAACTTGGCGAATTGAAATGCGCTGTCGAGCATCTGGAATACGATCCTCGAACGGCGGCCTTGTCACCGCAGTGTTCTCGTGAATCGCAGGAGCTGTATGAGCAGTTTCAGTCATTGATTCAGCACAATAATGAATTGTCGCAACGACGTCTACAGATGGAAATCAAACATTTGGAGGATAAGTTCAATCCCCACTTTGTCTACAATGTCATGGAAACGGTGCGATATCAGATCAGCGAGAACCCGGAGTCGGCATCGGAAATGCTACTTTCTTTTGCTGCGCTTATGCGATACAGTGTAAATTATTGCAATACAAAAGTTACTTTAGAAACCGATATCGAATATATCAATGATTATTTATTGCTGCAAAAGGTGCGGTACAATAACTGTCTGCGCTACGAGTTTGATATTCCCGAAGAGTTGATGGAATGTTTGGTGCCGAAGCTTTTACTGCAGCCGATTATTGAGAACAGTATTACGCATGGATATCAACCCGGACAAGTGCTGCATATTTGCGTGAAGGTGGAAAAACTGGGAGAAAGCTTGCGCTTCACAGTGACAGACGACGGCGCGGGAATTTCGGAGGCACAGCTTGAAGCGCTGCGGGCAAGTTTTTGTCAAGAGAATCAAGAAGATTACAAGGCGCATATCGGGTTGTATAACATTCAGAAAGTGATTCGACTGACATATGGCGAACCCTATGGCCTCCATATTGAAAGTGTCGTGGGTGTAGGGACAACCGTTACGTTGAATCTGCCCTATGAAGAGGAGGTACAGGAGAAATGTTGAAGGTTTTGCTGGTAGAGGATGAAAACCTGATTCGACGCGGATTATTGTATAAAACGGATTGGACGGAACTCCAATGTGTCGTGGTTGGAGAGGCGGGCAGCGGGACGGAAGGGCTTGCACAGATTGAAGCTTTGCGCCCGGATATCGTCATTACCGACATCCGTATGCCGGATATGGACGGCTTGGAAATGCTGCGAAAAGGGCAAGACATTTGTCCGTTTTATTCCATTATTTTGTCCGGATACAGTGAGTTTGATTATGCGCAGCAGGCGATTCATCTCGGGGTCACCGAGTATTTACTGAAGCCTTTGGACGAGAATGAATTGAAGGACTGTCTGAAACGCATTGTCGCGGCACATGAAAATCAGGCGGCATCCCCTTCAATAAAGACATCGGAAGAACCGGTGTCCCTAAAAAATAAGTACGCCGACGCCATGTTGCAGTACATACGCAATCATTATGCAGAGCGCATTTCCCTCACGGATTTAAGCCAGGAGTTGAACATCTCCTGCACCCATCTGAATGCAAAATTCAAAGCGGAAACGGGGTATACTTTTCACGCATTTTTAAATTATTATCGAATCCGGCGAGCGGTAGAATTGCAAAAAAGCGGCCAATATAAGCTCTACGAGATTGCAGAATTAGTTGGGTTTTCCGATTATAAATATTTCAATAAAGTCTTCAAAAAATACACGGGCTATTCACCAAATGTGATTTTCCCCCGGTAGGAATCGGTGTACATTTGTAAATGATGTGAGACCAAAAAAGTAAGTTGAGATCTCCCGTTTGCTATCCTAATTACTGGCGGGCTAGCCCGCCAGTAATTGGGTCCTTTTTTCCATAGGCGTTAGCCATTGTAGCGTCTGCATAGATAGTCGGTTGGATTTGTAGAGATTGCGCTTCATTTGTAGAATCAGATCTTCATCACTGTAGAAGGAGAGATGAGCATAAAAATGCTCATTGTCATTACGGTGACTTCGTTCGACCTTTCCGTTATGCCTTGGTGTCCTGGGCCGAATCAGTTTGTGCACAATCCCCTTTTCTTGACAGTAAAGATCGAAAGGATGTACCCGATCGGTCTCACGGAAGGGGTAAATGAACCATTCTCGGCTGGCTTCATCGATGACAGTGTATTGAAAGAATCGATCCGGCATTTTCCCCACGTAACAAGCGTTTGGAACATATTTGACATCGAGTTGCCACTTCACTCCAAGGGCTTTCGGGGTATCGTAAGGCTTCGGAATATAGGGTTTCTTCTTTGAGGCTTTTTGCTGGTAAAAGCCCTGTTTCCGAAGGAAACGGAAAAATGAACAGGGATGGCGGCGGTAGCCCTTTTGAAATTTCAGCTTGGCGTAGAGTTCAATGAGGGAGATGGTTGGATTTCGCCGAATGAAATTTTTAATCCAAGTTATTTCTTCTTCCGTATGGGCAGTAGGATGCGGACTTTTCGGTCGGTGGGAACGGTCCATTAGTGACTCCCGGCTGCCGTCAAAGCGGCGATTCCAACGCATGAGTGAGGCTTTTGAGATCTTGTAGCGGCGAATAACGAAGCTGACAGAATATCCTAAACGATACGTTTTAACCGCATGAAATCTCGTTTCTAAAGTATGTGGAAGATAGCGCTGAGTTTTTGTTATACTGGTAGACATAGAGAGAATCCTTTCTTTGTTAGCTTTTCACTTTCATTGTACAGGATTTCTCTCTATATTTTTTTCTTCTTGGTCTCACATCAATTGTATCTCTACAACGGAAACTTGAAAAATGCCCCTTTCCGCTTGTCGTTTTGACCTTTTTACGCTATAATAATCGGGTATGTCACACAGTTCTCGAATATCCATAGCCGTGTGTCATTCGGGTTTCCCGGTGATTGGTGCGGATTTGAGAGAGCTGGAAGTATAACACAATAGGAGGAAATTTTATGTCCGTCGTATCTATGAAAGCTTTACTGGAAGCCGGTGTCCACTTTGGCCACCAAACCCGTCGTTGGAACCCCAAGATGGCCCCTTATATCTTCACTGAAAGAAACGGGATCCACATTATCGACCTGCAAAAGACCATCCGCATGATTGACGATGCCTATGAAGCTGTTCGTCAAGCCGCAGAAGATGGTGGTAAGGTTCTCTTTGTCGGCACGAAAAAACAGGCTCAGGATTCCATCGAACTCCAGGCTAAGCGTTGCAATATGTTTTATGTCAACCAGCGTTGGCTGGGCGGCATGCTGACCAACTATCAAACCATTCGCAAGTCCATCGATCGTCTGGAAGAAATTGCCAAAATGTCTGAAGACGGAACCTTCGATCTTCTGCCGAAGAAGGAAGTTGCTCAACTTGAGCATGAATATGAGCGTTTAGACCGCTTCCTGGGCGGAATTAAAGACATGGGCGGTCTGCCTGATTTAATTTATATTGTTGACCCCAAGAAGGAACACATAGCGATCAATGAAGCCAAAAAACTGGGCATTCCTGTCGTAGCCATTCTTGATACCAATGCGGATCCGGATGAAGTCGACTATCCCATTCCCGGAAATGATGATGCCATTCGTTCGGTCAAACTGATTACCCAGACCATGGCTGATGCGGTTTTGGAAGGAAAACAGGGTGTTCAGATGGATGATGAAGAGATGACCGCTGAAGAAACAGAGAATGACCAGGCTGAGACTGCAGAAGAGAGAGAACCTCAAGAGGCCGAAGAAGTGACCCCTGATCTCTCTGAAGATGATGTGGAAGTGGGTCAGGAACTGGATCACGCTGAAGAAGAATAAGTCATCAGCAGGCTAGTTGATGTTCGAATACATTTGAATAAAGAGAAAGGGAGCGAATATGAATATTACTGCAGGATTGGTAAAAGAACTTCGTGAGATGACCGGTGCCGGAATGATGGATTGCAAGAAAGCTTTAGTCGAAGCGGATGGAGATGTGGAAAAAGCCGCCGATATTCTTCGTGAAAAGGGAATTGCTAAATCCGCAAAGAAGAGCGACCGGATTGCTGCAGAAGGCCTGATCGACACCTATGTTCATAATGGCCGGATTGGCGTTATGGTGGAGGTGAACACGGAGACCGACTTCGCTGCTCGTAATGAAGAGTTCATTCAGTTTGTCCACCAGCTCTGCCTCCATATTGCTTCAATGAACCCCAAGTATGTTGCCCAGGCGGACGTTCCTGAGGACGAAGTCAACCACGAAAAGGAAATTTTGACCCAGCAAGCCATGAATGAGGGTCAGAATATTCCGGAGGATAAGCGTCGTTTCGTCGCCGAGAAGAAGGTGGAAGGCCGTATGGGCAAGTTCTATGAGGAGATTTGCCTCTTAGACCAGAAGTTCATCCTGGATACCGATAAATCGGTTGATACTATTCGTAAAGAACTCATTGCCAAGATTGGCGAAAACATCGTCATCCGTCGCTTTATCCGCTACGAAGTGGGTGAAGGTCTGGAAAAGAAACAAGAAAATTTCGCAGAGGAAGTGGCTAAGCAAATTAATGGTTAATTGCCGAATTTTCGAACTTTCTAAAGAGGAAGGGTCTGAGACCCTTCCTCTTTTTTATGGTAAAATTATAGAGATCAATGAAGGAGGGGATTATGTTTTCCTATCGACGAATCGTATTAAAATTATCCGGTGAAGCCATGGCCGGGCCCAGCCATGTGGGTCTGGATGATGAAACGATTGAAAGGATTGCCCGGTCAATACAGGAAGTTCATGCACTGGGTATTGAGATTGCTATTGTTGTTGGAGGTGGGAATTTTTGGCGTGGCCGGTCCTCAACCTCCATTGAACGAGCCAGTTCGGATCATATGGGCATGTTGGGTACAGTAATCAACGCTCTTCGCCTCCAGGCTTCACTTGAAAATCTTGGCCTGGAAACCCGTGTTCAGACAGCCATTCAAATGCAGGAGGTGGCTGAGCCCTATATCCGTCGACGTGCCATTCGCCACATTGAGAAAGGACGGATTGTCATCTTTGGTGCTGGAACGGGTCTTCCATATTTTTCGACCGATACAACAGCAGCCTTAAGGGCTTTAGAGATTGATGCGGACTGCATCTTAGTGGGTAAAAAGGGGACCGATGGAGTGTATAACAAGGATCCCAATAAATTTAAGGATGCGCATAAGTTCGATCACCTGAGCTATCGTGACGTCTTAACCATGGGTCTTACCGTTATGGACTCAACGGCTACGTCTTTGGCAATGGATAATGACCTTCCTATTGTGGTCTTTGGAATTGATCAACCGGAGAACATGGTGAAAGTGGTTCAGGGAGAAGACCTGGGGACAACGATCACCGGTGATCATAAGTAGATTAAATGCTGGTAGTCAGCATATCGACTTCTTAAGGAGAAAGGAATCAATATGTATAAAAAAAATGAACTTGAAAGTCAGATGAAAAAGTCTCTGGAAGCCCTGGAGTATGATTTTCAGCATATCCGTGCCGGTAGAGCTAATCCCAACCTCCTCGATGACATCAGCTTTTCCTATTACGGTGTTAACACGCCGATCAAGCAGGCGGCTACCATTAATGTTCCGGAAGCAAGGCTGATCACTATCACCCCCTGGGATAAAACTAACCTCAAACCGATTGAGCAGGCGATTATCAGTTCTGATTTGGGCATCACTCCCTCAAATGATGGAACGATGATTCGCCTGCCTTTCCCGCAATTAACGGAAGAACGACGTAAGGACCTGGTAAAAGAAGTCAATAAGCGGATGGAAGAAGGAAAGGTTGCCGTTCGCAATATTCGTCGCGAGGGCATGGAAGAAATCAAAAAGGCGGAGAAAAACAAAGAAATTGCAGAGGATGACCGCTATCGAGCTGAGGACGACCTCCAAAAGCTGACCGATAAGTATATTGAAAAGATGGAAGAGATCACCAAGAAAAAAGAAAAGGAACTTATGGAAGTTTGATTTGGTGGACGATGGGAGACGGTATGGATAGTCTTGAAAAGAGGGAAGATGGTGCCCGCCATCATGGCCCTCGCCATGTAGGCATTATTTTGGATGGTAATGGACGTTGGGCAGAAAAACGGGGCCTTATCCGTACCGAGGGCCATAAAGCAGGGGCAAGCAAGGTCATCGAAGCTTGTCGGTGGGCAGATGAATTAGGCATTGAAGTCCTCAGTCTTTATGCCTTTTCGACCGAAAACTGGAAGCGGTCAAAAGAGGAAGTTTCCGCATTGATGGGCCTCTTAATTGAAGTGGTGAGAATTCACTTTAAGGAGCTCATGGATGAAGGAGCAAAAATTACGGTGATGGGGGAGATGTCCCGTTTACCCCTTCCAGCTCGAAAGGCTGTCCAATATGCGGTGGACAAATCTAAAGATAACCAGGGCTTAGTGATTAATATCGGTTTGAATTATGGGGGAAGGGATGAAATTATACGTGCCTTCCACCGTGCTCATCAGGCCGGTATTGATCCTGAATCCCTATCAGAAAGAGATCTGGATGGATTCCTGGATACCAGGGAATTTCCGCCTTTGGACTTGATTATTCGAACTGGAGGGGAGCTTCGTCTATCAAATTTCATGATTTGGCAGGCTGCCTATGCTGAATTTGTCTTCTTGGATTGTTACTGGCCGGACTTTTCAAAAAATGATCTTGTGGAAGCCTGCAGGTCTTTTTCCCAGCGAAAACGTCGGTTTGGAGGGGTAAAATCATGAAAAACTTTTTTTCCAGATTGCTTATGGGAGCAGGCATCCTTCTGGTTATTTTACTCATCATCTTTTCCAAAAGCAGGCTGCTTCTTTTTCTGGGAACTGAGATCATCACCCTGATTTGCCTGGAAGAAGTCTACCATGCCCTGGATCCTGACAGGACTTCCCCCTACCATATTTGGGGGCAGGCCTTGAATTTTTTTGCCAATCTTACCGCCTTCCTGTCCAACCTTTCCCTTTATCTGGGAGTCTGGACCTTGGCTATCCTCATCCTTTTCATTTTGTCCATTTTTCGTCCCCATGATGCCCTTAAGAATCTGACAGAGGTTCTTTTTGCCAGTATTTACATCAGCTTTCTCTTTTGTTTTGTCTACTTCTTTCCTAAAGAACGACAAACCTACCTCCTTTTTATTTTTTTCATTGCCTGGGGTACAGATTCTTTTGCCTACTTGGTAGGCTCCCAAATAGGGCGAACTCCCCTTACTCAAATTTCTCCCCATAAGACCTTGGAGGGGTCAATCGGGGGCATGGTTGGAGCAATCATTCTCTGCGGTATTGGGAGTTTTTTCTACTCGGATTTACGACTTATGCCTATGCTGCTTATCGGGGCCTTTGGATCCATCATTGCTCAGTTGGGTGATGTTTTCGCTTCTTCCTTGAAGAGGAGGACAGGAATCAAAGATTTTTCCCATATTTTGCGGTCTCATGGCGGCTTTTTGGATCGATTTGATTCTGTCATTTTCACCATTCCCTACCTATGGATCATTTTTTTCTTTTATCTATTCTAATTTGCCACATGACGGGATGAAAGTCTCTTGATACTTTCTTGATATTGATGGTTCATTATGATTTTTGTACAATGGAATGCGAGTTGAATTACACCCTGACCATATTAATCGGTGAGCACATTGACAGGGTCGTTTACTGAATGAAGGAAGAGTTTTTTATGATCAAAATTATTGCTGCACTAATTGTATTTATGCTGGTCGTCCTGTTCCATGAATTCGGTCACTTTATCATGGCCAAAAAGCAGGGTATCCGAGTCAATGAGTTTTCCGTAGGCATGGGTCCTGCCCTCCTTCAGAAGAAGAAGGGGGAGACCCTCTATTCCTTGCGGGCTATCCCTCTAGGGGGATTTTGTGCCATGGAAGGAGAAGATGAGGAATCGGATGCAGAGGACAGTTTTGACCAGGCTCCTGCCCTCGGCCGCTTTCTGACGATCCTAGCCGGGCCTTTGATGAACCTGGTCATTTGCTATATCTGCTTTGTTCTCTTTTTTGGGATGACAGGGAAGCCGGTCCCTCGAATTCTGGAATTTTCAGAAAATTCAAACCTTCCCCAGCAAGGAGTGAAGGTAGGGGACACCATCACTGCCATCAATGATCGTCCGGTGGACTCCTATGACCAGCTCACTAAGTTGATCCACGAAAGCAAGGGGGAAGAGCTCAAACTGACCTACTTAAGGGACAATGCCACGCACGATGTGTCCGTTGAACCCGTCCGGGAGGAAAATGGAGACTACCTCCTGGGCTTCATTGCTGACCGGGATAAGGACCTGGCCTATGCTTTTAAAGGAGCTTTTGACAAGATGGTCTCCATTTACGTCATGATCTTCGTTACCATCGGCCAACTCTTCACAGGCGGACTTTCACTATCTTCTTTTTCTGGGCCGGTAGGGGTGGTTCGTCTAATTGGTGATGCTGCCCAAGAAGGAATGGCTCCCCTCCTCTTTTTTACGGGTTATATTTCTCTTAACCTGGCCTTTTTCAACCTTCTCCCCATTCCGGCCTTGGACGGGTCCAAGCTGGTTCTGATCCTGGTGGAGAAGTTAAGAGGCAAACCCATAAAAAAGGAGATCGAATCCAAAATTACCATTGCCGGATTCATCTTCCTGATTGCACTGATCCTGCTTGTATCGATTAAAGACGTCTGGAACATCTTCCAGTAGCTAGTTGAAACCGTTGAGGGGAGGGGCCATGTGGACCCACAATAAGACGAGAAAACTTTTCATCGGGACCATAGCACTAGGGGGAGGTTCTCCCATCACCGTCCAGTCGATGACCAATACGGATACCAAGGACGTTGACGCTACAGTTGAACAGATCCTGGCTTTTGAACGTCAAGGCTGTGATCTTTCCCGGTCAGCAATCAACTCCTTGGAGGATGCGAAAGCCATTCCTGAAATTAAAGCTCGTACCCATATCCCCTTTATTACTGATATTCAGTTTGATCCCGACCTGGCCATGTATGCCATTGAATACGGAACGGATGCCCTTCGGATCAACCCGGGCAACATCGGTTCACAACAGGACCTGGAGCGGATCGTCAAGGCTTGCCGGAAGAAATCCATTCCTATCCGGGTGGGAGTGAATTCCGGATCAGTCCATAAGTCCATGATAGAAAAGTATCATGGGGTCAACGAGGAATCTTTAGTCTATTCGGCCCTGGAAGAAGTGAAAGCCATTGAAGATTTAGGCTTTGACCAGATCGCTGTTTCCATAAAATCTTCGGATGTCATGACCATGGTTCGGGCCAACCAACTTTTCGCCCAACGCTCTTCCTGCCCCCTCCATCTGGGTGTTACCGAGGCCGGTCCACCCTTTGCCGGGACGATTAAATCCTCCGTAGGATTGGGTATTCTTCTTAACCAGGGAATTGGCGATACTATCCGGGTTTCCATCACCGGAGACCCCGTTCAAGAGGTTTCCATCGGAATGGAAATCCTCAAAAGTCTGGGCCTTCGTCAATGGGGTCCAAACCTCGTCTCCTGTCCCACCTGTGCCCGGACGAAAGTCGACCTGATCGGCTTAGCGGAGAAGGTAGAGAAACGATTGAAGGGTATGGACAGAAACTTGACTGTGGCGGTCATGGGATGCCCTGTAAATGGACCGGGGGAAGCTAAGGAAGCGGATATCGGGATCGCCTGCAACAAAGGAGCCGGCGTCCTTTTCCGCAAGGGGAAGGTTCTTCGCCAGGTTTCAGAGAAGGAATTGGTGGATGCTCTCTTTGAAGAAATAGATCGGATGGACTATGAAAGTTAGGGAACTCTATCAAATCATACAAATAAAGCCCGAAGGGATGAATGAAGAAAGCGGGTTTTTAGATGCTGACATCATAGGAGCCTCTTATTCTCAGGAAAGAGAGGCTCTTTCTTTAACAATTTCAGCTGAAATGGTCGATACCAATCGAAAGAAGGTGGAAAGGGAGCTTTCCGCTTATTTTGCTTGTCCTGTTTATTTATCTCAAGATGAGAAAAAAGAGGAAGATCCTGACAAGCATGCTGTAAACGAGTCGGAAGCTATTTCTTTTGAAGGGGAAAATGAGTCCGCATTTTACCAGAAGGCAGTGAGTCTGGTCAAACACGAAAAGACCCCTTCAAAGAAAAATACAAAGGATGGAGTCATTGGCCGTTTTCCTAAAAAGGAAGTCGACTTGACTCCCCTGGAAAACTTGACCCAGGCTTCCGGAATGAGCCTGGTTGAAGGTTTTTTGTTGGGTGTGGCGGCCCGGATGACGAGAAAAGGCAGTCTAATCTTCAGCTTTATCCTCTTTAATCAAGAGGGGGCTTGTCAGAAAGGAAAGATTTTTGTCAAGGAAAAAGAAAGCGACAAGGCCTTGGCTTTCAAAAATGGAGACTATGTGCAGGTTCGTGGTCAACTCCAATATGACGATTTTGACCAGTCCATGGTTCTCATGGCCCAGGGAATCCGCAAATCTATTCCGGAAGAAATAACCGATTCCGCTCCCATCAAGAGAGTAGAGCTATCTGTCCATAGCCAGATGACCACCATGGAGGGTTTAATCGATATTCCCCGTTTGAAAAAAAGGCTGCGTGAGTGGGAGATGACGGCCTTTGCCATGACGGACTTCGGCAATGTCCAATCCTATCCCCTCCTTCAGCAGGCTTTTGAAAAATCTGACATTAAGGCAATCTATGGACTCCACGCTAAGGTGCTCCGGGACGCCCATAAAATCCTGGTCAACCCCTATAACAAGGATCTGGACCGAATTCCTGAAGATTTTACCGTTTTTGACCTGGAAACTACGGGCTTTTCTCCCTTCCAGGAGGCTATCATTGAAATTGGAGCCGTTCGCATAAAGGAAGGGGTTAAGGTGGGGGAATTCTCTGCCTTTGTCAACCCCAACCGCTTGATTCCTGACCGAATTACGGAGCTGACTTCCATTACGGACGCCATGGTCCGGACCGCTGATTCCATTGAAAAAGTTCTTCCCGCCTTCCTTGAATTTTCGGAGGGATCCACCTATGTGGGCCACAATGTGGACTTCGATATTGGCTTTATTCGGGAAAATGCCTTTCGTTTGGGTCTCCGCTTTCAGCCTCTTTCCCTGGATACCCTGGGCATGGCCAGAGCCCTCCATCCCGACCTGAAGAACCACAAACTGGATACGGTATGTAAAGAACTTAACGTTCCCTCCTTCCACCACCACCGGGCTATTGACGATGCTCAGGCGACAGCAGATGCCTTTTTGGCCATGTGGGAAGAAGTAAAGAGTCGGGGGATTTCGCTCGCCGAGATAAATACCATTCCTTCAGACTTCCCCTTATCCAAACATGAGGAGAAGGAAGTTCTGGTCTACGTGCAGAAACAGGAGGCCCTGGTGCATTTTTATCACATGGTCTCTCAAGCTAATCTGGACTATTTCTGGCGGAGTCCGGGAATTCCTGCTTCCCTTTTGGAGAGAAATCATCCGGGTCTCCTCTACGGGACGGGCTTTGTGGGTTCCGATCTGTTTGAAGCCATATCCAAGCGATGGCCGGAAGAACAATTAAAAGAGATCGGCTCCCGCTATGACTTTTTCATTATCCAACCGCCTTCCTTCGTGGAAAAAGCCCTCCGTCAGGAATTGGTAGCGGATCTGGATCATTTTAAGGACATCACTCAAACCATCATCCGTTTGGCCCGGGATTTAGACCTTCCCTGTTGTGCTATCGGCATGCCCTCCTACCTCGATCCGGGGGAGAGGTTGGCTCGAAATATCCTGGTTAACTACCAAAGAAATATCGACTTCGACCACAACGGCCGCTACCGTTTTCTGTCTACGACTGAGATGCTGGAAGCTTTTTCCTATTTGGATGCGAAAACCCGGAAGCAAGTCGTCATTGACGATCCTAACCGCATCGCCCAATCCATTGATAAGATTATCCCTATCCCTCATGGGACATTTACTCCTGAGCTGGATGGGGCTGATCAGGAGCTAAGAGAGACCTGTTACCGACGAATTCAGGAGATCTATGGGGCCCCTCTTCCCGAGCTGATTGATCGTCGGCTGGACCGGGAACTCACTTCCATTATTTCTCATGGCTACGCTTCGCTATACATCATTGCTGAGCGGCTGGTTAAGAAATCCAATTCAGATGGCTATTTGGTTGGATCAAGAGGGTCAGTGGGTTCCTCTTTTGCCGCCTTTGCGGCCGGTATCACTGAAGTCAATCCCCTTCCGCCCCACTATATCTGCCCCCACTGTCGTCACAGCGAATTTGTTGAAGACGGCTCTGTCGGGTCTGGATTTGATCTTCCGCCTAAAGTTTGTCCTCGATGCGGAAGTGACATGGGAAGAGATGGTCAGGAAATTCCTTTTGAGGTATTTTTGGGTTTTGATGGGGATAAGGAGCCGGATATTGACCTCAATTTTGCCGGGGAATACATGGCCACCATTCATAAATATACTGAGGACCTTTTTGGTCAAGGCAAGGTCTTCCGAGCCGGCACTGTCTCCGGCGTCCAGGAGAAGACGGCCTATGGTTTCATACGAAAGTACCAGGAAGCTCGATATATTCCGGAAGAAGATCGGATTCTATCTCCGGCAAAAATATCTCTTCTCCAAAAACAGATGGAGGGAACTCGCCGAACCACGGGCCAGCATCCCGGCGGATTGATCATTGTTCCTAAAGATAATGAAATTTATGAATTTACACCCATTCAATATCCGGCTGATGATCCCAATTCCGATATTACCACCCACTTCCAATACCGCTATCTCGAGGAACAGCTTCTTAAGCTCGATGAGTTGGGTCAGACAACCCCGACAATCATCCGTCAACTGGAGGAGATGACCGGGATCGATCCTATGGACATACCTTTTGACGATCCTGACACGATGGCCCTCTTTTCGGGGAGTGAATCCTTACATGCTCGGACCCCTTACTCCAACAGTCAAGACGGATCATTAGGAATTCCTGAATTCGGGACCAACTTTGTTCGGTCCATGCTCAAGGATACGAAACCTTCCACCTTTGCTGAACTGGTTCGGATTTCCGGTCTGTCGCATGGAACCGATGTTTGGCTTAACAACGCCCAGGAACTGATTAAAAAAGGCACGATCGACTTAACTCACGCCATCTGCACCCGGGATGATATTATGAATAACCTGATTGCCATGGGTATGGATAAGCTTGATTCTTTCAAAATCATGGAAAAGGTTCGAAAGGGTAAGGGAATTCCGGAAGAATATTTGCCCAAGATGAAGGAAACCGGGGTGCCGGATTGGTACATCGAATCCTGCCAGAAAATCCAGTACATGTTCCCTAAGGCCCATGCGGCAGCCTATGTTATGATGTCTTTCCGTATCGCCTGGTTCAAAGTCCATAAGCCTGCAGCTTTTTATGCCTCCTACTTTACGCAAAGGCTGAGCAACTTCTCCACAGCCTTCCTGGTCAACGACCTGGAAGCCGTACAAAGAGCCCTGGAAGAACTAAAAAACGATGGAGAGGGTAACGAAGGAAAGATCACCCTTCTGGAGGTGGTAGAAGAAATGCTGGCAAGAGGGCTCTCCTTCCACTCGGTTGACCTCATGACTTCGGAGGCTGCCTCCTTTACCGTGGCTGATGAAGATAAGGTTCTTCCCCCCTTATCCGCTTTAGATAACGTATCAGAGGCTATGGGGGAAGCTATCGTTCGGGAAAGAGCGAAGGGGGACTTTATCTCCAAGAAGGACTTCAAGGACCGGACAGGAGTCAATCGGTCCGGCATGGATTCCCTGGAAGAAAATGGTCTTCTAGATCCCTATCCCGCATCCAACCAGATGTCCTTCTTCATCGGTTTCTGACTTGTTCATTATTCGGAAATGTGGTAAAATACAGAAGTCGATAGGATGCGTGTAACAAGAGCGGGTTTCCGCTCTTGTTTTTTTAAGGAGGAAATCCATGAACAAACAGACCCTTAACGACCTTCGAGTAAAGCTGGCTGAGCCGGTGAGCCGGGCAGGTTATGAACTTCTGGACGTGGATTTCATCCGGGATTCCTCAGGTAAGGCCCTCCGCTTTTACATTTATCATCCGGATGGGATAGGTATCGAAGACTGCGAAAAGGTCAATGATGTTCTCAGCCCTCTTTTGGATGAATTGGACCCGGTGGACTCTGCCTACAACCTGGAAGTCTCCTCTCCTGACCTGGACCGCCCCCTCTCTAATGACCGCTATCTGGAGATCTACCGAGGTCATGAATTGGAATTTACGTTCTACGGATCTTTCGAGGGCAATAAGATCCTTCAAGGGGATCTTATGGATTTTGATGATCGGGCCTACCGTGTCCTTATCCGGCAACTAGACCCGTCAAAGAGAAAAGGAAAGAGAAAAAAGACCGGAGACCTGGTTGGACAGGAGGTCTTTTTAGACAGAGACCAGGTTGCCAGCATAAAAGTAGTCTTGGAATTTTAGGAGGAAGTATGAACGAGAATCTGATCGAGGCTTTGGATGCCTTAGAAAAAAGTAAGGGGCTTTCCAAGGAGGTGATCCTCGAGGCTATTGAAAAAGCATTGGAAAAATCCTATGAAAAGAACTATGATGACCGGACCAATGTCGATGTAGTTATGGACAGGGAGTCCGGGGAAATTCGAGTTTACTCCCTCCGCAATGTTGTTGAGGAAGTGGAAGATCCCGTTACGGAAATTTCCCTGGCCGAAGCTAAGACGAAGAATCCTTCCGTAGAAGTGGGCGGTCAAGTTCGTGTTGAGGTCTCTCCGGAAAATTTCGGCCGGGTCGCGGCAGGAACCGCACGAAATATTGTTATCCAAAAACTGCATGATGCTGAACGGGAAACCATCTACGATGCTTATATCGACCGGGTCCGTGAAATCATTAACGGAACGGTACAACGGGTTGACCGAGGCAATGTCTTTATTAACCTGGGGAAAACCGAGGGGATTGTGCCGGCCAAAGAACAAATTCCCGGTGAACATCTAAAACCCGGTGATCGGGTAAAACTCTATGTAGCCGATGTGAGAAATTCCTCTAAAGGAGCGCAGGTTCTTCTGTCCAGAGCCCATGCCAACCTGGTTATTCGCCTTTTCGAACAGGAGGTACCCGAAATTGGCCAGGGCATCGTGGATATTTATTCCGTTGCCCGTGAACCCGGATCCCGCTCCAAGGTGGCTGTCTATTCCTCAGAAAGTGATGTTGATCCCATCGGTGCCTGTGTCGGTTATAAAGGGAGTCGGGTGAACTATATTGTTGAAGAGTTGGGGGGAGAAAAGATGGACATCACCATTTATGATCCGGACCCACAGATCTTTATCGCCAATGCCCTGAGTCCGGCCAAGGTTTCTCGGGTGATTACCAACGAGAAAGAAAAAACTTCCGTGGTGGTTGTCCCGGATGACCAATTATCCCTGGCGATCGGAAAAGAGGGGCAGAATGTCCGTCTTGCCGCTCGATTAACCGGATGGAAGATTGATATTAAAGGAGAGTCTCAATATTTTGAGGATCCTGAAGCTTTTGAGTTGTCGGAGGATGAAGAAGATTCTTCATCTTCGGACCTTGAAAGGGAAGCCGGCTTGGAAGTTGCCCCGGTAGAGGAGGATGTCTTCTAATATGAAAAAATCTCCTTTACGCAAGTGTTTAGCTTGCCTAGAGAGGAAGGAAAAGGACCAGCTTATCCGGGTTGTTAAGGATAAGGATGGAAACTTTTCCCTGGATAGAACGGGGAAGATGCCGGGACGAGGGGCTTATATCTGTAAGTCAGAAGTCTGTATACAAAACGTTCTGGACAGTAAGCGGTTGAATTCCGCCCTTCGGGGAAACCCGCCCCAAGAGATCTATGAGGAGCTTATGCATGTAACACAAGAATAGAGGTGGACGATGAGAGTTTACGAAGTTGCCAAAGAATTGAATGTCCCCACAAAAGCCCTAAGGGATTTGATGGAAAAAAAGTTGAACCTGACCTACCCCTCCCATATGTCAACTATGGAGGATGAAGATATTGATAAGGTGAAAGCCATCTATCAGGAAAACCGAAAAAATGTTCGTGATCAGAAGGAAAAGTCATCTGATTCGTCTTCCGTGGAAAAGAAGTCCCATAAGAAAAAAGTAAAGACTTCTTCTCATAAAAAGATGAAAAATCGGGAAGATGTGGAGGAGGATGAAGAAGAACGCCTGGAGATTAAGCTAAAAGACCAGGCCAAGGCAAGAACGAAAAAGAAACAGGCCAGACAAGAAGCCCGTAAGGGGAAAAAGCCCCAACCGCAAAAGGAAGACCTGGCGAAAAAACCGGGAAAGGCTAAGGAAGAGAAGAAGCCTGCTCCCCAGGAAGAAGAGGATGAGTTTGACGCCATTATCGAAATTCCTGCTGAAATTACCGTGGGGGATTTTGCCAAGGTAATCCGCCAGGATGCCATGGAAGTCATCACTGTCTTGATTAAGATGGGAATCATGGCCGGTCTCAATGAATCGATCACCTTTGAGACGGCGGAAAAAGTTGCTGACCATTTCGGCGTTCTAATTACTGAGCCTGAAGAAAGCTCACGGGATGAGATCTTTGACCAACTTGACTTTGAAGATTCACCCAAGTCTCTGAAAGGTCGTCCACCTGTTATTACCGTCATGGGTCACGTTGACCATGGGAAAACTTCTATCCTGGATGCTATTCGGGAAACGGCTGTCACCAGAGGAGAGGCCGGTGGAATTACCCAGCATATCGGTGCTTCTGTTGCCTATGTTGACGGTCATAAGTTGACCTTTCTGGACACCCCCGGTCACGAAGCTTTTACACAGATGCGGGCTCGCGGAGCCAAAACCACTGATATCGTCATTCTGGTTGTTGCTGCGGATGATGGGGTGATGCCGCAAACCGTGGAAGCCATCAACCATGCCAAGGCTGCGGATGTCCCTATTGTTGTCGCGATCAACAAGATGGACCGCCCGGGGGCAAATCCCGACCGAGTCAAACAGGAGCTCATGGAATACGAGCTGGTCTCTGAGGAGTGGGGTGGCGATACCATTATGGTTCCCGTTTCAGCGAAGACCAAGGAAGGAATCCAGGATCTCTTGGAAAATGTCGTGATTCTTTCCGAAATCCTTGAGCTTAAAGCTAACCCCAAACGTCCGGCTGTGGGTGTTGTTATTGAGGCCCAATTAGAAAAGGGGAAAGGGGCCACCGCCTCCATCCTCGTTCAAAAGGGAACCTTGACCAATGATGACTATGTCGTCTCCGGTACGGTCTCCGGTCACATCCGAGCTATGGAAGATTCCTTTGGCAAGCGGGTTAAGAAGGCCGGTCCTTCTATGCCGGTAAAAATCATGGGTCTTTCCGACCTGCCTGAAGCGGGTGATAAGATCTATGCGGTAAAAGACGAAAAGATTGCTCGTGAATTTGCTGCCAGAGCAGAAGAAAGAGCAAGAAAAGAACGGTTGAATATGACCACCCACGTCTCCCTGGATGACCTCCACATGCAGATTTCTGAGGAAGGTCTCAAGGAGCTTAACCTGGTTGTCAAAACGGATGTTAAAGGGACGATTGATGCCCTGGCCGGATCGCTGGAAAAACTCTCCAATGATGAGGTTAAGGTGAACATCATCCACGGGGCTGTCGGCGGGATTTCCGAATCCGATGTCATGCTGGCCGTGGCCTCCAATGCCATTATCATCGGCTTTAATGTTCGTCCTAACCAAGGGGCCATCGCACAGGCTGCCCGTGAGAGCATCGATATTCGGACCTACCGGGTCATCTACGATGCCATCGAAGACATCAAAAAGGCGATCGAGGGCATGCTTTCTCCCGATATTGTCGAAGAAGTCAGCGGCCGTGCTGAAGTTCGGGATACCTTTAAGGTTCCGAATATTGGGGTAGTTGCCGGGATTTATGTGGTCTCCGGAAAAATCGTCCGGAATTATAAGGCCCGTCTCCTCCGAAATGATGTCGTGATTTTTGAAGGGGATATTGCATCTCTTCGCCGCTTTAAGGATGATGTCCGTGAAGTCGCACACGGCTACGAAGGTGGACTGGGCATTGCCAATTATAACGACATCAAGGTCGGTGATATGATCGAATGCTTCCATGAGGTGGAAGTCGCTCAAAAGCTTGACTGAATCGCCCTTGGTGAAAGGAGAGAGAGATGAACCATAAACGAATGGGACGTATTTCTCAAGAAATAAAAAAAGTCCTTTCCCATGCCATCATTTACGATATGAAGGATCCCAGAATTGCACCCATGACCTCGGTTACGGATGTCACGGTCTCCTCCGACCTTTCTTACTGCGATGCCTTTATTTCCGTGATGGGAAAAGAATGGGATAAAAAACAGACGATTGAGGGTCTGGAAGCAGCGGCCGGGTTTCTGAAAAATCAAATGGCCACAAAGCTAGACCTTCGTCAAATCCCTGAACTTCGCTTTCACCTGGATGAATCCATTGAGCGAGGGATGAAGATGGATGCTCTGATTGACCGGGTGATTCAAAAAGACAGGGAAAGCCAGATGGCCCGTGGTGATTTGGATAGGGAGGGAGGAAGTGATGACCCATCCGATTTGGCCTGAGATTACCCGGGTAATTCATCAGGCTTCTTCGATCGCCATCTCAGGCCATGTCAACCCCGACGGGGACTGTCTGGGGTCCATTCTTGGATTGGGCCTGACCTTGGAAGCCTTGGGCAAAGATGTGGATATGATCCATAATGAACGACCACGCCACTTATCCTACCTTCCGGGTTTTGACCGCTTACAAGCGGTCAAAAGGGATAAAAACTACGACCTCTTCATCATGGTCGATTTGGGCGATCGAGACCGTCTTAAAGAAGCTGGTGTACTTTTAGACCGGTCGAAGACCTCAATTAACTTTGACCACCACCAGGTCAATGAAGGGGTATGTGATTTGACCTGTCAAAGGAAGGATGCCTCCTCTACTTGTGAGATTTTGGGAGATTATCTGATTGACCAGGGTTTTTTCATTCCTCCGGAGGCAGCTACGGCTCTTTTTGCCGGTATCACGACCGATTCCAACCGTTTCATGTACGATACGGCACGGGCCCGATGCCTCCGCCTTGCTGCGGATCTTTTAGACCGGGGTGCTGATCCGGACTGGGTCTACCTTCACGAATATCAATCCCTTGACCCCCGTCTTTTTGCTTTTGAGGGGGCTGTCGTTGACCGAGCCGACTTTCTACAGGAGGGCAGGGTTGCATTAGCCACGGTGACCCAGGAAGACTTATCCCGCTATTCCATTACCATGGGCGAAGCAGAAGGCGTTGTGGATATTCTTCGCAATCTGGATGGGGTGGAAGTGGCTTGTCTAATCAAGGAGATGGGGGAGGAATCAACCAAACTATCCTTCCGCTCCAAGCTCTTTTTTAACGTAGAAGAAGTGGCCAGATCCTTCGGCGGAGGGGGGCATATTAAGGCTGCAGGAGCCTCCTTGTCCTTTGCCAAGGAGGAAGCTCTGAATCAAGTTAAGGCTTACTTTGAAGGCTTAGACCCTTCAGCCTTCCTGCCTTCTGAGGAGGAAGGCTGAAATGGAAGGAATTCTCAATGTCTTTAAGGAAAAGGAGATGACCTCTCACGATGTGGTCGCCATCCTCCGGGGAACGACCGGTCAACGCCGAATGGGTCACACCGGGACCCTTGACCCCCAAGTCACGGGGGTTCTTCCCATTTGTCTGGGCCGGGCCACGAAACTTGCCGATTATATCAGTGAACAGGGGAAGACTTACGAGGGTAGCCTGGTTTTTGGGATTCGGACAGATACCCTGGATCTGGGCGGAAGGGTTATCGAAAGATCCGACCGGACCCGGTTCAGTCCGGAGGATATTCGCCAAGTGATGAATTCTTTTATTGGAACCATCCAACAGATTCCTCCCATGTATTCTGCCGTCCAGGTTAATGGACAGCGTCTTTATGATCTGGCTCGCCAGGGGAAAAAGGTCGAAAGAAAGGCCCGGGAGGCTACTATCTATAATTTTTCACCCCTGGCCTTTTATGAGGAGGGGCTGGATTTTACTTGCTCCTGTTCCAAAGGGACTTATATTCGAACCCTGGTAGATGACCTGGGAAAGGCCTTGGGGACCTGGGCAACAACCACTCGCCTGGTTCGGACCCGGGTTGGACCATTCTCCATCGACCGAGCTATTCCCATTTCCCGTTTACGAAGGCTGGAAAGGGACGAGATCGAATCCTTCCTTCTTCCCATGGATCAATCCATTCCTCATATTCGCTCTTTAACGGTAAATTCTTCCGAAGGAAAGACCCTTCGATTGGGTGGCTTCATCAGCAAGCCTAAGCTAGCACTGATCCCACCCGAAAGAATCTACAGAATTTACGATCCTCACGGCTTTATCGGCCTTGGCTATTTTGACGGTGAAAAAGAGAAGCTTCGGATGAAGAAAGTTTTAGCCTAGGTCAGACAGCTACTAGAGGATAACAATAAAGGAATAGAAATGATTGAAGGATGACGATGAAAATTATCGATTGTGATCAAGACGATGCATTTTTCCCCGGGGACCAGTCCATGGCCCTGGGCAATTTTGATGGGATTCACCTGGGCCACCAAGCTCTTATCCGTTGTGCCATGGATTATGCCCACCAAGAAAAAATTCTTTCCTCGGTTCTCCTTTTCAAGCAGCATACTCTGGAAGAAATTAGCCATAGCCCGGTTAGTCACCTGACCTCCCTGAAGGATAAGTTGGAAATCCTGGATCGGATGGGGTTAGATTACGTTTTTTTGAAGACCTTTGACCATGACTTTATGTCCATCGATAAGAAAGATTTTTTGGAAGACTTTCTGCTTGACCGCCTCCATGTCAAACACATCGTTTGCGGTCAGGATTATTCCTATGGTCGCCTTGCCCAGGGGAGGGTTAGTGACCTCCTTGAGGGGCAGGACAGACTGGGTTACCAGGTTTCCCTTCTTCCTTATGTGGAGGATGGGAAAGGACGGATCTCCTCGTCAAGAATTCGGGAAGCAGTGGCAGAGGGAAGGGTAGAGGAAGCACAAGCCATGCTGGGTCGCCCCTACCGGATGACAGGTCAGGTGGTTCCCGGAGCACAGAGGGGGAGGGACTTGGGATTTCCCACTGCAAATATTGATCTTGATTTCCCTTATATCCTGCCGGCAAACGGCGTTTACCTGACTCGGTCCACTGTTGGAGGGAAAACCTATTACGGAATGACCAATATCGGGTCAAATCCCACTTTTGTCCTTGATGGTCCAGTTAAAATCGAATGCCACCTTTTTGATTTTCATGGGGACCTCTATGGGCAGGTTTTCAATCTCCAATTCCTTTACTTTGAGAGAGGAGACCTGGTCTTTCAAAATGCAGAGGAACTGATTGAACAGATTAAAAACGATGAGAGAATTTTGCGGTCAATGGTCAGGAAAGTGAGTGGATAACTTGATTTCGGCTTGATCTTATGGTAGACTTTTCAAGTACTTCTTGCTCGGTGTGGAGAAATTGGTCTTGCACTGGGAGGATAGAATGAAAAGGAGAATCGAATGTTAACCAAAGAAGAAAAGCAGGAAATTATTCGCGAGTTTGGTAAAGATGAAAATGATACGGGTTCACCGGAAGTTCAGATTGCCCTTTTATCTAAGCGGATTTCCGATCTGACCGAACACCTCCGTGGTCATAAGGGTGACAACTCATCCCGCCGGGGCATGTATCAGATGATCGGTCGTCGTCGGGGACTCCTTGACCACCTGATGAAAAATGACATCGAACGCTACCGCGAAATCATCGCAAAGTTGGAATTGCGCGGCTAGTCCAAACCAATAGACGGAAAAAGAGTGCCCAGAGCACTCTTTTTTTTGATGAGGAGAAAGACATGAAAAAAGCCCTAATCATTTTTAATCCGGTAGCCGGTGTAGAGGAATCCGGTCTTTTTCTTCCCTCCCTGATTGACCAATTGACCGATAGTAATTATCTTTCTTTTGTCCTTGCGACACAAAAAGAAGGCGATGAGGAGGTCTTTGTCAAGAAATTTGGGCAAGAGGTTGATCTTATTATCTGTCTAGGCGGGGATGGGACTCTTTCACGGGTGGTCTCAGGCCTCCTGTCTCTTAATCCCAAGCCGGAATTAGCCTATATTCCCTCCGGATCCACCAACGATTTTGCCAATGGAGTAGGTATGGGTGACCTCCATCGGGAAGAATTGATCAATTTAGCCTGTCAGGGAAAAACTTCTCTTTTTGATGTAGGTAGCCTGAATGACCGACCCTTTATCTATGTTGCTGCTTTCGGTCTTTTTACCTCTGTTGCCTATCGGACACCTCAGGATCAAAAGAATCTTTTAGGTCGTTTAGCTTATTTTTTTGAAGGGGTTAAAGACCTGACCCAGATAAAAACCCATTCAATTAAGTTACGTTATGACGGGGGGGATCTGGAAGGCGATTTTATCCTGGGATTGGTTTCCAATTCCAATTCTGTTGCCGGTTTTACTTCAATAACGGGACCTACGGATTATTATGATGGCTTATTTGAAGTCCTCCTGGTCAAAGCCGCTGCCAAGCCCTTGGACTTGGCGGGAGCCCTCCATGACCTCATTGCCGGTCGGGATAATGCTCTGATCCTCCGTCTTCAGACGACCCGGCTCGATCTTATCTCCGGGGATGACCTGGCTTGGACCTTAGATGGGGAGGAAGGCGATAAGGGAAAAGAGGCCAAAATTCGAGTTTTACCCAAAGCGCTATCCATACGAACTCCTCTGGGGAATAAGCCAGCAAAGGCCATTTTTCATGACAAGTAGGGTATAATATAAGAATGTTGAATTTCAAAGATGCTCGTCGTTACGAAGGGTGTATTTTCACCTAGAAACCGCCAATAGGAGGCAACATGATTAAGGAGTACCAATACCAATCCCCTCTCACGGATAATGCCTTTACCGTGACCATCGGAAAATATGCTGAACAGGCCAATGGAGCCTGTATGATCCAGGCCGGCGATACTGCCGTTTTAACGACAGCCACCGCTTCGAAAGAAGTCAGAGAAGGACAAAATTTCTTCCCCCTGACCTGTGATTATCAGGAAAAACTCTATGCTGTTGGTCGAATTCCCGGCGGTTACAATAAGAGAGAAGGAAGAGGGTCACAGGAAGCCACCCTGAACGCCCGACAAATGGACCGGCCTCTTCGTCCTCTTTTTCCCGAAGGTTATATGAATGACACTCAGGTTATCGCCACAGTTTTTTCCGTCAGCCCTGAAGATCCTCCTGAAATTGCCGCTATGAACGGGTCTTCCGTTGCCCTTTCCATTTCAGATATTCCTTTCCATGGGCCGACCGGTGCGGTTATCGTGGGTTATATTGATGGAGAATACGTCATTAACCCCTCTGAGGACCAGGCTCTTCATTCGGATTTGAATCTCACCGTAGCCGGTACCGAAGAAGCCATTATGATGGTGGAAGCTGGAGCCAATGAGCTCTCCGAGGATGTTATGTTGGGTGCCATCCTCTACGGCCACGAAGAAATTAAGGCCATCTGTCGCTTCATCAAAGGGATTCAGGAAGAAGTTGGGAAAGAAAAGATGGCTTTTTCTGTCCATAAGCCCGATGACCAGCTGAGGGTCAGGGTTGAGCGGGCCTGTAAGGAAGACCTCCTTCAAGCTCTCCGGTCCGATGATAAGCAGACCAGAAATGACCGGATTGATCAAATTAAAAAGAATACCATGGACCAGTTTGAAGCGGCTGATTGGGAAGACTTTGCCCAGGAAAAGGGAGATATTGATACGATCATGGAAGAGATCATCCGTGACGAGGTTCGACGCCTGATTACCGAGGATAAAGTCAGATCCGACGGCCGGGCCATGGACCAAATCCGCCCCCTCCATGCGGAAGCCGGCGTTCTGCCCAGGACTCACGGTTCCGGTCTTTTCTCCCGTGGACAGACTCAGGTCATGTCAGTGGTGACTCTGGGCGGCCCAAGAGATGTTGAATACATCGATGGTCTACATGCGGAAGAGATCGTGAAAAACTACTTCCACCAATATAACTTCCCCCCCTTCTGCACAGGGGATGTTAAACCCATGCGGTCACCCGGTCGTCGTGAGATCGGCCATGGCCACTTGGCTGAACGAGCCCTTTTACCGGTCCTTCCTGACCTCGAAGACTTCCCCTATACCATTCGGGTGGTCTCAGAAGTTCTGTCATCCAACGGGTCCTCTTCCCAGGCTTCCATTTGCGGATCCACTTTAGCCCTGATGGATGCTGGTGTTCCCATTAAAACACCGGTTGCCGGAATTGCGATGGGACTGATTAAAGAGGGAGAGAAAACCTCGATCATGACCGATATTCAGGGTCTGGAAGACCACCTTGGCGATATGGACTTCAAAGTCGCCGGAACTCGTGAGGGAATTACCGCCCTCCAGATGGATATTAAGATCGAGGGCATTGACAAGGAAATTATGACAAGGGCCCTGGATCAAGCCAAGAAGGCACGGTATGAAATTTTGGATGTCATTGCTGAAGCCATAGCAGAGCCTCGTAAGGAGCTGTCTCCCTTCGCTCCTCGGATCATCACCATGCGAATCGATCCGGAAAAAGTTCGTGATGTCATCGGAAAGGGCGGTAAAACCATCAATTCCATCATTGATGAAACCGGTGCCTCCATTGACACCGATGATGATGGTCTCATTACCATCATGTCCATCGATGGGGAGTCCGGGGAAAGAACTCGCCAGATTATCCACAACATCGTCAAGGAAGTAGAAGTGGGCGATGTCTATGAGGGAACCGTCGTCCGGATCCTCAAGTTCGGTGCCTTTGTTGATTTGGGTTATGGAAAAGAAGGAATGGTCCACATTTCCAAACTGGAAAACAGACGAGTAAATAAGGTTGAGGATGTTGTTAACATTGGAGACAAGGTTAAGGTGAAAGTTATCGAAATTGATGACCAGGGCCGGATTAATCTCTCTCGCAAGGACCTTCTCTAATCTATTCTTTTACTATTTTTGGTGAAGAAAAAGGCTTGGACACTTTCGTCCAAGCCTTTTTCTTTACCGGGTTTCTTCTTATCCCAAGTTTGAGAAAGGCTCATTTGTAAGGAAAATGTTCCTTCCATTATGGTATAATAAACGGTAGTGTTAGGAGGATTCATGGCGGGTCAAAACAAGCGAAAAAGACAGAATCACAAGAAACAGGGGAGGAGAGAGGGGCTCTTACTTTTTGGAGTTTTCCTCTTTTTACTGATGGGAGTGTCCATCTATTTCCAGTCCATGACGGGAATTGTGGGTGCTACTGTCGGTGATTTTTTCTTCACCCTTTTTGGGGTTATGGCTTATGGATTTCCTCTCCTTTTTTTGCTTTTTCTCATCACGGAATGGGTCCGGCAGTGGCGGACAAAATTTGGTGGAAGCGTTCTCTACGTCTTCGCCCTTTTTTTCTGCCTATCTCTGATTCTTTGGACCCAGGTTAATCCTGACGGCTCTTTTCAGACCTCCATGGAAATGGCAGGGGAGTGGGGACTGATTAAGCGAGGCCCCGGACTTTTTGGCGGTTTTTTCGGTTTTCTCTTTTCCAAGGTAATCGGGTCAATCGGAATTTACCTTCTCTTTGTTTTCTGCGTTTTTTTCTTCCTTCTTCACCTCTTTGACCTTCGTTTGATGGAGTTTTTCCACATCATGGGTCAAGCACTTTCCCGTCTTTTCGATAAGACTCGGACTTCGGTAAAGGAAGCCAGAAAAGCTTCTGGTCGTAAAAAGGCAGAAGAGGAGATTCCTGGTCCCTTCCCGCTAGCTAATGAAAGAAGGGAAGAAGCTCCACCGGGGCTTTCTCCTGTGGAAGGTCTGCCTTCCTTTCTACAGCTAAGTCAGGATGAATTGAACGAAGATAAAAAAGAAGTTGGTCATAGTCATATAAAAAAAGATCCTATCCCCATTAATGACTATGCCCGCCCTCAATCGAAGGACCATTCGGTAAAGAAGGATTTACCGGCTGATTCTGCTGACGATGAACTTAACTTTTCTGTGGATAAAGGAGAAGTGGATTACATTCCTCCCTCCCTTGACCTTCTTCGTCCGCCAGCCCACTCTTCGGATATGAACCCTCAGGTGCTGAAAAAAAATGCGGGCATTATCGAATCAACCTTAGCTTCCTTTGGCATAGAATCCGAGGTGGTCTCCATTCAGCGAGGACCAACAGTCGCTCTTTATGAGCTCAAACCTGCAGCAGGAGTTAAGGTTTCCCGGATCACCAACCTGGCTGATGACCTTGCTCTCTCCTTGGCTGCCGCTGATATTCGGATTGAAGCACCTATCCCCGGAAAGCCCTACGTGGGTATTGAAGTACCTAATCCTTCTGCAGATATGGTCAGTCTGCGTGAGATTTTTGAAGCACCGGAATTCAGTCAGGCTCAAGATGCCTTACCTGTTGCCTTGGGTCAATCCATTTCAGGAAGACCGATTGTTGCTAAGATTGCAAAGATGCCCCACCTTCTTATTGCGGGGGCAACCGGATCAGGAAAGTCTGTTTGTATTAACACCATCATTCTTTCTTTGATCTACAAGTATTCCCCTTCCGACCTTAGGATGGTTCTTGTTGATCCGAAGGTGGTGGAATTGTCGGTCTATAATGAGATTCCCCATCTTCTTATCCCGGTGGTTACCGATCCGAAGAAGGCGGCTAAGGCCCTATTCACGGCAGTACAGGAGATGGAAAGACGTTTCAAATTGTTTTCCAAATTTTCCGTCCGTGATATTCAGGGTTATCGGGATAAGTGCCGGGTGGAAGAAGGAATGGAAAAGCTTCCTTTTATTGTCGTTATCATTGACGAACTTTCCGACCTCATGATGGTGGCCTCAAAAGATGTGGAAGCCCATATTACCCGACTGGCCCAGATGGCCCGGGCTTGTGGGATCCACCTCATTATTGCCACTCAACGCCCTTCTGTGGACGTCATCACCGGGACGATTAAAGCCAATATTCCTTCCCGCATCTCCTTCCAGGTTTCCTCCTCCATCGACTCCAGAACCATCCTGGACCAAGCCGGAGCGGAGACACTCCTTGGAAAGGGGGATATGCTTTACTATCCCTCCAACCTTCCCAAGCCGAAAAGAGTGCAGGGTGCCTTTGTTTCCGATGAGGAGGTATCCAAGGTGGTTGGATTTATTAAGGAAAAGCACAACGCACAATACGATACCAGCTTTATTGAAAAAATTGAGAAAGACGCCTCTTCCGGAAGTAGTGGGGGAGGGGAGGATGAACCAATGGACGACCTGATGGATGAAGTTCTGGAATTTATTTCCCATGAAGAGACGACATCTATTTCGGGCCTCCAGCGCCGTTTCCGGATCGGCTATGCTCGTGCCGGCCGTATCATCGATGACTTGGAATCCATCGGTGCCGTTTCCGCCCAGGACGGATCCAAGCCCAGGGAAGTTCTGGTTCGGGAAGATCCCGAACAATGGAAGGAAAGGAATCTCAATGAATCTGCCGAATAAAATTACAATTGTCCGTATACTTCTCATTCCCCTTTTTATGGTCCTCTTCTACTTGCTCCCTGAGGAGAGCCTTTGGCCTGTGGTCATCTTTATCCTGGCTTCCATCACCGACTTTATTGATGGGCGTATGGCCAGATCAAGGGGTTTAGTCACGACTTTTGGAAAGTTTATTGATCCTTTGGCGGATAAGCTCCTGACCCAGGCGGCATTTATCCTCTTGGTTGACCGGGGAGAGGTCGCCGGTTGGATCGCCCTGGTCATTTTAGCAAGGGAACTGATGATCACTGCTTTTCGTACCTTAGCGGCAGCAGATGGAATTACGATTGCCGCTTCTAAGTGGGGAAAGTATAAGACCTTCATCCAGATGGTGACGATTATCATCTTTCTGTCTAAGCCCTTCTTGATTCAACAGTTTTCCTGGACCTTCCTGGGCAAGATATCAACGATTCTTCTCTATTTGGCCCTGGCTCTGACAATTTTGTCCGGCCTGGATTATCTGGTCAAGAATAAGCAGGTTCTTGACTTGGAGAATGCCTAACTTGATTTGATCGATAGTAATGAACTCTTTATAATTATAAGAAGGAGGAAGAATGGCCAACCAAAACTTGAATGCCAGTGATCGCGATAAAGCCCTTCAGACGGCTTTTAATAAAATTGAAAAACAGTTCGGTAAGGGTTCGGTAATGAAATTAGGGGATATGCCCCATACAGAAATTGCCGCTATTCCCACCGGTGCAATTAATCTTGACCTTGCTTTGGGCATTGGTGGAATTCCTCGTGGCCGGATTGTGGAATTATACGGCCCGGAGTCTTCAGGGAAGACAACTTTAGCCCTTGAAACAGTAGCTCAAGCTCAGAAAATGGGTGGCATTGCTGCTTTTATCGATGCCGAACATGCCCTTGATGTTGGCTATGCGAAGAATTTGGGAGTGGATATTGATAATCTTGTCCTCTCTCAGCCGGATGATGGAGAACAGGCCCTGGAAATTTGCGAATCTCTGGTTCGTTCCAATGCGATAGATATCGTTGTGGTTGATTCCGTTGCCGCCCTGGTTCCTCGTGCAGAAATCGAAGGGGAGATGGGGGATACCCATGTAGGACTTTTGGCCCGTTTGATGAGCCAGGCCTTACGCAAGCTTACTCCCATTGTTTCCAAAACGAATACAACCGTTCTTTTTCTAAACCAGATCCGTCAAAAAATCGGGGTCATTTACGGGAATCCGGAGGTGACCACCGGAGGCATTGCCCTAAAATTCTATTCGACAGTTCGACTGGAAATCCGACGGGGCGAACAGATCAAAGATGGGAATGACGTAATAGGAAGTCGGACCCGAGTTAAGGTCGTAAAAAATAAGGTTGCTCCTCCATTCAAAAGAGTGGAGTTTGATATTATGTATGGTAGTGGCATTTCTCATATCGGGACGATTTTAGATACCGCCAATGACATGGGGATTGTTGATCGGGCAGGTGCCTGGTACAGCTATAACGATGTAAAGTTGGGTCAGGGCCGAGAAAATTCCAAGACCTTTTTGGAGGAAAATCCAGACCTTCTCAAAGAGATCGAAGAAAAAGTCCGCACTACTATCCAGTCCGATCACTCAAAAAATGACTCGGAATCCCAGGATTCCGACCGGAAGAATGCCGTTTCCTCAGTGAGTGACAAAGGAGACGACGATGCATTTTTTGACATCGACTGATTTCTCTTAAAAATGTACCTTTTACAATCTATATGAAAGGAGGTGAACGATGGATATACTTATTCCTATCCTGGCCTTTCTTGTCGGGTCCGCTGCTTTCTTCTTTATCGGAGGTAAGGTAAAGGAGAATCAATTTGAGTCAGAAGTGGGATCGGCCAAGTCTTTGTCAAAGAAAATTGTTGACGAAGCGAACCGAACTGCTGAGACGGCAAAGAAGGAGGCTCTGCTTGAAGCCCGGGATGAAATCCATCGGATGAAAGATGAACAGGAAGCCCAATACTTTAAACGCCAGAATGAACTCCAGGATATGGAGCGTCGGGTATTAAAGAGGGAAGACAGTCTGGAATCCAAAACAGCAAGTTTTGAAAGACGACTCAGCCAACTCCAATCCGATCAGAAGAAGGTGGCTGAAACACGTGAAGAGGCAAATGCCCTTCTCATCAAACACCAGGAAGAATTGGAGCGTATTTCGGGCTTATCGAAGGATCAGGCAAAGGATGAAGTCTTGGAAGAAATGAAAGCCAAGACCATCCATGAACAGGCTCAGATTCTTAGAGACTACCAATCAAAAACGGAAGAAACAGCAGAGGATATGGCTCGGGAAATAGTTACTCGGACCATCCAACGTTTCGCATCGGATTATGTTGCCGAATCGACCGTTTCCGTAGTTTCCCTGCCCAATGATGAAATGAAGGGAAGGATCATCGGACGAGAAGGCCGTAATATTCGTTCCTTTGAGACCATATCCGGCGTAGATTTAATTATTGATGATACGCCTCAAGCTGTGGTTCTTTCTTGCTTCGACCCGGTTCGCCGGGAAAAAGCTCGTGTTGCCCTGGAAAAGCTCATCGCTGATGGACGAATTCATCCGACTCGGATTGAAGAGCTTTATAAGAAGGCAGAATCGGAAGTCGATCAGACGATCAAAAAAGCGGGAGAAGAAGCCCTGAATGATGTGGGCATTCGAAATATGCATCCTGAGCTGGTTTTTATTTTGGGTAAACTGAAATATCGTACTTCTTATGGTCAAAATGCCCTTGGCCATTCTATTGAGGTGGCACATATTGCCGGCATGCTGGCTGAGGAAGTGGGGGCCAACGTCAAGGTCGCAAAACGAGGAGGATTACTCCACGACATTGGTAAGGCTATCGACCATGAAATCGATGCTCCTCATGTCGAACTGGGCGTTAAAGCCGCTCGACGCTACAAGGAGAAAAAAGAAGTTCTTCACTGCATTGAGTCCCACCACAATGATGTGGAACCATCCACCATTGAAGCCCTTCTGGTTCAGTCTGCCGATGCCATTTCTGCGGCAAGACCGGGTGCCCGCCGGGAGTCCATGGAGAATTATGTCAAGCGTCTGGAAGATCTTGAAGCCATTACCAATTCCTTCCAGGGAATTGAAAATTCCTTTGCGATCCAAGCCGGACGCGAAGTAAGAATCATGGTCAAGCCGGAAGCTGTTTCTGAAGATCGAATGACCGTACTGGCAAATGAGATCGCTCATAAGATCGAGGAAAACTTAGAGTATCCGGGACAGATTAAAATCAATATGATTCGTCAGACCCGTGCTCAAGCTTTTGCAAAATAAAAATCATAATCCGGAAGAGCCTGTCCTGTTCGACAGGCTCTTTTTTACTGTTCAAAAAAGTGGGAAAATGATATTATAGTAAAAGCTTATGAAATGTTACCCAAAATGATTCTCATGAAGATGTAGAAAGAGAGAGAAGAATGGACCCATCCTCCAAAATTACAACTAAGCAGATGATCGTTTCCGGTTTAGCCCTGTTCGCCATATTTTTTGGGGCAGGAAATTTAGTTCTACCTCCCATGATGGGCTTAAAGGCTGGAGCCAGTTGGCCTATCGCCCTTATTGGTTTTTTACTTTCTGAAATTGTTTTCATCTTTATTGGTTTTCAATCTGCCATCTTCTGTAACGGCGATATGAGAGAATTTGGTAAAAAATATTCTAAGAACTTCGGTGTACTGCTCGGCGTTGTCATCATGCTCTTAATCGGCCCCATTATCGCCATCCCTCGGACTGCGGCGACAACGTTTGAAATGTCCGTTCTTCCGTTTTTTCCGGACTTTAACCATATTCTTTTTTCCCTGATTTTTTTTGCCCTGACCTTTTTCTTCTCGATTAACGGGAGCTCGGTTGTTGATTTTATTGGGAATTATATGACGCCGGCCTTGCTTTTTATCCTTATTGTTATTTTAGTCAAGGGAATTATTTCTCCTCTAGCACCTTCCACTCAGGCAGTTGGACAACAACTGGGAGCCGGATTTGTTGAAGGCTACCAAACTATGGATGCCATTACCTCGGTCATTATGGCCTCGACCTTCATCACCTATTTTAGAGATTTAGGAATTAAGGATACTAAGGAGATGTCCTGGACCATGACGCGGGTCTGTGGAATTGCCTGCCTGCTCTTGGGACTGGTCTACGGAGGTCTTACCTATCTGGGAGCCATCTCCACCTCTTTTGGCGACCCTTCCATGCAAAGGACAGAGCTTTTAACAAAGATCGTGGGACTAACCATGGGTTCATTTGGCAACATCGCCTTAGGCCTATGTACCTTCCTGGCTTGTCTGACGACCTCCGTGGGACTGACCCATGCCACCTCCAGCTTTTTCCAGGATTTTACCAAGGGAAAGATTCCCTATAAGTTTATGGTTATCGTGACAACCTTGGTTGCCTGTGTGATCTCCCTCTTAGGTGTCGACCAAATCATCGCCTTATCCGCTCCTCTTTTATCCGTCGTTTATCCGGTCATGATCCTCCTCACCATCTTAAACCTCTTAGATCATGGACGAATTAGCCATTGGATTTATAAGTTTTCCGTCAGCTTTACTTTTATCGCTTCCATAGTGGATGGGATTCGGGCCTATGGCTTCAAGGATCTGTCTTTAGTTAAAGCCTTTGACCACATCCCTCTTGCCCAATATGGTTTTTCCTGGATCTTCTTCTCTTTAGTGGGAATAGGCCTGGGCTTCCTGGTTTCCAGGTTAAAAGAGAAGAACTAACTCCCGGATCTTTTTTCCTTATCCATTGTCTCCTTTTGTCTTCGTTTGGCTTCTTCAACATGGACCCGATCATCCAGATAAATGCTACGCTTGCAGTGGGGACAGGAAGAAGGGAAAGGGATCATCTTTCTCAGGTGGTAACCGCAGTGGGGACACCGCCATAGGTTATAATCCAGATAAGCAGCGAGAATAAAAAGGAAGAAAAGGACCGGCTCCACCAGGTGGAGCTGGTCCTTATTTTTATCGATAAAAATGAGAATAAGGCTTAGTACCATCCCCAGACGGGCCAGGATATGGAGTGTACGTGTCGTTCGAAGTTTCATTTGTTCACCTCATTGTTGATAATGGATTTCTCCGAATCATAGGCAATGAGATAACGCAAGCTGCCCCGGCGGAGGTTCCGCTTTCGATTCTGTCTGAGGCGAAGGTAGGTCATTTCAAAAATAAGAAGAACGACCAGGGAAAGGGCAGAGGTGATCGCTCCATAATTCAGATAGGGGGGAGTATAGGTCATGGATAGACGGTGACTTCCTTCCGGAACCGAGACCAAAGTTAGCCCATCCAGACCCTTCTGGGTGTTGACCATATGGTCGTCCACAAAGACCTCCCAACCTTCATCATAGGGAATGGAAAGGAGAAGGTAGGGGGTGTTTCTCTGAGCCTGAAAATGTCCTTCCAGATAGGTATCCTCCCAATAGGTCACCTTAAGTCCATTGGCATTCTGGAAATTTTTAGCCTGATCCCAAGCCATCTCGTTAAAGCGAAATAGGGAAATGTTGTTGATGGTGAAGTTACTTTTTTTCTCACCTAACTTAACTTTCAAGTCTTGGAAACGGGTGGGATCGGATTTTGCCGCCACGTTGTAAATTTGAGAAAAGTTTGATGAGGAGTTGCGTTTCGAGGGGAGAAGGTCTCCATTCAGATAAAGGGAAGAATTCTTCTTATTCAGCGTATTAGATACAGAAAGATAATAGGAAGCCCCTTTTTCTGTTTTGAAATGATAGTTAAGGAAAGCCTCTTTTCCCTCTTCAATCTGGCGGAAGCGGGAAAGATGATCATTCATTTGGCTTTCCTTCATATTTACCCTTTCCGTCAGATCACAGGCTTCTCTTTGGAAGTAGTTAATCGACCCGGGATTTCCATCCAGATAGTTGGCTATCATATCTTGACTGTCCATGGGATTCTTCCGCCCGAAGTGAAAGTGCTGAATTCCTTCTTCGGCTAAAAGGCCCAGGGGAAGGGCCTGGTCCAACTCATAGATATCCATGTATGGCGTTGATCCTATTTTTCTCATATCCCGTAAGTCGGGACGATATGAATTTTTTCGAAAATGAGAGTAATAGGGAACCTGCCCATTGTCCTTTACCGTAGAGACCAGGTAATAGCGGAGAGCGAACAAACCATCAGTTAGCTTAGTGGGGTTTGATCCGTTGACGGCATTGGAGGTTACCGGAAAACCAAGACCGGACAGAACATCGACCGTGGTCCGGTTCAAGTCTGAATTAAAATGAGAAAGACAGGGATAGCCGAACCGCATACCGTCATTATTGTCATGCTGGAAGTCTTTTTCAATGCGATAAAACTCTTTATTTCCGGGAGCCAGTGTCTTTGTTGATTCAGCTAAGGCTTGCTCAAAAAAGCTGAATTGCTGGTAGCTTTCGTACTCATAGCAACCGGTGAGGAAGGCTCCATGAATGCCCATCTCAACCAGGGTGACCATAGCCAGAATTCCCGTTAATTGTCGTCGGAAGGAAAGAGACGGGGAAGATGCTCTTGCATGGACCATATAAACCAGGATAATGACCATAACCCCGGTTGCCACAAGGTGGTAGGGCGTTAAAAAGTCATTGAATCGTTCGAGGTTGGTATAAAGATAGGCCAGGAGCCCACCATAAAGGAGAAGAGCCACAAGATAACCTATGGGCCGGGTTGATTGTATCCGAACATAGGAACGATAACCCAGATAGACCATGAAAAAAGACATGAGCCAGGAGTATCGGTAGATGTACCAGAGGGGATGCTGCATTCCGTGCCATATTAAATTTAAGGCATCGATCCCCATGGAGAAATAGAGAACGGCCAAAACAAAGAAAGCTGCCAATTTTTCTCGGAAAGAAAGGCTTTTCTGAAAAAAGTAGAGGATGATCAGGACATTGACCAAGCTTCCTACAAAAATATTCGGCAAACCAAAGGGAACCTGGTCATAGGAAAATGCACCGGGAATCAATTTGGCAAAAAAGTCCAAGGGCGGATAATTCCATTCAATTTTCGGCAAGACCTTTTGGGTGTAGGACCCCTTGGAAAGAACAATGGAGTAGAGTGTGGGTGCGAGAACAACGGCAGCCAAACCGGCTCCAAGGACCGAATAAAGAAGGAAGCGGACAAACTGGAAAAAGCGGTTCTTTACCCATTCTTTTTTTGAAAAACTCTTATCCCTGGGCGAACGAATTAAGCTGAAGATGGTATAGACCCCTAAAAACAAGCAGGCCATGTAAGCCATATAGTAATTCACACAAATCATATACGCCAGTGAAAGGACATAGGGGAGAGGATTTTTCCCTTCCAATAGACGTTCTAAGAACAATACGACTAAAGGAAAAATCAGGATCGCATCCAGCCACATATGATTGAGCATAAAAGCAACGGAAAAGGAAAGCACTCCGTAAAGAGTGGAAAAGAGGATGACCTTACTATCCTGACCTTTTTCGTGGCCCATCAAAAAGATGGAGAAGTTGAGACCGGCCAGCCCGATCTTAAGACACTGGACGATCTGAATGGCGTAGGGGAGGTCCTCCCTGGAAAAGAGGAAAAAGATCAAATGAAGGGGGCTCAGCATATAGTAAGAGAAGCTACCGGCCATCCCTCCGCCCAAAGATTTTGTCCAATTGTAAAAGAAGCCTCCCGGATCAGAAAAGCTGTGTCGAAAGGCCTCATAGAAGCCAACATATTCATGGCGGAGGTCCACAGCCATGGTGGTGTTGGGGCCGAAGGGGAAAATGCCGGACACCACAAAGCCGGGAATTAAAAGCAGGATAGGCAGAAGAAAGGAGGCAAGAAGAATCAAAGCCCGCTTGGAGAAAGCGGGCTTGGTCCGTACTTGTAAGATGGTGTCCATGCCTCGATAAACTTTTTTTTCACTCATGGATACTTCCTTTAATGAATCTTTACTTTGCTTTATACGAATCTCTGAGGGAGACGATTTCGTTGAAAATTCGATGGTCAGCCGTTGACTTAGTGTCTTCAATAAAGAAGCCCTTCCGCATGAACTGGACCTGTTTTCGGCCTTCCTGAGCCAAATAGGGTTCCACATAACAGGGTTTCAGAACTTTGAGGGAGTCCGGGTTGATGAGCTCCGTATAGTCTCGGTCATCCCCATCCGGATTCTCCACAGTGAAGAGTTTGTCATAGAGGTTGACCTGGCATTCGATCCCTTCTTTCACCGGAACCCAGTGGATGGTCCCCTTGATCTTCCGGCCGTCAGCGGGATTCCCACCCTGGGAATCGGGATCGTAGTCGGCATGGACACAGGTCACTCGGCCCTTTTCATCCGCCTCATAGGAGGTGCATTTGACCACAAAGGCGTTCATGAGCCGGACTTCATTGCCGGGGAAGAGGCGGAAGTATTTTTTGGGTGGGTCGATCATGAAATCATCCCGGTCAATCCAAACTTCTTTGCTGAAAGGAATCTGATGAGTTCCCATAGATTCATCTTTCGGATGGTTTTTTACCGTGCAGAGGACGGTCTCGTCTTTCGGAAAATTATCAATAATCAACTTGACCGGGTCAAGTACACCCATCACTCGCGGAGCATGTTGGTTGAGGTCATCCCGGACAAAGTATTCCAGATACTGGAAGTCGACGATGGAATCGGTCTTGGATACGCCCACAGCATCGATGAAGTTCCGAATAGCCTGAGGCGTGTAACCCCTTCTCCGCATGCCAATTAGGGTGGGGAGGCGGGGATCATCCCAACCATCAACTAAACCTTCCTCAACCAGGTAGCGGAGTTTACGTTTAGACATGACGGTATAGGTCATATTGAGGCGGGCAAATTCAATCTGGCGGGGCTTGTTTTCTACCTGGGTTTCTTCAATAACCCAGTTATAGAGGGGGCGATGGGCTTCAAATTCCACCGTACAAAGGGAGTAGTTGATCCCTTCAAAAGCATCCTCCAAAGGGTGAGCAAAATCATACATGGGATAGATACACCACTTTGTTCCGGTCATATGGTGGGGTTTATGGGCAATCCGGTAGAGGACAGGATCCCGCATATTCATATTCCCGGAAGCCATATCAATTTTGGCACGTAAAGTCTTTTCACCATCCTGAAATTCACCGGCCCGCATCCGCTCAAAAAGGTCCAGATTTTCTTCCACAGACCGGTTTCGATAAGGAGATTCCTTGCCGGGTCGGTTAAAATCACCCCGACTTTCTCGAATTTCCTCCGCCGTTTGGTCGTCAACATAGGCTTTACCTCTGCGGATGAGATGGAGGGCGGCAGCATACATCCGATCAAAATAATCTGAAGCGTGAAAATACCGATCACCCCAATCAAAGCCCAACCAGCGAATATCATCTTTGATTGCCCGTACATAGGCTTCGTCTTCCTTTACCGGATTGGTGTCATCCATACGAAGGTTGCAGAGGCCCCCGTACTTTTCTGCCGTTCCGAAATCGAGGCAAATGGCCTTAGCATGACCGATGTGAAGGAGGCCATTGGGTTCCGGGGGGAAACGGGTGTGAATATCATGTCCATAAGTCCGTCCGCCGGGCTTTTGTTCTTCATCAATAATTTGATGGATGAAATTGCTGGACGCATCATCCTGAATTGACTTGGTATCGATATTGGGATTCATAAAAACTCCTCTCTAATGACCTGTTCGGATTGGTCTATTTTACCACGTATGAAGGCATAACATGAAGTTGGTATCTCCGGTAAATGATATCGGTCTCCTCTTATCAACCTCAAAATTGATTCGGAGGGGAGAGGAGGACGAATCGGGGTCTTTTATTTCAAAAGCTAAATTATGTCACAAAATACATATTTTGTGACAACAGAGGGGGCTTGCTGAAAGAAGCTATTGTCACCGATCACCAGGTTTGTCTCGGAACTTTAAGAACCTCCCTAAAGAGCCAAGCGGTCTTGGTTAGATTCTTTTTTCGCTCAGCCGATAGTTTGACGTAGAGCCGATGAAGAGCTTGGAGGTCTTCCTTATCCGGTTCTTCTTCTCCGTAACGGAATGCTTCAAGGCCGGCTTGGGCAGCTTCGATTTCTTCCCAACGATATTCATCTTGGAGTTTTCTCAGCAGGTCCTTCACCGTATCTTTTCGTTCGACTTTTAGACCTTCCTCTTTGGTCATCCTTTGAATTTCGGCCCATATTCTTCCCATAGTTTCCTTATTCTTTGTCTTTGCCATGGTCAGAGATAACGGTGATTGACGAGTTTCCCAACGATGTCGCTTTACCTGGATTTCAAGGAAAAATCCAAGCATGATAATGGATATGATGAGTGCCATAACCAGTAATTTCGCTTGAGAGGCGCTCAGATGCGTTTTAGGCGATTTTTCGTCCTCAGAGGTATCATTGTCCATTGACATGGAAGTTTCTTCATCTACAGAGGCTTCAGACGATGATTCTTCTGAAGATTCCCATGACTCGGTTGATTCTTCTTCAGATACTTCTTCACTGCTATTATCCGTATGATTTAAGGATAAACCGGATAGGTTTTCCATATGTGAAGATGGTGTGGCTTCGACAGGAATCCATCCTAAACCGTCAATATGAATCTCACACCAGGCATGAGCCTGGTTGGCATTCAGGCTACGGTAAGCCATCCCGTCCTGGGCGATATCCATAAAAGGAAGAACAAAACCTTCGCAATAGCGTGCTTCATAGCCAAGATCCTTTAGGAGTAAGGTCATGGTTGTGGCAAAGTAGACGCAGTAGCCTTCTTTATTTGTTAAAAAGTTATCAATAAACAATTCGTCATCAGAAATTCTTGAGACATCCAGCTTGTATTTGTAGCGATTGGAAAAGTGATCATGAATTTGAGTCACCAGGCTGGAAAAGTCCTTTTCCTCTCCATAGACAATCTTATGGAGAGTTGGATCCAAGTCAGCAACTTTACTTTCCAGCCCTCTTTCCCCCTTTCCTTTCGTTGGTGTATAGGCAGAAAGATTCTTAGGATCAGACACTTTCTCAAGAGGGATAAAATGGTCAACAGAGACTAAACCGAATTTGTTATAGGGGGATTCGGAAATAACCATCCCGCTATCACTATATAAGAAGCCGGTGTCAATTCGAAGCCCGGCAAATGGGTCGGAGAGATTGATAGGATGATCAGAGGCTTGAAGAAGGCGTCCTAACAGTCCCGGTTTCCCGGAAGTAAAGACAATCTTATTATCCCGATAGGTTCTCTGATAAAGAACTGTAGGTCGAATGAGCTTATCTTTAATGGCTTGATCTCGAATGGTTTTATCCGTAAACCAGAAAGCCTGAGCCTTCTCTGAAGTAACATCATCAAAGAAACTTTCATCCCAAGGGAATACTTTCAACCGTTGTTCTTCTTTATAGGACCAGGAATGGCCATCAAAAGCATCATAGCTGGATCCGCGAAGGTAGAGCGAATCGGGTCCGGCTGCCACATCCATATAGGGGTCTTGATTAAGCGTCACGGGACCGCCTACGCGGAGATTTCCCTGGGGATAAAAACCTAATTCTTTCAAGGAAAATGCAGTTACCTCTCCCCCTTCCATTGGCCGACGGTCATTAAGAAATCGATGGAGTCCGGGATAAAAAAAGGTCTCTGCGGGGATGACCAGTGAAAGAAGGAAGGTCAGGCCGACCAGGGTTAAACCGAAGGTGATCGGAGGCCTCTGGTCTCTTCCAGCCGGGTCCTGGCGAAAGGCATAGGAAGCATAGACGCAAAACAGGCCGGCAAGGAGGGCGAAGATCCACCTTGGATCAAGAGTAAGGTCTTCAATGAAGAATAGAGGACCAATCAAAAAAAGAAGATTTAATAGGGGGATGGGCAGGGCCCAAATGGTGAATACGGAAAGAAGGGCGGTAGCGAATAGAATAATCGTGGGTAGAAACGGTGGCATAGCTACCGGATGATCAAGGGAGGTGACTTGAATCCAATCAAGAACTTGTTGAAAGCTACCTTCTTTTGACATCCAGAATGATGGAGATAAGAAAGAAAGCCGAAAATCTGAGCCGGTGAAAAGTTGGACGATAAAAAAAAGAAGGGCAAGGCCGATGACCGGCAAGGAAATTTTCCAGTGATCAAAAAAGATTCCTGAAAGAAGACAGACGGATAGAATAATCAGTAGTCCGATTTGGAGGTTAAGATTCATTGAAGAAGAATACTGACCGACAAGGCGGAGACTAAAATAACTTAAACAGAAGGCAAAAATGGAGGAGGTTAACCAGGATTGGAGGATCTGTGCCCATTCTATTTTATTTTTCATGGCCAGCTCCCTTCTTTTCATCCAACCAGTAACAGGTAAAATCAGCCTTTTTTACCTGATCAACCATACTTGGATCATTCATGGACAGGTAGGATAGGCAGATAAAATAAACCCCTGACTCATAAGCTTGGATCAGGGCACCTAAGGATTCCTGATCAAACCGTTGGATGAAGATGACCTGCGCCTTATCACCCATCGGTTCAATCTTCCAAGTGATTCCTCTATTTTGAAAGGGAAGTTTAGCCAACCAAAGCCGGAGTTTACCTTCCTCCTCGATTGAAGGAAATGTTTGATATTGTCCCTGAACGTCGGAAATCCGAACCACCTGTCTCCGTTCAAGCATAGTTTTTGTAAAAGTATAAATTTGATCCAGAAAAAAATTACGGTCTTTTAGGAGGTCAAGCTGGTCCCCGTGAAGGGTGGTTTTTTTTGCCAGCATGAAATGGGGAGACGGTCCTTCGACATCGGCAGTGTGAACAAGGACTCGTAAGGGTTCCTGTTCGGTATCCGAATAGCGTTTTACCATAAACTCCTGGAGCCGGGCTGTTAGTTTCCAGTGGACATGGGCCATGGACTCCCCCTGTGTTAAGGGGTCGATGGAAAAAAGGTCATCCGTTACCGAAGTCATGTTCTTTTTCTGGATGGGATCACCGAGGTCATTGGCCAGTGCAGTGAGTCGGGACCCGGCTTCTCCCTGACTGAGACTGGGAAGGGCATAACAATGGGCCATGTGGTTAAGACGCTTTTGACCGAAAGACATCCGAATAAAACCCAAAAAGTCCTCATAAATAGGCTCCTGAGTTTCCAGGGTATAGGTTCCGGTAAAAGGCAACATGAAAGCCAGGTCAACTTTTCGGCTCTCCTTGGCTTGAAGCATGACTTCCATGGGTTTTTCCTTTTTCCCCTGAACAATCTTCAAGTCAGGAAAGAGAAGGAAAAAAGCCATGAAGGGTGATTCGTTGGTCAGCTGGCAAATCCAATGTCCTTCCTGCCCCCGGCTGAGAACCTGAGGTCGGATGGTCAAATTGGCTTTGAGCTTTCGATCGGACAATTTTGAGAAGATGATCGACAGGATAGGTAAAAGAGTCCAAAAGATCATAAAAATATGGGGAAATGGCCGCAGTTGCAGGTTGGCCAGGACGAGTAGAACCAGCCAACCCAAAGCCCAGAAGATAAGGCGGGGTCGGATTGCTTTCATCGGGGAGCAACCATTTCTTTCAAAAGCCGGTCAGTAACCTTGGCCGAAGAAATCCCCTGTCCCCGAGCCTGGGCCTTCATGATCATCCGGTGATCGAGGACATCATGAGCCATCCGCTGAATATCATCCGGCTTTACATAAGTGCGTCCTTCCATAAGAGCCAAGGTAGAGGCGGCCTTTAGAAGCATGATGGAGGCACGGGGGCTTACCCCCAACTCCACCCATTCCGACTCCCGGCTTCCCCGGGTTAAGGACAAGAGGTAGCGTTTAACCTCATCTGAGGCAGTGACATTTTCCACACTGTCACGAATTTGGCGGATTTCATTGGCATCAGCAACTACGCGAACCGTTTCCGAGAGATGCTTAAGGGCATCCTTATCCATAATCAGCATTTCTTCTTCTTTTGAAGGATAACCGATGGATAAACGCATCATAAATCGGTCCATTTGGGCTTCCGGTAAGGGATAGGTTCCGACATGTTCAACCGGGTTCTGTGTCGCCATGACCATAAAGGGTTGAGGCAGGATGTATGTCTTTCCTTCTACGGTCACCTGGCCTTCTTCCATCGCTTCCAAAAGGGCTGACTGGGTCCTCGGAGAGGATCGATTGATTTCATCCGCCAGGAGGATCTGTGTCATGGCTGCTCCCTCACGGAAGACAAATTCCGATGTCTTGGGGTTGTAGATATTAAATCCTGTCACATCTGAAGGCATAAGGTCAGGGGTAAATTGAATACGCTGGAAGTCCAGACCGACAGCACGAGCCAGGGCTCTGGCAACCGTGGTTTTCCCAATCCCGGGCACATCCTCCAATAGGACATGACCGCCGGCCAAAAGACAAATAAGCATTTTACGAATAACTATCTGGTTACCCACAACGGACTCTTTGATGGATGCCAGTACGTCTTCCGTGATCTTCTGGGTCAGGTCGGCAGCCTCTTTAACAGTGATTTTTCCTATGTTCATGACCAATATCTCCTCAATAAACAAATTACTCTATCCGGTAAACAGCTAAATCCAACAAGTTTGAGCTTGTATCTATTTTGTTACATATCTTTTGTTATTATACCTCATGAGAAGACGGGCTACAAATTCCGCTTTCCCCCTCCCTCCCCCTCTGTGGTAAAATGCAGGAAGAAAGAAAAGAGGACCACATGACCGATTACTTACCACTTCTTCTCGAAGATTATATCAATTACTTAAAAACGATACGGGGTCTTGCCCCGACGACAATTAGAGAATATACCTATGACTTATCCTCTTTCTTCCGCTTTCTTCGGCGGAGAAAGGGCGGTTCGGAATTTCGCCGTATGGATTTTGAAAAAATTCCCATTGGAGACATGGATCTTGAAGACCTTCAGTCAGCTAACCTTCACGACATTCAGGCCTTTCTGGCTTTCAGCGAAGACGGAGAAATGCCCTCAGCTAACCGTCGAGCAAGGAAGACTTCAGCCCTCCGCGGTTTCTTTAAGTATTTAGTGGTCATCGAAGAGGTCCTCGACAAAAATCCCATGGATAAACTCAGTTCGCCGAAAAAAAAGAAAAGACAGCCGGTCTACCTAACTCTTCCCGAAGCCATCCAGCTCATTGACCAGGCCGGCCGGGAAGAAAATCAATTCTTCCGTCTGCGAGATGTGGCTATCCTGGTGACTTTTTTAACGACAGGAATTCGACTGAGCGAATTGGTTTCGCTCAACCTCAATTCATTGAAGGAAGATCACTTCAACGTGGTCGGTAAGGGTGACAAAGAAAGAACTGTCTATATTACGGATGCCCTCAGTGCTGCTCTTTCCTCTTACCTTTCTGTTCGCCCCATTGTCGCTGGCGAAAGTGCCCTTTTCCTGTCCTCTCGAAAGAAGCGGATGAGTCAAAGAGCTGTCCAGCACAGGATTGAAAAAATCCTCAGGGATGCCGGCTTTGATACCACTCGATATTCTGTCCACAAGCTTCGTCACACGGCAGCAACCCTGATGTATAAAGAAGGAGTGGATATCAGAACCCTACAAAAAATATTGGGTCATGCCTCCATCGGCACGACCCAAATTTACACCCATGTAGATGATCCTATGGTTAAGCAGGGAATGGAAAAAAACCCGCTTTCACAAATGGACCTCCCCCATCCCGGTTCCGACCGGGACCAGGAACATTAACCCTTGAGTCCCCGGGATTGCCGGTCCATATCTTCTACGACAATATCAAAGATTTCGCCCAGGCTTCGGCAGTATTTTAAGACATCCCAAGGCTCATTTGTGTGATAGTGAATTTTGATGAGATCGTCTCCTCCCACTGCCAGGAGGCAGTCACCTTGAAAGTTTTCTTCGATATAGTCATGAATAGCATCCTCATCCAGATTCTCTCCTTCAATGAGGAGCTGGGTATCATAGCGATATTCCGTCTCTTGCATTTTTCATCCTTTCTTGCCTCCTAAAAACGGGAGGCATTTCGTTTTTGTATCCGATCGACAATTCCTTTTTTCATAATGTATAAGGCTTCCACCATGATCACACCGAGAGCGATGGACAAGGCTAAGGAAAGGGTCTCCATCATTTTTGTGTTTGCTAAGCCGGAGTCACCGGTAATGAACCCCACGACCATCTGGAAAAGCTGCATGCCCGGGACCAAAGATGCCAAAGCCGGGATCAGAAAAAGAGTTACCGGTCCTTTTAATATTCTGGACCCCTCCTGGGCACACCAGGCAATGAAAGCAGAGGAGAGAAAGGCCGCCGGGACAATTCCGATTTTTTGCCAGGTAGAAGTATAGATACCCCAACCGAAAAAAGCCATGACTCCTGCAGATAGGGAAATCTTCCATGAATCACCTAAGGCTAAGGCGAAGAAGGTCACCCCAAGGAGAGCACCCAAACACTCCCAAAAAACGAATAGATAAGGATTGGAAAAGAAAAAATCTTCAATCATAGGCTCCTCCTAAAATATCCAATTGATGATTAAGAGAGAGAAACCTGCTCCAAAAGCCAGGGCTAAGGCCGTAGCCAGAGCGGAAAGCAGGTTACCGCCTGCAGTGAGATAATCCCCCTTCATCATATCCCGAATACCGTTAGTAAAGGTTGTTCCCGGGAAGAGCATGATGAGGGAGCCCAAAATCATGGGATCCATCCGGACTGAGGGAATGAGCTTGGAGAAAAAAGCCAGGAAAAAACTGGCAATAACAGTCTTGAAAAAAGCAGGGGTAAAGGTCTGGTCGATATTCTTGGGTAAGACATAGTCGATGATGACCGTCAAAAAAGCGGCAACACCGGCAAGAAAGGACTCCAGGATCCCTCCACCCCCCATCATACAAAAGCCCCAGGCAAAGGGGAAATTCATCAAATTAGCGTAGGGTACTTGCTTCTTTTGCGTGGAAAGAAGAACCAGGTCCATGTAGGCCTCATCCAAGGTCATTTGATTTGATGTCAAGGCTCGGGAGATCTCGTTAACCCTTTGGATTTTATAGAGATCAAAAAAACGGGACTTGATCCGCTTAGTTGCCGTAATATAGGTTTTATCATCAAAGGTAATGGTTACCATGAGGACGGTGAGCAGGCTTACAACATCGACTTCCTGGTGGTCAGATAAAGCCAGGATCCTTTCCATCGTATCTTCCACCCGGTAGGTTTCTGCTGCTGAGGAGGTCAAGATAGACCCGGCTAAAAGAGCAATCTGGAGGATTTCTTTGTCTCGACTATGCAGTTGTCCCTCCCGAATTTCCGTTTCCATCAAGCATCCTCCTCCCCTCTTGGTCTTTGCTTATTATATCAGAGGATGGGAAAAAGAAAGTGGCAAAAAGGCAAAAAATTTTCTTGCATTTTACCTCATCATCTCTTATAATGTCTTTGTTACCCAGTATGCGGGTGTGGCGGAACGGCAGACGCGCTAGTTTCAGGGACTAGTGAGAGCAATCTCGTGAAGGTTCAAATCCTTTCACCCGCATAAAAAAAGAGGACCTTAAGGTCCTCTTTTTTTATGCCTATTTCAATGGATTAAGCGTGGATTGCCTGTTTTAATGGGAGATATTCCTGGTGGGTAGCCTCAGCGACATTTTTATTGGTTAATTCACCCAGATAACAGTTAACGCCTTTAGCCAGTGCCATATCCTCTTCCGCTGCCTTTTCCAAACCCATATCGGCTATTTTCAGGGCGTATTTGAGCGTGGCATTCGTCAAAGCAATGGTTGAGGTTCTAGGTACAGCTCCCGGCATATTGGTCACGCAATAGTGAATGACCCCTTCTTCGATATAGATAGGGTCATCATGAGTAGTTGGCCTTGAACTTTCCGCACAGCCGCCCTGGTCAATGGATACATCCACAAAGACGGCACCATTCTTCATCATCTTGAGATGGTGGCGGCGGATCAGCTTGGGGGTTGATCCACCGGGAACCAGGACAGATCCGATGACCAAATCTGCATTCTTAAGGACTCGTTCAATATTGGAATCGGAGGAAACCAAAGTTTGGACATGGGCTCCAAAAATATTATCCAGATATTCCAATTTTTTCACTGACCGGTTAAGGATAGAAACGTTAGCTCCCATACCTAAAGCAATCTTGCAGGCATTGGTTCCTACTGCCCCGGCTCCAAGGATAACGACATTGGCTTTGGGCGTACCGGGAACACCGGCAAGAAGGATCCCGGCCCCACCAAAGGGCTTTTCCAAATATTTAGCCCCCTCCTGAATAGAGAGTCTCCCTGCAATTTGGGACATCGGGGCAAGGCAAGGTAAGGATCCGTCCTCATCTTCAATGGTCTCATAAGCAACCGCCTTGATTTTATGGTTCAAAAGAGCCCTAAGCTGGTCAGGAGCGGCAGCCAGGTGGAAGTAGGTGAAAAGAATCATCCCCTCCCTAAGGAAGGTATACTCCTCCTTCAGAGGTTCTTTAACCTTGATCATAAGGTCAACAGTGTTCCATACTTCCTCCGCTTGATCAAGAATGGTTACGCCCAGAACCCGGTAGTCCTCATCAGGGAATCCGGAACCAAAACCGGCATTTTTTTCCAGAAAAACCTCATGGCCATGGGCAATAAAATCCCGGGCTCCATCCGGTGTTAATCCTACACGAAATTCATTGTTTTTAATCTCTCTTACGCAGCCCACTTTCATGGCAAAGATCCTCTCTTTCCTCAATTCCCTTCAACCGGACGAGCAAGAACTTTTCGGCCGGGAAAAACTCCTTTTAAGCTTACCATAAGAGAAGACATAGGGAGAAATAATATCCTATTTTTTGCAATAAAAAACGCTGCCTAACGAGCCGGTGATCAGGCCGACTCGTTATTATGGGCAGCATTAATTTATTAAATATTTGGGATAAGTAGGGGTTGACCCGGGTGCAGGGTCGACTTACCCAAATCATTTAACCGATAAATTTCTCGAACAAGATCACGTGTATCAATATTCTTCCCTTTGGCCAGTCCTTTTGCCAGGGCCCAAACGGTATCTCCTTCCTGAACAATAACCTTCTGATAGGATTGATTTTTTCTTACTTCCTGTTCCGTCATCCCATAGGCCATTCGGTTTGACATCCAGTTAAAAGAGGCAAAAAATACGGAAAATAAAAAAAGGCCGGCAATAAAGAGGAAGGTAAGAAACCTCTTTTTATTAACAATCAGAGTTCTTTTTTTCATGACGATTTCTCCTTTTAAGAACATTTGTTCGATCTGTATTAAGAATACACGAACAAATGTTCTTTGTCAAGAAAAAAAAAGAAGAAAGTGATAAAATCACTTTCTTCGAGATCACTTCTAGATTTCTTTGCTATCTTCAAGAGATTGAATGCTAAGCAGAAGGGCAAGCTTGGCCTGGTCATAGACCAGTCCCCCCTGGTAGTAAGCAAGGTAAGGAGGTCGAAGGGGACCATCTGCCGAAACCTCAATGGAGGAACCATCGATAAATCCTCCCGACGCCATGATAACCTGGTCACTATATCCGGGCATAGACCAGGGATAAGGAACAACCTCAGCTCCTACACTGGCTGCCTGCTGGATGGCCCGAACAAAAGAAATCAAACGGTCAGGGTCTTCCAAAACAATGGCCTGAATGATATCCGACCGTGGATCATCCAAAGAAGGATAGCAGGTATAGCCCAAATCTTCATAGACTTTGCAAAAGAGAAGGGCACCTTTTAATGCCTCTATGGTAACGTGGGGGGCCAGGAATAAACCCTGTAAAGTGGTCCGGGTCGTTCCAAAGGTAAGTCCCGTATCCTTGCCTAAACCGGGTGCGGTCAGGTGGTTCATGCAGCGGTTGACCAGGTCTTCCCTTCCCGCAATATAACCGCCGGAGACAGCAATTCCGCCTCCCGGATTTTTAATCAGAGAACCGGCGATAATATCAGCTCCCACTTCGATAGGCTCCCTGGTTTCCGTAAACTCACCGTAGCAATTGTCAACCATAACTATAGCCTTCGGCTGTCGGGCTTTAATGAAGGAAATTGCCTGCCCCAGTTCATCTATAGTAAAGGCTCTTCGATCAGTATACCCGGTGGAACGTTGAAGTTCGACCAAACGAACCGGCGTCTTTAAGGCAAGGTCAAGAGCATCATAGTCGATGGTCCCTCCTTTTTTGAGAGGGATGGCGGAATAGTTGACCCCTTTTTCCAGAAGGGTACCCACCTCCTTCCCCTTAACGCCAATGACTTCCTGAAGGGTATCATAAGGCTGACCGGTGACGGCCACCATCCGGTCCCTCTTAGACAGGAGGGCGAATAGAATGGTAGAAAGAGCATGGGTACCTGATGCGATGGAGGGACGAACGATGCAGGCCCCCGCCTTAAAAACATCCCGGAAGATGGCCTCCGTCTTATCCCGACCGCTATCGCCATAGCCATAACCGGTAGCTGAGAAAAAGTCTGCTTGAGAAAGACGATTTTCCTGAAGGGCTCGAAGAACTTTGAGCTGGTTGTAGGACCGGATTTCCTCTAAAGCCTTAAAGCGAGCTTGCAACTTTTTTTCGGCCTTTTCGATTCTTTCAATGGTATTTTCTCGTAGACCGAAAGAGGAAAGATAAATATCATGTACATTTGTTTTTTTCACTGTGTTGATTCCTTCTCTTTTGATAAAAAATTCTCTGTTAAATCGACCATCAGGCGGAGAATATCCTCCCGATTCGTTTCCTTGTCGATATTGAAACGATAAGCATTGTCATAACGCTTAAACCAGGTCACCTGTCGCTTGGCATAATTCCTGGAAAACTGTTGGATCAGGCGGATCATTTCCCCTTCAGTAACTAACCCTCGAAAATACCAACCGACCTCCTGGTAGCCAATGGCCGATGCTGCTTGGGACTTCCTTGGCCAATGCCGGTTACGTAAGCTCAGATTTTCTTCAACTAAACCGGATTCCACCATGGCAAGAACCCGGTCGTTAATGTCTTGGTAAAGTTCTTGCCTTTCCTTGTCCAGGATAAAGATCAGAGGTTCCCAACGTGGAGAGAAGTTCTCCTCCCGTTTCTTCGCCGACATGGGCTTGCCTGTCGAGTAAAAAATTTCCAGCGCTCGTATGATCTTTTTTCGGTCACCGGGAAAAAGAGTACGAGCAGAGACCGGGTCAACCTTTGCCAGACGGTCTAATAGAGCCTGTCCTCCTTCCTTCTCATAATCAGCGTGAAGCTTTTTTCTTAGATTCTTGTTGATATTCAGTCCACCAAACTGGAAATCATGCAGGATGGCATCCATATATAGTCCGGTTCCCCCTACAAACAGAGGGACTTTGTTTTGTTTTCGAATCTTGTCAATGGCCCGGTAGGCCAGAGACTGATAGTCCTCAGCGGTGAACCGGTCACCGGGATCAACCACATCCAAGAGATAGTGGACCACTTCCTCCCTCTCCTTCGGGGTTGCCTTAGCTGTCCCAATGTCCATCCCCCGGTAGACCTGCATGGAGTCCATAGAGATGATTTGGGCATGGATGGCCTTGGCCAGAGATAAGGAAAGAGAAGTTTTTCCCACTCCCGTCGGGCCGACTAAAAAAATAATTTTTTCTCCCATAGTCTCCCCTATTTATTTCGCATGAAGCGGTTTTCCAAATCTCGTTTCGTCCTTACAATTACCGTTGGCCGACCATGGGGACAGGTCAAGGGATAATCACAGGATCGGAGGGCATTGTAAAGGGCTTCCACCTCTTGGGCATGGAGGAGGTCGCCTTGTTTTACGGAAGCTTTGCAGGCTTTCATGGCTAACTGATCGACCATATCATCCAAATCCGTCCACTCCTGTGGAATATCAAAATCCAGGAGATCATAAAAAATCCGGTCATCACGAGGAGTCTTGAATAAAAGGGGAATTTCCCGCAAAAGGAGGGTTTTTCCACCAAAAAGGTCAAAGTGGTAGCCCATCTCCTCCAGGGCATCTTTTCGCTCATCTAAAGCACTTAGCTGGAGGTCATTGAGCTCCAGGGTCAGGGGCTCAAGGAGAACCTGAACATGGGGTTTGGATTCTTTCATGATCTGTCGAAAGTGCTCATAGTTAACTCTTTCATGAGCAGCATGCTGGTCAATGTAGAAGACCCGGTCACCTCCCCTGTCTTCCAAAAGGATATAGGTTTTGAAAAGAATGCCTACAAAGTTGAGATCATCATAGGGAGGAAGAAGGGAATCATCAGGGTTCTTTGAATTCTTTTCCGGCAAGTTTATGTCCTCTTGACCTGAGAAAAGATCCAGAACCTCCTGGTCATCCTCAAAAACTTCCAGAGCTTCTTCTCCGGATCTGTCAGGTTCGGATTCCCCCATTCTCCTTGAATAATCCCGAGAGGGTTCAGTGTCGGGACCATAGGCCCGGTTTAGCTCACCTAAAGGAGAGGCACTCGTATCCGACCAGGCATAAGACGAAACAATCTCCCGATAAGCATCTTCAGAAGATAGATCCCGGAAGAGGCCCTGATGAGGGTTTTCTGCCTGACCATCAGGAAGAGAAGGCTTATGGGTCAAAGCCTTTGTCATCAAGTTCTTTAAGAGGTCCACCAGTTCGTCCGGGAAATCATAGGTGATCTTCTGCTTGCTGGGATGGATATTCACTTCCAGGTTTTTCGCATCCGTTTCAATAAAAATCTGATAGGCAGGAAAACGACCATTAGGAATGATGGATTTATAGATATCTTCCACGACTTCCTGAATTTGTTCATCGACAATATAGCGACCATTGATATAGAGGAATTCCATCTGTCGGTTTCCCCGGTAAAAGGTGTTATTTCCAATCCTACCTTTGATGGTGAAATGAGGACTTTTGCCTTCAATGGGTAAGAGGGATTGGAAGTATTGACTTCCGAAAAGAACCATAAGATTTTCATCCAGGGAACGGTCTTTATGGGTTTGGAAAATCCTCTTGGACTCCCTCGTATAGCGGATAGAAATATTCGGGTTTCCCACAGCAAAGGCATACATCAGACGTGATACTTTATTTCCTTCAGCGGTATCCGACTTCATAAACTTCTTTCGGACAGGAAGAGAGTAAAAAAGATCTTCAACCACAAGCTGGGTTCCTACGGACATGGCCACGGGGTTGACCGCTCTGCTCTTTCCCTCTTCAAAAATGAATTCATAGCCGGAGGATTGGTCTTCTGTCCGTGTACGACAAGTCACCTGAGCAACAGCCAGTATAGAAGCCAGGGCCTCACCGCGAAAGCCCAGGCTGAGGGTTTGATAAAGATCCTCAACGTTTCGGATCTTGGAGGTCGCATGACGCTCAAAGGCCAGAGGGACCTGGTCCTTTGGGATGCCGACTCCATTATCGGTGATGATAATTTTTTTCTTTCCTCCATCGATGATATCTACAGAAATGTCATCAGCTCCGGCATCAATGGCATTCTCTACCGCCTCCTTAACTACGGAGAGTGGTCCCTCAATGACTTCACCGGCAGCAATTTTTTCTATAGTTTTTCCATCTAAACGTTGGATCATTGATCATCCTCCTCTGTCATTTCCCGTGCTTGACGGACCAAATCGTCCAGGGTCGTCAAGGCCTGAACCGGGGAAAGATCATTGATATTAATTTCTGCCAGGGAATGAAGAAAGGCTCGACGTTTGAAGTCGGTGAAGTCCTCCTGGTGGTCGGAAATCTCGGGTGTCTCCTTGACAAAGGAAAGGTCATTGATGGCGTCAATATTTGACAGGATGTAGTTTGCCCGGACCAATATTTCCGAAGGCAAACCTGAGAGTTTGGCCACTTCGATTCCATACGACCGGTCGGTCATTCCCTCAACTACCTTGCGGAGAAAGATCAGTTGACCTTCCTCCTCTTTGATATCCACCTTTCGATTGCTAATCGAATTCTGTTTATTCGCTAAGCTGGTCAGCTCATGGTAATGGGTGGCAAAGAGGGTCTTGGGTTTTTTATGAGCATCCAGGTATTCCAAGATGGCATAAGCGATGGATAAACCGTCATTGGTGGATGTTCCCCGTCCCACTTCATCCAGGACTAAAAAAGAAGAGGAAGTGGCTTCATCCAGGATTTCCGCCATCTCTTTCATTTCCACCATAAAGGTAGATTCCCCTCTTTGGAGGTGGTCACGGGCTCCAATCCGGGTCAGAATTTTATCAGTAATGGGAAGGGAGCAGGACTTGGCCGGTACGAAGGATCCCATCTGGGCCATGATCAAAATCAATGCGTTTTGCCGCATATATGTGGACTTGCCGGCCATATTGGGTCCTGTAATAATTTGGATCCGGTTGTCTTTAGCCCCAATATCCAGATCATTGCCGATAAATTCCTCGTCTTGAATCACCTCGACAACAGGGTGTCTCCCCTCAACAATTGTAATTCGGTCCTGACCGGAAGACTTTCCTTTTGGGTAAAAATGGGGGCGGACATAGTTCTCATCGGATGCTAAGGCAGCCAGAGAGAGAAGAACATCAAGCTTGGCCAAAAGTTTTGCTGTTTCCTGAATCCGGATGGCCTGGTCGGAAATGGTCTGACGGATCTTCTGAAAGATGGCGTATTCCATTTCTTTAATCGCCGATTCATCTCCGGTAATTCGCCCTGCCTGGGCCTCCAAAAAGTCCGTCGTATAGCGTTCAGTATTTTTTAAGGTTTGTTTACGCTGGTAGTTGGAGGGAACCTTCGACAGGTTGGATTGGGTGACTTCGATAAAATAACCGGCGTTTTTCCGGTAGATAATCCGTAGGTTGTTAATTCCTGTTCTCTTTTTTTCCTCAGCCTCATATTTCACCAGGGCCTTTTTCGCTTCATCCGAGCCCGACCGAATCCGGTCCAAGTCTTCTGAAAAGCCCATCCGGATCATCCCCCCATCCGTGATGGTGATGGGAGGCTCTTCCACGATGGCCCGGTCAATCAGGTCTTTGATGTCGGCCAGGGGGTCCATGTGACCAAAGAAAGTACGGACCGGGCTAGAGTCTGAAGTATCCACCAAGCGAAGGATTTCCGGAAGAGGGCTAAGGGAAAGAGACAGGGAAAGGAGATCACGGGCATTTCCCCGTTGGTAGGAGAACTTTCCAAGGAGCCTTTCCAGGTCGTAAACTTTAGACAGACTTTCTCGAAGAGGCAGACTGAGGGTTACCTTATCTTTGAAGGCCTCTACAAGATCCAAACGGCGGTTGATCTCCCCGATATCCATAAGGGGCATATCCAACCATTGACCCAAAAGGCGAGCTCCCATTGCCGTCTTGGTCCTGTCCATGACATCCAGAAGGCTCCCTTTACGTGTATGGTTGAAGAGGTTTCGATCCAACTCCAGATTTTCACGACTGGTTGCGTTAACCAGCATATAGCGATCGGTTTCCAACCATTGGAGCTGGTTGAGGTGGCTTAACTTTTCCTCCTGGAAGGAGTAAATATAGTCGAGAAGAGAGGCCACAGCAATCGCAGCGACGAAATGCCTTTCCACCTCCTTCCTTCCACTCGGGCCTAAATAGCCCTCCACCCTATCCCTGGCCTGGGTAGCTTTTTTCGGATCCACATCAAGGCGACTCAGAAAAACAGGTAGCTTATCCAGAACCGGTGACAGGGCTCCCAATATTTCCTGATTATTCTCATCATTCAGAATGAGGATTTCTGAAGGTTTTATCGTGGCCATCCAGTTGCGGACAAAGGTTATCGGATCTTCCTTAAGGTTAACTTCTGTCGTTGCGATTTCTCCGGTAGACAGGTCAGCATAGCACAGCGCCGCTTTATTCAGGTAAAAGTAAAGGCAGAGTAGAAAGTTATTTTCTTTTCCCTCAAGAGCATCGGTGTCCGTCAAGGTACCGGGGGTTAGGATACGGGTAACCGCCCGTTTTACCAGGCCCACTGCTTGGGCAGGATCCTCCATTTGATCCACGATTACCACCTTATATCCCTTATCGACCAGCTTGGAGCTATAGGATTCGATGGCCTGATGGGGTACCCCGCACATCGGTGCTCGCTCCTCTAAACCGCAAGATTTTCCGGTTAGAGCGATTTCCAAAACTTTAGAAGCGACTTCTGCATCCTCAAAGAACATCTCATAAAAATCACCTAGCCGATAAAGGATCAAGGCATCCGGGTAAGCTCGCTTTGTTGATACATAATGCTGCATCATCGGTGATAGCGTCTCTATATCGATATAGTCCCATGTCATATTTCCACCCCCTTTCCATTCCGTCATTCATAGTATTGTTCTGACAGAAGATATTCTTCTCTTCTATTTTTTGACGTCCAGGACCTTCCCCATCAACGCAAAGGAATTTGCTTCAATAATCTCTGCTTCACAAATCTGTCCGACAAGAGACTCATCTCCGGGGACATGGATGAGGTGGTAGCCGGAATCTCTTCCGGAAATTTTTTCCGGATCATTTTTTGATTGTCCGTCAAAAAGAACATATACTTTCTTTCCGACCATAGCCCGATTTTTTCGATTAAAAATGGGATAGAGGACATCACAAAGTTCCTGGTAGCGACGAGATTTTATTGCGTCAGGAACCTGGTCTTCCCTCTTCCCTGCTCGGGTTCCGGGACGGATGGAATAAATGAAGGTAAAGGCATTGTCAAATTCCACCTGGCGACAGAGGTCCAAGGTTTCTTGGTGATCTTCTTCACTCTCACCGGGAAAGCCAACAATAATATCGGTCGTAATGGTGATGTCCGGCATGGCTCTTCTAAGTTTATTAACCAGATGTAGATAATCATCCCTCGTATAGTGGCGGTTCATTTCTTGAAGGACCTTATTTGACCCGGATTGGAGAGGAAGGTGGAAGTGTCGTTCAATGTTGGGAAATTCAGTCATGACCCGGATAAGATCATCAGATAAATCCTTAGGATGGGAGGACATGAAGCGAACCCTATCAATTCCGGATGTCTCTGCCACCTTGCGGAGAAGGGAAGGAAAGTCCACCTGAAAGTCTTTTCCATAAGAATTGACATTCTGTCCTAATAGGGTAATTTCCTTATAACCCGATTTAACTAAAGATTCCACCTCGTCAAGAACTTCACGTGGTGGACGGGAAGACTCCCGACCTCTCGCATACGGAACGATACAATAGGAACAGAAGTTATCACAGCCGGTCATGATGTTGACATAGGCGGAAAACGAGCTCTTTCGGTCGAAGAGTAGTTCCTGGTCCGTCCCGTCAACAGAATAGGCGGAAGTATCAAATACTCTTCCTTCCTCTTTCAGTTGATGGAGAAGAAGGGGAAGCTTTTCAATATTTTTTGTTCCAAAGACCAGATCAACCTGGGGATATTTTTCACGGATAATTTCCACGGCTGGCCCCGTCTGCATCATGCAACCGGAAATCGCTAATATCCGGTCCGGATCCTTCTCTCTCCATCCTTTTAATGCACCTACTTGACCGAAAACTTTGAGTTCGGCGTTTTCACGAACCAGGCAGGTATTAAATAAAATAAAATCTGCAAGATCAGGATTTTCTGTTTTTTCATAGCCCATGCACTCCAGGATAGCCGCTATCCGTTCGCTGTCATGATCATTCATTTGGCAACCATGGGTGATGATATGGTATTTCCTCATTTACACATCCTCGTCTCGAATAAAAAGAGGAAGCAGAAGCCTGCTTCCTCTTAAAGATTTATTACTTAAAGGTATTTGTTTACTCTTCAGAGGAAGAATCCTCAGCACTCTCCACTTCTTCCGAAACTTCTGCACCTTTATCTTCGCTTTCCTGAGCAGGAATAGTCTCTTCGGTCTGTCCCAGTTTGGCGGCAATCAGGTCACCGAGGTTGGTTCCAATATCAGAAGTAGACTCGAAGTCAATTGTTGATTCCTGCTTCTTCGGAGTATGTTCCTTCTTCGGTGCTCTCTTGGGCTTGAAATCCTCAGAATCGCGTGAGGGTCTTTCATAGCGAGAGGGATCCTGTGCAGCGGTTCTTCCGGCTTCTTCCTTCTCCTCAGGCTCCTGAAGGGCACGAGCGGAAAGGGCAATTCTCTGACGTTCGGTATCAATGTCGAGAATTTTTACTTCAATGGTATCACCGATATTCAACTCATCTGAGGGCTTTTCAACATGGTGGTTGGCAATCTGAGAAACATGAATAAGACCTTCGACACCTTCTTTCAGACGAACGAAAGCACCAAATTCAAGCATGTTAACCACTTTTCCGGTCACCACATCCCCGGCCTTGTTGTTTTCGGCAAAGACATCAAACGGTTTGGGTTGAAGTTGTTTGAGACCTAAAGAAATCCGATTGCGTTCACGATTAGCCTTAAGTACGACAGGCTCTAATTCCTGTCCCACAGTAAGAACATCGGAAGGTTTCTCAATCCTCTGCCATGCAATATCGGAAACATGGATAAGTCCATCAACGCCGCCAAGATCAACAAATGCACCAAAGTCGGTCATACGAACGACTTTGCCCTTAATTTGCTCACCAACCACGATGTTTTCCCAAACATCATCCAGTTGCTCTTCGCGAACCGCACGGCTGGATAGGACAACACGGCGTTTTCTCTCGTCAATCGAAAGGACTTTACAATCCAATGTCTGACCAACAAATTGCTTGAAGTTTTTCACAAAATAAGTGGTAATTTGTGAGGCAGGAATAAAGCCGTTGATACCCATAACTTTCACAACGAGACCGCCACGGTTCTCACCACTGACGTAGGCTTCGACTGTCTCGCCTGCTTCAAACTTATCCACTAATTGTTGCCAATGTTTCAGCCCTTCAACACGACGTGTCGACAATGCCACATTGCCGTCACCATCATCCAATTTGATGACATAGACGTCGATCTCGTCCCCTTCATGGAAGGCCTCTTTAGGATTTGCTTGTTCTTCATCCGTCATTTCATCTGACTTGATGATGCCATCCGCACGAAAGTGGATGTCAACGAACACTTCATCCTCTTTTACGGTAATGACCTCGCCCTTAACAATATCTCTCGGCGAAACTCTTACCATACTGTCTTCGATTTGTTCCATGAAATCTTCACTTGTAAAATTGTCCATTCCTTTGACGACCTCCTCAATAATCCAATCTGGTGTCGAAGCACCAGCTGTAATCCCTATTCTATTAAAAAATGCCCATTTTTGCAAAGATAAATCATCAAATTTTTCGATTTTTACCACATTGGGACAGTATTTTCGGCAAACCTGGTAAAGTTTCTCGGTATTTGAAGAATTTCTGCCTCCAATGACGATCATGGCATCGGATTCTTCAGCCAATTTTTTAGCGGCAATTTGGCGGTCTCTGCTGGCGTTGCATATGGTATTTTCCAAAACGCCGGTATTATGACATAAAATTTTTTCTCCGACGGCTTCAAAATAATCCCTTCGATTTGTCGTTTGGGAAATGATGTACAGTGGACGATCAGCTCGGAAAGCTTCCCCGTCTTCTTCTGTCTGAATGACCCGAGTGTCCGAATCCAGGTAGGACTTCATGGCCTCTACCTCAGGGTGGTCAGGATCTCCAATGATAACGACCTGCCTGCCCTCAAAATTGGCCTTCTTTGCCCGTTTATAGATCGATAAGAGGATAGGGCAGGTGCCATCCACCAGGTGGAATCCTTTGGATTCCAAAAGCTCTTTTTCCTCTTTTTTTATACCATGAGCCCGAAGGATTAATGTGGAATTCGGTGGAATCCGGTCAATATGGTTAAGATTTTCAATAGGAGTAATTCCCAAATCCCTCATTTTTTTTACGTATTGGGGATTGTGAACCAAGGGCCCGTAAGAATATAGCCTCCCGTCTTTTTTTATGGCCTCTAAAGCTTTTCGGTCGATCTGGTTTACACCGAAGCAAAAACCGGCGGAATCCGCTATCCTTATCTTCATCCTCTCCTCCTCATCTCCGGTTTAGTCCTTCTGCGAAAAATCACTAATAGGATAATCCGTCCCATAGATGGCATTGAATATTTTTTGCGAAAGATAGGGACGCTGGTCCTTACGGGGTAAAGCTTTCACATCGTGAGCATCCAAAAAATCCCGGTATTCTACGGTAATTCTCCCCCGAAATCGATAGTCTGCTTGTATATGGACCGGTAAAACTTGACATTGGGTCCGCTGTACGAACAGGCCCACCCCCTCTTTCATGTTGCGGGGGTTCACTTCCTTAACCCGGGTTCCTTCAGGAAATATACAGAGGGTCTCTCCTTTTCCCAATCGGTGGATGATGGTCCGAATGGTTTCCATTTCGACCTTGTCGCGGTTAATAAATATGGTACCCATGGACCGGTAAAAAAAGGCCAGGGGACTTTTCTCCAACTCTTTTTTTCCAACGAAGGTTATCCTGCCGGGATAGGTTACAGCCATAACCACAATATCCATGATGGATTGGTGGTTGGGGCAGATGATCAGTCCCTCATCGGGATCGGAATGGGGTCGGTTGACCACCTTAATTTGAAAGGCAAAAAAACACAGAAAGCGAAGGATTGCCCGGATCACATGGTACATTGTCTTTCCTCCCAGAGTTCCTGGATTTTTTCGAGAACCTGGTCGATGGTCATCTCTGAAGAATCAATGTATACGGCATCTTCTGCCGGGCGTAAGGGGGAAATTGCCCGATGACTGTCAAAATGATCTCTTCTTTTAATCGCCTGAAGAATGGCTTCATAATCCATAGTAGAAGATGACCGCTCATCATTGACCCTCCTTTGGGCCCGAACTTCAGGTGAAGCCGTCAAGAAAATCTTCAACAGAGCATCAGGGAGAACAACCGTTCCAATATCCCGTCCATCCAAAATCGCAGGTTGATCGCCGGCGATCTTTCTCTGTTGGTCCACCATTTTTTCTCGAACCTTTTGATAGGAGGAAACAGCGGAAACGGCCCCTGTTACCGCATCCGTCCGGATTTCTCGGCTGGAGTTTTTGCCATTCACGAAAATGTCACCCTTTTGAAAAGTGATGTCCACCCGGTCAAGCAGGGCATTAACCTCCTTCTCATTGTTCGGATCTGCACCGGATTCCAGAACAAAAAGGGTGATAGCTCGGTACATGGCTCCCGTATCCAGATAATCCATATTCAGACGGTCAGCCAATAATCGGGCGATCGTTGACTTGCCTGAAGCGGAAGGTCCATCAATGGCGATAGCTTGTCGTTTCATAATTCCTCCTGGTTATTCTCCGCTAAAACCTGACTGGCGGAAAGGCCGGCCAGGTAGCCCGTTGAAAAAGCTATTTGAAGGTTATAACCTCCGGTCATGGCATCGACATCCAAAATTTCACCGGCAAAGTAGAGGCCGGGACAGATTCTTGATTCCATGGTGGAGGGATTGATTTCTTTTACACAAACCCCACCCCTGGTGACGACCGCCTGGTTAAATCCTTCCAGGCCGGCAAAAGTCAGGGGAAAACTCTTAAGAAGCCGGATAAAGTGATTTTCTTCCTCCAAAGTCATTTGGTGGAAGGGTTTATCCCCATCCATCTCTCCAAGGTCAAGAAAAACCGGGACGATGGACTTAGGAAGGAAAGAAGCAAAAAGGTTTTTCAACGAACGATTGGGGCTGTTTTTTCTTTCCCTTTTTAACCGCTGAGATAAGCTTGCAGTATCCAAAGCCGGCTTGAAATCCAGGGTCAGTTCCAGTTTATCCAAATTCCTACCCGAAAGTAGCGAAGAAAGAGTTAGAACGATGGGGCCGGAAATCCCTTGTTTTGTAAATAGGGCTTCGCCGAACTCTTTCCAACTTTTTTTCCCCAACCTGGCTTCTAAAGAAACATTGCGAAGACTAAGGCCTTGGAGGGAAGGGATCCAGGGATCCCAAAGACGGATTCCCACAAGAGAAGGAGTGAGAGAAGTGACTTCGTGTCCCAGTTTACGGGCAAAATCATATCCCTCCCCTCTTGACCCGGTGGAAGGATAGGAAAGGCCGCCCGTAGCAAGGATCACCTTTCGGGCACAGACTCTCCTCCTCTGCCCACAAACATCAAAGAGGAGTGAATAGAGGGTTGAAGCTTGGTCAGTATCGCTATGGCTTACCGGCTCCAAGGATATTAGCCGCCAATTCTTCTGAAGGATTACTCCTTCTTGTTTTAGGCGAGATTCCAAAGCTCGATTGATATCTGAAGCATGGTCGGAAGAGGGAAAAACCCTCCCTCCCCTCTCCTCTTTTAAGGGAACCCCTTGATCCTCAAAAAAAGTCATGAGGTCAAGATTGGTGAAGTGGTGGAAGGCGGAAAAGAGAAACTTGGGGTTCCGGGTGACGTTTTTGAGAAAGAGATCCATGGATGCTGTGTTGGTTAAATTACACCGGCCTTTTCCGGTGATATAAATCTTCTTACCCAGCTTTTCATTGCCATCATAAAGAACCGTCTTCACCATTTTACCGGCAGTTATTCCTGCCATGGATCCGGCAGCTCCCATGCCGATGATCGCCAGGGGCAGGATATTATTCTTGTCTTGAACCATGCTTAACCTTTCTGATTCCGGATCATTTGTAGTTGATTCTCCAGAGCCTGAATTTCTTCCGGCTTGGCGGGCCGGTAGTCTCCCGGCCCGAGTTCGCCTAAATCAAGAGGACCAATGCGAACTCGTATCAAGCGAATGACTTCATAGCCCAAGGCCTTGAAAAAGCGACGAACTTCTCTCTTTTTTCCTTCATGGAGTTGGAGGCGTATAAATTGTCTTTGATGAGGCCCCCGGGGTGGCCAATTCGGCAAATGATAGGAGGAAGAAAGGATGTCTTCCTCACTTAACCATTCAACCCGGTCAGGTTTATATTGGATTCCCTGGTAGATCAGGCCTTCTTCTGTCCAGGCATCATCAATCGCCGGCAGGGGGCGATCTAAAAGAGCCCAATATTCCTTGTCCATTTGGTAAGAAGGATGAGCAATAGTCTGGGCTAAATCCCCCTGGTTGGTTACAAAGAGAAGCCCCTCGCTATCGAAGTCCAAACGTCCTACAGCAAACAGGGAATCTATTTTAGGCAAATCTTCATAGATCACTCGGCTATGGAAGGGGTCGTGGTGGGAAACCAGGACCTTCCGTGGCTTATGATAGAGGAAGAAGGCCTCCTCTTCAAATCGGACTTCCTTCCCATCAACAAAAACCTTGTCACCGGGTTGAACCTGGTAGGAGAGGTCGCGGATCACCTTCCCGGCCACCATCACCCTTCCCTCCCGGATAAAGTCTTCAGACTTTCGGCGGGAAGCCAGACCACACTTTGCCAAATAGCGGTTAATCCGCATCGGATAGCCCTTCCTCCATATCCAAAATCGCCTCCTTAACCGCATTAAAATTGGGGAGTTCACTTAAGGACAGGAGGTTGAATTTTTCCATAAACCGAAGGGTTGTCTGGTATAGGATGGGCCGTCCGGGTTGGTCTAAACGACCCGCCTCCTCCACTAAACCCTTTTTCATAAGGGTGTCAATTGTGGAGGAAGAGGTCACCCCCCGAAGGTTATCAATTTCAATCCTTGTCACGGGTTGTTCATAGGCAATAATGGCTAAAGTTTCCAAAGAAGAGTTCGTCAATTGGTCCATTCGGGTTTGGGTGTAAAGTTGAGAAATGTATTCGAAATCGTCCTCTCTGGTGGTCAATTGAGCGTACTGCTCATAGAAACGAATAACCAAACCCCTACCCTCTTCATCGAATTCCTGGGCCATTTCATCCAGTATTTCCTTGACCTGTCGCTGGTTCATGCCCACGATTCTTCCAATTTCAGAAAAAGCCAGGGGGTCACCCCAGGCAAAGAGAAGAGCTTCAATAATCCCCTTCGTTTCTTTTTTCTTCATTTCCCCCTCCATCGTCCTCCTCCTTTTCCTCTAATCTATCCTTGTCAATCACTTCCACATGAAAGGCTGGCTCCCCCTCTTCCTGTCTGAGCCTGATCGTTCGTGACCGTGTCATCTCTAATAAAGACAGAAATGTGGCGATCGCTCTGGGGCGATTATACTGGGCAAGGGGAAGAAGGTCAAAAAAGCTAAAATGTTGTCCAGTTCGAAGTTTTTCTCGTATCTCAGCAGCCACTTTTTCTACCGGATACTTTTCCAGAGAAAGGATACGGTAGGCTTGAAAGTCCTCCTTTTCTCCTTCTTCTTTTCGATGAAGAATAGCCTGAAAAGCAAAATACAGGGCTCCGGGATCCTCCGGGATCACTTCCTCATCCTTTCGGTACTTAGCCCAATCCTCGGGCAACTTTCTCATAATAAGCGAGGCCCGGTCAAAAGCTTTACCCAACCGTCCGGCAACTTCCTTATAAACCTGGTAACGAATCAATCGCTCAATCATTTCCTCTCGGCTGGGAAGGTCGTCATCCGTCTCCTCCTGATCCTTAACCAGGCTCCGAGCTTTCATGAGGACCAGGAGAGCTGCCATGCGGATGAAGTCGCTGACCTCCTCCGGTGGAATCGACAATCTCTGCATAGCTTCCAGGTATTCTTCTGTAATAGATGATATTTCTATATCATAAATGTTAATTTTTGATTCTTTGATAAGGTCAAGAAGAAGGTCCATTGGGCCCGAGTAATGAGGGCCATTGACTTGAATAACAGCCATTTATACACCCATAAATAAAGAAATCATAAAGGAAAAAATTCGGTCAATAATAGGGATCATGAACTTGGAGAGGACTCCTGTAAAAACTAAGGCAAGGAGAAGGTAGTTAAAGTACCTTTCTCGTTGAGAAATCCAATTTGTCCAATCATCCGGCAGAAAAGACATGACTACCTTGGATCCATCTAAAGGCGGTATGGGGATAAGATTAAAAACAGCAAAAGAAACCCCATAGATTGCAATATAGGTAAACAGGCGATCAATGAGTAAGTAGTGTCCATAGAAGTGTGAAAGCAAAAAGAGGGCAATAAAAGCTGAAATCAAATTCGTCATCACCCCGGCAAGGGAAGTTGTCAAGAGACCCACGCGGCGTTTTCGAAACCGGTAGGGATTGATCGGAACAGGCTTGGCCCAACCGAAACGAAAAATCAACAAGGATACCAGTCCCGTCCAGGAAATATGGGGAATGGGATTCAGCGTCAATCGACCGGCTTCCTTGGCAGTAGGATCGCCATTGGCATAAGCCACCGCCCCGTGAGCCAACTCATGGGAAACGATGGTGTAAAGCAAGGCAACCATCATCGCCACCGTATCTATGATATCCAGATTTTCCAGATTCCTTACCATTAAGGCCTCTTTCTACAAATTATCGTCATCCCTTTGTGCTGACATTCCTTCCCGATGTTTCAGGAATTCTTCTCTATTGGGCAAGTAGCATTCATAGTAGGCGTATTGGATGGCGATAATGGACTTCGCATCAACAATGTCAAAATTCTTCACCATCTCAAAAAGATCCTCTACTGGGTATTCTTCCACTTCTAAAAATTCTGTAGAATCCAGGTCCTTAGGACTGTAATTCAAACCGCGGGCGAGAAAAAGTGAAAGCTTTTCGTTGGTAAATCCCGGAGAAGAATAGGCATCCAGAAGGTAAACCAGACTTTCCGGCTGCCGTTTAATTTCTTCCTGAAGTTCACGGACAGCAGCTTCCTGGGGGCTTTCTCCCGGATCCACAAGACCTGCGGGAATTTCCAAAAGGACTTCCCCTACACCGGCCCGATATTGACGAACCATATACATCGTTCCACGGTTCGTCAGGGCAATGATGCCCACCCCCCGGGCATGAAGAGCAATTTCTCTTTTTGCATATTTCATATTTGGAAGTTCGACTGTATTTACCTTGAGCGTAAGGATTTTTCCATCATAGATGGTATCGGATTTTACCGTTGTTTCCATCATACTTTCCAAATGATCGTCTTTATCCGCCATTATTCTCTCCTCTCGCCCTTCTAGTTTTGCTTGAGCTCCTGGGCTTGATTCAACATTTCTTCCGCTGATTTTCTAGTGGTTTTCGTCACATGGGCTCCGCCTATCAAGCGAGCCTGTTCCTCAACTCTTTCCATGAAATTCAGGTTCTGAATACAGGAATAGGTAAAGGAATTCTCCACCTTTTTATCAATCTTCAGGTGATGGTCGGCCAGAGCAGCGATTTGGGGAAGATGGGTAATGACCAAAACTTGCCGGTCTTCACCCAGTCGGCCAATCTTTTCTGCGACGACCTGGGCTGTCCGTCCGGAGATGCCCGTATCAATTTCATCGAAGATCAAAGTGGGTGTATTTTGAATTTGAGCCACCACAATCTTGAACGCCAACATAAACCGGGACATTTCCCCCCCTGAGGCCACCCTTGAAAGAGATTCGGGAGCTTGACCGGGATTCGTGGAAATCATGAAATCCACCTCATCCTGACCATCCGGTCCAATCGGCTTTTGTTGAAAATCAATCAAAAACTCCACCTTTTTGATGGCCATCTCCTGAAGTTCATTCCGGATCCGATCTTCCAGCCGGTTAGCAGACTCCCTTCGGAGTTGAGAAAGTTTTAACGCCTGATTTCGGATCTCCTCATCCAAATCCTTCATTTTCTTGAAAATGGAGGCACGGTAACTTTCTATGGAGTCCAACTCTTTCTTTTTCCGCTCCGCCTGATTCAAATAGGCAAGAATGTCTTCAAAACTTTGCCCGTATTTCTTCCGCAGAGATTGAAGGGTCTGAAAAATTTCATCAATTTCAGCCATCCTCCGTCCATCAAGGAGAATATTATCTCGGTAGGTCTCTATCTGATCTTCCAGGCTTTCTGCTTCAGCCTCCATCTGCCAGGCTAAATCCTTCAAGGATTGGCAGTCCGGATCCTTTCGGTAGAGGTCCTCTAAAATCTGAGCCAGAGACTGCAGTCCCCAGCGTAAGGACTGACCATCAGACCGAAGGCCGGAAAGGGCCTGACCGGACAGTTTTGCCCTCTCTTCAGCTGACGCCAGGGTGCGATATTCCCGGTTTAAGGCATCCTCATTGATGTCTTCCAACTTCGCTTGGCGAATTTCGTTAATCTGATAGGCTAAAAGGTCCTTCTCTCTGGCCAGTTCATCCGGAGCTAAATTCAGATCCTCCAGCTTGGAGAGGTAAACTTTACGCTTTTTTAAGAGAAGTGATAGTTGAGATTTAATCTCTTCAGCCTGATCCCCTAAATAGCTATCCAAAAGAGGAAGATAGCGGTCCTTGGATTTCAAAAGACTTTGAGCATTTTGAGCATGAATATCAAGAAGAAAACTACTAAAAGATCGAAGGAGATTTCGAGTGATCCCCCGGTCATTGATCTGCTGGCGATTTCCCCTCTTATCCATCGTCCGGCGAACAAGGAAAGTCCTTTCTTCATCCAAAGGAATATCGTTAGATTGTAAAAAATCACGAAAATCCTCAGTGATGTGGTCCATCCGAAAAAGACCTTCGACAACCAGGTCCTGGTCAGGAGTCCGGCGGGTCTCCCTGTCAATTGTTCCCCCTAATAAATATTGGATGGCGGAAACGAAAAGGCTCTTTCCGGACCCGGTTTCCCCGGTGACTACGGTCTCTCCATCTTCAATATCAAGGATCCAGTTTTGAATGAGAGCAAAGTTCTTTATCCGGAGTTGATCTAGCATTATTTTAAGAGCTCCTGAATATCCTTAACGGTCAAATCGATCTTCGACTTATCATCAACAGCAACGAAAATGGTATCCATGCCGGTAACCATGCCTTCAATATTTTCAATCTTGGCGTTGGTGATGGCCATGCCACAAACCGCTGCACAGTAGAGAACGGTCTGAATGATGATCAAATTTTCATTATGATGAACGGAAAGAACCGCTGAGCGAAGAATATTGGTTAGCCGTTCATTCAGGGAATCCTGGATGGGGTCCAAAACAGTATATTTATAGAGACCATTGGACAGTTGAATTTTTGTGATCCGGAGTTCCTTGATATCCCTGGAGATGGTAGCCTGGGTGGCTTCTACCCCTTCTTTTTTCAAGAGTTCTGATAGTTCTTCCTGTGTTTGCACATTGTTATTCTCAATCAGGTCCAGGATCAACCGTTGTCGGTTATATTTTTTCATGGCTTCTTCCTCACTTCTATTTATTGCGTTCAACCAGAGCTCGAGCAAATTCAATCATTAATTCAGGGTGATCATAGCCCTCTAATAGAGCTAAGGCGGTTTGTGTTTCCTTTTTCAAAGCCAATTGCAAACCGTCTACCCCAAGGTCGTCAACAAGAGTTTTCTTCTTTCGTTCCTTATCCTCAGCCCGGTCAAAAATATCATCCTTCATCTGGAAAGCCATACCCAAATGGTAGCCAAATTCTCCGGCTCGATCTTCTTCCTCAGGGCTTCCTCCTCCTAAAATGACCCCCATACGACAAGCTGCGATGAAGAGGGCACATGTTTTTTTCTCCACCATAACTTTGACCCAAGACGGGGATTGGATGAGGTCGGGACGGAGGTCCAAAGCCTGTCCCCCCACCATTCCATGAAGTCCGGACAAGCGGTAAAGAACCCCCATAGCCCGGATAAGTCTCTCCTTTTCTTTATGGGGAGCCGCTAATAAAGCTTTCAGACCAACTTCCATCGATAGGTTGAGGAGGCCGTCACCTACTAAAATTGCCTTATCCTCTCCGTACCGGATATAACAGGTGTCTTGTCCTCGCCTAAGGCTATCATTGTCCATAGCAGGAAGGTCATCGTGGACAAGGGAATAGGAATGAATGAGTTCCAGACTGGCCGCAAGATTAAGCAAAATTGAATTATTTATAGGATTTGAACCCTTAAGTCCATAAGCCAGAGCCATTAAAAAGGGTCTAACCCTCTTTCCTCCGAAGGAAGCATAGGTGTAGGCCTCTCCCATTTTCAAACTCCGACTCATATTTATCGTTTCTTCATCGGAAATCATCCTTTCCTCAGCCTCCCTGAGAGGATTAATCCAGTCAGGGTCGAGTTCGGAAAAGATCATCTTTAAGTGTTGGTCGAAAACAGAAGTAAAATCTCGGTATGCCTTACTCCAATCAGTCCATCCGTCCATGGTCAAGTCCCCCTACTATTGAAGAATCCAGGGTGACATCAACTTGATCCCCTTCCAGCCGACGAACGGAAAGCTCAGCCTCCTCCAACCGGTCCTCCAAGTGGCCGGCCAGAGCTTTAGCTTCTTTATAGATAGCCAGACTTTCTTCCAGGGAATGATTGTCTTGAAGGGACTCCACCAGTTTTTTTAACCGGACCATCCCTTCTTCAAAAGTTAGCTTGTTATCAGTCATCTGGGTCATTTTTTTCCTTCTTTTCTACGGCCACCCGGTAGGTATAGGCCATGGACTTCAAGAGATAGGTCTTGTCGACATTTACTTCCTCATCTCCCTTTACCAAGTCTCCCCCCATGTGAAATAAAGACCAGGTCGTCCGGTCGCACAAATCCTGGTTTTTATTTTCCAGAACTTTTTCATAGCGATCATAGGCCAAGGTCTTTAGCTGGTTAAGTGATCCTCGCTTTTGGTCAAGCTGGTCTTGCATTAACCGATTAAGTCGGGTTTGTAGACGATTTAAGGTCAGAAGAGAATGGTGAATCTGTACCCGGGGATGAAGGTTTTCACTCCTTTGTTGGAGGTGGAAAAGATTCCTTCTTCTTTGATGGATCATCTCCAGAGTTTGAGACTGAGCCCGGGTCAACCATCCATCGACTTCCTGAAGAATCTGTAGGCGGTCCGGGGTGACTAGAGAGGCGGCTTCCGTGGGTGTGGATGCCCTCCGATCGGCAACCAGATCCGATAAACTTGTATCCACCTGGTGACCGATAGCGGTGACAACGGGGATGGGCGAACGAGCGATGGCTCGGACTAGAGCTTCCTCATTAAAACAGGAAAGATCCTGGCCGGATCCTCCGCCCCGAGCAATAACAACGACATCAATAGGCTTTTGGGCGGAGAAGGTGACTAAATCTCTCAAGGCATGAATAATTTCTTTGCTGGCCGCCTGACCCTGGACAGAAGCCGGGGCAAAATAAACAGGGACCAGGGGGTAGCGGAGATTGACCTCGTTGCAAAAATCATGGAGGACCGCCCCACTGGCAGAGCTGATCAGGCCGATCCCTCGAGGGTAAACCTTCAGGGGTCGCTTTCGGTCCGGATTGAACAGACCTTCTTCCGCCAGTTTCTTTTTTAGTGCCATAAGCTCCAGGAAGTCAGCTGCCTGGCCGATGGGATGGATACCGGTCACACGGATTTGATAAATCCCACCCGCCTTATAAAGGGCTAGAGAGCCTGTGACCAGAAATTCCATGCCTTCCTGAATGATAGACCAATCTAAGGATCGATCAAAGGAAACACAATGAATTAAAGAGGTCTCATCCCGGAGATCAAAATAGAGAAAACGGGCTTTTTTAAGATTGACTACCTGACCTTTGACCAGTAGTCCCTGTAGGTGAACATCTCGCTTGAAGAGACTTTCCAGGTAAAGGGTGAGTTGGGATACGGTAATGGCCTTCCTCATTGTTGGCTCACAATCCCTGATAAGACTCCATTGATAAAGCGGTAAGCTTGATCGTCTGAAAATCGCTTAGCAATGTCCACGCATTCATTGATCGTAACTGCATAGGGAATATCCTTCATAAAGAGGATTTCATTGGTTGCTACCTGGAGGATCGCCCTATCAACCAAACTGAGGCGGTCAAGGGTCCAGCCAACCAGGCGATCTTCAATTCGCTGGTTAATCTCTCCCCTATGTTCTTGAAGAGAGAGGAGAGATTGATTCAAATAGGTATTATCCCTGGGCAAACCGTAATTTTCCAGTCGTTGAGGAATATCTTCAATCTCGCACTGGTTGGACAGGACCTCATAAGTGATTTTCACCAACCACTCTCGTTGTTCCGCACGTTTCATGTCGGACCTCCCCGGTGGTATTCTGAGAAATTATACACGAGACAGGTATTCACCCGACCGGGTATCAATTTTAATGACATCGCCAATGTTAACAAAGAGAGGAACATCAAAGGTGGCACCGGTTTCAACGGTGGCAGGCTTGTTGGCATTGGTCGCCGTATTTCCCGCTACGCCGGGTTCCGTTTGGGTTACTTCAAGCTCAACAAAGTTTGGTGGAGCAACATCGAAGGGCTGGTTCTGGTAAAAACGCATAGTCACCGAATCAGACTCTCTCACGTACTTCATCGCCTCCTCCACCATTTTTTCTTCCAGGGGAATCTGCTCATAGGATTCAGGATCCATAAAATAATAGAGGTTACCATCTTTGTAGAGATATTGCATCTCACGGGTTTCAATCCGTGCTTCTTCAAACTTGTCATTGGGGTTGAAGGTGACTTCTTTGGATCCTCCACTCATGACCGAACGAATTTTAGACCGAACGAAGGCAGCCCCCTTCCCGGGCTTGACATGTTGAAAATCGATGATTTCATAAACATCACCTTCATAAACAAAAGTTGTTCCTTTTCTCAAATCATTGGCTGAAATCATAATTACCTCCTCATAGAAATAAACAGTCAAGGCTATTATAACAATTGTTTCATTATTATACAATCTTTCCGGAAATTTCTGTATAAAAAAGCCTCTGCTATTCTTTACTTTTCCAAAAGAAAATCGTCCGAAAATGTCCTTTTTCTCTCTTCTTATTCTAAAAAGTTATAAGTAAAAAACCGCTATAACAACGATAGCTCATCGTTATAGCGGTTTTTATTAAGTCATTTTATAGAATCCCATTTAACAAAACAATCATCAATTCCTCAATTATTGCTTTCTCTTCTTACGAACACCCAGAGCGAGAAGAGCAGACCCTACCAGTCCAGCAGCGTATGCATACAATGACCTATTCATTTCATCCCCGGTCTTTGGTGAAGTGCTTGTTTTTGAATTTGCCTTCTGTTTTCCTGTAGTCGGCTTCTCACCACCTGGTTTTTTTGTCCCTGGACCACCCGGGTTATCCTGACCGGTCGGGTTCTTTGGATCCGTCGGCTTCGTTGGATCCTTTGGATAGGTTGGGTCCGTGGGATCTTTCGGATCATCCGGGATTGGACAGACTTTCTTCGTTCCTACCTTGATGATCTTATCTTTCTTTTCTTGGATGGTATCCGTATCCCTGGAAACTTCCTTACTGTTTTCAATCTTCACCGTAGTCTTCGTTTTCCCAACGACGCCTTCTTGGATGACTTCCGTCTTACCGGCTTCCATGTTAGGATCTTCAATTACCTGGATATCAAAAGCTTGTTCACTGTCGAAGGTGATTTCGCCTTCAGTTGGCTTCGCACCAACCCGAACAATTCTGTCGACAGGTTCCTTCGTTTGTACTGGCTGGCCTTTTTCTGATTTGATAAGCTTACCATTTTCAATGGTATGGGTAATTGTCACCTCTTCTTCACCCAGTGAGCCTTCCTGATCAACGACCACTTCGCCTGGCTCTAATGTTTTGTCGACAATATATTGGGTCTTGAATTGAATCGTACTGGTTTCCTTACTGGTAAAGGTTCCATTAAAGTCTTTTTGACCGACCTTAATTACGGCATCTACTGGTTCCTTCGTTACAACTTCTTTTGGTTCTCCTACAATTTGAGAGTCCTTGATCGTCCAAGTCGTTTTCTTTTCACCAGCTTCTCCTTTAGTTACGATCTTGAAGTTGTCTGTTGCTTCAGGATAATTTGTATAGAAGTCCGGATCATATTGGACATCATAATGAAAAGGAATCTTTTCCGTCTTTTCAACAGTTCCATCCGAGCCGGAAGCGATAAATTGAACTTCCACTTTTTTAGCAGCGATTTCGTTATCACTTCCGGTTTCATAATAATGAGCAGTTACCGGAACATTCAACAAAGCACCGTCAATTGTCTTACCCTCTTCAGCATTCGGCACTGTTGCTGTCACCTTACCTGTGTCTTCATCAATGGTGACAGTCCAAGTGTTGCCTTTATCGTCTGTAAAGGTATTAGAGTCTAAGGTGAATTTCGTTGGTTTTCTGTTGAACTTGTCATTTTGATCTACGATCAGATCCGATGAAAGTTCATCACCTGCTTTACCGACTTTGGCGTTGTATCGGACATCAAGGTTATATTTTTCTTTAATGACAAATTCAGCGGTGGTTTCTTCCGTAATATCCTTGTCCGGATCATTTGGATCCTTATAATGAGCGACTACCGGAACTTGAAGTTTTTCGCCACCGTCAAATTGAGATGGATCATCCGGTTTCGCTGTAACTTCACCGGTTTTCTCGTTGATAGAAACTGTCCATACATTGCCCTTATCATCCTTAAACTCTGTTCCTTCCGGTATAGAGTAGCTAACGGGATTGAGTTTCTTGTCGTCTTCCGGGACTTTTGGGTTTGATTTTTGTTCTTCTGATGGATATTCAACTTGGACATAGTATTCCGGCCTATTGTTGGTTGACTCTTGAACAACAAAGTGGAACCAATGAACATCAGTAGATCCATTGGTATAAGTATAGGTCAGAGGTATGGCAACAAATTCTCCAGCCTTAGCAGATGCCGGCGGAGTAATTTTAAAGGTTGTTGGAAGAGTGCTTTCATCATAGACCAGCTTCCACTGGTCTTTCTCTTCCTTTCCTTTGTTGATTTTATTAATAAATTGCCAATCAATCGAGCCTACTGCCTGATTTTCATCCTTAGCCGCTTCCATTTCTTCAGGGGTCTTTTGGTTGGGAAATGCATCTTTATCTTTTTTATCTTCCGGAACATAAAGCTTTACTTCAAACTCTTCTCCCGGTCTAACTTTGGAAGATGTGTGCTTTGATGTATCATCACTATTCCCATCAATAAATCCTTGATCGTAATATCTGGTATCGTCAAGATTAAGCTTGAAACTACCGATAAGATTATAGTGATCATAACGGTCAATGCCCTGCTTATCTATCACTATATCTTGACCCTTATGATTTATTGTTGCTTCTCCGGCACCTGTTGATGTGTAGTTGTCTACATCGTAGTTTGCCTCTTTCGCAATGGCTCTGAACTCTTCTGCGGTTCTAGGGCGGGCAAAGAATTTCACTTCCAGGTTTTGAAGAGCTTTGTATTTAGGGTCACTATAGAAAATGGAATCTTCGTTAATCTTTCCATTCTCATCGACCGCACCCTCAGGCATTTCAATAACGACTTTATCCTGGTCATTGATATAGGCTTTGGCACCGGGTACAATCTCGCCAGTAAGTGGGTGGTAGACTTGGCCAACCAGTCTTTCTCTAGCATTATTATCAAGGTTTTCTACTGATATGCTGGTAGTTATCGTTTGACCTTGAACAAAGATTTTATCATTATAACTTCCATTCAGCTTAATGACTGAAAGCTGGTCGTTCTCATTCGGCCATGGATTGACGGTGAATCCGAACGCAGAACTGGACCCTTGGGTCGCTTTTGGACCGTTTGGATTATCTTTGGTATAGTTTCCCTTCCATGCCATTATGGTATTGTTATTATCAATATTATTGATATGTTCAAGGTCATCTTTCGTCGAATAAAGATTTAAGTTCCTGTTAACATTACTGGCGAATATGTCTATCTCCGCTTTTGCTTTATAGGTGGGATCGTGAAAACCGCCTTTATCCGAAAGCTTATTGCCTACATCATTGGCTGGGATTTTTCCGGCTTCAAGCAACGTAGGTCGACCAAACCCACCAGTGTTCGTAAAGTAAAAATCAGTAAAAGTTCTTTGACCCTTTTCCTTATTGAATTCAATCTCAACCCCCCATAGAGTCTTGTCATCACTGGTTGCAGATGGCTCTAATGTCTGGTAGCGGAATCCATCGATATAATCCATCTCAGGTGCGCTTATAGTAAAAGCCGGGCCGTTACCTTGCTCCATTTGAGTAGAGCGATAGCGTTCTTTTCCGCTAAAGTTTTTGATCTTAGCTTCATCTTCCGCATAGTTTGGCCAAGTAATTTCATTAGGAGCCCTAAGTCTTCCGGGAACAGTTACCTCGCTGATATCAAGGCCTAATAATCTCTCCGCAAGTACATTGCGTGAATCTGCATGGCCATAAGTAGCTTTTCCTTCCAAATTTTGTGGCAAGTCTATGGGGTTTGCTTGGACAACTGGTCCACTGGAAACTACCAAGCCGGCCAAAGATACGCCCAATATTGTCCGAGTTGCTTGACGCTTGATTTTTTGATTCTTCACAATTCCACCTCCATGGTTCTCTAAAACTTAACTAAAATTAAAAGATCTGGATTTATATTCAATGACATCTTGACAAAACACTAGATATATGCATTTAATCTTCACTATGGAATCCTATTATACCCTTAATGAAGTCATAAATCTACAGAATAGCCTATTTGTTATTTTTCCCAATACTTATAGCGGGCCCTTCGATACTGAAAGGCTTGAGCAAGATCTTCATCCAAGACTTTGTCACCTCCCCGGTGGATTGCGATAGTCCTTGCCAGGGAAATCAGCTTCCTCTTACTCCGGCTTGACAGATGAAAGTAGCTGGAAATATCATCCAAAAAACTGTGTCCTTCCCGGCTCACCTCCAAGGGCCAAAGTCCTCTCTCCTTCATCGATTGGATCCGGTCGATCCCCTCCTCCACTTCCTCTCTCATCGTTTTTGAATCCTTCTCCTTAGACGAATTCTCCCTCGATTTCTCTGCCGGTCCCACTTCAACCACCATATCAAAGCGGTCCAAAAGCGGTTGAGAGATTTTTCCCCGATAGGTCCTGACCCTGTGGGGAGAGCAGGCACAGTCATGGTCAGGTGAACCATAATAGCCGCAAGGGCAGGGATTCATGGCGGAAAGAAGAAGAAAATCTGAAGGGTAGGTCCTTGTTCTATGGTTTCGGGTTAATGCAATCTCTTTTCGGTCCAAAGGTAAACGGAGGGCATCGAGACACTCTGATGAAAAATGAGGAAGTTCATCTAAGACTAAAACGCCTCCATGGGCACGGGTGATTATCCCCGGTTGGATAGGGCTACCTCCTCCGACCAGGCCTGCCGGAGTGATGGAATAATGGGGCATAAGTAGCGGAGGACGGGTAGAAAGAATGGTCTTCTCTGTCCCGGTAAAGATGGACCGGATACCCATAACATCGCGAAGTACTTTGCCCTTTAGATCAGGTTGAATGGTTCCTGCCCTTTCTAAGGCCATGGATTTCCCATTACCGGGTGGACCGATCAAAAGAAGATGATGCCGTCCGATAGCGGAAAGAACCATGATTTTTTTTAGGACGCCCTGTCCTTTTATTTCCTTAAAATTCACAGGCACGCTTTCATCCGAGTCTTTACTCTGTGGAAGAGGCCGGCGAGGACAGGGGCTGATTCCTTCCTGACCTCTGAAGTGATGGAGAAGTCCGTCCAGTTTTCTTACCGGGTACACGGTGATTCCCTCGATAAAGGAACACAGTTTTGCCTGACTTTCCTCCAAATAGATCTCTTTTACTTTACCGACTAAACCTAAAACCATCTGCAAGGCTCCGGGGATGGGACGTAGACTGCCGTCCAGACCAAGCCCCCCGATAAAAGCCGATCCCTCCATCTTTTTGGGGTCAACCATGCCCATGGACGAAGCCAAGGCCATGGCAATGGGGAGATCCCATTGCGTTCCGGTTTTTCGTTCATCCGCCGGGAAAAGATTGACCAAAATCTTTCCCGGAGGTAGTGAAATATTGGAGGCCCGCATGGCAGAGCGAATCCTTTCCTTTGATTCCTGAATGGAGGGACCGGCCAGACCGACAATAGAAAAAGCGGAGAACCCGCCAAGGGTCTCCGCTTCTACCTGAACAATCCCCACCGATAGACCGTCAAGCTGACAGGTCATGGTGCGTCCTAACATATCATTTCCTTTCCTTCCTCATCAATTAACATATACCGGCCTTCAATAATCCCAGCCGGTCCGCAACTTGATAAAATTCCGGGTCGAGGTCGGATTCAAATTGAATCCACTCTCCTGTACCGGGATGGTGAAAAGCCACTTTCCATGCATGCAGCATCTGATGGTCAGTTTTTATCTTCTGCTTTCGAAAACCATAAACTCCATCTCCAATGATAGGATGATGATAGTGAGCAAGGTGGACACGAATTTGATGAGTACGTCCCGTTTCAATATTTACCTGAAGTAAGCTGGCTTTAGGCTGGTGAGCCAGACAGGTAAAGCTGCTTTTCGCCTCTTTTCCACCTTGAATGACTGCCATTTGTTTTGGATGAGATGGACTACGCCCTATAGGCAAGTCAACCTGAAAATCCCTGACCGGCCATTCCCCCTCTGCCAGGGCAAGATATGTCTTCTTTACCTTTCGGTCCTGGAAGGCTTGTGCAAGAACCCGGTGAGACCGGTTGTTCTTTGCTACGATCAGGAGACCTGAAGTTTGCGCATCCAGACGATGAACAATACCCGGCCTCTCTTCCCCATTCAGATCAGATAGGGTTAAGCCTTCTTTATCTCTAAGATAAAGTAAGCCATTAACCAAAGTCCCTGACCGAATATGATCGCTGGGATGAACAATAAGGCCGGCCTTTTTATTAATGACAAGAATATCCTTATCCTCATAGATGCGTTCAATATCCATGACCTCGGGACCAATTTCTGCCCGAATAAAAAAAGAGCGATCCAGATCGACCTCTTCCCCGTAGTTGACAGAATAAGAGGGTTTAACTAATCTTCCATTGAGTTGAACGGCACCGGTTTTTATAGCACGAGCAATCTGGGACCGGGAGAGGTCCTCAAAGCGATTGGAAAGTACCCGGTCCAGCCTCTCCCCCAGCTCATCCTCATCCAGGAGATGGAAGGAAATCCAATCCCTTTTTTCCTCAATAGGCATCGGGAATGCTCCAGTCAATAGGTTCTTGACCTGATTCTTCCAGGAATCGGTTAATTTTAGAAAAAGGATGTGAACCGAAAAATCCACGATAGGCGGAAAGAGGAGAAGGATGTGCAGATTCAAGAACAAGGGATCGGGGATTGGTTACATATTTTGCCTTCGATTGAGCAAATCGCCCCCAGAGTAGAAAAGCCAAGGGTTTTTCCCGTTCTCCCAAGGCTCGGATAATTCGGTCGGTCAGGACCCGCCAACCAATATTGGCATGGGAATTAGCAGCGTGTGCTCGGACGGTAAGAGAGGCATTTAAGAGGAGAACACCCTGTCTTGCCCAGGAAGTCAGGTCACCGTGGTTTGGAGGAGCAATGCCCAAATCCGCTTCCAACTCCTTGTAAATGTTCTGAAGAGAGGGGGGAATAGGGACACCCTTTTGAACAGAAAAAGACAGGCCGTTTGCCTGGTTAGGGCCATGATAAGGGTCCTGGCCCAAAATCACCAATTTACAATCGCTAAAAGGAACGTATTTTAAGGCATCGAAAATTTGGTCAGCGGGAGGATATACAGTGTAATGTCGATATTCTTCAATAAGCAGAGTCCGTAATTCCCGATAATATGGCTTTTCCCATTCTCCGGCCAAAATTTCATCCCAGTCATTTCCAATTTGTACGCTCATGGCTCTCTCCTCCTTTCCTTTTATCTTCTTGATCATCCAGGAAAAAATATAGAAGAAGAAGGATAACGCCAACCGTGACGAAAGAGTCAGCAACATTGAAAACAGGGAAAGAATAGGTCCCAAAGTGGAGACTGATAAAATCCACCACAAAAGAATGGACAAGGCGGTCAATGACGTTCCCGAGAGCCCCTCCTACGATAAAACCAATTGCCATGTCGATAACCCTTGATTTTCCTTTGAGCTCTTTTTTATAAAAGTAAAGAAGCCCGATGATAATCGCCAGAGCCAGGAGGGGATAAAATGGAGCAAGGCTTTGTCCCATCCCAAAAGCCACACCACGATTTTCCAGGTAAGAAAGCTCGAGAAATGAGCCCAAAACCGGCGCTGTTTTTCCTGAGCTAAGGTTTTCGACTACCCACCATTTGCTGGCCTGGTCTAAAACGATAGCGACCAGGCTGATCACCACAATGAACATACGTAACCATCCTTATCTTAAACGAAATGAGCGGCAAAATAGGCCCAAAATTCCTTTTCAGAGACCCAAAATATCCCATTTTATAAGAAAAAAAGGCATTCCGACCGGTAGGGCACGGAATGCCAAAGTGGAATGAATACTAAAGCTGGTAGGGAGAATCCTTCTCGACCGTTTCCTTGGTCTTTTTGTCTACCTGAACACCTTTGGGTGTAAGAATGTAAATATCCTTGGTGACTTTTTCAATTTTTCCGTCCAGGGCGAAAAGACCACCATTGACAAAGTCAAAAATTCTTTGCTTTTTATCAGGTTCAACCAGCTCCAGGTTAAGAACCACAGTTTTATCCTGGGCAATGGACTGGATGACCTTAGCACCATCATCGTATTCAATGGCTTCGTGAATATTGATCCGGTTTTTGGCATTTGCACCGGCCATGGATACGACATTAGGGGTCCGCCGGCTGGTGGATGTTCCGGAAGTATAAGATGATGCGGAATAAGTCGAAGAATAGCTGGGGGCAGAAGCGGGCTCCTGAGTCTCTAAATCATCTTTCTCTTCACGTCCATAGTCGTGGTCAAAATCATCTGTGTAATCATCATCATAGTAGTCATCCTCAACACCGATGACGTTTTTCATTTTGTCAAAAAATCCCATGCTTCCTCCTTATTTGCTGTAATCTCTCTCACCGAAAATTGCTCGTCCGATACGAACCATGTTCGCTCCTTCTTCCAGAGCTACTTCATAATCGTGAGTCATTCCCATCGATAAAATATTCATTTTGATTTGATTATAGCTTATCTTCTGAATTTTTTCGAATAAATTTCGCATATCTCGAAAGTAGGGACGGACTTCTTCCACATCATCCAAAAAAGGAGCGATGTTCATCAGACCCTCAATCTGAATATGGTCAAGACCCTCAATATAGTCCAGTAAAGCAGGTAGGTCTTCTTTGTATATTCCCCCTTTGCCTTCTTCCCGGGCATTATTCACCTGGATCAGACCCTTAAAAATAATATTTTCTCTTTTGCCGATCCGATCCATTTCCTTGAGGAGAGATTTCCGATCAATGGATTGAATCAATGTCACTCCCCGGGTCAGTTTTCGAACTTTATTGGATTGGAGTTGACCGATCATGTGAATCCTGGCACCCTGAAAAAAATCCATCTTGCGTTCAATTTCCTGAACCTGATTTTCTCCGACCTCCCGTATTCCCCAGTCGATAGCTTCTTGGATCTTATCCCGGTCCACAAACTTCGTTACTGCCACCAGGTGAATATCTTCCCATCGGTGGCCAAATTTTTCAGCCGATCGGCTGACTCGTTCCTGAATCTCATTTAAGTTCTCTCCCACTGACATGGTCTTTCCCCTTTCCTATTATCAATAGTTTTTTCCCTCTTGAATTTTGGTCGGATGATAAAGAATTTGATCGTAGGCGGAAAGCCGAGGAAGCTTAGGGTCCTCGGGAGCCTTAGCCGAAACATAAAGGTGGTTATCCTTTTTTTCCAAGATGGTGACCGGAACCTTTTCTGCCGAATGGGTTCGGTCCAGGCGGTAACAATAGCTTTGTCCCCTTTCGTCACTTGCCACAGTATCTATGGGAAGAAGAAAAGCATCTTCCTGTCCCTTCAGAAGGCTGACCGAGCAGTATCTTTTTGAGGAAATTCGTGAAAATCCATCCCGGATTGAAAAAATATAGAGAGACTCTCCTTCTTTGGATTCAACCTTTCGGTCCAAACGTCCTTCCAATTCAATGGATCCATCAATGGTAATGGCAATTCCTTGACCAATTTCAAAATCTCTTTGCCCCACACTTTGCCCCAGATCAACAGCGAGGTAAAAAACTCGGTCTTCAACAAAGCTTAGTCCATTCTGTCGTTGAGGAAGGCCCAATTTTTTTCCTCTCACATCTCCGGGCCCCAAGGCGGAGAGGATAGAAGGAGTAATGAACTCCTCTAATCCATCGGTTGAAAGGACAACCCGTCCATAGGGACTGGTAAGGATATTTCCTGAAGAAAGGCATTTGATAATATAATCCTCTTCCCATTCCCTTCCTTTCTCGTTAAGGTCAGCTACCGGTCGATCATCACCTAAAAGAGGATATTGATGATTTCCCTCTCGCTCTGCCGTTGAAAATGATGTGGTGTATTTTTTTCGGTCACCTTCTTCGCCAATGGCTGAAGGAAGTAGAAGAATTCTTTCCTCTTCATGATGAAATTGATCAGAGACAAGCTGATCACCCTTACTTCTCAACATCTCTCTATGAGCTAGAATTTCTTTTCCTTTTTTCCGAAGAGCATCCGGTAACTTGCCAAGGGGGGTTAAGTCAGGGTAACGCCGGTTTAGATCTACATCAAGTCCACTCATGTCTTCTCCCGAATAAAGAAGAGGTGCATATTGATAGAAGACAAAGAGACCCTCCCCTTCCTCCACACTCCGGAGGTTTTCCTGGGGCATGACCGTGTAGACCTTGGTATGGCCAAAGAGGCTAAAAAGTACAAAAACCAGAATCAGTAAAACAAGGAGACCGGCCAGAAAGAATTTACTTTTCTCGGAAAACTTGATGTGGGTCATAAAAACCTACTTTTTCTTTTTGAAAGAGGACTCTTCTCCCCTGAGGAGACGACCGATATTTGAGGAGTGACGGTAGAAGATAATGGCAACCAAAAGGAGAAAAGCGAATTTGACCCATGGACCATAAGGAGAGAAGAAAAGGCCGAAAATTGCACCTGATAAGCTGGATGTTAAGGAGCCCAAGGAAACGTAGCCCGTTGTGAATACAAGGATAAAGAAGACAATCGCAAAGACAACCAGCATTCGGTAGTCCATAATGAAGAAGATGCCACAGGTAGTCGCAACCGCTTTTCCTCCGCTAAAGCCTAAAAAAATCGAATAACAATGACCTAAACTCACTGCGATCATGGTGAAGGCAAGAGTCCACTCCGGCAGATGGAAATGGAGGGCAAGAAAGCAGGGAAAGGCTCCCTTAAAAAAGTCCAAAAGGAAGGTAATAAGTCCCACCTTAGGACCTAGAACCCGAAGTGCATTTGTCGCACCGGTATTTCCGGACCCATAATTTCGAATATCTTTATTACCCAACCACTTACCGACCAGGTAACCCGATGGGAATGAGCCAAGTAAATAAGCACCTATGATTAGAAGAAAATGAATCATTCTTCTCGCTCCTTTCTTTCTCTCGCTTCAAGAACAAGGGGAACGCCTTCAAAAGAAAAATTCTTTCGGATGGTATTTTCCAAATAACGCATATAGGAGAAGTGAAACATGTCGGCATCATTACAGTAAAAAATAATCTTTGGTGGACGAGTGGTAACCTGGGTCCCATAGTAAATCTTAAGTCGTTTTCCCTTATCTGTGGGCGGTGGACTCATGATCGTTGCATCCCGAAGAACCTGGTTGAAAAGAGAGGTAGACATGCGGAAGGAGTAATTCTCATCCACTCGGTTAATCGTCTCAAAAAGAGCAGGAATGTGGTAACCGGTCTTGGCGGAGATAAAAACAACCGGTGCATAGGGCATGAAAGCCAGGTCATTGCGGATCTTATCTTCATACTCTTTCATGGTATTCGTTTCTTTCTCCACGAGGTCCCATTTATTAACAACAATAATGGAGGCCTTTGCATTATTATGGGCATAGCCGGCAATGCGTTTATCCTGTTCGGTTACCCCCTTAGTCGCATCGATGAGAAAAAGACACATCTCAGACCGGTCGACTGAAGAAAGAGTCCGGATAACAGAGTAACGCTCAACCAAATTGTCGATGGACCGCTGTCGGCGCATACCTGCTGTATCAATCAGGATGTACTCTTTTCCGTCTCTTTCGTAATAAGAGTCAATGGCATCCCGTGTAGTCCCGGGTATGTTGGTGACGATCATCCGATTCTCGCCTAATAGCCGGTTAATCAGTGAAGATTTTCCCACATTGGGTTTTCCGATAACCGATATTTTCAAGGCATCCGATTCAATAGACCGGCTGCTCTCTTTGGGAAGCCGATCCATGATATCGTCAAGAAGGTCACCCAGACCGAAGGATTGTTCAGCAGAGATGATGGCCATATCGGAAAAGCCCAGTTCATAGAATTCATAGACAGTATCCGGGGTATGGTGGGTATCCACCTTGTTAACAACCAGGAGGGGATCCCGCCCTCCTTTGTGGAGCTTATCAGCGATCATCCGATCAAGGTTGGAAACCCCCTCTCGACCATCAACGAGGAAAAGAATAAGATCCGCCGTCTCCAGAGCCATATCCACCTGGATTTCGATCTCCTTAGCAAAGACATCATCAGAACCCATTTCCAGACCTCCCGTATCCATGAGGAGGAAGTAGTTGTTTTGCCACTCCACTTCCCGATAAAGTCGGTCACGGGTGACACCGGGTGTATCTTCGGTGATGGACACCCGTCCTCCAACTAGCCGGTTAAAAAGGGTTGACTTACCTACATTGGGGCGACCAATAATGGCAACAACAGGCCTAGACATGGGAAGCCCCCAAATCTCGTTCATCACCCTTGTGGTCATCTTCTTTCTTATCCAAACAGGAGGTCACTGCTCCCAATTCCTCTTGAGAAAGAATCCGAACCATCTTGACCATATCCCGGGAAGATGACCCATCGATACGACGAGCAATGATATAGAAGATGCCCAGCCCGACCATTCCTCCCAGAAAAGAGTAAATCTCATTCTTCGTTGTCATGTAAATGACCAAAAGGCCCAAAAGAAAAAGCAAGAGAGGAAAGACATAGAGGATAAAAACCGAACCGATAAAGATATGGTCGGGCATATCCAAAGAGACCGTATCCCCCGGTTGGGCATCCAAAGAATTCCTCACCCACTGGGTTGAGGCTTTCTTACTTTTACAGATACCGGAAGCAGAACAGTTTCCACAGGCCTCTTCCCGGTAAACCAGAATATGGGAAAGACCTTCTTTATTTTCCATTACAAATCCGTTATTTTTCATGGTGCGTCCCCTTTCTCATAGCGATAGAAAGTGACCCGTCAAGATCTATTGATCAAGTTGAACCCTTAGATGTAATTCATCCAACTGATCCTTGGTGACAGAAGTCGGTGCCTGGGTCATTAAATCCGAGGCCGTCTGGGTTTTAGGGAAGGCGATGACATCTTTAATGGAATCTCTGCCAATCAAGGTCATTACTAAACGGTCCAATCCATAGGCAATTCCTCCATGCGGAGGAGTTCCATATTGAAGAGCCTCCGTGAAGAAGCCGAAGCGATTCTCAATATCTTCCTGACTTAACTGCAGGAGGTTAAAAATTTTGTTTTGAAGGTCAGCATTGTTGATACGAATGGATCCCCCACCGCATTCATCGCCATTGATCACAATATCGTAGGCCTTAGCCCGAACCTTTTCCGGTTCATTTTCCAAAAGGGGAATATCTTCCTCCACCGGATGGGTAAAGGGGTGGTGCATGGCCACGTACCGGCCTTCCTCTTCAGAGTATTCAAACATGGGAAAATCGACAATCCAAGTCAGGGCAAAATCATCCGGATCAAAGGTCAGATTCTCTCCTGCCATATGAACCCGGACCATTCCCAAATACTCTTGAATTTTTGACCGATTGCCAACCATTAAAATCGCTAAATCCCCGTCTTCCAATCCCATTTCCTCCTCCAAGTAAGCGATCAGGTCTTCGGTCAGGAATTTATTAAAGGAAGACGAAATTTCTCCCTTGTCTTTCTTCAGCCAAAGGAGTCCGCTTGCTCCAATTCCCTTGGCATAGGAAGCGAGTTTGTCCAATTTCTTTCGGGTATATTTTTCCGCTAAGCCATTAAAATTGATCCCTAATACGGCATCCTCACTCTCAGGCGAAAGATTCAAGAGGTCAAATTCAGTCGTCTGGCCAATCCCGGAAAGGTCGTGAATTTCGTAACCGTAACGGAGGTCGGGCTTATCCGACCCATACTTTGCCATGGCTTCATCGTAGGACATCTTAGGGAATGGACGCTTCAGTTCAATGCCCTTAAATTCCTTGAAGAGATAAGCCAAAAGTTCTTCATTCATGGCCATCACATCATCCATATCCACAAAAGACATTTCGATATCCACCTGGGTGAATTCCGGCTGTCGATTTGCCCGGAGGTCTTCATCTCGGAAGCAGCGTGCCACCTGGTAATAGCGGTCAGTCCCGGCAATCATCAGAAGCTGTTTCAAGAGCTGTGGGCTTTGGGGCAGGGCATAAAAATAACCGGGATTAACACGGGAGGGAACAAGATAATCCCGGGCCCCCTCCGGAGTTGGCTTGCCTAAAAAAGGCGTTTCCACTTCTATAAAATCCTGGTCATGGAGGAATTCCCGGAATAAGCGGGTGATCTCCGCCCTCTTGATCAACATATCCTGCATCCGAGGTTTACGGAGGTCCAAATACCGGTACTTTAATCGAATTTCTTCACTGGCATTATCATCATCTTTGATATAAATAGGCGGCGTTTTTGCCACATCCAAAATCCTCAGCTCTGAACATTCCACCTCGATGTCCCCGGTCGCAAGATCAGGATTTTTTGCTGACCGTTCCCGGACTATTCCCCTTGCAGCCAGAACATATTCCTGGTGAACCTCTTTTGATTTTTGATAAAGACTTTCCCGGTCTTCCTTATTGAAGACCAATTGGGTAATTCCGGTCTTATCCCGAAGATCCACAAACGAGAGAGCACCAAGATCACGGGTTTTGTTGACCCAACCCATGAGAACAACTTCTTTCCCCTGATCATCCAAACGCAGGTCACCGCAATAGTGAGTCCGCTTTAATCCTTTCAACGATTCCATCACAACTCCTTTTCCTTGCCTTGCTTTCGATCAAGATCTTCTTGCATCTTTACATATTCCATAATGGGTGATGATTCTTTCTCTATGGATAGTCGACTCTCAGGTCCATGTCCCGGAAGAATCCGGTAATCCCCGGTCAGACGAAACAACCTTCCCAGGGAACGAAATAGGCTATGCATTCCCCCGGTAGGAAGATCCCAACGACCACAGGAACCCTGAAAAAGGGTGTCTCCCGAAAACAAAATATCCTCGCCCAGAAAACAGACCGATCCGGCTGTATGACCGGGAGTTTCCATTACCCGGAGGTTAAAAGAGCTGACACAATCACCTTCTTTGAAGTAATGGTCACAAGCAAGGCTCTCTGCTTGACCGAAAAAAGCAATCGAAACATTCTTTTCAGGATCTAAAAGAAGGTCCTTCTCCTTTTCGCTGGCCCAAATTGGGGCCGAATACAAAGACCGATAATGGTCAGCTCCCCCAAAATGATCAACATGTCCATGTGTTAATAAAATCGCCTCTATGGTTAAGCCGGCCTCATCAATTTCTTCCTCCAGGAGACGTGAGGGGGCTCCGGGATCAATAATGACGGCCTGCCTGGCTTCCGGATCAGACAATAGATAGATATTCTCCGATGCCATGGTTGAAAAGCATTCAATCTTCATGGGGGTCCTTTCTTCCCATTTAATGCCGTACCCGGTAAACTGCCAGGGTTGGCTCCAATTCTCGAATTCTTCGGATCAAGAGCTCCATCCGATCTTTATCTTCTACCCGAACGGTTAGTTTAATGATGACAGTGGAATCCTCTCTTGACCTTGCTTCAATCCCATTCATGTCCATTTCCAGTTGGACAATAAGTTGAGCCAACTCAGCGACATAGCCGGACACGTTCATTGCTTCAATGGTGAGCGAAGCATCAAAGGTGGTTCGGTTGATTTTATTCCATTCCAAAGCAATAAGCCTCTCCGGAGACTGATTGGAACGAATGTTTGGGCAGGATTTCCGATGAACCGTGATCCCATGCCCCCGGGTAATGTAGCCGACAATATCGTCACCGGGAACCGGTGAGCAACACTGAGCGAACTTGACTTCCAGGTTGTCTGTCCCCTCTCCAACTACTGAAACAGCATTTGTCTTCTCTTGAACATCTTGACTGTCGTGATGGGACTTTTCCTGTTCAGCACTTACCATGGCACTTTCCGCCATGGCTTCCAATTCCTTTCTTTTTTGGACCTTATCGTATAGATCTTCCAAACGCGAAACGATCGCAGAAAGGGACTGACTGCCGAACCCGACAGCAGCGAAAAGGTCTTCCGGAGATGAGTAAGACATCCGATCGACCAATTTTTCCAAGGCTTCAGGGGTGATCACTTTTTTGGTCGGATAACCGTCCTTCTTGACTTCCTGAAGGATCATATCTCTTCCATTTTCGATGTGTTCATCGCGGTTAGCCCGCTTGAAAAATTGCCGAATTTTTGATCGGGCTCCGGAGGATTGGACAATATCCAGCCAATCTCTGGATGGACCGGCGGTGTTTTTTGAGGTAATAATTTCGATAATATTTCCATTTTCCAGCTTGGTATCAAGCGGCAAAAGCTTGCCGTCAATCTTGGCACCGACACAGGCATTGCCTACATCGGAGTGAATTCGGTAGGCAAAATCAATAGGCGTTGAACCCCGTGGAAGCTCAATCACATCCCCTCTCGGTGAGAAGACATAGACCTCATCGGAGAAAAAGTCTCCTTTCAACGTTTCCAAAAATTCCTGGGAATCCGTGGTTGTCTTCTGCCATTCCATGAGCTGACGAACCCAGGTTAACTTTTCATCGAAGTCCGATTTTTTCTTGCCCCCCTCTTTATATTGCCAGTGGGCTGCAATACCAAATTCCGCTGTCCGGTGCATTTCCCATGTTCGAATTTGTACTTCAAAAACCTGACCGTCCTGTCCGATAACAGTGGTATGGAGGGACTGGTACATATTCTGTTTAGGCATGGCGATATAGTCCTTGAAGCGTTTGGGGATGGGCTTCCAGAGCGTATGGACTACGCCTAAAACAGAGTAACATTCGGATACGTCATCCACGATGACCCGGATAGCTGTTATATCGAAGATTTCGTTAAAGGACTTATCCTGCTTATACATTTTTTTATAAATGGAGTAAAGTGTCTTAGGGCGACCGGTTATTTCATAGGTCATCCCCAACTCATCCAATTTTTTCTTCAGCGTATCCTCAATCCGGTCAATTTCCTCCCGTCGGTCTTCCAATTTTTTATTGACCAGCTCCGCAATTTCATAATAAGCCTGAGGATCCAAGTACTTGAGACAGAGGTCCTCCAATTCGGATTTAATGGCAAAAATCCCCAAACGGTGGGCAATGGGTACATAAATCTCAATCGTTTCTTTTGCTTTTTCAATTTGTTTGGGACGTTCTTTATAGTCCAGAGTCCGTAAATTATGGAGTCGGTCCGCCAATTTTATGATGATGACCCGGATATCATTGGCCATGGCCATAACCATCTTCCGGTAGTTATCCACCTGGTTGTCAATTTTTGACCGCGAAGCGATTTTTTTTAGCTTGGTCACCCCATCAACCAAGGTGGTGATTTCCGAACCGAAATCATCCTCCATCTGCTCATAGGTGATTGCTGTATCTTCCAAAACATCATGGAGAAGGCCCCCGCAAATGGTGGGGTCATCCATCTTGAGTTCGGCTAAAATAAAGGCCACATGGAGAGGATGGGTAATGTAGGGCTCACCGGAGTTTCTGATTTGCCCCTGGTGGGCCTGATCGGCGTAGTCATAAGCATTACGGATCAGCGTCTCATTACAATCCGGATTATAGGTCCGGATTTTTTCGAGCAAGCTGTCAATCGTCATGGTCCCTCCTTTCTCCATTTGGGCAGGATTCCGGGTCCAATGAATTGGACGGAAAAAGATGAATAAAACTTGAATTATCTGTTAATTATACCACATTGACAGGACTTATGACCGAGAAAAGCCCCGACTGAAGCGGATGTCCACCAGCTTAATTTGAAGGGATTTTGTCCCCCGAAACTCATTCCAACCCGGTTGATAGCAGATGTCAAAAGTCACAGGAAGATCCTTCCCCGAGAGAAGATCCTCAATAACTCCTTCGGGTCCTTCTTTTTCCAGGCTCTTCAATTTTTCATCAGCCTGAAAGAGAACTCCGTTAACAAAGCTTCCCTGGTCCTCGAAACGGATCTGGAGAACGGTCTTATTTTTTCCAACCAGGCGAAATTGGCGAATAGAGAGATTTTTCGCTCCAAATACCGGTTTAGGATTCTTCATTCCAAAAGGAGCCATATGGTCGATAATCCGCATAAGGGGGGCTTTAACCATTGAAAGAGGAAGGGAGGCATCCAGACCGATTCTAGGGGTCAGGTCTTCGGTACTCAGCTTGGCATCACGATTCCACATTACCTTCATCCGGTTCAGATCCTTTTTACGAAGGGTCATGCCGCAGGCCATGGCGTGCCCGCCGAAAGCGACATAGTCTTCCCGGTGAAGCTGAAGGGCTTCAAAGATGTTATAGGATTCGATGGACCGTCCTGATCCCTTGACTAAATTCTCCCCTTCGCCTGTCTCTTCCGCATCGGTAAAAACCAGACATGGTCGATAAAATAGATCTTTTATCCTCCCGGCAATGAGACCACATAGGGATTCATGGACTTCGGGGAGGTAGAGAACCAGTACCTGGTCAAGGTCACTTTGACTTCTAACCAAGTCTGTGGCCTTTTCTACACCGGTCCGAGTCATCTCTTTCCGCTCATTATTGAGAGCGACAAGTTCTGCCGCATAGGCTTCGATCGTTTCCGGATCGTCCTCTAAAAAAAGCTCCACACCCAGCCGGGCCGTCATGAGACGACCGGAGGAGTTAATTGAGGGTCCGATGATGAAACCAACCACGTAGGTATCCACTTCCCTCTCCCAATGGTTATAGCGGAGGAGAGCGGCAATACCGGGGTCAGGTTTTTCGTTGATCACCTGAAGACCCATGCTGGCCAGGACCCGGTTTTCTCCTTGAAGGGGAACGACATCACAAATGGTGCCCAAGCAGGCATAGGCTAAAAGAGGACGGATTCGTGCAAAATCCTCCCCCAGCTCCTGATAGATCGCTTGGATAAGCTTGAAGGCAACTCCGGCTCCGCACAAGTCCGGAAAGGGATAGCCTGAGTTTTTGGAGTGAGGATTGAGGTAGGCCACACAGGCCGGCACCTTCTCTCCCCCTTCCTCGTCTTCCTGAATCTCATGATGGTCAGTGATAATGACGGGAATGCCCACTTCCTGAGCATAGTCCAGAGCATCAAAGGCAGCAATTCCGTTGTCACAAGTGATGATTAGGGCAACATCTTCTTTCTTTGCCTCTTCCACTAAACGACGGTTAATTCCGTAGCCGTCAACCACTCGGTCCGGTATGGCGTAGGAGACCGCCTGATAGGGGTCTAGGCCCATTTCCTCGGCCAAAGACCGAAGACCTTTGACCAATATCGTCGTAGCCGCTACGCCGTCCTGGTCATAGTCGCCAACAATCCGGATAGAAAGGCCCGAAGAAAGAGTATCCATAATAAGAGAAACCGCTGATTCCATCTGTTGAAAAAGATAAGGGTTGTGAAGTCCGGAAAGGTCCGGAGAAAAGTAGGTCTTAGCTTCTTCAAATGTCCGGATCCCCCGATTCGCCAAAAGAATGGAGGCCAAAGTTGACATACCGGTTTCTTCTTTTAGGCGCTCTGCTTCCTGTCGATGATTTTTTATATACCAATCTGCCACTTTACCTCCTCTGAAAAAGAATAGAGACGGAATTATTCCGCCTCTTTTTCTATTCTATGCACTTCTTAGAAAAAATCCTTGCGATTGTCCTCTGCTTCGTTTTCAATACCCTGATCCTCCTGATCAGAATTGAGGGCGTTTTCTTCCTCTTCTCTGTCCAGGCGGTCGGCATTATCCTCATTTGACTCCTCAACCGTTTCCGGGTTGAAGCCCTCTACCGGTTTAACCACATAGGATAAGGCCTGTTTGAGAAACTCAATCTCATGACCATCTTGGCCGGATTGGATAAAGAAGGAGTCCTCACTCATCCGAGTCACTCGACCTCGTATTCCGCCGATGGTAACAACAGTATCGCCGATTTTCATTCCCTCTCTCATTTTTTGAGCTTCTTCCGTCTTCTTCTTTTGAGGACGGAGGATAAGGAAATAAAAAATTGCCAGCATTGCAACCAGCATTATAATGGATTGTCCACCTTGGGGCATAATATCTCTCCTTTTTCACAGGTTAAACGAATACAATCTTATCCGTTTTTTTACATCAAATCTATTATATCCAAAGACTGAAGATTCTGGCAAGGAATCACCGGTCCTCATCATAGGCCTTAAGAAAATCCTCTTTGAATGCTAAAAAACGATCATCAAATATGGCTTCTCTCATCTGATTCATCAAAGTAATCAGAAAATGAAGGTTGTGGATGGTTAAGAGGCGGGCACCCAGAATTTCATTCACATTGAGGAGGTGGCGGATGTAGGCTCTGGAGTAATTCTGACAGGTATAGCACGTACAATCCGGATCAAGGGGACCCATATCATCTTTATACACTGCATTTCTAACCGTTACCTTCCCTCGATGGGTTAAGGCTAAACCATTTCGAGCTACTCGGGTAGGAAGTACACAGTCAGCCATGTCTATCCCTGCTTGAACCGATTCAAAAAGATAGTCCGGACTGCCTATCCCCATATTGTAGCGAGGTTTATCTTGGGGGAGTCTGGGAGCAGTGTAATTGAGGATCCTTGTAAAATCAGCATGGGGTTCCCCTACGGAAATACCGCCAATCGCATAGCCATCCAAGTCTCTAGCCACCGTCTCCCGGAGGGACCGATCCCTCAAATCTTCATAAAAGCCACCCTGGACAATGCCGAAAAGTGCCTGATGGGAATGAGTATGAGCCTCCATACATCTATCCAACCACCGGAGTGTCCTTTCCATAGAAGCCTCCGTATAGGCTTGATCAGCTTCGTAAAATACACATTCATCAAAAGCCATCATAATATCCGATCCCAGAACCTGTTGGACTTGGATGGAAACTTCCGGGCTGATATGTTGGAGGGAGCCGTCGATATGGGAGGAAAATGTCACTCCCTCCTCCGTCATATCCTGGGGTTTCGCCAGGGAAAAGACCTGAAAACCTCCGGAATCCGTCAAGATCGGCCTATCCCAGTGCATGAATTTATGGAGACCACCCGCCTTGTCCATGATGTCCATGCCCGGACGAAGAAAGAGGTGGTAGGTGTTACCCAGGATAATCTGAGCCCCCAAATCCTTGAGTTCCTCCGGCGTCATCGTCTTGACCGTAGCCTTGGTTCCCACCGGCATGAAGACCGGGGTTTTAATATCTCCATGAGGAGTATGGATGATCCCCGCTCGGGCTCCACAATCCTTTGATTGATGTTGGAGTTCAAAGCGGACCGGTCTATTCATGATCATCCTCTTCCGGACCAGGATTTGTGATCAGCATGGCATCGCCAAAGGAAAAAAATCGATAACGCATTTCATTGGCGACCTGATAAGCTTTCATAATTCTATCTTTACCGGTAAAGGCGGCAATCATCATAATTAAAGAAGATTTTGGAAGATGGAAGTTTGTTATGATGCCATCAATAGCTTCGTAGCGAAAGCCCGGATAAATAAAAATATCTGTCCAGCCGGAATCCTCCACCATTTTCCCTTTCTTCTTCATAACGGATTCCAGGGTCCGAGTAACCGTGGTCCCTACGGCAATAACCCGTCCCCCATTTGCTTTTGTCTGTCGAATCTTCTCCGCGGTTTCCTTAGGGAGAACATAAAACTCCGAATGCATGGCATGGTCTTCGATATCTTCCTCCTTAACAGGACGGAAGGTTCCCAGGCCCACATGGAGAGTAAGGTAAGTAATATTGACACCTTTAGCGGACAACTTATTCAAAAGTTCTCGAGTAAAGTGAAGGCCGGCTGTAGGTGCTGCAGCGGAGCCGTTAACCCGGGCATAAACAGTCTGATAATCGTCCTTATTTTTCAATTTCTCCGTAATATAGGGTGGGAGGGGCATATTCCCCAGATGGTCCAAAACTTCTTCCCAAATCCCATCGAAGTGGAATTCAATAAGGCGCTGACCTTCTTCAATAATCCCCAATACCTTCCCGGTCAATTCCTTCTTTTCACCGAATTCCAGGACCTGTCCTTCTTTCACCTTCTTCCCCGGCTTAACCAGACATTCCCAAACGCTTCCCTCCCGATTTCGAAGGAGGAGAACTTCTACCTTTTCATCCTTGCCCACCCGATGACCGAAAAGTCTGGCCGGGATTACCTTGGTATCATTTAAAACCAAGGTATCTCCCGGTTCTAAAAAATGAGGTAAATCATAAAAATGGCCATGCTGGAGATCCCCGGTCGACCGATTCATCACCATAAGTCGACAATCTTCCCGCCGGTCGGTAGGGTGTTGGGCAATCAACTCCGGATCTAACTGATAATCAAATTCACTGGTTTTCATAAGACTTCTTTCTTATTCTTCTTCACGAATTTTCATTTCAACCTGGTCAACTTCACGGGAGGACGGACTGGGAAGCGGATTTATCTTCTCACTGCCAATATTATCGGGCTTGGGGAGGCCGTAGTGGTCATAGGCCTTCGCTGTCAACATCCTTCCCCGAGCCGTTCGAACTAAAAAGCCGATTTGAAGAAGATAAGGTTCAATCACTTCTTCGATCGTTCCCGCCTCCATATTGGCTGAAGCCGCCATAGTATCTATCCCTACAGGGCCACCTCCAAAGTGGGTAGCCAGGATCCGAATGATTTTTTCATCATTTTTATCCAGACCCAGCCGATCAACCTCCAACATATCCAAAGCACGCCGAGTCAAATCTAAATTAATTTGACCGTCTCCCTTGACCTGTGCATAGTCTCGAATCCTCCGAAGAAGGCGGTTAGCCACTCGGGGAGTCCCTCGAGAACGAAGACCGATCTCATGGGCCGAATCCTGATCCATCTCGACTCCTAATAGGGAAGCGGATCGGCTGACAATTTGAGCTAGATCCTCACTGTTGTAGAGTTGAAGGGACATGAGGACACCAAATCGGTCCCGCAATGGAGAAGAAAGCATGCCGGCCCGGGTGGTTGCTCCAATGAGCGTAAAAGGGGATAAGTCGAGACGAAGACTCTGGGCCATGGTTCCCTTCCCTACCATAAGGTCCAGGGCATAGTCTTCCATGGCGGGATAGAGAACTTCCTCCACATTTCGGTTAATTCGGTGGATCTCATCAATGAAGAGGATGTCTCCCGGCTGGAGATTGGTCAGGATGGAAGCCAGATCCCCTTGTTTGGAGATGGCCGGACCGGAAGTAATCTTGATGTTTGCTCCCATCTCGTTAGAGATGATCGTGGCCATGGTGGTCTTGCCCAAACCCGGTGGTCCGGCTAATAATATGTGGTCGAGGGCTTCCCCTCTTTTTAGGGCAGCATCGATATAGATCTTCAGCTGTTCCTTATTCTTCTTTTGTCCAATATACTCATTAAGCCAACGGGGACGGATGGACCCCTCATAAGGAGCTTCTTCCTTGCCCAGTCCGGGGCCGACTATCCGGTGGCCATTTCTTTCAGACATCTTTCCTCCTTTCCCGTCAATGAATCAACCATCTAGGAAAGACGGCGGAGAGCGTGGCGGATTCCTTCCTCCAAAGTCTCTTCAGGGTTCCAATCTTTCAGAGCATGTTCAGCTTCATTACGGGCATAGCCCAGGTTAAGAAGGGCTTCAATCGCAACTTGATAATTCTGCGATTTCATTGGATCAGCCGGCGGTTGGATTTCTTCCGGTCTGACCTGGTAGCCCAGTTTTTTCACCCGATCCACCAATTCTAAAATAATCCGGGAAGCGGTCTTTGCTCCGACTCCGGGGGACCTGGATAGGGTTTTGGGATCATTATTGAGGATGGCTCCGACAACGGCATCTACAGTTAAGGTGGAAAGAATAGAGAGGGCAACCTTAGGCCCAATGGCGGAAACCCGGTTAAGAAGGAGGAAAATGACCCTTTCCTCCTCCTCATAAAAGCCATATAGGCTAATATCATCTTCTCGAACTACCTGAACAGTATAAATTTTATACCTTTCACCCACACGAAAATGCGACATCGATTGAACTGATGCCGCAAGCTGGTAACCTACTCCGTTGTTTTCGATGACCAGGCCCTCTTCGTCCAGATAGGTAACCTCGCCTTTAATGTATGAAATCATACTTACTCCATTCGATATTCTTCTCTAAAACGCTGAGAAAAAGCCAAAGTCATGGCCACTGCCAGTCCATCAGCTGCATCATCGGGTTTAGGAAGCTCCGTCAGACCGAGCAGAGCCTGAATCGAGCGTTGAATTTGAAGTTTATTTGCTCTCCCATAGCCGGTTACCGCCTGCTTAATTTGGGAGGGGGTAAATTCATAAATAGGTAAGCCTCGTTTTACTCCGGCCAGGATCTCTACACCCCTGGCCTGAGCTACAGAAATAATGGTGGTCTTATTCCGGTAGAAAAAAAGCTCTTCAAAGGCTATCTGGTCCGGCTGGTAGTCATCAATAAGCTTTTCCATTTCCTGGTCAATGATGGCCAATCTCTCCGGCAAGGACATCCCCGCTAGAGTTTCAATACAACCATACTCCAAAGGAGTGACCCTTCCTTCTTTAAGTTGGATAACCCCATAGCCCACCAAAGCCAATCCGGGGTCAATCCCTAAAAGGATCACCGCATATACCTTTCCAGAACGGCATCGTTAACCCCATTCCAAATGTTATCTTTATAAATCCGACAAGCATTGGATGCCAGGTATTGGCGGAATTTTCGATAGATAAAATTAAGATCCTTAATGGTTAGGATGGACTCTTCCGAAGTTAATTGAGAAAGATGGTCAAAGTCCAATACAATCTGTCGGTCTAAGTAGTGGTTTGCTCGATAGATCTTTGTTTTAACCACTTTCTGACTAAATATGTTACAGAAGCGATATAAGTCTTTATAATTGTGGGTCTGGACTTTGAGCCAATGGTAAAGCTGACTCTGGACATTCATAGCGGGGCCCTTCTTCGCTGTCTGAAAGAGGATTTGCTGGTGTTTAAGCTCTTGAGGCGTATAAGCTTCCAATGCTACCCTCTCCAACTTATCCACCCAGTCCATGGATTGTTCTCTGCCCAAGGGATAGGCTTTCAAGCAGATGGCCAATTCAAAGCGATGAACGTCATCGTTGATCAGTTTTTGAATGGCTCGCATAATAAAATACCGGTCTTTTCGGTCCGACAGGGCACGGAAGAGCGAGGTATTGATGGCCTTCATAAGGACATAGCGAGGCTGAAGGTTGGAAGTCGGATGGTCCAGATCCAACATGGAAAGAAGGAGGTGGATAGAATCGCTATCGCTTTCATAAAGAAATTGATATTCTAAACTTTCTTCAAGTTCTTCTAAACGGTCAAGCAAAGTTTTTCCCCCTTCCTTTAGATTGATTTGATTACGGTATTTAATAGTATATCAAAAAATCACCCCATATCCGGAAGATTTTGGAGAGAATCATTAAGTTTTTGCCAATAAAAAAACCGCCTGAACAATCAGACGGTTTACCGTGCCATTGAGGATTCGAACCCCAGGCCTTCTGGTCCGTAGCCAGACGCTCTATCCAGCTGAGCTAATGGCACATAAGCTAATCTTTACTTGAAACAAGCGGGTGAAGGGAATCGAACCCTCGTAGCCAGCTTGGAAGGCTGGAGCTCTACCACTGAGCTACACCCGCATAGGCGGTATAGTTTGCTTATTAAGTGGAGCCCTAACCTCTTAAACATTATAGGATAGACTGACACTTATTTCAAGTAAAAGCGGCAGACGGGATTCGAACCCGCGACCCTCGCCTTGGCAAGGCGATGCTCTACCTCTGAGCCACTGCCGCATATTAAATTGGGCGAGAGCGGATTCGAACCACTGAAAGCTAAGCTAACGGATTTACAGTCCGTCCCGTTTGGCCACTTCGGTACTCGCCCTAATTGAAAACGACCCGGATGGGACTCGAACCCACGACCTCCAGCGTGACAGGCTGGCATTCTAAACCGACTGAACTACCGGGCCAAATTGGGCCATGACCCTACCGGGATTCGAACCCGGGATACCGCCGTGAGAGGGCGATGTCTTAACCGCTTGACCATAGGGCCTTAATAGCGGAGAAGGGACTTGAACCCCTGACACTTCGGGTATGAACCGAATGCTCTAGCCAGCTGAGCTACTCCGCCAGACATATTAAAGTAAGTGTGGTGGCGGAGATGATTGCGGGGGCAGGATTCGAACCTGCGGCCTCCGGGTTATGAGCCCGACGAGATACCTCTTCTCCACCCCGCGCATGTAAGAACTGCCGATGCCGAGGACCGGGGTCGAACCGGTACGATCTTATCCAGATCGAGGGATTTTAAGTCCCTTGCGTCTGCCAATTCCGCCACCCCGGCAAACGCCTTGTGTAGGACTCGAACCTACGACAACGCGGTTAACAGCCGCGCGCTCTACCAGCTGAGCTAACAAGGCATATTGGACGCTTCTCCCAAAAAGGCCTTTTAGAGGTTTTTCAGGACCGATCCTCCATCACAGTGACTTACATAGTATAACAGGTGAGTCTTTGGAATGCAAGGGCAATTCACATATTTTTTTAATGCCTTTTCTTTAGTGCCTTTTCAAAGAACTCCAATTAGTCCACATGACGAACAACATAGGCTAGGCCAAAACAGCCGGGTCCAATGTGTGTGCCCACCACCGGACCCATCTGAGCAATTTCACCCCTGTGGTCATCTAAAAGGGTCTGGGCGTAATCAATAAAGCTCTTCCCCTCTTCTTCGGGATAAGTGTAAATAAAATAGACCGGAAAATCCGGGTCCACTTCCTCCGAATGGTAGCGATCGAGTATCTTCTTGATTGACGCACGAATCCCCCGAGCCTTTCCATAAAGGCCGAGTCTTCCCCCATCCATGGAGACAACGGGTTTGATATTCAGCACCTTTCCTGCCAGGCCTACGGCAGCAGGCAAACGCCCTCCCTTAACTAAGTGGTCAAGGCCCATGAAAGTCCCCATATAACGAAAGTCATCCCGTCGTTTAACAACCCAATCAACAATCTCCTGACAGGACTTTCCCTCTTCTTTCATCTTAACAGCCCATTCAGCCATCAAGGCTTGCCCTTTACACACCATATGGGAATCGACGACATAAATTCCCTCATAAGCGACAATTTCTTTTGCTTGAAGAGCAGTCTCATAGGTCGACGATAAATAGGAGGACATGGTGATGTAGACGACTTCTTCTCCAGCTTCTTTCACCTCCTCAAAAACCTGAATCATGGTTCCGATTGGCGGAGAAGATGTTTTGGCTATGCCGGACTTGTTGAGACGGTAAAAAAAACGGTCCTTATCTTCTTCAGACTGAAAGGAAAAAGAACCATCCGGAAAGTCAACACCAATATCAAAAAGGGAAAGATTGCGGACTTCTGCATCTTTTTGTGTCATATCTGAAGCTGTATCCGTATATATGATCATCCTTCCCCCTTCTTATGCAGGATATACAGTAGGGCCATGAAAAAATCATGATCCGTCTTTCGATTTTCAGCACCTCATCTATGTTACTTGTTTTTTTCAAAAAGCTCAACACTTTCCTGACGGACAAGTTTAATAAGACCTATCCGTCAGGAAAGTGAAAAGACCTAGTAGAGCTTGGCTCCTGCCGGAATCCGAGGATCCAACATAATCAGGTGGAGTACCTCATCCCCCTCTTCTTCATGAATAGCAGAAAGAAGCATCCCCTCTGAATCCACTCCCATCATCTTTCTGGGCGGAATGTTACAGATCGCCAAGAGAGTTTTTCCCATCAGGTCTTCAGGAGTATAGTAATTTCGAATCCCGCTTAGGATTGTTCGGCCTTCTTCACTCCCATCATCCAAGTGGAATAAAAGAAGCTTTTTGCTCTTCGGAACTTCCTGACAGTCCCTAACCTTAACTACACGAAGATCCATCGTTGAGAAGTTTTCAAAGTCGACCATGTCTTCAAAAAGGGGTTCAACCTTAACTTTGGAAAAATCAATGTCTTCCGCTTTCATAAAGGGAAGTTCCATGTCTTCGTTTTTAGATTTTTCTTCCTTTTGTCCCCCATCGCCAAGTCCCAGGGGCTTCATGGTCGGGAAAAGGAGGACGTCGCGGATAGAGGCCTGGTTGGTCAGAACCATGATCATGCGGTCGATTCCAATCCCCAACCCTCCGGTAGGGGGAAGGCCGATCTCCAAAGCATTAATGAAATCCTCATCCATCATTCCTGCTTCATCATCACCGCCTTCACGAAGTTCAACCTGGTGAAGGAAGCGTTGATGCTGGTCTTGAGCATCATTGAGCTCGGAGAAAGCATTGGCAATTTCCCAGCCGCAGACAAAGGCTTCAAAACGCTCGGTCATGTCGCGGTCTTCAGGAGAACGCTTAGACAAGGGGGAAATTTCGACCGGATACTCATAAACAAAGGTGGGTTCAACCATCTTTTCCTCGGCATATTCATCAAAGAAGCGGGAAAGGATCTTTCCCCATCCGTCTGTTTTCTCATATTCAATCTCGTGTTTGTCAGCCAGGGCTCTCGCCTCCTGGTCATTACGGATAGTCGAAAAATCAACACCGGCATATTCCTTGACCGCTTGAGTCATGGTAACTCGCTTCCAGGGCGGTTTGAAATCAACTTCCTGACCCTGGTAATTGATTTTTGTACTTCCATGGATCTTTTCACAGACGAAAGCCACCATATTTTCAGTGATCTCCATCATCCCCTCGTAGTCCGTATAAGCCTGATAGAGTTCCATAGCGGTATATTCGGGATTGTGGGTGGCATCCATGCCTTCATTTCTGAACATCCGACCCATTTCATATACCCGATCAAATCCGCCAACGATGAGTCTCTTCAAATAAAGCTCATTGGCAATACGCAGGTACATATCAATATTTAGGCTGTTGTGGTGGGTAATGAAAGGACGAGCATTGGCTCCCCCAACGATGGTATTGAGGATGGGCGTCTCCACTTCAAGAAATCCCCGACCATCCAGGAATTCACGGATGGCTGAAATAATTCGAGACCGCTTGAGAAAAACATCCTTCACCTCAGGATTCATGATCAAGTCAACATACCGTTGACGATAGCGAAGGTCCGGATCTTTTAATCCATGAAATTTTTCAGGTAGAGGACGAAGAGACTTGGTTAAGAGGGTAACGTTCTTTGCCGCGATAGATTTCTCTCCCCTGTCCGACTCCACCACCTCTCCGGAGACACCGACAATGTCCCCAATATCCAAAAGAGCAATGACGGAGAAATCATCCAATTGGTTGAATCGAGCGATAATTTGGATTTTACCAAAGCCATCCTGGACATCCATGAAGGAGATCTTTCCGTGACCTCGCTTTGCTAAAATCCGACCGGCAATGGTGACTTCTTTCCCTTTGTAGTCATTAAAGTGCTCAACCAAGTCATTGTTATGTGCGGTCACCTCAAATTTGGTGATTTCATGAGGATCTTTATTATCGTTTTTTAATTGATTGAGCTTATCCATCCGGATCCGTATGAGCTCATTATCTGTCAGATCTTTCCTGGCCATGCCCGCTCCTTTCAAAATAATATCTTTTCTAATCAGGATCGTAAAATCAGCTGATTACCTTCAAAATTTGATATTCAATCTTTCCAACGGGAGCTTCAACTAAAACAGTTTCTCCTTCACGATGACCTAAAAGAGCTTTGCCCAGAGGTGATTCCAAAGAGATGATATTGGAACGCGGGTTTGCTTCAGTAACGCCTTTAATCGTTAACGTCAGTTCTTCATCAAACTCCTTATCCAAAACAACCACTTCAGATCCCAGGGTGATTTCTCCCGTACTGGTGGCCGGATCCTTATCAAAGATCTCAGATCTCTCCAGGATGCTTTCAATCTCCTGAATTTCTCCCTCAAGCTTGGACTGTTCCTCTTTAGCCGCATCATATTCTGCGTTTTCAGAAAGGTCTCCAAAACCTCTAGCGACTTTAATTTTTTCAGTTACCTTAGGTCTTTCAACAGTCTTCAGATAATTGAGCTTATTCTTCAGTTCCTCATAACCTTGACGGGTAATGATATTCTTTTGTTGTTCCATTTTACTCTCCTTAAAAAATAGAGCAGGAGTCCACTCCTGCTAGCTCGATTATAGGTTTAGCGGGCATTCTTGTCAATGACATGCATTTAGGAGGAGATTCTCTTCTTCTCTTCCTCTGCCCTGAGTTCTCCTATGGATTTGGTCGAAACGAAGGACCGGGGAATGGAGAACTCCTCTAGAAAACAGTCTAAGGCTTCCACAGAGGGGCCTTCCACTTCAATATAGGGATAAGATAGAGTTTGGGCATCCCAAGTATCAAACTCGACCCGAAAATCCTTGTAGAGAAAGGTGTGACGAGATTTTAAGCCCATTTCCTGAACATCATAGCCCAACTTGGCTAGAAGACGGAGAAGAACCTCCCCTTCTTTCGGCTGAATATGAACTGTGGTTTCCTCGTTAATTCGGGCTTGAGATCCTCCCTGACGTTCCTTGTAAGTAAACTCCAAAGGGAGAGTATTTCCCCCTTTGACTACCTTTCTCAGACGTAGGTAAGCATCACTGTGAACCGGATGTGAGGATGAAGAAATCCGGATATTCGTCTGCTCCTCTTTCCCAGCATCAACTGCCCCCTTATCAAGGAGAGCCTGAATAAGAGCTTTTTCATGATAACCTATAATTTTGATTTCTCTTTCTTTCATCCTGCCTTGCTTCCTTGCTTTATCTTAATTTTTGAATTCATCCTGAAGGATGGTTAGAAGAACCTGAGCTTCCTCTTCAGTAAAAGTAATTCCCTTGGACATCCGGGTATGGTCAGGATTCCAGGACCTCATATCATACTTGGCCGGGCGTTCATTCCATGATACTAAGTTAATTTCCTTGGTCCAACCTTTCGCATCAGTACTTAAAACACCCAATCTTTCCACCAGATCATATTTAATCTCTGCCATTATTACCTCCTTATTAAAATCTCATAACAGATGGCCTTCTTAACCATAAACCGTCTTCTCTCTACTGGACTTACCGTTTGAACCGTCTTTTTAGTGTATCATAAAGTAGAGTGTCGACAAGGCCAAATCTGAAGAGGAAAAGAAAGGATAGACAATGACCATAAAAATCGAAATGATTGAATACGATGAGAAAAAAGCCTGGTTTGTCTATCAACTATCCAGTGGTGATGTTTTCCGCCTTTCCTATGAAAACTACATTAAATTAGGTATCCACAAAGGGCAATCCATCAGTTCAGAAATTTACCATTTTATGGAAGATGAGGACCAAAAAAATCTTGCTCGATACCGGGGTGAAGCTTATGCCCTCTATCAGCCCAGGACAACTTTTGAAATTGATCAAAGGTTAAAACAGGAAGGCATTCGAGAAGATGTTCGCCAGGATGTCCTGAACTGGTTGGAAAAACGTGGACTTATCGATGATTCCCGATACGCTAGTCGCTATGCTCAGGAAAAATCCTCTACAAAATCATGGTCCAAACGTAAGATCTTTGCTATGCTTCGTCAAAAAGGGCTTTCACCTGACCTTATTCATCGAGCCTTGAACAACTTGAATGATACGGTGGAGAGTGAAAACATCAAAACGATACTGGATAAGAAATATGGCAGAAGAGACCTTAAAGATCCCAAGGATTTCAACCGAACCTATCAGGCCCTGATTCGGAGAGGCTTTCCCTCCGGACTGGTTCTTAAAGTGATGAAAACCAAGGTGGAAGAGGATACTGACAATGAAAAATTCTAAAGGAAAAACCTATACCACCTATATCCTGCAATGTAGTGATGGGAGCTACTATACCGGTTATGCCCGGTGTCTGGAAGATCGTGTACGCCTACATCAAGAGGGTCTCGGAGCAAAATATACCCGGTCTCGTCGGCCGGTGCGGGTCATAGCCTCTTGGACTTTTCCCTCTCGATCTACTGCCATGAAAGTAGAAGCGGCAATAAAAAAGTGTAGCCGTCATCAGAAGGAGAAACTCATTAAAAAAAAGCCCTCACCCCGGCAAATGGAGGAGGACTTTTTGCAAGGTTCCTGAATCAATAACTAGTGGGTGTAGATGATTTGGGGTTGGGAAAGTCGTTGATGGAGAAACTGATCCCGAATAATTGTCGCCGTATCTCCGCTGTAGTGGGATATGGATACTACGGAAGACTCGGACTTGAGTTGTATGGAAACAGCGGAATCGGAATCCATTGATCCCTGAATGAGATGGAAGTAATGGAGTTCATCTTCTGTTTTTACCAACATTCGATCCCTTTCCGGCGGTGATGAAGCCGTCTGGGCTCCTGTAAATCGAGTCGTCACCTTAGACCAGGATACGGGATTCTTAGGCGTATCGAAGACGGGAATATCCGTCGTTAAGTTGATGGGAATGAGAGATGGAACATACCTCTCCCCTACCTTCCAATACTTTGAAGTAGCAAAAGACCAATTGACGGTTTCTCGAATAACTCCAATATTATATAAATCTGTTTCCTCATTATTATCCTTGATTAAACCCTGAGGATCAGTAAAGGATTTTTGCGTTTGAATTTGCTCCTTAAAGGCCTGTACCTCTTTAAGCGAAGCAATATCTTTAACCGATAAGGATAAGGGAACCGCTAATTCATCCAAGCGGCGGAGTTCATATTTTCGTGGGGCTTCTTTTTTTTCCGCGGGATTCTTCCTCGAAAAGGAAACCATGTTGTTTCCTAAATAAGTGACTTGACGGGCATTCTGATCCATAAGAACCGCTGCTTTTTTTCTTTGTGGATCCGATGCCGAATAGTAAATAAACTTCCCCTGACGGAGTTCCGTCTGTGGGTTAATTCGAGAGGGTTCATAGGCCAGGATATAGGCTTGATTTTCACTATCCACCGTAAATAGCCCTGCTGTCTTTGAAATAATAGGCTTGTCTGATTTCGGATCATCAAAAATCAAATAGGTGGAATAGGAATCAACAGAGGTCCCTTCATCGGTTTCCACTGACTCCCGAACGCCAACCAGGCTCAGTCGTTGATTCTTATTGGTTGACCCCGGCTGTTTCACTTCTTTAATCGCTGAAAATTTAAGATAGCGTTCTACCAGATCAAGAGGAACCTGATCACTTTCTTTTTTCAAAAAATAGATAGAAGAGTCATAAATAAAGAAAACTCTATCGTCCGCAAGTGAAACTAAATCCAAAGAAAAAACATCAGTATCTCTAATCATTAATACTGTTGCGTCTTCAGATTTGAACTCTTTAGCTGATTTATTGATAAGGCGACTTTTCAAATAATCGTCAAGACGAACATACTTCGCAGAAAAAGTAGGTTTTGACGTAATGTAATCACTAATCGCTACCACTTGAGAGGATAAGCAAAAGACATCATCTTCTTTGAAGGTGGTTTTGCCTCCATCCTGTTCATTTACCGGAACGATTTCTGATATTCGCCAAAGGCCGGTTAAAGGAATTGTTTTATTTTTTGGAGCTTCAATGGTATCCACCGTAACCGTATTCAAATCCCCTGATTCAGACGCACAAGCGGTCAGGAAAAGACAGAAGAAAAGAAGCAAAGCACTTCCTTTGATTAGCGATCGAAAAAATGAATGCCGCATACGTGTCCTCCTAAACCCGAGATACCGGCAAAATCATGGTTACTGTAGTACCCGCCCCTAACTTTGACTTGATCGTCAGGGATCCACCATGAGCCTTAGCAATTTCTTCGCAGATCGAAAGTCCTAAGCCGGAGTGGGACTGAGAAGAAGATCCCTTCCAAAATTTTTCTGTCACCAGGTGGATTTCTTCTTCCGAAATGCCGATTCCGGTATCAGTGATAGAAGCAATAACCAGATTATCCTCCTCCCGAATCTCGAAGAAAATAGTTCCTCCTTCATTAGAGAATTTAATCGCATTATCCAGAACATTGAGGAACATCTGCTTGATTCGATTTTCATCTGCCATAATGGGAATGACATTGGAGCTATAGCGGTAAACAACATCAATATCTTTTTCCTTGGTTCGGGGACGAACCTGGGAGATAAGGTGGTTGGCAACGTCGACAAGGTCAATTTCAGTTTTGGAGAGCTTAATACGACCGGAAGAGAAGCGGGAAAAGTCGAGAAGATCTTCCACCATAGCGGAAAGACGCTCGGATTCTTTCTCAATAATTTTTAAGCCTTCCTCTTGAATTTCTTCTCCTATTCCCGGAGTCTGAAGTGTGATTGACCAACCTTTGATGGACGTCATCGGCGTTCTCAGCTCGTGAGAAATGGAGGAAATAAAGTCGTTTTTCAGCTTATCTTTTTCTTGAAGATTATCCGACATGATATTCATCGTTCGAGCTAATTCTCCGATCTCCCCCATATTATCTTCATCTGCTCGAACATCCAGCTGGCCATCAGCAAGCTTATTGGCTACCTTGGTCAGGTTCTTGATCGGCTTAAGAATTGATGCGGAAACAAAAAAAGAAATAGTGATGCCCATAATAAGAGCGAAAACGGCAAAAACAAGGGAAAGAAGCTTTCTTTGGTTAATCATCGAATTAACTGCATCCAGGGAAGTGGTCAAGCGAAGAATTCCCACTTGGTTGGTTTGATTCCAAAGGGGCTGAGAGAGCGACATAACCGGTTCATCAGTGTAAGAAGGTGTGTAAACCACATGACCTGTCCGATTCTCCTGAGCCTCTCTGACATCCGGTGTTTCCAAGACTGTACCTAATTGGTCGGAAGCGATGGAATCAAACAAAACCTTGCCGGAATTGGAAAGAATCTGAACTTGAGACGCATTTGATCGGTAGAATTGATTTTTATTCTCCATCACAATCGCATTTAGATCCTGGTTGGAGAGATAGGTCAGAAAGAGGTCAGAGTTATAATTAGCCTGGGTGGAAAGAGTTGCTACGACATTATCATAGTAATAGGATTGGGTAGAATGGACGTAAAAAAGTTCAAAAACGACAATGACGGCAAAAATCACCACGGCAAAAAGACCCATCACCCGGAATGAGATCGTGTCCGTTATCGTGTGGGTGTTTCTCCGAAATTCCTTGCTTCTGGATTCAATTTTTACTTGATCTTCTTCCACCGGTATCCGACTCCCCAAACAGTTTCCAGATAAACGGGCTTAGCAGGATTTTCCTCTACCTTTGCTCGTATTCTTCTGACATTGACATCAACAATTTTCGTCTCTCCATTATAATCTTCACCCCAGATTACAGAAAGAATGGAATCACGACTCAGGGCCTTACCCGACTCCTCGAAAAAGAGCTTGATAATGGAAAGCTCGGTAGGAGTCAAATCAATTTCCTGGCCATCTTTGTAAAGGGTTCTTGCTTCCAAGTCTAAAACAAAAGGCCCTTGTTCAATCCGTAGACTTTCTTCTTGTTGAATATCCAAACGACGAATAAGGGATTGGATACGGAGAACCAATTCATGAGGATTAAAGGGCTTGATCATATAATCGTCTGTACCCTTCTCCAGTCCCAAAATTCGATCTACATCCTGACTTTTTGCTGTTAGCATGATAATGCCGATTTTTGGTCTTTCTCGTCGAAGCGTCTCGCATACCTCATATCCGGAAATTCCGGGAAGCATAAGATCAAGAATAGCCAGGTCCGGTTCGACCTTTCGGGCAATTTCTAACCCCTCTTCTCCACTCTCCGCTTCGTAGATTTTCCAACCTTGCTGTTCCAGGTTAATCCGGGTGAACTTCCGAATCGCTTCCTCATCTTCTACTAAAAGAATTTTAACGGGCATGGGTCCCCCTTTCATTTTGGAATACATCCCTTATTTCTTCCTTCAGTCTATCAAATTCGCCCCTCTTCTTGGAGAAAAATTTTCTCCCCTCCAATTCTTCCATTCCTTCAATACGATGGAAAACAAGGCCGGATGAGAGAAGAAGTTGATGGGAAAAAAGCGGATCTTTTTTGTTGCCGTATCTCCGATCCCCAACTAAAGGATGACCAATAGAGGCAAAATGAGCTCGAATTTGATGGTAACGACCGGTGCGTAAACAAATACGCACATAAGACCAGGCCGGGTGACTTTCCAACACTTCTACTTCGGTGACAGCCTCTTGTCCACCTGGGGAAACCTCCATAGTCTGACCAACCTTATCCAGAGAACGATTGATCACGAAGCTTCCTTCTAAATAGCCATGGCAGTAGGCCCGGTAATATTTGTCGATCTGACCTTCCTGAAGACCACGATTGATAGCCAAGGCGGCTTGGTGAGATTTGAGCCCGATTAATAGCCCTGCTGTATTGAAATCCAAGCGATTAGCCAAGGCGGGACGGAAGGAATGTTCCAGACGTGGAAGGTAATCCCCCTTGTCAATCAGATATGCTTCGAGAGCGTCAACAACATTATTCCCATAGTCCTTTTTTGAGGCAGCATGAGAGAGGAGACCTGCAGGTTTATCGATAACACAAATATCTTTATTCTCAAAAATGATAGAGAGATGAATTTTTGACCGGGCCGAACGGGGCCCTTCCTCTAAGGGCCGGAGGACTTCTTCATAAAGATAAAACTGGATATGGTCACCCAAATCCAAACATTGTTCAGGCTGAGCTCGTTTTTTATTGACTTTAATTTTCTTTTTTCGAATCTGCTTTTGCAAAAAAGATGGGGAGGCTTTCGGTAAATATTTGGATAGAAAACGATCCAGACGCTGTCCTTCATCATTTGGACCAATTTCAATCTCCCTCACTTGACCCTCCTTTCTCGATATTCCATAAAAAAAGCCCCAGATGACAAGCAGATAAAGGGTAAAAAAACAGCGCTTCCTTAGGAAGCGCTGGCTCATTAACCCGGGATCTAATCGTCCAACTCCACAAATTGAAGATCCGCATCCACAGGGAAGTCTTCCTTTTTCAAAGCTAAACCCATATAGATCTGAACGTTATTTTTATCAGCTAGTTGACGAAGACGAGGAATCAGATCATGAAGCTTGTCAGAAAAATCAATCAGGTCATAAAGACCATCAAGATAGAGTTTTTCAATATCATAGTCAGAAGCAATGATGCCTGCTAAAAAACCTTCCATTAAGTCTAAATTGTCAACCCCAAATTCATGAGCATCGACCAAACGAACATCATGATCCAGGGAAAAAATCTGTGCATTATCGGAATCAATAAAGACAATATTTCCATTTCCGGATCTTTTTTCTTCATTCGCTTCCTGGATGAGATAATTGGTTTTTCCGGATCCGGATGGTCCTAAAACAAATGTCAGCATGGCTATCCTCTTTCTTTTTCTACTTCTTTTCTGCGATGAAAATAATGTTAGACCATCAGTTTACTCGATGTCCTCATCATCAAATTCATCCATTTCCATTTCTTCTTCATCGATCAAACGGGTAAATTCTTCAGCAGCCCGGTCAAATTCCTCTTCGGATTCTATCATGGTTAATTCAACTTCGTCCGAATTGGGTGAATCCTGATATTCATAAAGAAGGACTCTTCCATCTTCATCGTCAACAGCTAACAAAGCGATGTATTCTTTTTCCTCCAAAGGATAGACGGCTAAGACTTCACATTCAACCTGACTATCATCTTCGAGGGTCAATAAAAGAGTCTCTTTTTCGTGGTCATGATGGTCATGCCCACAATTGCAATCATGGTCATTTTTACCTGGGTCTTCAGCAACCTGAAACCCATCCTCTTCCGGTTGGACCCGGTCAATTTTATTCTTTTCCGTCATCGTCTCCTCCATCAAAGATTAAGATCATGCTTTCTCTCATTATACACTTTCCGCTTCTTCTTCCCTAGCCCCAGATGTAAATTCTTTGACCAATTCAATTAGAAGGGTAACTTTATCTTCCTTATTCCTGTTTTCGATCAACGATGATGATGGTCTTTCGTTGGATCGATCGCTAATCCATCATCTTGAAAATGTACAGCACCTGTTTTTAGAAGACGTCCTACAGATCGTTTGAATTGGGCTTTAGATAGACCAAATAAAAGCTTAATATCTGCGGGAGACGATTTATCGTTGACACGGAGGAAGCCGTGATTGGCAGAAAGGGTTTGGTAAATCCTTCGGGCATCTTCATCTAACCTCTGATAAGCCCTGGTCTTCATGGAAAGATCAACCTTCCCATCTTCTTTAACATGAGTCACTCGGCAGGTAACTTCTTCCCCGACTTGTAAAATTCCCTCTGTTTTATCAGTTGGAATCAGTCCATTAAACTGACCTTCCACTAAACAGAATGATCCATAATCCCTATTCTTGGCATAAACTACAGCCTGAACTTGATCATTTTCTTTTAGATGTTTTGCAGGCTTAAAGTAGGGATTCACTTTCATTGTAGCAGCCAAACGACCTTCTTTGTCCATATAACAAGCAACCAAAACCAGATCGTCTTTTTTTATCTTTCCTACCATTTCATTACGAGGAAGGAAGAGGTCCTTGGGAAGACCCCAATCAAGAAAAGCACCGATTTTAGCTGTATCCACTACTTCCAAAAGAGCCAACCCGCCCAGGTCAATTTTAACCGCTTTAGTGGTGGCAATAAGGCGGTCTTCGCTGTCTGTATATAAATAAACATCAATAGATTGACCAACTTGGATATTTTCAGGGCATTCCTTCTTGGGCAGAAGGATCTTACCTTCCAAAATTGCTCCAATAGGCCGGATGCTTTCAACTTTTAAGCCTTGTCGTTTTCCAAGCTCCATCGTTCACTCCCTAAGGTTCAAGAACATTTTCTATAATTTTTTCAACCTGTTTCGTTTTTGGGTAAGTGAAACCCTCGCCCATCACTTCACTGGCACTGTAAACATAGAAAAAAGCAGTGGGGTCAATTCTCTCAACCAGCGTTTTAATCTTGGTGTACTCCTGCTTTCCAACAATGGTCACGATGGTTTCCTTTTCCTGACGAGTGAAACCACCACGACTGGACATCAGGGTCACCCCACGTTTAAGGTCATTAATAATGAAGGCACAAACTTCATCCTGCTTTTTGGTGATAATATTTAGAACCATCTTTCGATCAAAACCGGTTATGGCATAGTCCAGAATTGCGGATTGAACCATGATGGCAACAACTGCATAGAGAGCCTTGTTAAGCGAGATAAAGATTCCGGATAAAAGAACGACAATGCCATCTGAAATTAAAAACCCCGTTGAATAGCTGAGACCGAAGTGGACATTAAGGATTTTTGTAACAATATCCGTCCCACCCGTCGATGCATTTTGTAGGAAGACGATGGTCAAACCAACACCGTAGAGGCTGGCACCAATGATTAAAGCAATGATGGGCGAATCGGTTAGGGGTTGGTCGGGCATAAAATATCTTTCCATAAAAAAGACAGGAAGCGAATAAGCAAATGCCCCAAACAAGGTGTAAATTCCAAAAGACCTGTCCAGAAAAATGAAACCCAAAATGAAGAAAAGAATATTACCAAGGTTCATTAACAATCCCACCGGCAGAAAAGGAAAAATCTGGTTAAGAATAATAGAAAGTCCGGATACCCCGCCGGCTGCCAAATTATAGGGCACATAAAAATAAGTTGCACCAAGGGACATGATAAAAGAACCGATAAAAATTAAGAACATTTTTTTTAAGGTCGCCTGCACAAAATTTTCCTCCTTCTCCTCATATCAATCCATCTTTACAAAGAATAAGAAATCAGACCTGCCACTTCAATGGGAAGTCAGTCCGATTTCTATTCTATCATAGAACCGTTTTCAAAAAAAAGCCCCATTCCTACTTTCAACAAACCATATCCTTAAATTTTTCTATATTGCTTTCCCTTTATCCTGATTGCTTTCGTCATAAGGCTGATCAGAAAAACAAACACACCAACCAGGACAATGGCTCCCCCGGGTTTCATAGAGAGGTAATAGGACGCACTGAGACCGGAGAAAACAAAAAATACACCCAGGAAGATGGACCGCCGGACAGCTGATCCGTAGGACTGACAAGTGACCATTGCCGTTGCAACAGGCAAGATGAGCAGGGAGGAGACCATAAGTACGCCAATAGTCTTCGATGCTATGGAAATGGTCAGGGCGAGGAGAAGGGTGAAGAAGGAGTCAATCCTATCCGCAGGAAGTCCGGAAATTCTTGCCCCCACCGGATCCAGGCTCAAATAAGCTAAAGGACCATAAAATAGAAGAAAGGACAGACTGATTACCAGAGATAGGACCGCTACAATGATGACATCCTGATCAGAGCTGGAAACAATGGATCCGAAAAGATAAGACTCCATATTGGTACCCATAGGCACCCAGTCGGTAAAGAGAGAGGCCAGTCCGACTCCTGTAGAAAGGACCATGGCAGTGGCCAGATCTCCATTTTTGGGGAATTTTCGGCGAAGTCCTTCAATCGTAAAAGCACCAGCCAAGGTCAGAAAAATCGCCCCATACATAGGGGTAATCCCTAAAACTAATCCCAAGCCAATTCCGGCTAAAGAGCTATGGGCAAGAGCATCTCCAATGGTTGAGGTTCTTCGGTTGACGACAACCACCCCCATCATAGGAATAACGAGGCCAAGAAGGAAGCCAATCACTAGTGCTCTTTGCATAAAAGCATAACTTAACATCGTCTCTCCAATCTATGGTTAGAAATCTCATAGCTTTTCCCCCAATGAGCCCCGCCTAAAGCAGTTTCATGGGTCACCATAATAATGGTCATATCATGGACACGGTTCATGTGATCCAGGATATCAAAAAGAACTTTTTTATGGGTTTCATCGACCCCCACAGTAGGCTCATCGAGAAGAAGAACTTCAGGCTCCTTGACCAGGGCTTTTGCGATAAGCACTCTCTGCTTCTGCCCACCGGATAAATCGTGAAAATTCTTACCGGCGTAATCCCCCATTCCCAAATGATGTAGGGAATAGATAATCTTTTCTTTTTCCTCCTGGGTATGGAAAAAGCGTGGAAAAATTTCACCAGATAAACCTAAGCCTACCATCTCCTCACAGGAAATGGGAAAGGCCGATTGATTAAGAGGATCCACTTGAGGAACATAACCAATCTTTTGACGGACTTCTTTTGAAAAAATATTCTTTCCAAAAACAAGAACCTGCCCGTGGTCAGGGCGGAGCTCACCAGTCAATATTCGCAGGAAGGTTGATTTTCCTCCGCCATTTTCTCCCACAATACCCACGTAGTCTCCTTGATCAATCTGAACATTAATTCCACAAAGGACAGGAGTTGACTCAAAAGAAAAAGAGAGGTCTTGAATTTGATAGATAGCTTGCTTTGTCATGAGTCACTCTCCCCGCTTTCCTCTTCGAAGGATTGAATGATGGCATCCAAATTCTTCTTCATGAGGGTAAAATAGTTCTCGCCTTTCGCCCGTTCCTTGTCATCAATGCTTTCTAAGGTATACAGGGGAAGGGCTTTGCCCGCAATCTCCATGGCCAAGTTCTGTGCGGTCGAATCGTCCCCAAAACCTTCGTAAAAAATAGTCGTTACTCCCCTAGTCTGAGCGATATCCACGATTTGTCGGATCCTTCCTGCAGAAAGCTGTCCATCGGCGTGGTGCCCCTGGAGACCTACTTGCTGCAAACCGTAATCACGGCAAAGATAGGAGAAGGCCAGGTGAGGCACAATCAGTGTCTCTCCTTCTTTCCCCGCTAATTTCTTTGAATAGTAGTCCTCAAAATCCTGAAAAACCCCCTCCAACTTGCTCCAATGATCCTTAAAGTCCTCTTTGTGATCAGGGGCCATATCCACCAGGGTCTGGTAAACATTGTGTGCCTGAATTCTTCCGGCTGTTAAAGATGTCCAAAAATGAGGATCTTTCCCTCCATGGCCATGGTCATCTTTATGGTCATGATCCTCATCGTGGTCCTCGTTTTCTTCCTCATCATCCATAATCAAGTCGATGCCCCGGCTGGTGTCGACAACTTTAAGCTGAGGATCCAAGGAAGAAGTAATCGTATCCATCCATCCTTCCAGTCCTCCTCCATTAATCAACAAGAGGTCTGCATCATTAATCTTACGAATCAAGTCAGGACTGGGTTCCCAATGGTGGAGGTCGCCCCCTCCCTTAACCAGGTTTTCCACTTCAACATTCTCTCCCCCAATGGTCTGGGCAAAATCATAAAGAGCCGGTGTCGTGACATAAATGCGAAGATGGTTTTTAGCTTCTTTGGATTTATCCGTATCGTTTCCTGGTTTATTCCCACATCCCACCAAAACCAGGGCTAAGGAAAAAACAAGAATTAAGGAAAGAATACTCTTTCTACGCATGATTGAACTCCTTCTATTCTACATTGGATAGTCTGATCAAATGTCCAAAAGACAAAGAATGAGGAAGCGATAGGCTTCCTCATTCTTCACTATTCTTTTCTTCTATTGTAACGAATAGACGGCTTCCTTCAATCTTTCAAAGAAACTTTCAAATGTTTGACTTACCGGAAGGGATTTTCTTCAATCAGCTTTTCCACTTCATTCAAACGACCCGTTGCCAATATTTTATTGGCAAAATCTTGAGCGGAATCAAGCTTGGACCGAAGGATCAGGTCCTTGACCTTGGCTACTTTAGACCCCACCACTGAGAACTCATCCAATCCCATGCCGATGAGCATATAGGTTGCTTGTGGGTCGGAAGCAAATCCTCCACACATTCCACACCACTTTCCTGAACGGTGAGCTGCATCAATCACCTTTTTTATTGCCCGAAGAACCGCCGGATGGTAGGAATTATAGATATTCGCCACCTTTTCGTTCCCTCGATCAGCAGCAAGAATATACTGAGTCAGGTCATTCGTCCCGATAGAAAAGAAATCACAATAATTAGCCAGTTCTTCAGCAATGAGAACGGAAGCAGGCGTTTCAATCATGATTCCCACCTCCATAGCCTCATTAAAAGGAATGCCCTCCTGTCGAAGATCTTTTTTTATGGAGGCAATACGGTCTTGAGCCTCAAGAATTTCCTCCACTGACACTACCATAGGTAAGAATAACTTGACGTTCCCGAACGCCGATGCCCGAAGAATTGCCCGGACCTGGTCCTGAAAAACATCAGGAAGATCAAAGGAGATACGCAGAGCCCTCCAACCTAAGAAGGGATTGTCCTCTTTAGGAAAATCAAAATAGGAAAGAGACTTATCCCCCCCAATATCCAAAGTCCGAATTAGAAGAGGCGACTGGCCTAAACGTGAGGCTGCAGCTTTATAGACCTGAAACTGTTCCTCCTCACTTGGAAAATGATCATTTCCCATATAAAGGAATTCCGTTCGAAAGAGGCCTACCCCATCGGCTCCACGATTTAGACCATCCTCCAAATCTTCTAAGTTACCGACATTGCAGACAACTTCAATTTCTTTTCCGTCCTCGGTTACTGCCGCCCTATCCTTGACTTCCTCTAACCGGGCTTTCTCCTCTTCCCACTTTCGGATTCTTATTTTATAGCATTCCTTCGTTTGATCATCCGGATTGATGAGGAGAAGACCCCGGTCAGCATCTAAAATCAAATCATCCCCATCTTTTACTTCTTGAGTGATCGTTTTCATCCCAACTAAAGCAGGAATATCAAGAGTTTGAGCAATAATGGCAACATGGGAAGTCTTCCCGCCTAAATCATTGGCAAAGCCCAAAACTTGTTCCCGATCCATAGTGGAGGTGTCCGAAGGGGTCAGCTCCGATGATATGATAATGCAGTCTTCCTTTAGTTGAGAGAGATCTCCTCCGTCAACACCCTCCAAAATATAGAGGAGGTTTTGACCAATATCCCGGTAATCCGCCCCTCTTTCTCTGAGATAAGGGTCATCAAGAGACTCCATCATTGCGGCCATTTGATCAACCGTTTTTTGTAGAGCCCAGGAAGCATTCGCCGCCTCTTCCCTGACCAAAGTAGAAGCACTTTCGATGAAATAGGGATCACATAGAAGCTCAACATGGGCTTGAGTAACGGAAGCCTGAGCCTCGTTGTCCGCCTTTATATTCTCCAGTCGTATCCGATAGGTCTCAAAGGCTGACTTTAATTTTTCAATTTCTTCCTCAATCCCCTTTTCCAGCTTTTTTTTCTTTATCACCAGGTCAGCTTTAGAATAAATTTTTGCCGGACCCATGGCAATGCCGGGAGAGGCAATTAAGCCTTTATATTTCTGTAACATAGTCTGGCCTTTCTTTTTTATCTTTTTCAAAAAAATATTAATAATGAGAATAAAAAAAGGGGGCCTAAAGGCAACCCCTTTTGTGTCTTTCTTATTCAGTCAGGCTTTGGATGAAGTCTACCACCCGATCGACATACTCCTCTTCGTTCTCACCGGTAACTCGGACAAGGATTTCCGTTCCCTTGGAGATGCCTAAGCTCATCACGTTGAAAATGGATTTAGCATTAGCCACTTTTCCGTCTTTCACCAGCTCAACATCCCCGGGGATATTCTTAACGAACTGGACTAGGGCTGCTGCAGGACGAGCATGAAGCCCGGTTTCGTTGGTGACGGTAACTTTTTTCTCTGCCATACAATAACCTCCTTATTCACTGATCATCATTTCAAATAGTGTATATTCGACGATGTGTTTCAATAATCACCGTTTTGCCGTTGACTGACCTGCTAAAATTTGAACCGGAAGACGGATAGGCTCTTTCATTTCCTCCTTATTTTGGAGGATCTTTGTTAGCATCCGCATAGCCACAGCACCCATGTCGTAATAAGGTTCCTGGATAGTGGTCAATTTGGGTCGGATAATTTGAGTGAAATGGGATCCACCAACGCCTGTGACCTGAAGGTCTTTCGGTACATTAATATCATTATCGTAACAATAAGACAGAACACCAAAAGCTAATTGATCACTTTGACACAGGAGACAATCCAGGTCATCAACCAAGTCTTTCTTTTCTTCAAAAAGTTTTTTCATCGCCCGATAGCCGGCCTCTGTTGTCGTATCTCCAGCCATAATAGGATAGGTGGAAAGTCCATGTCCGGTCATTGCTTCTTCATATCCGGTCAATTTTTCCTGGGCGAACTCATAGGAATTGCTGCCATAAAGATAGGCAATCTTTTTATTCCCCAGATTAGCGACATATTCAGCCATCTCCTTCATCGCACTCTGATAGTCGATAGCGACAGTATGAACCTCTTTTGATTGATAATAGCGGTCCAAAAGCATATAAGGGATTTGGTAATCACGTATTTTGACGATGATTTCCGGATCGATTTTTTCTGTTACTAAAATAATTCCTTCGACTTGTTTGCGGTAAAGAAAATCCACTGCCTTTTTTTCCAATTCCAGGTCACCATAGCTGGAAGTCAGAAGAATATCGTACTTATACATACGACCGATTTCTTCAGCACCACGCACCATCTGGGCCATGTAGTCAATACCAATATCCTTGATAAGAATACCTATAGAATTGGACTTTTTCATGACCAGACTGCGAGCAAGTTCATTGGGCTTGAATCCAAGCTTATCGATCGCATCCTCAACTTTTTTCTGTGCTTCGGGGCTAACAGGCTTGGATTTGTTCATCACCCGTGAAACGGTTGAAATAGATACACCGGCAATTTTTGCCACATCTTTTATGGTAGGTTGTCCCATGCGAACACTCCATTCAAAAAAATAGTTTCAGGAATCATCTATATTTTACCATAAAAACGTTAACAATCCTAGATATTGACAGAATCCACGATGAAATGAGTCATTCTACAAACAAAAAGCCATCTTTTCGATGGCTTTTTGTTTGTTCTTTAATTTTATCGACCCACCACATCGCGGGCAATCTTCGCAATTTCACGAACATAACCCAAGGTGGAATTGGTCTTGGAAACTCCCGATGAAAGGGAATCCGCTGTGTCAATAGCTGTCGTAGCCAGATATTCAACGGTATCTGCTGCATCTGTGGATAAACGAGATACATTAATGATGGTATCCCTTGCTCCGCTGATGGAATCAACAATATCCGGCGAAGAACTTTCTAAAATATTGGTGACTTGACCTAGAGCTTCGTCTGCCTTCCCTGCAACAGCCGGAACAGTCTTTAATGTTGCATCCAGTTCTTCCTTATTTTTCTCTAAAACCTCACTGATGGCTTCAACAGCCTTGGAGGCTTTTGATAGAACTTTGATGAGAAAAATAAGAGCGACTATTGCAACAATAATGAGGACAGTCAGTAATAGTCCAGTCAGAGAAACAGAAAAAACTAAATCGTTACCCACGCTTCTCCTCCTTACTTGGTGTTCTTATCTTCCTCTTTTTTGTACTCCTTCTTTGCAGCGTCACCAGCTTTTTTTGCGGTATCCTTGGCAGAATCTTTCACTTCCTTAGCTGCTTCTTTAGCATCATCAGCAGTCTTTCCGGCAGATTCACCAACTTTTTCCACCTTCTCCTTAATTGACTTCTCGTTATCATCCAGTGACTTTTGAGCAGCGGAAAGACCGGATTCAATAGCCGGACCGATAGCTGTCACCTTGGACTGAAGCTCGTCACGATATTCAGCAGCTCTGTCGATCGCATCCTGAGCACCGGCTTTCACCTTATCCGTGGTTTCCTGTGCCTTTTTAGCCAGATCCTTGCGGGTTTCCTCGCCGGCCTTCGGTGCATAAAGCACACCGGCAGCACCACCGATGACAAGACCCATAAGAACTCCGATGCCTACTTTAGAGGCATCCTCAACACGAGCCTTCATTACTCTTTCCCTATTTTTAGCTTCGATGTAATCAATAATTCCCATACTTTCCTCCTTAAATTGTACTAACCAATGTACTTTTCTTGTTATAGGTTATCTATACCCAAACTATTCTTTGATTATATCAAATCGCATCCTTTATTAGAAAAAAACACCCGGCCTTTCGACCGGGTGCACAACATTGAATATGTTGATCCTTGATCCCTAATAATTTAATACCTTCTGTTTGTGAAGGTGGGTTTGCTGTCATCCATCTCAGAAGTCCACTCATCGGAGGCATGTCATCGAAGGATAAACTCCGCAATCCCTTATAAGCGGCGTAGGTTTAATGTTCGGGCAACATCAAGGACATCTATATTATAACAGAAAGTCCGGACCTGTGCAAACATTTCCCCGCCATCTTTTCATTAAGGTTGATTTCCGATCGTTTTGGGATAGTTTTTATACATCCAGTTGACATCCAACTGATATTTGAAACCCGGTACCCGACCACGACTTTCAAATTGCCACATTTGATAAGACCGATTATAATTCGGTCGAACAATTTTTATACTCTTTCCATCCTTAGTGCGGCCATAGTGGGCGACCCATGTTTCATAATCTACGAGTTCATCCATATTGAGGTGGTAGTTAAGCCAGGAAGCTGACGCGTAAACACCGACAACATACCCCCTCTTCGCCAAGGTCTCTAAAAATCCCTTACCGGCTTCCGTCAATTGCTTTCGGGGAATTTTTGCCTGCTTATACTGATCCTCAGTATCCCAATAAACCGGGAGTTGGAGCTTGCGACTGCCCAGGATCTCCATCGTTTTATAGGCTTCCTGAACACCCTCATCGTAGTTCACCGCTGTAGAAAAGTAATAGCAACCAACGGGAATGCCTCTTTTCCGAAACTCCTCATAGTGGATTTTGAATGTAGGATCTTCGTTAGGGGCTAGAACCTCACGATCCTGCCAGGAATGTCCTGCTCTAAGGATAACACCGGTGATATTTTGACAAAGAAGGTCATAGTCGATGTCTTCTGGTCGTTGGTATTTTGAAATATCAATGACCAGCATGCCTCCATCCTTATTATATTTGGGGATGAGTTCCAGTTGTCCTTCATCATCGGTTTCCTGGTTAGAGGAAACCCGTTCATCGATGGAAACGGTAAAATCTTTATCAATAATATATGTACTGTTCCCTCTGGTTAAGGTACGGGCTTCCCGAATCATAGCATTATTGTTCTTTTCATCAAAATAATAGGATTTACCATTAATATTTACCATTCCCGATAAGGTATTGGCCTGAGGTCCAAAGTAATAGTACTTTCCCTCAACGACAAGAAGCTTATTGGTATAAAGATTTCCATTGGGATCAGCAAAATATGACTTACCATTAACGATAACCCATGCATTTTTTGCAAGACCGGTCCTGGATCCTTCCTGATAAACAAAGTTATTCCCTTTTTTTACGATTTTACCTTGGGCATTCTGATAGGCTTCCCGTTTGGGATTGATACGACCGGATTCATTGGATCTTCCCATGGACCATGCAGAATTTTTATTGAATTTATCCGTTGAATAGGAACGAATGGACCAGGGATTGGTAGGATGCAAAGGATTCGGCTGAACCTTCTTATCATCTTTTGTATTCTCATCAACCTTATCCTCTTTATTTGGTGATGAGTCTTGATCCTTAGCCTGGTCGGAATGTGAAGATTGAGTCCCTTCTTCATTCTCTTGAGGGATGTCTTGGGGAATATCCAAAAGTAAAGATTGTTGAATTCCCTCAGAAGACAGGGAATCATCCGCCTCTGAAGCTTGGATAGTGGTTACCGGACAAGTGAGGAGAAGAACGAAAGCCAGACCTCCAAGAGATGAGCGTAACACGTTTTTATTCATGGCACCTTCCTTTTATCAATGAATGATCACGACAAAATGAGATTTGTATCCCTTAAATAAGAGCGTAAGGAAGTTTGCAGGCTATAAAACTTCCTTAAAAGGTTACAAGACGTTTACAGAATTATTATAACAAGCGGAAAAGACTTTCACAAGCTCTTATTTAAGAAGTAGTATAGAATAGAAGAAAGATGGTCAGAAAGAATTCTTTTATCCATCCAATGATTAAAGGAGTCTATACGATGACGAAAACTGTCAACCTCTTTATCAAACCCAGTCAACCCGCCCTTGCCATACGGGACCGGATTGTTGAATTTCTCCAACCTCACGGTTTCCGCATTAGTCCGGTTTATTTGGATGATGCCGACTACAATGTGGTCATTGGAGGCGATGGCACCTTCCTTCACGCTGTTCATAAATCCAGTTTTTCTACTATACCCTTTTGCGGGATTAATACGGGAACCCTGGGCTTTTTTCAAGAATCAGACCTCCAGACTTTGGATAAAAATCTGAAAAAATTGGTGGAGGGAAACTACCACGTTGATAAGCTCTTGCTGGTGGAAGCAGAAATAGAGACCTCATCCTGGACCTATCATCGGTGGTGTGTGAACGAATTCTCTGTCCAATCTTCCAAAAGAAAAACGGTCCACTTTACCCTTTCGGTAGACAATATCCCTCTCCTTCATTTAGCCGGTGATGGTCTTATCGTTTCAACCCCCTCCGGATCCACCGCCTATAACTTATCATCAGGCGGTTCCATCCTCTATCAGACATTGAAGGGTTATCAAGTCACTCCTCTTAACCAGTTACGATCAAAAACCTATGAAGCCCTTCCCTCCTCTATCGTCCTTCCCTCATCAGCTGAAACGGTAGTTTCTTTTCCCCCTGATGAAAAAGATAAGGCGATCTTAGTGACTGATGGAATGGAAGAACATTTCCTGGGGTTGAAAAAAATCTCCTTTCGACAGACCGATAAGATAATCCATCGTATCCTCTTCAACTCCAACTGGTACTGGTACAACTTAAAAGATAAACTAATCGGATCATAAAAGAAAAAGAGGTCGGGATTTTCTCCCGACCTCTTTTTCTTTCCCGGTTGAGTGGCTCTTACTGTTGGGAACTCCAATAATTAATCATGGATAAAACTAAGGGTTGAGCCGCCTGATAACCCATTCGACCATCGTCTTCAAGAACAAGACAAATAGCAATAGTCGGCTTATCCAGGGGAGCAAATGCACAATAAAGAGCATTGGTTGATCCTCCGGCAATCTGTGCGGTACCTGATTTCCCGCCTATAGGAATAGACACCTGGTCCTGAGCCCCATTCGCCTGAGCCGTATCATGAAGATCCTCCGCCACTATCCCTGCATTCTTCTTATCAAGGCTCTGAAGAATTTTTGATTTTGCATCACGGAGGTGGCCCCCATTCGGTGAAATAATGGATTTGACAAGTGTTGGAGCCATCATCACTCCCTCATTGCCAATTGCACCATAAGCCATGGCCAGATGGAGAGGAGAAATGGTTATTTTTCCTTGGCCAAAAGAATTGGCGGCAAGAAGGGTAGGATCCATTCCACTAGTAAAAGGAGCCCGGGAGGTAGTCACTTTCAAGTCAAAAGGAATCTCCTTATTAAAATGAAAATCTTCAAAAATCCTGCCGAAAGCCTCAGGTCCAGCTTTCTGGGAGAGGTCAGCAAAATAAGTATTTGAAGAGTGAATCAAAGCCTCTCGAAGCCCGATGTCCCCATAGGCCTTCCCTTCATAGTTTTCAATGGAGTAACCGGAAATAACCGTCTTCCCCTTATCTTCGTAATTTTCCGCTTTTCCGGCGTCCAGCAAAGCCATAGCCGAAATCGCTTTTAATACAGAACCGGGCGTGTAACGACCGTTAATAGAACGGTTTACTAATACATTTCCCTCAGTCTCCAGAAGGTCATTCCAGGACTCATCTACTTCATTAAGATCAAAAGAAGGGACGGAAACCATGGCTAAAATCTCTCCGGTTTGCGGATTAATGGCTACAGCCGATCCTTTCTTCCCCTTGAGCAGCTGGTAGGTGTAAGCTTGCAGATCATGATCAATGGTCAATTGAACATCATTTCCCACCCCTTCATTCAATACTTTTCCGCGAAGTTCTGCAATGGGATTGTCCTGTCCCAAATTAAGCAAGCTGTTATTTAAGGTTTTTTCCAAACCGGATTTCCCGTAGGTGTCCGAATTGTAGCCAATCAGGTGAGCATAGAGTGCAGGGTACTTACAATAACGAGTATATGTTCCGTCCTCTTTTTTCTGCCGTTCAACCAAAACGCGATTATTTCGGTCCAAAAAACGCCCTCGACCGAAATGAGATTCATCGACCCAGTTTCGGGGATTGAGGTTATGTGCACGAAGATCAGGTGCCTTAACTACTTCAAAATAGGCGAGATAAAGGGCTAAACCAAGGAAGGCAACCATCATGATAGAAAATAAGACTAACATCCGATTTCTAGACCGTTTCATATTAGGCCTCCATTCCCATCAAATCCTCCGAAGCAACCTGAAGGGCAGCCAGGAGAACAAAAGAAGATACTAAAGAGGACCCTCCGTAGGTGAGGAAGGGAATGGTGATCCCTGTCAGAGGAATAAGTTTCATGGTTCCGGCAAACATAATAAAGGCCTGTGCAGCAAAAATAACAACAACACAAAGGGCCAGGGCTGAATAGAAGTCTCTTTCCTGGTTCATGGCCGTCTTAAAACCTCGATAGAGGAGGATGACGAAAAGAAGAATAAGGCAGATCCCCATCATAGAACCAAACTCTTCTACAACGGAAGCAAAGATAAAATCGGAATGACCGAGAGGAACTCGTCCGGGTTGACCCAAGCCGACACCCGTCCCAAAGAAAGAACCGGAAGCCAGGGCAAAAGCAGCCTGAATGATTTGATAACCTTTATTGTTATAGTCTGCCCATGGATCCTGCCAGATGGTAAAGCGATCCTGAACATAAGAAAAGATATGGTAAGCCACGAAGAGACCAAGAACCGCTAAAATCAGGTTCATGGCCGGAATCCAGCGGTTTTTCTCATACGCCAGCTGGGCGACCAGGAGAACAGCAAAGAAAACTACGGCCGTACCTAACTCTCTCTGGATGAAAAAAAGACCAATCAGGAAAAAGGTAGCTATAGTTAAGGAAAGTTTTTTAAGAAGTGAAGTCTGAAATTCCTCATACCGCATAAACCAGGAGGCAACAAAAAAAATAAAGGAAATTTTTGCAAATTCAGAAGGTTGAACTTGTATTCCCCCTATCTCAATCCAGTTTTTTGCTCCATATAAAGCTTTGCCGAAGACCAGGGTCGCTAAAAACAGGGCCAAAGTTACTCCATAATAAAAGATGATTCTTCCCTCCCAAAAACGATGTCCAACCTTCAAAATGAAATAGAAGGAAAAATAAGCAAAAAGGGCCATGAGGTAGATAACCATCTGCTTTACCCCCAGATCAGGGGTAATCCGATAAATCATGATGACCCCGATCGAAAAAATCATATTGACAATCATCAAAGGATAGGGGTCTCCAGTAGATACTTTTCTAATAATAACGATGGCGATGGAAGAGGTAAGAATCAGTCCTCCGGCAAAAAATAGGGAATCTATGGACAAGTCCTGGATATGATAGATAAAGACCAAGGCCAAAGCCAGGGCTTGAAAGGAAACCAGGAGGCCTAAAATCCCTTTGTGGTGGCTTTGTACCGATCGATGATCATCAAAATCTTCCTTCCAAACCAATAGTTTATTCATTATCCTTCCCCTCTATAAACATAAAATCCAATTGACCGAGGCGGATGATGTCCCGGTCATGAACCGGCATAGGCTGGTCGACGACCTGGCCGTTAACCAGGGTTGGATTGGTTGCACCTAAATCATCAATGAGAAAATTTGTCCCCTCTTGGATAAGAACAGCCTGGTGCTTGGAAATCGTCCGATCCTTCAAAATAACATTATTATCATCAGCCCGACCAATCCGGGTATTATCAGTTAAGTAATATTCATCCCGAACAGGGAAATTGACCATAGACGGATCACCCAGAAAGCGGAGATAAGGATTATCCGACTCCGGTCGGCTGTAGGATGAGCGAATATCCATCGAGATCATCTTGACAATCCGTGCAATAAAAGCCAGCACAATAATCACAAAGACAAATTTAATAACCGTAGATAAAATGATATAGAGGTTGATTTCACCAAAAAGATCCCTAAAAAAAACTTGTTCCAACAAGTCAAAAACTTTATCCATAATCCCTCCTATCTTACAGGGCAATTATAGCATAGGCTGTGTGGAGAAATTTTGATAAAAAGAGCCCTGCCATAAGGCAGGGCTCAGAAATAGTGATCTTCTATTGGACGCTAGCGAAGACGTCATCTGTCGCGTTTTCAAAAGCTTGAAGTTTTCTCTCCGAATCGGCAAGGCTGGTCCCCACCGAATACATATAAACCTTGATCTTGGGCTCGGTCCCGGATGGGCGAATGGCATACCAGGAACCGTCATCATAAAAGTAGCGTAAAACATTGGATTTAGGCAGGCCGGTATCATCTTGATCATAGTCAATGACCTCATCTAAGGTCATATCGGCAATTTTTTCCAAGGGGTTGGCTCGGAACTCTTCCATGATCCGGTTAATTTTTTCCTTTCCATCAATCCCCTCGAGGACGGTAGATTTGAGTTGGTTATTGTAAAAGCCATACTCTTCATATAGAGAATGCAGAACATCAATCAGGCTCTTCCCCTGAGCCCGGTAAAAGGCGGCCATTTCGGCAATCATCATTGCTGAGGATACGGCATCTTTGTCCCGGACAAACTTACTGGGATTGTAGCCGATGGATTCTTCAAATCCATAAAGGTAGTCAAATTCCCCCGTTTCATCCCACTCATTAACCGGAGCGGCAATATTTTTGAAACCGGTCAGGACTTCAAAGCATTCCACCCCATAGTCTTCAGCAATAGCCGCCAAAAGATCTCCGGTAACAATTGATTTAATGACTGCACCGTTTTCAGGAAGATCGCCTTTTGCCTTTCGCTCGGACAGGATATAGTAGCCGATTAAGGCACCGACTTTGTTTCCATCAAAGAAGATATAGTCCCCCGCTTCATTTCGAACTTCCAAAGCACAGCGGTCCGAATCCGGATCGGTAGCGAAAAGAAGGTCGGCTCCCACTTCCTTTCCCAATTTCTCAGAAAGAGCAAAAGCTTTAGGATCTTCCGGATTAGGATAGCCGATGGTGGTGAAATCAGGATCGGGATTTTCTTGTTCCTTAACAATATAAATGTTTTCAAATCCTCTTTCTTTGAGAATCCGACGAACCAGTTTATTCCCGGTTCCATTAAGCGGTGAGTAAACAATTTTTACTGTTTTGTCAATGGATTGATCGTGGATAGGTAAGCTTAAGATGTCATGAATATATTCTTCGATCAGGTCTTGAGAAATCTCCTCAATGAATCCCCCTGCTTTGCCTTCCTCATAGGAAAGGCGACGGATATTTCCATAGGAATCCACTCCCTTGATCTCTGATTCAATAGATTTTGCCCAATCGTCAAGAATCTGTGATCCCTCAAAATTATAAACCTTATAGCCGTTATATTCCTTGGGGTTATGGGAAGCCGTCACCATGATCCCGGCAAAGGAATCCGTCTTTCGAACGGTATACGAAAGAAGCGGGGTCGGTTGACATTCCCGATGAATATAAACGTGGATTCCATGTCCAGCCAGGATTTCCGCTGAGAGGATGGCAAAGTCTTTGGAGAAATGGCGGACATCATAGGCAATAGAGACACCCCGATCCTTAGCATCCTGTCCTTGACCTTCAATAAAGCGGGCAAGGCCTTCACAGGCGGCCCCAACCGTAAACATATTCATACGGTTAATTCCTGCACCCAGTTTTCCGCGAAGACCGGCAGTCCCGAAAGCAAGAGGTGAATAAAAGCGATCTTTAATTTCCTCCTCATTACCTTCCAAAGCCTTCAACTCTTCTTTTGATCTGTCATCGATAGCCGGGTCTTCAAGCCAGGCCTGGTAGATTTTTTTATACTCCATAAGATCCTCCTTTATTAACAATAAAAATAGTGGTGGATAAGGGAGCCAGATGGATCTTCGGCAATTCCGATTCTGTCCCCTCCACTTTGTTGCAGGTTACCCTGCCTTTCGGATCGAAAATCCGTTGAAAAGAAAGCCGATACGCATCCAATGTGCGAAAAATGCATTCGGAAGATAATAAGCCGTTCTGCCATCCGTTGTGATGAATGACCAGGAGGTAGGTTTGGTCATTATCTTCCCTAATCCGGTAAACCAGACTAATGATGTTGGGGTCTTGACTTTCAACGACCCTAACCCTTCGTCCAACATCCTCCGCCTTTCGTAAGCGAAAGACCGAAAAATCCTTACGAATTTGTATAAGGTCGCGAACGTAGGTATATAGGGATCGATTTTTGAGCTTTAGCGTCCAATCCACCGCATTGATGGAATAAGGGGCATTGTAAGAGTTGGGACTCATCTGCTTTGAACGGCGAAATTCATTGCCGGCATGAAAAAACGGAATTCCCTGAGCGGTAAGAAGAAGTCCAAACGCTAAACGGGTCATCGGATCATTGTACTTCTTCTCCGGATTGGTCAGACTGAGCTTATCTTCGAGGATGAGGTTGTCGTGGGCATTAAAGTAATTAATGGACTCCGGAGGATTTTGGACACCTCCATCAATGGCTTCAGTTCGTATAGAACCCAGAAGGCGATTAATCAAAAGATCTTTATTGTCGGTATTCCCTTGGATAAAGCCCTTCCCTAAGCCATCATTATCCCCCTTGACCAACTGACGAAAGACTTCGTTAAACAGGGAAAACCCCCTGCCCGATTGATTTGACCAACGGACCTGATCGACGAGGTCAAGTGCCGAAGGTCCTCCGGTCCAGGGCTCTCCATAGATCAGGACATAAGGATTGACTTTCTTGAGACGTTGTACAGCAAGATCGATCGTTTCTCGATCCGTCAGGGCCATAAGATCAAAGCGGAATCCATCTACCTTATATTCCCTCTGCCAAAAAAGGAGGGAGTCAATGATAAACTCACGGACCATTTTTCGTTCAGAAGCTAACTCATTCCCCACCCCGGATCCATTGGTAAAGAGACCTTGATGAGATCGGTAGTAATAACCGGGGGCTAAGATGTTGAAGTTGGAATTATAGGACTTCCAAGTATGGTTGTAGACAACATCCAAGATAACGCCAATACCTGCTTCGTGAAAGGCCTGAATCATGGACTTACAATCCCATATTCGGGACTTGGGATCATCCGGCCGTACAGCATAGGACCCTTCCGGCACATTATAGAGTTCCGGATCATAGCCCCAATTATAATTATCCTCTTTGCCAAAAGCATCCGGAGACTCATCAACAGTAATAAAATCATTAATCGGCATAAGGTGGACATGGGTAATCCCTAATTTTTTCAGGTGGTCGAGTCCGGTGGAGGTAAAGTGATACTTGCTCCCCTCCTCCGCCATCCCCAAAAACTTTCCGGGAAAATGAGCACCTGAACTCCGGTCAAAAGTATAGTCACCGACGTGCAACTCATAGATAATTGCTTGATCCGGGGCAATGTTGACATATGAAGATTCGGAAAAACCGGGTGGATTGGTCTCATCCAAGTCGATAATAGCCGTGCGTTCAGAGTTAATCGAGACGGCTTTGGAATAAGGATCCGTTACCTCCTGATTCCCCACACGGTAGGTGTAATAATAACCCTTAAGGTCTCGATCAATCTGAATCCGGAATACTTCCTCGAATTTTTCCATGGGAAGGCAGGTCCCTTCCCGATCCTCCCTATCGCGGTATAGATGAAGTCCAACCTCCTCCCGATTGGGGGCCCATACTCTGAAAATTGATCGGTCTGCCCGATAATCCAGGCCGAGATGGCAAGAATCTTCAACTTTCTCCGCCCTATCGTAAAGCTCGATCGCTTTTAGAGAAGATCTTACAGGATTAGTCAAATTTTTCCATTCCACTTTACCAGAGCGATTCATAGAGCTTCAAATATTCCTTACTGGATACATTCCAAGATAGATCCTTCTTCATCCCGTTTCTCATGAGCATATGGAAATCATCTTCCTCATTGGTGTAGACATTTACTGCATTTTTCATCATTGAGAGAAGTTCATGGGCATTGACATGGGCAAAGCGGAAGCCATCCCCGTTTTTTTCATATTTATTGTAGGCATCGACCGAATCCATCAGTCCGCCTGCTTCACGAACCAAGGGTACTGTTCCGTAGCGCATGGCAATCATCTGAGAGAGTCCGCAAGGTTCGGATACGGAGGGCATGAGGAAAAGATCGGCCCCGGCATAGATCCGGTTAGCTTCCTGATCGGAATAATAAATATGTGCTGCACACTTATCCGGATACTTCCGACTAAAATAGCGGAACATCTCTTCGTAGGTTGCGTCCCCGGTTCCCAGAACAACAAACTGGACATCTTCCTGAAGGAATTCGTCCATGATATAGCGAACAAGGTCAAGACCTTTCATGGCCGTTAGTCGAGAGACCATGGCAAAGAGGGGAACCTCCGGACGAACAGGAAGGCCACAAAGCTCCTGAATAGCTTTCTTGCAGATTTTCTTTCCTTCCATATTTTGGAGAGAATAATTGGCTGCAATATGAGGATCAGTCGCCGGATTCCACTTTTCAATATCGATCCCGTTCAAAATACCGGAAATCTTATAGGCATGGGCATTGATGACATTTTCCATTCCTTCAGAAAAAAATGGATAATGGATTTCCTCAGCGTAGGTGGGGGAAACGGTATTGACCTTGGTCGCATGAACGATTCCCCCTTTAAGGAAATTGATGGTGTCGTAAAACTTCAAATCATAGTCAGAAGCATAAAAACCGTTAAGGTTGGTCCAATAAAAAAGATCCATGGAAAACTGCCCCTGATATTTGAGATTATGAATGGTCAGAACCGTCTTGACATCCTTGTAAAAACTATCCCCCGTTCGGTAATCATTGATAAAGACAGGAACCAAAGCGGAATGCCAATCATTAGCATGAACAATATCCACCGGCCAATCTAAAATTCTTGGTAAACGAGCAGCTGCCTTGGCAAAGAAAATGTATCTTTCGCCGTCATCAAACTGACCGTAAAGACTGGGCCGGTTAAAGTAGTATTTATTGTCTAAGAAATAAAAGGTGACTCCCTCATCAACCAGTTCATAGACTCCACAATACTCATGCTTCCAACCAATATCCACATAAAAATCGGTAATCTTCTTCAATTTAGCCTTATACTCTTCAGGAATTTTTCCATGGAGGGGAAGGCAGACCCGGATATCCTGGTCAAGCTTGGCCAGAGCCTGGGGCAAGGATCCGGCCACATCAGCCAGACCTCCGGTTTTAATAAAGGGTGTCGCCTCCGCTGCTACATATAAAATATTCAAGCTTCCTCCTTTACCCGGTTCAACAATTGCCAATAGCGATAAGTGGACTATAATTAAAATTTGTGCCTTTGACTATAGTAGGCCGGGATTGTTGATGACCTGATTCTTTCCAATGACATAGGGATTATTGGATGAACCGGCAACGGTAACGCCTGATTCGATCAAGGCATTCTTATCCGTAATGGTATTCACACAGACAGCATTTTCTTCAATTTCTGTTCCCTGGTTGATAATGCAGTTTCGGATGATGGCATTTTTATGAATATGAACGCCACGGAAGAGGACAGAATTTTCCACTTCTCCCTCGATAATACAGCCATTGGCCACTAATGAATTGGACATCTTTGCTGTTTCCGCATATAGGGTGGACGGCTCGTCTTTGGACTTTGTGTATACCATTCCATTATTATGGAAGACTTCATGATAAACGTCAGCATCAAGGAGGGACATATTGGCATGATAATAAGAGTCAATATCGTGAATGTAGAAAAGGCGTGACTCCACCTTATACGTTCCGATTTTCAGACGGTTCTTGTTATTGAGAACCGCTTGAATCAGAGTGCTGGCATTTCCCTTCTCCATCGCATCCTTGATCATCTCAATAAAGACCTTATTTTTAATAAAATAGCGGCCGATTTGGAGTTCGATCTTGGGGTTGGTTCCCAAGTTGTAGCCAATATTAATCAGCCGGCCACTATCATCCAAAATCAGTTTGTTCATTCCGTTGTAGCGGCCATCCTTATCATTTTCTTCTGAATAAAGAATGAGAATATCATAATCTCCTTCAATAAAGGTATTATAGGCCTGCTGAAGGTTGACCTTGGAGATAGCCATGGGGTTTTCGATATAGAGGTTATCATGGGCCATATTCTCATAAAAAGGCAAGGACTCGTAATAGGTTTCAATGTTGGAGTGCTTACCTGTCTGAGGATTCTCTACCCTGGGGTTGATCAAAAGACCATTTGACCTCCGGTTCAGCTCCCAGTCCGATCCGTCGGAAATGTGGTCAATGGTGGAGCGAATATTAGAACCGGCATAGAGCATGACATGAGAGACATTGAAGTTTGCCATGTTCGATAAACAAAAGTCAATAATCCGATAACGAGCTCCAAAAGGAATCATATAGTCGGGACGGGTATTCACCAGGGGGCCAAAATCCTTATCATTCCCCGGACTCAGAATAATTCCACTGCAGTTTTTCATCTTGGCCTCCTATTCTTTATTCACCTTGCCATCAGATACAAGGTAGACTGAAGACGGATCTTCACTACCGATTTCAACCCCTTCTTCGATGGTTTCTCCTTCATTCATCACCACCCGGCTGACTTTTGCATCTTTTTTAATAACGCAATCGGAAAGGATGACGGAATCCTTGACCACTGCCCCTTCTTCCACAGTCACGTTGGCAAAGAGAACGGAATGTTCTACTTGCCCCAGGATATTACAGGCTTCGTTAACCAGAGAGTTGGTCACCTTGGATTCCTTACCCAAGTAGTGGGGAGGTAGATTTTTTGCCGAGGTATAGATCTGCCAGGACTTATCATAGATGTCGAGACCATTATGAGGATCGATCATCTCTAAGTTGGCTTCCCAATACGACCTGACCGTTCCGACATCCTTCCAATAGCCATCAAAACGGTAGGCATATAGTGGAAGATCTTCTTCCAACATGTGGGGAATGATGTCCTTCCCAAAATCATAGGAAGAATTCTTATCATTATAGTCTCTGATTAATTGACGACGAAGGGTTGGCCAATTGAACATATAAATTCCCATAGAAGCTAAGTTGGACTTGGGCTTTTCCGGCTTTTCTTCAAACTCAATAATCCGCCCTGAATCGTCAGCATTCATGATGCCGAACCGGGGAGCTTCATCCCAGGGTACTTCCATAACGGCTATTGTACACTCTGCTCCCTTCTTTTTATGGAGAAGAAGGAGGTCGTTATAGTCCATTTTATAGATGTGATCAGCGGAAAGAATAAGAACGTATTGGGGGTCAATCCGGTCGAGAAAATCGATGTTCTCATAGATGGCATTGGCTGTTCCTTCATACCACCGTCCCCCTTCTTCATTATAGTAGGGAGAAAGCATGCGGAGGCCACCCTTTGTCCGGTCATAGTCCCAGGCATCCCCGATCCCGATATGCTCATTCAGCTTGAAGGGCTTATATTGGGTGAGAACGCCAATATCCCGAATCTCCGAATGGGTGGCATTGGAGAGGGCGAAATCAATGATCCGATATTTACCACCGAAAGGAACCGCCGGTTTAGGTGTATCTTTGGTTAGGTCCTTGAGCCGGGATCCTTGACCACCGGCCAGGAGCATGGCACATATTTGATTTTGGTTTCTCATAAGAACCTCCAATCCAAGTCAATCGTCTTCCTTATTTTACCATTTTTTACACTAAGATTCGACCATATGAAAGGTTTTCCTTAAAAGGGCGATTCCACTCAGGGAGATGGCAGTAAAACAAGCTTTTCTTATCAAGAAAACGAAAATAGAAAATTAGTGAGTGGGTGGGAAAGCCTTTTGAAGACAGAAAAAGAAAAGAGGGGAAAAGGCCTATGCCCTTTCCCCTCTACCCTATTCACGTCTATTTTTTTGTCCGCTTAATGTTATAGAAGCTATCAATTCCGTCATATCTTCCATCTTCTCCGACATAGTCCTCAATCCGAAGGAGCTGGTTGTACTTGGCGACGCGGTCAGTTCTGGAAGGAGCCCCGGTCTTGATCTGACCGGCGTTCGTTGCCACAACTAAATCTGCAATGGTAGTATCTTCGCTCTCACCGGACCGGTGGGAAACGACGGCTGTATATCCTGCACGCTTAGCCATTTCGATAGCGTCCAGTGTCTCGGTCAGGGTCCCGATTTGGTTGACCTTAATCAGGATGGCGTTTGCAACGCCCATATCAATCCCCTTCTTCAGACGCTGGGGGTTGGTGACAAAGAGGTCATCACCGACCAATTGAACCTTATCGCCTAAGCGATCAGTCAGCTTCTTCCAATTCTCCCAGTCCTCTTCTGCCAGACCATCTTCAATGGAGATGATGGGATACTTATTGACCATTTCTTCCCAGAAATCGATCATCTCATCGGCAGTCTTGAACTGGTCGGTTTTCCAGAAATAGTACCCTTCCTTACCGATCTTTTTGGCTTCTTCATAAAGTTCTGTCGTAGCCGGATCGGTCGCCAACATGAAATCTTCTCCGGGAGTATACCCTGCTTTTTCAATCGCTCTAACCAGGTATTCAAAGGGTTCTTCATCCGTCTTAAAGTTAGGGGCAAAACCGCCTTCATCACCGACAGTGGTGGAGAATCCGTCTTCCTTTAATACATTCTTTAGGGTATGGAAGACATTTACGCACCATTCCAGGGCCTCAGACCAGGATTCTGCTCCTACCGGCATAATCATGAATTCCTGGAAGGAAACGGAGTTATCGGCATGCTTTCCGCCATTAATGACATTCATCATAGGCACGGGGAAGGTCTTGGCGTTGCATCCGCCCAGATAGTTGTAGAGGAGAAGACCGGACTCATCAGCAGCAGCACGGGCACAGGCTAAAGAAACGCCAAGGATAGCATTGGCACCTAAACGAGCCTTATTATCCGTCCCATCGGCTTCAATCATCATATTGTCAATGCCGATCTGGTCGGTTACTTCCCAGCCTAAAAGCATTTCAAAGATTTCGCCATTGACGTTTTCGACCGCTTCTTCTACGGACTTTCCTCCGTAATAGGTCTCATCATCGTCGCGAAGTTCAACAGCTTCAAATTGGCCTGTTGAGGCCCCTGAGGGGACGATTGCCCGGCCAAAGCCGCCTTCTTCCGTCGTTACTTCTACCTCAACAGTAGGGTTGCCCCGGGAATCAAGAACTTGACGTGCATAAATATCAATAATCGCAGACATGGATCCTCCTTAATTCTTCTTATAATTTACAAGCCGGGCAAAAGATTCCGCTTCCAAGCTGGCTCCGCCAACTAAAGCACCATCAATATTCTCCTGACTCATAATTTCTTTAACATTGCCCGGTTTTACAGACCCACCATACTGGATCCGAACGGACTGTCCCGCCTTTTCTCCGAAGGAAGCGGTAATTTCCTTCCGAATAAAAGCACACATTTCCTCCGCGTCTTCAGAAGAAGCGGTCTTGCCGGTTCCGATGGCCCAGATGGGTTCATAAGCGATAACAATCTTTTCAAAATCATCTTCATGTAGACCTTGGAAGTCAGAGGCGAGCTGGTCGGAAACTTTTTTCTGAGCCAAGCCACCTTCTCTTTCCTCCAGGCTTTCACCGACACAAAGGATAGGCTTAAATCCCTGGTCCAAAGCCGCCTTAACCTTTTTCTGAATGAAATCATCATCTTCTTTGAAAATGGTTCGGCGTTCGGAGTGTCCGATGATAATATATTCTACTTCATAGTCTTTGAGCATGGGGCCTGAAATCTCGCCGGTATATGCTCCCTCTGCCTCATGGAAAAAATTTTCCGCCCCCAGGCGGAGGCAAGAGCCTTCCATCGCTTCCCGAACAGAAGGAATATCGATGGAGGGAACGCAAACCAAGGCTTCCACTTCACTATCCAGATCCAAGTTTTTAATCTCCTGAATTAAAAGCCCGGCTTGATAGGGCGTTTTATTCATTTTCCAGTTTCCGGCAATTAATGGTTTTCTCATACGTCCTCCTTATCGGTCGCTAATGGCAGCAATCCCGGGTAAGACCTTTCCCTCTAAGAATTCCAGGGAAGCACCTCCCCCAGTGGAAACATGGGTAATCTTATCTTTATAACCGGCTTTTTCTACTGCAGAAGCGGAATCTCCACCGCCAACGATGGTAACCCCTTGGCATTCAGCGAGGGCTTTAGCAACAGCAAAGGTCCCTTGAGCAAAATCATCTAATTCAAAAACCCCCATAGGTCCGTTCCAAATCACAGTTCCGGCGGCTTTAATCTCCTGAGCAAAAAGTTTGGCGGTTTCCGGACCAATATCTAAAGACATTTTATCTACCGGAATCCGGTCAATCTTGACGACTTGGGTAGTCTGTCCATCAGCAACTTGATCGGCAATGACGCCGTCAAGAGGAAGAAGGAATTTAACCCCTTTTTCTTTCGCTTTGTTCAGAAGATTTCCTGCCAATTCCATCTTATCTTCTTCTAAAAGCGAAGTTCCAATCTCCAAGCCCTGACTCTTCAAAAAAGTATAGGCCATGCCTCCGCCAATAAGAATGGTGTCCACCTTATCTAAAAGATTTTCAATTACACCGATTTTATCCGATACCTTGGCTCCTCCAAGAATGGCAACAAAGGGTCGAACAGGCTTGTCCAAAGCCTTGCCCATAATTTCCACCTCTTTTTGAACCAACCGGCCCAAACAGGAAGGCAAAAGTTCGGCAAGACCAACATTAGAGGCGTGAGCTCTATGACAGGTGCCAAAGGCATCATTGACGAAAACATCACCCAACTTTGCGAGGTCCTTGCCAAAATCAGGATCATTCTTCTTTTCTTCAGGGCGGAAGCGAGTATTCTGAAGAAGGGCAACTTGCCCGGATTCCAGAGATTTAAGGGTTTTTACGACCTCATCATCAACCACACGGTCGGAATCGGCGAAAAGGACTTCCTGACCCAGAAGTTGGGAAAGATGATCTGCAACAGGCTTCAATGAAAAAGCTTCGGAAGGCTCCCCTTTTGGACGTCCGAGATGAGAAAGAAGGATAACTTTCGCTCCCTGATCCATTAGATAGTGGATGGTAGGAAGGGCCGCCCGAATCCGAGCATCATCCATAATCTTTCCGGACCCATCCTTGGCCATGGGGACGTTAAAATCCACCCGGACCAAAACTCTTTGGTTCTTTACATTCAAATCTTCTAAATTTTTTTTGGTCATAGGATCTCCTTTCGCAAGGTAATGAAAATCTCATTGATACAGAGCTTCTCAAAATATTGCAGAAAAAAGGCGGAAAAGGCCTAACCTCTTCCGCCTTTCGGGCAAATTACTTAGAAAGCTTGGTGATGTATTCCAGAGTCCGGACCAACTGGCAAGTATATCCGTATTCGTTGTCATACCAGGCAACAGTCTTAACAAGCTGGTTATCTCCGGTTTCAACAACCTTGGTTAAGGTGGCGTCAAAGATGGATCCTGCGGTGGTTCCGATCACATCGGAGGAAACAATCTCATCTTCGTTATAAGCAAAGGAGGGATTGGCCGCCTTTTTCATTGCTGCATTAACTTCTTCCTCAGTTACCTTCTTCTCAAGGACGGAATAAAGCTCAGTGATGGAGCCGGTGGCAACAGGAACGCGGAGAGCAGTTCCATCAACAATACCCTCAACTTCAGGAATAACCTTACCAACAGCCTTAGCTGCTCCGGTAGAAGTGGGAACTGTATTTTGAGCACCAGCACGACCTCTGCGGAAGTTGTTGGCCTTGTTGGGAGAGTCCTGAATAGCCTGGTTTCCGGTATATCCGTGGATAGTCGACATCTGAGCCACTTTAATGCCGAAGTTTTCTTTCAGAACCTTGACCATTGGCGAGAGGCAGTTGGTTGTGCAGGAGGCACCGGAAACAATAATATCGTCAGCATTGATGACATCCTCATTTACGCCATAGACAACCATCTTGACGCCTTCACCCTTCGCCGGGGCGGAAATCAAAACTTTCTTGGCACCGGCATCGATATGGGCCTGGGCCTTGTCCTTGGAAGTATAAAAACCTGTGCATTCCAAAACCACATCCACATCTAATTCCTTCCAGGGAAGTTTAGAAGCATCCGGTTCCGCAAATACTTTAATATGGTCACCGTTAACGGCAAAGCCTTCTTCCGTCTCTTCAATCTCACCATCGAAGGTTCCCTGCATGGTATCATACTTAAACAGGTAGGTTAAAAACTTCTTGTCAACCAGGTCGTTGATTGCTACGACATCAATATCATTGAGGGTCTGAATACGACGAAGAGCCAGACGTCCGATACGTCCAAAACCATTAATTGCTACTTTTGTTGCCATGCATAACCTCCTAAGTTTTGCTTGCATTCCTAAAATTCCATTTTTTACATTCACGGTTTATTATACCCAAATGGAGAAATAAAAACGACCAAGCAGAAAAAAGCTTGGTCGTTTTTTAGATTTTTTTCGATGAATCGAATGTGGTATAGATCCGGTTTAGGGAGACTCATAGGCCTCAGCCTTGTCAATCTCCCCTTACTTGGATTCAGCCGATGACTCTTGACTACCGGATGTCGCACTTTCCTGTTCGGAACTTGCTTCCTTAGATTCACCGGAATCTGCCCCGGATTCTTCAGAAGCTTTACCGGACTCTTCCGCTTTCTTCTCTCCGGGGTATTCTACCTTCGCCTCGTCGACAAGTTTCTGGAGGTAGGTCTGGTAGGGTTCTTCCGTAAGAGCCGTTAGAATCTCATCCTTGACGGAATCAACGGTATTATAGTTCTTGTTGAGGCGAATAATATGATAGCCGAACTGTGTTTTAATCGGATCGGAAATCTCTCCCTCTTTCAAGGCCAAAAGAGCCTTCGCAAAGACCGGATCATACGTATTGGGGTTTTGGATGCCTAAAGCACCACCCGCTTGAGCAGATCCGTCTTTAGAAACAGCTTTTGCCACATCTTCAAAGGACTCTCCCCCATCGATCTTCTTCTTGGCTTCCTTAGCTTCTTCTTCCGTGGAAACGAGAATATGAGAAGCATCCACCTTCACCAATTTCTCTTTATTATCCTCAAAATACTTCTTGATGTCGGCTTCGGAAGGAGCATTCTTTTTCGCATACATTTCCTTATGCTTGCGAGAGATCGTCTCAAACTTCAGCATTTCTTTCATTTGATCATCGGAAATTTTCAGAACTTCTAAGGTTCTCCGATAGCCCTCGGCACCGCCATAAGCTTTAACAGCCTTATCAAAGTCTTCCTTGTAGTCCTCATCCGTCAGTTTGATCTCGTTTTTCTCCAGATCCTGACGCATAACCACTTCCTGAACCAACTGTTTTTTAATCGTTTCAGGGAGTTGGTACTGGGCAGCAATCATCGATTTGATCACATCCAGCTGAACATCATAGCGTTCCTGAGCAACTTTTTCCCCGTTTACGGTGGCGAAGGTTCCCCCGCCGGCACCACATCCGGTTAAGAGTAAAGAGAGGGCAAGGCCTCCTGCCAGGACTTTCTTCAATTGATCTTTCATTCATTCCTCCGTTAGTTCTTCTTTTCCGCTTTAAGCTTTCGTACAAAGTTCACCAGGTTTGTTAACTCCCTAATCTTGTTAGGCGTTGACTTAACCTTGAACTTGGGTTGAGCTTGAAAATCAAAAGAAAGGGGGCCAGAGAAGGTCTCCGCAATCTCTTTCAATTCCTCAACACTAAACAAATCAAAACTATCATACCTCAACTCGATGAAATCATCGATTTCTTTGACCTGGCTGAAGCCCACTTGTGAAGCCCATCGCTTGATCAAAACAATATCCATCAAGTTAATGACTGACCTGGGTGGATCACCGAAACGGTCAATGAGTTCCTCAATGATTATACTATACTCTTCCTCGTTGTCTATGGAGGCAATTTGTCGATACATCATTATCTTCTCTGACGATTGGCCGATATAAGAATCCGGAATATAGGCAGAAGCTTTGATATCCACATTGATCTCCCTGATTCTCTCTTCTGCCTCCTCCCCTTTTACCCGGGAAACCGCCTCCTCCAGCATCTTTACATAGAGATCATAGCCGATGGATTCGATGTGACCGGATTGGGACTCCCCTAAAATATTTCCGGCTCCACGAAGCTCCAAATCACGCATGGCAATTTTATAGCCGGATCCGAACTCGGTAAAGTCACGTATCGCCTTAAGACGCTTTTCACTATCTTCCGAAAGAACTTTATCCCTCTGGTAAGTAAAATAAGCATAGGATCTCCGGTCTGCCCGGCCAATCCTCCCTTTTAGCTGGTAAAGCTGGGAGAGGCCCATCCGGTCTGCTCTCAATACAACCAGGGTGTTAACATTGGGAATGTCCATTCCTGTCTCCACAATGGCGGTAGCGAGAAGGATATCCACGTCCCCTGAAACAAAAGATTCCATAACCCCTTCCAGCTGGTTGGTGGTCATCTGACCATGGGCAATGGCTAAATTGGCTTCAGAAACCAGACTTTGGATATGGCCGGCTACTTTATTGATGTCATAGACCCGGTTATGGATAATATACACCTGACCGTCTCGGTCAAGTTCCCGCTCGATGGCATCCTGGACAACACCGGGATCATATTCCATGACGTAGGTGGTCGTAGGGTAACGTTCTTCGGGAGGCTCCTCCAATAATGACATATCTCTTATCCCGGTGAGAGAAAGCTGGAGGGTTCTGGGAATCGGTGTGGCGGACAGGGTAAGAACATCCACATTCTTCCACCTCTTTTTGATCTTTTCCTTATCCTTAACTCCAAACCGCTGCTCTTCGTCCACAATCAGGAGGCCAAGGTCATGAAAATGAATGTCTTTTGAGAGGAGGCGGTGGGTCCCCACCACAATATCCACGCTTCCTTTTTCAATCTGTTGAATCACTTCCTTCTGCTTTTTTGTGGTCTTAAATCGGGATAGATACTCCACCCTGGCCGGAAAGTTACGGAAACGGTCCTTAATCGTCTGATAGTGTTGCTGAGTCAGAATCGTCGTTGGACAGAGGAAGGCTACCTGTTTGCCATCCATGATCGCCTTAAATGCAGCACGAAGAGCAACTTCAGTCTTTCCGTAGCCCACATCTCCACAAAGGAGGCGGTCCATGGGCTTGACGGATTCCATATCCTCTTTAATTTCAGCCGTTGCCCTGATCTGTGAGGGAGTTTCTTCATAAGGAAAATCCTCCTCAAATTTTACCTGCCAGGGACTATCCGAAGCGAAAGCATATCCTTCTGCCTTGGCTCGTTCGGCATATAGAGCAACCAAATCTTCTGCAATAGCGTCTAAAGCCTTTTTTACTTTGGCCTTAGATTTTTTCCATTCGGCGGTTCCCAAGCTGTTTAATTTGGGTGCTTTGGATTCCTTGGAAATATATTTGGACACCATCCCCATCTCATCGGTTGGTACATAGAGAATATCCGAGGCACGGTAAGATATTTTGAGGAAATCCTTGGTAATTCCCCCAATGGACATGGTTTCCGTCCCCTTGAATTGACCAACTCCATAAAGCTCATGGACCACAAAATCACCCAAATCAAGGTCTTGATAATTGAGAAAATTACTTGTTTTTTTCTTGGAACGGGTTTTTTTCCGCCTTTTTGCCCCGGCAAGCTCGGTCATGGTAAGGATGGCTAACTTGGAATCGGGGTATCGGAAGCCCTGAGGATAGGATCGGTTAACGATAAGAAGCGAACCGATCGGAATTTCCGCCTCTATCTTCTGACCGATCCCTGAATCAGAAAGAAGAATGAGGTGATTGTCAAGACCGGATTCGCAGAATTGGTCAGCAATCCCCTGAGCAGAGGAGCCGGCTAAAAAAAGAATACGATAACCTTGTCCCAGCCTCCTCCTGACGGTAGCGACCAGGTCATCCCAGCGATTTTTGAAGGACTCAACTCCCATAGACCGAATCTGAATAAGCTGGTCTTCCTGAAAGTGAGACGATTGTTTGAGAATCTGAGAAAGGTTAACTTGTACCCGGTCCTGAAAACCGGCTAAAACCTCCTCCTTTTCTTTCAAAAAATGCAGATGAGAAGGAAGAATATCTCCCCGGGCCATCTGGTGGGTCAGGTCCTCCGCTTCGAGTCGGATCCGGTATTCCTCTTTTTCCAACATACGGTCAAGATCCTCAAAAACCACCATGCTATCATCAGGAAGATAGGCTGAAAGAGAGGCAAGCGTCTCAGGGGGCAAAAATGGTAGAAGAAAGTCTGTGGGAGCAGTCTTTCCTCCTTCTTCATAGTCCTCCACCACCTGGTTGAGAACCTCACGAAGGTGACCCTCCTCCAGTTCCTGATTCTTCTTCATCATGGAGACGGATTCTTTCTTCAAATTCTTAATGGCCTCCTGTATTTCCCCGGAGGTCAGGAGGACCTCCTCTGCCGGCCCGACTTCAATTTTATTCAAATGGTCGGTGGATCGTTGATCCTCGACAGAGAAGGTCCGTATGGAGTCAATTTCAATGTCAAAAAACTCCATCCGGTAGGCTTTTTTCTCCGAGGGAGGAAAAAGGTCGACGATTCCTCCCCTAAGAGCAAATTGTCCTCGGTGTTCGACCGTCATCACCCTTTCATAGCCCATGGCCACCAGCTTTTCAATCAGATCCTCGATCGGGTACTCCTGGCCGACTTCCAGAGTTAAACGGTGAGCGAATCGATTTTCCGGAGGGCTAATGGGCCGGGCAAGAGCCTGAAGAGTAGTGGTAACAATGAGAGAGCCTCCGGAGAGCAATCTTTCCATCACTTCCATACGCTTTTGTCGATTGGAGGAGATGACGGAATCCGCACGAAAAAAATTAATCTCTTCATTGGGAAAGTAATAGGCTCTGCCTTCCGTAATCGACTCCAGGCCTTCAGTAATTTCAATCGCCCTTTTCTCGGTTGAGGCCACAAGAAAAACAGGTCTATTCATCGTCTCCGCTAGGAAGGCTAGGAAATGACCTGTTGATTCCGGAAGAAGGCCATGGAGGTAAATCCTCTTCGCTCCTCCCTCTACTGCCTGGAGGAAGCGATTAACATAGCGGTCCGATTTAAGAAGGTTTGTAATAACATTCATTCTCTAGTTTTTTTCTCTCCACAACGTCCGGCCTTTTTTATAAAAGCCGCTTGGTTTAACCGTGCTTGATCTTCCAGGGTGATCTCCTTTTTCTCCTCGTTTGACGGTTTAGGGAGTTTATCAGAAATCCAACCGTTAAAATGGTTCATAGCGGCTTCTACACCCTGATCCAGAATAAGCTCAATCGCCTGGCAAGCTTTATCCACTTCATCATCAATCACCTTCTCTTCATCAGAAGTGAAGGTGGATAAAACAAAGTCCGCCAAATCCTGGCTGGCCAACCTCCTGCCTACGGCAAGGCGTATTCTGGGAAAGTCTGTTCTTGAAAGCGAGGAGACAATGGACTTCATCCCATTGTGCGATCCGGCACTTCCCTGCCCCTTTATTCGAATGGTTCCGAGCTCGATGTCAATATCATCGTAAACAAGGATAAGGTGTCCGGGTTCAAGCTTGTAAAAGTTTTCAATGGCCTGGACAGCTTGACCGGATTCGTTCATATAGGTTTGTGGCTTGACCAGGAGGATCTTCTGACCCTCCCGGCGACCCTGTCCAACCAGGGCCTTCCACTTGACCTGGTTAACATTCACCGACCACTTCTGGGCTAAGCGATCAATTACCCGGAAGCCCATGTTATGACGGGTATGGGCATAACGGTCTCCGGGATTGCCCAGGCCAACAACGACATAAAGATCACTCATTAGAAAAGCTCACTTACCGATTCATAGTTATAGATACGCCGGATGGCTTCCGCCAGCTGGGGTCCGATAGAAACCACTTCCATCTTTGAACTATCCTTGCTTTCCGGCAGATGGACAGAGTTGGTTACCACACACTTCTTAACGGCCGAGCCTTCAATTCGTTCCACAGCCGGTCCGGAGAGGAGGGCATGAGATGCGGTAATATAAACATCCTTAGCTCCCGCTTTTTCAGCGAGGAAATTGGCGGCATTGGTGATGGTACCGGCAGTGTCGATAATATCATCGATGATGATGCAATTCTTTCCCTGCACATCACCGATAATATTTTCAACAACGGATTCGTTAGGCCGGGGACGTGTTTTCTCAATGATGGCAATAGGAAGATCAAGATCATGAGAAAATTTCCGGGCACGGGTAACTCCACCAAGATCAGGAGAGACAACCACCCACTGATCGGGAGCTTCTTCAACGAGAGGTTTGAAATAACGGGCCAGGAGGTGGCCGGCGGCCAAGTGGTCCACAGGAATATTGAAATAACCTTGAATCTGTCCGGCATGAAGGTCGACTGTGATTACACGGTCAACACCTGCGGTTTCCAGAAGATCAGCGACCAATTTTGCCGTAATCGGTTCTCTGCCTGCCGTCTTTCTGTCCTGACGAGCATAACCATAATAAGGAATAACAACGTTAACCCGATTAGCGGATGCTCTCTTCAGGGCATCACAGATGATGAGGACTTCCATCAAATGTTCGTTGACGGGATAAGATGTGGGCTGAACCAAAAAAATGTCATATCCACGTACCGTTTCATTGATCTTGACTTGAATTTCTCCATCCGCAAAATGGCTGAGTTCCATATCGCCTAAAGGTTTTTTCAATATGGAACAAATTTCTTCCGTCAACTTTGGGTTCGAAGATCCTGAAAAGATCTTCATTCCACGTGCATCCATGCTTCCTCCTAACGTTATAAGCGACAAATCCTTATCTATTATATACCAAGGGCGGAGGAAGGAGACCTTTTTCCCTACCTCTCCCTAATTTAAGAATGATGACGTCTTTACAGGGTTCCTTTTTCCTTCCTCTTTGCCACATAACCCGGAATTATCTTTGTCTCTGCCCGCTCAACAGCCAGACTCCCCTCCTCTACCCGGGTGGTAATCGTTGAACCGGCAGCAATAAAGCCTTCATTTTCTACCACTACCGGAGCCACCAGGTTGGCATTGGACCCGATAAAGGCCCCATCGCCTACTTTTGCCTGATGTTTATTCTTTCCATCATAATTACAGAAGATAACCCCACAAGAAATGTTAACATCATTCCCAACCTCGGCATCCCCGATATAGGCAAGATGACCGGCCTTGGTTCCCTGGCCCAGGCTTGCCTTCTTTACTTCAACAAAGTTTCCGATATGGACCCCTTTGCCCAGGTGGGCATGGGGACGAAGGTGGGAAAAGGGGCCAATATTGGATCCGTCTTCCATAGTGGAGGATTCAATGATTGAAGAACGAATGACGACATTATCGCCTATGGTCGATTGATCGATATTGCTGCCATCGGTGATCCGGCAATTTTCTCCAATCACCGTTTTTCCGGTAATTTGAACGCAGCCCTGGATCCAGGTCCCTTTTCCAATTTGAACATCGGGATCGATAATCGTATCAAAGGGCCGGTCAATCCGAACACCGGCTTTCATCAGTCGCTTGTTATATTCACCATGGATAGCATGACCGGCCATGGCCAAAGTGGAAAAGTCACAAATATGAGGAAGGTTAAAATCTAAGCTTCTACACTCCTTCAGTTGACTATCAAAAAGAGGAATAAGGTCTTCAAAAACAAGATCCTTTTCCCGGATTTGATGAAGAAGGTCCGGATTATCCTCCTCTTTCACCCAGAGGTAAGCAACAATCTCCAGACCCTCATCGCGGATGGCCGTATACGCCATCTCAAAAAAATCATGAATGGTTCCTGCCAAGGGGAGGGGAAAACCTGCAGAAATAAAAAAAACTTCCTCTTCCTCACCCCTTAGCTGAGAAAGTGGGACAGTCTCCAATCCGAAATCACGACAAGCATTCTCCACTAATTCTCCCATCGGATGGTTCATAAGGGTAAGGAGATCCTCCTTGCCTTCCTCCTTCAGGGCTTTGGTAAATTCATTATCCAAGACAACAGCTCTCATTGCAGACCTCCCGGTTCAATTGAATGACTTTTTTCGTTTTCATTATACACAATCCTTCCCCCAAATGAAGCGGTTCATGCCATAGCTTCCCATTTTGTGTTATTATGAGTTGATTTCATGAAGAGGAGGAAGCATGTTCACTTTTGATATGGACCCCCTAAGGTCCCAAATAAAGAGTATACACTTTATCGGCATCGGAGGCACCTCCATGTCCGGTATTGCCGAACTTTTATTCGATAAAGGCTTTACGGTCACCGGATCCGACCGAGAAGAAGGGTCCTATACCCACCATCTCAGAAAAAAAGGGATTCCCATCGTCTTTGGACAAAAGGCGGAAAACATCAAAGACCAGGATCTCTTCGTCTATACCGATGCTATCCCGGAAACAAATCCTGAACTCATCGCTGCCCGGGCAACAGGACGACCCGTTGTCTCCCGAGGCCGGGTTCTGGGAGCCATCATGAGAAATTATGCACACTCCATTGCCATTTCAGGAGCCCATGGAAAATCCACCACCACCTCCATGATGGCTGAAATCCTCCTCTCTGCCGAGGGTGAAGATCCCACCATCCTAATTGGGGGTGCCCTGGATGAGATGGGAGGAAACTGCCGAAGCGGTGATGGAGACATCTTTTTAGCTGAAGGCTGTGAATATAAAGGAAACATTCGCTTTTACTTTCCCTCTATCGCTGTCATCCTTAATATTGATGTTGACCATTTAGATTATTACAAGGATTTGAACGACATCATCCATACCTTTGAACACTATATGGAGAATATCCCCCAAGACGGTCTCGCCATCCTCAATATGGATGACCCCAACTCTCGAAGCTTAAAGGATTTCGTCAAAGGAAAGGTAGCTTTTTTCTCCATGGACAATCATGAAGCGGATGTTCATGTAGAAAACATTGTCTATACAAACCTGGGTCAGCCGGCATTCACATTAGTCTTTAAGGATGGAGAATGCCTGGACATCCAACTCGGGGTTTTAGGGGATTTCAATATTCGTCACGCTATGGCGGCAAGCCTGGCTGCCCGAGCGGCCGGCCTTTCCTTTGAGACCATCAAAAAGGGTCTGGAATCCTATCGTTCTCTCCACCGGAGGATGGAGGATATGGGAAGCTTCCGCGGTGCCCGGGTTCTTACCGACTATGGCCACCATCCTGCGGAAATCCAAGCCACCCTGGAAACCATTCATCCCCATGTTAAAGGTCGTTTTTACTGTGTTTTTGAGCCCCACACCTACTCCCGGACGCGAACCCTGATGAAGGACTTTGCAAAAACCTTCAGTGATTGCGATGAAGCCATCATTACAAAAATATACGGAGCCCGTGAAGTTGACGACGGATCTGTCCGCTCGGAAGAATTGGTGGATCAGGTCCTCGCTCAGGGTGACCGGGCAGTCTATCAAGAGACCTACCAGGATGTGGTGGACTACCTGAAAACTAAAGTGACACCGGATGACCTCATCCTGACCACAGGATGCGGAAAGGCCGATGAGATTGCCAAACTCCTGGTTGCCCAGGGAGAGTAATGATCAACATATCAAAAAACTAAACCCCTGCCAAACGGAAGCGATCAAGCTCACCGAAGGGCAGGGGTTTTTATTAGGAAATTTCCTCACGAAGGGACATGATTTCATTAAAAAACTCATCCGACAGATCATCATAGGAAAGGAGCTCATTGATGTCCTCCATGGCCCGGTCATTTTTTCCGGAGAGAGCAAGGAGGATGGCCCGATTAAAACGGAGGCGGAGGGCGGCAGGAAAGCGGTCCAATCCCTTATTTGCCGCAGCCAGAGCCTGGTCCCTTTTTCCGCAGGCATTGAGCGTATATACCCAACCGTTATACAGGTCTTCAAAGTCCCCACCTCGGTCCAAAGCCTCCTGGAAAGCAAATGCTGCCAGGTCATAGGCGGAGAGATTCTGATAGCTTAAACCCAAATAGTAGCAAACATCGTAACGCTTACTATGTTTTGCCAGCTTGCTCAGGATGTCCACCGACCGGGAATAGTCTGCCCGCCGCATGAAATAAAGAGCAGACTCTATTTCCGTTTCTGGTTCAATATTCTCCATTAACAAACGGACCTCTTCTTTCATCTCCGGATCCTCTGCCCACTCCAGGGCCCGCTTGTAATAGGCGGTGGCTTTAGAATAATGACCCATTCCCTCATTCAATTGACCCAAGGCGATATTCGCCAGGGGGGAACGATCATCCATATCCAAAGCTTTTTCCAAAATATGGGAGGCTTGGTGAACCATATCTTCCCGATCCTCTTCACTGAGAGAGGGAATTTTCCACAGGAGATCCCCCAGGTGAATAAGGGCCGACGTATTTTCCGGATTGATTATGGAAGCTGAACGAAAAGCAATCAGGGCATCTACATTCTTCCCTTTGGCTTCCGCCTCCAAGCCCATTTGAAGAGCAAATCGGTCGGCCTCTTTAACCGTTCGGCCCAAAAGATCCTTATACTCTTTCGCATAAGTGAAGTCGGGATCAATCCCCAAGTTCCAAATCATCCCTTTCACAAAAAAGGAATACTCAATCTCCTGGTCCAAATGTCCATTCTCAATACCTCCGAGAAAATCCTGAAGGCGGATAGGCAGGGGAATTGGACCTATCCCCCATTTCTTTTGAGCGTCCTCCTTCAAGTCAAGGTAGGCCAGATCTTTGGTAAACCGGATAAAATAATCCTCAAGTCTCAATACCGGCTCCTTTCATGGTAGGCCCGGGATCTCTTTGAGGTCCGGGACAGGATCATAAAGAGTAACCCTTTGGTGTAATAGAAGACGGCCTTGAGAAGGGCATATCCCACAATAAAAATAAAGGACTCCGTTCCGGGAATGGAAGCCATGATTGACCACCCCATTCCCAGGCTCCGGTAAATCAAGATGGCGACCAGGACATAGGGAATCACGATAAGAATATTTTCCTTCCAAAAATGGAGAAGTGAAGAAAAAATGGTGTTCATGGTCTCACCGGACTGGTAAACCTCCTCATAGGCCGGGCTGATAAAAACAGACCAGACGAGAAAAAGAATGAGGTAGCCTGTTGAAGCCAGGATAGGACGGCCTAAGCTGGCGGCCAGCATTTCCACCAGGTAGAAAACAAAGTAAACCTGGCTCAAGGGAGCCAAGTAACCCTGGTCATACTCGGCCAGGTCTTCCATGGTCAGGCTCCCTCGACGAAAAAGTCTGGTCAGTAAGCCGGCTAAATGAGTGAGGATGGCCAATTGAATAAACCAGCGGATAAATCCGCTAAGAATGGAATTGCCCATCTGGGTAAAAAGGTTGTTAACCAAATTCGTCAGTGTCAAGTATAAAATAAAAGCCAAGACCAGGACGGGCAAGCCCTTAATATGATCTTTGATCTCCTTGAATAATCTCTGATAAACCAGTGCGAAATCCTTCATCCTTCCTCCCTTTACTTGAGTTCCACCTCTGTTACCCCGCTGCCACCCTGGTCGGGCTTGGCAAACTCGTAGCTTTTTACTCGACGGTCCCTGGCAAGAAACTCCTGAACTCCCTGTCTGAGGGCTCCCGTTCCTTTTCCATGAATAATACGAACTTTCTCCAAACCGGCTAACACCGCGTCGTCCAGGTAACGGTCAACTCGGTCCATTGCCGACTCAAATCGCTCCCCTCGCAAGTCCAGTTCCAAAGAAATCCCGGCATCTTTTCTGCGCTGAATAATTAACTGCGTTTGACCTTGATTTTTGGAAGAATTTCCATCATCCTCCATCCTTCGGAGGTCATTAACATTGGCTTTGACCTTAAGGATCCCCATCTGAACCATAACATCTCCATTTTTATCCGGTCCATCTACAATCCTTCCCTCATCACCAATGGAGAGAATTTCCACGGCTTCCCCGATTTTCAGTCCCTGAGGAGCCTTGTGGGGTTTCATCTTCTTTTTGACGGGACCGGAACCGCCCAGACGGCCTTCCATGGCCTTTGCCCGGTCATTGACTGCGGTCAGGGTTCGGTCCAGATCTCGACTATCTTCAACCTGATCGATGGCTTTTTTTGCCTCCCGAATCATCCGCTGAGCCTGGTCTCTGGCTTCTTGAAGGAGGTCTCTGGCTTCCTTCTTGGAGGCCTCCAACTTTTTCTCATAGTCGGTCTTTGACCGGTCGAGGTCCGCTTTCATAGCGGATAGTTTTTCCTGGTATTCCTGTCTTTCTTTTTCCATACTCTCCCGGGCCAGGCGGGTTTCTTCCCGGCTTCTCTCAATATCCTGAAGAACATCCTCGAATTGAACCGTATCCGAGTCTACCAGACTCTTGGCTTCATCTAAAAGATCTTCAGGCATGCCCAATCGTTTGGTGATCTCAAAGGCATTGGACCGTCCGGGAAGGCCGATCTGTAGACGGTAAGTGGGTGAAAGGGTTTGAACATCAAATTCCACCGAGGCATTCTGAACGCCGGGAGACCGGATAGCGAAAAGCTTAAGCTCGCTGTAATGGGTGGTCGCTACCGTCCGTATTCCCCGACGGGTCAGACGAGATAAGATGGCCATAGCCAGGGCTGCCCCTTCCACCGGATCCGTCCCCGATCCGATCTCGTCAAAGAGGAGGAGGGAACGGGAATCAGCATTGGCCAAAATTTTAATGATGTTGTCCATGGATGCGGAAAAAGTAGAAAGCGAGAGTTCAATGGATTGCTTATCTCCGATGTCAGCATAGATGGACTTGAAAACCCCCAGTTTGGAGTTGGACCGGCAGGGGATTTGGAGGCCGGATTGGCCCATGACCTGGAGGAGGCCGACAGTCTTTAAGGTAACGGTCTTTCCGCCCGTATTTGGACCGGTGATGATGAGGGTCGAAAAGTCTTCCCCTAAAGAGAAATCAATCGGCACGACATCTTTACCCAAAAGGGGATGCCGGGCTTCTTTCAAATCAATGGACCGGTCATCAGTAAAGAAGGGTCGGGATCCATGAATCTCCAGGGCATATTTTGCCTTAGCAAAGGTCTTATCGATATATTGAAGCTTTCCTTCGTTTCCGGAAATCTCATCGGCAAAACTGGCCACTTCCATGGAAAAATCAGCCAAAATCCGCTGGATTTCCTCCTTCTCCTCCCCCTCCAGTTCTCGAATCTCGTTGTTGAGTTCCACGATGGCCAAGGGTTCCATAAAGACCGTAGCCCCAGAAGCGGATTGGTCATGAACCAGTCCCCGGAAGGATCCTCGGGACTTTGCCTTGACCGGGAGGACATAGCGACCGTCCCGCATAGTGATGAGGTTTTCACTCAAATAGCCTGCCTGACCGGCAGAGATCATAATATCATTCAGTTTTCCTCGAACCGAATCCTGCTTGGCTTTCATCGCCCGGCGGATCCGAAAGAGGGCGGATGAAGCGGAGTCATTCATTACCCCTTCGGCTTCAATGGCTGAAGTGATGGATTCTTCCAGGCCTTTTTGCACAAAAAGAGAACGAATTTCAGCGACAAAATGGCTGGTTTCCGCCTCCTTACAATAATCGATGAGGGCCCTTGCGACGCGAAGGCCTTCCGCAATTTCCAAAAGTTGGCCCATGGAGAGAATTCCACCCAGGCTGGCCCGCTTAACGGCAGGACGAACCGAATAGATTCCGAATAAAGGAGGATTGGAATACGCCAGGAGAAGGTCGACCGCATTTTGGGTCTCTTCCTGAATTTGGTTGAGATAAGCGGGATCGGAAAGAGGCCGGATCTTCTTCACGGCTTCTTTTCCCAAAGGAGAGGCAGCAAAATGAGCAAGCCGGTCTAAAACTTTATTAAATTCCAAACTTTCAAGTACAAGCTGATCCATGAATGTCCTACTTTCAGGGAAGAACCCTTATTTCCTGACGGTCTATTTTCGACCCTATTCAATCTCCATCGTATAGTGTCCCAATCCCCTTGCAAAGGTCCTGGTTTCCTTCCGGCCCTGGTCCCTGGGAGGAAGTAGATTTCCCTTTTTCCATTGGCTGGCCACCTTTCCGGCCTCTCCCTCTCCCCGGTCAATCACCAGGAATCGGGAGGTCAGTCCCTTAACCAGGTCAGGATTTATCCGGAGGTCCAGGAGTTCGGGCAAAAGGAGGCGACTGGTTCGATTGGTACGGATAAGCTCCCGATTCCCAAAGTCATCCTCCAGGTAGAGATCCTTACGGAAAGAGCAGCGGGGACAGTTCCGATCACCCCGACACCCCTTAATCAAAGACGCGGGACAATGACGGAGAACCATTCCCGTCATCCGTCCATAGACCGGAAGTAGCCAGGGCATGGGGTAATCAAATAGGGTCCGATATTCCTCACTCGTGAGTTCTGTTGAGGGAATGATGGCTCGAAGGCGGTGGCGAAAGACCTCTTTGCCCAAGAGAGCCTCCCCTTCCTTTCGAAGGGCATGGGCCGCCCATGCATTGAAAACCTGAAGACCCGGACCCAGGATAAGGTCCTTATCTTCCGGAATTTCTTTCACCCTCCCCCATTCGTTGATGGTAGGAAGGTAAACCCCCTTGGCCATATTCAGGCCTTCCTCGGCCTGATCCAGAAAGTCCTCAAAATGCCGGCTTTCCAGGAGTTCAGGCATGACCAGGAAGACTTCCTTGCCGGCCTCTGTCCAGGCGGAAACTACAGTCGGATCTTCGGTAATCACCAGGTCCATCCCGGCTATTTCTGTAGAAGAATAGGTGTCGGGACCCTGTTCAGTTCGGAAGAAAAGAGTGGGATCCTCCCTCTTTTCCATTGGCCAGGAAGCTTGATCTCGGTCTTTCTTCAGGGAAGTCATCCGAGCCTCTAGATCCTGTCGGTCCAGTCTAGGGCGTGAAGGAAGGGTCATTTCCTCTACGAGAAGATCAACTCCTTTTCGGCGGAAGGCATTAATGGCTCCCATGGGAAGGAAGCCCTCCCCCTCCATATCAACCCGGAGGTCCTCCAGGAAAAAGGGCGTGTTCCCCAGTTTTGCCAGGGATGAACCAAGATCCTCCGGAGATAAGGGGTGATTTTTAGCCGGATCGACCCGGTTTCCTTCCAGGAAAACAGTGTGACCCTTGGCCCTAAAGGAGGCAGATAGGGGACGACCCACCTTAAAGGAAAGATCCATAATGAGAGGAATCTTCCCCTCTTTATCTTTCTTCAACTCTTTTTCTAAGGCAACACGGATTTGTCCGGTGTAAATGGCATTAACTGAAGAACCCGGAAGTAAATCGGGGTAATCCGAAAAAAAGAGGGCTTGTCCTTGAGGGAGATCCTCCTTTAGCGTCAAAGGGAAGGCAGAGCGGCCACCCTGAACTCGAATCTGGTCCCCTCTATTAAGGTCCCTATTCGCTCGAAGGAAAGGGGTCTTTCCTTGTCGGTCGATTTTCCCCAGAAAGACTCCGGTTTCTTCTTCCTTGGAATAGGCCATTGACCGTCCGAACTCATTAAAGAAATAGCCTGAGGTGAAAGGCCGGTTGGTCATGAGGGCCAATGGGGTCGGGTCAGGCTTACTCCCTCGGAGGGCCTCCCGGTAAGCTTTAACCGCCGCATAGACATATTCCGGCTTTTTCATCCGTCCTTCAATTTTCAGCGAATGAACGCCCATCTCCCGGTAGACTGCCACCTGATCTAAGGTCATGAGATCCCGAGGAGAAAGATAGGTGTCAGCAGGACCAAGAACTTGGCCATTTGGTTTTTTCAGAAAATATGTCTTCCGGCAGGGTTGGGCACACCGTCCACGATTTCCTGATCGACCTCCCGCAAAGGAAGAAAGAAGGCACTGACCGGATTGAGAAATACAAAGCGATCCATGGACGAAGACCTCCACTTCCAGGTCGGTATTTTCCAGGACCAGACCCACCTCTTCCTGAGACATTTCCCGGCCCATAACCAGACGGTCTAATCCCCTATGCTGAGCCAGGAGAGCACCCGAAAGGGCGTTGACGGAGATCTGGGTTGATCCATGCAGGGGCAGGTCGGGAAGTAAGGTATGGGCAAGGTTGATTAGGCCGGGATCCTGGATGATAATGGCATCCGCTCCCATCTCATAAAGATCAACTAAAGTCTGAAAAGCCTCTTCCACCTCTTCCTCTTTTAAGGCAGTGTTGACCGTGATATAAACCTTACTCCCTGCCAGGTGAGCCTGACGAATCGTTTCTTTCAAGCCAGTCTTGGTAAAGTTATCAGCGTAGGCACGTGCCCCAAAGGAAAGGCCGGCCAGGTAAATGGCATCCGCCCCGGCCGCAAGGGCAGCCCGGGCCATGTCATCATTTCCAACCGGCGCCAGGATCTCGGGAAGACAAGGGGGCTTTTCTTGTCCGTTCTCTAAGTGATTGACCAATCGGAACCTCCTTTATCGGTGGGTCCGCCGATACTCTTGAAACTGCTTGGAAAGAAGGAGAATCCTGTCTTCGGCCTCTTTCAGGTTTTGCCGGAGGGCCTTAAGATCTTCTTCCCGGTCATAAGAGGCTTCTTCCTGGCGGTGGAGACGGTCTTTCATTTCCTTATTCTCCCTCTGAAGGGCCTGGATATCTTCCTCCAAGCCCTCTTTTTCCGCCTTAATTTCTTCCAATTGATCTTGAACCAGGAAGAGGTCATCGGCCATATTCATCATCGCCAGGGTGGTTTGCATGGTCTTATTAAAGCGGAGGTCAGAACGGCTGATTTCTCCGATCTTTCTGTTGACATAATTTGTCACCCGCTCCATCTCTTCTTTGTTTTTCTTGCTCTTTAAGACATACCGGTCTCCATTGATGGTGACTTGCATCCGGTTGACTTCCCGGTCTTGGCCTGACATGGCATCCTCCCCTCCGGTATTAAATATTCCTCTTAGAAACGGTTGGAACCGCCTAATTCTTCCAGATTCTCCCGAATCTCTTTCATCTTTTCATTAATCTGGGCGTTGGTCAAAGTCCCCTCTTCTGAAGCCAGCTCTACCCGCAGGGTAATGGATTTTTTCCCCTGAGGAATCTGATCACCCCGGTATTCATCGACAAAAGACACCGATTCAACCTTACCCAGGATGGGTTTGATGATAGCGGACCAAGACATGCCCTCATCAAAAATCAGGGAAATATCCTGGAAAACATGGGGAAAGAGTGGAAGTGCGTGGTAGCGGTTATTTCTTGAGTCAGAGGGAACCAGGGCTTCCACATCCAGGGAAATCAGGCAGGCATCATGGTATTTCAGGTCTAAATCTCTCTTTACCATGTTGGACACCAGCCCCATGGCTCCAATGGACTTGCCCCGATAGAAAATGTTGATCCAGGCATTCCTATCCGCCCAGGAGGGCTTGGCTTCCTGGCGGAAGCTTATAGGGTCAACTTGTACTGCCCGGGGCATGGCTTCTAAAATTCCTTTACCTTCATAAAATAGTTCTTTAGCATCTTGTCCAACCAAAGCCAGGCAAAGTTCCCGGTGCATGAGGGGGAGAGTCTCGGCTTCCTCCGATGGGTGACTCTGTCCCGGCTGATAGACCTGGGCCAGCTCAAAGATACGGAAGCGGTCGTAGAAACGGACATTGGATACCACGGCATCCATGAGGTTGGCGACCAGACTCCGGCGGAGTTTCGCTTGGTTGGGAGCCGGGGGCTGGGCAAGGGTAAGGGCCTCTTCCTCAGCCAGTCCCAAAGCGGAAAGACTCTCCTCCCTGGACCAGGGATAGGTCATGATCTCATAGGTCCCGGCCTGGAAAGCCAGGAATTCACGGATTGACCGGTCCAAATCTTCATTTCTTTGGTTGACAGCCTTAGTAAGTGCAACACGAGGAGCTTTTAGGTCAAAGTTTTCATAGCCGATCATCCGGGCGACTTCTTCTAAAATATCGTCAGGAAGAGAAACATCCCCGGTCGACCGCCAGCTGGGAACCAGAACCCGGTAGTGGTCGCCCTCTTCTTTCTCCAGAGAGAAGCCCAGGGGTTGGAGCAGGGCCTCAACCTCTTCTCCATCCACTTCCCGTCCCAGGCGGTCAGACAGCCAGGTCATGGAAATTTCCACTTCTTTCGGACAGGTTTCTTCCAAGGTCAGGTCGGCGAAGGCGACCGCCCTGACCTCCGGGAAGAGCTCCCGGAAAAGGGCCATGGCCACCCCCAGGGTCTGGTCCATTCGCTGGGTATCCAGGCCTTTTTCATGGCGCTGGGAGGCTTCCGTCCGGATCCCATAGCGCTGGGCGGTCTTCCGGATCATCTGAGGCTTGAAGTTGGCAATTTCCAGGACGGTTTCCTTGGTGGACGCCTGGATGGAATCGTGGGCCCCGCCCATGCATCCGGCCAATCCCAAGGCTTTATCCTCATCGGCGATGACGATGTCCTTATCGGTCAACTGAAGTTCTTTCCCATCTAAAAGAGTCAGTTTTTCCCCTTCCTTGGCCCGACGTACCCTGAGGCCTCCGACAATATGGTCCTCGTCGTAGGCATGGGTGGGAACCCCGGTGACCATCATCATATAATTGGTCCAATCAACCAGGGCGTTGATGGGACGGATGCCCACCTTCATCAGGGAAGTCTGAAGCCAAAGGGGGGATTTCCTGTCATCCACTCCGGCCAGGTGAAGAGCTAAGAAACGGTGGCAGATTTCCGGGTCTTCAATGGAGAGGGGGAAGTCTTCCACCTTGTTCTTGTCGAAGAAGTCTTTAGCATCAGGAAGGGCTTTCAAGGGACGGTGGTAGATGGCGGCCAGCTCCCGGGCAATGCCGTAGTGACCCCAGAGGTCGGGCCGGTTAGTTAAGGACTTATTTTCAATCTCAATGATGAAGTCATCTAAACCCAAAAAGTCAGCAATATTTTCTCCTGCCTTGAAGGTCATTTCGGGCAAAGATTTGGTGAGATCGACGATGTAATGGTCTTCAGGAGCAGGGAAAAGGTCGGACAGGCCCACTTCACCGGCTCCACAGATCATCCCGTAGGAGTCGACTCCGCGGAGCTTGCTCTCGCTGATCTTGACCGGCTCTCCTTCCCCATGCCAGACAACATATGCCCCGGGTAAGGAGCAAATCACGGCATGACCTTCGACGATGTTGCTGCCCCCACAGACAATTTGAACATCCTCTCCCCTGCCGATATCCACCAGGCAGACCCTGAGGCGGTCAGCATCCGGGTGAGGGCTGACTTTTCTGATGATCCCGACCACAATATTTTGGTATTTTTCACGGAGGTCCGTGGTGGATTCCACTTCCACAGTCCGCATGGTCAAGTCATAGGCCAGGTCTTCCATGGTCAGGTCCTGAGGCAGGTCTACATAAGAATTTAACCATTTATAGGATATGAGCATACTTCCTCCTAACGGAATTGTTTCAGGAAACGAAGGTCGCCGGAGTGGAAGAGACGGACGTCATCCACCCCATATCGCATCATGACCAGGCGGTCCAAGCCGATGTTAATATAGAATCCGGACCAGACCTCAGGATCCAGGCCCGCCGCTTTCAAGACATTGGGATGGGGGGATCCACCCGGCATGACTTCCAGCCAACCGCTGTGGTGGCAGGTCCGGCAACCCTTGCCCATGCAGACCTGGCATTCCATATCAATTTCAAAGCCCGGCTCCACAAAGGGGAAGAATCCGGCCCGCATACGGGTATTTACCGGGTGTCCGAAGACTTTTTCCAAAATGGTATCGATTAGGAGCTGACCGGAGGCAAAGGAAAAATTCTTATCGACGATCAGGGCCTCATATTGAGAGAATGCCCGCTCATGGTTGGCATCGGTGGTCTCATTGCGGAAAACCTGACCGGGATAGACGAAACGGGCCGGAGCCCCATATTTCTTCAGATACCGGACCGAAGCCCCTGTCAAATGGGGGCGAAGGGCCAGGCGTTCAAAGCCCTGCTTATCTTCTGTCCCCTCCAGCCAATAGGTATCCATGGTCTCACGGGCAGGATGGTTGGGAGGGAAATTCAAATTGTCGAAGGCATACTTTTCCGAAGAGATGTCATCCTCGGAGAAAATCTCGAACCCCAAAGAAAGGAAGGCGTCGTTCAGGTCGTACATCATCTGGGTGATCGGATGGAGGGCGCCGGTCTCCAGGGCCTTGCCCGGACGGGAAAGGTCCAGGGCCCCATCCACTACGGATGAGTTGGCTATGATTTCCGTTTTCCGGTCTTCAATTGCCCGGTAAAGGGCCTGCTTGGACAAGTTGGCTTCCTTACCCAGGGCCTTCTTTTCCCCCCCCTTGAGGTCTTTAATCCCTTTTAAGACCTCGGTCAAGCTTCCCTTTTTTCCCAGAACCTTGACCCGGAGGTCTTCCAGGTCCTCCAAACGGTCAGCCGATTGGATGGCTTCCTGGGCCTCCTCCACTAATGCTCTGACTTCTTCGATCATATTTCCTCCTCATCGGTAAAGCGAAGGCAGGGCCCGGACTCGGACGCCGACCATCGACAATGATGCTTGGTAACTAAAAATTAATTATATCGTAAAATAGGGAATCCTTCATCTTTCCGAATTCCCAGGCCCATCAGATGGTTGAAAAGTAGGCCATGAGGATCGCTCCCGAAACCGCTGCATTTAGGGATTCCACCTGGGGGGCCATAGGGATGGAGACTTTCCCATCCAAGACCGCCATAAAACCCGGTCGGATGCCCTGACCTTCTGATCCTATCACCAGGGCCAGGGGGGGATCTTTCTTGGGGAAGAGCCGGTAATCCTCCCCTTCCATATCCGCTCCCAGCCAAGGAATGTCGCTTTCTTCCTTCCATACCAGGGCATCTTTTTCACTGGACCGGCAAATTTCCAGGCGGAAGGAGGCCCCCATGGAGGCCCGAAGGACCTTTTCATTGGAGGGGTCACAGGAATCCACCAAGAGGACCCGGTGAAAGCCCAAGGCTTCTCCTGTCCGAAGGAGGGTGCCTAGATTTCCCGGATCCTGAATGCCGTCAAGAACCAGGTATAGGCCCGGTTGACGGAAACCGACAAACCGCCCATCCGATCCCGGTTCCCGGATGACCGCTAAAAGCCCATCCGAGTTTTCCATCGAGGAGAGGTCTTCAAAGAGGGCATGAGGCAGGAGGACGGCCCGGTCCTTAACCCAGCCGGCGATCTCCTGGCTGATGTAGTCTCCTCCCCCGGAATCCAGAATCGCTTTTAACTCATTTTCCACTTTTAGGGAAATGTCTTCTTCAAACTCGTTTTTTTCCCGATGTCGTTCCTTGAGATTGGCAATAAAAAGCGGCAGGGTCCGGTCCATCTTCTCCCGGTCAATGACCAGGGCTTCCATATCCATGCCCGAAAGAAGGGCCTCCACCACCAATTTATGGCTCTCCACCAGGAAAGCTTCCTGCTTCTTCCGGCCATGGACCGTTTTCAATTTTTTCCAGGCCTTGTAGCGACCGTTACCGGCTGAATCGATCCGGTCCATCCCTTCCTCCTATTCCTCTTCTTCCTTGGCACGGTGGTCCAAGTTAAGGATGTCTTCCTGCTTGCCCAAGACATAGACCCGGTCCCCCACTTCAAAAGTCAAATCTGTGGCAGGGTTGAGCATGAGGTCTTCTTCCCTCTGGACAGCGATGATGGTCACGTTGTAAACCATCCGGACACCAATATCACCCAGGCTCTTGCCGATCCAGCTGTCCGGAACCGGGAGGTTGGAGACCGAGTAGTCGGAGGATTCACCGAGGGCATCAAAGAGGGAGCCGCCGGCCAGCTTATGGGCCAGGCGGGACCCCATCTCCTTTTCCGGAAGGATGACCTTGTTGGCCCCTACTCTTAGAAGGATCCGGGCATGGCGCTCGGACATGGCCTTGGCAATGATGTAGGGGACTTCCTTTTCCTTGCAGATGGTGACCGCCATGAGGGCGGCCTCGAAATCCTCGGTGAGGGAGATGATGGCGCAGTCCACATTGGATATCCCAATGCCGTCGAGGGTCCCTTCCTGGCCCACATCCGCTGTCACTCCATAGGTGACAAATTCGGCCATCTCATTGACCTTGTCCTCATCATAGTCCACCACGAGAACTTCCTTCCCCAGGGAGGCCAGTTCCTTAGCCACATTGCTCCCGAACCGTCCCAATCCCAAAACCGCAAAGCTATCAAAATTTTTCATCATTATCTCCTTATCCGATCATAACGGACTCTTCCGCTACCCGGTGTCCCCGATACTTGGCCGGCCGCAAGAGGGCCCCTAACATGGTTACCGGACCGATCTTCCCAAAGACCATGGTGATGGCCACCAGGATCTTGGACAGGGCATGGAGGTTTCCGGTAATCCCTCGACTCAAGCCCACTGTCCCATAGGCCGAAATCACTTCAAAAAAGAGATCCAAAAAATCTTTATCAGCTTCCACCAGCTGGATAAGAAAACCGACGATGGTAATCCAAAAGATAGAAGCGGTAAAAAGGATCAGGGCCTGTTGGAAGTTTTCTCGGGTGCAGTTCCGGTGAAAAACAGGGAGGTCCCGGGTATGGCGGACGCGGGCAATCAGGCCCAGGACCAGGACCGCCATGGTTGTCGTCTTAAGACCGCCGGCGGTTCCTCCAGGTGAGCCTCCGATAAACATGAGGAAGCAGGAAAAGAGGGAGGAAGGCCTGGTCATGGCCGCCTGGTCGAAGGTGAAGAATCCGGCGGTCCGGAGGCTGGCCGACTGGAAAAAGGCATTCAGGGTCTTCTCTCCCAAAGTCATCCCCCCGATGGTGGAAAGATTTCCATATTCCATGAGGAAAATGCCCAGGGTACCCAGGGTCAGGAGGAGAAGGGTTATGGCAGTGACCATCTTGGTTTGGAGGCGGATCCTCTTGGTCTTTCGGAAGAAGAAGTCGATGTAGACGACATAACCCAAACCGGCAACGATGATGAGGCCCGCTATAGTCAGAAGGACCACAGGGTTGGCGGAATAGTCCGATAGGGATACCGGCCCCAGGGGATCAAATCCGGCGTTACAAAAGGCGGATATGGACAGGAAGATGGCGTAAAGAAGGCCTTTGATCAGGCCAAATTGGGGGACCATTTGACTGGCCAGGATAACGGCCCCTATCCCTTCGATCAGGAAGGTGGCCTTGAGAATAAATTTCAAAAAACGAACCAGTCCGGTCAGCTCATCCTCATTTTTTTCCTCCATAAAAATAACCCTCTGGCTCATGCCCAGCTTTCTCCCCGTTAAAAGGGCCAGGGCACCGACCGCGGTCATAACCCCCAGACCGCCGAGTTGGATTAAGAGAAGGATGATGGCTTGGCCTAAGGGGGACCAGAAGGAGGCTGTGGTCACCGGAGTCAGGCCGGTGACACAAACGGCGGAAGTCGAAACAAAGAAGGCATCAACAGGCGAAGTAAAACTCCCCTCCGCTGACGAAAAGGGCAGGCAGAGAAGGAGGGTCCCGATCAGGATGACGGTCAGGTAGGCGAGGAGAAAGAAAAGCGGAGGGGACTTTTGAATCCTCTTGAACAAGCGTTTTTGGAAATTCACTTTTTCTTCCTCTCTCCGGCACGAGTCACCAACCAATTCAGGATGGCCTGCTGGGCCTCATCTTTTTCGGCCATCATCTCCGGATGCCACTGGACGAAAAGGAGGTCCTGACGTTCCTCACCTTCCAGGGCTTCCACCAAGCCGTCTCGGCTTCTGGCGACCACCCTCAAGCCCTCCCCCACCTTCTTTACCGCCTGGTGGTGGAAGGAATTGACCCAAAGCTTTCCGCTTCCCACAATCCCTTCAAGGATGGAGCCCTCTTCCACACAAACCTGGTGGCTCCCATAAAATTTCGGGATGGACTCATTGCTATGAGCGATCTCACTCTCATACTGGCTGGGAATGTCCTGGTAGAGGGATCCTCCCCGGGAAATATTGAAGACCTGGATCCCCCGGCAAATGCCTAAAATAGGGAGCCCTTCCTGGTCGTAGGCTAAACGGGCCAGGTCCAATTCCTGGAGGTCCCTCTCGGGAACGGTGGTGCCCAACTCTTTTCGGCTATCCTCTCCATAGAGTGAAGGCATGGGGTCCGTCCCTCCCGTGAAGATGAGGCCGTCCACCAGGTCAACATAGGTCTTTCTTAACTCAAAATTTTCGGTATAAGGAATAATAAAGGGTATTCCTCCTGCTCTTTCAACAGCAGAGATGAAATCATGGTTTATCACATCATAGGATTGTCCGGACACTCCGATATGAAGCATCGGGCCCAAACGGTCATCAGGAGTATAATGACCGGTTATCCCAATAAGTGGTCTTTTTTGCATGAATAGGGGCCTTCCTTTCTATAACCGCTAAGCATGTCTATTTTAATAGATAGTCGCCTTCATGACAATGAAATTGGAGGGGAAGCCCTTGACAGATGGCCGGAAGGCCTTTACAATAAGAGCGTTGAAGCAGGGTTCCCACTCTCACCGACAGCCAGGGCTCGTTCGGTTACTCGTGAAAACTTCCACCTTGACCCATTCAAGGTCTTTTCCGGTGGTAATGAGTATAGTGGGCACTTTGTCCGCTATTTTTTTATTTTTAGGAGGTGCACCATTAAGGAATTAATCATCAATGAGCAGATTCGCGCCCAGGAAGTCCGCTTGATCGGTGATGACGGCGAGCAGATCGGCATCATCCCCATTGAAGAGGCCCAACAGAGGGCGGAAGAGGCACATTTGGACCTGGTCCTCATGTCCCCCCAAGCCAAACCTCCGGTGGCCAAGCTCATGGATTACGGCAAGTTCCGTTACGACTCGATTAAGAGGCTCAAGGAACAGAAGAAAAACCAAAAGACCAAGGAAACCAAGGAAATGCGCCTCTCCCCACGGATCGAGCAGCATGACTTGGAAACCAAGGCCGCTAAGGTCAAGGGCTTCCTGGACGGTGGAGATGCCTGCAAGATCTCCGTCCGCTTCCGGGGACGTGAGCTGGGTCATAAGGACTTAGGTCGTGAAGTCCTGGACCAGTTTGTCGACTTGGTTGGTGATAGTGGGGTTATTGACAAGAAGCCGACCATGGAAGGTCGCAGTATGGTGATGTTCCTCGAACCCAACCCTGATAAAGAGTAGATAGGAGAATAACATGGCAGTCAAAAAGATCAAAAAAAAGACACATAGAGCTTCCGCAAAGCGTTTCAAAAGAACCGGTTCCGGCAAGCTCAAGCGCTGGTCCTCAGGCATGAACCATATCACTGGCCATTACCCCCAGAAGACGGTTCGCAAGCTTCGTCATTCGAAAACTGTTCACAAGTCGGATATGAAGCGTATCGATGATATGTTGCCCCGTTAGGATGGAGGTAGAAAATGGCAAGAGTTAAAGGTGGCGTCAACGCCAAAAAGAATCACAAAAATGTACTAAAGCAAGCCAAGGGGTACTTTGGTTCCAAACATACCCTTTTTAGAACCGCAAAGCAGGCTGTCATCAAGTCCATGCAATATGCCTACGTGGGACGGAAGCTCCGCAAGCGTCAGTTCCGCCAGCTCTGGATCGCCCGGATCAATGCTGCCTGCCGGTCCAACGGAACCAACTACTCCCGCTTCATGGCCGGTCTCAAGAAGAACAACATTGAGATCAACCGGAAGATGCTCTCCGAGATGGCCATCCATCAGCCTGAGGATTTCAAGGCCCTGGTGGATCAAGTGAAGTAATAGAATGACAATAAAAACTGAATAATAACAGTGATCAAACCCCCTTACCCTGATCATGGTAAGGGGGTTTGATTTATCTTAATCATAGGTCTACTGATATTAATTACATATTCTGAGAAGTCTTTATTATTAATAATTAATATTATAAAACAATATTTTATGGTATACTGATGTTAGAAAACGTTTCTATGAAGAAAGGAGATTCACATGAAAAAAATAGGTTGTATTTTGCTCATCTTACTCTTGATAATGCCACTTTCATTCGTTTCAGCAAATCAAACAGAATCTCTATCCAAATCAAGCATTGTTACCTTGACTGCAGATCTGGATACGAAAACCTATGCAAACAATATTTTCATTCAACACCTTTCTGCTTTATTGGAATCCAGACAAATAAGAGAAAATATAGGAGAGTATTATTTATGTGAGCCAATTAGTATATTTAATACAGTCAATAACACCTATTCTTTCTGCTTTCCTGTAAAGTCTCATGGAGAAATAAAATTTATATTGGATGTGACGAAAGTAGAGAATGAATTCGTCTCCTCTCTTTCAACGTCATTTAGTAAACAGCTGCAGTTATTTTTAGAATCTGAGCGATCTGGAGAATTTATCCTTCTTACAGATGGTTGGAGTGTATCAGCCTTCAATGGAATAGAAAAAATAGATCTTCTATCTTTTCCTCAAGAAAAAATCAATAAAAGTAAAATGACATTTTTTATTAATCACTATCAACCGTTGCTCAAGAGATTCACACTTAAACAGCTTGATTTAAATACTTTTATTGCGGCCAGAGCCCCTGTTAACATAAAATCACAGAAGATTTTAAATGTAAAAGGAGTTTCTCAAGGGAAGAATCCTTGGTGTTGGGCAGCTACTTGTGCAGCAATTATTAACTATGAATATGGATATTCGTTAAACGCATCTAATGTAGCGAACTATGTTTATCCAAAAAATCCAGGACGTCCTGGAGGCTTAACTGAAATTAAAAAAGCGTATAACCATTGGGGCTTATATCCCAAACAAACCGATACTATTCCTTTTAACACTGTTAAATATCATATTAATAGAAACTCTCCTCTACATCTTCGGTTAGTGGGGAATGGTAGACATTCTATTGCATTAATTGGATACCAGGAGTGGGAACAAAATTTTGGTAACAGTAAGATCTTAGTTTTATTAGAGCCAAATGGCGGTATCCGCAAAAGTGTAACTCTTAATTCTAACGGCAACTTCTCATATACATTAGGAGGAGATCGATTATCATGGCAATTCACATTAGAGTTTTAAAAATACCAATTCTAGTGCTTAGCCTAGTTCTTCTCGTTTTTTTAAGCGCTTGTCAAACGAATAGTCATCCCCATACAGAAAAGGAAGAAATCATATTTCTTTTTCCAAAGGATGAGTACGGATTTCCGAAGCAAGACTTTCTCCTAATCAATGAAAATTGTTATCACATGGATCTAAGTTCTGAAACAAAAGCTAGTGCATGTGAAAAACAGACCATTGTCATCAAAGACGCAAAATCGATCATTCGAGTGGTCCTCCCCAGAGGAAGCTCCAATACCTATTGGAGAGTTGCCTCCAATACAGGAAAAGAAATCAATGCGAATACCCTTTCCTTTCCTATTGAGAAAAAAAAGGATTTTCGGGACGGGATTTCTAAAGAAGTTGATATTTTTGAAGTTCAGGCTTCCCTATTTCCTCTTCACTGTAAACTTGCGAATATCAATGATAAAGAGAGTACTTTCTCTGACCTCAAAGCATATGATGAACTGACCATAAAGCTTGCTGAACATTAAACTGTATTGGATAAGAGAAGATATCCCCGGCAGCAGACTGCCGGGGATTTCTTCTCTTATGAAAACTAACCCGAGTTTGAAAACTAAGCCCGAGTCTCAATTTGCTCTTTGAGCCAGGCCTTGAATTCTTCAAAGGGAATGGTTTCGCTGTCTTTCTCCCCATGACGGCGGATGGAGACGGTCTTGTTTTTCACCTCCTCATCCCCCACCACGATCTGGAAGGAGGTCTTGGCCAGCTGGGCATCGCGAATCTTCTTTCCCAGAGTCTCTTCACGAAGGTCCAGGTTGACCCGGCCGCCGACGGCCTCAAGCTCTTCTTTCATCTTCTTGGCATAGTCGCCGTGGGCCTTATTGTTGACGGGAATCAGCTCCACTTGAACCGGGGCCAGCCAAAGGGGGAAGTTGCCCGCATATTCTTCAACCAGGATTCCGATGAAGCGTTCAATAGAGCCAAGGACAACTCTGTGAATGAGGACGGGGCGGTGTTTTTCACCGTCCTGACCGATATATTCGGCTTCAAAACGCTGGGGAAGCTGGAAGTCCAACTGAACCGTTCCACACTGCCAGGTTCTTCCGATGGTATCTTCCAACTGGAAGTCGATTTTAGGACCGTAGAAGGCGCCATCGCCCTCGTTGATGGTATATTCCTTGCCCATGTGTTCCAGGGCCCCCTTCAGAGCGTTGGTGGCTCCTTCCCACTCCTCATCGGTTCCCATGGAATCCTCCGGACGAGTGGAAAGCTCGATGGTGTACTTGAATCCCATCTTTTTGTAGACCATATCGATCAGGTCGCAAATCCGCTTGACCTCATCTTCAATCTGATCCATAGCCAGGAAGATATGGGCATCGTCCTGGGTGAAGTTCCGGACCCGGAAGAGGCCATGGAGGGCACCGGAAAGCTCATGGCGGTAGACGTTGCCCAACTCCGCCAAGCGAAGGGGTAGGTCACGGTAGGAGTGAGGCTGGGCGTTGTAAACCAGGACGGAACCCGGGCAGTTCATGGGTTTGATGGCGTAGTCTTCCCCATCAATCTTGGTGGTATACATATTCTCCCGGTAGTGGTCCCAGTGACCCGAAGTCTCCCAGAGCTTGCGGTTGAGGATCTGGGGGGTGGAGATTTCCAGGTAATCCGCTTTTCTATGGATCTCTCTCCAGTAGTCAATCAGCTCATTTTTAATGACCATGCCGTTGGGAAGGAAGAAGGGGAAGCCGGGGCCCTCTTCCATGAAAGTAAAGAGGTTCATTTCCTTACCGATCTTCCGGTGGTCACGTTTTTTCGCTTCTTCCAGGCGTTCCAGGTATTCATCAAGGAGCTTCTTCTTAGGGAAGGAGATCCCGTAAATCCGAGTCAGCATCTTGTTGTGTTCGTCTCCCCGCCAATAGGCACCGGCAAGCGAAGTCAGCTTGAATGCCTTAATTTCTCCGGTGTTTTGGATATGAGGTCCGGCACAGAGGTCAACAAAGTCCCCCTGCTGGTAGAAGGAAACTTCTTCCTCCTCCGGCAGGTCTTCAATCAGCTCAACCTTGTAGGGCTGGTTATGTTCTTTCCAATAGTCGATCGCTTCTTGGCGGGGTTTGGAGAAGCGGACGATGTCCAATTTTTCCCGGACAATCTTCTGCATTTCTTCTTCAATCTTGGCCAGGTCCTCTTCCGTCAAGACATCCTCGCCGAAGTCGATGTCATAATAAAAGCCGTCTTTAATGGCCGGTCCAATGGCAAATTGTGCCTTGGGATAGAGGCGGGTAACCGCTTGGGCCAGGAGGTGGGAGGAAGAATGGCGGAAGGCGTGCTTGCCCAGGTCATCGTCAAAAGTGGCAATTTCCAGCCGGTCTCCATCCGACAAGACGTCGCGGATATCGGCATCTTCCCCATTGATTTTCGCCCCCAGGGCATTTCGGGCAAGTCCCTCGGAAATGGCCTTGGCTCCATCCAGAGCCGAAGCCCCTTCCTTCAGTTCTAATTCTGATCCATCCTTACAAATAATTTTCATGGCGCTTCCTTTCCGAAAATTCCCGATTCATCGGTAAGGGGACTAGATGGGTCGGGGAGCCATTCAGTCCATAAAAAAACACGATGACGGTCGTATAGGGACGATCGTCATCGTGGTTCCACCCTACTTTATTCTTCATTCCAGCGGTGATCAGAGGTGGTCTTCAGACACCGAACTTTGGATAGGACTCTCAGCCTTGGCCCATCTCTCTGTTTTTCCGCTCCTGGTGCTTACTCTTCTCGTCAACTCACCATATTCAGATATTGCTATTATACTCATTTGACCAAAGCTTGACAAGATTTCTTGAAATGAATCTTTCCTGACCGCTCCTAAGCCTGGTCCAGATCCGCTAAAAGCCGGACGGCATCTTCAATGCTGTAGGTGGATTGGTCCCCGGTCGTCAGGTTTTTCATGGAGATCTTTCCGGATTCCCTCTCCGCTTCGCCAATAATGATGGCATAGCCGGCACCCAGCTTATCCGCATAGGAGAATTTTTTCTTCATCTTCCCGGTCTCCGTATAGAGCTGGCAGGTCACCCCTTCCGCCCGAAGTTGATTTAGGACCGAGACGGCAAAATCTCCGTCTTCTTCCGACATGGGAAGGATGAGGGCCCGGATGAATTGATCCTCTCCCCAGTTCACCAGGTTGGCCTGGCTAAGCTGGTAGAAGAGCCGGGTCAAGCCGATCGATATGCCCACCCCCGGGAAGTTCTCATTGGAGAAGTTGGAAGAAAGGTTGTCGTAGCGCCCTCCGGAGCATACTGAGCCGATGGATTCATGGCCCTTAATAAAGGTCTCATAGACCATGCCCGTATAATAATCCAGCCCCCGGGTTATGGAGAGGTCGATTTTAATGTTGTCTGTGGGGATCCCCAGGGCCTGCATGTGGTCGTAGACTTCGACGAAGTCCTCAAAGCCCCGGCTGAACTCCTCCTTCATTTCACCGGATTCGTTCATGGCCCGAAGCTTGTCGATAGTCTTTTCGTTGGACCCGGCATCCTCGATGAAGTGGAAGATCCGTTCGATCTGATCCGAGGTCTGTCCCAAATCCTCCAGGATCTCCTGAACCCCCTCTTTCCCAATCTTGCCCAGCTTATCCACGGCCCGGAGGGTCTCCTCCAGGTCCTCCACCCCAATAGAGAGGAAGAAGCCATTTAAGAGCCTACGGTTGTTGATGTGGAAGCAGGCCTGGGTCAAGCCCATATCCCTGAAAATATTGTAGATGACCGCTGGAACTTCAGCATCGTTCCAGAGGGAAAGGGACTGGCGGCCGATGATGTCGATGTCAGCCTGGTAGAACTCCCGATAGCGACCCTTCTGAGACCGCTCTCCCCGCCAAACCTTGGAAATTTGATAGCGGCGGAAGGGGAAGGCTAAGTCCGCATTGTGTTGGGCCACATACCGGGCCAGGGGGACAGTAAGGTCAAAACGGAGGGCCTGGTCCTGGGAGTGGTCATCCCTTTCAATGCGGAAGACCTGCTTGGCGGTCTCTCCCCCGCCCTTGGAAAAGAGAATCTCCGTCTTTTCAATGGCCGGGGTGTCCAGGGGCCAAAAGCCGAAGGCCTGAAAGTTCTTCTCGACAATGGCCTTCATCCGGTTGAAGCGGACCTGGTCCTCCGGAAGAAGCTCCATGAAGCCGGAAAGAATACTCGGTTGAATAATATCCATACTCATCTCCCATCTAGGAAAAGGCGACAGATCGCCTTTTTCAATAAAAAGTTTTCCTCCCAATCGATGGCTAAATTATATCAAAGCCGCCTTCAAAAAAAAAGTTGGCCCATAGGAAGAAGGGCATGCCGACGGCTTCTATGGCCCAAAAGCATAAAAAAAGACCTGTGAAGTTTCTTCACAGGTCCTGATAAAGGCGAAGACCGGATTCGAACCGGTGGTAGAGGTGTTGCAGACCTTTGCCTTACCACTTGGCTACTTCGCCATAGCACAGAGCGGTAGACGAGGCTCGAACTCGCGACCCCCAGCTTGGGAAGCTGATGCTCTACCAACTGAGCTACTACCGCATGGATAATTCAGACTTGTATAGTTTACACTATTTATACTTTCCTTTCAAGTCATTTTTACATGGTCGATCAATCCATATATTGACCTTGATCAATTAAAAAACTTCTGAACATGCGCAAAGTCTTTATTTTCGTGCTTTTTGTTTCCTCTATGAATATTCTGACTGCGAAAGTATAAATGACAAATCCGATAATCACTCCAATTGCATTGGCAAGACTATCGTTGATATTGATGTCTCTAAATGTGAAACCCTGAAATAGGAATATCAAAAACTGAACCAGTTCAATAGTTATACCAACCCCTAAGCCAACTATTGTCATTGATATCTTCGTCATCCCTTTAATGAGGCAGGGTAATAAAACACCTAATGGTAGGGTCATGATAATATTTAATATAAAATCTTTAGGATACCAACCCCTAATAAACGGTATTAAACTTATATTCTCAGCTAGACTTTCTGAGAATGATAATTCTTCCTGCATCATTTCCTTAATGGATCCGCTGATATAAATCGGAAAAACGGCGTATTTCACGAGTAGAATGGTATAAAAACACAAAAGAGTTATAACAGCACACTTGAAAATATAGTACTTCGATTTAGAGCGTATCTGATGAAGGAAATAGACCAAAAATGGAATGGAAATAATAAAATCTGTTAGCAACCCACTATCTATTTTCATAATGATTACTCCATTAAGGTGAACAACCCTTACAAAAAAGCCACCTCCCGCCCAAAGAAGGACGGGGGTGGTCAGGTGTTTATATGAAAACTCTTGGATTAAGGAGAACTAGTCCTCTTTATCTTCAAACTGATAGGCCACCCCATCGTAAATCAAGGGCTCATCCAGCTGGGGCTGGCCCTCAAGCTGTCCTTCAAACCAGGCTTTCTGCCAATAGGGCTCCAGGGTTAATTCTGCCGGTTCTCCGGAAATATGGCCGGCTTTTCCATCCATAAAGGCCAGGTAGATGGTGTCATCCACCTTCCCGATGTGGTGGATTCCGCCATGCTGGGAAGCCGCCTCATCAATGTTGAGGATCTTCTTGACTTCTCCCCCCTTGGGATATTCGAAAACCGTGTTATCTTCAGGATCGACGAAGAGGATGGTGTTGTTGTAGGCTCCATAGTAGCGGCTGGGGACGGAACGGGTTTCCCTAGTGACCGGTGCCTCCTCGGAGGAGGATTGGACCACTTCTTCACTGGTGGAGCTTTGGTCTGAAGAAGCCAATCTACCCTGGTCCTTGGGCTTTAATATGGTGAAACGGGCTAAGACCAGGAGGACAAGGATGGCAAGGATACCGGAAATGTAGTAGGCGGACTTGGTGGCCACCTTGGTATGGTCCTTGGACCGGGAAGAGGAGGCGGACTTGGCCTTGGGCGGGAAGGTCCCGTTGGCCGAAGAATCCCCTCTCGCCTTTTCCCCCCTTTGAGGGCGGTCCTGGCCGGAAACCGGTCGGTCTACGGGACGGTAAACCGGTGCCTGGGGTCCCGGGGCCGCATCTGAAGAGAAAGTGTGGTCATTCAAAGAAGCGAAGGCCTCCAGACGGTCTACCAAGGTCTTCACCTGGAAGGCACAGGCCTGCTGCATGGACTTGCGACGAAGGTTGGGCTCTATTTCATCGTCTCGAACTCGATTTGAAAGCTGTTCGGAGATCCTCTCAATTTCACGACTGATTTGTCCGGTAGACTGTGAGAGGACTTTAGCAATTTCTTCGTCCGACAGGCGGAAGTGAACGGCTAATAGGAAAAGAGCTCTTTCCCTTACCGGCATATCCCTCAGGGCAGCTTGGTAAGTGGAGATAAGATTGTCCGGATTGGCCTTTTCAACCTCTTCCCGGTCTATTTTCTCACCGTCATCCGTCTTTTCCTCGATCGATTTGTCTTTGAGTACATAATAGGTGGAAATCAAACCGATAAAACCATTTTGGTCCAAGGGAGTTTGTGATGAAAACCATGAACCAAGTTGCTTAACTTGGTTAAGCGTATGTTGGGCAGCCTCCTCAGCTAAGGCTTCCTGGTGACAGTGCTGAAAGGCTGCCTGATAAGAAAGATTTCTCAATTTTCGAGAAGACTGGTGAATTCGACCTTGTCCATCGTTTGCCATAGTAAGTCCCTCCTCCTCAAAGTCATCACTCATTGCCTATATTATACATGAATCTCGGCTTTTTCTTACACCCTTTCCGCATATTGAAGGTCATAGAGTACCCGGAAAAGACCATTTTTCTCGATCAGTTCCTCCCTGGTGCCTTCTTCGGCAATTTCTCCATGGTGCATGACGATAATCTTATCCGCACCGGCTATGGTGGAAATTCGGTGGGCCACAGCCAACATGGTTCGGTTGGTGGCCATGTTTTGGATGGCTTCCTGGATCAGGGTTTCCGTCTCCGTATCAATATTGGAAGTGGCTTCATCGAGGATGAGGACAGAGGGGCGGTCAGCAACGGTGCGGGCGAAAGAAAGGAGCTGACGCTGGCCGGCGGACAAGGTGGATCCCCGCTCAGTAACCGGCTCATCATAAGATTTGGGCAGTTTCTTAATAAATTCATCCGCACGAACCAGCTTAGCTGCTTCGTAGGCTGCCTCCCGATCTACGCTTTGCCTGCCGACACGGATGTTCCCTAAAATGTCTCCGGTAAAGAGGAAAACATCCTGTTGGACCAAGCCCACAGCCCGGCGGAGGTCAGTCAGCTTATATTCTTTAACATCCACCCCATCCAAGAGAATTTTTCCCTTCTGGACATCATAAAAGCGGGAAATTAAACTCATGATCGTGGATTTCCCGGCTCCTGTTGCACCGACAAAGGCGACAAACTGGCCGGGCTCGACCGCAAAAGATACATCCTTGAGGATCCACTCTCCTTCTTCATCATAACGGAACCAAACGTGGTCAAATTCAATGGCTCCCCGGACGGAATCCTGAGGAAGAGGCCTGTCCCCTGATTGGATATCGACCGTCTGGTCCAGAAGATGGAAAACCCGGTTGGCTGATGTCATGGCATATTGGATGACGTTAAAGGTCATGGCCATCTCTAAGATAGGCCGGAAGAATTGCTGGATATAATCAATGAAGGCATAAACCAGGCCAAAGGTAATCAGCCCCTTCATCTGAGCCAGGCCACCGAACCAAAGGAGGAGTGCTAATCCCGTTGTCCGGACAACTTCAATCGCCGGCCGATAGATAGCAAAGCCCAGAATCTCCGTCCGGCCCAGCTGATAATATTTTTGGTTAATCCGGTCGAATTCCCGGTAGATTCCTTCTTCTTCGCTAAAGGTTTGGATCTCAAAAATACCGGATAAGTTTTCGGATAATTTTGTATTGAGGAGAGAAAGGACTTCCCTTTCCTTTTTATAAATTACCCGGATCTTCCGCCGAAAAATGACAGAAATGGCTACAATAAAGGGGGTCAGGAGAACGACAAAGGTCGCCAGTCGGACGTCCATAGAATACATGATGATGACGATCCCGATAAAGGTAAAGATGGACTGAAAGAGAGAAACGAGAACATAGGTAAACATCTCATTGATGGCTTCGGGATCATTGGTCGCTCGAGTAACCAGAGATCCGATAGCATGGTCATCAAAAAACTTCATAGACAAACCGAGTATGTGATTATAGATGTCCGATCGAATTTTACGGATAATCCGCTGACCTGTTTTTTGGGTGAGAATAAAGCCAAGATAGTTAATCACGAACATGCCCAGGACCATGGCCAGGTAAATAAGAGCTTTTTTAATTGCTCCGTCCATGGCCAGTTCTTTCGCCGAATCATCAGCCCCTGCACTGGCAAGGATGGAAAGATCCTGGTCAATGAAGGTTTGGATAATTCGAGGTTGAACAAGGCGCATGGCAATTGCGATCAGAATGAGACCGAAAACCAGGAGAAACCATGCCCAATAGGGCTTGGCATAGGCCAAAAGCCGTCTGACCGCATGACTATCCGTTTTTTTCCATTCGATGTCCTTTTCCATTTCAGACATGGGTTTCCTCCTCTCCAAAGTGACGAGCTTGAGACTCCAGGAGCTGGAGCTGGTAGAGTTCCTTATAGAAGCCCTCTTGGCTGACAAGATCAGTGTGTTTTCCCCGCTGACTGATCCTTCCGTCTTCAATGACAATGATCTCTTCCAGACTTTCAACTGTGGAAATCCTCTGGGAGACCATGATTAACCCCTTCTTATGCTGAGAAAGTTGAGCAAGAATTCGAGATTCCGTTTCCGTATCAACGGCAGAAAGAGAATCATCCATAATTAGGACAGGTGCATTCTTGTAGTAGGCCCGGGCGATGGATACCCTCTGCTGCTGGCCGCCGGACAAGGTCACTCCCCTCTCCCCAACCATTGATTTGTAGCCTTGGGGCATGGCTTCAATATCCTTGTCAACCTGGGCAAATTCAGCCGCACGGCGGACATGATCGTCATTCACTTCTTCCGAAGAAAAGGCAATATTGGCATCGATGGGCCGGGAAAAGAGGAAGGATTCCTGAGCAACCACCCCGAAAACCCGATATAGGGAATCAAAGGTTAAGTTACGTATATCCACGCCATCCACCAGGATCTCCCCTTCTGTTACATCAAATCGACGAAGAAGAAGGTTAATTAAGGTAGATTTTCCGGATCCCGTCCTCCCTAAAATGGCTAAAGAATGGCCCGGTTCCAAGGTAAAAGAAACATCTTTCAGGATCCAGGATGAGTCAGAGTTATAACGAAAGGATACATCCTTAAATTCCACTTTACCCTTGGGATCATCTAATTTAGTAGCAAATTCATTTTCATGAACCTTGGCTTGAGTCCGAAAGATCTCGTTCAACCTTTCCATAGAAGAGACCCCTCGCTGAAATTGGGAGATGACCAAGCCCATGGCGATCAAAGGCCAGATAATTAAGTCCAGGTATTGGATGATGGCGACAAAGGATCCCACCGTTATCGTTCCGGAAAGAACCCCGTTAGCTCCATAAATAATAAAGACAAAGAAGGAAAAACCGGAGATTAAGGTAATCATAGGATCAAAAAGTCCATCCACCCAGTTAAGGTCCATGACCTTGTCAGAATACTTCTCATTGATCGACTCGAATGAATGAGACCGATTGTCTTCAATGGCAAAAGCTTTAATCACCCGGATTCCGGACAGGTTTTCCTGGACCTCCGTAGTCAGCTCACCAAAAGTGTCCTGGACGATGCGAGACCGTCGGTTAAGAGGACGGATGATCTTGACAACCGCGATGACCAAAAAAGGGAGAGAGACCAAGGCAACGGCAGTCGTTTTCAACCCCGCTGTTGACACCATCATAACCACCGTAAAAATGGTCATGAAAAGCGAATCAATGACCATCATGATCCCTCCACCCATGGAATCCCGAACAGCAGAGATGTCATTCGTTGCCCGGGCCATAAGGTCGCCGGTTCGATTTTTATTAAAATAATCGGTATCGAGGGAGAGATACTTTTGGAAAAGCTTATCGCGAAGCCAATAATCCATCCGTCGAGCCGTCCCGAAAATTTGTGTCCGCCAAATAAAGCGACCTACCACCATGATTCCGCCAATGAAAAGAAGGCGGAGAATCAGGGCCATGAGATTCTCTTCGGTAAGTTGCCCTGTCGTCGAGAGGTCGGCAAAAGATCGGAAAATTTGCGGGATGAGCAGGTTGGCAAAGTCCACCGCCATCAAAACCACAATGCCGATAATGTAGTGCCAATAATTTTTTTTCAGAAAGGGAAAGATGGTTCGATATGTACGCATAGTCGTCCTTTCTCTTGGGTTTCTTCCATCGAATAATAAAGAGTCAAAAAAATGGATAAAGTTATCATACCACCTATGACAGATTTTTTCTTGAATTTTCATCGTCAAGCTAAGCTATACTTAATCTGTACAAGACACCCGCTCCCGGATGGGTGTTACGGAAAGGAAGAACAATGACTGACAGATCATTTTCAAAGAGGGCAAATTCTACCCCCTCCGATACAATGAACCCCCTCACTCCACCGGAAAAGTGGAAGCCCGACCGAACCTATGACCATCTTTTAGATGCCATTCGTTCCTACGGAGCCAGCGGGATCACCCCCTTTCACATGCCGGGTCACAAGCAAAACACCCGGAAATTCGGAAACCTCCTTCCCTATGCCCTGGATATGACGGAAACTGCGGGTATGGCCGATCTTCACCACCCCTCCGGCCGTCTAAAAGAAGCCCAGGAGGAATTGGCCCGATCCCGGGGAGCCCGGGCCTCCTTCTTTTCCATTGCCGGATCCACTGCCGGCATCCTCTCCGGGATGAGGACCCTGACCCGGCGGGGGGATAAGGTCCTCCTTTCCCGGGGATCCCACCGGTCGGTCTACCATGGCCTGGAGATTTTGGGCCTAAGAGGGGCCTACCTCCTCCCCAGACTCCAAGCTGACCTCCCCCTCTACCTCGATCCGGATCCTGACCTCCTTAAGAGACGGTTGGAAGAGGAGAAGGATGTCAAGCTGGTTCTGGTGACTTCTCCCACTTTCGAAGGGGCTATTTCCGACCTTCAGGCTATGGCCAGGATCTGCCATGACCATGGGGCTCTTCTTATGGTGGACCAGGCCCACGGGGCCCATTTAACCTACCTCAACCGTCTTGATCATGAACGCTATCCTGAAGCTCTGGCAGCGGGAGCTGACTTGGTGGTGGAGAGCCTCCACAAGACCCTGCCTGCCTTGACCCCGGCTGCCTTAGTTCATTGCAGTGACCGGGTTGACCCGGCTGAGCTGGCCCGAAACCTCTCCATCTTCGAGACCTCCTCCCCCTCCCATCCTTTAATGGCTTCCATGGATGCCTGTCTGACCTATATGGAAAAGGAGGGACTGGATGATCTCGACCGTCTTCGTATTGAAATCAGGGATTTTCGAGATAAGGCCCGGAAGCTCAAACTATTGGAGATTGTTGATCTTCCGGCCCCCAATGATCCCTTAAAGATACTCATTTCCTGCCAGAAAACCCGGGAAAGCGGTCAAGAGGTCACCCTGGTCTTGAGGAAATTGGGTTTTGAATTCGAAATGACCCTGGGTCCCCTCATCCTGGCTATGCCATCGATCGGTAATGAGTCCGGTGATTTGGACCACCTTGCCCGAGCCCTTCTTGACCTGGATCGAGACCTCCATCCGGTAAAAACCACCCCGGTCCTGCCCAACTTCCCCCTTCCTCCAAAGGTCATGGAAATTGACCAGGCTTTGGACCAACCCATGGAGGTCATCAAAACAAGTGAGGCGGAAGGTAGAGTCGCCGGAGAGTCCGTTTGGGCCTATCCCCCCGGTATCCCCATCCTCCTTCCCGGTGAGAAGATCACAAATGCCTGGTTATCCTGCATGAAATACTGGGTAGACTATGGCCAGGACTACCGGTCCGACCGGGGCCTCTTTCCCCGCCAAATTCAGGCCCTCCGATCAATTGACGAATGAAAGCAAAAAAGCTACAATAAACGTAGTCATTCATCAATTTACCTGGAAAGGAATCCATCATGAAACATATTTTAAGTCTACATACAAGAAACCTGAAGCAGAGCCAAAAGGACGGCGGTTGCGGCGAATGCCAGACCTCCTGCCAGTCTGCCTGCAAAACATCCTGCGGCGTAGCCAACCAGGACTGTGAAAAAGCCAAGTAAGTTCCATTTCATTTCAAGTGATGAATTGGCCACTCTTTGGAGTGGCTTTTTTCATGGAAAGAATACAGGATAGAAAGGATGCCCATGATCCATTCCTTTATCAGTCATGGATACCATATCATTGTAGACACCTACTCCGGCGGAGTCCACCTGGTTGATCCTCCCAGCTTTCGGGCCATCGAAACCATCAACCGGAACTTTCCGGACAATCCAACCGAAGGCTTGTCCGATAAGAATTGGACCGGTCTTGTTGAGGACTTAGGCCGGGAGTTTCCCGACCGATCCCATCGGGAGCTCGAGGAAATCAGAGAAGAAATCCGTTCCCTGATTGAGGAAGGCAGTCTCTTCAGCCAAGATACCTATGCGGACCTCTCCATGGACCTGACTAAGAGAAAAACTCAGGTCAAGGCCCTCTGTCTCAACGTTGCCCATACTTGCAACCTGGACTGCGACTATTGCTTTGCCAGCCAGGGCAAGTACCATGGGGAGCGGGCCATCATGCCTTTTGAGGTAGCCAGGAAAGCGATCGACTTTCTGGTCGAAAATTCCGGAAGTCACCGTAACCTGGATATTGATTTTTTCGGGGGCGAACCCATGCTCAATTGGGATGTGGTCAAGGAGACGGTAGCCTATGCCGATTCCCTGGCGAAAAAGTATAAGAAAAATTTCCGCTATACCTTCACCACCAATGGTCTCCTTCTGGATAAGGAGGTAGGCGACTATCTCAATCGGCATATGCACAATGTTGTCCTCTCCTTAGATGGCCGGAAAGAAGTCCATGACCGACTCCGCCACCGGATCGATGGGAAGGGATCCTACGATACCATCGTCCCGAAATTCCAGGACTTTGTCCGATCACGCGGGGATAAGGAGTATTACATTCGAGGAACCTATACGGGGAAGAATCTTGATTTCTACCAGGATATTCTCCATATGGCCAACCTCGGTTTTCACCGCTTATCCATGGAGCCGGTGATTGGGGATCCTGAGGAAGACTATATGCTCTCCGAAAAGGACCTCCCCATCCTGGAGGCCCAATACGACCTCCTGACCGATGAAATGCTCCGACGGGACCGGTTAGCCGATGAGGTGATCCGAAATGGCGGGTCCGTAGAGGATATGGATGACAAAGATCGGCCCTTTATCTTCTACCATTTTATGATGAATCTGGATGGCGGACCCTGTATCTATAAGCGGATTTCCGGTTGCGGTTCCGGAACGGAATATATGGCGGTCACCCCATGGGGAGACCTCTACCCCTGTCACCAGTTTGTCGGCGATGATAAATTCACTATCGGCAATGTCTTTGAAGGTATCCAAAAAGAAAGGATTATCCGGAACTTCAAAGCCTGCAACACCTATTCCCGACCGGAATGTCAGGATTGCTGGGCAAGGCTCTACTGCTCAGGCGGATGCGCGGCTAATGCCTACCACGCCTCAGGAAGCCTGGAAGGTACCGTTCCCTTTTCCTGCGACCTCTTCCGAAAAAGGATGGAGTGTGCGTTGACCTTAAAGGTCGACCAAATCGTCCGAAATAGTCAGGAATGAAAAACAAAAAACTGTGGCGGACCTATCCGCCACAGTTTTTTTCAGCAGAAGAAGGGTCTTCCTGCTTTTCAAAATGGTAAATTTCTCTGCTATCCTGACCGCTGTTTCATCGCGATTTTCTCCAATAGTTTAGGACCTTTCGAGATTTTTTTCGGTAAAGGACAACGGCAGAAGATCCCCTAAGAGGTAGATTTCAACTTGACCGGACCGATTAGCTAATACAACCGGCATATCTGGAGGACAAAATTCTGCTAAAACCTGACGGCAAAGTCCACAAGGCGGAGTGACCTCCTCCGTGATCTCTTCCTCTCCCTCTATTTGACCGACAACCGCTAAGCTGCGGAAGGAAGTCACCCCTTCTGATACAGCCTTAAAGATCGCTGTCCTTTCTGCACAGTTGGAGGGGCCAAAAGCAGCATTTTCAATATTACACCCCTGCCAAATTCTTCCATTTACATCCTCTATAGCTGCACCCACCTTAAAATGAGAGTAGGGGGAGTAAGAATTCTGAAGGGCTTCCCTGGCCTTATCGATCAGGTGTCGATAAGAAGAATTTTCAAGACATTCTTTCTTCAACATAATCTCTTCCTTCTCTTTTCACCCGACAGAAAACAGGATGGTTCACCCTATCCACGGGATTCTCTGAAATATTATAGGCCGAAAGGGCTTTTTTCACCGCTTCTTCCCCTTTCATTCGGTCATTCGCATGAACGGTAAAAAGAAGATCACCTTTTCTAACCTCATCTCCAATTTTTTTGAACACTTTGATACCTACAGCAGGATCAACAGGATCGTCCAGGCGAGCACGACCCGCTCCCAAAAGAAGGGAAGACTTCCCAATTTCTTCCGTATTGATCGATGCGACAAACCCCTCCCTATCCGCCTGACCATCTAAGATCAGATCAGCTTGGGAGAAATGAGAAGGATTGTTTATATACTCCACATTCCCTCCCTGGTTTTCCACCATGGCCAGGAATTTGTCAAAAGCTGCCCCGCTCTTTACTACTTCTTGAACCTTCTTTCCTGCCTCTTCCGGGCTGGCGGCTTTTCCACCCAGCTCGAGCATGGCGGAAGCGATTGCCCGGCACTCCAAAAGAAAATCCTCCGGGCCACGTCCATGAAGAGCTTCAACCGCCTCAATCACCTCCAGATTATTTCCCACTGCACAACCCAAGGGTTGGTCCATATTGGTTACCAAAGCCAGGGTGGATTTCCCATTATCCTCCCCTATTCCGACCATGACCTTGGCCAGTTCTACTGCCCGATTCGTCGTCTTCATGAAGGCTCCTGATCCATATTTCACGTCAAGGACGATAGCATCTGAACCATCCGCTAGTTTCTTGGACATAATGGATCCGGCAATTAAAGGAATGGAATCCACAGTTCCTGTCACATCCCTGAGGGCATAAAGAATCTTGTCCACCGGAGCGATCTTGGCCGATTGCCCCATGATCGCTATCCCATCTTTTTCCACAAAGCGGGTGAACTCTTCAGAAGAAAGCTCTGTTCGAAAGCCGGGTATGGATTCCAGCTTGTCGATAGTTCCCCCGGTAAACCCCAATCCTCTTCCGGAAAGCTTGGCAACGGCAAGGCCACAAGCGGCTACAATAGGGGAAATCACTAAGGAAGTCTTGTCTCCAACCCCTCCCGAGGAATGTTTATCTACAATGGGCTCCTTGATTGACGGAAAAGATAAACTTTCTCCGGAAAGGGCCATCTCCCGGGTGAATGTGGCGATCTCCTCCGGGTTCATTCCCCGAAAGAATATGGCCATGAGCATAGCGGAAATTTGATAGTCAGCCACGGTCTTCTCTTTGACAGCAGTCACAAAATCAGCAATTTCTCCATTTGTTAAGGGGTGACCATCTCTTTTCTTCAGGATCAGATCGACAAAGGACATCGCTACCTCCTTAGGACTTAGCCGGTTTCTTATAGGCTTTGGCTATTGCTTCTTTTAAGGTGTTGATATACAAGGGAATTCCGTCTTTATGGGCATAGAAATGAACCCCGTCTGTTCCCTTAAAAAAGTCAGGGTGGTCTTTGGCAGCCCGGTTCCAGTCGGCAATCGTCACAAAGGGATAATCCTTCTCCAATTGAGGGAGATAATTGGCGTATTTGATCACATCCGAATTCTTGTTGGCATCTCTCTGGTATGGACTGATGAAAATAAGCCGGGAGCCGGAAGGCAATAGATCGATAATTTCCGCACAGGTCTTCTTGAAAGAAGGATAGACATTGTTCCCTAATCCTATGACCACCATATCTTTTAAGTGGCCGGATTTGGCCATGGACCGGAGGATGTCCGGCCCCTGGTGGAGGAAACGGGAAACTTTTCCGTTAACCTGAGCCTTAGGGAAGGCCTTGAGGATTTCCTTCCTCATGCCCAAGGTTACCGAATCCCCAACCATGGTGAAGCCCTCCGCACGAGCCTTCTTGAGCATGGCTTCCTCTTCTTTTCTCTGCTGTTCTGCCAGCTTCTCCTGGGCAATGATTTCTTTCACCTTTTCTCCTTCATCGACCACCTGGTCCAGTTCCTGGTTCAAGGAAGAGGACCAAAGTTGGTTTTCTAAAGACAGGAGGGGCGGTGCAGTAACCCCTTGTACGATAATCAGGATAAGTCCGACAAGAGAGGCAACGAAAGCTCCATTTGTAATCTTTCTTTTTTCTCGCTGAAAGATTCGGGGCATCTTCTTTCCGAGAAGTAGGGGTTCCCAAAGATACAAGTTCAGCCATGCAAAAAGAGAGGCCAATATGAGAGTAAGTAAAATGCTTACGCCCAATGGAAGGGGCGTGGTGGAAAGAGCCACATAGATGGGCCAATGGAAGAGATAGAAGCCATAAGAAGATTGAGCAAGATAGTGGATCAAAGCAGGTTCTTTCCACCGGTCATACTGAAGGTCAAGAAGACGACAGCCCCCCAGGGCAAGAAAACAAAAAACATCCACAAGAAGAAAACCCCACCGGTAGGTCGAGGGATCCTCATAGGAGAGGTTAAATGAGAGAATAGCTAAAAGAGCCAAGGGGACAATAAAAACAGCCCAAGCAAGAGACTTCGACAGGTTGTCAGCCAGCTTCCTGGCAGGATAGGCAACCGACTCCATTCCGGTCAAGCAGGCCATAAGAGAGCCCGCAAAAAAGGGGCTCATCCGGGTCAGGTCTGAAAAATAGAGAAATGAGGTCGACCAGCCCACAATAGACCCGATAATCATCAGGATGTGAGGTAAAAAGAAAAAGATCAGTGAAAGGATGAAAACCCCCATACGGACTTGAACTTGATGTTTGACGGGATTGGATTCTCTTTGCCTCATCCCTGCTCCGGTTTTTCGGGCAATGAAATAGAGAATTCCGCCCCAAAGAAGGTAAAAATGCATCTCAATGGCCAGAGTCCAGGTATGGACATAGATATGAGGAATAAATTGTGCTTCATAGGAACCGCCCGAAAGAATCTCATACCAATTGGTCATGAATCCCATGGCCCCGGCGAATTGACGGGAGTAGTCCACTCGAAGATCCGGAGAAGCCACCAGAAGAAAGAAGCCGGTAATCAGGAGCATGAAGACCAAACCGGGAAAGAGGCGACCTCCCCTTTTTTTCAAAAAAGTCCAGAAAGATTCTTTTTCCTCTTTAAGGATACGATCCAGAAACTTCCCGGTAATGAGAAATCCGGAGAGAGCGAAGAAGAGGTTCACCCCGAAAAATCCGGCCGGAAGAAAAGAGGATCTAAGATGGTAAATAACAACGAGGACAAAGGCAAAGACCCGGAGAGAGTCCAGCCACTGAATGCGTTTGGTCATAAAATCAACGTCCCTTTTCTCACTTCTTATCGGTATCTTGTTTCACCCAAGACCCGTCCTCTTGGAGGAGGTAAATCCCCTCCTCCTTCACCCTTATTTTTCCGGATTGTATGCTCCCCTGGTCAAAAACCCCCTCAAAAACGATGCCCGGTTCAAGCGTAACCTTACCCGGGCCATGGAGGTGACCGTCCAAAAGCTTCCCCTCATACAGGGGTCCATCCTTTCTCCTGACCTCCCCCTCCATTATTTTCCCCGGAAGGGTCACCCTCCCCCGGAGATCCAATCCCTGGTCCAAGGTGTAGTCCGTGAGAGTCTTTCCCCCTTTGGGAAGAAGGGAAAACACAGCCATGATGAGGATAAAGGCAAAAACGACCAGGGACCAGAATTGTCCCTGAATAAAGTTTGTTTTTTTACTATGCATAAGAACCTCTTTTCCGGATAGTCGGCCCGGACTTATTTGATGGATTTGGATTCCAAGTGAATAAATACCAATTCTTCCGGGTTAAATAACCGAAAGGGCAAGCCTGAATTACCTAAACCGGCCGATACCACCATGGTATAGGGCGAATCTTCATAGCATCCCAGATCATATTTAGGAAAGAATGCCACTTCCGGGGAGAAAAGACCACCAATCAGGGGAAGACGAATCCCCCCGCCGTGAACGTGACCCGAAAGGGTCAGGTCGGCTCCCCAGGTTTTGTATTCCGACCAGTAAAAGGGATTGTGGGCAAGAAGAATGTGAAAATCCTCTTCCTTTCCCCTTTCAAGGAATTCATGGACCGGAAGGGTTTGGACGGCGGAATTCCGATAAAAATAGGGTCCCTCCTTGAGTCCAGACAGATATATTCTCTTTCCCCCTCGAAGAAGAGGAAGCGTCCGATTGGAAAGATCCGTAATCCCGGCTTCCTTTAAGAGATCCCTCAGATAAAAATGGGAAGAAACTTCTTCCATACCCAGCTCATGGTTTCCGGGGATAAAGAAAGTCTGGGCAATTTTACCCAATGCCTTTAAGAAACTACCCATTCTTTCCTGATCTTCCTTTTTCACTTGATCAACAGAAATGGAGATAAGATCCCCCGTTAAGACAATAATGTCCGGTTTACCTTCCTGGACTGCTTCCAAAAGTTTTTCTCCCTGATCCCCAAAAAGGTGACCATGGAGGTCGGAAATCTGACAAATGGTAAAGCCATTAAAAGGATTAGGAATATCGGGAGAAGTAACGGTATAATTTGTCTCCTGAAAGCTAAGGTTGGACCGATAGAAAGACCGGGCAAAAAAGACAAAAACAAGAAGAAGTAGAAAAACCCATATGCGTTTTTTATTTTTGTCGGGAAAGGAAAGCCAGTCAAAACTATCCTTCCGGCTCCCCTTCTTTTGTCCGTCTCTTTCCTTCATCTTCCCCACCTCACTGCAGTTTCTTTCCGCTAACCTATCTCAATATTATACCGAATCGAGACCTGGAATGCGAATAGAGAGGCGAGGATCAACCATCATTTTTATCAGCATGAATGGGCGATGATCTTCCTCTATACTTTTCGGATCCTCAAATCCATGTCGAGCCTTTCATTGAGATAGCCGGCAAAGAGTTTTTCCATGGTCGAGGCACTCTTTTTGACATGGTAGTCATCAAAGGCTTGATAATAGGCAAGCCTGTCCTTGAATTTGATGTCAATCGGCGGATATCCGGCTTTCATCAACTCTAAATTCACCAGCAAGCGACCGGTCCGCCCGTTCCCATCAATAAATGGATGAATTCTCTCAAACTCGATATGAAAACGGGCAAGCTTAGTCACGATATGCGATTGATCGGCTGCATAATCACCAAGAAGCTCCTCCATCTTTGGCTGAATCAAAAAGGGCTGGACAGGCTCATGTTGGGCCCCCAAAATGTGAACAGGAAGCCTTCGATAGACTCCCCGATCTTGTCTTTTATCGGCAAGTACAAGAAAATGAACCTGCTTGATGACCTTCTCGCTCAGGGGTGCTTTCTCTTGAACCAGTTCACGAATATAATCAAAAGCCTCCTTGTGACCTACCGCTTCCATGTGGTCCTTCAAAGGCTTCCGGTCAATGGTCAAGCCACGCAGAACGAGATCCGTTTCACGCAGGGTCAGCGTATTCCCTTCAATGGCATTGGAATTATAAGTGTATTCAACGGTAAACTCCTCATTCAACCGTTCTACTTCCCCCTCCGTCAAAGGTCGTCTTCCATCCAGCTCCTTTTTCTTTCGGTCAATTTGCTCAAGGAGGCTCTCCCTCAACTTAAACCTTCCATCCGCCGGCTTTTCCGCTTGAAGAGGGATCTTCCAAATCCGTCCCTCCTGATAAGCTCCAGGAATCTTTCCTTCCGCACATAAGGTCCTAACTCGTCTTTCAGAAATTCCCCATTTTTCACCGGCTTCCCTTGTCGTCATCACCATGAGACTTCACCCCCTTTCTAACCTTAATATACCACTTTATCGGAACAATACGAAGGTCCTCGGAATAATAGAAAAGGGGCTATGCCAGAAGCAAGTCGCATTCCGGCATAGCCCTGATCTAGATCAGTATTTTGTTTTTCTCTTATCTTTCCACCCCTTCATCCAGGCAGCGGAGGAGGATATCCTTGACGTCCTCCCTGTCGACCTCGACAAAGCCTTGGATGGGGCCGTTCTTATGACGGATGGTGTCATCGGCCATCCGGTCGATCTTGTCGTCTCCGATGTCCAGCTCTTTCAGGGTCATGGGGATCCCCAACTCATCCTTGAAGAAGTCATAAAGGGTTTGGATGGATTCCTTGGCCAGAGTCATGTCGTCTTCGCCTTGAAGGCCGAAAACCTGGCGGCCGAAGCGGGCCAATTTGGGGGCTGTTTCCTCGGAAAGGAGGTGGGCCATCCAACGAGGGGTGACGATGGCCAGACCAACTCCGTGAGTGATGTCATACTGGGCGGAGATCTCGTGCTCGATGGGGTGGACGGTCCAGGCCTGGGTCTTCCCCGTATCTAAAAGACCGTTGATGGCCCAGGTTCCTGCCCACATGAGGTTGGACCGGGCTTCATAATTTTCCGGCTCCTGAATGGCGATTGGACCATATTTCACGCAGGTCCGGAGGATTCCTTCAGCCATGGAGTCCTGGACATAGGCATCATCATTCACCGAGAAGTAGTTCTCCATGGTGTGGGACATGATATCCGCTGTGCCCGCTGCCGTGTGCCATTCATTGACCGAATAGGTGAATTCAGGGTCCATAAAGGAGAAGCGAGGGAGGACAAATTGGGAAGCCCAACCCAGTTTTTCTCTGGTTTCCTCATTGGTGATGACCGAAGAATCGTCCATCTCCGACCCGGTTGCAGAAAGGGTCAGGACCGTGCCCAGGGGAAGGGCTTTTTCGATGGCGGCTTTGCCAATGACCAGGTCCCAGGGATCAGCTTGGGTCAGGGCACCGGCAGCAATCAGCTTGGCACAGTCAATGGTGGACCCGCCACCTACCGCCAGGATGAAATCCAGACCCTTTTCCTTCACCAGCTTGACCCCCTCTCTTGCTGAATCTACCCTGGGGTTGGGCTGGATCCCACCCAGTTCCTCATAGGGAATTTGGGCCTTATCCAGGGCTTGGATAACCCGGTCGTAGATTCCATTTTTCTTGATGGACCCGCCACCATAGGCTAAGAGAACCTTGCTTCCTCCGTTTTCACGGATCTCCTGGCCCAAGTGGTTCATCTCATGTTTCCCAAATAAAATTTTTGTCGGCAGATGAAATTCAAAATCTCTCATATGTCCTCCTTATTTTCTTCACTTCTTTTTACTTACCCCAAAAGCTTCCCTTCACTAGCTCATCATTTATTTGGTAGGATAGAGGAAGAATCAAGTCTGTCTAGAAAGTGAGAATCCTATGGAATATATCGGCAATGTCTTTCGTCCCCCTTCGGAGGCCTACTCCCTCATCATCCAGGTGACGGTGGGCTGCGCCCACAACACCTGCACCTTCTGTTCCATGTATAAAGATGACCGCTTTTTCATCCGAAGTCAGGAAGAAATTTTAGGCGATCTCCGGGAGATGGCCCTCCCCTACCGAGGAATCCGCCGGATCTTCCTGGCGGACGGCGATGCCCTGGTTGTCCCCACCAACCGCCTCCTGGACATCCTCCATACGGCCTATGACCTCTATCCCAAGCTGGAAAGGGTCACCTCCTATGCCACGGTCCAGGACATCCTCCGGAAGTCCGATGAGGAACTTCGGGCCCTCAAGGAGGCCGGATTGGACATGGTCTATGTGGGCCTGGAGTCGGGGTCGGATGAGGTCCTCCGGGAAATTTCTAAGGACATGACCCAGGACGACTATGTGGAGGCCATCCTTAAGGCAAAAAAAGCCGGCATCAAGACCTCGGTCACCATGATCCTGGGCCTGGGTCAATTGGAAAAAAGGGAAGACCACATCCAAGGCTGCATCCAGGCCATCAACCGGTCTCAACCCGACTATGTGGCCTTTCTCAGCCTCCACCTGAGCCCCGGAGCCCCCCTTTACGATGAGGTAAAGGCAGGCCGCTTCTATGAAATCAACGATGATGAAAAGATGGCCGAGATGCGGGAATTTATCGAACAAGTGGATTCCCCGGGAACCGTCTTTCGGTCCAACCACGCCTCCAACCCCGTTTCCATTGCCGGTACCTTCAACCGGGACAGGGAGGCCATGCTGGCCCAGATCGACCAGGCGGTGGCCTATTCCGCCTACCGACCGAATTATTGGCGGAACCTGTAAATTAGATTATTTTGACAATTTAGCAATCACCTGGTTGATCTCCTCCAGCTTCTCCTCCACCCGGTCAGCGTCCCTTGATTCCATGGAATCCAGGACGCAGTGGTGGAGGTGGGCGGAGAGGACCTCCCGGTTAACCCCCTTAAGAGCCTGGCTGATGGCCATGATTTGGTTGGAGATGTCGATGCAATAGCGGTCTTCCTCCACCATATCGATGACCCCCTTGACCTGGCCTTCGATGATCCTCAGCCGTCGGAGGATCTTTTTTTTATCCGCCTGCATCTTATTCCTCAACCCCCGTCATCTCATAGCCCGCATCTTCCACGGCCTTTTTCATGGCTTCAAGGTTCAGATGGTCACCCTTGACCCGGGCCAGGCCGGCCTCCAGGTCTACCTTGGCCTCCACCCCTTCCAAGCGGTTGAGGGCCTCTTCCACCCGCTTCTGACAGTGGGCACAGGACATTCCTTCAATCTTCAACACTTTTTCCATTTTCTCCTCCTTATTTCCTTTCTTCTCTTCTTCTCCCGAACTGACTTCCTTTAAAATTCCATAGGTGATAGGCTGTCCCCCCTTGTCCTCTTCAACATCTTGTCCCTCATGGTGGAAGGAAAAGGTCCGGAGGTGGAGGGCATTCATGACCACGAATACGGAGGAAAAGGACATGGCTGCCGCCGCAATCATGGGGTTCAGAGTAATTCCGAAGGCCGGATAGAGCAATCCGGCCGCCAGGGGAATGCAGATGACGTTGTAAAAAAAGGCCCAGAAGAGGTTCTGCTTGATCTTGGCCATGGTCTTGTGGGAAAGGTCATAGGCGGCGACCACGTCCCGGAGGTCCGACCGAACAAGGACGACGTCCGCCGACTCTACGGCCACATCGGTGCCGGCTCCAATGGCGATCCCGACCTCCGCCCGGACCAGGGCAGGAGCGTCATTAATTCCGTCCCCCACCATGGCCACCTTCTTCCCCCGGTCCTGGTACTTTCGGATAATGGCGTCCTTGTCGCCAGGCAGGACTTCGGCTTCCACATGGTCCATACCCAAGGTCAGGGCCATGGCCCGGGCCGTCATGGCATGGTCTCCGGTTACCATGATGGGGTCCAGCCCCCTCTCTTCCATAGCCGTGATAGCCTCTCGAGAAGTCATTTTCACCGGATCCTGGGCAGCAACCAGACCGACAAGGCGGCCGTCCAAGGCAAAGTACATGGGGGTCTTTCCCTGGCCGGCCAAGTCTTCAGCCTGGGCTTGGACGTCGGAAGAAATAGCCACCCCCTTCTCCTCCATGAGCCGGAGGTTGCCGGCCAAGCCCAGACCCGGGCCTTGGCCCCAAAAACTATCTCCCAAAGAAACCCTTCCTTGGATTCCTCGACCGGCCAAGGCCTCGAAGTCCTGAGCATCCCGGTAGCTAACCCCCTCTTTTTCCGCTGCCTTCAAAATGGCTTCAGCCAGGGGCTGTTCCGAACCGGCTTCCAGGGAAGCGGCCAGGGCCAGGAGAGCCCTCCCCTTTTCTTTCAAGTTTGCTTGATCCTCTCCTCCATGAACCAATATATCGGTCACCTGGGGCCGGCCCTCTGTTAAGGTCCCGGTTTTATCCAGAGCGACCAGCTGGACTTCCTGGAGGACTTCCAGGGACTCAGCGGACTTGATCAGGAGGCCGTTTTCCGCCCCCTTTCCTGTAGCTACCATTATCACGACCGGGGTGGCCAGACCCAGGGCGCAGGGGCAGGAAATGACCAGGACGGAGATGGCCGTCCGAAGGGCAAATTCTATCCCCTGACCGGCCAGGTTCCATCCGATAAAGGTCACCAGGGCGATGGCGATGACGGCCGGGACAAAGATGCCGGCAATCCGGTCAGCCAAGGACTGGATGGGAGCCTTTGAGGCATTGGCATCCCGGACCAGGTCAATAATCTTGGAGAGGGTGGTATCTTCCCCTACTGCTGTCGTTTCAAAGAGGAAGGAGCCCAGCTTGTTCATAGTGGCCCCGGTTACCTTATCCCCCACTTCCTTGGCCACAGGTATGGACTCCCCGGTAATAACGGACTCCTCCACTGAGGTCCTCCCCTCGATGATCCGCCCATCCAGGGGGATCCGCTCGCCAGGCCGGACCTTGACCACCATGCCCGGGGTTACTTCTTCAATGGGGAGGACCTTCTCCTGCCCGTCCTCCACCACAGTGGCGGTCTCCGCCTGGAGGTCCATGAGGGCTTCAATGGACCGGCTGGTCTTCATCTTGGACCGGACCTCCAGGTACTTGCCCAGGGTAATCAGGGTGAAGATCATGGAAGCGGATTCAAAATAGAGGTCGTGGAGGTAGGTGTGGACCAGGTCGGGACGGTTGAACCCCAGGCCGTAGGCCATCCGGTAGAGGGCAAATAATCCATAGCTAAAGGAAGCCGTGGCCCCAATGGCGATCAGGGCGTCCATATTGGGGGCCCCTGAAAAGAGGGACCGAAAGCCGTGGATGAAGTAGGTCCGGTTGACGATGAGGACAGGGAGGGTCAGGATCATCTGGGTCAGGGCAAAGGCCACCGACCCTTCCACCCCCTCCATCCAAGTGGGCAGGGGGGCCCCCACCATGGGACCCATGGAAAAGTACATGAGGATGAGGAGGAAAGGGATGGAGACCCTGAGACGGAAGGCCATGTCCCTGGCCTGGTCCTGGAAAATCGCCTGGCCCATGTCCTTCTTTTTCTCCTTGTTAGATCCTCTTTTTTCTTCCCTGACTTCAGCTTGGTAACCGGCCTTGGCTACCGCTTCTTCGATGGTTGTATCCGTCAGTTTGTCCGGGTCATAGTCCACCTCCATGGAATTGGTCATTAGAGAGACCCGGACCTGGTCTACCCCATCCAGTTTGGAGACCGCCTTGGTGACCGCTTGTTCGCAGGCGGCACAGGTCATCCCCCGGACGTCGAACGTCTGTTTTTTCTCTGCATTTTTCATCGTATTCATAAGAAGACTCCTTCTTTTCATTATTCATTCTATACATACTATATACCCCTATGGGGTATTTGTCCAGGACTAGGGGCAAAGAAAAAGGACGCCGGAGCGTCCTCTCTCATAAGTAGTGGATATGGATTTTCTCTTCGCTTCGAGCCCGGTCCAGGATCCGACCATGGCAGGTGAAGTAGAAGATCTGGCGGTTATTCTGACGGGGGTCCCGGGTCAGGAAGGAAAGACCGGCCTCCGCCCTGGTATCATCATAGTGGACAAAGGGGTCATCCATAAAGAGAGGCCAATGGTCCTCCCCCTCCAGGATCTCCACCAAGGCCAGGCGTAGGCTGAAGTAGGCCTGGTCCCCTGTTCCCAGGGAAAGGACCCGCCAGTCATAGTAGGTCCGATCCTTCCGGTCGTCCAGGCTCATGTGGAATCGGTCGTCCAGGCCCAGGCTCTCAAAGCGGCCCGGTGCCAATTGGTCAAGGATATCCAGGGTCCTCCGCTGGAGTGATGGGCCCAGCCTCCGCCTCCGGTCCTCATCCGCAGCCAGAAAGGCTCGGCGGGCCAGGTCCAAGGCTTCCCGTCTTTCTTCCAGACCGGCCAATTTCTCTTCCACCCTCTTGATCTTGACCTGGAGGCTTTCCGCCCTTTCTTCCAAGCCATAGCGGGCCCGGATCTCCGCCTCCATTTGGCGGACCTCTTCCCAGATCCTCTCCTCCTCTTCTGAAAAGGCCTGGTCCCCTTCCCTCCGGATGACCCTTTCCCGGAGGTCCTGTCCCTCTCTAATGACTCCATCCAGCTGAGTCCGGGCCCGGCCCTCTTCATCCTCCAGGTCCCTCAAGCGGTCAGCCAGGCCCCGGACCTCCTCCCGTAGAACCTGGATTTCCTCTGATGCCCTCTCCTCCTCTTCTGAAGGACCGGTCCCCTTTTCCAGGGACAGGATCCGGTCCTGGAGAGCCGCCATCTCCTCCAAAGCATTCTTCTGTTTGACTTGATGGGTCTTCCAGTCTTTTTTTCTCTTCCGGAAGAAATAGAGGAAGGCGCCAAGGCTTGCCAGACTGAGGAGGCTAAAGGGAAGACGGAAGGATTCCACTTGAAAGGCAAGAAGGGCACAAAGTCCGGCCAGGACAAGGCATATCCATGCCGGCAGGCCTAAGGAAGAAGGCTCTGGAGCCTGGCCTTCATCCAGGATTTTCCGGTAGCGGGCCCTAAGTTTTGCGGGATCCTCCTCTTCCTCCTTTTTCTGATTAAGGGCGGACTCCATAAAGGAGAGCCTGCCCTCCTTTTGGTTCTTTTCCTCCAAAATCGCCTGATGGTCCCTTTCCAGGCGCTTGATCGAATTCTGGAGGACCTCTTCCTTGCCCGCATTTTCCTCTTGTTTTTTGAAAATTTGGGCCAGATCAGCCGACCTCTCCCTGCCGGCCTCCTCCCTGATCCTTTCCGCATGAGCCTTCAAGGATGCCAGCCTACGGGCCATGTCCGCTTCCTCTTCCTCCCTTCGGACTGCCCGACCCTTTTCCTCCATGAGCCGGTCCCTTTCCTTCTCCAAGTCCACCAAAAGACCCCGGTGGCCCGATTTTGACCGGAGAGATCCGGCCTCCTCTTCCAGGCTTTTAACGATGGCTGAGAGGGAAAGGTCCTCCTGTCCGAATGAGGCCATTCGGCCTATTTTTTCCTGGAGACTATCCCTTCCTCGATTGGAGGCCATGGGCCCGGCACCGGAGTCGATGAAGAGGGTCCTCCGGAAAGTCTCCGCATCCATATCGAAAAGGAAGGCCCCCGGTTCCTGGCCCCTCTCTAAGAGAATTTCTTTGCCGGTTTCCTCATCGATGAGGCTGACCCGGTCCCTGGACTGGGTCCTTCCAAAGGTCCTGTCCAATCGAAGGGACTTTCCTGCCCTGGTCCGAAGGCGGACCTGGACCCGGCTTTCCCCCTCCCGGTCGGAGAGATAGCGCTTGCGCAGGTTGGTCCGGGGGTCCTCTGTCCGACGGTCCGACCCATAGAAGGCCATCTGGAAGGCATCCATGAGGGTGGTCTTTCCCGACTCATTCTCCCCATATATGACCTGGAAGCCGGGGGAAAAGGTCCATGACTCTTCTCTGATCTGGCCGAAGGCCCAAAGCTGGATGGATTGAATTACCATGTCTGATCCCTTTCCTTTTGAATGGCCTCCAGACCCAGCTTCCAGGCTAGGCGGAGAACCCGATCTTCCCTGGATCTTCCGTCTCCCCCCTCCTCAAGATCCCCAATTTCCTTTCCGGCCAGGTCCAGGAGGGCCCGGGTGAAGTCCCCCTCCGGGGATTTCTCTTCGACCAAGAGATGGGGGTTGAGGGCCGGGGATGACCGGTCGACCACTTCCAGGTAGGACAGGTCCTCTCCTAGAGACTTTTCCAGATCCCCTGTATTAACGAGCAAACCCTCGGACCGCTTACCCACAAGGTAGACCCGGTAATAATTCTTTTGGTAATCCGGGTAGCGACTGAGCCTTCGGAAGAGGATTTCGTCCAGGTCCTCCCGGGTTCGACAGTCCGAGAGGTCCACTTCCTCCTCAAGAAATACCGGTCCAGGCAGGATCCGCCGGTCCATTTGGGCTCCCCCAGAATCCACCCAGCCCAAGTAAAAGCCCTGGGGGCCAAGGTTGGAAAAGGAGGAAGTCATAGGGGTCCCGGAATAGGCAAAAGAGGTCTTACCTAGCTTTTGAACCGATGAGGGCTTGTGGATATGGCCGAGACCTACATAGGACAAGAGGCCCCTGGGCCATGAGGAAGGCCGGATGGGCTGGTAAAGGGAGGTCCGGTCCCCTTGGACCAAGTCACCGTGCATCAGGGCGATGTGGACCCAGTCCGGATCATCTGCCGGAGCTTGGCCAAGCAAACGGGCCCAATCCTTTTCTTCAAAGAGGGGGCGGGAAAGCTGGGCGGAAGGAAAGGCCGCCCCATAGACCGAAAGTTTCAAGCTGGGAAAGTCCATCCGTTCAGGAGGACCTTGAAAAATATGGACATTGTCCGGCCAGGAGAAAAGACCATAGGGAGAGTCCAGGCTCATGTAGTCATGGTTGCCCGGGGAAATAAAAATCAAAAAGCCGGCCTCCTCCATGGCCCGGCTGATGGTCCGGACCAGGGATTGGGGCGGGCTTCCCTCCAGAAAATCACCGGCGATCAGGAGGACCCGGACCCCCTCATCCCGGCAGATGGCCAGGAGGTCTTGGAAGGCCCGGACCTTTTCCCGGGCCCTTCGAGGGCCTGCCGACCCCAGGAAGGGGAGGTCCTGACCCAGGTGGAGGTCCGCCGTATGGGCCAAGCGAATCCGGCTCATGGCCTAGTCCTCATCCGGCATGGACCCGAAGGCGGAAAGACCGGCCTCGGAATGGACAGGGAGAATAATCACCCTGGGGGTCTCGCCCAAGATGACTTCCTGAGTCAAGGAATCCGCCAGGGCATCCGACCGGTCCGACTCGACCAGGAACCAGACAAAGTCTCTCTGGGGGTCTAAGGCCAGGCGGTATTTGGCCCACTGCTTACCTCTTTCATCACGGCCGTGGAGGATAGTTGCCCCGGTCGCCCCCAGATTACGGGCGACTTCAACCAGGCGGTCGGCTCCGCCATGGGGCAAGGTGACCACCAAGAGGTCATAGAACTTGGGCCTTTCTTCCAGGGCCGGAAGGGTCCGGATGATCCGGGGTTCAGCGAGCTCCCTATCTTGCGTCTCTTCCGACTTGGACTGGACCTTTACCAGGGCACCGACAACTAATATGGAAATGACGGGGGTCATGGCGATAAGGGCAATGATCCCGAAACCGTCAGAAAGAATGTTGGCCGTGGGCCAGTCGTTGGCAATCCCTTGAGCGAAGGAGAGAACAAAGGTGGCGGCCATGGGCCCCGAAGCTACTCCACCGGAGTCGAAGGCGATGCCGACAAAGAGGTCATCGACATACCAGGAGAGGGCGATGGCCAGGGCGAAGCCGGGAAGAAGGATATGCCAGATTTCCAGAGAAGGAAGGACAATCCGTAGGGTGGATAGGGCGACGGCGATCCCCACCCCGATGGAGAGGGTCCGCCCCATAATCTTGGCATTCAGGTAGCCCCCCGTCACCTCTTCCACCTGCTTGCCCAGGACCAGGACAGCCGGCTCCGCAGAAACGACCAGGAAACCCAAAATAAAGGAGAGGATGACCAGGACGACCGGGCCTTGCTTCACCAGACCTGTGCCCAGGATTTTTCCCATGTCCATGAAGCCCTCATTGGCTCCGGCCAGGAAAAAAGTCAGGCCGATCAGGGAGTAGATGAGACCGCGGACGATAGTGATAATCTCCCTTTTGCTGAGCTTGAAGCGAACAAGGTTGAGGAAGAAAAAGAGGATGGCGATGGGGAGGAGGGCCAGAAGGGACTCCGTGAAGAGATGGCTCAGGGCCCCGAAGACAGCGGATACCCCCTTCTCCTCGATGACCAGAGGAGCTCCCTCCATTCTTGTGGAAGATCCAAGGAAGGCAGAATAGAGGAGGGTGGCGATGATGGGGCCGGCCGACATGGTCCCAACCAGGCCGAAGGAGTCGTTCTCGCTGTTTCCCCCCTTCATCTTGGATAGACCCAGGGAAATGGCCAGGATGAAGGGGGTCGTGATGGCGCCTGTCGTCGCCCCTGAGGCATCAAAGGCAAAGGCAATGAACTCATTGCTGGCGAAAAAGGCCAGGATGAAAATGAGAAAGTAGGCCAGGGTAAAAAGCTTTCTCCATGGCTGGTTGATCAGAATTTTGAGCGCGCCAAAAGAAATCATCAGGCCAACGCCGGCGGAAACCAGGATGACAAAAAAGCGGGCATGAATGGCCCCGGCCGAGGCCTCCTCGATCTGCTGGCCTAAGATGAGGAGGTCGGGTTCGGCAACCGTGATCAGAAAACCCAGGAGAAAGGCAAAGGCTAGGGAGAAAAACTTAGTCTTGGAGGAAGCGAGAAACTTGGCCATTTGGATCCCGATGGGGGCCATGGACTGGTCAACCCCCCAGAGGAAGATGGCCAAGCCGATAAAGAGGAAGAAAGAACCGACCAGGAAACGCCAGATGTTGACCGGATCAACCGGGACGAAGACCAGGCTGCAGAAGACCACATAAAAAATGATGGGAAGGATGGACTGGCTGACTTCACGGAGTTTACTTTGGAGTTCATTCATCCCCGGCCTCCTTTCTCTTGATAAAAGCCCACGGTGTCCAGGACCGGAAGGACAAACAGGATCCCGTTGCCTCGCTCATCCAACTGAAGGCGGTCAATCAGGTGACTGCGGAGGGAAGGCAATTTTTTGCTTTCGGTGACCATGAACACGATGTCTTTTTCCGGCGTAATCTGGATATCAAAGGCCAGGTGAAGGGGAAGGCCGGCTCCCCGACCGTGGATGATGGTTCCCCCCCTGACCCCCAGCTCTTCAGCATAATCGACGACATCCCGGCTTTTGCCGTGGTCGGTGATGACGAAGAGGCAGGCTTCATTAAATTGGCTGGGATCGACCTGGTCACCGGGGGAAATTAGCCGGTCCTCTTTATACCGGATCATAGGGATGGTGAAAGCTACCCCTTTGTGTCTCTTATCCAGATTAAACTGTTCCTGGAACATGGCAAATATGGCCGGGAGAAAGTGGTTGTCCACAGGAAGAAAGAGGACTTCCTTCCGGGTCTCATCCAAGCCTAAAATCGTAAGAATCTTATTGCGGTAGGTTCCTTCCCCTTGCAGGACCAGGCCACCGGCCACATTAAAGGGCCTAAGCTCCATAAGCATTTCTTCAGCCTGTCCATGGTTAACAATGCAAATCATGATGGATTGGTAATTCATGCTTGCCTCCTTTATTTGGGACCACCGGGCGGGCCTTCCAGGAAGTCACCCAGCCGGTGGGTTAAGCGTGGACTTGATTCGGGATGTTGATAATCATCAATTTCTTTTTTCAGGTCCCGGTAAGCCCGGTAGAGTTCTCGTGCCGACAGGATGAGGGCCCCTTCCCGCCAGGCGATGAGCTGGACCGGCCCGTCGGATGTGGCCACCCGGACCCGGTTGGTCTTGGCCTTCTCCCTGGAGATTTCAGCGATATATTGGTCAGCCGTTTCGGCCTCTTTCGTGTAGACGAGGTGGATGCCTCCCCTCTCCTCATGTCGGCGAAGGGCTCCTTTGACCCGGTAGGCGTCAAAGACCAGGATGACCTCCTCCCCGCTCAGGGCGTGGATCTCGGAGAGGATGTCGGTCAGCTTCTTTCGGGCGGTCTCAAAGCCCTCATCCCCCTCAAAGTGGAGGTTGGGCCAGGCATGGATAATATTATACCCATCAACCAGGAGCCAGGCCTCTCCCCGAAAATCCGGGTTGGCTTCCCGGGGATTCTTAGGTCCTGATGCCGGGATGGATTTCCCTTTCCCGACCTTCCGGTCTTTTTCCATCTGCCGGGCTTTGTCCCGGGCCCGGACCTCCCGCCGCTTGGCCTCCTTTTGGGAATTGGCGTTGGCATAGAAGGTTTCCCGGAAGATCCGGTCGGCCTCGCCCTTGGATAAGGACCAGACCTGCTCCTGGGGAGACCGCCTAAGTCCCTCTACCGGAAGATCTCCCTCTTCCGCCTCATCCTCCCCGGGCCCCTCCACAGGCAGGTGGACCCAATCTTCCACCTGGTCCCAGGGGACGGCCAATCCGGCTCCATGCCGGCAAAAGATGGAGGAGGGAGGAAAGAGGGGGTCCTTGAGAGGGTCATAGTCCATTTTTTCAATGAGATTTTCTCCCTCTTCCGGATCCATCTCCTCATAGCCTCCATCCTCCAGGTGGAGGACAGCCTGTCCCCCGGTCATGGCGGGAAGGTTGTCAAAAAAGTCCTGGAGGAGGCGGAGGCGTCCCCGGCCCCGAAAGTGGACCCGGTCGCCCCGACTTTCCTGGTCCACCCCCTCAACCCCCAGCCGGGTCAATTCCTGGAGGATTCTCCCCAGCCAGTCAAAGGGCAGGTCCAGATCAAAGGCGATCATGGGCTCAAGGAGGACGGATTCCGCCTGCATGAGCCCCTGTCGGAAGGCCCGCCGGACCGCTTCGGGCAAGTCCCCGGCGGAAGTGTGGGCCCCTGTTTTTATGGCCAGAAGGCTGACCCGGATATCCGTGGCTTCCGCCCCGGTCAGGACCCCGGGGATGGGTTGGGCCAGGGTCTCCCGGATCGTAGCCAACTGGGCATCCGTGGCTCCTCCTTGGCTATCTTCGGAAAAGAAGCGAATCCCGGAATTTGCTTCCCCCGATTCCAATAAAAGATGGACCTCCGCATAGTGCCTGAGGGGCTCGAAATGGCCCAAACCCAAGACAGTATCTCGAATGGTCTCCTTAAAAAGAATCCGGCCCGGGCTGACCCGGATGGGGATCCCCTCTCGGGCCAGTCGGTCTTGAATGATCTCCAGGATGACCGGACCCATGGCGTGGACCATGACCTCCCGGCTCTTGGGGTCGAACCGAACGCCCAGTTCAGGCATCTCTTCATTTAAGGATTTCAGGGCTTGAATGAGGTCCTCCTCAAGACCTTGGTCTGTCCTTTCCACCCTGTATTGGAGAACAGGACGAATGGTGGGCCGGAGCAGAGAATTTCCCCCAATGCAGCTTCCCGCCCGAGTATTTTGAGGACCAACTAAGGATACCACCTGACCGGGCCCCGCTTCCGAAAGCGGCTCATAATCCGAACCCTGGTAGCGGCGAATTTCATGAACCTTCTCTCCATCAAAGTCCTGCTTGACCTTAAGTTTTCCTGATAGGATCCTGACCTGGCTTAGGCGAATGGGCCCATCGTAGCCGATCTTGTAGCAGATGGCCTGGAAGCGACCCTGACCCAGATGGGGAGTCAGGCTTTCTCCCATCCAGTCCAGGAGCCGACCCACCCCCTCCCCTTCCAGGGCCGATCCGAAAATGACCGGGAAGATCTTCCGGGCCTGGATAGATGCTCGAATTTCCCCGTTAGAGATGGTATCGATGGAGAAGTAGGTCTTCATGAGGCCGGGATCGGCCATGGCCAAGGCTTCCATCCGGTTGGGGACAGGGGCCGTGAAATCCACGGCCCTTTCGGTCAACCTGTCGAGGATCGTGGCCATGATTGCCCCCTTATCCAAACCTGGCCGGTCCATCTTATTGACAAAAAGGAAGACCGGGATCTGAGCCCGAGATAGGAGGTCCCAAAGGGTCTTGGTATAGCCCACAGGCCCGTCCGCTCCGTCGATGACCAGGATGGCGCCATCAAGGATGGGGAGAGTACGCTCGGCTTCCGGGGCAAAGTCCCGGTGACCCGGTGTATCCACGAGAATGAACTCCCGCCGGCCTTCCCCGGTATTCATAAAAAAGGAGGCTGTCCGGGAATAGATGGTGATCCCCCGCTTTCGCTCAAGGTCATCCGTATCCATGACCGTGGTTCCCTCATCCACCCTTCCGGCCTTCTTCACCGCCCCGCTCTGTTGGAGGATGGCTTCGGCCAGGGTCGTTTTCCCTGCGTCCACATGGGCAAAGATTCCTATGGTCGTCGGTGCCGTCATCCTTCCTCCTTTTCTACTCTTCCCCCTTCCTTTGCGGTATCATAAAGAAAAAAGGAAGAAGGTATCCTGTGAATAAAAATATGATTGTCCTCGTCCAACCGGAAATCCCTTATAATACAGGAAACGTGGCCAGGACCTGTGTCGTTTCCGATAGTCGCCTGGGCCTGGTTCGGCCCCTGGGCTTTCAACTGACCTCCAAGCTCATCAAGAAAGCCGGGATGGACTACTGGCCCCAAGTGGATCTGACCACCTGGGATAGCCTGGAAGATTTTGAGAAAGCCATGGTCCGGATGGAGGAAGAGGGCTACCAAATTCTTATCATCGAATCCACCACTGACCGGACTCTGGGACAAGTTGCAGTGGATAGACCTGTCCTCCTCATCTTCGGCTCCGAATCCCATGGCCTCCCCCAGGACTTTCTGGACCGCCATGCCGATAAGGTTGTACGAATCCCCATGCGGAAGACGGAAAGATCCCTCAACCTCTCCAATGCCGTGGCCATCGCCCTTTATGAAGCCCTCCGCCAGCAGGGCTATCCGGGCCTACACTAGTTCTTCCGGGTGTTTTCCTGGAGGATGGAGAGGACGACATCGGCCGACCGGGCCATCTGGTCCAGGGAAATAAATTCGTAGACCCCGTGATAGTTGTAGCCCCCGGTGAAGAGGTTGGGTGTGGGAAGGCCCTTGAAAGACAGGCCCGCTCCGTCAGTCCCTCCCCGGACGGGGACAATTTCCGGCTCCAGGCCAACCTTAGCAAAGGCCCGCTTGACCAATGCAATGATTTCCGGGTGTTCCTCCACCTTTTCCCGCATATTATAATAGCTATCTTTGATTTCCAGCCGGGCCACCGGACCGTGTTTCTTGTTGATATAGGCCAAAGCCCCTTCCATGACCTCCTTCAAGGCTTGGAAGGCCGCCCGGTCGTGGTCCCGGATGATGTAGTCCATCTTGGCCTGATCCACTGTCCCCTCCATATGGAGGAGGTGGATAAAGCCCTCCCGCCCCTCGGTGTACTGGGGCTTTTTTTCTGCAGGAAGAAGGCTGTGAAATTCCAAGGCAATCTCCGCTGCGGAAACCATGGTCCCCTTGGCTGAACCCGGGTGGACATTCTTCCCCTCCACCTCCAACTTAGCCGATGCGGCATTAAAGGTCTCGTATTCAAAGCCGGGCATTTCTCCCCCATCGATGGTAAAGGCGAAATCCGCACCAAAGGCCTCGACGTCAAACTTGTCCGCCCCCCGCCCGATTTCTTCATCCGGGGTGAAAGCCACCTTGACCGGACCATGAGGGATGGAAGGATCCCGGACCAGAGTTTCCAGAACATGCATGATGATGGCAATCCCCGCCTTGTCATCGGCCCCCAGAAGAGTATCTCCCCGGGTGGTCATGAGGGTCTGCCCAACCAGGTCATTGAGGAAGGGAAAATCATCCGGGCTCAAAACTTTTTTTTCACTCAGGGGAATGGTCCCTCCCTCATACTGAAGGACCTGAGGATCATCCACCTTTCCCGGAGCATCCGGCGACGTGTCCATATGGGCAATTAGTCCGATAGCAGGAATACCTTCCACATTTCCCGCCAGGCTCCCGTAGACATAGCCATTAAGATCCTGGTTGACCTCTTCCAACCCCAATTCCTTGAGTTCCTCAACCAGGACCTGGCCCAAAACCCTCTGCCCTTCCGTAGATGGGCAGGTTTCCGACTCTTCATCCGACATCGTATCGAAGGAAATGTATTTTCTTAATCTTTCTTCCAATGTTTTCATATTTTCTCCTTCTATCCTTTATCCCGACCTTAAGCAGGCCAGTAAAACACAAACATAACGATCCAATAGTTTATTATACCATCTTCTATCCTCGCTTTTGGTCTTGACCCTTCCTCAAGATCTTTGTTATACTAGGGAAGTCAACTTTATCATTTGCTGGCATAGCTCAATCGGTAGAGCATCTGAATCGTAATCAGAGGGTTGTGGGTTCAAGTCCTATTGCCAGCTTAAAAAGAACCGCTTGAAATCAATGGTTTCAAGCGGTTCTTTCTTTATTCTAAAAAACTATTCAAAATTCGGATCCATTCGATCATCAATCACGCAGATCCAGGTGAGCCCCGGGTTAAGCACCAATTCCTCTCCATCCTCGGTCAAAAAACGGGTAGGGTTAATGTGGTCATCAGACTTTTCCCAACGGATGGGAATAACCTTCCCTCCGGTCACATAAAAGCCCTTCCCTTCTCCAATGGAATCAAAGGCCTTGTGGCCTTTATTATCATAGATGTAGCTGTTGGCATATTGGATGATGACATTGGTGGATAAGACGGGTTCTTCCGTTCCCTCATCGACCTGGAGGGTTCCCTCCCGATAGCGCTCATAGGCTTGTTTTTCCGGCAAATATTTGAATTCGATGTTGTTGAGTTTACCCTGGTAGTCCAGAAGAAAAGACTGAGCGGATTCTCCATGATCCAGAGGCTCAAAAATGGGATGGAATGAAAAGCCGACATTTTTTCCTTCCTGTTCGTATCCCTTTTTCTCAGCTTGTTTGAAGGCGTCCTCCAAGTTGAAATAGGAGTCATGCGGTGGCCGTTTTCCTGTTTTCCGGTAGCGGAAAAAGAGATTTCCTCCTTCTCTCATGGCCTCCAGGTCATCCAAGCCTAAACGATCAATCAAACGGAGGCCGTCTGCTGATCCTCCGTGATGGGCATAGATGGCTCCATATTGGTTGGCAATGGTGACAAAATTAGGCCGGGCTGACCGGATGGGACCGACCAGAAAGTCGTTTTGTCCGGGTTTCTGCTCAAAAAGGGCCATATAACGGGTAAACTCCCCCTCCACCCTCATCTCCCACACGATGGAAGCCTTTGTCAGATTGGCCTGGTTACGGGCGTAGTATTGGTTATCAATCATAACCATCATAGGCCGAAGACCTACTTGATCTTCTTCGATCTCTAAACCGTTATAGATGGAATAGAAGACCTCCTCCGGTCCTTCATTCCAGGACGCTATGATCGGTTCAGAAGAACTTTCTTCCGGAATTTCTTCAGAAGTAATTTCGCTCTTTCTTTCGGAACAGGCGGAAAAACTAATCATTATCAAACAGGCTATAGCCAGTATAAACGGGAATTTTTTCATAGTCCCTCCTTTTTTCTTGGTCTATTATAACACAGGAGGGCAAACTCTTTCCCGCTACCGGCCTATACAGATGCCCGTCAATACGATACAATAATTTAATAGATGAGCCAATGTTCCAAGGAGTTATAGGTTCCCTATAACCCGGTAACGTTTAAGGAGGAAGATATGACTGAAAAGAAGTCCAGCCAATACCAGGATCATGAAAATACTAAGACCTATGAGGAGAACAACTCCGTAATCAACAACAACCCCCGCACCGATGAAAACCAGACAAAAACGGCAATCAACCGGAACAAGGTTCCCGGTGAAGATGAAGAAGAATAAAACGATGATTTAATCAAAAGTGGCTGAGTGAAAAGAACTAGTTCTTTCTCACTCAGCCACTTTTGTTATCAAAGTAAAGGGCCCGACATTATGCGGGCCCTTTTCTCTTACTTAAAACATTTCAGTCAACATTTAACGACGAAACAACCACATGACTTACTTGATCGCATCTTCAACAGCTTTAGAGATGGCACCGTCAAGCCCGATAATGGTGACCTGCTTATAGGATGCCTTCATAATCTGAGCCTTGGTTTCTTTCGGCAAAATATCACGCTTGGAAAGAAGAACAGGTGCATTGAGTCTTGCGGCGACAGGGCCGATAACCAAAGCATCAGCAAACTTCTGACCGGAGGCGAGGAAAGCCCGGTCGGACTTGTCGAAGAAACGGGAGGCGATAAGAGACGCTGTCTCATACCGGTTGGCACCGCCTACGCGAGCCTCAAGCTTAGGTAACTTGCCCTCAAGAGTCTTGGAAACAGCAGCATCTCCGCCAACAATGGTCACGCCTTCAACCTTCAGGTCGTCAAGTGCCTTAGCGGTCGCTTCCGGAATCTGATTCGTTTTTACCAGGAGGATGGGGCGACCCTCCTTAGCCGCATAAGAGGAAATAGCTAAGGCATCTGCAAAATCCTGGCCGGTAGCAATCACTGCCTTGGAAGTATTCTTGGTCAGTCCACCAACTTCATTGGCAATCAGTGCAGCAGTTTCATACCGGTCATGACCACCGATCCGCTTCGCTGAGCCGGCAATGGCTTTAGCCTGATTAAAGGTCTTCTCTGAGATAGCACTGTCTCCACCAATAACGATGACTTCCTTCGCACCCAAGCGTTTTATCTCAGAAGCGGCACGGGCATCCAGCTGGTCTGTTTCTGTTAAAAGAATAGGGGCATTCATCAGTTTAGATAAGACACCGGCAGTCAGAGCATCAGGATAATCATCCTTACGAGCTAAAATGACAGTATCCGCATTGTCATAGAACTTTCCGGAGACCTTATTGGCCGTGTCAACCCGGTCATCACCACCGATCCGGTCAACGGAAGGATCGGAAGGCTGGGGATCCACATCAGAACCGGGACCCACGGGTCCTCTGAGGTAAATGGCGTCCACGGGTTCTGTAACGGTAGTTGTTGCCTGATCATCGAGGGTTTTCAAAAGCTTTTCACTACCGTCTTCACCGGGAAGGTAATAATAGGGCGTTTTGGTGACCTTCTGACCTGGACGACCTTCCTGTTTAAGCTTAATTTCGCCCTCTTTCATGGTCGGATCGAATTCGTAAACTGTGCGATAAGGAATCTCTTCAACGTCTTCCTTTACTCCTTCTCTGATCTTGGATGATAAAGTGAGTGTCCACCCATCCAGATCATTTCCCTCCATTTTCAGTTCATAACGCTCATCTAACTCTGCCTTACGATCGCCAGTAAATTCTGCAATGAGATGAAAGGTCTTATACCTACCGGTATAGGGGTTAAATGGCTCTAAATTACTCTGAAAAATAGCACGATAGAAAGATTCATCCTCATTTCCTGACCAAACCGGCACATTCCCTTCCCGGAATAGCAAGGTTTTTTGAATCACCTCTCCATTATTTCTGCTTTTCGCAATTTCGGTGACTTCTTTTCCATCCTCTTCCCTTGTTACGGTTGCCCGATAAAGGATGGGCATGGCACCCCAGTCTTCATCAAGGATAATGGAATTCTCTGCGATTTTTGCCTGTGTTTTCGTCTCCATGTTTTGTTGAAGCAAATATCTTAGGCTTTCATCACCGCCGCCGGTCGCATAAATCGTATTTCCCAAATAAATCGGAACAAAGATCGAGTCGATCGTACAATTTGTGTATTTATTATTCAAATTATCCGTGATTTCATCCACAGGTACCGTAATTTTCGTTTCCTCTCCGATTTTACCCGAATAGGTTAACTGTGAATAAAGACCGGTATGAACCTGTCCATCTTCTCCTGTTCCTTTGAATTCAATGAAAAATGCAAAAGAAACCGGCTTTCCTTCATCATCAGGATTATAAAATCCTTTTCCCGTATCATAATGATGCCAGTAAAAGCTGACATCCTGCGTCTTTCCCGCTTTTGCTACTTTGCCTGAGCTTTTTCCATAAATTTTTCAGGGTTAATGATGAAACGCTGGTGTGTTCCTTCCCCGATCTTTTCATGGCGGTCAAAGGCTTCCACATGGAAGACCAGACGCTTGCGGTCAATCTCCACCAACTCAGACTTACAGGTGATCTCATCCCCGACCGGCGAAGCGGCCATGTGCTTGACATCAATGGCAATGCCTACGGTGTCATTGTCCGGACCGATTTCATCGGCCACGGACTCCAGGCAAGTGGCTTCCATCAAAGCTACCATAGCGGGAGTGGCATAGACCGGAAGGAGGCCGGATCCCAGACGGTCAGCCGCCTTTTCCTTTGTCACTACTTCCTTCTTTTCTCCCAAAATTCCCAGGTCCATATCGTTTCCTTTCTATATCTCTATATATTCTTACAATTCCTATTACAATTATTATATGGCCTTCTCTCATTTTTTCCAGCCTTCCCATGGACATTTGCTTTTTCTTCCCGTATCCTAGTTTTGTTCATGAAATACAGAAATTCCAGAACAGAAAGGATTCAAAATGACCTTTAATAAAGATGCCTATCTCGATTATAAAGACCAAATCCTCCAAAATGCCCAGGACCTCCTTGCCATCCCCTCCCCCTCCGGCTATGGAAAAGCGGTTACCGACCACCTGATGACCCAGCTGGCCGACATGGACATTGAGGCGATAAAAACCCTCAAGGGCGGTGTATTAGCCCATATTCCGGGAAAAATATCCGGAAATGGTATCCTCCTCCAGGCCCATGTGGATACCTTGGGCGGCATGGTCCACGCCATCAAAGAGACGGGAGGGATTCAAATCACACCGATTGGCGGCCTCAACCCCAGCAATACCGAAACAGAGAATGTCACCATTCTGACCAGGTCCGGAAAAACCTACGAAGGGACCTTCCAACTGGAAAATGCTTCTGTCCATGTGAACAAGGATTTCACAACCACCCAGAGGAGCTGGGAGACCATGGAGGTAGTTATAGATGAGGACGTCAAAGAGGATGAGGATGTTAAAAAGCTAGGCATCCAGGCCGGGGACTACGTCTTCTTTGAACCCCGGACAAGGATCACCAAATCCGGCTATATCAAGAGCCGTTTCCTGGATGATAAGTTATCCGCTGCCATCCTCCTTGCCTATCTCAAATACTTAAAAGACCAAAAAATCACCCTCTCCCGGGACCTCTATATCCACTTCACCATCTACGAAGAAGTGGGCCACGGCGGCTCCCACCCCTTCCCCGAAGGAGTAACGGAGGTCTGGTCGGTGGATATGGGCTGCGTAGGGGAAGGCCTGAACTGCCGGGAAAAACAGGTCTCCATCGCCGCCAAGGATTCCGGCGGTCCTTATAACTATGACCTGGTTTCCCGCCTGGTGGAATTATCGGAAAAATACGAAATTGATTCCGCTTTAGACATCTATCCCTTCTATGGCAGCGATGTGGAAGCCACCCTGGCGGCCGGTCATGACTTCCGCCATGCCCTCATCGGCCCCGGCGTCTATGCCTCCCACGGCTATGAAAGGTCCCACATCGATGGAGCCAGCAATACCTTCCGGCTGATCCAGGCTTACTTGGAGGATTAATCGCCCCTTATCCGACCTGGGTTCGCAGAAAATCGCCCATATAAAGCAAAACCCGAGAGCGATTGCTCTCGGGCTTCTTATTTGGCGATTTCCTACAGCAGTCGGCCGCTCTCCACTCGCCTTCGACCCTCTTTACCTTTGCGGTCTCGGCTCGTGGGCGGCCTTTGCATCCCAAACCAAAGCCATTCCCTACGCTCGGAGTACTCGCTCCGGGAATGGGTGGTTTGGGATCTCCATCATCCGACCTGGGTTCGCAGAAAATCGCCCATATAAAGCAAAACCCGAGAGCGATTGCTCTCGGGCTTCTTATTTGGCGATTTCCTACTCTCCCAGGTCGTCTCCAACCAAGTACCATCGGCGTGAAGAGGCTTAACTGCTGTGTTCGGAATGGGAACAGGTGGATCCCTCTTGCTATCATCACCATATGAAGAATGAACACCTCATTCTTGTTTCACCTTAACCTCAAATAGTAAAAGATATTTCTGGTCAAATTCACGAGTAATTAGTATCAGTCAGCTTCATGCATTACTGCACTTCCACCTCTGACCTATCAACCAGATTTTCTACCTGGTCTCTTTCGGAAATCTCATCTTGAGGGGGGCTTCGCGCTTAGATGCCTTCAGCGCTTATCCTGTCCAGACGTAGCTACCCAGCGGTGCCCTTGGCAGAACAACTGGTAAACTATCGGTCTGTCCACCCCGGTCCTCTCGTACTAGGGGCAGCTCCTCGCAAATTTCCTACGCCCACGCTGGATAGGGACCGAACTGTCTCACGACGTTCTGAACCCAGCTCGCGTACCTCTTTAATGGGCGAACAGCCCAACCCTTGGAACCTGCTCCAGCTCCAGGATGAGACGAGCCGACATCGAGGTGCCAAACACCCCCGTCGATGTGAACTCTTGGGGGGTATAAGCCTGTTATCCCCAGGGTAGCTTTTATCCGTTAAGCGACGGCACTTCCACTCGCAACCGCCGGATCACTAAGTCCTGCTTTCGCACCTGCTCGAGTTGTTGCTCTCGCAGTCAAGCCTGCTTCTGCCTTTACACTCATTGAATGGTTTCCGTCCATCCTGAGCAGACCTTTGAACGCCTCCGTTACTCTTTGGGAGGCGACCGCCCCAGTCAAACTGACCAACTGACAGTGTCCCCGGTCCGGATCACGGACCTAGGTTAGAACTCTAGTCCTTAAAGGGTGGTATCCAAAAGGCGACTCCCTAGCAGCTGGCGCCACTAGCTCACAGTCTCCCACCTATTCTGTACATTAAAAACCAAAGTCCAATGTCAGCCTACAGTAAAGCTCCATGGGGTCTTTCCGTCCTAGCGTGGGTAACCCGCATCTTCACGGGTACTACAATTTCACCGGATCCTTTGTTGAGACAGCGCCCAAATCGTTACACCTTTCGTGCGGGTCGGAACTTACCCGACAAGGAATTTCGCTACCTTAGGACCGTTATAGTTACGGCCGCCGTTTACTGGGGCTTAAGTTCAACGCTTCGCTTGCGCTAACGCTTCCCCTTGACCTTCCAGCACCGGGCAGGTGTCAGCACCTATACTTCGTCTTACGACTTCGCAGATACTTGTGTTTTTGGTAAACAGTCGCTTGGGCCGATTCACTGCAGCCATACGATTCGTCGAACGTGAAGTTCTATTTTTATATGGCACTCCTTCTCCCGAAGTTACGGAGTCATTTTGCCGAGTTCCTTAACAAAGGTTCTTCCGCGCGTCTTAGAATTCTCATCTTGCCAACCTGTGTCGGTTTTGGTACGGGTGCTCTTACTCTCGATAGCGTCTTTTCTCGGCAGCCGGGCATCAGAGACTTCCCTACTTATTTTTCGGTCCCCATCAGATCTCAGCACCATTCGGCGGATTTACCTACCGAACTCGCCTACCTCCTTGGACAGGCTCTACCTTTCGCCTGCTTCCCTTAGCCTTCTGCGTCAACACTTCTCTCAAACGAGTAAAAACAGTTCCGGAATCTCCACCGGATATCCATTGCCTACGCCCTTCGGCCTCAGCTTAGGTCCCGACTAACCCTGAGAGGACGAGCCTTGCTCAGGAATCCTTCGGCTTTCGACGGGCGAGATTCTCACTCGCCTTCTCGCTACTCATGCCAGCATTCTCTCTTGTATGCCCTCCACAGTGGGTTATCCCTTCTGCTTCAATGCACATACAATGCTCCTCTACCGATTGTCAAGACAAAAAGTATTCTGTTCACTTGCACGTTTCTTGTGAATCTCTCTTGCGTGAAATTGCATTAATTCAATAAAGATAACTTGCTTCTTACCTCAATCTCTTTAACGCGTTTTCGTTGTAGAAATTTGACTTCGATATTTCTAGTCTTCACAATCCGTAAGCGTGTTGAACAAAATACTTTTTGTCTCGATCAATCCCGTAGCTTCGGTATCATGTTTAGCCCCGTGTATCTTCGGCGCCGCTCCACTCGACCAGTGAGCTATTACGCACTCTTTCAATGCATGGCTGCTTCTAAGCCAACGTCCTGGTTGTCTAAGTAGAATGACCTCCTTTTCCACTGAACATGATTTAGGGACCTTAGCTGACGGTCTGGGCTGTTTCCCTTTCGACTATGAAGCTTATCCCACATAGTCTAACTCCCATGGATAATAAACGGAATTCGAAGTTTGATAGGTGTTGGTAGGATATATCCCCCGCGACCATTCAGTGCTCTACCTCCCTTTATCTTCCTCATGAGGCCCACCCTAAAGTGGTTTCGAGGAGAACCAGCTATCTCCGGGTTCGATTGGCTTTTCACCCCTAATCACAAGTCATCCAATGCGTTTTAAACCGCACCTGGTTCGGTCTTCCATAGAATTTTACTTCTACTTCATCCTGCTCATGACTAGATCACCCGGTTTCGGGTCTATATCCGCAAACTCTCGCGCTATTCACACTCGGTTTCCCTCCGGCTCCGCCCCTGTAGGGCTTAACCTCGCTTACGAATATAACTCGCTGGCCCGTTCTACAAAAAGTACGATATCAGGGTGCATGACCCCTCTATCTGCTTGTAAGCACAAGGTTTCAGATTCTCTTTCACTCCCCTTCCGGGGTTCTTTTCACCTTTCCCTCACGGTACTTGTTCACTATCGGTCACATGGTCGTATTTAGGCTTAGGAGGTGGTCCTCCCATGTTCCCACCAAATTTCTCGTGTTCGATGGTACTCTGTCGTGACAACGGCAAAACCTTTCAGTTACAGGACTTTTACCTTCTTTGGTTCTTCTTTCCAGAAGATTCGCCTGGGTCTCTTTCGTCTTCTTCACTATCGGCCTCTTTCCCCTTCGCTCGCCGCTACTAAGGAAATCGCGTTTGCTTTCTTTTCCTCCGGTTACTGAGATGTTTCAGTTGGCCGGGTGTCCCCTCCTACCGTTATGGATTGGCGGTAGGATGACAGGTTCTTCACCTGCCGGATTGCTCCATTCGGAAACCCACGGATCACTGTCTTTTGGACTCCCCGCGGCTATCGGTGCTTGACCGTCCTTCGTCGGCGCCATGTGCCAAGGCATTCGCCTCGTGCTCTTCTCGATTTGACCAGAAATATCTTTTACTATTCGATTGTCAAGGACCACATCGAAGGTCTTAACCTCTGATGAAAAAACCCTTCATGATGAAGGGTTATGGAGATGAAGAGAATCGAACTCTTGACCCCCTGCTTGCAAGGCAGGTGCTCTCCCAGCTGAGCTACACCCCCACGTCGCCTCGGACGCGATTAGCAATCAATAAACTTATGATTTTCGGTCTCTCGACCATTTTGTCTGCTCCAAGAATTGTTCGTAAGCTTTCGCGAATTCGGTTTCGGTACTTCTTCATCAGTTACCTGACGCCTTTTCCCTTGCCTTCCTTCTCGTATTTCTTACTCACCTTCTCAAGCTTTCCTTAGAAAGGAGGTGATCCAGCCGCAGGTTCTCCTACGGCTACCTTGTTACGACTTCACCCCAGTCATTGATCCTACCTTCGGCGCCTGCTTCCTTGCGGTTCGCTCAGCGACTTCGGGTATTACCAACTTCCATGGTGTGACGGGCGGTGTGTACAAGACCCGGGAACGCATTCACCGTGGCATGCTGATCCACGATTACTAGTAACTCCGACTTCATGGAGGCGGGTTGCAGCCTCCAATCCGAACTGAGATTGGTTTTCTGCGATTCGCTTGACCTCGCGGTCTCGCTGCGCTTTGTTCCCAACCATTGTAGCACGTGTGTAGCCCAAGACATAAAGGGCATGATGATTTGACGTCGTCCCCACCTTCCTCCGGTTTATCACCGGCAGTCTCGTTAGAGTCCCCAACTTTACTTGCTGGTAACTAACGACAGGGGTTGCGCTCGTTGCGGGACTTAACCCAACATTTCACAACACGAGCTGACGACAACCATGCACCACCTGTAAAACAGCTCCGAAGAGACGGTGTATCTCTACACCCATCCGTTCTATGTCAAGCCTTGGTAAGGTTCTTCGCGTTGCGTCGAATTAAACCACATGCTCCGCTACTTGTGCGGGTCCCCGTCAATTCCTTTGAGTTTCACACTTGCGTGCGTACTCCCCAGGTGGAGTGCTTAATGTGTTAACGGCGGCACCGAGGTTTGACCCCCGACACCTAGCACTCAGCGTTTACGGCGTGGACTACCAGGGTATCTAATCCTGTTTGCTCCCCACGCTTTCGTACCTCAGCGTCAATATGTGTCCAGACAGTTGCTTTCGCCATCGGTATTCTTCCTAATCTCTACGCATTTCACCGCTACACTAGGAATTCCACTGTCCCTTCCACTATTCAAGCCTACCAGTTTTCAACGCTTGCCGAGGTTGAGCCCCGGGCTTTCACGTCAAACTTAATAGGCCGCCTGCGTACCCTTTACACCCAATCATTCCGGACAACGCTCGCCCCCTACGTATTACCGCGGCTGCTGGCACGTAGTTAGCCGGGGCTTCCTCCTGGATTACCGTCATTATCTTCGTCCAGGACAGAACTTTACAATCCGAAGACCTTCTTCGTTCACGCGGCGTCGCTGCATCAGAGTTTCCTCCATTGTGCAAAATTCCCCACTGCTGCCTCCCGTAGGAGTCTGGGCCGTGTCTCAGTCCCAATGTGGCCGTACACTCTCTCAAGCCGGCTACTGATCATCGCCTTGGTAGGCCGTTACCCTACCAACCAGCTAATCAGACGCAAGGCCATCACACACCGATAAATCTTTGACCTCTC